>CAVQIK010000010.1:0-537300 GCA_963712535.1 uncultured delta proteobacterium | reverse complement strand
CGACCGTCTCGTCCCCGGTGTTTCCAGGGCTTTTTTGGTCTCCAATACCGGGTGAGGGCACGCGAGCCCGCGGCAATCGATTTTCATTTATGTCCTCCTTTTTTCGTATTCTTTCACTTACCGTCGAAGAAGGCAAATTGATAATTTTAATGGAATCGATTACAATAATCGGAAAAACCGATAGGGCTTTTATGAACCTGAAGCAACTGGAGGTGTTCCTGGCGGTGGCCGAGACCGGCAGCTTTTCCCAGGCGGCCGAAGCGACCTATATCACCCAGTCGACCGTCAGCCAGCACGTCTCCTCCCTGGAAAAAGAATTTGGGATGAAGCTCCTCGACCGGACGGGGAAAGGCGTGTTCCCTACCGGGGCGGGAAAAATCCTGTTGGAACGTGCCCGCCAGGTGGTGTCCCAGGCAAAAGAAGTACCCCTGGCCATGAAACGGTTCAAAGGTCTTGAGCACGGGATTTTAAAGATTGGCGCCAGCAATATTCCGGGAAATTACCTGGTTCCCCCCGCCATTTCCAAATTCCTCGGGCGCTACCCGGGGGTCGCGGTAACGGTCCTGCAGGGCGACAGCCGGGAAACCCTCGAACGGCTGACTCGGGGCGAGATCGAAATCGGGATTATTGGAACCCTTTTCGATGAAGGGGAGGTCGAATTTCAACCCTTGGGCCAGGACAGAATCGTCCTGGTCGTGAAAGCGGATCATCCCTGGGCGAACAGAAACTCGGTTCGTCTGAACGAGCTTTTGAACGAGAGGTATATTATCCGGGAAGCGGGCTCCGGGACCGAAAAGACCGTCCGGGAGGCAATGGCGAAATCAGGAGTCGAGACTTCGCTAATGAAAGTGCAGGCGAGCCTGGGCAGCAACGAAGCCGTAAAACAGGCCGCCGCCGCCGGAATCGGCGCGGCCTTTATTTCCGAGATGTCCATCACGAAGGAGCTCACCCAGCGAGAGATCGTTACGGTCAAGGTCAGGGGGCTGACGATATCCCGGCGCTTTTATCTGATCCGCCGGAAGAAACGCGACCTTTCGCCCCCTGCCCGCGCTTTCGCCGATCTCCTGCTGGAGATGTATGGAGGCCGTCAGTAATCTCCTCCGATTCGAAACGCGGCGGCTTCTTCCTTGCTGAATCGTCCGTTCATCGAAACAAACGATTCGTTTCCTCCCACCTCCAGGGAAAACCCGAAGCTGGCGTCCGTCTGCCCTTGCGACAGGGTAAGAGGTGGTTACCATGAAGTCTTCGCTGCACCTGCGATCAGGAAGATGACCATCCGATTTCTTTTCATCACTCCCCCGGTCTTTTCCTTTTCATTTTTTATGTCAGCTCTTCCCTCTCGATAAAATCTTTCGCCTAAAACCCCTTTTTCTGCCATGTCCGCTCATTTATAGGAGACGACAGAAGTAAGTCGACGTTAACAGAGAACCACGGGGATCAACCCAGTCATCTCCCGAAATCCCCCCAACCCCCCTTTAATAAAGGGGGGCGCGGGGGGATTTCTGCAGCCCACAGGTCATTGGAGTTGAGTTGGCGATGACAAATTATTTATGACGTTCACTATAGAAAGGCTCCCTAGCCAAGTGTTTCACTAAGTAACATTACCGTCTCCTGCTTTATCAGGCATAGCTATGAAGTCCCGCGAGAAGGTAATTTACCCCCCAAATAGGTGAAGATGACTGCTGCAAATCCTATGATGGAGACAAGGAAATTCCGATCAGCAGCAGGCCAAACCCAGTCCAGACGAGCCAGACAATTGGATTGCTAAAATCGGGCTTTCACCCGGCCAGGGGGTGCTGAGATATTTCCAATCCTCGGATGCCGTTTAAGAAATGTTGATAGTAGAGGCTTATCCCTCTATAAACCGGCCGGAATTCCAACCGGTGCAGTTGGTTTTCCTTCACGCTAATTTCCATTTCCTTGTAAATGGATTCCGACGGAAGGGCGAAAAATAGTTTATGTAAACCAGCAGCGAGTCTTATCCTTTTCTTAAGAATATATTTCATGCCCTCTCCTCGTTCGGGATTTCTTTGACCTTTTTCATCATATTTTGGAGCGATATCTTTTTGTCCGTCAATTTCCCAGGTGATAGATTGGCCATCTATATTTAATAAAAAGGGATAATTGGATTCTCCATGAAAGGTTTCCCCCCATTCAACCGTGTAAAGTCCTTTAAGGTGAGTCTTAATAGAGCAC
Source organism: uncultured delta proteobacterium (assembly GCA_963712535.1). GTDB lineage: Bacteria > Desulfobacterota > SM23-61 > SM23-61 > SM23-61 > CAVQIK01. The sequence goes on along the minus strand of CAVQIK010000010.1, from coordinate 535,104 downwards.
TCAACCAGCAAGTCCCCAAACCCCGTAGGGATTTCCCCTTCATTAACTTCGCGAAAGACATCCGCCCTTTCGCTATTGGATTTTATTTTGATCAGCTGCGTTGCCGCACAACCTCCGAGGGCGATCACCAAAATCAGCACCATCAACTTTGGAATGGCTTTTTTCATCTGTATCCTCCGTCTAATGCCCCTCACCCGAGATCATACGGCCCGTTCTCCTCTTTGCCATTGACAATGCGGACGGCCGTCTCGACCGGTGAGATGTAAATCTTCCCATCCCCTCGCAGGCCCGTATGGGCGGCTTTGACGATAACGGAGACAATCTCCCCGGCCTGTTCGTCGCCGCAGAAAATCTCAATCCTTGCGTAGCGCGAGAAATCCAATAGCTCATCAATCCTCGTACGGGGGGCAGATGTGGGTTCTCTACGTCCAAACCCTTTCACGTCCCACACACTCATGCCCCCAAATCCCTTCACTTTCTGAAGAGCCATGACGACCTCAGACAACTTATGGGGTTTGAGATAACCTTCAATTCTTTTCATGATTGCCCTCTCCTCTCATTTCATTACGGCTTCTTCTTCCGGCTTTATGGCAAACCATTTGTATAGAGATGGAATCACCAAGAGAGTGAGAATGGTGGAGGTCACCAGCCCGCCGATCACCACGGTTGCAAGGGGACGTTGAACTTCGCTTCCCGTACCACTCGATAAAACCATGGGAACAAGCCCGAAGGCGGCGGCGGCGGCGGTCATCAAGACCGGGCGAAGTCTCAGGGATGCCCCACGCACGCAGGTTTCTTCCATGGGAATACCCTCTCTCAGAAGCTGGTTCAGGTACGTCACCAGGACCATCCCGTTCGCCAGGGCGATTCCGAAGAGGGCGATGAAGCCGACCGAAGCCGGGACCGAAAGGTTCTGCCCGGTTAGCCATAAACCAACGACCCCCCCGACAAGGGCCAGAGGAATATTCAACAGAATCAGAAAGCAATTCTTCGCGGAATTAAACGTGAAATAGAGAAGCAGGAAGACGATAAGAAGGGTTACCGGAATCACCAGCGCCAGGCGCTTGTTCGCTTCCCGCTGAAGTTCGAATTGACCCCCCCAGGTCGTCAGATATCCGGGAGGAAGCTTTACCTTGGACTCGATCACCCCCTGGGCCTCTTGGACAAAGGACCCGATGTCCCGCTTGCGCACGTTACACTGGACGGTGATGAACCTTTGATTGTTTTCCCTGGTAACCTGCCGGGGCCCCACAATTTCCTCTATCTTGGCAAGTTCGACGAGAGGGATTTTGATTCCTCCCGGGGCCGGGACCAGGATGCGCCCGATCGCCTCTTTCGTACTTCGGCTTTCCGGGGTGTAACGGACTACGATGTCAAATCGCTTAATTCCTTCAAATAGCTGCCCGACCTCCGTGCCCCCTACGGCCGTGCGGACGATCTCCTGTACATTCTCAACATTTATTCCATACCGGGAAATCGCCCTTCGATCCACATGGATGCGCAGCTGGGGAGTGCCCCCAACTTGGTCCCTCTGCACATCGGACGCCCCTGGAATGTCCCGGAGCACTCTTTCAATTTCCTCCGCCTTTTCATTCAGAACCTCCATATCGGGTCCGATGACTTTTATGGCCAGCTCTGCTTTTATGCCCGTGAGGAGCTCGTCCACGGCAGCCGCGATCGGCTGGGTGAAATTAAACTGCACCCCGGGGAAATGTTCAAAGGCTTCGCTCATTTTCCCTATAATCTCTTCCAGGTTCTTGGCGTTCTTCCATTGATCGACGGGGTTCATGGCCACAAAAGCTTCCGCATTGTTGATCGGGTCGGCATGGGCCCCTATTTCTCCTCTTCCTACGCGCGTGACGACTCTTCTCGACTTCCGGGAACCGGGACATCAGCCGCCGTTCAAAGCGAAGCATATTCTCCCGGGCTTCCTCCAGGGAGATAGAAGGAGCCATGGTCGCCCTCACCAACAAGTCACCTTCATTCAACCGGGGAACGAATTCCGAGCCAAGCCGGAGGAAGATCGCGCCGCCGATCAAAAGAAGAACCGCAGCCATCAGGATGGCCCCCCCGGGATGATGGACGAAAAAAGAAACCGCAGGCCGGTAAAACCGGAGAAGCACCCGCAGGACCCCATTCTCTTTATGGCCGGAGGCTTTCCCCCCGGGCCTTTTCATCAAAAAGCTTCCCAATACAGGCACCAAAAAAACCGCAAATATCAACGACCCCAACATGGCCAGCGACATGGTCTGGGCGAGAGGGCGGAACGTTTTCCCTTCAACCCCTTGAAGGCTGAAAAGGGGCAAGAAAACGATAACGATGATCAATAAGGAAAAAATGATGGGCCGCGCCACTTCCTGGCTCGCCCGAGCCAGAATATGAACGAGGGGCTCTTCCGTCTCGGCTTCCCGAAGGTGCCGGTCGATATTTTCCACCATCACCACCGCCCCGTCCACGAGCAGCCCGAGGGCGATGGCCAAGCCCTCCCAAAGACATTAGGTTGGCCGAAATTCCCGAATAACGCATGAGAAGAAAGGCAAAAGCGAGGGAAAAAGGAATGGCCGCCAGTACGACCACACTTGGGCGTATCCCGCCAAGCATGACCAGCTGAATGATCACCACGAGAACGACCGCCTCTCCAAGCGCCTTGGTAACCGTTTGGATGCATTTCCCCACCAGGGTGGCTTGATCGTAATAGGCTACCAATTTCACTCCAGAAGGAAGGGTTTTATTGACCTTATCCAGTTTGGTCTTCACATCCCGGATTACGGTCGAGGTATTCGTGCCGATCAGCTTCAGCACCATGCCGACCACGGCTTCGCCTTTCCCGTCCATGGTGGCCAGCCCCCTCCGGATTTCCCCGCCCACCAAGGTGCCGGCTACCTGGTGCAAGAAGACCGGGGTTCCATTTTTAGACCTTAGAACAATGGAATCGAGGTCGGATATTTTTTCAACCAAACCTACCGAGCGAACGATGTATTCCTCCCTGTTTTTGACGATAAACTGGGCGCCCACATTGGAATTGTTTTCCCGTATGGCATCGAGAACCTCTTTCAGGGAAAGGTCGTACCGAAGCAGGTCATGAGGGCGAACAAGGACCTGGAATTGTTTGACTTCGCCTCCCAGGGACAAAACCTCCGTGACCCCCGGTACGGTCTGAAGATTATACTTAACCAGCCAGTCCTGGATCTCCCGCATCTCCTGGGGAGTGCGCTTCCCGCTCTCGTCTTCAAGGACATAGAACAGGATCTGCCCCAGACCGGTGGAAACGGGTCCCATCTCCGGTTTTCCAAAGCCGCCGGGTATCGATTCCCGGGCCTGCTGCAATCGCTCGTTTACCAGTTGACGCGAAAGATAAAGATCCGCCTTGTCCTCGAAATAAATGTTGATCACGGAAAGGCCAAAATTGGACGTCGACCGGATTTCCTTGAGATTCGGAAGTCCGTTCATCGCCGTCTCGATGGGATAGGTTACGTATTTTTCCACCTCTTCCGGAGCCAGACCCACCGTTTCCGTAAAGACCTGAACCAGATTGGGCGTCACATCGGGGAAAGCGTCAACCGGCAGGCTCAGGTAACTGGAATATCCTGCGGCCAGAACCAGCAAACCGAGAGCTCCCATCAGCAAGCGATTCCGAAGGGCAAAATGTATGATCCCCAGCATGGCGATTCTCTCCTTAATTAGTGCGCGTGTCCACCGCCAAAGGCCCCCTTGGATAAATGGGCCTTCAGCGTAAATCCCCCCTGGGCCACGTAGCGCTGGCCCGGCCTGATGCCGGACAGGACCTCAACGTGGGTTTCATTTTCCCGGCCAACCGTGATCGGTTCCAGGACAAATCCTTCCTTCGTCTCAAGGAAAATATGCGTCTTATTGTCCTCCTGGATCAGCGCAGTCTTGGGGATAAGAAGAGCGACCGTGAATTCATTAACCTCCAGCCTGCAGGTGACAAAAAGGCCCGGTCGGAATAGGCCTTTGGGGTTGGCAAGCACGACCAGGGCAACTGCCGTTCGCGTCTGTTCTTTTACGATGGGTTCGACGTAGGAAATAACCCCTTGGGTCTCGGGAACGCCGTATCCCGCGGAAATCGTCACCCGCTGCCCTTTTCTAACCAGGGCCATGTCTTTTTGATAGACGCTGATTTTTACCCAAACCGAACTCATATCGGCTACCGTAAAGGCAACCGTATCCTCTTTCAAAACCTCGCCGATGGTAATGTGCTTCTCAATGATCGTTCCGCCGAAGGGCGCCCGTATTTCATAAGAGGTAAACGTTACATCGGGCTGCGAGGACAACGCGGACAGATCGTTTTCGGAAAAGCCAATGGCGTGAAGCTTCTGTTCCGCATTCTTGAGCGTTATCTGGGCCTCCGCCAGAGTATTTCGGGCCTCCAGATAATCCTGTTCCGGGGAGATCCTCTTCCGCCATAACTGCTCTTCCCGCTTGGAATTGGCTTGAGCCAGTTCAACACGTTTATGGGCCGCCAAATAGGCGGCCTTGGCATCGGAGAGCTCGCGGCTCTCCAGGACCGCCATCAGCTCCCCGCCGTGAACCTCGTCGCCGATGTTTTTTAATACCTTGCGGATCACGCCCGGAACGCGGGGAACGATATGGACAAGGCGGTCTGCATTGGGAACGATTTCTCCGGGGAGAGTGGTCTGGACCGCGATCTTGCCCGCACCGGCGGTTTTTACCTCCACCCCGAACTCTTTCATTTCATCCTTGTCCATATGCACCGCTTTTTCATCCGCGTGTTTTTCCCCCTGATGCGGCTTCTCTTCGGCGCGTTTTCCCTCCATCTGGTGCTTGGCTTCCGCCTTTTCGGCGGTCCTTCCCGCATCGGGCCTGGGAAACGGGATCCAATGAGTAAAGGCCACTGCAACCAGGACCCCGGCTGCAAATAAAATTCCCCCCAAAATAAAATCCCTCTTTTTCATCCCCCTTCTCCTCTATTCTCGATTCAGATTACGATCCCAACCCGTGCCGGTCAAACGCTCCATCTCAACCTTTCCTCTCCTGTATGCCGCCAGAGCCTCCAGGTACTGGCTCTGGGATTCAAATAGCGTCCTTTGAGTGTCCAGGACATCCAGATACCCGAATTTGCCATACCGGTATCCTTCCTGCACGGCGTCGAAGGCGCTCTGAAGAGCTGGGAGCACCTGGTCTTTTAGGGTCGTCGCCTCCACAAACGCAGTCGATACCTTTTGATAGGCTTCCGCAAGGGAGGAATAAACTTTCAGGATCGCGGCTTTTTGCTCTCTCTCCGCCCTCGCAAGGCGGATCTTTGCCTCGGCGATTGCCCCCTGATTCCTGTTGAATATCGGGAGGGGAATGGATACCCCGGCGACAAAGGTGTTATCCTCCGTTTCGCTCAGGCGCCGGATTCCACCGCTCAACGTCAGATCGGGAATGCGATTGGCTTCTTCGAGAACCAGGGCCGATTTGCGTTGCTCGATTTCTGCGGCCCAACGGGCGACGTCCGGGTTTTTCCCCATATCCATTGACATCTGTTCGAAGGTGGGGATCGAAACGTCAAGATCCAGCCGTCCTTCCGCCTTTGTGAATACAGGCGAACTGCTACCCCAGGCAGCAGCCAAGATTCTTTTAGCGCCGTCAAAGGAACGTTTAGCCCGCTCAAGGTCAAGTCGGGCTAAAGACAATGCCGCAGTCGCCTTAGTTTCATCAATGGGAGATACTTTCCCAGCCTGGACCCGGGCGGACACCGTTTGATAAGATTGCTCTGCCAGGCGAACCAGGTCTTCCGACAGAGTGACCCGGCTTTGTTTGGCGGTCAGATCAATATAAGCTTTCGTAACCTCCGTTAGAATATCCAGGCGTTTGGCTTCATAATCCCATCCGGCCAAATCGCGGTCCAGCATGGAGAGGCGGACCCGTTTAGACCGCTTTTCTCCCAGGAGAAAAGCTTGGCTGAGGGAAAGAGTGGTCTCTGCCGCTTTGAAGTCCCTCGTTTCTTTCGAACCTCCGAAATTCTCCACCTCAAGCTGAAGCTCCGGGTTAACTGCCAGGCTCGACTGGATGATTTTGGCGTCCCGCGCTCGTATCTCCAGCGAAAAAGACTGCAACTCCGGACTTTTTAAGAGGGCTAAAGCCAAAGCTTGCTTCAGCGTAATGGTCTCTTGCGGCTCTTCCGCGTTCCCGGACTCCTGAAGGACTTGGAAACGATCCCGCTGCAGAATGGAAGGGGTCGGATAATCCCTCGGAAGGTCATCCGGCTTAATCTTGGACTGCCATCCCGGCTGAGATGCACAAGCACTTAAAGCAAACAAAGCAAGGAGCAAGAGACCCGGCCCAAGTTTCAATTTCATCGAGTCCTCCATAACGGAATGTAACCTATTTCTATTTTCTATCCGATTCCTCTGATTCAAAAAGAAGGGCATAAACCCACCCCTTCCTCCCTCCCTTTCTCCCCGCGGGTTCGAAGGGGGAATCGAAAAATTGACTTTATTCGGAATTGATCCAGAGAAAAAACCGGTCTTATTGTCACCGGCTTTCCATTTAGGGAAGTCGCGGCCCAAGGGAGGGAGTTGGGAGGAATGTTAGATGCGGAAAACCATTATGCTGAAACGGTTAGTTAAGTGGGGGGAATCAAATAAATGCTCTAAATCGATCCCTAGTGATTGAAGGCATAAATCCGAAACGGAAATAAAGGTTATCGGGCTGAAAGCTGATGAAATTGGCGTCATCGCTGAATTATCATTCATCCCCCAACTGTTTAATATTTCAATGTCCGTGCATGGCTGACATTCATATTGGAGGGCTGAATCTTCAATAAAAAAAAGACCGTCTTCATTTATGACGGGGGATTGACAATGCTGATAGATTTCGACGGCCAAATGCCCATCGTTTCCACGGCAGAGGATCAATCCTGCATGGGCAAGGCTCTGAGATAGGACGAGACCCAAAAAAATTAGCGCCATCGCCTGGCAGTGGATTCTTTTTCTCTTCATCGGTGTTCTTTCATCCATTGCTTTTTAAGATAACATGTTGTGCGATTTCGTGAAACAAAATTCAAGAATTGTCTTCAAACCCAAGCCTCCGGGCAGCCTCCGCCGATCTTCCCCGAGATCGATCTGTCCTCCCGGACCAGCATTGGGCCCCGATTTCGGCGCGGGGTTGAGCCCTTGGCGGCAATGATCGTAGCGATTGCGGCTTTCCAGCCTACCCTCTTGATCTTTACGATTTCTTCGAAAAGGTCAGACATCTTCATCCTCGGATTGTGCCGAATTTCTTCCCGTCCTCTTGCCGGAATCAATCATGACAGCTCGTCAATGCCCACGGTTCTTGAAATCGTTATCTCAGGATGCGGTCATTCGTTTGACTCTTACTGGCATTCATTTCTGTTTCTTGCCGCCTCCGGCCTTCCTTGGGATTTCGTAACCACAAAGATCCCGTTCAGGGCGAAAAGGTTCGGCCACAGGGTGATGCTTCTCTTTTTCCCAGGTAGTGGGCCTCCAGAATCTTAAGTTCCTTTTCCCGGCAGAAGTCCCGAAAGTCGCTGATGCTCAAGAAACGAAGGTTGGGAGTATCGTACCAGCGATAGGGCAGAGAGGAGGTGATGGGCGCCTTTCCCCTGAAAAAAAGCATGACCCGCGCCTGGAGGAAGGCGAAATTGGGGAATCCGACGATGATTTTGCCCCCGATGCGCAAGGCCTCCTGGACGAGCCAGTCGATCTTCTTCACTTCCTGCATGCTCTGGTTCAGGATGACATAATCGAACGTCCGGTCCGGGTACTCCGCCAAACCGCTCTCAATATCCCCGTGAAAAACGCTCAGACCCTTTTTCACGCATTCGTAGATCGCCGAGTCGTTCACCTCGATCCCTTGCACTCGGGCCCCCTTTTCCCGGGCCAGCAAATGAAGAAGATCGCCGGTCCCGCAACCCAGGTCCAGAATTCGGGCCCCCCGTCCCACAATCCCGCAGATGATCCGGTGATCGAGTCGAACCGCTTCCGATTCCGTCATTTCACGCCACGTGGTAGCCATTGAAGGTTTTGTCCAGAAAATGTTTTATGAGGTTCGTTTGCTCTGCGACCTCCAGCAGAAAGGCGTCGTGTCCGTAGGTGGAAGGCAATTCGCAGTAGGTGGCGTCTGCCTGTTTGGTCTTCAACTCCCGGACGATATCCTGAGATTGGTAAGAAGGGTAGAGCCAGTCCGATTTGAAAGAGATCAGCAGGAACCGCGTCTGGATCGCCTTTCCGTTGGGGATCAGACGTCCCCGGGATAGGTCGAAGTAGTCCATTGCCTTGGTGATGTAAAGGTAGGAATTCGCGTCAAAGCGCCGCACGAAGTTGTCCCCCCGATTTCGCAAGTACCCTTCCACCTCGAAATCCGCCGCAAAGTCGAAATTGAACTGACCGTTTTTGAGTTTGCGGGAGAACTTCTCTTCCATGGATTGATCGCTCATGAAGGTGATATGCCCAATCATGCGGGCGACGGCCAGCCCCTTCTCGGGCTGTCCGTGCTCATAATAAGATCCCTGGCGCCACGCGGGATCGGCCATGATCGACTGCCGGACCACTTCATCAAAGGCAATCTGCTGGGGAGAATGCTTTAATGCCGTGGCGATGGGGATCGCCGAACGGACCCTCTCCCCGTAGGAGGCCACCCATTGCAAGGCCTGCATACCCCCCATGGATCCGCCGGTTACGCAAAGAAGCTTTTCAATCCCCAGATGGTCCACCAGATGGCGCTGAGCCTCCACCATATCGGCAATCGTGATCACGGGAAAATCCAGGCCATAAGGTTTCCCCTTCAGGGGACTCATGGAACAAGGGCCGGTGCTGCCTTTGCATCCCCCGATCACATTTGAACAGATAACGAAATACCGGTTGGTGTCAAAAGCCTTTCCCGGACCGATCATGACATCCCACCAGCCTGGCGCTTCGTCCCCCTTATGAAAGCCCGCCGCATGCGCATCGCCGGATAAGGCGTGGGCCACCAGGATGGCATTCGTTCTTTCGCGATTCAGGGTCCCATAAGTCTCGTACGCAACCGTGACCGGCCCCAGCGTCCTCTCGGATTCCAACACCAGTTCATCCGGAGGTTCGGCGAAAGTAAAATATTTCGTGTGAACAATCCCTAAACTTCCTTTGGTTTTCATTTGATGGGTTACCCCTGACCAGGACTTTCGGAATTCACATCCTCCAAAGGCGATGCGCTTAACCAGCGGTTTTCTTAAGAGCCTGTTCGAAGTCGTTCAGGATGTCGTCGATATGCTCCAAGCCGACGGAGACCCGGATGAAATCCGGTGTCACCCCCGTGGCCAATTGCTCCTCAGCGGAGAGCTGCTGGTGAGTTGTGGCCGCCGGTTGGATCGCCAGGGTCTTGGCATCCCCAACATTGGCGAGATGGGACACCAGTTCGAGGGAGTTAATGAATTTCTTTCCTGCCTCCACTCCCCCCTTGATGCCAAAACCGAGGATGGCCCCTGCTCCCTTGCGGAGATATTTCCGGACCCGCTCTTTTTCAGGGCTCGAATCAAGGCCGGGGTAATTCACCCAGGCCACTTTCGGATGTTTTTGCAAATATTGCGCCACCGCCAGGGCATTTTCCGAATGGCGGGGAAGCCTCAAATGAACCGTCTCCATTCCCTGGAGAAAGAGAAAGGCATTGAAGGGTGACATGGCCGGCCCCAAGTCGCGCAGAACGGTTACCCGAGCCTTGATGATATAGGCCAAATTGCCCAAAGCCTCAACGAACTTAAGGCCGTGGTAGCTGGGGTCCGGATCGGCAATCAAAGGAAACTTGCCGTTGGTCCAGTCGAACTTCCCCGAGTCAACGATCAGGCCGCCGATCGAGGTCCCATGCCCACCGATAAATTTGGTCGCTGAATAAACAACAATATCTACCCCGAACTCCATGGGCCTCATCAAATAGGGGGAAACGGTGTTGTCGAGGACGAGGGGGAGGCCATTCTGATGGGCGATCCGGGCGATCCCTTCCAGATCGGCGACGTCAAGTTTCGGATTCCCAATCGATTCGGCATAAACCGCTTTTGTTTTGGAGGTTATGGCTTTGCCGATTGCCGCGAGGTCATTGGAAGGCACAAACTTCACCTGAATTCCCAGGCGGGGAAAAGTATAGTGAAAGAGATTGTACGTTCCCCCATAAAGGTTATCCGCGGAAAGGATCTCATCGCCGGCTTGGGCAATGTTGAAAAGGGCCAGTGAGATGGCCGCCTGTCCGCTGGCCGTCGCCAGAGCCCCCACCCCGCCGTCCAGAAGGGCGGCTCTCTTCTCCAGGACGTCATTGGTGGGGTTCATGATCCGCGTATAGATATTTCCGAATTCCTTGAGGGCGAAGAGGTTGGCCGCGTGCTCGGTGTCTCTGAACTGGAAGGAAGTCGTCTGGTAGATCGGAACTGCCCGGGACCCGGTCGTCGGGTCCGCCTCCTGCCCGCCGTGAAGGGCGAGGGTTTCAATTCTTAAATTGCGGTCAATCTTACTCATGCTTCCTCCTTGGAGATGTGGATCGGGATTCTGCAGCCACCCTTTCTTTCCCGGGCGAGATTCCTGGAACGCGCTTCGTGAAGCCGTTAGCCCTTCCTTGTTCGCCCGCCTTTCCTCCCCGGCTGTTTTGCTTTTCCGTCCGCCGCGAAATCTCCGGGGTCCATCATTTGAACGAACACCTCGCAGCTTCGGCACACTTTCATTTTTGTGCCCCAGCTTCCCCGCGCTTTCCCCCGGCAGACCGTCCCGTTGATGAACCAGCACAGGTCTCCCATGTCGAATTCCCAGGCCGGGCAGGCTTCTCGAATTTTCGAAGAACAATCCCGGATGTCCCAGCAGGCACGGAGGTTCCTCCCTTTCCTTTGCTTGCTGGAAATCAAAAAAAGCATCTGGCGCTCGATATGCACGGGCACTTTCCGCCATCCCTGCTCGAAACTCTGCACCGCCTTGAGCGAAGTCCCCAGCAGTTCCGCCATTTGCTTCTGCGTTTTTTCGAATTTCTGCCGCAAAGAACTGAATTCTCGGTTGTTCAAGGAGTTCCTCCGGATGATAAAATAGCCGAGGGCCGAAAGCGAAACGGTGAACGGCGAAGCCTTCTTCCCCCTTGGGTCCGGGTCTTTGCTCCTCGGAATCTTCCGCTTTCCGAAATGAATCTTGACCAATATACCACGTCGTGGTAGGTTTATACAAGAATTTGTGAATCCGCCATCCGGAGAAAGGAGAAGGAAGAAATGGGCGGGACCGGGACCGGACCGGTTCGGGAGACAAGGCCGAAAGCGTCCGTCGAGACGGCCCAGCCGGATCAGGAGATCAACCTCAAGGGCAAAGTGTGCCCCTACACGTTCATCGAATCCATGCTGGCCCTGGAGGAGATGGAAACGGACCAAGTGTTGCGGGTCATCGTGGATTATCCGCCGGCGGTCTGTGACGTTCCCCGGAGCCTGAAAAACGAAGGCTACGAGATTCTCGAAGTGGCGCCCCATCAACGATACCGATTGGGCCATCCTGGTCCGGAACAAATCAATCTGACCACAAAGAGCGCAGAGGGCGCGGAAAATCGTTGGTCCAAACCATGAAATTTACCGAGGAGCAGATCCACCGCTATTCCCGTCAGATGATCCTTCCCGGGTTCGGGGGGAAAAGCCAGAGGAAATTGGCGGAGGCCAAAGTGTTTCATCATGGGCGCCGGCGGCCTGGGGTCTCCGGCTGCCCTCTACCTGGCTGCCGCGGGCGTAGGAACGCTGGGGCTCGCGGACTTTGACCGGGTGGAGCTGCACAACCTCCAGCGGCAGATTCTTCACCGGACCTCGGACGTAGGCCTGCTGAAGGTCGAATCCGGCAGGGAAACCCTCCGGGCGCTGAACCCGGAAGTTAACGTGCGTATCCATTCCGAGCGGATCACCTCGGCCAATATCCGGGAAATCATCCGGGACTATGATCTGGTCCTCGACGGAAGCGACAACTTCCCCACCCGGTTCCTGGTCAATGACGCCTGCTATTTTGAAAAGAAAACCCTCATCTCCGGGGCTATCCTGCGGTTCGATGGACAGCTCAGCACTTTCAAACCCCACGACGGAGGGCCCTGCTATCGTTGCCTGTTCCCTCAGCCTCCTCCCCCGGGCACCGTCCCGAGCTGCCAGGAAGCCGGGGTCCTGGGAGTGGTTGCCGGGACGATCGGCATCCTCCAGGCCAATGAGGCCCTGAAGGAAATTCTGGGCCTGGGGCATTCCATGGCCGGACGCCTTCTCCTGTTTAACGCGTTAAAACCAGCCTTCGACGAAGTTAAATTTCAGCGCAATCCTCAGTGTCCCCTCTGCGGAGAAAATCCCGACCATTCAAACCTTGATCGACTATCCCCTGGCCTGCCAAAATGGAAGCGCGCGGCTCGAGGGACCCGCCGATGGTTGAGGAGCAATCTGACTCTGCGCCTTGCGAGGAGAGTCTCCGACGAAACCAGTGGGAGGGTTTCAACAGGTATTCGGCTGCCCAGGTCATGGAAAAACAGTTCTTAACATTCCATTAGGTTTTTTATGATGGGAAAACAAAGACGGATGGCTTGGGAAAAGATTTGTTGAGGGAGTATGTGGAACGTGGAAAATGTCAGGTAAAATTAGAAATATCGTTCTGGCCGCGCTGTTCGCCGCCCTGGCTGTTCTCCTTTCGGGAATTCACATCCCCGCCGGGCCGATCAAAGCCTTCCCTTTTCAGCACACCGTCAATATCGTCGCCGGGGTGGTGGTGGGGCCCTGGTATGCGGCGCTATCCGCGCTGGTCGCCGCGATTATCCGCAATGCGGTCGGGACAGGCACCCCCTTCGCTTTCCCCGGGGGCATACCCGGCGGCATCGTGGTAGGCCTGGTCTTCCGGTGGGTTCGCAAAGACTGGGCCGCTTTTACGGAGCCCGTGGGAACGGGTCTGATCGGCGTCTCCCTGAGCGTACTCATCCTGGGCCCGATCATGGGCAAACAGTTGGCCTTCTATTCCCTGTTCTTCCTTTTCATGGTCTCCAGCATTCCCGGAACCGTCATCGGTTACGTCCTTTTGAAGGCTCTGAAAAGGGCGAAGGTTCTTAGGCTCGAGCCTTTGACGCACCCTCCCGCTTGATACATTTCTACAATTTGGACGCAGATTTTCGCAGATCTTCGCAGATGAGGGCAAGGAAGAAATCAGTGCCCCTGGGCGGTTTCGCCTTTCAAATCTCCCTTTCTCCTGAACTTTCACAGCTTCGCGCGAATTAAACTACCAGGACCAATCCGATCAAGCTGGCGCAGCTAGTGTTCTGCGGCGTTGAAGAATGCCCCACGGGGACGAGTTTCCAGCCCGCTTTCCGGGCAATTGCGAAAACATCAAACCCGCAGGCTTCCATGGCCGGCCGCGCTCGCAGCGGGTGAACGCATTCCTTCCCCTTCAGCACGGCGCAGGGTTTCCGCGGAACGCAAAGGGAGCACTCGCCCGCGGCGAAACCCATGGCCCGGGGAAAACCGAGGTAAAAGGCTTTTCCCTCCAGCCGGGCCAGGATCTCCTTGTGTTTCAGTTCGGTAGGGATATGCCGGGTCCTCCACTCCTCCCCCACGAAATCCTCCACGCGCGCGTCCACCTGAAAAAGAATTCCATACTCGTATTCCGAGACGATCTCCCGGGTAATGTCGGGAGTAAGCGGGTTGTGGGGCGGACACATGATGCTGCTGCCGTAGAACTTGCACGCGGGGATATAGCATTTCGCCCGCGCGCTCTGCCGGACCGCCAGCTGAGAGGCACGCACGATCCTGGCCCGATCCGCCCCGATCTGCAGGGCGTAGTCCCTGATGACCTCCAGTTCTTTCGCGTATTTTTTCAATCCCTCTCCTCCCCTCCGACTGAATTACTGACCAGGCCATAATTGTTCGGACACTCCAAAGGCCTCCCAACGCCCCCACACCCTCCCCTCTCCCCCGAAAGCGGGGGAGAGGGCCGTGTGAGCGCGAAATCTCCTTGGAACTTGTCTGCTCAATTATGGACCCCTTAGTAAGCGGCGGTCACCTCAGTATTTTCCTCCTCATTCTAGCCGCGACCGACTGCAGGGTCAAATGGCGGAGGTATATTTTCGAGCAATATGAGAGCCGTCCCCTTTGCCTGACCTTGCCTGGCCATCATTCCAGCACCGCTTTCCTGAAAGAAATTGCATCGCCGCCGAATTCTTGGTACAGTCTCGGCATTCTGGTTCCTTAAAAGGAGATTCGCCATGATTCGGGCCAACGCAAAGACATTTTTCCTTTCCTTGCTTATCGTGTGTCTCCTTTGGCCTCTGGGCGCAGACCGCGCATCGGCCCTGACCGATGACGAAAAGAACACTATTTCTATTTACCAGAAAGCAAGCCCCAGCGTCGTGAACGTGATCAGCACGGTCATCACGAGGGATTTCTTTTTGAACGCCATCCCCCGGGAAGGGAGCGGTTCCGGGGCCATGATCGACACCCAGGGGCACATCCTGACAAACAACCACGTGATCCGCGACGCTCAAAAGCTGGAGGTGACCCTCGCGGACGGCAGCAAATGGCCGGCCAAGCTGGTGGGGACGGACCCGGACAACGATCTCGCCGTCATCCGGATCAGCGCTCCCCCGGAAAAGCTCAAGCCGCTCCCCCTGGGGGACTCTCGCCAACTGCAGGTGGGCCAGAAAGTGCTTGCGATCGGCAACCCCTTTGGCCTCGGGCTCACGGTCACCACGGGGATTATCAGCTCCCTCGGGCGGAACATCCGCTCCGAGGTAGGGACGATGATCGAGGAGCTCATTCAGACGGACGCGTCCATCAACCCCGGAAATTCGGGCGGGCCGCTCCTGAACTCCGACGGGGAAATGATCGGCGTCAACACCGCCATCATCAGCCCGACCGGGGGCAGCGTGGGGATCGGGTTCGCCATCCCGGTGAATACCGCCAAGCGGATCATGCCCCAGCTGATCAGCAAAGGCTATGTCTCTTACCCCTATGCGGGCGCCACGGTCCAGCCCCTGTTCCCGGAGTTGGCCAAGGCCCTCAAGCTGAAAGTGGAGAGGGGAGCCATGGTGATCGACGTCTCCCCGGGAGGACCGGCGGACAAGGCCGGGCTGCGGGGCGGGAACCGTCAGACTCAGGTAGGCAATGTTCAATTAACGGTTGGAGGAGACGTCATTATTCAGGTGGACCAGTTCGAGGTGAAAGACGCGGACGACCTGATCAGGCACATCCGGGAGAAGAAGCCGGGAGACACCGTTACCCTGAAAGTTTTGCGGGACGGCGAGCCGAAGGAGTTGAAGATCACGCTCCAGGAGAGGCCGAGGGATACCGCTGCTGAAAAGAGGAAGGGTCTTGGGCGGTAACTCCTCTCATAGACAGCTTGCCATTGCTTGTTGCTGGTTAAGAGGAATGGTACCTATCGACAACGAGTAACCAGCAACGACTTATCTCATCGAAAACCCGCCGTTTACGGAAATCGTCTGACCGGTAATCCAAGAGCAGCGGTCGGAACAGAGGAACACGATCATGCTGGCGATGTCCGCTGGTTCCCCTAGCCTTTTAATGGTGTACATCTTCAGCCATTTCTTTTCCAACTCGGGGGTCAAGAAGGAAGTCATGGGCGAATGAACGAATGCCGGGGCGACCGTGTTCACGGTGACGTTATGGCGGCCCAAATCCTTGGCCAGCGATTTTGTGAGCGAGATCACCCCTCCCTTCGAAGCCGCATAAACCTCCAAATCCCTTTCCCCTGAAACTCCGGCTTCCGAGGCGATATTCACAATCCTCCCCCCGTTTTTCGCGCGCAGAATCGGCATCACTGCCTTGCAGCATTGAATCGTCCCGATCAGGTTGATGTCCAGGATTCGCTGCCATTCCTTGCGCTCCGCGTTTTCCAGGGGCTTCATGCCCCCTCCCACCCCCGCGCAGTTCACCAGGAAATCGATGGTCCCAAAATTTTCCACGGCCTCCCGGACCATGCGGGAGACATCTTCTTCCCGGGTGACGTCGCATGCGATTCCCCTGGCCTGCCCGCCGATCCCTCTTAAGAACTGCAGACATTTCTCGATTCTCTCGCGATTCACATCGGCGAGGACGACTTTGACTCCCTCCCTTACAAAAAATTCAGCGGTCTTTTCCCCGATGCCGGAAGCCCCTCCGGTCACGAGGGCGATTTTATCTTTCACTTGCAGGTCCATTCTTTTTCCTCCTGTCCGAATTTATTTTCGAGCATATATTTAAAAAAATGATTTCACGCCCAAGCCTGTCCACGTCTTTCCTATCAAATGGCCTTTCCCCTGTCAATGGGGACTGCGGAATTTTCCCGGCGCGATTCAGGAAGAGGGTCTTGCAATCAGCTATTCTTGTTGACTTCTCCTCTTCCCTTCCCTAGAGTTTGAGCATCGAGCGGATCTCGCCGGAAGATAAAGGAGGGTGGAATGAAGGACCCGGGGGATTTTGTCGGGGAGTCCAAGTGGAAATTGGACACTCCCTGCCTGGTCGTGGATGAAGATATTCTGGACCGGAATATCAAGACCATGCAATCCTTCCTCGTCTCCAGAGGCAAGCAATTGCGGCCTCATGCCAAGACCCACAAGTGCTCCCGAATCGCCCGCAAACAGGTCTCCGCGGGATGCGTGGGGGTTTGCGTGGCGAAGACGTCGGAGGCCGAGGGTCTGATTGGGAGCGGCCTGAAGGGAGTGCTGATCACTTCTCCGGTTGTGACGGATCATAAAATCGAAAGGCTGATGGCCTGCCTTCGGCGGGATCCCGAGTTGATGGTGGTCGTCGACAATCCTTCCAACGCGAGGAGGCTGAATGAAGCCGCCGACCGAGCCGGCCTGGCCCTCTCGGTCCTGGTGGACCTGGACCCCGGAAACGGCCGCACGGGGGCAGCCTTCGAGGATGGGCTGGCCCTCGGAGAATGGGTCCGAACCCTTCCCTCCCTCAGGCTCCGGGGGATTCAGTGTTATGCCGGGCAGGTTCAGCATATCCCCGGTTTTGAAGCCCGCAGGGAAGCTTCCCTGGGGTGGCTCGGGCGGGCGGCCGAGGTTTTCCGCAGCTTCCGGGATCGCGGCCTCCCCGCCGAAATATTCACGGGGAGCGGCACCGGGACCCACGAAATCGACTGCCAGGTGAAGGAGCTCACGGACCTTCAGACCGGTTCTTACACCCTGATGGACGCCGAGTATTTGGGCATCGGCTCGTCGCAGAATCCAATCAGGTTTGAAAGATTTCCTCCGGCACTGACCCTGCTGACGACGGTGATCAGCGCGAATCATCCCGATTTCTTCACCGTGGACGCGGGCCTGAAGGCCCTCTATCACCACGGAGGCACGCCCTCTGTCCTCCGCCCGGAGGGATTGGGCTTGACCTACGATTGGTGGGGCGACGAACACGGGCGGGTGAATTGCCCCGACCCGCATAGAAAATTGGAAATCGGCGAAGTTCTCGAACTGGTCGTCTCCCACTGCGACCCGACGGTCAACCTCTTCGACGAGTTCTACGTCACCCGGAAGGACGTGGTAACGGATGTATGGCCGATCGATTTACGCGGGAAGAGCCAGTGAACCGGGGAAAGGAAGGAGGGCTTCCATGACATCTGCGGCCAAGGTCATGGCGGATGACCTGTGGGATTTTTCCGCCTCCGTCCTGGGCAAGATGGCTCTTCCCCGGGATCACGCCGAGATCGTATCCACGGCCCTGGTGGACGCCGACTTGCGCGGAGTGGAGACTCACGGGACCGCGAGGCTCCCCCAGTATGCCGCCCTGATAAAGAACGGAACCATCAACGCCCATCCGGAAGTGAAACTCATAGCTGAATCCGCCATTCACTCCCTTTGGGACAACGGCTTCGGCCTGGGTTTCATCGGAAGCGTGAGGGCGATGGCCCTGTGCATCGAAAAAGCCAGGAGGGAAGGGATTTCCGTGGCCGGGGTACGGAATTCCTCTCACTTCGGCGCTGCAGGCTATTATGCCCTCTTAGCCGCGGAACAAGGCCTTATCGGGTTTGCGGCATCGAACACCTACCCGGTGATGGCCCCCCCGGGTGTCCTCACCCCGACTCACGGAAACAACCCCCTGGCTTACGCCTTCCCCGGAGGGGAAAAGCCGCCCGTCGTGATCGACATGGCCACCAGCGTCTCGTCCCAGGGCCGGATCAAGAAGATGGGAGGTGAGGGACTGCGAATCCCCTTCGGCTGGGCTTATGACAGGGAGGGAAATCCCACCGACGACCCCGAATCCTTTTTTCTCCTCGCTCCTTTCGGCGAAGGCGGCCACAAGGGGTTTGGCCTGGCCATCGCGATGGACGCCCTGGCCGGGGTTCTCACGGGTTCGCTTTTTTCGCGCCAGATCGTGTCCGGGCCGGGCTCCCGGGGATGCGGACACTTCTTCCTGGCCCTGGATCCCGAGGTTTTTCTGCCCCTGGAAAATTTCAGGAAGAAAATGGATGAGGTGGTTGGAACCGTGAAGGGAGCCCGCCTGCGGGACCCGGTAGGCCAGCCCGTCTCGCTGCCGGGAGAGAGGGGTTGGAGAGAAAAGAAAAAGCGGCTGCGGGAAGGAATTCCCCTGACAGCCGCCGCGCTGGAGGTCCTGGACCGGCTCAGCGGGGACCTGGGAGTGAACCCGCTGAGGAGAAGGTAGGATCTATTCCTTCCACCACTGGGGAACGACCCCGTCGTTCTTCTTCTTCAGTTCCGCTTCCAGGGAGACCACCTGCCCTCCAAACCGGTTGAATTCCTCCCAGGCTTTCTTTTTCCCCTCTTCATCCCTGCGGGAAGTCGCGTCCAGGTACCTCTGGTAAGCCTGCTCGAAGAGTTCCGTGTAATGGGCCTTTTGTTTCTTGTAGTAAGCCGGGTCTATTTCCTTTTCCTTCGATTCCCGGGCGGAAGGTGTTTTCCCCTCCGCACCTTTTTTCGCCTCATTCGTGGTCTCCGGCGCGGTCTCCCGAACGGCGGGGGTCGGTTCTTCTTCTTTGTGCACCCGGTCGGGGAACTTTTCTTCCACTTTCACGATGGAAACGACGGTTTTCTTGGGAAGGGAAGCCACGCCCCCCTGCCACTGGAATTTCAGCTCATCTTTCTCTTCCCAGTAGCTCGCGGTTTCTACGGCCCTTCCGTTCTTCAGCTTGATCACGTAGTCCGCTGACGCGATCGAGCTCACAAGGAAGATTGCCATCAGGATAACCGCGCCAAGAAATAATTTCTTCATAATCTTCCTCTTTTCCAGAAGTCCTGAGTGCGGAGGACTCAGGACTGAGTAAATTAGTGGGTTCTACCTTTTACCTTTTTCAATTACGAGAAAAGTTCCGCCCATCGCAGGGTGATCAGCGGGAGATATTCCGTCTGGTTATGAATGGCCTGGCTGCAATAAACAATGGTAGCGTCTCCCCCCACCAGGTCGGCAGAAGTGGTGCCCCCCGCCAGCATCGCCCCGCTCACATTCTTCCCGCCGCCGCCGGTAAAGATAATCGATCCCGTAACCACAACGACTCCATACCACTGGAACCCGCCATGGATCGCGAGGTCTCCCTCCACCAGCAGGATCCCGCAGCCATGGCTGCCACCGGTCAGTTTGACATAGGTGGAGTTGGTGTTGAAATATACGATATTGCGATTGCTGCAGCTCGTGGCATCCTGCTGGGTAGCGCCGGGGGTCGGGCTTCCCCAGTCCATACCGGTGAGGGTCACGCTGTTCACATTGTAGTTATAGGTGGCTTTCCTCTTGAACTCATTTACCATCTTTTGCACGTCGATGTTCCTCGGGGAATGCTCGACAATGGCTGAGGGCGATCCGGTGATATTGGGACTCCCATTCTGGTCACCACATCCGCCATGGTCAGGACTCCGGGCACGTGGCTGCTCCCGCAGTGGTCCATTCCCAGGACGGAAACCGAGCTCCCCTGAACCGTGGTGTGCTCCTTCGTGTATAAAGCGGCAGGCGCCGGAAGCCAGGGCGTCTTGGTAGCTTCGATCCGTACCGGCTTGGAGGCCCCGTTCGGCCCGTACCCTTCCGAAGTGATCACGTAGATGTTGTTGCCCAGGGAAGTGTTCTCTTCCGAGACTCCGTCCCCGTCGGTATCTCCCCATTTCAGAATATTGCCCGAGCCGTCCAGTTTGTATTCCACTTTGGTCGCGTAATCCAGGGAGCCGTCCAGGCGGGTAAAGAGCGAGTGATCGCTGCTCCCGCTGTCATACCCCATCAATGCGGCTTTCGTGGAAGTGCCGACAAAAGCCTTCCACGACGGGTTGGATGGGCTGTCCGTAATGGGAGAAGCGCTGGCCGCCGTTTGCAGTCGGGACCGGGCGTCTTCCAGGCCCGCCTCGGCCGCATAAAAAACCTGCTTGGCCGACCGGTCGTTCGCCGCGATCTTGAGTTCCGTGGCCGTGCTCATCATGGCCGCCATGCTGAGGATGGTCAGCACTAGAACGAGCAGAAGCCCGGTGATGAGAGCGGCCCCCCGCTCATCCTTCAGAACAGAGCCTTTCATCCGCCGCGGCGTGCTATTCATATTTCCTCCTTTGATTATGAAGCCAGATTGCGAGGGGTGACATCCGTCATCAGGGTAATGGTTCGGTACGCGCCCGAATGGTCGGGAAAACTGGTCCGGGCGGTAACGGAAATATTTACCTTCCTTATGTTGGCCGTATTGGCCGGGCTGCTCGTCACCGTTCCATCGTTCATCGTGTAGGTGAAGGAAAGGCTGGTGATGTTATCCGCGATGGGCAAGCTGACCCCGTTCCGGCAGATCTGCAGGGTTCCGGAATTGAAGGTGTAGGCGATGTCTTCATTGCTGTCGAGGGTATCTCCGTCCTGGTTGAGGTCTGCGAGGATACGAATCGTGGCGGGACCCGCCGTCTGAATCCCGTTGAAAGTGCTGGTTGAGTTCCTGTACCCCGCAAGGCGGATCTCCCGGGTCATGAGGTCCAGCCCGGCGCGAATGTTCTGGGTCATTTCCGATACCTGCTCCTGGGCGCTGAAAGCCGATTGCTGCGAGGTGAACACCGTGTAGAGGCCCGCAAGGATAACCGCGGAAATCAAAATCCCCGCCAGAAGCTCGATCAGGGTGTATCCGGTTTTCCGGGTCTCCATATCTTCTTTTTGCCCTTTGCCTTTTGATTTGTAATTTTTTTGACTTTGCTTCTTAATCCGCCCGAAGGGTAGTCATGGTCACGCTGTGGGCCCCGCGGTTGACCCAGTTCACGGCCA
The DNA here is from genome assembly GCA_963712535.1 of uncultured delta proteobacterium. GTDB lineage: Bacteria > Desulfobacterota > SM23-61 > SM23-61 > SM23-61 > CAVQIK01. The sequence goes on along the minus strand of CAVQIK010000010.1, from coordinate 513,956 downwards.
CGGTAATGGTCCGGATATTCGCCGCGGTGGACACCGACCAGTTCCGGACGTAATTGACATGGCCCAGAGGCACCGTGTCCGTCCCCGGCGTTAAGCTGGTCAGCCCGGTGTTCTTCAGGGTCTCCATTTTGTCCTGCATCAGGGTCGTGGCTGTGGACGTTTCCTTGCTGTTCGAGGTCGATCGCATCACGGAATAAACCATGGAACTGATGGCCAGGAGAACCACGGAAAGAATGAAGACCGCGATGAGGAGTTCGATCAGCGTGAATCCGGCTTTCCTTGTGTTTTTCATCCCAGTTTCACCCGCCCGGTGGAGACCACCGTGATGTTTTTTGATCCGTTGGGGTTGGAGACCGTAATGGTCGTCGTGGCCCCGGAGACGCAATTTCCGCGCGAATTGAATCTTACCGTAATGCCGGCCAAGCCTACCTCCGGGTAGTCAACACTGAAGTCCCTGCTCTTCACGACCAGCAGCGGGCTCACCCGGGCCACCTGGTAGGAATTGGAACCGAAAACGACCTGGAAATCCCTGTTCTCCTTCACCGCGAGCAGCCGGGCAAACTGGAGATCCGTAGCCACTTCCCGGGCGGCCCCCCGGAGTCTGTACCCCGAAGAAAATTGCCCCACAAGGGGAGAAGCGATCGCCAGAAGGGTCCCGATCACCGCCAGGGTTATGATGAGTTCCATGAGAGTGAGGCCGGAGGAATTTCTCTTATTTAATATTCTGTCTCTCATCTCTTTTCCCCAATCGCAAAACCGTTTGAGGCGGTCCGAATTTCGGTTGTACTTGGAGCAAGATGGGTGCCGAATTGATTTCTTCTTCCACGGTGATTAGGTTTCTGGCCCATCCACCCCGAAGAAAACCTGGAACGCCACCGGCAGACTCTTAAGATTTTATAAACATTGCTTTATTTGGCTTTTTCCCCTTTTCCTTTCCCTTGCGCTCCCCGGAAGCCGGATCATTCAACGAAGGATTCCCCCCGCCCACCTGCCCAAAGAGCATTTTTAATTCGTTCAAATTTGTAAGGGGAGGAACAGTTTTGTGGGAAATTTATGAGAAAGCCAAGTGGGAAAGGGCGCTGAGACTTCCCTGGGAGGAAGGAGACCGGGATGGGAAACTCAGTCAGGAAAAAGAACCCGTTGCGGGAAGGCGGGGATGACTACACGTGGCCCGCCCACCTGGGCAAATCCGGTCACAGAGAATCTAAACGCTGACGGTATTCGTGAGGGCCGCCTAAAAGATGAAGGAAGGGGCTAGTCCCGGGGCTCTTTTCGGGGTTTCATCTTATCAACGTGATCGTAAACGTTCTTGAAAATATCGATCCAGCGAGTCCGGAATTTATCGAAAAAAAGTCTTTCCCCTTTCCCGGCCAGGATCTCTTCCAGGAGGATGTAACAGGAACTGAGGCTGGAGGATATGATGATTTTCCTCAACTCATCGGTTTCCGGAGACACGTTTTTCAGTTTCATCAGTCAACTCTCCTTTGAGCCGCCACGGGATTTAAGAGGATCGCCAGTTTCCGATCTATTCGGCAAACTGAAAAAACAGTTAAGGAAAAAAGAAATGACTGGGTACTCTAAAAAAGAATGACGGCTTGGGGTAATGAGATTTTCCTTCTCCGTTCCCTAATTATCGATCTGTGAACTGAGACTTTGATCAATTGCTGACATTTGAAAAAATAACATTAAACAACAATTTGAACCGGAGAGCAAGAGGATTATGTTCCCCCGCCAATGACTTCCGCCGACTCTTTTTACGACCCGGATTGGCCAAGCCATGCTTGCGCTTGAAGCAGTGAGAATGGCTCCCAAACTGCGACCTTGCGCTGAAGACCCGCGGTGTTCGAAAAATCCTAAAGGCCTCCGGGGGCATCTAACGGTGTAAATAATTCCGGTATTCGGATGCGAGGAGGCAAAGATGGAAACAAAGAGCAACAAGGGGATCGAGGTGAGAGTTTTGATTCCCCCGAGGAGGTCAGAAAATTTGAAAAGGGGAAGCTGGAACTCGTTAAAATCGGGGGGTCGGTGATAGGACGGGGCGTCTTCCAGCCCGGGTGGAGATGGTCGCAATCCGTGAAACCCATTGCGAAGACGGAGAGCTGTCAGGCTCCCCATTTTCAATACCAACTTTCCGGCACCATGAGAATTCGGACGGACGACGGCACGGAAAGGGATACGAAGGCCGGAGACGTTGTCTTGCTGGGAGCGGGTCACGACGCCTGGGTCATTGGCAATGATCCCGTTGTCGTGGTCGATTTCCAGGGCATGGTGGATTACGCCAAATCCCGGGAGCGAACTTAGTCTTCGTGCTCGGCGCTTTGCGCCGGGAGGCAGTTACAACCTGGAAAACAGTCGGAGCATCTGTTCCGCCCGATGCCGGTACGCATGCTCCGCGAGGATTCGTTTTCTGAATTTTGCCGCCCTCGCGAAGGCTTCTTGGGGATGACGCACGAATTGGCGCTTCATCTCAGCCGCCTCGTCCTTCCCGCGGAACGAGAGAAACTCATCTTCCGGCTTGAAAATGATCTCCAGTTCCGGCGAATATTCGGCCAGAACGGGGCGGCCGCACGCGCCAGCGTCGAAAACCCTCTGGGTTAATCCGCTTCGAGCCTGGGGCTGGCAAATGTCCAGGACGAATGCACTCTGGTTGTAAACTCTTCTCAGGTCTCCCCCATATCTAACCGTGCCCCGGTACAGCTCCCCGGCCCAGCTCTTCCACCCCGAATCCCCGAACACGCCGCCGTTCGGCCCGATCAAATGACAAACGAGTTCCCGCCTTTTTCGGATCCCCAGGAAATACATTGCCGTGTGCACCCACAGCCGGCAGAGAGGGTCGGTCTGAATGGTTTGCAGATTTCGGCCCGTCTTTTCGCGGAGATAAGTCCAAGCCAGTGCTTGGGGCGGGCTTTGGCCGGTCCGCGAAACCAATTCCCTGAATGAATCGAACTCCTCCATGAAACCGGACGTCGTGCCCGCCTCGTTGAGGAACTCGTTGCGCCGGGCTGTGGACCCGACGAAAACCCCCCCGGGAAAACGGAGAGAGCCTCGATTTTCACGCTCCGGGAAAAAGATCTCCGGGTCCGCGGCAAGGGGCAAATGGTAGAGCGGTATTCCAATCTGGTAGCAGGCCGGAGACAGCTCCCGGACTATTCCCGAATCCCAGCAAAAAGCAAGGGTCCGTCCAGGATCGCAGGCGGACGGAAAACAGTAGCCTTCGGGGTCGTCAACAAACCAGATTATCCATGGAATTCGAAAAGATGATTGCAGCTCTTTAAGATGGGATATGAAATAAAAATCCCGCCCCATGTCGAGCGTGAAGACCGCGTCGAAGCCGCCCCCCGCCCTGCGGGGAAGAGATAAAAACTCCTCTTCGTTCCGGGGGACGGGCAGGTCGACAACCTCTATCCCGAGGGATTGAAAAGCCCTTACAGTGGACTCGTGAATGGAAGGGAGGACGAGACCTTCGGTTTTTAACGCCAGAATGCGCATGCAATCAAGCGTAATTCGCAAGGCGCGCGGCTTGAGGCGGTTGAAAACGCCTTGGGCTCTCGCGTCCTCGCGCTTTCACGGTTTTATTCCGGATGAATCAGGCATTCCGGGGGACGGCCCGCGAGAATGTCCCGGACCTGCCGGGCGACAGAGTCAGACAGGCGCTCTCCCGCTTCTTCCGTCAGCGCCCCGATATGGGGAGACAGGACGACATTTCCCATGCCGGCCAATGGATGCTCCTGGGAGGCGGGTTCCGCGGAAAAAACATCCAGCGCGGCTCCTTTGATTCGCCCCTCTTTGAGAGCTGATATAAGAGCGTCCTCGTCAATGACCCTGCCCCGGGAAGTGTTGACCAGGACCGCTCCCGGCTTCAGTTTCGCCAGGGCCCGGGCGTCGATCCTCTTCTCAGTCTTCAATGTCAAGGGAAGGTGGAGGGTCAGTACGTCGGCTCCGGCAAGGACTTCTTCGAAGGAGGAACTTCCGAACTCAACCTGCGGATGAATGAATGGGTCGTAAGACATGACTTTCATTTCGAAACCTTTGGCAATCCTGGCCACCCTCGACCCGATCTGCCCCACCCCGATGATTCCCAGAGTCTTCCTCCATAGTTCCCGCCCCGTCGCCCACTCCGGCAGGACCCTCCCGGCCGCCGGCCACTCCCCGTCGCGAATCCACCGGTCCGCCCGGTGAATCCTTCGTAACAGGGAGAGAAGAAGCCCGAACGTCAGCTCGGCGACAGCCTGGGCGTTCTCCCCCCTGCAGTTGCAGACCTGGATGCCCCGACCCCTAAGAAAAGCTACATCGATGTGGTCGAACCCCGCCCCATACGAAATTACGCCTTTCAGCCCCGGGGCCGCGGCGAGAACGGCGGCGTTTACCGGAATGTACTCTGACACAATCACCTTCACCGACGAACAGCCCTTCAGGGTCGCGGCCAGATCCTCGCTGTCCTCGGCATCGGCCCAGCGGTAACCGCCCAGGGAAGAAATCTCCGCCAGGGCCCTCTCCGACATGAAGAACCGGTCGGCAAGAAGGACGGGCACGGACATCTGTGTTTCATTTGCCATCGTAAACGATCTTCCCGCCGACGACGGTCATCTTCACCCTGCAATCCGGAATGGCCTCGGGGGCAACCCTGAGTGGATCCCTGTCCAGGACGACCAGGTCGGCCTTCTTCCCCGCTTTCAGCGTCCCCCTGTCCTTTTCTTCGAAAGAGAAGTAAGCCGCCTCGCGGGTGTAAAGCGCCACGGCCTGATCCGCGGTGAGGCATTCAGCCGGGCCAAAATCCTGGCCCGTGCCGGTCTTGCGGCAGATGGAATCGCGCATCCCAATCAGGGGGTTCGGTTCGGCCACGGGGCAGTCGGAGGAGAAGCCCAGCTTGATTCCCTTTTTCAGGAGAGTCTTGAAGCGGTAGAGTTCCTGGTTGCGTCCCGGCCCGTAAGCTTCCATGAACCCGTCCCCCAGGAGGGAGAAGAAATTTGCCTGGCTCGCGATGTACAGGCCCATTTCCTTGACCCGGTCGATCTGAGAGGGGGTAAGGTTCCCGGCGTGGACGATCTGGTGGCGAAGCGGGTTTCCCCTGTCTATGGTGCGGTCGAAGGCGTTGAGGAGCATTTCCAGCGCCCGGTCCCCCTGCGCGTGGACCGACACCTGGTATCCGGACCGGTCGAATTTTTCGATCTCCCGGTTAATGCCTTTCTGGTCGTAATTCAGGATCCCCCTTCCGGCTCCCGGGGGGTAAACGTAGGCCTTGTTCACGGCCGCCGTGCGGCTGCTCATTCCCCCATCCAGAAAAATTTTAATGGCCCCTATCTTAACCCATTCCGAACCAAACCCCCGCCGGATCCCTGCGGACATCAGGGGCTCAGCCCACTGGTTCAGGATGAACGCATAGAGGCGGAAAGGGAACTGGCCCGCGTCCGCGGCTTCCTGATATGTCTGAAGCGTTGGGGCGTCGACAAAAGGGTCGTGAGCTCCCACGATGCCGAGGCGGTGGTGCCTGGCCGCGCATCGGGACATCATCTCTCTTCTTCCCGAAGGATCGTATTCAGCCAGCATCTTGGAGTAAATGGAGGGGGTCTGGAAGAAGAGAGGGCCCATGAAGGCGGACTCGCTCAAGACTCCGTCCGGCTCCCCCTTTGCGTCCCGGCGAATGATCCCGCCGGGCGGGTCCGGGGTTCTTCGGGTGAAACCCAGTTCTTTCAGCGCAAGGCTGTTCACCACGCAGCCGTGGACAGACACGTGAACCAGGCAGATGGGGTGTTTCTTCGAAGCGCGGTCCAGGTCTTCCCGGGTCAGGTCTTTCCGATCGTCCAGCAGGTAGGGAGCGTAGCCCCAGCCCATGATCCATTTCCCGGGTTTAGTTTTTCTTGCCTGGGCCCTCAGGGCCTCGACCACATCCTCGCCTTTTCGGCAGCCGGCTGCCGGGCGGCAGTCCGCCTGATCGATGAGCAGGGCGTAGAGGCAAAAGTGATTATGAGTGTCGATGAAACCGGGCAGCATGGTCTTTCCTCGAAGGTCGATGACCCGGGTTTCCCGCCGGGCCGATTTCTCGAGCTCGGCTGTCGTACCCACCGCTGAAATGCGCCCGAACTGAACCCCAAGCGCTTCGGCCTTCGGTTTCGCCCGCTCCATGGTAATGATGTTCCCGTTCTTGAAAAGAATTTCCATCGAAGCCTCCCATGCCTGAATTTCGTGCCGGCCTTCTTTCTACCAAAAACATCGGGGCGGGTCAAGGAGCCGCTCCGCCCGCGACGGGTATTCTCTCAATCGGGGTTTTGGGGTGAGCGGTTGCGGAAATTCGTCAACTGGAGTTTTTCATATTCGCGGTTTGAACCGCTTCAGCCGGAGAGAATTGCTTACCACTGAAACCGAGCTCATGGCCATCGCCGCCGAAGCGATCATGGGGTTCAAGAGAATTCCCCAGAAGGGGTAGAGGACCCCCGCGGCGATGGGGATTCCCAAGACGTTGTAAACAAACGCCCAGAAGAGGTTTTGCCGGATCGTTCGGATCGTTTTCTTGCTCAGTTGGATGGCGGCCACCACGGCGCGCAAGTCTCCGGTGATCAGAGTGATGTCTGAGGATTCCATCGCCACGTCGGTCCCCGTTCCGAGAGCGATGCCGACATCCGCCTGCGCCAGGGCCGGGGCATCGTTGATCCCGTCGCCGACCATGGCCACGATCTTCCCCTCATCCTGCAACTTCTTCACCGCGGCGCTCTTCTCCCAGGGCAGGACTTCGGCCAGCACGCGCTGAATGCCGGCCTCGGAAGCGATCGCTTTCGCCGTCTTCTCGTTGTCGCCGGTGATCATGATCACTTCGAGGCCCATCTTCCGGAGAGCCCCGACGGCCTCGCGGGAGTTCGGCTTCAGGGTGTCGGCAACTGCCACAATGCCCGCCGCCGAATGGTTTTGGGCGACGATCATGGGCGTTTTTCCCTCCTTCGCCAGTCTTTCCACCTGCGCCTGGAGTCCGTCGAACTCGATCCCATTCTCCTCCATAAGCTTGGAATTGCCCAAAAGGACGCGCTGCCCGTCGAGAAAGGATTTCACCCCCTGGCCGGGAATGGCCTCAAACCCTTCCGCAGGGGTAAGCTTCAGGTTCCTCTCCTCGGCTGCGTGGACAATGGCCTCCCCCAGGGGGTGTTCGGAACCTTTTTCCACGGAAGCGGCCCAGAGGAGGACCTGGTCTTCGCCGAAGCCGTCCCTGACGATAATGTCGGTGACCGTAGGCTTCCCCTGGGTAAGCGTGCCGGTCTTGTCGAAAAGGATCGTGTTCACCCGGTGAATGATCTCCAGGCTCTCGCCGCCCTTGATGAGAATTCCGTTTTCCGCGCCCCGGCCCGTGCCTACCATGATAGCGGTAGGCGTAGCCAGCCCCAGCGCGCAGGGGCAGGCAATGATGAGGACGGCCACAAAATTGAGGAGAGCCAGGGTGAAAGCCGGCTTGGGCCCAAAGATCATCCAGAGGACAAACGTTCCCAGAGCGGTCAAAATCACCGTGGGCACAAAAACGCTCGCCACCCGGTCCGCGAGCCTCTGAATCGGCGCCTTGGAACCCTGGGCCTCTTCCACTAGTTTGATGATCTGGGCGAGGGCCGTGTCTTTGCCGACCCTGGTAGCCTCAAACTTGAAAGAGCCGGTCTTGTTGATCGTGCCGCCCATGACCGGATCTCCCGTGTTCTTTTCCACGGGGATGCTCTCTCCGGTAAGCATGGACTCGTCCACCGCCGAATGCCCCTCCCGAACGATTCCATCCACCGCGATCTTTTCCCCCGGCCGCACAACCACCAGGTCGCCCGGGCGCACCTCGTCGACCGGGATGTCCATTTCCTGCTCGCCCCGGATTACGCGGGCGGTCTTGGGCTGAAGCCCCATGAGCCGCTTGATGGCCTCCGAGGTATGTCCCTTGGCCACGGCCTCCAGGAGTTTGCCCAAAAGGATCAGGGTGATGATCATGGCCGAGGTGTCGAAATAGACGTCCACGCGCAACCCGCGCGCCAGAAAGACCCCCGGAAAGAAAGTGACCACGGTGCTGTAGAGGTACGCGGCGGAAGTACCCACCGCGATGAGGGTGTTCATGTCCGAGGTCCGGTGTTTGAGGGCCAGCCAGAACCCGCGGTAAAACTGCCAACCCGCCCAGAACTGGACCGGGGTGGTGAGGAGGAGAAGGGTGAGATGTTCCTGAAGGAGTTTTGGCCACCAGGGAAACCACTCGGGCATGTTGCCGAAGAAAATGACCACTGAGAGGGCGGCGCTCACGAAGAACTTCTTTTTCTGCCGCCGAATTTCCCGCGCTCTTGCCTCCCTCTCCCGGTCCGCCAGGCCTTCCTCTTCAAAACCACGCACCTCGTACCCTAATTCCTCGATGACCCGGCGGATCTCCGATTTCCCGGTCACCTCCGGATTGTAAACGAGGGTGGCCTTTTCCGTGGCCAGGTTGACCCGGGCCTCGTCAACTCCGTGGGCCCTGGAGAGGCCCCTTTCGACCCGGCCCACGCATGAGGCGCAGGTCATCCCCCCTACGGAGACCGTCAGCTTCTCTTTCTTTTGGGAAGTTTGGGGGACGCGGTACCCAAGGTCTTCAACCGCCCGGATCAGGTCTTTCTCCCCAAGCTTTTCGGGATCATAAACGACCGCGGCCTTTTCGGTTGCGAGGTTTACGCTCGCCGCCTGCACTCCGGCTTGGGCTTTCAGCGCCTTTTCAACCCTGGCCACACAGGAAGCGCAGGTCATACCCTGAATCTGAAGGGAGAGAGTCTGCATTTTGGAAGGAGCGATTTTTCCCATCTTTAGTTAGATGTATTGAAAATACCATTCGGTTCAGGTATATTATGGCAGTTTTCCCGAGGAATCGCACGGCGCAATAAATCTCGCGCTGCTGGATGCCTCCTTCATGCTTATACCGGTCTTGCGGATTTCAGCCCAAGTTTTTATGTCATCCCAAAATAGAAATGTCCTCTTTTGCCAATTTAGAAATGTCCTGTGGAATTGGTAAAAAGGCATTTCAGCAGGATGAGCGGGAATGCGTTTAGCCCTTATATGCTTACTCCAAACAGATCTGGCTATCAGAAGTCTCTCACCCAGTAAAATGGGCAAAGGGGACATTTCTACTTTGGGGAAAACAGGACATTTCTAAATTGGCATGACACAGCCCAAGTTTTTATTGACATGCCGGAACTAACTCTCTATAATTAAAATTTAATTTCTGAAGAGGTTTGTTTTTATGACGACTCCCATGGCCAAAAAAGGGAAGGTGGAGCAGAAGTGGCACCTGGTGGATGCCGACGGGAAGACACTGGGACGCCTGGCCACGCGGGTGGCAATGTTGCTCCGCGGGAAACACAAGCCCATCTACACCCCCCATGTCGATACCGGCGATTTTGTGATCGTGGTCAACGCGGAGAAGATCACCCTGACCGGCAAAAAGTGGACGGATAAAGTTTATATTCATCATTCCGGCTACCCCGGGGGGCTGAAGACGATCACTGCCGGGAAGATGCGGGAGAAGAAGCCGGAGCGGCTGGTGACCATGGCGGTTCAGGGCATGCTCCCCAAGAATAAACTCGGCCGAAAGATGATCAAGAAACTGAAAGTCTATCCCGGAGAAGCCCATCCCCACCAGGCCCAGCAGCCCGAGGCCTACACCCCCTAAAGGAAAGAAAAATGCCCGAAAAAGTTTTCATTGCGACCGGCAGGAGAAAGACCTCCACCGCCCGAATCCGGATGAAACCCGGCGACGGAAAGATCAAGGTGAACGAACAGGACCTGAATGATTATTTCAAGCTGGAGACAGCCAAAATGATGATCTTCCAGCCTCTGGAACTCACCGGGACCTTGGGGCAGTTCGACATTGCCGCGAACGTCTCCGGCGGCGGGATCAAGGGCCAGGCCGGGGCCATCCGGCACGGAATCACTCGAGGGCTTCTGGGAGTGAAGGACGAATTCCGGGAGACCTTGAAAAAAGCGGGGCTCATCACCCGCGACCCGCGTAAGAAAGAGCGCAAGAAGTACGGTCAGAAAGGCGCCCGGAAGAGATTCCAGTACTCCAAGCGGTAATTCCTCATTGCAGTACAAAAAAGGGAAGGTCTTCCGGCCTTCCCTTTTTTTATGTTTGCCGATACCGAATAGTCATTGGTTACAAGTTAAACGTAAGAAGTGAGAAATCCATTCATGGATTTCTCCCGGGAGCAAGGTATGACAAGAGTGGGTGTAGTCGGGGCGACGGGTTACACCGGCGCAGAACTGGTCCGTCTTCTCTCCAGGCATCCCCAGGTCACAATCGCGGCGCTGACCGCGGAACGAAACGTGGGGCAGCCGCTCTGGAAGCTCTTTCCCTCTCTGCTGAAAGAGTCCAGCCTCGTCTGCCAGCCGCTGGAGGTTGAACCCCTTTCCGCGGCCTGCGATTTCGTTTTCACCGCCCTCCCCCACAAGGCCGCGATGGAAGTCGTCCCGGGATTCCTCGAGAGAGGGTTAAAAGTAGTGGACCTCAGCGCGGATTTCAGGCTGACGGACCCCCAGGTGTACGAGAAATGGTACGAGCCTCACACCGCGCCGACTCTGTTGAAGGAAGCGGTGTACGGAATTCCCGAGCTGCACCGGGAAGAAATCAGGAAAGCCAGGCTGGTCGCTAACCCCGGCTGCTATCCCACGTCCGTGATTCTAGCCCTGGCTCCCGCCCTGAAGCACCGGCTCCTCGACCTTCGGAGCTTGATCGCCGACTCGAAGTCGGGGGTGAGCGGGGCCGGCCGGTCCGCGGTCCTTTCTTCCATGTATGCCGAGGTCAGCGAAAATTTCAAGGCCTATAAAGTGACCGAACACCGGCATACGCCCGAAATAGAGCAGGAATTGAGCCGGGTGGCGGGTGAGAAGGTGGACATCACCTTTACGCCCCACCTCGCGCCGATGAAGCGAGGGATTCTTTCCACGATTTACGCCACTCTGAGAAAACCTTTTTCGGAAAAGGAGGTCCACGAGATTTATTCTGAATTTTACGCGAAGGAAAAATTCGTGCGCATCCGCCCCTCCGACCTTCTCCCCGGGACGGCCGACGTGTGCGGGTCCAACTATTGCGACATCGGGCTGAAGATCGACAAGCGCTTCAACCGCCTGATTCTCCTTTCCGCGATCGACAACCTGGTCAAGGGAGCTTCCGGGCAGGCGGTGCAGAGCATGAACCTGATGTTGGGCATGGAAGAGTCCCTCGGACTCGAGATTGTTCCCGTTTATCCCTGATCCGGACCAGGAATCCAAAATGATTTTGTAGGGACGGCCCTCCGTGGCCGCCCGCAAGATGGGCAACCACACGGGGTTGCCCAACAAACCGTGAGCGTTTTCGTGCTCCGCGTCCTCAACGATCTCTGCGGTTGCCTTTGATGGAATAAAGTACCGCCGGATCAGACCACCCCTTCTGTTTTCAACGCTTCAATCTCTTCCTCCCCAAAGCCCAGTTCCCTCAGCACCTGCTCGGTATGCTCGCCGAATTTCGCAGGGGCCCTGCGGATGTCCGGCGGAGTATCGGACATCTTGATAGGCGAGGCAAGGAGACTCATCTTTCCCTTTGCGCCGTCGGGAAATTCGGCCACCATGCTCCGGTGAACGACCTGCGGATCATGGAGGGCTTCCTCCAGATGAAGGACCTTTCCGAAACAGACGTCCACGTCCTTCAGCTTCTCCATCCATTCTTCCCGGGTCTTTTCCTTGAATTTCCGACCGAGAAAAGAAAACATCTCCGAACGCTTCTGGCCTTCGTCATACTGGAGAGGGATGTAATCCTCTCTGCCCAGCTCCTTGCAGAGCGCTGACCAGAAACGCCGCTCCAATGCTCCCAGGGAGATGTACTGTCCATCCTTGGTCTCATACACGCTGTAACAGGGAAACCTCCCGCTGAGCAGAGTATCCCCCCTCTGAGGGTCCTTTCCCATTCCCCAGAGGAGGCTGGCGGGAAAGGGCAGCATGGCCACGATGCCGTCCATCATTGAGATGTCGATGTATTGCCCCTTGCCCGTGGTCTGTCGAGCGTACAGCGCCGCCAGGATTCCGATGGCCGCATTCATCCCCCCGGCCGCCATGTCGGCGACTTGAATGGGGGGGATCACCGGCTTTCTTCCGGGCTCCCCGGTCAATCCCAATACCCCTCCGAAACTCAGGTAATTGATGTCGTGGCCGACCATGTCTTTGTAAGGGCCATCCTGCCCGTAACCCGTGACGGAGCAATAGATCAGCCTTTCGTTGAGGTTCTTCATGCGTCCGTAGCCGATCCCGAGACGGTCGGCGACTCCCGGCCTGAACCCTTCCAGGATCACATCCGTGCTCTCGGCCATCCGGCAAAAAATCTCCAGCCCTCGCGGGTGTTTCAGGTTCAAGGTCATGTGCCTCTTGTTGCGCATCACCGTGGGCATGCCCGGCCCCTCTCCCTCGAACCGCCGGTCTTCGATCCTCAGGACGTCGGCGCCCAAGTCCGCCAAGATCATCGAGCAGTAAGGTCCGGGGAAAAGCCGCGAAAGGTCCAGCACCTTAATCCCTTCCAGCGCTCTCATCGAATCTCCGTTAGCTTCGTTCTTTCGTTCTCTCAACAGTAGCCAAATCCCTCCGTCCCTCCCGCCTTTTGATTGGTCGCCAAAGAATACCGAGGTTTCCCCCTTTGAGGGGATCTCGGATCTAGATTCAATCGTTCTTATACGAGCCTGAGCCCCCAAGCGCCCGGATCGTCCTGTCTGGCAGGGGATATACCGGGATGCCGCTATTCTCCAGGTCCTTCACTTCTTCTTCAATCAGCCCCCGGGGCGAGTTGGCGCAGAGCAGAATGGGTTTGGCAGTCTGGGCTTTTTGCCGGACGAGGGGATTCTTAATGCGTCGCGGGGTCATGAAGGGGTGGTGCAGGAGGAAGATCAACAGGGCATCCACATTTGCATCATTTAATATCAGGCGAACCGTTTCCTCAAAAGCCTCTTCGTTTCGGGCGAAGGCCATATCCACCGGGTTGGTGCGGATGGTCATCGGGGGAAGAACAAGGTTCAGCTTCTCCTGGGTTTCCGGGGAAAACGCGGCCATTGCGAGCCCGCTGCGCAGGACTGCATCGGTTAGCAGGATGCCCGGGCCGGCTTGAAAAGAGATGACCGCCACGTTTCTTCCCGGGGAGCCTTTCAGGATCGTCAGGATCTTGGCCACGTCGAGGAGTTCTGATGGCGACTCCGCGACGATCGCCCCGGCCTGCCTCAGAGAAGCCTCGTAAATTTCATACCGGCCGGCCAGAGAACCCGTGTGGGATCTTGCCGCTTTGCCTGAACCGGCATACCTGCCCGCCTTCATCGCGACCACGGGTTTTCGCGATGAAACTTTTTTTATGGCATCGTATAAAGGCCGGGGCTGATCCAGTCCTTCGATGAACAGAATCATGCAGCCCGTATCCGGGTCTTCCGCGAGGTAGGGTACGAGGTCAGCAAACTCCACGTTGCAGCGGTTTCCGAGGCCGATGACTTTGCCGAGGCCCACCCCATCATCCAGGGCCTGGTAGGCGATCAGGTGGCAAACGCCCCCGCTCTGGCTGACAATGGTGATCGGGCCGGTTTGCAATCGGGAAAAGACGGGAGTGAAAGAAGCGTTCATACGGGCATGAAGGTTTACGATCCCGAAGGTGTTCGGGCCGATAACATGAATTCCGGCCCGGTTGGCAACTCCCGCGAGCTGGCGCTGAAGGCGTTCCCCCTCGGCGCTTTCAATCTCCCGGAATCCGGCGGTGATCACCACGGCTCCCCGAACCCCTTTATTCCCGCAGGCCTGAAGAGAAGGGATCACCTCGGGAGCCGGAACGGCCAGAACGGCCAGGTCAACTTCACCCGGCACTGCCTCAAGATTAGGGTGAGCAGGAATTCCCAGAACCTCTTTTTCGCGGGGATGGATGGGGTAAACGGATCCCGGGAACCCGCTCTCCCTGAGGCTGAGAACGCATTGGTGGCCCATCTTCAGCGGGTTCCCCGAAGCGCCCACAACAGCGACGGACCGGGGATAAAAAAGAGGATGAAAGGATTCCTTCGGGCTCATGAGCAAAGCTCCATTTTGGGTCAGCTTCCCGGGATCATACATTTTCCCTTCCCTCCGGTCAACACTTCTCCCCCCGTCCCGCGCTTGAAGATTTGCTGAGGCCATGTTAATTTAAATTTAGATCATCTTGAAAACCCTTTAATTTTGCAAGGGCTCACAGGTCTACGGTCACATCGATGCCTCTCCCTGAGAATATCTTGGCCATTGACGTGGGAAGCGGGACTCAGGATATCCTGCTGTACGAAGAGGGTAAACCCGTCGAAAACTGCGTCCAGATGGTCCTCCCCTCCCCGACGCGGATCGTGGCCCGGCGAATCAGCGCGGCTACCAAAGCCAAAAAAGATTTGTTTCTCTCGGGAAACACCATGGGGGGAGGTCCCTGCTCCCTCGCCGTAGAAAGTCACCTCAAGGCGGGCCTGAAGGTTTATGCCACCGAATTGGCCGCCCTAACATTTCACGACGACCTGAAAGAGGTCGAAAAAAAGGGGGTCCGGGTCACCAACCGCCCTCCCGAAGGGGCAAGGGAGATCCGTTTGGCCGACGTAGATCTCGCCGCTCTGCGGAAAACGATGAAGCTCTTCGGGGTGCAGTTCCCTTCGGCTCTGGCCGTTGCCGTTCAGGACCACGGGTTCAACCCCGAGGGGAGCAACCGCCGTTTTCGATTCCAATACTGGGAAAAATTTCTCCTCTCAGGGGGACTCCTTTCCGACCTGATTTACCGGACCCCTCCGCCCTTCATGACCCGGATGGCGGCCGTTCAGAAGGATGCGCCCGGGGCTGCGGTGATGGACACCTGCGCCGCCGCGGTCTGGGGGGTTCTCTGCGACCCTGCTGTGGCAGAAAGACAAGCGGAGGGTTTGATCGCCCTAAACATGGGCAATCAGCACACCCTGGGGGCGCTGGTTCGTGGGGACCGGGTGCTGGGGATTTTCGAACACCACACCGGGCGCGTGACCCGGGAAAAGCTGGTTTCCATTCTGGAGCGCTTTCCCCGGCAGGAGCTCTCGAACGAGGAAATATTCCAGGATGGCGGCCACGGTTGCGCCGTTCATCCGGAGTATTCACCCGCACACCCGTATCGCTTCATCGCGGTTACCGGCCCGAGGCGTGCGTTGGCCCAGGGACTTGGATACATGGCCGTTCCGCACGGAAACATGATGCTCTCAGGCTGCTTCGGCCTGGTCGCCGCTCTAAGGGCGAAATTAACCGCAGAGGGCGCAGAGAACGCAGAGTAATTTTGGTAAGAGAAAACGACTGAGTTCCTAAAAGGATTGGAAAGGCGGTTTCAGAAGATTGATTTTCACCTTTAGCGGTTATCTCGATAAATTCTTTTCTCGGCGCCCTCTGCGCTCTCTGCGGTGAATTCCGGGATGAACGAAGCACAGGCCCAAAAGACAAATCGAAAAACTCCGGGAAGAGATCAACTTCCATAACTACCGCTATTACGTTCTCGATGACCCCGCCGTATCCGACGCGGAGTACGACCGGCTCCTGCGGGAGCTGGAATCCCTGGAACTCCAATTCCCCCGCCTCGTCACCCCCACCTCTCCCACCCAGCGGGTCGGGGCCCCTCCCTTGGAAAAATTCGAGACTGTCCGCCACACCATCCCCATGCTCAGCCTGGCCAACGCCTTTGACGAGGAAGAGGTTCGCGAATTCGACGCCCGGGTGAAACGGTTCCTGGGAACGTCGGCAGCGGTCGAATACTGCGCCGAGCTGAAGATGGACGGCGTTTCCGTCGAGCTGATCTACGAGGAAGGGCGATTTGTCACCGGGTCCACCCGGGGGGATGGTTTCGTGGGGGAAAACGTCACCCAAAACCTGAAAACCATAAAATCCATTCCTCTGGCCCTTCGCCCGGCCAGAAGCAGGCCGTTTCCCTCCCGCCTGGAAGTGCGGGGAGAAGTGTTTCTGCCCCTCCGCGCCTTCCGGGAATTCAACCTCAAGCGGCAGAGCGCGGGGGAGCCTCTCTTCGCAAACCCGCGGAACGCTGCGGCAGGATCCCTCCGCCAGCTGGACTCTTCCATCACCGCGCAAAGGCCGCTGGATATCTTCTGCTACGGGGTCGGCCAAATCGTGGACGGGGCTTTTTCCACCCAGTGGGAGTTGCTGGAAGGCCTGAAAGAATGGGGATTGAGGGTCAATCCTCACCGAAAAGTGTGCCCCGGCATCGAAGAGGCTCTGGCCTTCTACCGGGAAGTGGACGAACTGCGAGAGAAGCTCCCGTTTGAGATCGACGGGCTGGTTCTGAAAGTCAACTCCCTGCCCCTCCAGACAAAACTGGGAGCGATCGCCCGGAGTCCGCGCTGGGCCCTCGCTTTCAAGTTCCAGCCCAGTCAGGTGACCACGAAGGTCGTGGACATCTTCGTAAACGTGGGGAGGACGGGCGCCCTCACCCCGACGGCAATGTTGGAACCGGTTCACGTCGGAGGAGTCACCGTAAGCAGCGCCACGCTCCACAATCAGGATGAGATCGAACGGAAGGACGTTCGCATCGGTGACACGGTAGTCATCCAGAGGGCGGGGGATGTGATCCCGGAAATCGTGAGGGTGATCCCGGAAAAGCGCACCGGAGACGAAAGGAAATTCCGCATCCCGGAGCGTTGCCCGGTCTGCGGTTCCGACACGGCCCGGCCCAAGGGCGAGGCGGTGACGCGGTGCACCAACGCCGCCTGCCCCGCCCGGCTCAAGGAGTCGATCATTCATTTTGCCTCCCGGGACGCCATGAACATAGAGGGCCTGGGAGAGAAGATCATCGAGCAGCTGACCTCCAGAGGGCTCATCCGCGATTATGCGGACCTCTACGCCCTCACCCTGGAGGAGATGCTGACCCTGGAGCGGATGGGCCCCAAGCTGGCGGGCAACATTCTGGCGGCCATCCAGAAGAGCAAGAAGACCTCCCTGGACCGCGTCATTTACGCGATCGGGATCCTTCACGTTGGGGACCACATCGCCAAACTGCTGGCTCGGGAATTCCGCACCCTGGACGAGCTTTCCCGGGCTCCCTTGGAAAAGCTCACCTCGATCAAGGGGATCGGAAAGGAGATCGCGTCTGCCGTCGTTCAATTCTTCCAGCAGGAGGGGAACCGGAGGGCCATTAAAAAGTTGGAGGAGTTCGGGGTTCAGTATCCCTCAACCGCCCCTCCTCCGCGCAAAGACCGCCCCTTGGAGGGATGCAGCTTCGTTTTCACCGGGGCCCTGAAGACCTTGAGCCGGGAAGAGGCGGAGTCCCGGGTCGAAACGCTCGGGGGGCGCGCCTCCTCCTCGGTCAGCCGGAAGACGGATTTTGTCGTCGTAGGGGAGGAGCCCGGATCGAAATATGAAAAGGCAAGGGAACTGGGCGTGAAGGTCCTCTCGGAAAAGGAATTTGTGGAGATGGTGAAAAAAAGATAGCAGTAGAGCAGTTTCGCAACGTGGCAATTTAGCAGCTTGGCGATTATGAATTTGAGAAAGATGGGATCCAAATTGTGCGTGGGCTGAAATGCAGAACTTCCCCACGATGGCACTCCAGCAATTGGGAAATCCCTCCTAAATTGCCAAATTGCTAAACTGCCAAGTTGCCCCCTTTTCATAAATTGCCAAATTGCAAGATTGCAAAATTGCTCTTACTCTTTTGGGATATTCTATGGCAAAGTCAAGAATAAAGGTGGTCGTTAGAGGGATTGTTCAAGGGGTGAATTTCAGGTACTATACCCACCGGCAGGCTGTCCGAAGCAACGTCACCGGCTGGGTGCGGAATCTCCCTGACGGCTCCGTCGCTGCCGTCTTTGAAGGGGAAGAACAGGACGTGGAGGCGATGGTCCAGTGGTGCCGCCAGGGCCCTCCATCCGCCGAGGTGAAGGAGCTGATCGCCCAGCCGGAAGAATACCGGGGAGAGTTCACATCCTTCACCATCAAGCATTGAGGAGGCCTGCGACGTCCATGCATTCCAGGGAGACGGGGAAGGAATGAACGCACTGACCCTGCTCATCATCTGCGTCGTGGCCCAGATTGTGATCGCGGGGGCTTTGGGGATCTATCTCTTCCGCCATTTTCGGAAGGATCGGAAAGTGGAGAAACCCGAGGAGTCGCCCGCCCCTTTCCCTTCGGCGGGGAAAAAGTGAGCGAGATTTTTGCGCGGCCATTGTGAGGGGTCACTCATTCGTCACTTTTTGGTTTCCGCCTGTTCTTTTTCTTCTTCGCCTTTCTTTTCCTGCGCCGCCTGGGCCTTTTCCCTCTTTTCCTGTTTCGCTTTTTTCTCTTTTTCCGCCTTTTCTCTCCTCTTGCTCCTCTTGACGTTCGTGTTTTTTCCCTCCAGGTCGGCCAGAGATCGGATGACGGTTTTCCCCGGGTGATTCGGGAAGTCCACCTTCAGGTACACTTTCTTGGGGAAGATCTTTGTGACGACCCCCTCTTTCTCGGTCTCTCCGAACGAAAACTTAATGCGATCGCCGATGTTCATGTCCGCTCCTCCTTGCCTGCTTTAGCCTTTCTTCTACCATCTTACCCCTTGCTGCGCAAGCAGGAAATTGGCTGCCTCGCCTTCTCGTGGCGTCAAGGGATGCCAAAAATTTTTCCGCACGTGTTATCCGCCCTTCTAGACCCCGCGCGGGATAAACCTTGCCCAACTTCACTTTATAATTTTCCCTAATCCATACGACAGGTGGGCTTGAGGACCGGGTACAAGGGCAACGGGCGCAAAAAACATCCGCGGGAGATGCTGTTCCATGCTTGGGGCGGGGTTACCCCGCCCCTACATTCCGCAGGATGGGCGGCCCAGGTGGGAACGGGGCCGATCGCCCATACAAGGGAAGGAGATCGGAGACACGTTTGCGAAAGGATCGGCCGCAGAACCGATGAAAGCATTCGTGCCTCATGGTTTTTGCGCCCGTTGCCCTTGTGCCCGGGCCGGGGTAAAGATTGACTTTTCACGAAAATTTCACTTAGTTGGCGCAAAGTGAAGGTGGGCAAGCAGGATAAACCGCTTGCTTTCTCCCGGACCCGGACGCTACAATAAAAATGAAAAACAAGGAGGACGAGAACACTTGAATGCATCGCCGCGCGACCGCGAGCGGAAGGTCGTGGAGATTTTCCGGAATTTCCTCCTCACCGTCCGGACTTTTCGCCGCCAGGAGGAAAAATATCGCCGGACGGGTTCTCTCGAATTTGCGGACCTGGCGAAACTGGTGGACGACCGGGGCCAAAGCATTCTCTTCGCGTTAAAAGAAAGCTGTCATTCCCTCTTCCGCCGCATCGAAGGTCACGTCTCCGAGAAGGAGCAGATCTTTGACCTCACCGCGGGAACGCTGTTTCACCTCGCCATGAAAATGCGGGAGGACCTGTATCAACTCGAATTTTACGGACCCAAGTACAGCGCCCTGAATGAAAAAATCGACGGCCCCCCGGAACGGGGGGTTCTGATCCGCCAATTCCACGACCTCATTTCACGGGCCCGGAAAAGCTTCCAGGAGAGCATGGGGGAAATGGGAACTCTCTTTCAGAAGGTTCTGCCCCAGTTCCAAGAACTCCTGCGAGAGCATAAGGGAAACGGCCTCCTGATTCGTTTTCTCCTGGAGGAGCAGGACCTGCTGCATGAAATCTGGGGAGACCGGGCCGTGGAGAACCTCTTCGAGACTATTTACGGGCCGCGCCATTTTCTCCCTTACCGCCTCGCGGGGGAATCCTATTTCCAAAGCGGGTTCTACGGCCAGGCCGTCCAGGCATTCTCCCAGGCCCTGCAGAAAGACCCAAAGGATGAAGACCTTCTGTTCATCTATCAGTTGAGCCAGGCGATGGAGCAGTTTTACTCCTTTGCTCCGCAGCAGAGCCTGAAATGCCTCGAGAAGTGCCTGTCCTGTTCGGCGGAAAAAGAGACCCTCGAAAACTACCGGGGAACGATCTACAAGGTGTGCGAGAAAATACAGGAACAGTTTCCCGGGAGGAAAAAAAGCGACCAACACCCCGAATGGGGGAAAAAGGCCAGGGCGATCCAGCGGCAATTCGAGAAGCTCTGTCCCGTTTCCCAGGAGGGGCGGACAAACGAAGGATAGGGGCCTTCGCGAAGTCCTGACGGCGTGCGGCCCCGGAGCCGAGCCTTCTTGGGCTGGCGTCCAGGAAAGAATCTAAAATTTCAGGGAGAGAATTTCTTCCTCCCTGGCGGGGACCACGGTCACACGTACACCGCCGCTCCCCGGCTTTCCTTCAACCTCCACTTCCGCGGCTTCCTTATCTCTCGCTTTACTGTACCGGGCGACGATGGAGGCGGCAACCCGCAATCCCGCGTCATCCACTCTCCCCCGCAGAAGGCCCAGCGGCCCGGGAATCCCCCTCAGGCTCAATAGAAAATCACCGCCCCGGGAGAGCGAAAGAAGCTTCTCGTTTTCTTCTTCTTTTCGGCCCACCACGAGGTGCTGGTCTTCCGAGAGCTGAAAATGCCTTCCCACCTGAAGAAGTAAAACCCCGCTCACCGTCACTTCGCGAGAACGGGAAAACATCTTTCGGATTCGATTCGCCATTTCCGGGTCCGTCAGCAGGCAGCCCCCGGCGGGCGCAGGATAATCGCGAATCCCCATTCTCTCCGCAAGCTCCATCTGCGGTTTGCGCCCCCGGCCGCTCATGGCGAGCAGCCTATTCCGGTCCACCAGCCCCTCAGTTTCCGGGCGGGTTGGCTTGAGAAGCCGGGCGCAGAGCGGCCGGAGGAGAAGGCCGTCTGTCCCGGAATCCCGTTCGATGACCCGCAGAGTGTCCCTCCGCTGAGACATAGGCCGCTGGCCCAACACTTCCCCGGTGACCAGGAAATCCGCCTTTTCCTCGTCCATCCTCTCCCTGGCCCGGGAGAGGAGGAAGATCTTGCAGTCGATGCATGGGTTGAAGTTTTTGCCGTACCCGTATTTCGGGCTCCTCAACATCCGAAAATAGTCATCGCTCACATCGATGATCCGCGCGGAAATCCCGTACAGCCGCTTCCAATTTTCCTGATAACGTTCTTCCTGGCCCTTTTTCTGGTAGCCGAAGAAAGGGGTTATGAAGTGGAGGGCGATGACCTCGACCCCTTGTTCCATCACGAGCCGGGTCGCAAGAAGGCTGTCCAGCCCCCCTGAAAGAAGGGAGAGGGCTCTCGTCCGGCTCACGGCTGCCTTCCGCTGTGAAAGGGGACGGTCGTATTCATGTTCCTTATCCATAATTCGGGAAGTTTGAGTCTGGAAAGTTTCTTCTCCCCCATTATCTTCACTCATCCTTCCAGCCATAATCTCCCACCAGGGGAACGAAAACGCACCCGGTGATATCCTCCTCCGTGAAACGATCGCCGTGGCGGGTGACTTTGTAGAGCGTTTGGCTAAACCTGGGCCCGGTTGGGATCACCAGCCTTCCCTCCTCCGCCAGCTGTGACTTGAGCTTCTCGGGGATTTCCGGGGCCCCGGCGGTGACCAGGATCCCGTCGAAGGGGGCATTCTGGGGCCACCCCCTGCTCCCGTCGCCGGTCAGGTAAGATATATTTTCGTAGCCCAGATCCTGAAGGACTTTCCGGGCCCTTTCCATCAGCACGGGTATTCTTTCAATCGTGAATACTTCCCGGGAAAGCTCCGCCAGGACGGCGGTTTGGTACCCCGATCCCGTGCCGATTTCCAGGACCCTTTCCCCTCCCGTAAGGCCGAGGGATTGAGTCATGATCGCAACCATGTACGGCTGGGAAATCGTCTGGCCTTCATCAATCGAAAGGGGGCGGTCTTCATAGGCGGAAATCCGATGGTTCTCGGGCACGAACAGGTGGCGCCGGACCCTGCCCATGGCTTCCAGAACTCGATCGTCATGGATCCCCCGGCGGAGGAGCTGGTCCTCCACCATTCTCTGCCTTTCTCTTTCAAAATCGTCCATCAGAAAACCTTTCACCGCAGAGAGCGCTGAGGCCGCAGAGAGTCCAAATGCAAAACTCAACCATTCACAATTCCAAAGAATCGAAATGTCAAGTTATTTCCCGATGAACGTAGAGAATTGAATTCTAGCTTGAATTTCTGACTTCTAAGAATTCGATTTCGCCGTTTGGATTTCTTGTATTCTCAGCGTCCTCCGCGCCCTCTGCGGTGATTGTTTAAGCCCCGAATTTGTTAAGTCTTCGCGCATTGGCCAGGGCCAGCGGCATCAGGTCCACCGTCGGCATTCTTCCCAGCGCCCCGGCCAGGCAGGCAACCTCGTCGAATTTTTTCACTGTGTCCACAAGGCAAAATGCGGAGTGAAGGATCGCCGGGAGGGGATGCCAGCTGTGGCTGGCCATCTTCGCCGGAGTAGAGTGGTCTCCGGTCACCACCAGGACGTCGGGATTCAGAGCCCGCACCTTTGGAAGGTAACGGTCCACTTCCTCGATCACCGCAACTTTAGCGTCAAAGTTCCCGTCCTCTCCCCGGGAGTCGGTCTGCTTTACGTGGAGGAAGAAAAAATCGTACTTTGAGAAATTTTCTTCCAGGGCCTGAAACTCCTGCTCGAGGTTGGATACGTCGGGAAGGACCGTCATCCCCACCAGGCGGCTGATGCCCCGGTACATGGGGTATGCCGCTATGGCCAACGCGTTCAGGCCGTACCGCTCTTTCATGGAAGGGTAGCGGGTGTGCTTGGCAAAACCTCGAAGGAGAACCATGTTGGCCTTTGGCTCGTCGGCGAGGATCTTCGCCGTCTGGGCAAGGACCTTCCGGACCAACCCCGCGGTATGCTCCGCCTCGGGGACCAACCCCCTGGGTTCGAGAGGGGCGACCCCCTCCCGCTCCGGGTCCGTGTCCTCGATCTCGCCCCGCAACCCCTCTCCCCGGAGGACCAGGACAGCCCGGTGTTCTTTCACCGGCTCAACGATGACTTCAACGCCTTCCTTAAGCTTCAGCCCCTGCTGCACTTTCCGGCAGATTCGCTGGTTCTCTTCGGTGGAGATCCGGCCGGCCCTCCGATCGGTGACTTTCCCGCCCGGACCCACCGTGGCGTAATTGATCCGGGCGACCACGTCTCTTTCCGTCAGCGGGAAGTCAATTCCCGTCGCCTCGAGTATTCCCCGGCCGATGTTGTATTGAATGGGATCGTATCCAAACAGGGCGAAGTGGGCCGGACCGCTTCCCGGCGTGATCCCCGGGCCCACTGGTTCCAGGACCCCGCAGGAAGAGACTTCGGCCAATCGATCGAGGTTGGGGGTCCGGGCAACCTGCAGCTCCGTCCCCCCCTTCCCTTCCACCTGGATTCCGCCAAGCCCGTCCATGATCAGAAAAACGATTTTCGTGGAATTGGAGATCAAAAGTTCCTTGAGAAGATTTGGGTCCATGATGTCCTCCTGAGTTAACCACTGCGGGTTCGCGTCTTATGAACCGGGGGTTCAAAGAACCGGGTGAAAATTTCCTCTCGTCGGCAAGCGGCAAAATTCGGAGGGGAGTTCGAAAACAAAATAAAGAAGAAAGCCCGGCGATGCCTTTTCATCTCTCGCGATCTTAATGAAAATGAGCTCCGGGCTTTCCCCGCTTGAAGGAAAGGGTAAGGGGCTGGAAACCGTGGAAATAGCCGAATGTCGAGCGCTTGCCTGCCGAGAATCAACGGGAATAAACCTGTGGATGTAAAAGGCGCCGGGCTTCCTCAGGGCTGCTTTCAGGCATGTTACGCAGGAGAGAAATCCCGATTTGTGGCTTGCTCGCAGAGAACGGCCGAACGATCCACCCCAGGCGGACAGGAAGCAGGGCTCAGCTCTTGGGGGCCTCGGGGCCCGCGTTCGCCGCGGGATTCCCCTTCTTCTGTTTGTCTCTTCTTCTCTTCGCCTTGAGCCGGAATTGATGCTGCATTCTTTTGTGTTTGCTTTTGGAATTGGCCAAAAAAATCCCCTTTCGTTGCCTTTTTAGATAGAATATAGAAAAATCGGGTTTAAATCAACCCTAATTCAATTGCGGATTGCGGATTGCCGATTTCGGATTGAACACCGAAATTCCCTCGCCAAGTCGGCCACCGTCGTTAAAATCCCCAATCCGAAATCCGAAATCTAAAATTTACCTATGGGCCGTCTCACCGTAACCTCCAAAGGGTTCACCTGGTTCTCCAAGGGTCATCCGTGGGTCTTTCGCAACGACCTGGATAAGATCCAGGATGCCGCCCCTGGGAGCCTGGTCACCCTCGAGAAAAAAAGCGGGTCCTTTCTCGCCCAGGGGTTTTACAGCGATCGTTCTAAGATCGCCTTTCGCCTCGTCTCCCGGGCCAGGAACCCCATCGATCGTGGTTTCTGGAATGAACGCTTCTTGCGAGCGGCCCGCTACCGTGAAATTGTGGTCCGAGAAGCCAACGCTTACCGGCTGGTCTATGGCGAATCGGATGGAATCCCGTCGTTGATCGTGGATCGATACGGAGATCACCTCGTAATGCAGGCCCTGTCCCAGGGCGCAGACCGCCTGGCCCCTCTTTTCGCCGATATTCTCGCGGAGATCATCCGGCCCTCTTCCGTCATCCTCCGCAACGACGCTGCGGTTCGGGAGCTGGAAAATTTGCCCTCGGAAAAAAAAGTGTTCGCCGGGAAGCCTCCAGGCAAAATAGAAGTGCATGAAGACAAGATTCGTTACCGGGTAGATCCCTGGACCGGCCAGAAGACCGGAGCCTACCTCGACCAGCGAGAGAACCGGGCGGCCGCGGGCCGCCTCCTCAGCGGAGATGTCTTAGACTGCTTCTCCTACCAGGGTCTTTTCGCCCTGCACGCGGCCCGAAACGCCTCCCGGGTGGTTGCCGTCGACGCATCCCAGGAGGCCCTCGATCAGGCCGCTGAAAACGGCGCCCTCAACGGTTTGGACAATCTGCAATTCCGCAAGGAGAATGTCTTCGATTTTCTGAAGCACGAAGTGGATGAAGGAAAGCGCTACGATGGAATCATCCTCGACCCCCCCGCTTTCGCCAAGAGCAAGGAAAGCATCGGCGGCGCGAGCCGGGGCTACAAGGAACTGAACCTGCGGGCCATCCGGCTCCTGAGGCCGGGCGGCATCCTGGTAACTTCCTCCTGTTCCTACAACCTTTCAGAATCGAAATTCGTAGAGATCCTGAAAGAATGCGAACGGGACGCGGGTGCTGCCCTGCGGATCATCGAAAGACGCGGCCAGAGCGCCGACCACCCGATCCTCCTCGCCTTCCCCGAGAGCTTCTACCTGAAATGTATGTTCCTCGAGAAAGCCTCTTAGGTACCAGCCATTTGATCGCGGGCGTTTTCTTGATCAAACCGCCAAAAAGAGATATATTGAATCTGCAATTCAGGCTTGGGCCAAAGGGCGTACACACGAGGAGGTACTCTCTTGTCCGGGGAGATCAAACGTTCCACATGTCCTTATGACTGTCCCGACACCTGCGGCCTTCTCGTAGAAGTCGCGGATGGGCGGGCGGTGAAGGTTTCCGGGGACCCGGAGCATCCTTTCACCCGCGGCGTTCTTTGTCCCAAGATGAACCACTACGAAAAGACGGTTCACTCGCCCCTCCGCCTGGCCACTCCCCTGCAGCGCACCGGCCCCAAAGGGTCCGGCCAGTTCCGGCCCATTTCCTGGGAAGAAGCGGTCCGGCAGATCGCTTCCCGCTGGAGAGAGATCATCGCCGGGTACGGGGCCGAAGCCATTCTCCCTTACTCCTATGCGGGCACGATGGGCCTCGTTCAGCGCAACTCCGGCCATCCCTTCTTTTACCGCCTGGGCGCTTCCCGGCTGGACCGGACGATCTGCTCGCCTGCCAAGGAAGCCGGCTGGAAAGCGGTCATGGGCGACACCGCCGCGCCCCACCCCGATGAAGCCGCGGAGAGCGATCTCATCGTGTTGTGGGGGATCAATGCCCTGGCCACGAACATCCACTTTCTTCACCCGGTGCGGCAGGCGAAGAAAAATGGAGCCGCCGTGTGGCTCATTGACACGTACGAAACGCCTACGGCTGCCGTCGCCGACCGCACCTTTATCGTCCGGCCGGGGAGCGACGGGGCCCTCGCCCTGGGCCTGATGCACCTCCTGGTCCGGGAAGGTCTCACCGACCCATCGTTCCTGGCTTCCTCGGTTCAGGGGTTCGAAGAACTCAAAGAAAAGATCCTGCCTGATTTTCCCCCGGAGAGGGTCAGCGGGCTGACCGGCATTCCGGTGAACGAGATCGAATTCATGGCCCGGGCCTTTGGAAAGGCGCGCGCGCCTTTCCTCCGCGTCGGCGCCGGCCTCTCCCGGTACGGAAACGGGTCCATGAACGTGCGGAGCATTTTTTGCGTCCCGGCGCTGACGGGCGCATGGACGAAAAGGGGCGGGGGGGCTCTTTCCAGCGTCGCAACGGCCGGCGCTTTTCCCATGGCCGAGATCCTGCGGCAGGACTTCCTCGCCCGGGAGACCCGGATCGTCAACATGAACCAGCTGGGGAACGCCCTGAACGTTCTCGACAATCCTCCGATCCGGAGCCTCTACGTGTATCATTCCAACCCGGCATCGATCGCCCCCGATCAGAACGAGGTGCTGAAAGGCCTATCCCGGGAAGACCTCTTTACCGTTGTCCACGAGAGGTTCATGACCGACACCGCCCGGTTTGCCGACATCGTGCTCCCTTCCACCTCCTCCCTGGAACACGGCGACCTGTACCGGGCCTACGGCCACTACTGCATCCAACGGGTCAAACCGGCCATCCCGCCCGTCGGCGAAAGCAAGTCCAACTGGGAAGTCTTTTCCCTCCTAGCGGAGGGCATGGGCTTTAAAGAACCCTTCTTCCGGCAAAGCGCCGAGGACCTGATCGAACACGTCCTCTCCATTCCGAATCCCGTAAGAAAGGGCATTGATGAAAAAGCCTTTTCCGCCGGCAAAGCGGTCGAGCTCAGCCTCCCGCCGGGGACCAAAACCCTGTTCAAAACCCCTTCGGGCAAGATCGAAATTTTCAACCCCCGGGAGCCTCACCCCCTCCCCTGCTACCTTCCCCCGCACGGCGGCAATGAGCCTTACCGCCTCATGACCGCGCCCAGCTTGCTTGCCCTGAACTCTTCATTCCGTGAGCGCGATGACCTGCTGCGGAAGGAAAAGGCCATGTTCCTCAAGATGAACCCGGGAGATGCCCGGGCCAGGAATCTGAACGAAGGCGACCGGGTCGTGGCATTCAACACCTTGGGCGAGGTTACCTTTACCCTCCAGGTGACCCCGAAGGTCCCCTCCGGCGTGCTGGTTGCCGAAGGGGTCTGGTGGCTCTCGCACTGCCCGGGACCGCGGACGGTAAACGCGCTGACTTCCCAACGGCTCACCGACAGGGGAAAAGGATCCACCCTTTACGACAACACCGTGGACGTTAGAAAGGCAGTTTAGATTGCGGAATGCGGAATTCGGATTTTACAAATGAACCACAGAGGTCACAGCGCGGCAGAGCCGCAACCAAAAAATCCGACCTGTCGATGCCTTCCCAGAAATCCCCCCTGCCCCCCTTTGCAAAGGGGGGTTGGGGGGGATTTCTGAGGCGGGTTTCCCAATTCGGAATTTCTTACCAAAAATTTGAGAGTCCACAGATTAGTACTACAGAGCACACCAGGAAAGGACGTATTCAATTAATGAAACAGAGGGGCCGATCTTGAGGATCTTCCGAATGAAATTTTTGGGTTTTAACATGTTTTAAGATATACTCGGTAATCTCTGTGTTCTCTGTGGTTCAATTTAAGAATCGCGACACTGAACACCGACACTGACACTTTTTTTTCAACGGAGGATTCCCATGCCTACGCTTACCGGTGAACAACTGGAGAACATCGCCTTCCATCTCTTCTGCGCGGCGGGCGCGCCGGAAGAGCATAGCCGCGCCGTAGCCCAGCATCTCGCCGAAAATAATCTGGCCGGGCACGACTCCCACGGGTTCATTCGGATCCTCCAGTACATCCGCCAGATCCGGGAAGGGGTGATCCGCCCGGCGGCGAAGCCCGAGATCGTGAGCGAGTCTCCCAGCACGGCCCAGGTCGTCGGCAATTACGGGTTTGGCCAGGTGGTGGCCAAGTTCTCGACCGAACTCGCCGTCGCCAAGGCAAAGAACCAGGGCGTGAGCTGCGTGACCATGCGGCACCTGCGCCACCTGGGACGGCTCGGCGCCTACGCGGAGATGGCCGCAAACGCCGGCTGTGCCGCGATCCTGTACTGCTCTACCGGCGGCCAGGCGATTTCCACGGCCCCCTTCGGCGGCACCCGGCGGAAATTAGGCACGAACCCGATCGCCATGGCCTTTCCCAGCGAGAAAGAGGGACCGATTCTCTCCGACTTTGCGACGAGCGTCGCGGCCGAAGGGAAAATACGGGTGTACCGCGCGCGCGGGCAGAAGCTCCCGGACGGCTGGATCTTAGACAAGGAGGGCCGGCCCAGCAATGATCCCAATGATTACTATGAAGGCGGAGCGGTTCTCCCCGTGGGCGGCTCGGTAGGGCACAAGGGCTTCTGCCTGGCGTTCATGACCGACGTATTCGGGGGAATCCTCTCGGGGGATCATTTCCTGGGCGACCCGGGGGATCAACTCAGCAACGCTTCCCTTATCCTGGTTATGGACGTCAAGCGTTTCGCGCCGCTCTCCGTAGCGAAAACCAAGATTTCCAAGCTGGTGAATTACGTGAAGGATACCCCGCTTGCGGAGGGCTCCCCATCCGTTCTTTACCCCGGCGAAAAAGAAGCACTGAGCCGGAAAGAACGCGCCGGGAAGGGAGTGGATATAGAAGATGACACCTGGAAACAGGTGATGGGTCTCGTGAAGGAGTACGGTTTGACGGACAGGTTGGGCCCGCTCCCCTGACCGCGGGCCTTGGGGCGTAATTCGATTACCGGAATTTTTTCCCATCCGTCCAGGTTGCCCCAGACGAAATCATCCCCTCCACCCCTGCCCTCCCCCGCGAGAGACTGTGTCGTAATTCATCGCTGGCCCTTCGACAGGCTCAGGGCGAACGGCTAAGTTATTGATTCATTAATGGGTCGTTTCCGTTCGTGGTGAGCTTGTCGAACCATGAACGGAATTACGACACAGTCTCCAAGCGGGGAGGGTTGAATTTGGGCGTCCTTTTATATTCCGAGGTTTCCGGCTATTGCTCCTTATCGCGAACCCACCGAAGTCACCCCGAGCAGAGTTAACAAGAACAAGACCTTCTTCTCCGCCGGCGCCCCGGAGACGGACGGTTTGATCGTATAGGACGTATCCAGGCTCCAGCACTGGTGGCGGTAATGGAGTCCGAAATTTGATTCCAGGCTCTGCTCATCCCGGACGGAATACCGGGTTCCGGCGGAGAAGTCCAGGAACGATAACAGCCTTACCCAGACAAAAGCATTCACCTGTTCTTGGACCCCTCGGATCCAGGTGTGCTCGACGCTGACGCTGTCCCCCCGGGAATCGCTCAGGGATAAAGTGGTGTAGCTGGTCTCAAATTTATTTGTGTTGGGATCGTAGTTGGTGATATTTTCCACGTTCAGGTACTTCAGGGTGTGGACCTTAAGCTCGGCGCTGAGGACTCCAAAGCCTTTCCGAGTCTCGCTGACGGTGCCGAGCAGCCGGGTGGTTTCGGTGAGGTTGTACTGATGCCCGACGCGAAGATAGGCGTATTCGTGATATGTGGAGGTGGAGCCCTCGACGAGTTTTGCGTTGAGCCGCGAACTGAAGCCGTAAAATAGCGCGTTTGTCTTCGGGACCGGCAGATCGTAATAGGGGATCCGACTTTGACCCACCTCGGGAATGTAGGCGTAGCCGATTTCGGGCCGGATCACATGCTGCAGTTTGGGGACGCTCGCCGACCCCGTTTCGAAGACGCGGAAGACGTCGGTCGCCAGGGAGGTCTGGAAATTCCATAACTCCCGGCTCAGGGAGGTTTCGGGAGCATTCTGAATACCCGCATACCAGGTCTCCCGGCCCCCCAGGGCGGTGTTGAACTCCAGCCCCCCCCAGCGCAGAGGGAGGGAGAGTTGGGGAGAAACGTCGATCCGGTTGCCGGTCGGGCCCTGCTCCCGGGAGAAGTAACCGTAGCTGGAGTCGAAATTGAAAAAGAGGGGGGTGTCCGCCAGGCGTTGCTGGATCCCGACCAGATGGGTGATCGGATAATATTGAAGGGTGTTTTTCTGCTCTTCCACTAGATCTACGGTGTGGCGGGCCTCTCCGAATAAACTGTACCGCTCCCAGTTCCGGGTGAGGGAAAGAATCGAGTAAGCTGCGACCGAGGACTGATCGGCATAGGTGGAGGCATAATCCTTAAAATACTGGCGGTCGCTGAAGGCGCGCAGACGCGTCTTGGCAAAGAAATCGGGGGTGAAATATTCGTCGTGAGCGAATTCCACGTTCCAGCGGTCCGGTCCGCGGTCCAGAGGGTCCGTATATCTTTCCCGGTACCCCGACCACTCCCGAATGTGGTAAGCGTTTAGGGAGCCCGCGCTGCCCTCCTTGCGGACATACCGGTATTCCAGCCCTTCGCCTACTCCCTTGTCTGTGTAGACGTCCAGGTCGAAAGTGGCATCCATGTTCCCGGCGATCGCCCAGTAATAGGCCAGTCCGAGCCCCACCCCGCTGGTATTGGAATACCCCACCCGGGGGAATAAAAATCCCGATTGGCGCTGTGTTTTGATGGGCAAAACGAGATAAGGGGAATACAGGAGGGGGACGTTCTTGACCTGAAAGGTGGCGCCCCAGACGTCCGCGTATTCTTCGAGCACGACCAGAGCTTCCCTGGCCGTGAACCGCCAGGCCGGCCAATCCCCGTTGCAGGTGGTGAAGGACCCTTCTCTGACCCGGTAGGTCTCCTCTCCCAATCTTTCAATCTCCTCCCCCCGAAGATAATAGTTCTGCTTTTTTAGAAAGAGGGCTCCGTGAACGATCACTCCAAGGTTCGTGTCCAGGGCGATGTTCATCCGATCGCCCCGCAGGGAATCCTCCCCCAGGACCAAGACAACGTTTCCGGTCGCTTCCGCCTCCTGGGTTTCGGAGTTCAAGGCTACCCGGCTGGCGGTGAGCTTCCGGTCCCCCTGCGAGATTTCCACGTGGCCTTCCGCGAGGTAGACCTTATTCACGTCGTCGTACGTAATGGAATCCGCCCGGATGCGGATGGGGTCCTTGGAGTAGTCGTATTTAAGGAGGGGAGTTTGAGAAAAGCCGCCCGAGGGGAGGATCAAAAGAAAGAGCGCCAGCAACGCGAACCCCAAGCGCCAACGCGGCGGGCCGTTCATTGTCTTTTTCGAAGCCGGGAAAATCCCCGTTCCCCTGCCGATCCGAATCCTCCTCTGAAAACAGCATAGCGCATGACGCATGGTGCAGAGCGTGAGTTCAACAGCTCGCAAATCGCCTCCGTCTCTCCGGACCGGCGAGAATGGGGGGGAATCAGTCGAGAGTGAAATCACGCAGGCCGCCGGGGAAACTTTGTTTTCCAATCCCTTGGCCCCCGCCCTCTTTCGCTCTCATGGGGCATCCGGAATCATTCCCTGTTTCACCAGGTAGCCCCGGGCCTCGCCCACCGTGAAGAGAGAGCCCGAAACGACGATCAAGTCTTCTTCCCCGGCCTGCGAGAGAGCCCGCTCAACCGCAGAACTCACGTCCCCGACCTCTACGATTGGTTTCCCAAAATGAGAGGCGTGCGAGTGCAGAATTTCCAGCGACGCCGCACGGTCCATCCGGGGCCGCGTCAGGATCAGCCGGTCGGAAAGGGGCACCAGGCTTTCCATGATCATGGGAATTTCCTTGTCCGCCATGATGCCCAGAATCAGGATCAAGCGGCGGCGCGGGAAATCTTTTCCCAGGTTCGCTTTCAAAACCTTCGCGGCGCCGCGGTTGTGGGCGCCGTCCAGGAGAATCCTCGGTCCCGTCCCGACGAGCTCCAGTCTCCCGGGCCATCGGGTCTCCGCCAGCCCTTTGCGCAGGGGGTCTTCCTCCATCCGAAAACCGTTTTCCATGAGGACTTCGGCCGCCGCCAGGGCAAGGGAAGCATTCAGCACCTGGTGCCTCCCTGCAAGGCCCACCCGGAGGTCCGCCCAACGGTGCCGGCGCCCCTGGAAGTTCATCCTCTGGGGACCGGTCCTCCTCCCACGGAAGTCCCTTCCCCAGGCATAGAGAGGCGATTCCAGCTCCCGGCATTTCTCCTCGAACAAGGACAGGATTCTTGGCAGGCGAACCGTAGTCAGGAGCGGCCTTCGGGGTTTAATGATCCCTGCCTTCTCCCCGGCGATCTGAAGCAGGGTCTTCCCCAGGTACTGCTGATGTTCCAAACTGATGGGGGTAATCAGGGAAGCCAGGGGATCGATCACGTTCGTCGCATCCAGCCTCCCCCCCATTCCGGTCTCCAGGACGGCGACGTGGACCCCGGCCTCCCGGAAATGGAGAAAGGCCATGGCCGTGGTGAACTCAAAAAAAGTGATCGTCGCTTTCCGGGGATCAAAATCCGGGGGAAGAAGCGTTTTCGCCGCAAAGAGGTCCCCTTCCCGGGCCAGGTCTTCCACCGCCCGGCGGATCTGGAGGGTCAGTCGAGCGACCTTTCGCTCGGTAATGGGAGTGCCGTCCACCTGGATCCGCTCGGTGAAATCGATCAGGTGGGGAGAGGTGTAGAGTCCCACGCGATAACCGGCCCGGCGCAGCATGAAGCTCAAAAAGGCGGCCGTCGAGCCCTTGCCGTTGGACCCGGCGATATGGACCGCCCGTAGACCCTTGTGAGGATCGCCCAAACGCCCGAGCAAAGCGGTAATATTGGCCAGCCCCAGCTTGATGCCGAACCGCTGCAGTCCGAAGAGGTAACCGAGGGTTTCTTGGTATTCTTTTGCCCCGGGAGTCTTTCCTTCCATGGATCGTTACTCTTCCGACGAATACTTCGTGAACCTTCCGCAATTGCAAAATAGCCATTTGGACCGATATTCTGTCAAGTTAAAACGACTAAATTGCCAAATTGCCAGATTGCAAAATTGCCTATATTCCCTCTTTATTTCCCCGCCGCTCCCTGCTTTCCGCGCGCTTTCCCGCGCCCCAGCATTCCAAGGAGCCGGCCCAGGACCTGCTTCATCTCCTTCCTCTCCGCGATGAGGTCGATCATGCCGTGTTCCAGGAGGTACTCGGAACGTTGAAACCCCTCCGGCAGCTTTTGCTTCAAGGTCTGCTCGATGACCCGGGCGCCGGCGAAGCCGATGATCGCCCTCGGCTCGGCGATGATGATGTCCCCCAGCATGGCGAAGCTGGCCGAAACCCCGCCCGTGGTGGGATCGGTAAGAACCGAGATATAGGGAAGACCGTGTTCCTTTAAAAAACCGAGGGCCGCGCTGGTCTTGGCCATCTGCATCAGGGAGAGAATCCCTTCCTGCATTCGGGCTCCCCCGGAGGAGCAGAAGATCACGAGCCCGCAGTTTTCCTCAGCCCCGCGTTCGGCCAGGCGCGCGACTTTCTCCCCGACAACCGATCCCATGGAACCCCCCATGAATTCAAAATCCATGACTCCCACCATGGCCGGTCGTCCGAGGATCTCCCCTTTTCCGCTTACCAGGGCGTCTTTCCGCTGGGTGCTGCGCTGCGTCTCTTTCAGCCGGTCCGGGTACTTCATGCGGTCTTTGAACTGGAGGGGGTCGAGGGGTTCCAGGGCCGCGTCGAATTCGACAAAGGTGTCCTCGTCGACCACCAGTTTCAGGCGCTCGGCCGCGGAAATTCGGAAATGGTAGGTGCACTTCGGGCAGACCATCAGGTTTCGCTCCACCTCTCGGCGGTAGAGGATCTGCTGACACGCATTACACCGGGTCCAGAGCTGGCCTTGATCTTCCATTCTTTAGACGGGGAGGAAGGCTCCCCACGGTTTTTCCCTTCAGAACCGAGATGTAATTTTTATAGGTATCACAGGTCCGGGACCTTATCAACGCCAAATTCGGCGGCAAATTCGGCGGCGCGCCCACCCCTCATCGATTCGGCTTAGTCCCGGAATTATCCTGCTAGGACGATCCAGGACTCCTGAGGAGCGAATCGACACGGGGCGTCGCGGGAAGAGCGCGGCTCTCGCCCGCGGGTTTCAGGTAATCGTCAATCTTGCCGGAGTGTCTTGCCAGCTCCCGGAAGTTTTCTTCCGACGTCTCGGAGTAGAGGGTCTTGGGCGCGGAAAACTCGAGAAGCGCGTTGTCATCGGTATTGAACGGCGCTTTCCGGGTTAAGGCGGGAATTTCCCTCGTCCCCAGGAGAAAATGGGCCAGGAGCTCCCCGGGAGAGCGGATCTGGACCCGCCCAAGGTCTTCACGCACCCCGGGTTCGGCAATGCGGCGCCGCAGCTTCTCCGGGTCGATGCGGATGGGCTCAAAGGAGCCAAGGATGATCAGATCGTAATTCTCCACCTCAAAAACGAGCAGGTTGGGATAGACTTGATGAAACGTGGCCAGGATCGATTTCAGGTTCTCGGGCGAAATTTTGTACAGCTGGAGCCACTGGCAAAAGATCCCCGCCGGTTTGAGGCGGCGGCTTCCCAGGAGAAAGAACTCGCGGGTGAAAAGATTGGAGACTCCCGCCATCCAGGGGTTGGAGGGTTCCGAGATGATCACGTCGTACTTGGCCGGGGTAACCAGCAGATAATTGCGGGCGTCATACGTTACCACCTGGACCCGGGGATCTTTCAGGACGTCGAAATTCTCGCGGGCGAACAGCCGGCTCGCTTCCACCACCGCCGGCTCCAGCTCGGCCACGGTGATTCGCCTTGCCGGGTGCGTGCTCACGGAACCCACGGTGATCCCGCTCCCCAGCCCGATCACCAGGACGTCTTCACGGCTCCCGCTGAGGAGCATGGGGATCTGCCCGAGCAGAACCTGGGTGGGCATGTCCCCTACCGTGCTGGCTTCTACTTTCCCGTTCACTTTCAGGTAAATGTTCTCCGAGCTCTTGGACCGGTGAACGCTCACCGTAGAGCTGTACCCTTCACGGTAGAAGAGAAGGGGGTCTGCGTCATTCGTGTACCGGTTGAGGAGCTGCCGTCGGTCGAGGTCCAGGACAAATCGCACGTACATGTAAACCCCGCTGGACATCAGGGATGGGTTCCAGCGCGGCACATTGAGAAAGAGGGCAACGAAAAACAGGCTCAGGGCAGCCATCAAGGAAAGCTTGAGCCTCGTCCGGCGGAAGGGCAAAGGGATGAGGAGGAGGAAGGCCAAAAAGAAATTCAGGGCAGACCGCCAGGAGTATGCTTTTCTGGATCCCGAGGAAGGGCACGAAGAAAAACCCGCCGCAAAAGGACCCCAGGATGCAGCCGAGGGTGTTCAGAGAATAGACGTCCCCGATGGATTGTCCCACGCGGCTCAGGCTCGTCGTGTACAGCCTGACCACGAGGGGAAAGAGGGCCCCGATAAAAAGTGTGGGGAGAAACATCACCGCCCCGGCCAGGAGAAATTTGGAGAAAAAAATGAAATTCAGGGACCGCGGGAAAGAGCGGTAAAGAACGACAAAGAGGTAGGGAAGTTCCGCAAAGAGGAATAGGCCCAGGAAAGCCGAAGCCCCGATCGCCGCCTCGATGAGGACGAAGCCCCAAAGCGGGCGGGCCATGCGGTCGGCGACCCGGGACATGAGAAAGCTCCCCAGGGCAATCCCCGCCAGGAAAGTGGTGAGCATGATCGTAAAGGCGTAAGTGGAAGAATCCAGGATCAGCCCCAGAACCCGGCTCCAGGCCACCTCGTAGATCATGGAGGCAAACCCTGAAAGGGCAAAGGCAAACATGACCAGGCAGGCTCCGGGGAGCCAGCCGCTCGCCGGGAAGCGGAAGAGGGGAAACATCGGACGGCAGGTGACGCTGATCCTGGCCCCCCGCCTCCTTCGTCCTCACCGCGAAGATGACGATCCCCCCGATCAGCAGGTTCAGGATGGCGGCAGCAAAGGTAGTGTTTCGGACGCCCAGGGCCGGGATGAGAAAGAAGGCCGATAAAAACGTTCCCAGGATTCCTCCCAGCGTGTTCACCGCGTAGAGGGAACCGACGGTCAAGCCGAGGCGATCGTCCCTCCTGGAGTAATACCTGCCCAGGATAGGCAGGGTCGCTCCCATGAGAGTCGTAGGGATGAGGAGGACCAGGCTCACGAGGAGGAATTGCATCAGGCTGAACAGGTAGAAATTCACATGAAAAGACTGCCAGGCCCATCGATACAAAGGAATGAGGGCGGAAAAGAGGGTGGGAACGAAGAGCGCGTAAACGCCGATGCCCGTCTCAAGGGCCCCGTAGAGGGGAAGGGGGCGCCTGGAGCGGTCGATGGTCCTGCCGAAGAGATAGCTCCCCAGGGCCAGCCCGCCCATGAAAGAAGTCAAGACCGTGCTGATGGCGAAAGTCGTGGACCCGAAGATTAAAATGAGCATGCGGACCCAGAGCACTTCGTAGATCAGACTGCTGAGTCCGGAGAGAAGAAAGCAAAAAAAGATGATTTTACCAATCAAGGAATTTTCTCTGAGAGAAGACACATTTCTCGGACGCGGATGAACATGCCAATCGGGAGCCCCCCAGGAGAATAGAGTGGCCTTTCCATTTCATCCTGTTCATCCGCCTCCAGTGCTAATCCTGCGCGATTATCCATCGACCGGTGAAATGAAAAAGCCATGAGCCTTTTGCGCGCACTCATGGCTAAACACGCCCGATTAATTTTTAATTTTCCGCCGGGGGCTTCCCGGGGCGACTCCTCAGGAAGGAATCAATTGCGGCAACGGCCTGCCCGGGTTCGTAAACATCACCGGGAATTGGCCACCCGGAAGCGCGCAACTCGTGGAGGAGGCGAAAAACAGGGGGGACAAGGAAGGTGAGCTTTGGTGCGTCCAGCAGGAAAGAAAAGACCTCCGCGGGACGGCCCGAGGCTGCGATCCTGCCTTCCTCAAGGACGATGAGTCGGTCCACCAGGCCCGTCAGGTCTTCGACGGAATGGGATATGATGACCACGGTCTTACCGGAGCGGTGGAGTTCCCTGAGTTCCCGGAGGATCTCCCGTTTTCCGGGACCGTCCAGCCCGACTGTCGGCTCGTCGAGAATGATCAGCCGCGGTTCCTGAACCAGGACCCCGGCCAGGGCTACACGGCGCATCTCGCCCCCGCTCAGCTCAAAAGGAGATCGGCCCGAGAACGCTTCATAGTCCAGGCCTACCCCGTCGCAGGCTGACTTCACCCGAAGGGCGATCTCCTCGGCGGGAAGGACCTTCTGCTGGCGCAGCACAAACGAGATTTCCGCGAAGACCGTCTCTTCAAAAATCTGGTGCTCGGGGTACTGAAACACCAGTCCCACTTTTCGGCGCAACTCGCTCCACGAAACTTCCCGGGATTCGAGGTCCAGACCCTCTACGTAGACCTTCCCTGATGAGGGCTTCAGGAGTCCGTTGAAATGCTGCACCAGGGTCGTCTTCCCGGATCCCGTTGCCCCGATGATCCCCAGGCACTCTCCCGGGGCAATCCGCAACGATACATGATCTAAGGCTTTCCTCTCCAGGGGAGTTCCGGGGTGGTAAACGAAAGACAGGTTTTCAACGGCTACCATTGGCTGGCAAACGCTTCCTTCTTAATCCGTTACCTTGTAGACCAGGTCCTTCTCCCGGACGCGCTCTTTCACCTTGATTCCGATCATCTCCCCCGCTCCGGCCTTCTCCACGGCCTGGTTCTCGATCTGCATGGACTGGACCTGGTCTTCGAAATCCGTGGTGTGCCCTTTAAACTTGATCCGGTCCCCCACCTTCAGTTCGCCTTCCAGCTTGATCGCCGCGACGCTGGGTTTGGAAAAGAACTTCATCACCTCGCCAACCTTCTGTTCAGGCATCGTGAGCCTCCCTTCTTCGGACGGTATTTCCCGGAAAGAAAATACTTCTCGACGGGAAAATTATATTTTTCGTGCGGTTAGGTGTCAAGGAATAAAGTTGCGGATTTTTTCCAGCATAACGGAACCGTTCCTCAGGAAAAGCCATCGCAACTCCAGCCCGCCGCAGTTGATAGAGGTTAGCGGGGCATCCCGAAAAGGCTTGGTCCACCAACCGCCGTTTACGTAAATGGATACGGCTACTCGGTGTTCGGACGGCACCCGTGCCAAACCTGTCCTTTCAAATTATCGAAGCTGCCATAGGCTGGGACATAGCTGAATAATCCAATTTCGGGCGTTCCGGGGCCGCCGGGGCCAAATTGCAGAAATGGAAATTTGTCAAGATATAGTTTTATGTGTGCCCCAGGGGATTATAATCCCTTTTTATTCCCTTCCAGCAGGAATTCCTTCAATGGGTCGTAGGTGCGCACTCCCGGGGGGATGTTGTGGCCCCGTTCGCGCAGGCCCCGAACGACCTGGAGGAGGGGGGGAATCTCGATCCCGGAGACTTCCGGCATGTGATCAACGGACAAAAACTCTTCCGGCGTTCCATGGAAAATGATCCGGCCAGGGTCAAGGTAGATGAAGTCCTGCGCCATCAGGGCCTCTTCGAAGGAGTGGGTGATGTGCAGCAGCGTCCGCGGCCCCTTCTCCTGGATGCTCCTGAAAATATCCAGGATCTCTTTGCGGTCCTGCGGGTCCAGCATGGAGGTCGGTTCATCCAGGACCAGGACCTCGCATTCCATGGCGAGGACCCCCGCGATGACAACCTTCTGCTGCTGTCCGCCGGAGAGGAGGTGGGGAGGGTGGTGGCGGTACCCTTCCATTCCTACCAATTCGAGGC
The DNA here is from genome assembly GCA_963712535.1 of uncultured delta proteobacterium. Taxonomy (GTDB): domain Bacteria; phylum Desulfobacterota; class SM23-61; order SM23-61; family SM23-61; genus CAVQIK01. The sequence continues at coordinate 475,358 of CAVQIK010000010.1, read as the reverse complement.
TCTCTGTGACCCGCGCGGAGAGGACGGAGGGCTCTACCCCCAGGTTGGCCGGTCCGAAAGCGACGTCCTCTTCAACTACCGAAGAGACAATCTGATTTTCCGGGTTGGAAAAAATGTAACCCACGCGGGGCGAGATTTCCCCGGGCTTCAGGGGAACACCATGGATGAAAACCTGGCCCGAAGAGGGGGAGAGCAGGCCCTTGACGAGTTTGCCGAGAGTGCTTTTCCCCGACCCATTCGGGCCCATGAGGGCCGTGTAACGCCCGGGAGGAATCGAAAACGTCAACTCCTTGAAGACCGAGGTCGGCTGACCCTGGTAAGAGGGGTAGGAAAAGCTTACTTGACGGAATTCAATCATTTTAAGAAAGATGAACCGCAGAGAGTGCAGAGGACTCAGAGATCAGCGTAATTGACAAATTCCAAAATCCAAATGCCAAGTCAATTTATACATTACGAAATCTTGTCGTCACTCCTGCGAAAGCAGAAATTTAGGATATTTTTAAGGGCATTCTGGATTCCGTCTTTCGCTTTCGCCGGAATGACGGATTCCCCCGGTTCCGAATCTAAAGGTTACAACAGCCGTGGATTGTTGAAATTCATTTGGTCCTTGGGTTTTGGTACTCGGAATTTCTTTTTGTTCTCCGCGCCCTCTGCGGTGAAAAATGCCGTAAAATAAAAAAAGGGCCAGACCCGTTGAGCCTCGCCCTTTCTTGCCTTCCGTGTCTGCTTCAGGTTTTGGAAGCAGCCTCCGGGAGTTTCGTTCTTTCGGAACGCTTGGGTTTTTCCTTTCTCTTTCTGGCCTTCCCCTTCTTCCCCTCTTCTTTCTCGTCCCCGATCCATTCCACGATGGAGACCGGTGCGCCGTCCCCGGGACGATTTCCCAGTTTCATGATCCGCACGTAACCGCCGGTCCGCGCCTGGAAACGGGGGGAGAGGGTATCGAAGAGCTTCGAAACCAGCTCGGGTTTGCGAACCACGGAGAGGGCCTGCCGCCTCGCATGCAGGTCTCCCCGCTTGCCCAGGCCGATCAGCTTCTCGGCGAGAGGCCGGAGCTCCTTGGCCTTGGCGTCGGTGGTCTTCACCCTCTCGTGCTCCACGAGGGAGGTAACGAGATTGCGAAGCATGGAAATTCGATGGCTGGTCGTCCGGCCTAATTTACTTCCCGCAACACGATGACGCATATGGGTATTCCTTCCCTAAGCTTCCTTTTTCTTCTCTTCCAGTTCCGGCGGAGGCCAGGTCTCCAGTTTCATTCCCAAGGAAAGCCCCATCTCGGTCAGGATCTCCTTGATCTCATTCAGCGACTTCCGGCCGAAGTTCTTGGTCTTCAGCATCTCCGCCTCGGTCTTCTGCACGAGGTCGCCGATGTACCGGATATCCGCATTCTTCAGGCAGTTGGCCGAACGGACCGAGAGTTCAAGCTCGTCCACGCTCTTGAAGAGGTTTTCGTTGAGCTTATCCCCCTCCTTGGGCTCGGGAATCTTGGGAACGGCTTCTCCCTCGTCAAAATTGATAAAAACGGTCAACTGCTCCTTCAGGATCTTCGCGGCATACCCGATGGCGTCTGCCGGGGAAAGATTCCCGTTTGTCCAGACCTCCAGGGAGAGGCGGTCGTAATCGGTAATCTGTCCGACCCGGGAGTGGGTCACCGTATAATTCACTCGCCGGATGGGAGAGAACAGGGCGTCAATGGGCACCGTGCCGATCGGCTGGCCTTCCTCCCGGTTTCTTTCCGCCGGCACATACCCCCTTCCCCTCTTGACGGTCATCTCCACATCCAGGTCTCCATCTTCCGAAAGGGTGGCGATCACGTGATCGGGGTTCAGAATCTCCACATTGGGATTCACTTGGATGTCCCGCGCTTTGACCACCCCCGGCTTGTCGGCCTTTAGCCGCAGCGTTTCCGGCCCGTCGGAGTGCAGTTTGACCAGAAGCTCCTTGATATTCAGGATGATATCGGTCACATCCTCCCTGACCCCGTGGAGGGTGGAAAACTCGTGGAGAACCCCTTTCATCCGTACGGCCGTGACCGCCGCGCCCTGGAGAGAAGAGAGGAGGATTCTGCGCAAAGAGTTGCCGATGGTAATCCCGAACCCGCGCTCCAGGGGCTCGACGTGAAAACGCCCGTAGGTGGGGGTGAGGGTCTCCTCCTCCACCTCCAAGGCTTTTGGCTTGATAAGGGTTTCCCAATTTCGATACATAGGCATCTCCTGGACCCCCCCACCAGGCGGGATCATAAGGGGTTATTTGGAAAAGAGCTCCACGATCAACTGTTCTTTGATGGGCATGGTCAAGTCTTCCCGCGCAGGAAGGGACGCGAGCCGCCCGCGGAACTGCTCCTTCTCCAACTCCAACCAGGAGGGGATGCCCCTTCGGGCCACCGCTTCCAGAGATTCTCCGACCTTCGCGATCTTTCGGCTCTTCTCCCGAAGTTCGATTACGTCCCCCACCTTCACCAGATAGGAAGGAATATCGACCTTCTTTCCGTTCACCGTGAAATGGCTGTGACGTACCAGCTGTCGGGCTTCGCTTCTGGAGTTGGCAAAGCCCAGGCGATAGACGAGATTATCCAGGCGCCTCTCGAGGAGGATCAGCAGATTGGTCCCGGTGATTCCCTTCTGTCGTTCAGCTTTCTCGAAAAAGTTCCGAAACTGCTTCTCGAGAAGGCCGTACATCCTTTTCACCTTCTGCTTCTCCCGGAGCTGGACGCCGTAGTTGGAAAACTTGGCTCTCCCCTGTCCATGCTGGCCGGGCGGATAGGACCTCCGCTCCACCGCGCATTTATCGGAGTAGCACCGGTCCCCCTTCAAATAGAGTTTCAAGTTCTCCCGCCGGCACTGCCGGCAATCCGGTTGTATCGATCTAGCCAATGAGTTTCTCCTCTCTAGGGCCTGATGAAATTCACACCCGCCGCCTTTTCGGCGGGCGGCAGCCGTTATGCGGGATCGGAGTCACGTCGCGGATCAGGTCCACGCGGAACCCCGCGGCCTGGAGGGAACGCAGGGCCGCCTCCCGCCCGGCGCCGGGTCCCTTCACGTACACTTCGATACTCCGCACGCCCTGTTCCATGGCTTTCCTGGCGGCCTGTTCCGCCGCCAGCTGCGCGGCAAACGGGGTGCTCTTTCGCGACCCCTTGAAACCGGCGCTCCCGGCGCTTGCCCACGCCACCACGTTCCCGCTGACATCCGTGATGGTCACGATCGTGTTGTTGAACGTCGACTGGATGTGGGCGACGCCGTTCTGGATGTTTCGCCGTTCCTTCTTCTTTGACCCTGAACTTTTCGGGGGCATTCTTCCTCCTTATTTCTTCTTCCCGCCCATCTGGCGGCGGGGGCCTTTGCGGGTCCGGGCGTTGGTGTGCGTCCGCTGACCCCGCACGGGCAGCGACCGGCGATGGCGGTACCCTCGGTAGGTCCCCAGGTCCATCAGCCGCTTGATGTTCGTGGAAATATCCCGCCGCAGGTCCCCTTCGATCTTAAGATTGCTCTGGTCGATCGCCTCGCGGATCTTGGCCACCTCGCCTTCGGTCAGGGAATCGGTTTTCTTGCCCAGCTCCACCTGGGCCGCGAGAAGAAGTTTGCGGGCCGTTGAACGCCCGATCCCGTGGATATAGGTGAGGGCGATCTCTACGTTCTTGTTCTTCGGCAGATCGATCCCGGCTATTCGTGCCACAATGCCTCCTTTAATAAAGCCGTGAGGGATGAGGAGTGAGTCGGATTCCGTTCTTACCCCCGACTCGTCACCCCTCACTTCTTACCCTGCGTTATCCTTGCCTCTGCTTATGACGGGTGTTCGTGCAGATGACCCGCACAACCCCTTTTCTTTTAACGATCTTGCACTTGTCGCAGATTTTGCGAACGGACGCTCTCACTTTCATCTCTTGCGTTCCTTTCCCCGGCGGCTGCGCTGGCTTATTTCTCCCGATAGGTGATCCGCCCCCGGTTGAGGTCGTAGGGAGACAGCTCGACGGTCACCTTGTCTCCGGGAAGGATCTTTATGAAGTGCAGCCGCATTTTTCCGGAGATATGGGCCAGCACCCGGTGGCCGTTTTCCAACTCCACCCGAAACATGGCGTTGGGAAGGGTTTCGACCACTGTCCCGGTCACTTCTATGGAATCTTCTTTGGCCATCCCCAACCTGTCCGGAAGACCTACCCCGCGGGCCCGGGTCTTCCCTCAAATTTGACTTAAAATTAACGGTCCATTTTCGGTCACCGCGACCGAATGCTCGAAGTGGGCCGAGAGGCTCCGGTCCCGGGTTACGGCCGTCCACCCGTCCTCCCGGACCATCACTTCATACCCTCCGGCGTTGACCATGGGTTCGATCGCCAGCGTCATCCCGGGTTTCAGGCGAACCCCGCGCCCCGGAAGGCCGAAATTGGGGATCTGCGGCTTCTCGTGCATGAACTTGCCGATGCCGTGCCCCACAAAATCCCGAACCACGGAAAACCCGCTGGACTCGACGTGCCGTTGAATGGCCGCCGAGAGGTCCGAAACTCGATTGCCCGTCCGGGCTTCGGTGATGGCCAGGTACAGGGCCTCTTCGGTGACCCGCAGCAAACGTTCGGCCTCCGGGGTGGCTTCTCCGATCGGCACGGTGATCGCGGAGTCTCCGTAGTATTCCTCGAACACCGCCCCGAAATCCAGGCTGAGAAGGTCTCCCTTTTTCAGGATACGGTCCGACGGAATGCCATGGACCACTTCCTCGTTAACGGAAGTGCAGAGGACCGCGGGATACCCGTTGTAGCCTTTAAAGGCCGACCGGGCGCCGCGCTGCGCCAAAAGTGACTCGGCGAGCTCGTCGAGTTCCCGGGTCTTCACCCCCGGACGTGCCGCAGCCTTGAGTTCCAGTAAAATCTCCGCCACGATGCGATTGCTGCGGCGCATCTTCTCAATCTCTTGCGGAGACTTGAGTACAATCCGTTCTTCCAGGGGGAGAGGGTACGCTCCCATCTCCGTCCCTACCTTCTTCCCTTGATCCGCCCGCCCTTCATGAACCCTTCGTAGTGGCGCATCAGCATATGGGATTCAATCTGACCCACCGTGTCGAGGGCGACACCGACCACAATCAAGAGCGCGGTTCCCCCGAAATAGAACGGCACGTTGAAGCGGGTGATGAGGATCGAGGGGAGGACGCAGACCGCCGAAACATAAATGGCCCCGGTAAACGTGATCCGCACCAGGACCCGGTCGATGAATTCCGCGGTCTTCTTCCCCGGCCGGATCCCCGGGATGTAGCCTCCGTACTTGCGCATATTGTCCGCAACGTCCGTGGGATTAAAGGTCACGGCGGTGTAGAAATAACAGAAGAAAAAGATGAACCCGACGTAAATCAGCTCGTACACCGCCGACCCGGGCGCCAGCTGGTTGGAAATGGCTTTCATCCAGGGGTGCTCGAGGAAATTCGCGATCGTAGCGGGAAACATGATGATCGAAGACGCGAAAATGGGCGGGATGACCCCCGCCGTGTTGATCTTCAAGGGAAGATGGGTGCTCTGCCCGCCGTACATTCTCCGCCCCACGATTCGCTTGGCGTACTGCACCGGGATCCTGCGCTGCCCCCTTTCCATGTAGATGATCGCCCCAACCACGGCTACCATGAGAACGATCAGGAGGAGGGTGACGATGATCCCCATGTCCCCGCTGCGGATCATGCGGATGCTGTTGCTGATGGCGGTGGGCATCCGGGCGACGATCCCGGCAAAGATGATCAGGGAAATGCCATTGCCGATGCCCCGCTCCGTGATCTGCTCCCCAAGCCACATGATGAAAGCCGTTCCGGCGGTGAGGGTGATCATGGTCATCAAGCGGAAGGACCACCCCGGGTCGAGGACCACCGCTTCCCCGGCCGGCCCGGTCATCCTCTCAAGCCCAACGCTGATTCCGAACCCCTGGATGAGACTCAGCAGCACCGTTCCGTAGCGGGTGTACTGGGTGATCTTCTTCCGGCCGGCCTCGCCTTCCTTCGAAAGCCGCTCCAGATGGGGAACCACGACCGTGAGCAATTGAAGGATGATCGAGGAACTGATATACGGCATGATCCCCAGGGCGAAAACGGACAGGCGCTCGAAAGCGCCCCCGGAGAACATGTCGATGAAGCCGAAGAGAGTCCCCTTGGCCTGGGCGAAGAAGGCGGCCAGGGCGTTCGCGTCGATCCCCGGCGTGGGGACGTGGACCCCGATGCGATAGACGGCCAGGAGCAGAAGAGTGATGAAGATCCGCTTCTTCAGCTCTGGAATTTTCGGAATGTTCTGGAATCCCTGGAACAAGGCTTAGATGACCTCCGCTTTCCCTCCGGCCGCCTCGATCTTCTTCTTCGCGGAAAGGCTGAACCCGTTCGCCCGGACCGTTAGAGGACGGGTAATTTCTCCTTCCCCCAGGATTTTGACCCCGCGCCCCTCCTTTTTCACGAAACCCGATGCCTTCAGGGTTTCCACATCCACGACCGACTGATCGGGGAAGTCGCTCAAATCCCGCAGGTTGACGACGGCCCATTCCTCCCGGAACGGATTTTTGAAACCCCGCTTGGGGAGCCGCCGTTGAAGGGGCATCTGGCCGCCTTCGAAACCCGGGGACCTCTTGCCCCCAGACCGGGCCTTCAAACCTTTATGTCCCTTGGTAGAAGTTCCGCCGTGGCCCGAGCCTTCTCCACGGCCGATCCTCTTCCTTTTTTTCCTGGCCCCCTTCGGGGGTTTCAATTCACTTAGCTTCATGTTCGCTTTCCTGTTTCTCAGCCACGGTCACGAGGTGGGAGACCTTCCGGATCATTCCCCGTATCTCCGGTGTGTCCTTCAGCCTCACGGTTTTATTCATCCGGGTCAATCTTAGCCCCCGCAGGGTCCTTTGCTGGGTTTTGGGCCGGGTAATGCCGCTGCGGACCAAGGTGACTTCGATCATTTTTTCTTCCATGTTTCCTTCCCTGGGCGGATTCCTCGGGATACGCCCGCGGACCATGCGGGCTAAACGAGCTCGGCCGCTGTCCTCCCCCGTTTGCTGGCGATGTCATCCGGGGTCTTCAGCATGCGAAGTCCCTCGATCGTCGCTTTGATCACGTTGTGAGGGTTTCGCGAGCCCAGGCACTTAGTCAGGATGTTCAGGATCCCGGCGGACTCGATGACCGGCCGCACGGCCCCTCCGGCGATGACCCCCGTCCCTTCGGAAGCAGGCTTGAGCAGAATACGCGCCGCGCCAAACCGCCCCACCACTTCATAGGGGATCGTCCCCCGCACCAGAGGAACCTGGATGAGGTTCTTTTTGGCCTGTTCGATTCCTTTGCGGATCGCCTCCGGTACTTCGTTCGCTTTTCCCAGGCCAAAGCCCACGACGCCTTTTCCGTCCCCAACGACCACGAGGGCGCTGAAGCTGAAGCGCCGTCCGCCCTTCACCACCTTGGCGACGCGGTTAATGTGGGCAACACGATCTACTAGTTCCAGTTCTTCTGGATTGATTTGAGCCACTCATTGCCTCCAAAAAAAATTCGTAGGGGCACGCCGCAGCGTGCCCGTACTTGGGAGTTGATCGGACCGATCCGTCGGATCCGACCGATCAGCTCCCAATTCTCGTCTTTAGAAATCCAAACCCTTCTCCCGGGCAGCCTCGGCCAAAGCCTTGATCCGGCCGTGGTACAGGAAACCGTTCCGGTCGAAGACCACTTTTTTTACCTCGCGGGCCATCGCCTTTTCCGCGATCAGGGCTCCCACGCTTTTGGCGGCTTCGATCTTCCCTTTTCCTTTCGGCAGGCCCTTCATCTCGGGGCTCTGGGTGGAAGCCGCGGCGAGCGTCGTCCCCCGCGAATCGTCGATCACCTGGGCGTAGATATGCCGGGCGCTTTTGAACACATTCAGCCGGGGCCTCTCCGGAGTTCCCCGGACCTTGGAGCTCATCCGCTTCTTCCTCTTCTTGCGCGCCGCCTCTTTCAGTTCTCGTAACACGGTTCTTTCCTTTTTTGCCCTACCAGATTTTCGCAGAAAAAACGGACCCCGATCGGACAGATCGGTCGGATCCGAGGGATCGGTCCGATCAACGTTAACCGACCGCGGTCTTCCCGGCTTTCCGGTGGATCACCTCTTCGGCATACTTGATCCCTTTTCCGCCGTAGGGCTCGGGGGGTCGAAGCCGGCGAATCCTCGAAGCGGTAAGGCCCAGGAGGTTCTTGTCCGTCCCCTTCAGGGTGATCCTTACCTGGCGTTCCACTTCGGCTTTAATGCCCTCGGGCAGGGGAAAACGGATTGGATGGGAATATCCCAGGGTAAAGTTCATCACCTGGCCCTGCACTTCCGCTCGGTAGCCCACCCCGTTGATCTCCAGGACCCGTTGGAACCCCTCGCTCACCCCTTTGATCATGTTGGCGACGATCGTGCGGGTAAGGCCGTGGAGGGCGTTCCCCTTTTTAGGGTCATCGGGCGCCTGGACCCGGACTTCTTCTTTTTCAAGGGTCACGACCACGCCTCGGTCGAGCGTCTGGGTCAAGTTTCCTTTGGGCCCAGAGACCTTAACCACCGGGAGCTCCAAGATAACTTTTACCCCGGCCGGCACCGGTATGGGCTTTTTTCCGATTCTGGACATTGTTCCTCCCCTTACCAGACCGAACAGAGCAGCTCGCCGCCCGTTTTGACCTTTCGCGCTTCCCTGTCGGTCATGACTCCTCTGGAAGTCGAAAGGATGGAGACGCCCAGCCCCCGGAGAACCAGGGGGATGTCCGCGGCCCGCACGTAGCGGCGAAGCCCCGGTTTGCTCACGATCCTGAGCCCGGAGATGACCTGCTTCTTGCCGTCGCCCTCGTATTTCAGGTAGATCCTGAGGGTGCCCTGTTTTCCATCTTTGATCATCTTATAGTTCTTGATATACCCTTCGTCCTTCAGGATCCGCGCGACATGGGCCTTGAGGGTTGAGGCGGGAATATCCACTTTTTCGTGTTTGGCCTTATTGGCGTTACGGATGCGCGTAAGCATATCGGCCAAGGGATCCGTCATCCCCATGATGTCCTCCGTGATGGCGCTCTTGTTACCAGCTCGACTTGATAACCCCGGGAACTTCTCCGCGCGAGGCCAAGTTCCGAAAACAGATCCGGCAGAGATCGAATTTCCGGTAATACCCCCGCGCCCGCCCGCAAATGGGGCAGCGGTTATACTCTCGAACGCTGAATTTCGGTTTTCGATTCGATTTGACGATTAACGCAGTCCGGGCCACAAGCCGATCCTTTCACTTATTTATTTGGACGCAGATGAACGCAGATTTCGCAGATCAAAACAAATAAAATTTTCATTTTCTCATCCTGAAAATCCGCGTTCATCTGCGTCCGAAAAATTTACGTTCGAAAAGGCATTCCCAGGAGGCGGAGGAGTTCTTTGCCCTCTTCGTCGGTCTTCGCCGTCGTCACGATGGAGACGTTCAGCCCCTTGATCTTGTCGATTTTATCCAAATTGATTTCGGGAAAGATGATCTGCTCCCGGATCCCCAGGGAGTAATTCCCCCGTCCGTCGAAAGCCTTGGGAGATACGCCCCGGAAGTCTCTGACCCGCGGGAGGGCCACGTTCACCAGTTTGTCGAAGAATTCCATCATGCGGGCGCGGCGGAGGGTCACCATCACCCCGATGGGCATTCCTTCCCGCAGTTTGTAGATGGCGATGGAACGTCTCGCCTTGGTGATCACCGCCTTCTGTCCGGCGATGAGGGTCAGCTCTTCCACCGCGGAGTCCAGGATCTTGATGTTCTGGATCGCCTCGCCAAGCCCCATGTTGAGGGTGATCTTCTCCAGGCGGGGGGCCTGCATCACATTCTTGTAACTGAAAGTCTTCACCAACTGGGGAACGACTTCTTTCTGGTAGATTTCATTCATTCGGGTCATCTGCGCCGCCCCCTTATTTCCTTTCAATCAGCTCGCCGCAGCCCTTGCAGACCAGCGATTTTTTCCCATCCTCCAGGACCTTGGCCCCCATCTTTTCCCCTTTGTTGCACTTCGGGCAGACCAGGAGAACATTGGAGACGTGGACCGGGGCCTCTTTTTGAATAATCCCCCCCTGCCGGGTCTTGGCGGAAGGCCGGGAATGGCGTTTAATAAAGTTCACTTTTTCCACCAGGACTCGATCTTTCTTGGGGAATACCTGAAGGACTTTCCCCGTCTTGCCTTTCTCTTTTCCGGAAATCACCTGAACAAGGTCATTTTTCCGGACGTGAAAACCGACGTATTTCATGGATGCCTCATTCGCCCCGGCAGGGTCTAGAGCACTTCGGGGGCCAGGGATATAATTTTCATAAATTTTTTAGCCCGGAGTTCGCGGGCCACGGGCCCGAAAATACGGGTCCCGACGGGCTCATTCTGGGGATTGACCAGAACCGCGGAGTTCTCGTCGAATTTGATGTAGCTCCCGTCGATCCGGCGGACCTCTTTCACGGTGCGGACGATGACCGCCCGCATCACATCCCCTTTCTTGACTTTCGAGTTGGGAATCGCCTCCTTCACCGAGACGATGATCACGTCCCCCAGGCTGGCATATTTCCGTTTGCTGCCCCCCAGGACCTTTATGCAAGCAAGCTTCTTCGCTCCGGAATTGTCCGCCACTTCCAAAGAGGTTTGCATCTGAATCATGACCGCACCCGCCTATTCCCTTTCCTCTTGCCGCTCAACCATCGAAACCAAGCGGCTTATTGCGCCCGCTCCAGGATCTCTTTCAGGCGCCAGCGTTTTTCCCGGCTCAGGGGTCGGGTCTCCACGATGACGACTCGGTCGCCCAAATGGCAGGCGCTTTTCTCGTCGTGCATCTTGTAGCGGGCCCTCTTCCGAACATATTTCTGGTAGAGCGGATGTTTGACCAGCCGCTGCACCAGGACCACCCGGGTCTTCTCCATCCGGTCGCTGACCACCGTTCCCACCATCGTTTTCTGGATTCCTCTGGGCTTCATTCCTTTTTCCTCATGTGGCCTTCCCCGGCCCCGGGCTCTTCTGGCGCAGGAGCGTTTTCACCCGGGCCAGATTCTTCCGCACCTGGGGCAACCGCTCGGTGTTCTCCAGCTGCCCGGTGGCGTGCTGGAATTTCAGGTTGAAGTACTCCTCGGTGACCTCTTTTTCCTTCTGGCGAAGCTCGGCCTCGCTCATCTCTTTAAGTTCCCGCGCTTTCACCCGCTCCCTCCCGCATGATGAATTTGGTTGCCAGGGGCAGCTTGTGCGCCGCCAGCCGGAAGGCTTCCACGGCTGTTTCCCGGGTGACCCCCTCCATCTCGTAGAGAATCCTGCCCGGCTTGATGACCGCCACCCAGTCTTCCGGGGCGCCTTTGCCTTTCCCCATTCGGGTTTCCGCCGGTTTCTTGGTCACCGGCTTATCCGGAAAAATCCGAATCCAGATCTTCCCTCCCCGCTTGATGTGTCGGGTCATGGTCACCCGGGCGGCCTCAATCTGCCGGGTGGTCAGCCAGCCGCACTCGCTCGCCTGCAGGCCGTAATCCCCGAAATTGAGGCTGCTGCCCCGGGAAGCGGTCCCTCTGCGCCTTCCCTTCTGCTGCTTCCGAAACTTTACTTTTTTGGGTGCTAACATGTCTTCCTCGGCTCCCTGCTACAGGGTCTCCTTCCGTCCTCGGACGGCCGGGAGAATGTCTCCTTTATAAATCCACACCTTGATTCCAATGGCCCCGTAGGTCGTCCGGGCCTCGGCGACCCCGTAATCGATATCCGCCCGCAGGGTATGGAGGGGGACCCGACCTTCCCGGTACCATTCCGACCGGGCGATTTCCGCCCCTCCGAGCCTGCCGCCGCAGGAGATCTTGATCCCCTGGCCTCCGAACTTGAGGCAGGCGGTCACGCTCTTCTTCATGGCCCGCCGGAAAGCGACCCGCCGTTCCAGCTGGAGAGCCACATTTTCCGCCACCAGCTGGGCATCGGTTTCAACTCGCCGGATCTCCTGGATGTTGATCGAAATCTCCCGCTGCGCCAGCTTGTGAACTTCTTTCTGCAGCTTGTCGATCTCCGCCCCTTTCTGGCCGATGATGATTCCCGGCCGGGCGGTGCGGATGGTGATCTTGGCTCGGTTGGCGGTCCGGTCAATCTCGATCTTGGAGATCCCCGCGTGGTAAAGTTTCTTTTTGATGTATTTGCGGATAACGATGTCTTCCTGCAAAAATTTGGAGTAAAATTTCTCCGCGTACCACCGAGAATCCCAGGTTTTGACGATCCCCAGGCGCAGCCCAATCGGATTAACCTTTTGACCCAACGTTCAGCCTCCTTCTCCTCAAAATGAGTTTGTAGCCAGCCTCAGGCCTCGCTCAGCACCACGGTGACGTGGCAGGTCCGTTTGCGAATTCTTCCCGCCCTTCCCATGGGCTTGGGGCGGAACCGTTTCAGGGTCGGCCCCTGGTTGACATAAATCGTTTTCACAAAAAGCGTGTCCACATCGATGGAACGATCCTGCCGGGCGTTCGCCAGGGCGGACTGAACCACCTTGGAAACAACCCGGGCCCCGGCCTTGGGGGTGTGGGAAAGGAGATTGATGGCCTCCTCCACCCGCTTTCCCCGGATGAGGTCGGCGTTCAGCCGCACCTTGCGCGGGGATATACGCAAATATTTGGAGATCGCTCTTGCTTCCATCCTGCCTCCTTCACGCCGGCTTCGGGACGGGTTTCAGCTTGGTCTTGCGGTCGCCCGAATGGCTGAAGAAAGCCCGGGTGGGAGAGAACTCGCCCAGCTTGTGCCCGACCATGTTTTCGGTGACGAAGACGGGGATGAATTTTTTCCCGTTGTGGACGGCGAACGTGAGGCCGATCATATCGGGCAGGATGGTGGAACGCCGCGACCAGGTCTTGATCACCTTCCGGCTCTTGTTCTGATTGGCCTCTTCCACTTTTTTCATCAGCTGGGGCTCAATGTAAGGCCCCTTGCGAATCGAACGTGCCATTCCATTCTCCTCAATTCGCGAGAGCGCAAGGCGTAAGGCGCGAGGCGTAAAAAATTTCATTTCCCCTTGCGCCCTCGCGCTCTCGCGACTTGCGAATTTATCTTCTCCGCTTCACAATGTACTTATCCGTCGCCTTGTTCTGCCGGGTCTTGTATCCCTTGGTGGGGACACCCCAGGGCGTGACCGGGTGACGTCCGCCCGAGCTTTTCCCCTCGCCCCCTCCGAGCGGATGGTCTACCGGATTCATGGCCACCCCGCGGACACGCGGGTTCCGCCCCAGCCACCGGGTTCTGCCCGCCTTGCCGAGGGTGACGTTCTCGTGATCCAGGTTTCCCACCTGGCCGATCGTGGCATAGCAGTTCTGTTGAATCAGGCGGACCTCCCCCGAGGGCATCTTGATATGGGCGTACTTCCCTTCCTTGGCCATGAGCTGGGCCGATGATCCCGCGCTGCGGATGAGTTGGGCCCCTTTGCCGGGCTTCATCTCGATGTTGTGGATCATGGTTCCCAGGGGGATGTTCTTCAAGGGGAGCGCGTTCCCGGGCCGGATGTCCACCCGCTCGCCGCTCACGACGGTCTCCCCCGGTTTGAGCTCCAGCGGGGCGAGGATGTACCGCTTCTCCCCGTCGAGATAATGAAGGAGGGCGATGTTTGCCGAGCGGTTCGGGTCATATTCGATGGCGGCAACCTTGGCCGGGATGTCAAACTTCTCCCGTTTGAAATCAATCACCCGGAATAGGCGTTTGTGTCCTCCGCCGATATACCGGCTCGTGATCCGCCCGTACACGTTCCGGCCCCCCGTCTTCTTCCGCGGAAGAAGGAGGCCTCTTTCGGGCCTTTTGGTTGAGATCTCAACGTTCTCCAGGGTGGTTTGGAACCTTCTCCCCGGGGAAGTCGGCTTGTATGCTTTGAGTGCCATGAATAACCTTCCTAGTTAATTCGCAATCGCGCGCAAGTCGCGAGAGCGTTTTCAACCTTGATCCTGCTTTATTCCGCATTCCCCATTCCGCATTCGGCCTAGGCGCCCTCGAAGAACTCAATCCGCTGCCCTTCCTGCAGGGTCACGATGGCCTTCTTCCAGTCCGATTTCCAGCCCTGGAACTTACCGACGCGTTTCCGTTTTCCGACCAGGTTCATCGTCCGCACGGTCTTCACTTTGACCTTGAAGAGCTTTTCCACCGCCTGGCGGATCTGGACCTTATTGGCCTGGGGGTCGACGACAAAGGCGATCTGGTTCCCCGCCTCTTTCAGGCGCGTGCTCTTCTCCGTGATGAGGGGCCTCTTGATAATCTCGTGCATTTCCTTCATGTGGTAAAATTCCTCTCCACTTTCTCCAGGCTGGAGCGGAGAAACACCAGATGCTCGTACCGGAGAATGTCGTGGACATTCAAACCCTGAACCTGCATCACCTGAACGCCCGGGACATTCCGGGCGGATTTTTCCAGAAAATCATCCGGGCCGTCGATGACGATGAGCGCGCTGGTGATCCCCAGGGTTTTCAAGGCCTCCTGGAACCGGCGGGTTTTGACCTCTTCCAAACCGAACCGGTCGAGAACCAGCATCTTCTCCTCCCGGAATTTAGAGGCCAGGGCCGACCGCAGGGCAGCCTGCCGAACCTTCTTGGGAGGACGGTAGGAATAGTCCCGCGGGTGGGGCCCGAATACAGTGCCGCCCTTGCGCCACACAGGGGAACGCGAGTGACCCGAGCGGGCCCTTCCCGTACCTTTCTGCTTCCAGGGCTTCCGCCCCCCTCCGCTGACGAGGGAACGCTCTTTGGTGGAGGCGGTCCCGCTCCGCCGGGAGGCGAGTTGCGCGCGCACGACGTCGTAGATCAGGTGGGGCTTCTCCGGTTCGTTGAGTAGCCGGTCGTCCACCTCCATCTCGGAGATTTTCTGCCGCTGGATATCGAACACATCAACTTTGGCCATATATGCTCCAAATACGTAGGGGCACGCTGCGGCGTGCCCGTACCAGGGGCACGCCGCAGCGTGCCCCTACTTCTTTTCTTCTTTTGCCGGCTGTGCTTTCTTCTTCTTCGATTCCCGGATGAAAAGAAATCCCCTGGGGCCACCCGGAACGGCTCCTTTGACCAAAATCAAATTCTGTCTGGGGCGGATGTCGACCACTTCCAGGTTCTGCAGCGTGGCAGTCCGGTTTCCCTGATGCCCCCCCATCTTTTGCCCCGGCCAGACGCGCGACGGGTAGGAACTGGCCCCGATCGATCCGGGGGCCCGGTGGAACATGGAACCGTGGGTCGCCCGGCCTCCGCGAAACCCCCAACGCTTGACCACGCCCATGAAACCTTTTCCCTTGGACATCCCCACCACGTCCACCCGGTCTCCAACCTTGAACTCTTCCACGGTGATCTCCTGCCCTAGCTGAAAGGAGGCAGGGTCGGCCACGCGGACTTCTCTCAAATACCGGAAGGGTTGCACCTGGGCCCGGGCGAAGTGGCCCTGGAGGGGCTTCTTGACCCGCTTGGCATCCCGCTCTTCAAAACCCAGCTGGACGGCCGCATACTTGTCGCGGGCGGGAGTCTTGATTTGAACCACTTTGCAGGGTCCCGCCTGGATCACGGTCGCGGGGACGATCCCCCCCTCCTCACGGAAGACCTGGGTCATCCCCAGTTTTTTCCCAAAAATGCTCTTTAACATGGCAAAATCCCTAAAACGCGCTCGCGGTTTATAACTTTATCTCTACGTCCACGCCGGCGGCCAAATCGAGCTTCATCAGGGCGTCGATCGTCTGCTGGGTAGGTTCGAGGATGTCCAAAAGCCTCTTGTGGGTCCGGATCTCGAACTGCTCCCGGGATTTCTTATCCACGTGGGGAGACCTGAGGACGCAATACTTGTTGATCGAGGTGGGCAGGGGAATGGGCCCCGCCACCCGGGCTCCGGTCCGCTTGGCCGTGTCCACGATCTCCTTGGTTGACTGATCCAGGAGCCGGTAATCGTAGGCTTTCAGCCGTATTCGTATCTTTTGACTGTTGAGTACCATACTTCCTAACTCGCCTCTCGTCGTTGCTCTCGCGGCGGCCGGGGCCGACCCCCACCCGGCGAGGCAGCAAAAAGGTCCGGAAATTTATTCCAGGATGTCGGAGATGACCCCCGCTCCCACCGTCCGGCCCCCCTCCCGTATCGCAAACCGAAGCTCCTTCTCCATCGCGATCGGGGTGATCAGCTGCACCTCCACGTTCACATTGTCCCCAGGCATCACCATCTCCACCCCCGAAGGCAACGTCACCACCCCGGTCACATCCGTCGTCCGAAAATAAAACTGCGGCCGATACCCGTTGAAAAACGGCGTGTGCCGCCCCCCCTCCTCCTTCGTCAAGATGTACACCGACCCCTTGAACTTCGTGTGCGGCAAAATGCTCCCCGGCTTCGCTACCACCTGCCCCCGCTCCACCTCGTCCCGCTTCGTCCCCCGAAGCAATACCCCGATGTTGTCTCCCGCCTGACCCTGATCCAATATCTTCCGAAACATCTCCACACCCGTACACACCGTCTTGAACGTCGGCCGGATCCCCACAATCTCCACTTCGTCCCCGACCTTCACCACCCCTCGCTCCACTCGCCCCGTCACCACCGTCCCACGACCCGATATCGAAAACACATCCTCGATCGGCATCAAAAACGGCTTCTCGATATCCCGCTTCGGCTCCGGTACGTAATCATCCACCGCCTTCATCAACTGAAAAATCGCCCCGCAACTCTCACACTTGTCATCCCCACACCCGTGCTGCATCGCCTTCAAGGCGCTCCCCCGCACGATCGGGATCTCCTCCCCCGGAAACTCATACTTGGAGAGCAGCTCCCGAAGCTCCAACTCCACCAGCTCGATCAGCTCCGGATCGTCCACCATGTCCACCTTGTTCAAAAATACCACGATGCTCGGCACCCCCACCTGCCTCGCCAATAATATGTGCTCCCGCGTCTGCGGCATCGGACCGTCATCCGCCCCCACCACCAAAATGGCCCCGTCCATCTGCGCCGCCCCCGTGATCATGTTCTTGATGTAATCCGCATGACCCGGACAATCCACGTGCGCGTAATGCCGCTTCGCCGTCTCATACTCCACGTGCGCCGTCGCAATCGTGATCCCCCGCTCCTTCTCCTCCGGCGCCTTGTCGATCTGATCGAACGATACGTACTCCGCCAGCCCCTTCGCCGCCAAACACTTCGTGATCGCACTCGTCAACGTCGTCTTCCCATGATCAATATGCCCGATCGTCCCCACGTTCACATGCGGCTTCGTCCGCTCAAACTTCCGCTTCGACATGTCTCCTCCTTTGCGTTCCCCTCACCGGCGGCGATGCGCGCCTGCACCCTGACGGGCCTGCTGGATCGCTTCTTCGGCGATCCCCGCCGGCACGCGTTCGTAATGGGAAAACTGCATCGTGTACGTTGCCCGGCCTTGGGTGCTGGACCGGAGCTGGGTCGCATACCCGAACATCTCCGCCAGGGGCACGCTGGCCTCCAGCACCTGGAGACCGTTCCTGGACTCCAGGTTGCTGATTCTTCCCCGCCGGGAGGAGAGGTCGCCGGTCACCTCGCCGATAAACGCATCGGGGACGACCACCTCCACCGCCATAATGGGCTCCAGCAGAACCGGCTTGGCACGTTTGACCGCCTCCTGAAACCCCAGGGAGCCCGCGATCTTGAAAGCCATCTCGGAAGAGTCCACCTCGTGGTAAGAGCCGTCCAGCAGGGTGACTTTTATGTCCACCACCGGATAGCCCGCGAGCACGCCGGTTTCCGCCGCCTCCCGCACCCCTTTTTCGACCGCAGGAATGTACTCCCGGGGGATCGTCCCGCCTTTGATGGCGTCTTCGAACTCAAATTTCTCCTCGGAGGAGGAAGGACCCACCTCCAAAAGAACATGGCCGTACTGGCCCCGGCCGCCCGACTGTCGGATGAACTTCCCCTCGGCCCGCGCGGTCTGGATCACCGTCTCCCGGTAAGCCACCATGGGCTTCCCC
Source organism: uncultured delta proteobacterium (assembly GCA_963712535.1). Taxonomy (GTDB): domain Bacteria; phylum Desulfobacterota; class SM23-61; order SM23-61; family SM23-61; genus CAVQIK01. The sequence continues at coordinate 457,494 of CAVQIK010000010.1, read as the reverse complement.
ACGGTGACCGGCACGTTAAACTCCCGCAGCAGCCGGTCCACGACGATCTCCAGGTGAAGTTCCCCCATGCCCGAAATGATCCGCTGCCCGGTTTCCGGGTCCATGTACATCCGGAAGGAGGGGTCCTCCATGGTGAGTTTATGGAGGCTTACGTCCATCTTCTCCTGGTCCCCTTGGACCTTGGGTTCCACGGCCATGGAGATCACCGGTTCGGGGAAATCCATGGATTCCAGGACCAGGGGATGCTCCTCGGCGCAGAGGGTGTGGCCCGTCGTCGTCTCCTTCAGACCCGCGGCGGCGACAATATCGCCCGCGGTTGCTTCCTTAATCTCCTCCCGCTTGTTCGCATGCATCTTTAACAGGCGGCCGATTCGCTCCCGCTTTGCTTTGTTCGCATTGTAAACCGAAGAGCCGGAAGCGAGCGTGCCCGAATAGATCCGCAAAAAAGTGAGTTGCCCGACATACGGGTCGGTCATGATCTTGAACGCCAGGGCCGAGAGAGGGGCTCCGTTCAGGGGCGACCGCTCCTCGCCCTCGCCGCTCTCCGGGTTGAGGCCCCGAATGGGCGGGACGTCCAGCGGGGAAGGAAGATAATCCACCACCGCGTCCAGCAGCTGCTGGATCCCTTTGTTTTTGAAAGCCGACCCGCAGAGCACGGGGACCATCCGGTCTGCCGTGGTCTCCCTGCGGATCACCGCCGCGGCTTCTTCCTCCGAAATGGGCTCTCCAGCGAGGTATTTCTCCATCAGGGAGTCGTCACTCTCGGCCAGGGTCTCGAAGAGTTTTTCCCGCGCGGCTTGGACAGCCTCGGCCATCGAGGCCGGGACCTCCTCCTCGCGGAACTCCGCTCCCATGCTCTCTTCATCATAAATGATGGCTTTGTTCCGGAGAAGATCGACCACTCCCCGGAAGTTCTCTTCCGTTCCCACCGGGAGCTGGAGGACGACGGGACGGGCGTTCAGCCTCTCCTGGATCATCTTGACCACCCGGGAAAAGTCCGAGCCCACCCGGTCCATTTTATTGATGAAGGCTATCCGGGGGATGTGGTACTTGTCCGCCTGGCGCCAGACCGTCTCGCTCTGGGGTTCGACTCCACCCACCGCGCAAAAAACCGCGATCGCGCCGTCCAGGACCCGCAGGCTCCGCTCCACCTCGACGGTGAAATCCACATGGCCGGGGGTGTCGATGAGGTTGAGGCGATGGTCTTTCCAGGTGCAGGTCGTCGCCGCGGAGGTGATGGTGATCCCCCGCTCCTGCTCCTGTTCCATCCAGTCCATCACCGCGGTCCCGTCGTGGACCTCCCCCATCTTGTAGGAGACCCCCGTATAATAAAGGATACGTTCCGTGGTCGTGGTTTTGCCGGCATCGATGTGGGCCATGATGCCGATGTTCCGGGTTTTTTCCAGCTGCTGTCGATTGGCCAAGAAAAAAATCCTTCCTCAGAAAAAAAAACATCCCCGCGCCCGGGATTCGGTCCCCCGAAACCCCGGCTCGTAAGGGAAGATCATGTCGGGTTATTTGCTACCAGCGATAATGGGCGAAAGCCTTGTTGGCTTCGGCCATTTTGTGGACGTCCTCTCTCTTCTTGATCGCCCCGCCCCGGTTGTTCGCGGCGTCCATCAATTCACCGGCGAGCTTCTCTTCCATGCTCTTTTCCGAGCGTTCTTTGGAATAATTGATGAGCCACCGGATCGCCAGGGCTGTCCGCCTTTCGGGGCGGACTTCGGTGGGTACCTGATACGTCGCCCCCCCCACCCGCCGAGATTTTACTTCGATGATGGGCTTCACGTTGTTAACTGATTTTTCGAATAGCTTCAACGGATCTTCTTTCGCCCGCTCCTGGATCAGGTTCAGAGCCCCGTATAGAATCCGCTCCGCTACGCTTTTCTTGCCCCGTTTCATGACGTTGTTCACGAACTTAGCGACAAGAATATTCTTGTATTTCGGATCGGGCAGAATTTCCCGTCTGGTGACTTCCCGTCTTCTGGGCATGGGTGACTACCTCACTTGGGTCTCTTCGCCCCGTACTTGGAGCGGCTCTTCTTCCGGTTCTGTACCCCTACCGAATCCAGCGTTCCCCGGATCACATGGTATCTTACCCCGGGCAGGTCTTTGACTCTTCCCCCCCGGATTAATACCACCGAGTGCTCCTGGAGATTGTGGCCCACCCCCGGGATGTAGGTGGTGATTTCATACCCGTTCGTCAGCCGCACTCGGGCCACCTTTCTCAAGGCGGAGTTCGGCTTCTTGGGGGTTGAGGTGTATACCCGGATACAGACTCCGCGTCTTTGGGGGGACTTCATCAGCGCCGGCGCCGCGGTCTTGGGCTTCAGTTTCTCGCGGCCGAGGCGAATCAACTGGTTAATGGTGGGCATCAAACCTCCGGGAATTGGAAAGTTCAGAAAATCTTCTTATTTTATCAAACTAACCACTGTTGTCAAGAATCAATTGGGATTCAGCCCCTGAAAAAGACGAATTTCCGTGACTCTCGAGGAAAGCGAGGCCCGATTCCTTAGCCGAGCGGAGAAACCAGGCCTGAGGTGTCCAGGGGAACCCGCCGGGGGGCACACCGCCCAAAGCCGATGGCTGTTTATCGCCCCTTCTTCAGGGCGATAGCTCCTTTTCCTCTTCTTCCCCTTCCACCTGGATTCCCAGGTTCCGGTAACGCGATAGCCCAGTTCCGGCAGGGATCAACCGCCCGAGGATCACGTTCTCCTTCAGGCCCCGCAGGTAATCCGTCTTCCCGCTGATGGCGGCCTGGGTTAAGACTTTGGTGGTTTCCTGGAAAGAAGCCGCGGAGATAAAGCTCTCCGTGCTCAAGGAAGCCTTGGTCACCCCCAGGAGGAGAGGCTCGGCGATGGCCGGTTGTTTCCCCTGCGCTTTCAACCTTTCATTCTCCTCCTCGAAGAGGTGCCGTTCCACATGTTCACCGATCAGGAAGTTGGAATCCCCCACTTCCTTGATCATCACCCGCCGGAGCATCTGCTTCACAATGACTTCAATGTGTTTGTCATTGATCTTGACGCCCTGGAGGCGGTACACTTCCTGGACCTCGTCCACGAGGTAGCGGGCCAGGTCCTCGATCCCGAGAATGGAGAGGATGTCGTGGGGGTTGGACGAGCCGTCCATCAAAGCCTCGCCCGCCCGTACCTTCTCTCCCTCGTGCACGCTGATGTGCTTCCCCTTGGGAATGGAATAATCCTTGGGATCTCCCACGTCCGGAGTGATGATCACCTTGCGTTTGCCCTTGGTGTCTTTGCCGAAAGAAACGCTGCCGGTGATCTCGCTGATGAGCGCGTACTCTTTGGGCTTGCGGGCTTCGAAAAGCTCGGCCACCCTCGGGAGTCCTCCGGTGATGTCCTTGGTTTTCGTGGTCTCCCGCGGGATCTTGGCAATGACGTCCCCCTGGAACACCTTGTCGCCTTCGGCCACCACGATGTGCGCTCCCACCGGCAGGAGATAACGAGCCATGGTTTCGGTCCCCGGGATCTTCAGGGTCCGGCCCCGCTCGTCCTTGATCGACACCCGCGGCCGGGCTTCCGGGTCCTTGGCTTCGGTGAGGACCTTGGTGGAAAATCCCGTCACCTCGTCGAGCTGCTCCTGCATGGTCACCCCTTCGACGATATCGCCGAACTTGACCCGGCCGGAGACCTCGGTAAGGATGGGAATGGTGTAGGGATCCCATTCGGCGATCAGGCTCCCGCTTTTCACCGGCTTTCCGTCTTCCACCTTGATCTTCGCGCCGTAGATGATGGGGTAGCGCTCCCGCTCTCTCCCGCCTTCGTCCACGATGGTCAGCTCGCCGTTCCGGTTCATGACCACCAGGTCCCCGTCCTTGTTCCGGACCGTGGAGATGTTGACGAACTTCACCCTTCCGTCGTTCCGGGGCTGGAGCGCCGTCTGCTCCGCCCGGCGGCTGGCCGTTCCTCCGATGTGGAAGGTACGCATGGTCAGCTGCGTTCCGGGTTCCCCGATGGATTGGGCGGCGATGATCCCCACCGCTTCGCCGTTATTGACCAGCTGGCCCCGGGCCAGGTCGCGCCCGTAACACAGGGCGCAGACCCCCCGCTTGGAACGGCAGGTCAGGACCGACCGGATCTTCACCCTCTGCAGGCCCGCGTTCTCGATGCGTTCCACCAGCCGTTCGTCGATCTCCTCGTTGGCTTTCACGATCACTTCGCCGGAAGGGATCCCGGATGTCCTCGAGGGCCACCCTTCCCAGCACGCGCTCGCCGATGGGCTCGATGATCTCGCCCCCTTCGATGAGCGGAGTGACCGGGATGCCGTCCAGGGTGTTGCAGTCATATTCCCTGATCACCACGTCCTGGGCCACGTCCACGAGCCGGCGGGTCAGGTAACCGGAGTTGGCCGTCTTGAGGGCCGTGTCCGCCAGGCCTTTCCGGGCCCCGTGGGTGGAGATGAAGTACTGCAGAACCGTCAGCCCTTCCCGGAAGTTCGCGGTGATCGGCGTCTCGATAATTTCTCCCGAAGGCTTGGCCATGAGGCCCCGCATTCCGGCCAGCTGCCGGATCTGCTGGGCGCTGCCCCGGGCCCCGGAGTCGGCCATCATAAAGATGGGGTTGAAAGAGGGCACTCGTTTCTTCTTCCCGCTCGGGTCGGTGATCACCACATTGCCGAGTTCTTCCAGGATTTCAAACCCGATGTTTTCGGTGACCTGGGCCCAGATATCCACCACCTTGTTGTACCGCTCTCCATCGGTGATCAAACCTTCTTTGTACTGGTTCTCGATCTCCAGAACTTCCCGGTTGGCCTTCTCCAGGATCTCCGCCTTCTTTGCCGGGATGACCATGTCGTCGATGGAGATGGAGATCCCGGCCTGGGTGGCGTGGCGGTACCCCAGGTCTTTGAGCTGGTCCGCCAAGATGACCGTTTTCTTATTCCCCGAAAACCGGTAGCACTGGTCGATGAGCGAAGCCAGCTCCTTCTTGTTCATCACCTTGTTGACGAAGCTGAAGGGGATCTCCGGGGGGACGATCTCCCGCAGGAGAACCCGGCCCACCGTGGTAGAGACGAGCTCCTGGGTCCCATTGGCCCCCATGCGCACTTTGATGGCGGCCTGCAGGTCGATCTCTCCCGCATCGTAGGCCATGCGCACTTCCTCGGGGTTGGAAAAGACCTTCCCCTCCCCTTTGACGAACGGCTTCTCGCGAGTCATGTAGTAAAGCCCGAGAACGATGTCCTGAGTGGGGACGATGATCGGCTTCCCGTGGGCCGGGGACAGGATGTTGTTGGTGGACATCATGAGGACCCGGGCTTCGATCTGGGCCTCCACCGAGAGGGGGATATGCACGGCCATCTGGTCCCCGTCGAAGTCGGCGTTGAAGGCCGCGCAGACCAGGGGATGAAGCTGGATGGCCTTCCCCTCGATGAGGATCGGTTCGAAGGCCTGGATTCCCAGGCGGTGGAGCGTGGGCGCCCGGTTCAGCATGACGGGATATTCCCGGACGATCTCGCTCAGGGTCTCCCACACCTCGTCTTTTTCCTGCTCCACCATCTTCTTCGCGCTCTTGATGGTGGTCACGTACCCTTTCTGCTCCAGCTTGTTGTAGATGAAGGGTTTGAAGAGTTCGAGGGCCATCTTCTTGGGCAGCCCGCACTGGTGCAGGCGAAGGTCGGGCCCCACCACGATCACCGAACGGCCCGAATAGTCCACGCGTTTGCCGAGGAGGTTCTGGCGGAATCTTCCCTGCTTCCCCTTCAGCATGTCGCTCAGGGACTTCAGCGGACGCCCGTTGGACCCCAGGATAGACCGGCCCCCCCGCCCGTTGTCGAACAGGGCGTCCACCGCCTCCTGGAGCATTCGCTTCTCGTTGCGGATGATGATCTCCGGGGCGCTGAGTTCCTGGAGCCGTTTCAGCCGGTTGTTGCGGTTGATCACCCGGCGGTACAAATCATTCAAGTCGGAAGTGGCGAACCGCCCCCCGTCGAGGGGCACGAGGGGGCGAAGGTCGGGAGGGATCACCGGGATCACTTCCAGGATCATCCATTCCGGCCGGTTTCCCGAATCCTTGAAGGAATCGATCACCTTGAGGCGCTTGGCGAACTTCTTCTTCTTCACGTCGGAGGTGGCCTCTTTCATCTCCCCGTGGAGCTGCTCCGAAAGCTGGTTGATATCGACTTTCCGGAGGATTTCACGGATCGCCTCGGCCCCCATCCCGGCGACAAAAGAGTCGGGCCCGTACTCCTCCACGGCCTTCCGGTACCGCTCATCGTTCAACAGCTCCTTTTCCTGGAGTCCCGTGTTCTTGGGGTCGATCACCACATAGGCTTCGAAGTAGAGGACCTTCTCCAATTCGCGGAGAGTCATGTCCAGCAAGCTGCCGATCCGGCTGGGGAGGCTCTTCAGGAACCAGATGTGGGCCACGGGGGTGGCCAGCTCGATGTGCCCGAGGCGCTCCCTTCGCACTTTCGACTGAATGACCTCGACGCCGCACTTCTCGCACACGACGCCGCGGTGCTTCATCCTCTTGTATTTGCCGCAGTTGCACTCGTAATCCTTGGTGGGCCCGAAGATCTTGGCGCAGAAAAGGCCGTCGCGCTCCGGCTTGAACGTCCGATAGTTGATCGTCTCCGGCTTCTTCACTTCGCCGTAAGACCAGGCCCGGATCTTCTCCGGCGAGGCCAGGGAAATGCGCACCGCGTTGAAAGCCAAAGGATACTTGGGTTTTTCAAAAAAACTGAACAGGTCTTCCAATACCTTCTCCTTTACGCTTCCTCTTTCTCCAGAAGCTCCATGTCGAGGCAAAGGCTCTGCAGCTCTTTCACCAGGACGTTAAAAGACTCGGGGACCCCCGCTTCAAGGTTATGGCCCCCTTTTACGATGGTTTCGTACATCCGCGTGCGCCCGAGCACGTCGTCGGACTTGACCGTCAAAAACTCCTGCAGCGCGTGAGCCGCGCCGTAGGCCTCCAGGGCCCAGACTTCCATTTCGCCCAGGCGCTGCCCGCCGAACTGGGCTTTCCCCCCCAGCGGCTGCTGGGTGATGAGCGAGTACGGCCCGACGGAACGCGCATGGATTTTGTCATCCACCAGGTGGTGGAGCTTCATCATGTAAATGACTCCCACGGTGACCTTCTGGTCGAAGCTGTCGCCCGTACGGCCGTCGTGGAGCGTCGCCTGGCCGCCAACCGGCAGGCCCGCTTCTTTCAAATAGTCTTTGATCTCATGTTCCGAAGACCCGTCGAACGCAGGGGAGGCCATGAAGATCCCCCGGGAGAGCGTTCGGGCGTAATCCCGGACCTCTTCATCCCCCATCTCCTCAACGAGCTGGGAAAAATTGTCGGAGTTGTGGATTTTTTTGATCTTGTCCCGCAGGGCCTTGGGATTGTACTCTTTCTCGATGATCTGGTTGATCTGATCGCCGAGCCCCTTGGCCGCCCACCCGAGGTGGGTTTCCAGGATCTGACCCACGTTCATACGGGAGGGAACGCCCAGGGGATTGAGCACGATGTCCACCGCGCTCCCTTCCTCGAGGTAAGGCATGTCCTCCTCGGGAAGGATGCGGGAGATGACCCCCTTGTTCCCGTGGCGGCCCGCCATCTTGTCCCCCACCGAGAGTTTCCGCTTGATGGCCACGTCGATCTTGACCATTTTGATGACCCCGGGGGGGAGCTCGTCCGCTTTCTTCAACCGGGCGATTTTTTTCTCGAAGGCTCCCCGGATCACCTGAACCCGTTCATCCAGCTGCTCCCAGATCTTCTCCGCCTCCGGCTTCTTTTTCGGGTTCTGGATGTTGACCTCGCGCAGACGGTGGTCGGGAATGTCCGCCAGCATCTCTTTGGTGATCTTGGTGTTCTTGGCGATGAGCGTCTTCCCGCTCCTCTCCTCCGCCACCCGGTTGGCCAGCACCTCGTTCACCAGGAGCTTGCGGATCTTCTGCCCGGCAATCTGCTGGACGATCTGCACCTCGTCTTCCTGGTCGCGGAGAATGCGGGCGATCTCTTCTTCCTCGATGGCTTTTGCGCGGGTGTCCTTCTCCACGCCCCGGCGGCTGAAGATCTTGGCCCCGATGACGATGCCTTCCACCCCCGGCGGCACGCGGAGGGAGGTGTCCTTCACCGCTCCCGCCTTCTCGCCGAAGATGGCCCGGAGGAGCTTTTCTTCCGGCGAGGGCTGGGTCTCTCCCTTGGGGGTGATCTTCCCCACCAGGATGTCGCCGGCCTTCACCTCCGCCCCGATCCGGATGATGCCGCTCTCATCCAGATTTCGCAGGGACTCGTCCCCGAGGTTGGGGATGTCCTGGGTGATCTCTTCCCGGCCCAGCTTGGTGTCCCGGGCCACTACCTCAAACTCCTCGATGTGCACCGAGGTGAAGCTGTCATCCTTGACGACCCGTTCGCTGATAAGAATGGAGTCCTCGAAGTTGTATCCGCCCCAGGGCATGAAGGCGACGAGGACGTTTCGTCCCAGGGCCAGTTCCCCGTTCTGAGTGGCCGGGCCGTCGGCGATGATCTGCCCTTTCTTCACCTTCTGCCCTTCCTGCACGACGGGTTTCTGGTTGATGCAGGTATTCTGGTTGGACCGCTGGTATTTGATGAGATTGTAAATGTCCACCTCGGAGCGGGCGCCGTTGCGCCCTCCCTCCGCGCGCACGATGATCCGGGAGGAATCGACCTTCTCAACGACCCCGTCCCTCTTGGCCACGATGGTGACCCCCGAATCCCGGGCCACGACCCCTTCCATCCCCGTCCCGATCAGGGGGGATTCGGCCCGCAGCAAGGGAACCGCCTGACGCTGCATGTTTGAACCCATGAGGGCCCGGTTGGCGTCATCGCTCTCGAGGAAGGGGATCAGGGAGGCCGCCACGCTCACCAGCTGGTTCGGGGAGACGTCCATGAGGTTGATCTCCTCGGGCCGCACCAGCGTGGATTCTCCCGCGATTCGCGCCGGGATCAGCTCGGCCGTGAACCTCCCCTTGGCATCCACGGCGGCGTTCGCCTGGGCGATGACCCGCGTTTCGTCCTCCTGCAGGGCCGAGAGGTACTCGATCTCCCGGGTGACCTGACCGTTCACGACTTTGCGGTACGGCGTCACGATAAACCCGTAGGGGTCCACTTTCGCGTAGGTGCTGAGGGAAGCGATCAGCCCGATGTTCGGGCCTTCCGGAGTCTCGATCGGGCAGATGCGCCCGTAGTGGGTCGGATGGACGTCGCGAACTTCGAACCCCGCGCGCTCCCGGGTCAGCCCCCCGGGCCCCAGGGCCGAGAGACGCCGCTTGTGGGTGATCTCGGAAAGGGGGTTCGTCTGGTCCATGAACTGGGAGAGCTGGGAAGAACCGAAGAACTCCTTGACTACCGCCGAAACCGGCTTGGGGTTGATGAGGTCGTGCGGCATGAGCGTTTCCGCGTCCTGGAGGCTCATCCGTTCCTTGATCGCCCTTTCCATGCGGACGAGGCCGATCCGGTACTGATTTTCCAGGAGTTCGCCCACGGCCCGGACACGCCGGTTCCCCAGGTGGTCGATGTCGTCCACTTCCCCCATGCCGTCTTTCAGTTCGATCAGGTACTTGACGGCCTCGAGGATGTCCTCCTTCTGCAGGACCCGGGTGTCCAGGGAAACGTCCTGCTTCAGGCGGTGATTGATCTTCAGCCGCCCTACGCGAGACAGATCGTACCTTTCGGAGTTGAAGAAAAGGTTTTCCAGGAAGGTCTTTGCCGTCTCCAGAGTGGGGGGCTCGCTCGGACGAAGCCGGCGGTAAATCTCCAGGACCGCGTTGTAAACGGAGGAGGGGATCTTGTCCTGGGGATTCTGCCGCCGGTGCTCTTCGATGGCCCGGTTTTCCGTCTCTTCGATCCGGTCCGAGCTCAGCGTGTCCCGCATGGAGGAGGAGACGTTCAGGTTGTCGATGAAGAGGAGGTCGATCTCCTTCACCCCGGCGGTCCGCATTTCCTCAACTTTTTCCTTGGTCAGCTCCGTGTTGGCGGGGAAGTAAACCTCACCCGTTTGAGGATGGAGGACGTTGCGGGCAAGATAGCGGCCCACGAGGTCGGTCGCCTCGATGGCAAGGCTCTTGACTTTGGCCTCGGAGAGCTTCTTCAGGGTCATGTTGGTGATCTTGCGGTTTTTCCGCACCAGAACTTCGCCCGACCCCGGGTGGCGGATGTCTTCGGTGGCCCGCTTGTTCGCGAGGAGCTCGAAATCGACGTTCTTCAGGATCTTTTCTTCCTTGAAGAGAACTTTTTCGCTCCGGTAAAAATAGCTTAGCAACTCTTCCGGCGATAAGCCGAGGGCCCGGAGCAGGATCGTGACCGGGAACTTCCGCCGCCGGTCGATCCGGACGTACAGGAGACCCTTCGTGTCAAACTCCAGGTCGAGCCACGAGCCCCGGTGGGGGATGATCCGCGCCGAGTACAGCGGTTTCCCGGTGTGGGTTCTCCCTTTTTCGTGCTCGAAGAGGATGCCCGGGGAGCGATGGAGCTGGCTCACGATGACCCGCTCGGTTCCGTTGATGATGAAGGTCCCCTTCTCCGTCATGAGGGGGATCTCGCCGAAGTAGACTTCCTGTTCCTTGATGTCCCGCACCCGGGCGCGGCCCTTCCGCTCTTCCTCGTCCACTTCGTAGTTGATGAGGCGGACCACGACCTTGAGGGGGGCGGCGTAGGTCATTCCCCGCTGCCGGCACTCGTCGACTTCATACTTCGGCTCCCCCAAAGCGAAGTTCACGAATTCCAGCGAGGCCGTCTCGTTGAAGTCCCGGATGGGGAAGACGCTCTTGAAGACGGCCTGCAGGCCGATCTCCTGCCGATCTTCCGGCGCCACGTCCTTCTGCAAAAAACCCTCGTAGGACTGCCGCTGGACATCGATCAGGTTGGGGATGTCCATGATTTTTTCGATCTTGGAAAAATCTAACCGAAAAACCGGATGGCTGCTTCCTGCCTGAGCCATTCCTGAATTCCTCCTGTCCCGCCTAGGCGGGTGCAATATCGGTTCGAGAGGGTGGACGGGTTACTTGATCTCCACGGTGGCGCCCACGTCCTCCAGCTTCTTTTTCACCGTCTCCGCCTCTTCTTTGGGGATCCCTTCCTTCACCGCCTTGGGCACTCCCTCGACGAGGTCTTTGGCCTCTTTCAGGCCCAGGCTGGTGAGCTCGCGGACCACCTTGATGACCTGGATCTTCTTTTCGCCTACGCCGGTCAGGACCACATCAAACTCGGTCTTCTCTTCGGCCACCGGGGCCGCCGCGGCGCCCGCGCCCGCGCCCGGAGCGGCCGCCACCGCAAAGGAGGCGGCGGACACTCCCCACTTCTGCTCCAGGAGTTTGGTCAGCTCCGCGGCTTCCAAGAGGGTTAAACTGCTCAAATCTTCCACGATTTTCTGTAAGTCAGCCATTTTTCTTCTCCTTGAGAGATGAGATATTGATCCCGAAAGATCATCGATTTGAAATCAACTCTGCTGGCTTCGCGCCTGGATCACCCGGGCCATTTGAGTTCCCGGGGTAGCCACGATTCTAGCCATGGTCGAGGCCGGCGCCTGGATCAGTCCCAGGATCCTGGCCCGCAGGCCCTCCAGGCTGGGCAAGTTTACCCAGGCCTGAATCTCCGCCGGGCCCCACAGTCTCCCGTCGGAAACGGCTATAAGGACTTTGCATTCCGGGTAGTCTTTCGAAAATTTGGCCAGGACCCGCGCCGGGGCCACCGGATCGGTCCCGCTGGAGGCCACCGCGACCGGGCCTTCCAGGTGCGGAGTCAAAGGCTCTTTGTCCGTTCCCTGAATGGCCAGCCGGAAGAGCGTGTTTTTCACGATCCGGTAATCCACGGCCGATTTCCGAAGTTCCCGGCGAAGCTGGGTCATCTTTTCCACGTTGAGGCCCGAAAACCGGGTGAGGATCGCCACCTTGGACTGGCTCATCCTCTGGCGGAGAGCGGCGACCACCTGGTTTTTATCTTCCCGTTTCAATTCCTGCTCCTCCTTTGTGCCGAGCCTCCGAGTGGAACGTGACCGCAGAGTTCGATGACCGTTGCAGAATCTTCTTCTCCTCTAAGGATCCATTCCGTCTCGGTAGGCCGGATTGTCTTCCATTAAGCGCCCCGCCGGCGCGCCTACGGTCTCAGACGAATTTATGTCAATGCCCAATGAGCAATGATCAATGCAAAATTCAAAATGGCAAAACCCGGCTAAGCTTCTGATCTTTCACATTTTGCATTTTGCATCGTACATTTTGCATTGGGCTCTTTTATGCTTTAGGCCCCCCGAAGCTCGTTGGGGTCCAGCTTGATGCCGGGGCCCATCGTCGCCGAAATGGCGATAGACTTTAGATAGGTGCCCTTGCTGGAGGCGGGCTTGGCCCGGACGATCACATCCATCAGGGCCAGCACGTTTTCCTTCAGCCGGTCCGGTTCGAAGGAAACCTTTCCCACCGTCGTGTGCACGATCCCGGTCTTATCCACCTTGAACTCCACCCGGCCGGCCTTGAGCTCTTTCACCGCGCGGCCGACGTCAAAGGTAACGGTCCCGACCTTCGGGTTGGGCATGAGCCCCCGGGGGCCGAGAATCTTCCCCAGTTTCCCCACGGTTCCCATCATGTCGGGCGTCGCGATGGCCTTATCGAAATCGGTCCAGCCGCCGGTGATTTTTTCCACGAGGTCCTCGGCTCCTACGATGTCCGCGCCCGCGTCCCGGGCCTCTTTTTCCTTCTCCCCCTTGGCGAAGACGAGCACCTTGACGGATTTCCCGACGCCGTTAGGGAGAACGATCGTCCCCCGCACCATCTGGTCGGAGTGCTTCGGGTTCACGCCGAGGCGGATGGCCAGATCCACACTCTCGTCGAATTTGGCTCTGGCCGTTTCCTTCAGCAGTTTGATCCCCGTGTCCAGGTCAACCCGCTTGCTGCGGTCGACCTTGCCTCTTGCCTGCTCGTATTTTTTTCCTCGTCCGCTCATGACTTTATCCTTCTAAAATCTCGATGCCCATGGAACGAGCCGTCCCTTCCACGGTCAGAATAGCCGCATCCAGGCTCGCCGCGTTCAGGTCCGGGAGCTTGGTCTGGGCGATCTCTTTCACCTGGGATTTGGTGACCTGCCCAACTTTCGTGCGGTTCGGTTCCCCCGAGCCTTTGATGATGCCCGCTGCTTTCTTCAGCAGAACGGCCGCTGGAGGGGTTTTGGTAATAAACGTGAAGGACCGGTCCGCGAAAATGGTGATGACCACCGGGATGATCGTTCCTTCCATGTTCTTCGTCTGGGCGTTGAACGCCTTGCAGAACTCCATGATGTTGACGCCGTGCTGGCCGAGGGCGGGTCCCACAGGAGGAGACGGGTTCGCCTGCCCCCCGGGGATTTGCAGTTTGACCATTCCCACAATTTTCTTTGCCATCTTGATCCTCTTCTATTACCCTTTTTTGACCTGGGCGAAATCCAGTTCCACGGGCGTGGAGCGCCCGAAGATACTGACCAGGACCCTGACTTTTCCCTTGTCCGGGTTGACCGCCTCCACCAGCCCGTTGAAGTTGGAGAAAGGACCGTCCACAACCTGGACCTGGTCCCCCTTCTCGAAAGTCATCCGGTGCTTGGGCCGGAGCAGGCCCTCGCTCATCTGGTTCTTGATCTCTTCCACTTCCTGGTCCGGAATGGCCACCGGGTTCGACCGGTCCCCCACAAATCCGGTCACTTTGGGGGTCTCTTTCACCAGGTGCCAGGTCTCCTCGTTCATCTCCATCTTGACCAGGATGTATCCGGGGAAGAATTTCCTGGAGGAAGCCTTCTTCTTGCCTTTAATCATTTCGATCACTTTTTCCGCGGGGACCAGGATCTCCGCAAACTGCTCCTCTTTCCTCGCCGAACGGATCCTCTCCTCGAGAACGGATTTCACTTTGTTTTCGAAACCGGAATAGGTGTGAACAACGTACCACTTTTGGGCCATGGCCTCGTCCTTCGATTTTTATTCTAAGAAGATCTTGATCAAGCGGGAAAGGCCCAGGTCCACAATCCCCAGGTAGAAAGCCACCAGGAAAACGGTTACCAGAACCACGGAAGTGGAAGCGATGGTCTCTTTCTTCGAAGGCCAAGTCACCTTCTTCAGTTCGACCCGGACCTCGCGGAAGAACTGTTTGGCTTTTTCCAAAAACTCTTTGATCCTCTCCATCTTTTTCTGTTTCCCCGGGGGCTGAAATATTCGAATCGTTGGCAGGCCAGGAGGGATTCGAACCCCCAACACCCGGATTTGGAGTCCGGTGCTCTAGCCGTTAGAGCTACTGGCCTGTCTTTCTTCGGGTCTCTTCCGCTGGTTGCTGGAACAACCTCTGGTCGCAGAGGAAAGGCCTGGATTGCCCTCTCCGTCCCCGCCGCCTACTTGGTTTCCTTGTGGGGCGTGTGGGTACGGCAGAAGCGGCAATACTTCTTGAACTCCAACTTGTCAGGGGTCGTGCGCTTGTTCTTGGTCGTGGTGTAGTTTCGACGCTTGCATTGCCCGCAAGCCAAAGTTACGATCTCTCTCACGATTCTCCTCGATTATAAATATTGTGGTCTAAGATTCCGATTTTTTTGTTTGAGAATACCCACGGACCCAAAAGGTCCATGGGCCCGACGGGCTTTAACGAAGGGGCCCGGCTATTCCAGGATGTCGGAGATGACCCCCGCTCCCACCGTCCGGCCCCCCTCCCGTATCGCAAACCGAAGCTCCTTCTCCATCGCGATCGGGGTGATCAGCTGCACCTCCACGTTCACATTGTCCCCCGGCATCACCATCTCCACCCCCGAAGGCAACGTCACCACCCCGGTCACATCCGTCGTCCGAAAATAAAACTGCGGCCGATACCCGTTGAAAAACGGCGTGTGCCGCCCCCCCTCCTCCTTCGTCAAGATGTACACCGACCCCTTGAACTTCGTGTGCGGCAAAATGCTCCCCGGCTTCGCCACCACCTGCCCCCGCTCCACCTCGTCCCGCTTCGTCCCCCGAAGCAATACCCCGATGTTGTCCCCCGCCTGACCCTGATCCAATATCTTCCGAAACATCTCCACACCCGTACACACCGTCTTGAACGTCGGCCGGATCCCCACAATCTCCACCTCCTCCCCGACCTTCACCACCCCTCGCTCCACTCGCCCCGTCACCACCGTCCCACGACCCGATATCGAAAACACATCCTCGATCGGCATCAAAAACGGCTTGTCGATATCCCGCTTCGGCTCCGGTACGTAATCATCCACCGCCTTCATCAACTGAAAAATCGCCCCGCAACTCTCACACTTGTCATCCCCACACCCGTGCTCCATCGCCTTCAACGCGCTCCCCCGCACGATCGGAATCTCGTCCCCCGGAAACTCATACTTGGACAACAGCTCCCGAAGCTCCAACTCCACCAGCTCGATCAGCTCCGGATCGTCCACCATGTCCACCTTGTTCAAAAATACCACGATGCTCGGCACCCCCACCTGCCGCGCCAACAATATGTGCTCCCGCGTCTGCGGCATCGGACCGTCATCCGCCCCCACCACCAAAATCGCCCCGTCCATCTGCGCCGCCCCCGTGATCATGTTCTTGATGTAATCCGCATGACCCGGACAATCCACGTGCGCATAATGCCGCTTCGCCGTCTCATACTCCACGTGCGCCGTCGCAATCGTGATCCCCCGCTCCTTCTCCTCCGGCGCCTTGTCGATCTGATCGAACGATACGTACTCCGCCAGCCCCTTCGCCGCCAAACACTTCGTGATCGCAGTCGTCAACGTCGTCTTCCCATGATCAATATGCCCGATCGTCCCCACGTTCACATGCGGCTTCGTCCGCTCAAACTTCTGCTTCGCCATGTCTCCTCCTTTGCTTCGGGTTCTGGCTGATATTGTCCAAAAATGAGTGGAGCCCACGACCGGGATCGAACCGGTGGACCTCATCCTTACCAAGGATGTGCTCTACCAACTGAGCTACGTGGGCTTGGAGCGGGAAACGGGATTCGAACCCGCGACCCACAGCTTGGAAGGCTGTTGCTCTAGCCAGCTGAGCTACTCCCGCCCGGAAATTTTAACTCCGCTAAAATTTACCCCTGACTTCTGACGGGTAACACTTGACGGCTTGTGGGAAGTCATTGGTTAATGGTCACGAGTAATTTTTGAACACCCAAGGTCTTCAAAAATTCTGGTGGAGAGGGGAGGATTCGAACCTCCGAAGGCGTCCGCCGACAGATTTACAGTCTGTTCCCTTTGGCCACTCGGGAACCTCTCCGCGATCTCAGGACTGAAGGAATGAGGACTGAGCCATGAAGAAATCAAAAGAACCCTTACTCAGTCCCAAGAACTCACAGCTGCCCTGGAGCTGGCGATGGGACTCGAACCCGCAACCGGCTGATTACAAATCAGCTGCTCTACCGATTGAGCTACGCCAGCAATTTTTCTTTTATATCAAATAGATAATATTATCGTCATGAAGGACGATTGTCAATAATTTTTTTTAACCTTATTACCCTTTTTTTCCACCGCCAGTCGCATCCATTTCAGGTAGGTCTCTTCTCCCTTCTCTACTTCGAAGGAAAGAATCTCGGGGACGCTGTAACTGTGTAATTTTTTGATTTCCTTTGCGATCCTTCGAAAATTGCCGCGGGTAGTCTTTATTAGGAGGAGTACCTCGTGTTCCGTGGAAATCTTCCCCTGCCAGTGGAAAAAAGAAATGACTCCCGGAACGACGTTCACGCACGCCGCGAGCCTCTTCTCCACCAGGGTTTTTCCGATTCGCTGCGCCTCTTTTTTCGAGGCTGCTGTGGAGAGCACCAGAAGGAAGCTCATGGCCTACCCTCCTCTAAGAGATCCGACCGAATTCACCGCCCATCCGGGTCTTTTTCCCAACGGAGAGCCGTGGAGAACAGCCGAGCCAGAACTTCTCTCATCTCCGGGTCCCGGAGCCCCCTCACTTCCTTTTCAATTCGAGCCTCCTCGTCCCGGTTCAGCTCCCGGCAAATTTTCCGCCTCTCCTCGCTCCTGGAATCGCCTGAGCCGGTCCGCGGCTCCTTTTCTCCGATGAAAAACCATAGTTCCTGCACCCCGGGGACCCCAATTGAGTCATTCAGTTTTTTCAAAATCAGCGCTTTATGGAACTGGAGCTCCTGCACCCAAACCGAGTTTGTCACCTTAACCTGCAGGATCCGGTTTCTTACCCGAACCGCCTGGGTCACTTCGGCTATGCCCTTACCAACCACGGATTCCCAGCAGCCTATGATCTTTTGTTCCTGAATCCTGGCGCAAATGTCGGCCCGGTTGAGGTATTTCTCCAGGACCTGTCCCACCCGATAAAGGGCCATTTTCTTGGGCATATGCTTGCGTCCGGGTTCCCGGTTTCAGGAACCCTCCGTATATTGGCGGCCTTACGCGAGAAAAGTTCTTCGCCTGCCGGAAGCAACCGTCCCGACCCGTTCAGCGGTTTCATGGAAAGAACTGGGGTCCGCGGAATCGTCCAGGCGGCGAGGGCCATAAATGCTATACATCCGCCCCTGGGTATTCTCGAAAATGGATGGAATAGGAAAAAAAGTCAGATAAGGTTTTTATTCGGATCTGGCCAAGGCTTCCCAGTTCTCTGGAGTGACATTCATGACCCGGACTCTTTTGCGCCTCGCCGTTTGACCAGCCACGATCTCCACCCCGGAAATGGGAATTTTGAGGTTTTCCGCCAGTATTTTCCTTAACATATGGTTGGCCTCCCCCTCTTTGGGAGGCGCCGTGACGCGAATTCGAAGAACTCCGTCCTGAAACCCTACTATTTCGTTGCGGGAGGCCCGCGGCTGCAGCCACACTTCCAGGATTCTTTCCGTTGCCGGACCCTGTTTTTTCTTCATTCCGCTTTGTTCGAAGTTCCAGCGGTTCGATTTTCCCGGATGCTCTCGAGCATCCTCAAATGCATCTCCAGCGCCGATTTCATGGATGCTTCGAATTCCGCCTCCTGGCGTTTCAACTGGGCGATTTCGGCCTCGACCCGCATGGCCTCGGACTGGGCGGTCTCCACGATCTTCCGGGCGTTCCCTTTAGCCTCTTCAACGATCAATTCGCCCTCTTTTCGGGCGTTGTTCTTGATTTCCTCGCAGATCTGCTGGGCGGATATGAGAGCATTCCGCAAGTCTTTTTCGGCCCTTTCGAGTTCTTGAATTCTGGTCCCCTTCTGGCGGTCTTCTTCCTTCACCCGGTTATTTTCCCTCAGCAATTCTTCAAATTCGTTGGCCACCTGATCCAGAAAATTATCGACCTCCACCATGTCGAATCCTCGAAACTTCACCCGGAACTGCTGCTGCTGAATATCCAAAGGGGTTATCTTCATTCGTATCACCTCTTTCTCTAGAAAAGGTTATCCGCCGGGAAGATCGAGCCGCTTTGACGCCGCTGGGACAGGAAGTGTCCGAAACTTGGATGAGAGGGGATGGTTCAAATTCCCATGTTGGGATGTCATCTTAGAAAGTCTGCCTGAAAAAGTCAAGATCTTTTGGAAGCCCATTTATGGCCGATCCGGAATAGGATCGGGAAAATAGGGTTGATTTCCCATCTCTGATTCAGTAGACTGGCCCTCTGCAAACATCGGACGGCCAACGATAAGGGTTCGGAAGAGAAGCCCGTGCGGAATTCAAGGCTCCTGAACAGAGACCCTTCAAATATCGGGAGGAGAGGATGCGCAAGCCATTGGGGATCATAGGCGGCGGGAATATGGGGGAAGCTCTCATGTCCGGGGTCACTCAATCGGGCCTTCTTCTGCCCGAGGAGCTGCGGTTCTTTGAACTGCGGGCAGACCGAGAGGCCTATTTGCGGCAAAAATACCAGGTCCCCCCAGCCGGAAGCAACCGGGAGCTCGTCGCTCATTGCCCCATCTTGATCCTGGCCGTTAAACCCCAAACGGTGCCCGAAGTGCTCCCCGAAATCGGGCCTTGCCTGAGAGAGGACCACCTTCTTATTTCCATTTGCGCGGGCGTGCCCTTGGATTACTTGCAGGCTTTCTTTCCCATTCCCGTCCGCATGGTCCGGGCCATGCCCAACACCCCGGCCCTCATCCAGAAAGGGGCCACGGCCCTGGCTCCCTCGCCCATTGCCCGACCTGAAGACCTGTCCGCCGCCGAAGCCATTTTTCAGGCCGTGGGGATCACGGCGGTGGTGAAGGAATCCCTCATGGATGCCGTAACCGGACTCAGCGGGAGTGGACCGGCCTACGTTTTCGCGGTCATCGAAGCCCTCGCCTCCGGCGGGGTGAAGGAAGGTCTTTCCCAGGATGCGGCGTTGGCCCTCACTACCCAGACCGTCCTGGGAGCCGCCCATTTGATCCAGGCGACGGGGAAACACCCCGCGACACTTCGAGACCAGGTCTGCACCCCGGGGGGGACCACCATTTCGGGTCTCTACGCGATGGAAGAGGGAGGGTTTCGTCTGTCTCTCATGAATGCGGTTATCGCCGCAACCCGGAGGTCGAAAGAATTGGGAGAACTCCTGCAAAAACCGGTCCTCCCTGCTGTCTCGGGTTGCGGGGATGGGCCGACAAAAGATCGCGGAGCGAAGAAGAAGCTCAAGGCAGGTCGAAGGCCTCGCTGACCGCTTTGACTGCCTCGGGCAGCAGGCTTTCTTCGATTACGCAGGAGAGGGTGGATATGGAGGTGCTGATGGCCAGGATGTTGATGCCCGAATTCCCCAGCGCCCCGAACATTGTCCCGGCGATCGCCGGCTTTTCCCGAAAATGGGGTCCGAAAACGGAAATGATGGCGACAGGAGAATGGTGGACGACTCTTTCGTACCCGATGGATGCCTGGAATGTATCCAAAACATTCAGTGCCCCTGGCAAGTCCTTCTCATTGAGACAAAAGATGACGTTTCCCCGTCCGAGTTCCGAAAATTGGACAATAAACTCAATGTTGATCCCCTCTTGTCCCAATGCGCCCAAGATCTTTCCGGCTGAACCGGGTTGATCGGGGGCCGACATTACGCCCACCTGGGCTAATTTTTTGCTCTGGATGATTCCCCCGATCTTGATTTTCCCCATGCCCGCTACTCGATTCTATTTACAGGGCCCAAACCAGGGGACATCGTAAACTCTGTTCCCCCTAAAGTCAACATTCTCCCGCTCTCGATTAGCCCCCTCCGCTTCCCGGGATAAATGTCGAACGTGGACCGAGTGACTTCGCTTGAGAAGCAGTGACAAAAAATTGTCCTGCATTTCTTCCACAGGTTTTGTGGAAATGTTGTGAATAAAACAGGCGAGGATTGCTGATTATGAAGTGAAATCAAGTTCTTTTTCAAGTTGCCCTATTTTAGGGCATCAAATAATGATGAATATTTTCAAAGACTTATTTTATTGGGTCATTTTATAGACCAAATTTTGGGGGAGGATGAAGAGAAGGTAATAATCATCCACAGAAAACGGTTTTTTATTTTCGAAGTGCCCTTTTTGGCATGTTTCTTGATGACCTTTTAATTTTATCGTCACCTAAGCCGTCAGGATTTTGACATCTGATCCCTGAATTTTCCGGTAATTGATAAAGCATTTCAACCGGAAAGCGTTCCCTTCAACATTTTGATCCGATTTTGCATCCGCTGAATGTAGTTCTGGATTTCGAGTCTAAGCGTCGCCAGGCTGTCCGAGCGCTTGGCCACCACTTTCTCCAACTCCCCTTTCCAGTAAAGCAGGGATTCCATTTCTTTCCTGGTCATCTCTTCTTCGACTTTTTTCTGGATGCCCTTCAGTACCTTTGAGTCCTGGAATTCCGGGGCCATGACCCTCTCCTTCCGCCCGGACGAACTGAAGGCCTTGCGCCGTCCGGGTCCTGGATGTCTGGCGTGAATCTACAACTTCGGATACGCTCTGTCAACGCCCGTATTTCTTGCGGTCCCCGCCCATCGTCTTCCAGGCAGGAGAAAGGACTCGTTCTCTCTCTCTCCGGAAGGATGGCGAAGTCCCCGGGCGCACCCGTCGTTATCTCGCCTGCACTTTGGAGGGACCTGGGCCAAACGGCATTTCTTTTGCATCGTAGTCCCCGGACAGGAGATGTTTGGCGGGATCCGGAAAAATTCATGCCGTTTTTTAGCACAGATTTTTGATGTTGACATGTGTCGCCGCCTGGCATAACATTTTTTCATAGTTTACGTGCTGGAGACGAGCATGAAAAGAACTACGGTTACCCTCCCCCAGGAACTGGTGAATGACCTTCTGCGGGTCAGCCCGGCAAAGAATAAGACCCAGGCGGTCCTTTCCGCCGTTCAGGAATGCATCAAGCGCAGGAAGCTGGAGACGATCAAGAGCATGGCGGGGAACGGGCGGTGGCACCGCGCCGCGAAAGCCTGAAATGACTCCTGGCGACCCGAGCCCAAGATCCTTCCCCGTCCTCGTCGACACTCCGGTCTGGCAGGATTATTTTCAGAAAGAGGACCGGACTTTTCGGGAAGTGAACGGCCTCATGGATGCCGGCCGGGTCTGCTGTCTCGACCTGATCGTTGCCGAGCTGCTGTACGCGGCGGAGACCGAGGAGGAGATCAAGGTGTTGCAGGATTTCACTCAGGTCTTCCCCGTCCTCCGGGAATACCCGGGGGTCTGGATGAAGGCCGCCCGCCTCGCCTTTCAGCTCCGTCAAAAGAAAAAGAAGCTATCCTTACGGGACTCCTACGTTGCCGTCATGGCGGAGTCTCATGGAGCCCTCCTCTACACCCCGAACAAGTCTTTCCGCCAAGCCAGAAGAGCCATGGATCTCAAAATAGAATTCTTTCCCGACAGGAGATCGGAATGAAATTGCGCTTTCACCAGCGGCTCGCAAGGAAGGACGAGGGGCGCGGCGCGCCGCGAAAACCGTCGGCGCTGAGGACTCCCCTGCGAGCGCTGGTCCTTTTCATGGTCATCTTCGCGCTCTGCGCCTCCGTGCTCTACGGGGCCAAGCGGGGGACCCGTCCTTCGGGGCCTCCTGCCGCCTCCAAGAACCGCCCTCCTTCGGAACCTCGCTCTTTTTCCCCGCCCGGCAACGGAGCCGGCCCCTTTTTCAAGACGGTCGCGGACGGAAAATTTGTTGAAGAGCACGGCCCCTATCAACTCGTTTACACGGTGGACCCCGTCCTGCAAGCCTCCGTGGACGAGATCTTCCACAAGTACCGCCCGGCCTACGGCGTCTTTGTCGCCATGGACCCGAAGACGGGGAGAATTTTGGCCCTGACGGATTACTCCCGGGAGGCCTCCGAAAGCGGCGCTTTCTGGAAGCGGGCAACCTACCCCGCGGCTTCCGTCTTCAAGATTATTACCGCTGCCTGCGCCTTGGAGAAGGGGGTCCTCAATTACGATTCTTCCGTCTCCTTCCGCGGCAACCAGTACCGGCTCGGGCCGAACAAGATCAGCAAGTCCTCCAAATGGGACCAGCAGACCCATTTCGATGAAGCCCTGGGAAAATCCAACAACGTGGTCTTCGGCCGGGTAGCCTCAAAGCTGGTAGGGCCGGAAACGCTGCGCCAGTACTGCCAGGCTTTCTGGTTCAACCAGCCCCTCCCCTTCGACTTTCCTCTGGAGAGGAGCAGGGCCAATGTGCCCGATGAGGCTTATGAGCTGGCCCGCTGCGGCGCGGGCTTCGCGGGAGTCACCCTGAACCCTTTGCACGCAGCCCTCATCGCCGCCTGCGTCGCTCACGAAGGGTCCATGATGCGCCCGTACCTCATCGAAACCGTCCGGAGCGGGGAAGAAGTTCTCTACCGCGCGAAAGCCGAAGTTCTGGCCCAACCCATCTCGCCCAAGACGGCCCAGGACCTCAACCGCATGATGCGCCGCACCGTGGAGGATGGGACCGCGGCCAGGACGTTTCAGCGAAGCGGCAAGGAACTCCGGGACAAGATTGCGGTAAGCGGAAAGACGGGGTCCCTGACCGGCGACAACCCCCCCGGCCACTACGACTGGTTCGTGGGTTTCGCCCCCGCCGAGGACCCTCAGATCGCCTTTTCGGCCATGATCATCAACCAGCAGGGGAAGTTGAAGGGGACGTTCGTCGCCCAGGAGGCGCTGAAAGTATTTTTTCGGGATCGTCTGAATTAGCGATTCAGGAAGGCTCCCCGGTGTAGGGTTTGCCGCAGATTTTGCAGAAGCCCTGCTCGTTGATCACCCCGATGCAGTTGCCGTCGCTGCAGAGGACGCGCTTGGAAAAATCGGGCGATCCATCGTCCTGCGGGGCGGGAGCTTCGGGAAGAGGGCTATTCACTTTCACTCCGCAACGATGACAGAAAAGGCTTTCTTCCAAGATCAGGGAGCCGCACGAGGAACATTTTCGCCCGCCTATCTCCTGACCGCAATGGGGGCACTTCATGGTCGAGACTCCTTGTGAAAGGAATGGCTTTCCTTTGAACCTACCACAAACCCCCGGATACATCAACCCGCCGCTCCGCATGGGTTTTCCGGACCCCTTTGCTTGAGGGAAACGGATGATCCTCGATAGCCACACCCACCTGTTCCCCGAAGCGGTCCGCAAAAACCGGCCGTCCTTCTGCCGGCGGGATGGGGGGTTCGCGCTCCTTTACGGAAGTGAAAAAGCCCGAATGGCCGGGCTGGAAGATCTCCTTCGGGGAATGGACCGAGACGGGGTTGACCGCAGCGTGATCTGCGGGTTCCCCTGGGACGACCCCGGGCTCTGCCGGGAAGGAAACGATTACCTCCTCCAATGCTTTCATCGGGCCCCCGGTCGAGTGATCCCGCTCGCCATTCTCCCGAGGGGGTCCGCACGCGGGGCCCGGAAGGAACTGGAACGCTGCCTGTCCCTGGGCATGCGGGGAGTCGGCGAGCTCGCCTTTTACCGTCGGGGAATCACCTCCTCGGACGTTCGGCGCCTCGCCGCGACGGTTTTGTCTCTCTCCGGCTCGGGAACCCCTCTTCTCCTCCATGCCGGCGAGCCCGTCGGCCACGAATATCCCGGCAAGAACGTCGGCGGCCTTCAGGCGATTTACCAGCTTCTCCTGCTCCTGCCTGAGGTGCGGGTCATCCTGGCCCACTGGGGAGGCGGGTTTTTTTTCTACGAGCTCATGCCCGAGGTCTCCCGGGCGGCACGGAACGTTGTCTACGACACCGCGGCGTCCCCTTTTCTTTATCGCCCGGAGATCTATTCCATGGCGCTGAAGGTCGTCGGGGCGGACCGGATCCTGTTCGGGAGCGATTTCCCCCTTCTTCCTCCGTCCAGGTATTTCCAGGAGATCGACCGGGTTCCCCTCCCGGCAAAGGCCCGGAAGAAGATCAAAGGCCTCAACGCCCAACGAATTTTTTTCGGGGATAAAAACTGGCGTTCATTTCCCGATTCATGTAAAATGGACCAGATTTTTCATCCCCCGAAAGAAACCGGAAAACAATGATCTCCAAAATGCTGATCAATGCACAGGACCCGGAGGAGACCCGGATGGCCATCGTGGAAGACGGGGTGCTGGCCGAGCTCATCGTCGACTCCTCCCTCCAGGCCCCTTCCCGGGGGAATATATACAAGGCCAAAATCGTCAACATCGAGCCGAGTCTCCAGGCCGTCTTCGTCGAGTACGGGGAGGCTCGCCACGGCTTCCTGCCCTTCTCCGAAATTCATCCTGATTATTATTCTTCCTCCTCTCCCGAAAAACCGAAGGAATCCCGCCCCCGGGTCCAGGACCTCATCCGGCGAAACCAGGAAGTCCTGGTCCAGATGGAACGGGGAGAAATGGGGACCAAGGGGGCGGCCCTCACCACCTACGTCTCCCTTCCCGGAAGGTACCTGGTGCTCATGCCGGGCAGCGACGGGGGCGGCATCTCGCGCAAGATCGAGGCCGAGAAAGAACGGAAGAAGATCAAGGAAATCGTAGGTCAGCTTGACGTCCCGGAAGGGATGGGCCTGATCGTCCGGACCGCGGGCATGGAGCGAAACAAGACCGACCTCGCCAAAGACCTCCAGTACCTCCTCCGCCTCTGGGAGTCGATCCGCGAGAAAGCGGGGAAGACCCCGGCCCCGGCCCTCATCTACCGCGAACGCGACCTGGTCATCCGGTCGATCCGCGACTACTTCACCGCCGAATTCGAGGAAGTGCTCATCGACAACAAGGAAGTGTACAACCAGGCCAGGGAATTTTTCCGCATGGTCATGCCGAAGTACCAGAATAAAGTTAAACTTTACGGGGAGAAACGGCCCCTCTTCTCCAAGTATGAGCTGGAAAAACAGATCGAGACCATTTACGAACGAAAGGTCCCCCTGAAATCGGGGGGGTCCATCGCCATCGACCCGGCGGAAGCCCTGGTGGCCGTCGACGTGAATTCCGGGCGCGCCACCCAGGGCCGGGGCATGGAAGATACGGCCTTCCGGACCAACCTCGAGGCGTCGGAAGAGATCGCCCGCCAGCTCCGCCTGCGCGACCTGGGAGGTCTGGTGGTCATCGACTTCATCGACATGTACGAACGAAAGCACAACCAGGAGGTGGAGCGCTCTTTGCGCAACGCCCTGAAACGGGACAAGGCGCGGATGGAGGTGGGGAGGATCAGCCGCTTCGGACTCCTGGAACTCTCCAGGCAAAGGATCCGTTCGGCCTTGGGTGAAAAGAGCTTCATTGCCTGCGCCTACTGCGGCGGGACGGGGAAGGTGCGGTCGACAGAAGCGGCGGCGCTGACCGTTCTTCGGAGGGTTCGGGCGGGGCTGGCCAAGGGCGGATGCACGCGGGTGAAAGTGGAGCTCTCGGACGATGTGGCTAACTACCTGTTCAATCAAAAACGTGGAGAGCTGCTTCGTCTGGAGAAATCATACGGTTTGAAGATCCAGATTCTCGGACAGCCCGGGCTTCCCGTTCAGCAGTTCAACGTGGACTTCTCCAGGGGAGCGTTGTCCTCCCGGGTGGAGAAGATTCACCCGGAACAAAAAGGGATCTCCGGCCAGGAAAAAGGCGGAGACGAGAGGGTGACCCCGGAAGAGGCCGACCGCCTGGCCATCGAGAGAATTGAAGAAAGAGACGAAAGAAAGCCTCCTTAAGAAATTTTTCTGGCCCCCTTCCCTCTGGAGGGGAATCCGCAAGCCGCCTCCTCCCCCCATCCCCCTCACCCCCCCGCAGAAAAGCAGGTCGCCCGAGGCCCAGGCCGCCCCTGAGCCGGTGAAGAAGTGGGATGATTTTCTGTAATGGGCCTTCTGCACCCTCCGACCTAGCGAGCTGCCATGCATCGCGGGCCTCGAGCCCAAAAGGGCTGCCGCTTTCGCCACGAAGGGCACGACCTCCATTTATTGCGATTAGGGGCACCGATGGTTTTCGGAATCGGTATCGCAATCGCGTTCGGTTTTCGATTCCGATACCGATCCCGATACCGAAGATCAATACAAGATGGCAAGAGGCGTGCCTGCTGGACAGGCCCTTTTCGATAAGGCTAATACCCCCCGGTCACCTCCAGGCATTGCCCCGAAACGTAATCGGAGAGGGGCGAGGCGAGGAAGAGGACCGGACCTGCCGCTTCCTCGGGGGTCCCCGCCCTTCCCATAGGGATGATCATTTTCATGACGTTCCGCAGGCCCGCGGGGATCCCCACGGCTACGGGTTGTCCTTCTCGTTCCAGCGTCACCCCGGCCTCTTTTTCCCGGGTCAGGCGGGTGTCAATCCACCCGTATGCGACCGCATTCACCTGCACGTTGAGAGGCCCCCACTCTTTCGAGAGGGCCCGGGCCATGCCCACGATCCCGGCCTTCGCGGAAGCGTAGTTCGCCTGGCCGGAGTTCCCCCGGGTTCCCGACGTGGAGGACACATTGACGATCTTCCGGTTCACCACCCTGCCGGCTGACTTCTCCTCCTTCGCCGCCTCGCGGAAGAAAGGAGCCGCGGCCCGGATTAACCGGAACGGCGCCGTCAGGTGCACCGCCAGCATGCTCTCCCATTGCTGATCCGTCATCTTGTGGATCACCGCATCCCAGGTGTAGCCCGCGTTGTTCACGAGGATGTGCAGCCCGCCCCAGGTCTTGATCGCCTGATTCACGATTCCCCCGGCAAATTCCGGTTTCGTGACATCCCCCGGGTAGACCAGGCACTCTCCCCCCCTATCTTTGATCTCCCGGGCAGACTCCTCCGCAGGACCCGGATCGATATCGCTGAGCACGACCTTTGCGCCTTCGCGGGCGAAGAGCACGGCCACCGCCCGCCCGATCCCCCTGCCCGACCCGGTTACGATCGCCACCCGGTCCTTGAGTATCTTTTCCATTTTTTTCTCCTGAAAGAAAAATACGATTAACCACAGAGAACACAGAGATCGCATTAAAAAAGAATTTTTAATCGGGCCCTAATTGTTTAGACACTCGAAATGGCCTTCCACGGGCCCCCTCACCCTCCCCTCTCCCCCGGAAACGGGGGAGAGGGCCAGGGTGAGGGGGAAATTTTAGAAGAACTTGTCTGCTCAATTATGGACCCCCTAATAGTTTCCGTTTTCATCTTTCCCCAAAATTGTTCACGACTAAAATCCCTCAACCCCCCTTAATGAGGAATTGAGTTTCCTCTTTGAAAAGGGTTCGAAATATGTTTGTTCTTACTCCTCTATGCCCTCTGTGTGCTCTGTGGTTAAAGAATGTCGTTACCGGCCGATGATGGACACGCTGCACACGTTCGTGGAAGGGATCCCGCCCAGGTTGTGAGTCAGCCCCAGGCGGGCGTTTTTCACTCTTCTCTCCTCCGGCCACCTTTCGAGCAGCTGACTGTACATCTCATAGAGCATCCGAAGCCCTGAGGCGCCGATGGGGTGGCCGAAGCACTTGAGCCCCCCGTCGGGCTGGCAGGGAATTTTCCCTCTTAGATCGAAAAACCCGCTCCTGGATATCTTCGATCGCTTTCCCGCGGGGAGAGATCTGCAGGTCCTCGTACACCGTGAGCTCGGTGATGGAGAAACAGTCGTGGACTTCCATCATGCTGATCTCTTCCCGGGGATTCTTGATCCCCGCCTCCTGGAAAGCCATCTGGCCGGCCCGGTAGGTCGTTTCCACGTGGGCCCCGTCCCAGCTGTTGAACATCGACTCCTCACCCGACGAAACGGAGATGGCCAGGGCCTTGACCAGCACCGGGTCTCTCTTCTGGAGGGACCGGGCGATCTCCGGGGTGGTGACGATCGCGGCGGCCGCCCCGTCGCTCACCCCGCAGCAGTCGAAAAGCCCGAGAGGATAGGCGATCATGGGCGCGTTCATGATCTGCTCTTCCGCGACCGCCCGCCGCAGGTGAGCCTTGGGGTTCAGCGCGCCGTTGGCGTGGCTCTTGGCGGAGATGTGAGCGAGGGCTTTCTTCCCGAGCTTGGCGTCGACTTTGTACTTGGCAAAATAGCTGGTGGCCAGCTGGGCGAAGAGCCCCGGGGCCGTGGCGTTGGGTCCGATCACCGCCTGCATCTGACCGAAGGCGGTGGTGGCCGGCAGCCCCCCGTACCCGGTGTCCTTCAGCTTCTCCACCCCCACGGCCAGGCAGAAGTCGTAGACCCCCGCGGCCACGGCGTAACACGCTCCCCGGAACGCCTCCGTCCCCGTGGCGCAGTAGTTTTCGGTCCGGGTGACCGGGATGAACGGAAGCTTCAGGGTCGTGGCAAGGGGGACCCCGCTTTTGCCCACGTTTACTTCATCGATATGCGTCCCGAGCCAGGCGGCCTGAATGTCCTTCTTTTCAATTCCGGCGTCCTTCAGGGCTTCCTGGAAAGCCTCGATGATCAAATCTTCCCCCGAGGACTCCCAGCGCTCTCCAAAGCGGGAACACCCCATCCCCAGAATGGCGACTTTGTCTCGGATCCCGGCTGCCATCATGCCACCTCCTTCTGAGGGACAGCCTTCCAGAAGTACCCGTGAATGTCCCTCCTGTCGTCGTAGTATTTTTTGCGGAAGCTGAACGCGACCGGCATCCCCACCTTGAGGTCTTCCAGCGTGCAATCGGTGAAATTGCACATGAACCGCCCTCCCCCCTCAAACTCCACGTACCCGTACAGCTCCGGCGGGTCGTAGGAAGCGGCCAGCATGTCCCCCGTATAGCTCAGGATTTTCCCCTTTTTATCGGCGAAGGGATAATCTTCCATCTGGTCCAGGGCCCCGCATTCGGGGTTCGCGCAGATTCGCTGCGGAGGGTA
The DNA here is from genome assembly GCA_963712535.1 of uncultured delta proteobacterium. Lineage (GTDB taxonomy): Bacteria > Desulfobacterota > SM23-61 > SM23-61 > SM23-61 > CAVQIK01. The sequence continues at coordinate 428,505 of CAVQIK010000010.1, read as the reverse complement.
CTGGGGAGTCCCGCACTTCGTGCAGCGCGTCCCGATGAGCCCGAGAACCGCCTTCCGGTTCCTCCAGAGGAAGCTCCACCGGGTGACTAAATCGGCTTCCCCCCGAAGCCCGATGTCCACCGGGATCATGCCCCGGAAGACGGAGTATTTCTGGTAGCTCGCAAGGTCCGCCCGGTTGGCCAGATGTCCCTTCACTCCCTTCCTTCCGTTTCCGCCGGACACCCGGCCGGTGACCTCGAAGAAGAGGGCGTCGCAGCCGCTGCCGAAGCTGACCACTAAAAGTTTGTCCCCCGGCTTGGCCTCCTCGAGGGCAGCAGCCAACATGATCAGGGACTGGGCCGTGCCGGCTTCCCCAATGGTGTTGTGCTGCGGGTCCTGCACCCTGGCCGGGTCCAGCTTGAGAAATTTGGCGAGGTTTCTCCGCTCGGAATCGTAATGACACTGGAAAATCACCTTGGAAAAGTCCGCGAGCTTGACCCCGCATTTCTGAAGGAGGCCGTTCACCGCCCGGGGGATGAACTGCTCAAACCCGAGGTCCCGGATCCAGCGGTCTTCCCACTGGCGGTCAAAGGGGGATCTGGAGCCGCGGTGGTGATCGACAAAATCGCAGGTCAGGGAGTAGGAGCCCTTGAACTCCGCCACGACCCCTTCTCTCCCAACGAGGAAGGATGCGGCCCCGTCGCCGAAGATCATCTCCTGGGGGCTTCCCATCTTCCCCAGGCGGCAATCGGCGCCGCAGACCAGGACCTGCCGCAGGCTGCCCGATCCCACCCCCTCCAGGGCGGAAAGGAGCGCCGAGGTCCCGCATTTCAGGGCCCCGGAAAAATCGGAAGAACGCACATCTTCCCGCAGATTCAGGGCGCCGGCCAGGATGCCGGAATTCTGCCTCTCCTGGTAGGGAGGGGTCGTGGAAGCGAAATAGAGGCCGTCGATCCTGCCGCGGTCGAAACCTTTCAAGCAGTCGATGCCCGCCCCCGCCGCGAGGGTGAGGCTGTCCTCGTCCTGGTTGGCCACCGCTTTCTCCCCCTGCGCGAGGAGGATGTTCGCGGGGTTGATCCAGCCCATGGCGCCGAAGATGGTCATCCTCTTCAGGCGATACCGGGGGACATAAGCTCCAAAGGAAACAATTCCAACCATAATCACCTCCCTTGTAAAAAATTGGATTGAGTTACAGGAACTCCACCTGAGTGAAACCGGGATGGCTTTCCCTCAAAATCCGCCGAATTTCCCCCTGCTGGTCGGGGCTTTCGATCCTGTCGACCCAGGAAATCGCCTGACCCGTTTCGTTGCGGTCCTTCTTCCAGGACCGGACATACCCCGGCACCTTTATGAACCCGCAGCCCCCCGGACCGCAACAGGAGGATTCGACTGCGGCGACCCCTTTCAGGTAAAGGACCTCCTCCCCGCGATAGCTCAGCGTGCTCTCCTCGACAAAGAAGTACCCTCCGCCGAAAAATTCGACTCTCTCCTTTATCGCCGGATGGATGAATTCTTCCATGGGACTGCCCCTCAGGAAGGAAGCGATGTCAGGCTGGCTCCCCCGCTCAGGCGGGTTCGAATGTGTTGATGGAAAGATCGCTTTCCGAGGCGGGGGGCGGCATCGCTCTTGGGGCCGGGGGTCACCGTTTTAATTCCGTTCTCCGGTAGACGACCACTTCGAACCGATGCACGTCCACTTCGTACAGAAAGTCTCCCAGCTGAACGTCGTAAAATTTCCCGCTCTCGAACGCCTCGCTCTCCTCGGAAAAGGCGTCCGCTTTCAAAAGGTAATCCAAGACCTCGCGAATTTCCGCAAAGGTCAGGTCGTAGTCGGTGATGATGTTGAAGAAGAGGTTTTTGTGGTGAAAAGGGTAAACTTCCATTTCTTCGTTCTCTCGGTGCTCTATTCCCGCGATTATTTTTTCCCGAATATCTCCGGGTTGAGGATGTTGGGCGGCACTTCCCCCCTGAGCACGGCAAGGATGTTGCTCACCGCGACGCTTACCATCTTTTCCCGGGTTTCATCGGTCGCGCTCCCGATATGGGGCAGAAGGACGGTGTTGTTCATCTTGAAGAGTTCCGGGGTCACTTTCGGCTCGGCCTCGAAGACATCGAGGCCGGCCCCGGCGATCACCCCGGAGCGGAGCGCGTCCACCAGCGCCATTTCATCCACCACCGGGCCCCGGGAAGCGTTGATCAGGAAAGCGGTCTTCTTCATCAGCTCCAATTCTCTCCGGCCGATCAGATGCCGGGTGTCCGGGGCGAGAGGAACATGGAGGGTCACGAAGTCCGAGTGGGCGAGCAGGTCGCGAAGGGTCACGAACTGAAGCTGGTGCTGCTGTTCTATGGCCGGGTCCAGGCGCCGGATGTCATGGTAAAGAACCCGCATGTTGAACCCCTGGCCGCGCCTGGCCACGGCCGACCCGATCCTTCCCAGGCCGACGACCCCCAGGGTCTTCCCGTGCACGTCGCTCCCGATCATCAGGCCCGGGCTCCAGCCGACCCATTTCCCGGCACGGACATAGCCGTCGGCCTCGGCGATCCGGCGGGAGACCCCGAGGATCAGGGCAAAGGTCAGGTCGGCGGTCGTGTCGGTGAGCACGTCGGGAGTGTTGGTCACGGCGATCTTGAGCCGCGTGGCTGCCGGGATATCAATGTTGTTATACCCCACCGCGTCGTTCGCCACGATCTTCAGGTCCTTCCCCGATGACAGGACCTGGGCTGAAATGGGGTCGTTCCCCATGCTCAGCAGGCCCACTTTGCCGGGCAGCGCCGCCACGATCTCCTCGGCGGTCATTACCCGGCTTTCCCGATTGAGGGTGACCTCCGCTTCTCCGCGAAGAAGCTGCAGGGGCCTTTCATAGATCTCTCTCGTCACCAAAACGTGCGGTTTCATATCTTCCTTTCTTCCGGAACGTGTTCCCATCCCGCGCCCTCCTTCCTTCAGGAAAGCTCTTTCTTCGTCTCGATCCCGTAGCTCTTGATCTTGCGATGCAGGTTGCTCCGTTCGATGCCGATGACTTCGGCGGTCTTGGAGATGTTCTCGTCGTTCTCCGTGAGCTTCTTCAGGATGAACCGTCTTTCGAACTCCCGGCGGGCGTCCCGGAGCAGGCTGTATTCGAAGAATGAGAATTCGCCCGCGGCCCTGGGCTCCTGCCGGACGGGGTCGGGAACGTCTTTGGCCTCGATGACCGGCCCCCGGGTCATGATGACCATGCGTTCCACGATGTTCTTGAGTTCCCGCACGTTTCCCGCCCAGGAGTAGGCGGACGAGCAGGTCCATGGCCTCGGGGGAGATCTTCTTCATCTCCTTGTTGTTTTCCAGGCAGAATTCGGCGATGAAGTGCTCCACGAGGAGGGGAATGTCCGCCCTGCGCTCCCGGAGCGGCGGGACCCCGATGGGAATGACGTTCAGACGGTAGTAGAGATCTTCCCGGAATTTCCCCTTCTGGATCTCTTCTTTGAGGTCCCGGTTGGTGGCGGCGATCACCCGCACGTCCACGTAGATCATCTCGGTCCCTCCGACCCGTTCGAATTTCTGCTCCTGGAGAATTCGCAGGATCTTGGCCTGAGTCTTGAGGCTCATGTCGGCGATTTCGTCGAGAAAGATCGTCCCCTCGTTGGCCAAGTCGAACTTGCCCCGTTTTTTCGTCAGGGCCCCGGTGAAAGACCCCTTCTCATGGCCGAATAGTTCGCTCTCGATCAGCTCCTCGGGGATCGCGGCGCAGTTCACCTCCACGAAAGGCTTCTCCGCCCTGAGGCTCTGGGAATGGACCCCCCGGGCCACCAGCTCTTTGCCCGTCCCGTTTTCCCCGCTGATCAGGACCCACCCGTTGGTGGGGGCCACGATCTTGATCTGCTCTTTCAGCTGCTGGATTTCCGGGGACCTGCCCACGATTTCATACTTGCGCTGGATCTCCTGGCGCAGGGCCCGGTTCTCCTGCTCCAGCCTGGACACCAGGAGGGCGTTGTTCACGGCAAGGAGCACCTTATCGAGCGAGAGGGGTTTTTCGATGAAGTCATAGGCGCCCAGCTTCACGGCCTTGACCGCCAGCTCGATGTTTCCGTGGCCGGAGATCATGATGACCGGCAGGTTTGGGACCTGGGCCTTTATCCTTTCCAGGATCTCCATGCCGTCCATGACGGGCATCCAGATATCCAGGAGCACCAGGTCGGGCGGGTCTGTTTCCACCTGTCTTAAGGCCTGGGTTCCCTCCTTGGCTTCCAGGACCTCGTATCCTTCGTCTTTGAGGATGCCGTTCAGGGACTGGCGGATTCGGTCTTCGTCATCGACAACCAGGATTTGCTTGGGCATAGGGCTCACTTTGTAGCGCCAAAATTCCGCCGCCGAAAAGCAACGTTCCTTCTGATCTTCCTGTCAAGGCCGGGATCAAAAAATTTTCGAAAATGGGCGCGAGGTCCCGCTTCTTTCCTTCTCCGGGGCTCCCCTTCACTGCCTCATCGGGATCTCAATGATAAACCGGGTGCCCCGGGGGGCATTGTCCTTCACCCGGATGTAGCCGTGGTGGTCCGAGATGATGGTGTTGACGATCGCGAGGCCCAGGCCGGTTCCCGACGGCTTGGTGGAGAAATACGGCTCGAAGAGCAGGGGCTTGTCCTCCGGCGCGACTCCGCAGCCGTTGTCGGCCACCTCCACCCGGGCCAGGTTCATCAGGGGATCGAGGCGAGTCTCCACCGTGACGCGCCCGTCCCGGTTCCCCGCGCACACCGCAGTCCACGGCCGCGACGGCGTTGTCCAGCAAGTTCACCATCACCCGCTTGATCTGTTCCTTGTCCAGGCTCAGCACGGGGATTTTTTCGTCCGGCTCGAAGGCGAACTGGATCTGCTTGTGCCCCTCCTCGTACAGGACCATCGCCTCCCGGATGATCTCGTTCAAGTTGTTGGGAGTGGGAATGGCCGCGGGCATCCGGGCGAAGCTGGAAAATTCATTGACCAGGTTTTTCAGCTCTTCCACCTGGGTGATGATCGTCCGGGTGCACTCGTCGAAGATGGCGCCGTCCTGGGCAAACTGGCTCAGGTACCGCTTGCGCAGCCGCTGGGCCGAAAGCTGGATCGGGGTGAGGGGGTTCTTGATCTCGTGGGCGATGCGCCGGGCGACCTCCCGCCAGGCTTCGGCGCGCTGCGCTTTCTGCAGCTGGGTCAGATCGTCCACCACGACCACCATTCCCAGGTACCGGTCTTCCTCGTCCCGCAGCATGGCCACTTTCACGAGCAGGGTGAGGACGTTGCTCCGGACTTTCAGCTTGATCTGGCGGGTGATGGAATGGTTCTCCGCCCGGTTGACCGCCCGGACCAGCTCCTCCGCGAGTTGGAGGTACTCCCCCTGGAGCGCCTCGGTGTAGGCTTTTCCCAGTATCTTTGCGGTCTCGATCCCCAGGATTTCTTCGGCCGACCGATTGATAGTCCGGATTCGCCCCGTGGCGTCGAGGGCGATCACTCCCGTCCCCACGTCCCGCAGGACCACCTCCATGTACCGCCGCCTCTGCTCGAGGGCGATGTTGGTCCGGCTGAGCTCGGCGTGGGCCTTTTCCACCTGGTTCTTGCTGCTCTTGAGGTCGTGGGTCATCCGGTTGAAGGAGTCGACCAGCATGCCGAACTCGTCCTCCGAAGTTTTCCCGATCTGGAAATCCAGGTTGCCTTTGATGATCCGCTGGGTCCCTTCGACAAGCCTTTGGATCGGGTCGGTAATCCCCTTTGCCAGAAAGAGCCCGAACCAGGTCGCCGCGAAAATGATGAGGAGGGTGACCAGGGAGAGCGTGGCCAGGTAGCTGGAACGGATGGGGTGTTTGACCATCCGGAGTTGTTTGTAGTCCTCAAAGGCCGTGGAGATCTGGTTCACCCGGGAGACGAGGCTCTGGGGGACGAAATAGGTCGTCCCCACCACGGCCGCCACCTCGCGAGGGTTCTGGGGGGAAAAGATCGGGACCAAAGCCCGGACCAGGTCCCCCTGCCCGATCGATTGAATTTTGGTGACCTCTTTCCCCCGCAAGGCCTCCTGGAGGACTTTGGACTCGAGGGCGGGGAGAGCAACGGAAGACAGGGCCGGCCCGCGAAAGAGGAGCTGGGGAATCCGTTGGGAAGTGATGAGCTCCACAGCTCCGAGGTTATATTCCACCCTCTTGGATTTCAGGAGCTCAGCGAGAAGCTCCTGGTTCCCCTTCTCCAGAAGCTGCTGCTCGGTCACGGCCTTGCTGATATGGCGGGCATGGGCGAGAGCGTTCCCGGCCTGCTCCTGGTAATACACCTGGGCGACGACCAGGGACTCCTGGAGAGAGCTTTCCACCTGGACGCTGAACCAGCTCTCGATGCTGCTGGTGATGAAGTGGGTGGCGATGAAAAAGAGCAGGATCGTGGGGACGAGGGAGAGGGTGATAAAGGCGACCACCAGCTTGGTCCTGAGCTTCGCGCCGAGGACCTTCCTCTTCCGTTCGAAGATGAGCTTGACGACGTTCCGGAGGATCAGGAATACCAGGAGGAGGAGAAGAAGGATGTTGAGGCCGATCAGGGAGACGACCAGAAGGTTGTTGGGGAAAGGGGCCTGGACCTTCCAAGTGGAGATATGGGTCTGCAAGAAGAAGAAAGCCCAGATGAGGGGAACCAGGCCGAGAATGATGAGAAGCTCCCGCTTCCACCTCCTGGTCTTCTTGCTCGCATCGCTTTTTTCCGCCGGTTTCGGGTTCGAATTCACCCTGAACCTCTTCCCTCCCGATCGCTTTTTCCGTCGATTTCTTCGAAGAGTTTCGATATCCTACTGAAATTTACCGAAAAAAGCAAGGTCCCAGACCGGGCGCGAGGCAGAAAGTCCGGGGCAAGCCTCGTTTTCCGGGGCGCTCTTTCGCCAAAGATCCCCTTCTTACCGAATCCAGCGCTCTGGAGCTTCGAACCTTAGATTAGATATTGTGGGCGGGCGGGGTGATCTGCAGTTTTCGAACCTCTTCTTCGCTCGAAAACTCCTTGAGATCCCACCATTCTTTGTGGTCGAGGAGCTTGTGAATGAGCTTGTGGTTCAGGGTGTGGCCGGATTTGTAGCCGATGAAATGGCCGATGACCTGGGCCCCCAGGAGCCAGAGGTCGCCGATGGAATCCAGGATCTTATGCCGGACGAATTCATCGGAGAAACGAAGGCCTTCCTGGTTGATCACCCGGTCGCTGTCCACCACCACCGCGTTGTCCAGGGAACCCCCCCGGGCCAGGCCTTGGGCCTTCAGCATTTCGTACTCCTTGAGAAAGCCGAAGGTGCGAGCCCGGCAGATCTCCCGCTCGAAGTTCCCGTTGGAAATCTGGATGAGGTAGAACTGATTGGAAATGAGGGGATGCCGGAAATCGATGGTGTACGACAGCTTAAAATCGTTGCTGGGCAAAAGAGTCGCCTGACGGTCTCCTTCGGTAACGGTGACCGGGTGGCGGATGATGACGAATTTTCTTGCTCTCTCCTGCGCCCTGACGCCGGCTTTCTTCAGGAGAGCGTTGAACGGTTCGGAGCTCCCGTCCATGATGGGGACTTCCGCCGCGTCGAGTTCCACCTCGGCGTTGTCGATTCCCAGCCCGGCAAAAGCGGCCATGAGGTGCTCCACCGTCGAAATTCTTACCCCGTCAAGGCCGATGGTGGTGGCCAGATTCGCGTCGACGACATTATCGATGTGGGCGCGAATCCGAACGGTTTTTTCCCCTTCCCGGCGAATAAAGACGATCCCCGTATCAGGAGCCGCCGGGCGTACCTGGAGATTGCAGGTCAGGCCCGTGTGCAAGCCGATGCCCGAACAGCTGACTGATCGCAAGAGAGTGGTCTGTAATAACATTCAGGAGACTCCTCGAAAGATTAAAGTTTATCTTCCAAGAGCAATTCTAGTGCCATAGAATTGAAAAAGCAAGCTTTTTTTCGGTAATCCGGCGGGAGTGCTAACACGCACGAATGATGAGGATTTTTCCCGAGCTATCATCCGTTGCTGTCGGCGGGTCTCGCGGTTGTCGTTTTGCTCAAAAGAGAAATTGTGGCAAAGCTACCACATTTCACCCTGAGGTATTGTTTTTTTGCAACTTCCTTGCGAAATATTTGAGATTCCCCGTCTTTCATTTCTTTCGGGTATCGCCCAGCCCGCGCACCCAGCCTGAAGAGGATCCCGCGAACGTTTTGGGCCGGCGTTGGCCGCGGCCTTACGGAGGCGCCCTGCGATACCCAGCCTTGGAAGCTTCTCCCTCGGAGTCAAACTCCACCCGGTGCACGGGGCTCACCTTCTCGGCGCCTTTCATGCCCGGAAGGTAATAGATCTTTTTCGTTCGGTCGCCCGTAATCCTGGCCTTCTCCTTAACGGGAGCGCGCCGATTCCCCGTCGCCCACCGCACTCGTCCCGACCGACTCCGTATCCTTTCTTTTCAGCGCTCGAAGTCACCTGGGCGGGCGGGTTCTTTTCCCCGTTTGTAGAATCCTTCAGAAGCCGATGGATGTACCAGGAAAGCGCCAGGGCCACGGACACGATGATGATCTGGGCAGAAATTCTCCAGTATCGGCTTTTCGATCTTCCGGGCTGGGGGATCTCCGCGGGATTTCCGGCCTGGCCTCCGGCGGCTCCGCTTCCGGCTCCACCGTCCCCGGGAAGAGCGGCATCTGCTGGAAGGTTTCCTTCCGGCTCATCAGCTCGGATTGGACCCGGTAGCGCCCCAGGACCTCTTCCAAGTTCAGGCCCAGCTGGCGCGCGTATCCTTTCAGGAAACCGCGGATGAATTCCCGCTGGGGGAAAAAATTAAAGTCGTCTCTTTCCAGCGCTTCCAGGTAAGGAAGGCCGATGCGGGTCGCCTTGGAAAGCTCTTCCAGCGACATCGTGCGGGATTCCCGCTCCCGCCTGAGATACTGGCCCAGTGTTTCCCTATAGCGTCCGACCATGCTGACCTGGAGAAAGAAGAATGGGAACAGATTTTTATATCACAACCTCTTTGCGGGAGACAAGAAATTCTTGACAAAACCAAAGGATCTTTGGTATTCATCGCTACATTCCGAAGCATTATAAAGGAGTGGAGGAAATCATTCTATGCCGATCGATGAAGTTTGGGAGAGAAAGCTGAAGGAGCTGGAAGAGCGGAAGGCCAAAATCGAACTCGCCGGCGGCGCCGATAAGATCGAAAAGCAGCACCAGATCGGGAAAGCTGTCCGCGAGGGAGCGGATCCTGAAACTCCTGGACCGCAACAGCTTCGTGGAAACGGACATGTTCGTCCACCACCGCTGCGAGTATTTCGGGATGAATAAAGTGGAGGCCCCGGACGACGGGGTGGTCACCGGGTACGGGACCATCGACGGGCGGCAGGTTTTCATCTTCTCCCAGGACTTCACCGTCCTGGGCGGGTCGCTGGGGGAAGCGCACGCGACCAAGATCGTGAAGATCATGGACCTTGCCGCGAAAGTGGGCGCGCCCCTCATCGGGATCAACGACTCGGGCGGAGGACGGATTCAGGAAGGCATCGACGCCCAGTACGGATACAGCCGGATTTTTTACCGGAATTCAATCTATTCCGGCGTCATCCCTCAATTTTCCGCCATCCTGGGACCCTGTGCCGGGGGGCGCGGTCTATTCCCCGGCCATCACCGATTTCATCTTCATGACCGAGGGGATCAGCCGCATGTTTCTGACCGGGCCGAACGTCATCAAGGAAATAACCGGAGAAGAGATCACCGACGAAGAACTGGGGGGAGCGAGGGTCCACAACTCGATCAGCGGAGTCGCCCATTTTTACTCCGAGAGCGAAGAGGAATGTTTCGGGCAGATTCGCCGGCTTCTGACCTTCCTGCCCGAGCAGCAACCGGGAAAACCCGCCCATCCATTATTCGGGAGACCCTCTGAACCGGAGGAACCCTAAACTTCTGGAGATCGTTCCGTCGAACGGCAAGACGTCCTTACAATGTGGTCAAAGTGATCGAAGAGATCGTCGACGACCACGATTTCTTCGAGGTCCACGCGCACTGGGCCCGGAACATGGTGGTGGGATTCGCCAGCATGCACGGCCACCCGATCGGGATCATCGCCAACCAGCCTAAGTTTCTGGCCGGCACCCTGGACATCAACGCCTCCGACAAATCGGCCCGGTTCATTCGCTTCTGCGACTGCTTCAACATCCCTCTTCTCACCCTGGTCGACACCCCCGCCTTCCTGCCGGGGAAGGCCCAGGAGTTCGGGGGCATCATTCGCCACGGGGCCAAGATCCTCTTCGCCTATTCCGAAGCCACGGTCCCCAAAGTCACCCTGATCCTGCGCAAGGGATACGGAGGCGGATACGTGGCCATGTGCCACCGGGAGTTGGGCGCGGACGCGGTCTTCGCCTGGCCCATGGCCGAAATCGCCATGATGGGAGCGGAGGGGGCGGCGAACATCGTTTTTCGGCGGGAAATTGAAAAAGACCCCGACCCGGAGAAGAAGCGCAAGGAGAAGATCCAGGAATACCGGGAGCAGTTCTCCAACCCCTATGCCTCCGGCCGGCGGGGTTACGTGGATTACGTCATCCGCCCCGATGAGACCCGGGACATGATCAGCCGGGCCTTCGAGATGCTCTGGAACAAGCAGGAAGACCGGCCCAAGAAGAAGCACGGGTCCATTCCGCTGTAAAAACCGCAAGGCGTAAGTCGCGAGCGCGCGAGAGCGATCTTAAGACAGTCGGAAGGCGCAAGTCGCGAGGGCGTGAGGGCGATTACTTAAAAAGAAGACGGGGTCCTGATTTTCTTTTAACGCCTAGCGCTCTCGCGACTTGCGCCCTCGCGACTCAGTTTTACGCGTAGTATCTGTAAATCGCTTCCGCGACGCAGGAAGGTTTTTCTTTTCCTTCGACCTCGAACTGCAGGTTGAAAGTCGCCTGAACTCCCCCCTTGATCTCTTCGATCCCGGCCAGCGTGGCCCGCATCCTCACCTTTGAAGGAATGGGAACCGGGGAAGTGAACCGGAGTTTGTTCAGCCCGTAATTCACCCCCATTTTCGTCTCTTTGACTGCCATGATGTTGGCCATCAAATAAGGCGCGAGGCTCAGGGTGTAGTACCCGTGGGCGATCGGGCCCGCGGAAGGGGGATTCCCGCCTGGCCCGTTCCGGGTCCACATGAATCCACTGGTGGTCCAGCGTGGCGTCGGCGAACATATTGATCGCCTCTTGGGTAACCGGGTGCCACTCGCTGACGCCCACTTCCTGCCCGACCATTTTTCTCAGTTCATCCAGGTTTTGAATCGTTCTCTGGGCCATACGTTCCTCCTTATAACGGAAGTTGAGAGTTGCGGATTTGTCCGGGAGGCGTGACGGATGTAACGAACTTAAAATTCGGGACGCAGATTTCCGCAGATGAACACAGATATCTTACGTAACCTTTTTCTATGAAATTTTTTATCCTGAGAATCTGCGTTCATCTGCGTCCAATTAAAATGCTCTAGACCATCTTCAGGTAACGCGGGTTTCGGGGGTTGTTGACGACGTCCGGCGGCTTCTCCCCTTTGAGCGCGCGGGCCACCCGTTCCGACGAGCCGGTGGACATGCGAAACCGCGCCTCGTTGCTCAGTCCCGCGAGGTGGGGGGTGCATATGACCCCGGGATGGGCGGCCAGCGTTCGATCGCGGGGAGGCTCCTCTTCAAAAACATCGATGCCCGCCCCGGCGATGAGTCCCCGGTCCAGCGCCCGGACCAGTTCGGCCTCGTTCACCACCCCTCCGCGCGCCGTGTTGATCAGGAGGGCGGTCTTCTTCATCCCCGCGAATTCCGCGGGCCCCATCCAGTTCCGGGTCTCTTCCGTAAGCGGGACGTGCAGGGTCAGGAAGTCCGCCCGGGAGATGGCCTCCCCCTTCGAGACGGGCTGGGCTCCCGCTTTGCGAAAATCCTCCTCCGGGATATACGGGTCATAGGCGAGGACCCTCATGCCGAAGGCATTTCCCAGTTTGCTCACCCTGCTCCCGATGCGCCCCAGGCCGATGATGGAGAGCGTCTTCTCTCGAAGTTCGGCTCCCAGCAACTCAGGCCGGCGCCAGCCCCCCTTTCTCATCTCCTCCAGGCTTTTGGGGATGTGCCGCGTAAGGCTCAGCATCAAACCGAAAGTAAATTCTGCCACCGCGTCCGAATTGACCCCTGGAAGATTGGTCACGAGGATCCCAAGATCATCCGCCGCCTCGACGTCCACGTTGTTGTACCCTACCCCATGGGCGGCCACGATGACGAGGTGAGGCGAATTTTCCATCACCTCCCGGGAGACCCGCATGAGCCCGGGAATCAAGGCGTGCGCCGTCCTCATCTCCGCGAGAAACGGCTCGTCAGCCCGGTCGGAGAGAAATTTCACCTCCAGGCCGCTTTCTTCGAGCACCGTGATCTCTTTCCCGTACCACGCGCCGGCGGTAACCACCGCCTTTTTCTTTTTTCGATCCATATTCCTGCTTTCCCTCAACTCTTTTTTTGCAGCCGCTCAGGAAACAACGAGCCTGATCGTGCCTTCATCTCCATGCCCAGCTGGTAACCCCGCCGCAGGGCCGCCCGGCTTCCCTCCAGTGCGCGCGCGGAAATACGCCCCTGGAGCGTTTCTTCGAGCCCCCTCCGGCGGACCCAGCCGGTAAGCGCCGCCATGACTCCCAGGAGGATCATGTTGGCCGCCACACGATCTTTGAACTCTTCCTCCGCGATCCGAGTCGCTTCGATGCCCAGGACCGGCGGATCATGATCGGGGGTGCTGGCGATGAGCGTTTTGTCCACCAGGACCACCGTCCTTCCCTCCTGAACTTCGCCCCAGTACCGCTCCAAAGCGGCGGGGGAAAGGGCGATAAAAAGGTCCAGGGCCAGGGGCTTCGTGTAATCAATGGGCTCGTCACTCAGGACCACGTCGGAGCGGCAGGCCCCGCCCCTGGCCTCCGGGCCGTAACTTTGCGTCTGGGCCACTTCCAGGTCCTCGTGGATCCCGGCAGCCACTGCGAGGATGGTGCCCAGGGTCACGACGCCCTGCCCCCCGAATCCGGCGATTCGAACCTCTCTTCTCACTTCGTCTCCTCGACCACGGTGAGGGCCAGGTCCGGGCAGGTCATCTCGCACAGGAGGCACACCGCGCAGTTCTCCATGGAGAGGACCTGAGGCATGGCGTATCCCGCCCGGCTTCGCCTTTCTCCCTTGCCAAATACTTTCCGGGGACAGACCCGCACGCAGAGGCCGCAGCCTTTGCAGAATTGATCATCGATCCGGATTTCCCCGGCGGTCTTTCTCTTCGTCGAAGCTTTCATAAATGGCCTGGCTGAATTCTTTTTTTCCGGTAAAGTGGTGCAGCTTTCCGACGATGAATTTCCCGTTCATCTCCCCGGGAGTCGCGCCCCGGGCCTTTTCCAGGGAAACGGCCCTTTGCTTCAGGAGGTTCAGGAGTTCGCCGGGGTCGGAAGTGCCCTCCATGTATCTTCCCGCCTGGGTCGGGCACTGGGCCATGACTTCAATGAAAGAGAATCCCGGGTGCTCGATGCCCTCCCGGATGGCTTTCAGGAGCTGGACGGGGTGGGCGGCGGTCCATCGGGCGACGTACGTCGCTCCCGCGGAGCGGGCCAGCTCGCAAACGTCGAAGGGGAACTCCAGGCTCCCGTAGGGCGAGGTCTGGGTCCGGCTTCGGAGCGGGGTCGTGGGAGCGGCCTGGCCGCCGGTCATGCCGTAGATCCCGTTGTTGATCATGATGACCGTGAGGTCGATGTTCCTGCGGGCGCCATGGATGAAATGGTTGCCCCCGATCCCCGCGCAATCCCCGTCCCCCGTGAAGACCACGACTTTCCTATGCGGGTCGGTGAGCTTGAGCCCGCTGGCGAAGGGGATGGCCCGCCCGTGGAGGACGTGGAGGACGTCGGATTTCAGGTACGTCGGCAGCCAGCCCGAACACCCGATCCCCCCCACCAGCGCCAGGTCGCCGAAGATCCCCATCTCATCGACCGCCCGGAGGAAGACATTCAGGACGGTCCCATCGCCGCAGCCCGGGCAGAAGATAAAAGGGAGCCCCGCTTTGCGGAGGTATTTATCTGCTAACGGATGCATAAAGGACCTTTACCCACGGAGACCCTATAAAATATATTAAACATCATCCCGGAGTTCTTGCAGAACTCTCTTGTTCCATCAAACCTATTTAGCAGGTTAATGGATTTCCTTTTCACCAGGTAAATGGAAACGTTCATAACGAAAATTTGAACGGGCCAGGGGCGAGCTACGCTTCCCTATTTATTTCTCGGTGATCTCTGTGCCCTCTGTGGTTAAAAAATCGCTTTCAAAATCTCCGCCGGCGTGTGGACTTCGCCGCCCAGCTTCGGGAGGGAAACGACCTCGGCCCTCCCCGCGACGACCCGCTCCACCTCGCGGCAGATCTTCCCGATGTTCATCTCCGGGACAATCACCCGCCGGGCCTTGGCGGCTATTCGATCCACCGCCTTTTCCGGAAAAGGCCACAGTATGCGGACCTTCAGCAAGCCGGCTCGGATTCCACGGGAGCGGGCCTCTTTCGCTGCGCGGAGTGCCGGTCGGGCCGGGCTCCCATAAGCTAATAAAACCACCTCGGCATCCTCCAGGCCCCACTCCTCGACGTCCACCAACTCCTCCGCATGGTCCGTGATCTTCCGGCAAATCCGCTCCACCAGGGCGGCGGACACATCCGCTTTATGCCCCGCCCGAATCCCGAACTCGTCGTGAAGCTGTCCGTCCACGAGGACGCCGTATCCCTGATTGAAAGCGGGCATACCGTCCAGGAGTCCTTCCCGCACGGGACGGAAGGGAACGTAATTTTCCGGGGAGCTTTGAGGCTTCAGCCGCGCTGCGATCTCCACTTCTTCCGGAATGCGGATCTTTTCCCGGGTGTGGCCGACGATTTCATCGGTGAGGAGAATGACCGGATTCCGGTAGACTTCAGCCAGATTGAACGCCTTAACCGTAAGCTCAAAGGCCTCCTGCACGCTGGACGGGGTGAGGGCAATCACTTCATAATCGCCGTGGGACCCGTATTTTGCCTGCATGACGTCCTGTTGCGAGGAGGAAGTCGGCTGCCCGGTCGCCGGTCCCCCTCTCATCACGTCAATGATGACAATCGGGGTTTCGGTCTCGGCCGCCCAGCCGATCCCTTCCTGCATCAGCGTAAAACCCGGGCCGGAGGTTGCGGTGCAGGATTTCGCCCCTCCCCACGCGGCCCCGAGAGCCGTGCAAATCGACGCGATTTCATCCTCCATCTGCAAAAACACCCCCCGGTGGAGCGGGAGCAGCCGGGACATGAGTTCGGTGATCTCGGAAGCGGGAGTGATGGGATACCCGGCGAAAAACCGGCAACCCGCGGCGATAGCGGCAAGCACGCAAGCCTCGTTTCCATGGATCACTTTTGTTTGCACCGAAAGATCTCCGTCTCAACCCAAGCTGAGAAAAACTGCCCCACTATAGCAAGGAACCCCCCGAAATTCAACTTTCCGGGAAATAGTTTTGGTGTTCTTCCCTGAAACAAAAGAAGGTATCAATTCTCTGCTGTTGTAATTTCATCCGTCATTCCCGTAAAAATGGGAATCAAGGATGTATTCAGGATAAAAAAGGGCAGCAAGAAAAAAGGGGAAGGTTCTTCAATCCTGTTTCGAGGGCGGGAGATCCGGAGGAAACAAGGGCGGTTCAGAACGGTTTTCCCAAACAAAGACGCGCTCGGAATCGGGGTCCTTCGCCCCGGGGCTCGGTTCCATTTCCCTGATTCGCTTCCCCCCGATGAACCGGGCCGAATAATAACGGGTCTCCAGACTGTCGATGTTCACCTTGCGTTTCCCGACGGACGCGTGGATAAACTTCTGATTCCCGAGATAGATCCCCACGTGGCTTGGTTGGGAATCCTTCTGACGCTTGAAAAAGACGAGATCCCCCAGGCGGAGCGCGTCCCGGGCGACATCCAGGCCCACCCCGAATTGCTCTCGCGCGGTCCGCGGGAGATCGAACCCGACCGTTTGAAACACTTTCTGCACGTATCCCGAACAGTCGAGGCCATGAACCGGGCTTGTGCCCCCACGCCGGTATTTCACGCCCAAAAATTTCCGGGCGACCTGGAGCAGTTTGTTGCTCTCCGCTTCTTTCCCGGGCTGATCTTTTTCCAGACGGGGCAGGTCCGGATCTTCATTGGCGGCCTGAACCCCATCGCCTTTCAACTCGGGTTGATCCGTTTCCAGCTCCTGCCGCCTGTCCGGCTCCCGCCTGAGCCGCAACACCTGGCCGGTTTTTAATTTCCCGCCGTGCAGTTCATTCAGCTCCGCGAGATCTTTCACCCGGAGGTGGTACCGGCGGGCGACCTTGACCAGCGTATCCCCTTTTTTCACCGCGTGAGTTTCCGGCGCCGAAGTGATCGAGGCGACGGGGGAACCGGTATTGTGGATTTGGGGCCGGCTGTTCTTGCCCGGAGGTTTCTTGGGGATCACCAGGCGGCTGCCGGTCACAATTTTATCTTCTTCCAGGTGATTCGCTTCCTGAATCCTGGAAACGGGCAGATGATATTTCCGGGCGATGACGGTTAACGATTCCCCGTTTTTGACGACGTGGGTGAATTCCCCCCACGCCGCTGGGGCAAGAAGGCAGGAGAGAAGAAAACATACGAAAGAAAATCGCGGGATGAGAAACCCGGGCAGATCCAATTCTTCTCCTTTGAGAGGTGGCGCGTTGCGATTTTCCCGAATTTGGGAGATTATAGAGTGACGGGGACCCGAAATGCAACTTTTTTTTCGACCCCGGAATCTCAATGGATGCAATTCCTTTGCCGCTGAACCCTCTCTGGATTACATTGGATAAGATACTGAAATAAAATGAATTTCTTCCCGAGAGCCCGGTCTGAGGAAGTTCGATCCGACCGGCTCACTCCCTCCGTCTGTCACCCGGCGGAAAAAAATTATCACCTCGAAGGGCGCTCTGGCCGGCCGATTTGCGGAAATACAGCGCGGTCGCTCTCAAAATAAGCATTTCTTCCCATTGGAGCCGGGGGGCTTTTCTTATAACGTTTGGAGTTGGGAATTCCTGCCGGACATTGAGTCCCGCGGGAGTGCTGCCGCAAGCAGGGGCCTGGAGAACGGCCATTCGGCGGGGAAAACGACAATGGTGTTTAAACACGATGTTGTGATTGTGGGTTCCGGGCTGGCCGGTTTGCGAGCGGCGATGGAGACGGCAGGTTCTGCGGATGTGGCTTTGATCAGCAAGGTATATCCCACCCGTTCCCATTCCGGCGCGGCCCAGGGAGGCATCGCCGCGGCCCTTGCCAATGAAGAGCCGGACTCCTGGGAATGGCACATGTACGACACGGTCAAGGGAGGCGACTACCTCACCGACCAGGACGCGGCTGAAATCCTGGCCCGGGACGCACCCCGGGCCGTTTACGAGCTGGAGCACATGGGCGTCCCCTTCAACCGCACCAGCGACGGAAGGATCGCCCAGCGCGCCTTCGGCGGCCACACCAGGAATTTCGGCGAGGCTGCGATCAAGCGCGCGTGCCATGCCGCCGACCGGACCGGCAGGGTCATCCTGGACAACTTGTATTGGGAAAATGTCCGCCGCGGCATCAAGGTCTACAACGAGTTCCATCTGGTGGACCTCATCCTGAAAGATGGGGAAGCAGTGGGGCTCGTGGCCTATGAACTGGCAACCGGCGAGGTCCACGTCTTTCATAGCAAGGCCGTTGTTTTGGCCACGGGGGGGTTTGGAAAAGTTTACCAGACGACCTCCAACTGTTTCGCCAACACGGGAGAAGGCGTCTACCTCCCCTACATAGCGGGAATCCCCCTGGAGGACATGGAGTTCGTCCAGTTCCACCCGACCGGGGTGTACGGACTGGGCATCCTTATCACCGAGGCAGCCAGGGGCGAAGGGGGGATCCTGCGCAACGGCAAAGGCGAGCGTTTCATGGAGAGATACGCCCCGGTCATCAAGGACCTGGCCCCCCGCGACATGGTGAGCCGGGCCATCTACCGGGAGCTGCGCGAGGGGCGGGGGATCAACGGGCGGGATTTCGTCCATCTGGATCTAACTCACCTGGGGAAAGAAAAGATCGATGAGAAGCTCTCGGACATCAGCTCGTTCGTGGAAATCTACCTGGGGCTGGATGCCGCCCGCGACCCGATTCCCGTCGTTCCCACCTGCCACTACATGATGGGGGGGATTCCCGCCAACCTGGATGGACACGTTCTGGATGCCGATCAGAAGACGGTGCCCGGCCTCTATGCCGTCGGGGAATGCTCCTGCCTTTCCCTTCACGGTGCGAACCGGCTCGGGTGCAATTCCCTCCTGGACCTGGTCGTTTTCGGCCGCCGCTGCGGGCAGCGCATCCTCGAAGACCTGAAACAGCTCTCCTGGAACGAGCAACCCGCCCGCCCGGAGGAGAGAACCCTGGCAAGGATAAAGGAGCTGAAAAGCAGGAAGAAGGGCGAGAAGGTCCACGCTATTCGCAGCGCCCTGCAAAAGACGATGATGGACCACTGCTCGGTCTTCCGGACCGAAGCAGGGCTATCCCAGGCCCTGGCGGACGTCCGCGCCCTGGAAGAAAAGTACCGGACGGTCATGGTCCGAGACCCCGGGACCCGGTACAACTCGGACCTGATGGAGGCAATGGAGCTGGAGTCCCTGCTGGGTCTCGCCGAAGCGATCGTCGTTTCGGCATTGGGCAGGCAGGAGAGCCGCGGGGCCCACTCGAGGGAGGATTACCCGGAGCGGGACGATCGGAACTGGCTGAAGCACATCCTGGTCCGGAGAACGGACGAGGGCCCGAAAACCCTCTTCAAACCGGTGACGATCACCCGTTTCCAGCCGAAGGCGAGGGCGTACTAAGTACGGCAATTTAGCAATTTGGCAATTTGGCAGTTTAGGAAAAACGTTTTTGTAGTGCCCGCTTATTCTCCTGTCCTTTTCAAATGCCAAACTGCCACACTGCTAAATTGCTGTTCTCCTGCTCCGAAATTGCTAAACTGCCAAATTGCTAAATTGCCCGATTGTGTGTAGGGGCGCGGTGCCCGCACGCGAGAATTTGCCCATGGAACTACATTTTAAGATATTTAGGTACGACCCCCAGGCCGATAAAGGCCCTTACTTCAAACACTATACCGTCAAGGCCGAGCCGGAAGAACGCATTCTCGATTGCCTAAACCGGATCCGATGGGAGCAGGACGGGACCTTGAGCTACCGCATGTCCTGCGGGCACGGGGTTTGCGGGTCGGACGGGATGAAGATTAACGGGACTGCCCGGCTGGCATGCCAGGCCCTGGCGAGGGATTATCAATGCCCTGAGGTCGTCGTGGAGCCGCTGCCGGTCTTCAAAGTCTTAAAAGACCTCGTCGTGGACATCGATCCTTTCCTGGAGAGAATCAAAGATCTGCGGCCCTACCTGCTGTCCGGGGGTCCGCCTCCTGAACAGGAAAGGAGGCAAACTCCGGAAGAAAACAAGAAGCTGGATGAAGCGATCCGCTGTATTCTCTGTGCCTGCTGCACGGCTTCCTGCCCCGTGAACTGGATATCCGCAAAGTACGTCGGCCCGGCCGCCCTGGTTTGGGCGTACCGCTACATCTTCGATTCCCGGGATGGTCAGACCCTGGAAAGGCTCCGGCAGGTCGACACCCCCGATGGGGCCTGGGGGTGCGTTAACCATTTCGAATGCACCCGCGTCTGCCCCAAGGAGATCCCGGTGACCAAATCGATCAACACCATCAAACGGGAGATCGAAAAAAAACTGAGGGAACAGCAGCCCGGATGAAAACCGCCGGCCTGGGTTGGGGAGGCCCGCTGCATCTTTTTATTGATCCTTCTTCTCCCAGAGCAACCGGATCGTCCGCAGAAAGAAATTGACCAAGAGCGTTACGCGATTCGATGGAACGATAAGTTATGCGGCCTTCTATGGCCTTATCTCAACAATCGTACCATTTGGCGCTAACTTTTCAATTTCCTCTATTTCTTCGTCTGTAACGGCAATACACCCTTTCGTCCAGTCAACCTCTGTGTGGGAATCACCAGCCCACGAGAAACCATTCTTAATGCCGTGGATCATGATGTCTCCGCCCGGAGAAACACCAAGTTCTTTTGCTCGCTTTTTGTCTTTCTCGTTTGGATAGGAAATATGAAGAGATAGGTGATAACGGCTGTCCTTGTTTCTTGAATCGATAACGTAGGTTCCCTCCGGGGTTTTGTTATCGCCTTGCCTTTCTTTTGGACCATTCGGGTTTCCCCCCAAGGCGATTTTGTAGGTCTTGAGCACCTCGCCCCTTGAGATCAACGTCAATCGTCGTTCTTTCTTTTCTATCAGAATCTTATCTGCCGGTCCCTTCTGGATTGCAAAAACCTTTTGTTCGAGCATTTCAATCTTTTTTTGCAGTGTAATAATCTCATCCCCTTTGCTTTTAACCTCTTGTTGGAGAGTCTCAATCTGTGTTTGCTGCGCAGCAATCGTCCTATCCTTTTGCTGGAGAGTCTCAATCTGTGTTTGTCGGAGAGTCTCAATCTGTGCTTGCTGCGCAGAAATCGTCTTATCCTTTTGTTGGAGAGTCTCAATCTGTGTTTGTCGGAGAGTCTCAATCTGTGTTTGCTGCGTAGCAATCGTCTTATCCTTCATAGTGACATTATTGATATGAAATATCATCATCTCACTGTCCTTCCTGTACCCACTCCCCGGGTAATCCTTTATGAGTTTCTGAAAACATTCCAGAGATTTCTGATAATCTTTTTGCTCATTCCTAGGATACGCATAAATAATACCCATCTCGAAAAGAACCCTGTCTCCCGCCGTGGGATATTTTTCAATAATCTGCTCATATTTGCTCAGAGAGGCCTTGTAGTTTCCCTGGCTGAAAAAATCATTCGCTTCTTTGAAGGTTGACTCGGCCTGAAATCCCTTATTAAAGTGACTGCATCCGCATATTAGAATTGATGTTATTATGATGCAGACAAAGAAAAAGTAAAGATGCTCACCTATCCTACTTTGCTTTTTCCCCATATACGCCTTCGTGTTCGTTAATAATATGTTTGATGATCGCAGAACCATTCCTCTTCCTGATATATCCAAAACATGTACCACATTATAAGTTAGAATATGCCGTGGTTTGACAGATTAAATGCTTGAATGGTCCAGACAGACTTGAACGGTGGAAGTATAAGGAAGTGGCAGGGTCTCAAAACCCTGCCACTTCCTTCCCGGAGCACTAAAGGCAAAGTTAACAGCTCCCCATAAAATTGACTTACTTCTTCATTGATTTCTGGAAAGCGGCGTCAGCCTTCTTCGCCTTTTCCTCTGCGATCTTCGCCTTTTCCTCTGCGATCTTCTCCCTTTCCTCTGCGATCTTCGCCCTTTCCTCTGCGATCTTCGACTTTTCCTCTGCCATCTTCGTCTTTTCCTCTGCCATCTTCGCCTTTTCCTCTGCGACCTTCTCCCTTTCCTCTGCCATCTTTACAGCATTTTCGGCGCGGGTTGCGGCAGCCTCTGCCTTTAACGTAGCCGCATCAGCCGCCGCCTTGGCAGCCTGCGCATCCTGCGCTGCCTGATCAGCTTTCGCACCAATCAGCATTTCCTGCGACTGAACTTTCTGGAGGTCACCTTTTGTTGCACAACCCCCCACAGTAATAGCAAGAACAAGCATCATTGAGATCACCAAAAGACTCTTCTTCATCATCTAATCACCTCCTTTCTGTTCCAGTTTACCTTATTTTAACAGTGACTGTCAAAATTCAGCGCTACTTCACAAAAAATATAGAATTTTTAATACTTCCTCCTGCCTGATGTCCATGGCGGTTGTGGTCCTCCTTTCTTACGATGTCCTTTCTGCCAAAACATCCTTAACAAAATAAGCAAGACGAATGCCAGAAGTTTTTGATTTTGATATGTTCTCGATATCAAATTAATTTTTTAATTTAAGGGTGGAGAGGCGGCCAATAATAATTGTAACGATTTTCCTACAGGAAGAAACGGTAGAATTCTCAAATTAAAGTGATTCTATTGTAATTATGGATAATTGGAGTTGTTGGAAATTTCCTACACTTGGACTGAACCCCTTCGATTGGTCCGATCCAAGGGGTTCAGTCCTTACCACATTTAGAGTTAAAGTACAACCATTTTGTGTTTCCCAATACAGGGTCGCCTCTGGTGATAGAGGCCGGTAATTCAACAAGCTATGCGGCTTGAAGGTGTAAGAAAAGGCGGGATCGACTATCTCTTTTTGACAGGTTCAATCAATATACCGTCTATTTCCAAATCAATTTTCAAACGTTTGGCTGCATCTTTGGCCTCGCTGATATCATTGAAAGGGCCAGCGATAACACGGTAGCTATCGCTCTTTGATAACACCCTTGCCGGGATTTGTGGACCCTGGTGGTTGATAATGGCGGCAATCCTCAGAGCATCAATCTCGTCACGCACATCAGCAGCCAAAACATACCACGCCTCCATTTGCAGTTCTGGTATTTCTGGTCTGCCATACAATTTTTCTGGGTGCTTGACTTCTATGGTTTTCGCAGCCCCTTTTTCACTTCCTTGACGGATCTCGAATATGGGAACAGGAATCCCTCGGGCCTCGGCCAGTACTTTCTTAACTTTGCTCCAGTCAAGCGTGCGCCCCGATTCCTTTTCAATATTTCTCAATTTTGTATATATCTTATCAAACTCAACAGCGTCCAAGTCTTCCGGGGGCGCATGAACTTCCATGTAAACTACTCCATTACATTGACCTAGGAGATATGGCTGGTTAACGATGCATACAGGTGTTTTAACCGGAGTGTTCTCATAGAGTTTCTTCACGTCTTCTGGATAGAGTCTTATGCAGCCATTGGTTGCCCTAAGACCAATGCTGGCCGGTTTATTAGTACCATGGATCAAATAAGTCGACTTACTTAAATATAGCGCGTATTCTCCCAAGGGATTTTGAGGTCCCGGCAGAACTTTAGCGGGCAGAGGATCTCCTTTTTTTCGATGATCCTCAGCAATTGAGGCAGGCACATGCCAGGTCGGCCGGGTTACCTTGCGCGCCACATACATTTGACCGATGGGCGAGGGTCGCTCTATGGTACCGACACCGAGCGGGTAGGTCGACACCGCCAGTGACTTACTATCTCCTTTAAATTGAAAGAGCCTCATAGCGGCTAAGTTGATCACGATGCCTTTTCTTGGGGCGTCCGGCAGGATAAAGCTCAGAGGCAACATGATACGTTCTCCGGCCTCAGGCACCCATACATCTACCCCTGGATTTGCTGCACTGATTGCATTGATCCCCAAACTGAAGTGTCTTGCAATATCCGGTAGCGTATCCCCTTTTTCAAGCCTGATGACTGCCAGCCGGCCAATGACGTCATCTCCTTTTGCAACCGAAAACTCATTTCGTTCGATCTTTTCTTCCGGATAGCTTGGTAAGGGCGAGGGTTTCACCTCAACTTTTTTCATTACAGCACATCCAGAAATATAAGATGAATATAAATAGAACTAAAAGACGAAGCCTATTGGATAAGGGTGATAGGTCAATGATTTGGCACATGGGTCAAATAAGGTACCTTTCTTAATGAAGAAAATTTAAAAAACCATTTTTCAGTAAAGCACTGGATCGTATTGATGCGCAAGGCTCAATTCCATCGCAAGAGCAATAACGTGCAATTCAATGATATATACCAAGTATGGCCGATATTTTCAAAATAATGAATGTTATTTTGAAAGGGTTTCAGATTTTATAAAGTGCGCACGCTACACTTGTATAATCATTTCAGTGGCAATCTTCAAAACTCACTGTCATTATACCTCCTACCGCGTTCCGTCAAATCCTTCCCAGACTGGACCATAATTAATTGTAATAAATACATATCATAAATGCTGAGAAAATATCACCAATAATTACGGTTTGAAGTCCTGGGTCTTCATCGTTGTTGACGATCTGTGGATTTCAGGAAGTAACACTCACCTCTACTTGCTATTCCATTCGGGGGCAAAAACCATCGGCACGTTTAATCGAGCGGAGAAGAGGTCTGGATCCCTACCTCTTCCCTCCGGCCATGAGCCTGGCCTGTTTCTGTTTCCGTAGAATCAAGGCCACCGCTGGTGCCGCCAGCCCTCCTAACCCCAGAGCTAGAAAAGCCGGTCCCCAGACCTTCGCCTGGGCGGCAGGGACGGACCCGTTATAAGCCTCGAGAATTTTCCCGAAGACCAGGGGAGAAATGATGGTGACAAAAAAGCCAACCACGGATTGAGCCCCCAGACTCGTAGCCCGAATCCTGGGGAGAACCATTTCGGTGAGCCCGGCTTTGTAGATGGCTGAATCGGCGATGACCCAGAATCCGATCCAGCACCCCAGCAAAACCAGCACGGCAAGAGAGTGCCCGTAGAGAAACCCGAGAAAACATTCCGCCGTTACACTCAGCAGGCTGGCCGCGATGATCGCCCAGGTCCTTCCTTTCCGATCGGCAACCATCCCCCATATCCATGTGGCAGGCGCTCCAATCAGGATGATGGCGGCGGCCAGAGTCCCGCCCCACTTCACGGCCTCGTCCGCAGTCATCCCTGCGGTCAGGGCAGCGGAAACGAGAAATGGGCCGATCCACCCCCAGAAGGCGTAGAGTTCCCACATATGCCCCATGTAACTCGCGGAGATCAGCGCCGGCCCCTTGAACCCACCCGGCGGGGCCGCCAAAATCTCTATCTTCTCGTCTTCTTTTCCATGACCTTCAACGGCCGGCTCGGGTTTCCTTTCAGCGGCTTTGATCTCCTCTCCCGCCGGTGCATCCTGAACCAGGAGAGCGATCAGGAGGGCGGCTAGAATCGCCGGTATGGAGGTCCACAGAACCCCGGTCCTCCATCCGTAAGAAGCAGCCAGGCGCCCGGCGATCAAATATCCGCCGGCATATGAGGCGACAAGGGCCCCGGTATAGGCTCCCAGGGCCCCTCCTCTTTCTTTTGGCGGAAACCATCGCGACAAGAGCGCCATTCCGGGAACGTAGATGGCTCCGGCGGAAAGGCCGGTGATCAAGCGCAGAAAAATAATGCTTTCTTTCCCCCTGGCTCCCCAGACGAAGAGGGTCGAAAAAATCCCAGTGATCAGCGTGGCCCAGAAAGCGATTTTCTTTAGGCTGATCCGATCTCCAAGCCACCCCGTGACGCCAACGACGATTACGTATCCCGCCTGAAAAGACGCCAGGATCCATCCGGTGTCCGAAGCGCTCAAATGGAATTCATCCGCCAGGTATTTCAGAACCGCGGAAAAATTGTACCAGGGCATATACCCCAGGGTCATGGAGACGGTCATGACCAAGAGTGTTCGGTTTTTGTCCCTCAAGGCAGGTTCGCGCTCCCAGATTCAGTTATAGTGCCCGACCAAAGAAAGTGGACATTGCATGGGCAATCCCTGGTAAATCCCCCCCAACCCCCCTTTATCAAAGGGGGGCAGGGGGGATTTTACGGCGAGACATAAGTCAATAAGAGGGCAACTGGATGTCGACTTACTTAAGCCGTTCACTATAGTTCTCATTCTGAAACCAATAATTCCCCTCCCCCTCTGACGGGGGAGGGCGAGGGTGGGGGTGATAAAGGCTTGGAGATCCGAAGCCCTGGTTATCAATCCCCCTCACCCGCGCCCTCTCCCAGAAAGGATCAATTCTCCCCTATCACTCAAGGGGGCGGGGCTGGCCTAGAGCTTTCCGATAAACTTCAAGGCGCCGCGGAGTTCCCGCTGCATAACGGGATCGAGTTGAATGAGCGGCTTACGCAAGGTGGGCGTTTTTATGATCCCCATCCAGTAAAGGCCCAGCTTATAAGCGGCAATGAAATCCGGCACGTTGAAGAAAGCCATGGCATTCAGCGGGCAGACCTTGGAAAGATAGATATTTCTCGCCTCATCCAATTTTCCCGCCTTTACGAGATCGAACATGTCGGAGTTTTCTCGAGGGATGATGCAACTGGCGGCCGAGGTCATCCCATAGGCTCCATAACACAACATGAGGTAAGTCAACCGGTCATGCCCCGCCCAGGGAACGATTTTCCCTTTGCAGCGATCGTGTATTTGGGCGATCTTCTCCGGTTTTTCGAGGAAAATTTTACAGTATTTGATATTGGGAAGCTCGTTGCTGATCTTTTCAAGAAGATCGAGGCCGAGTTCGACCCCCGCTCCCCCGTCATAAATGGCGACGGGCAAATCCGTGGCGTCGTTGATCGCTTTAAAATGATCGAAGATTCCAGCCCCCTTATGGGGATGGCGGTAAGGAGCGGTTGTAAAGAGGTAATCCACTCCAGCTCTCTCCGCGTACCTGGAAAGCTCGACCGACACTGCGGTTGATGAGGATTCGACGCAAAAACCCACCGGCACCCTTCCCTTTACCCTGTCAACCACAAGATCCGCGAACGCCTTGCGTTCATCCGTATCAAACAAAAACCCTTCCCCCGTGCTCCCGTGGGCAAGAACCCCGTGGACGCCGCGGTCAATGATAAAATCGATCAATTTCCCCGTGCTTTCTTTGTCGACACTTTCGTCCTCATTCAACGGAGTCACGATCAGACACTGATTTCCTCCGATTTCTTTCCTCATCCCGTTTCCTCCCTACTGCTGATGGATATTCCTAACCTTGGAGAGCCACAACCAAACAAAACTTTGTAGGGGCGGCCCCCCGTGGCCGCCCGCAAGATGGGGAACCATGACGTTACCGGTGATCCCTTAAAGTTTAGACCATTGTGCGAATAATTTCATTCGTAACGCCTAGCAAGCATCTTTGGTTTAACTATAGAGCTTAGGTCGCGGGAGGGACGCTGGTTACCTGGCGTGCCCAGCGCGATCCTTCCCTGTAGCAACTTCAAAAGAAAAAGAAGGATTTGTTATGTATTGCACCTACAACCTACAAGTGATTGATGCGAGCGAAATTCCAGCTCTGAGGTTACGACTTTAAAGTAAGGCTAACGTAGCCATTATCGGGAGGCAAGCGCCGTTTCTTGCCAATCCGGTGCATGGCATGGTTATGTGGTGCTCTTTTCTTTTGATGCCAATTGGAATTCCCTCATCAATAGTGTTCCGTACCGATACTCGTATGGAACCTTCTCCCGCTCATATGATCCGTCTTCATCAACAAAGGAAGCAGGACAAAGGTTTCTGGAATAGAACCAGAATAGGCCATTGAGTTTGGGGGAATAGCATTCAAAGAATCCCATAGGGCTTATGCGGCGGAAATAGACGCAGTCGTCTATGTCAAAGAACTCTTCGGTCCACTGGTCCAAATGGCAGACGCGCAACCACTGGCCGGGGACGGGGTACCGCCATTCCCAATTCTCCCGTGCAATGTCCGGCGACAGGAGCTTGGCGATCTCCAGAGCTACGGTCTTCTTGCTGAAAGCATCCAGGTAAAGGCCATTCACACGTCGGATCGCTCCGGGAATTTCCGAAAAACTCATGTCGCCAAGTAGAACGGGTATAATCTGCACCTCGGGGCGCGTTGCGGTTACAAGGTCAATTGCCATCTCCAGCTCTCGATCTTGGCCGCGTGCATTTCTAGAACTCTTTGCAACGACGTAAATGACTAGTTTGCTCGATAAGAGCTTTTCTCTGATCTCTTTCCATGTGTCCTTAGCGATCGTCTTATCGTGAGAGTAGACCCACGCTCGGATACCAAGATCGGCAAGGCATTCTCTTAGACTCCCTACGATGTCTCTTTCAGGATCCGGGTAACTAATAAATATCTCATGCACAGATTCCAACTCCTAATGGATAATCTTTCACATAACGTTTCCGGTTCAGCCGCCCGCCGCTGCTTTTAGCGGCGGGCCGGCTGCGAGCGGCGGGTTGGGCGGCGCGCCTCATTTGCGTGCGGATAGGGGGTCAGGTCTCAACATTTGACAATTTCAGTTTAGTAAGGACCTTTTGTAATTTCTCGTTGAAAGAGGGCGCTTCCAGGATAGTCTTCCGGATTCGTCCAACCGCCTTGGGGATTGTTTGTTGAAATATACAGATTTGGTTCCAGGGCGAATGCATGGAATTCAGGGCTGCGTTGCGTATGCCTTAGGTTTCGGCAGTTGATTTTCCGGAACACCCAGGGCCATGGCCATTTCTCGCAGCTTATTTTGTACCTTGCGGATATTTTGCGGACCCATGCGGAGGAGATCCCTCTGGGCGTCTTCAAGATCCTCCAAATTGTCATCCGCCATCTGGTAGGTGGTCACGCCTTCCACTACTACGATATCCCCTTTCACGATCGGGGTGTCCAAGAGTACTTTAATGGCCTGGACCAGGGTCTCCTCAAAATCTTGATCGGGGTACCCCAATTCCCGATAGGCCTCCTGGAAAAGAGGTTTTGCCTCGCGGAAAATCCGGGCACAGCCCTTCGCATCCAGGGAGGCGAAAGCATCGGCAACCAGATCATAACGGCGATAACTCTGGGGGTTGAGGTAAAGCTCCTCCCCCTTTTTGACTACCGAAAAAGATTTGCCGGGGGTTAAAAATTTCAGATGGGCCCGGGGGCTCGCACCGTGGGCGATGTTATCCACGGCTGCGGTAATCCTGCGGATCAAATCATTCACTTTCAGCCATTCGGCCAGCTTGGGATAGGACGCCAGGTCTTTCACTCTCCTCCGAAGCCAGTCGTCGCTATCCTTGAGGGCTGGAAGGGGTATGACGGGAACTTCCTTTTCCGAGACGCCCTTTTCGCCAATTTGCGGAGAGACTTGTTTCTCTTTTGGCTCCTCGATTTCTACGGGGGCTTTGGCCGGTCCTCCATAGAAGTAATAATAGAGGCCGGCGGCGATGACTACAATAACCACCAATCCTATTCCAATGAGCTTTCGGTGGTCCTCCATTTCCTTCCCACCTCCTTACTCAGCTCTACGATAAACCGATTTCGAGGCATGGTGGTTCGCAAATGATCCTGAGCACCATTGATTGGTTAATCAAAAAAAATTAGGATTAATTGGTTAAGAAATACTCTCCTGTTCACCCTCAGTCAAGGAGAAAATTGCTTGTGGGAATAGCGTCGGTTTTCACGTCCAAGTTGATCCTTTGGCTTGAAATGTTGGATGAATTGCGGATGGCACTAAGAACGAGAGTACGGGAAGAAATCGCTGGGGTTAGCACGGGTGCGAGCTTAATCGGGGTGCCAGGAGTCTGCCAGCATCCTATACCGCGGCGCAAAAGTGCTCGGCCCGGGGAAACAGCGATTCATCTTGGCAGCCCCTAACGAAGGGGGATAATCGGAAATTCGACGAATGAGGGATGAGCGGTATCCCTCAGCACGCGGAGCTTTGGCTGCGGGTCCAGAGCCGGCGATTCAAAGTTGTCGGCATCGGCGCAAGTGACGGTGATGCGGACACGGCTGCCGGCGCGAAAAAGATATGAGGTTGGAAGAAGGTCAAAGACCAGCTCAACCGGAAGACTCGGCGAAACCGGCGCTAACTCGCTCTTGTAATGCCGGTGGTAGGGCAGGTCCAGGTTGTCAAAAGGAGCTTTGCTCAAAGCGCGGTGCGAAGCCCGCAGGTTGCCTTCGGTAAGGTAGGTCGATCTGCTGCCGTCCACCGCTTCGAGATAGATAAAGAAATCCAGGTCGGAGGCGTCCGTAGCGAACCAGAGGCGCACCACAGGATGCCCGGTGACTTCCATGTCCGATTCCAGGGGCGGGGTCGTATAGGTTAACGCTTTTTGGTCATTCGTCTGCATGTCGGGATATTTCCGGGACCAGTTGACAGCGTTCCACCGTGAGTATTTACCGCTTGTCGTCGAGTAGTCAACGGTATACCCATCAAAGGCATCCTTGTGATCCGGGAGTCCCGTGCGCAGGAAGCCGTCATTGATTGAGGCGACGCTCCCGGTTTTGCCCTCGTGGAAATAGAAACGGTTCACTTTGTGATTCGGCAATGGCCACTGGGCGCTTGTACGCCAGGCCTCCTTCTTCGACCGGCCCATATTATAGTAGTGAATCGGCGGCTCGTTCATAATGCCATTATCTATTCCCTTGAGCCAGTAATCGAACCAGCGGTGCGCTTCCGCACCATAGTCAAGGTCGAATTGATTCTCCTCCACCTCACTGTGATCCACGGGGCGGATGATCAGGCGTTTGGGCACCGTGAGGTTCGCATACCAGAGAAACATGTCGGCCGTGTGTATGTCATACCAGCCCGTAGTCATGCAGACCGGCACACCGGACCGGTTGATACGGTCAATAAAAGGGTAGAGAGCAGAACCAGTCTCCCAGACCTTCGTGCCATCAACGGCGACACTGTCGCAAAAGGGGAATTTTTTGAACCAGACCTCCGACTGTTTTCCGAGTGTCGAACCGGCGCGCTCCGCGCGGGCCTGGGCGAGAAGTACTCCATCCTTGTCGCTATCCACCGGCGTCGCCACCCCCGATTCCATGAAGGAGGTCGCCCAGGAGAAAAAGGACCCGAACGTCTTGTTGAAGATCCCGCCCCGGTAAATGACGGCGTTGTAATTATCAAGAGAGCTTGACGTGGGAAAGATGGCTTTCAAATGCGGGTTTCCGGTAGCCGCAGTCGCAAACTGGATCATGGCCTGAAAGGAATCGCCAAACATCCCGATGTTCCCGTCGCACCAGCCCTGAGCCGCGATCCAATTCAAGATTTCGTTGGCATTGTTGGCGGCGACTTCGAACGACGCATCCATGAGGCCAAAGGACGCACCCGTCCCCGGTCTTTCGACCACGATGACCGCGTAGCCATGTTTCAGCATGTTCTCGAGGTATTTCGTTCTAAAGACCGGGTCCATGAGATGCCCTCTGGAAGACAATTTGGACCGTAGCCATAGCATGGCCTTTTCTTTCCAGCCGAGGTCAAACAGTCCGGCGATAATGTTCTTGCCCGATGGGTCAAAAATAGTAAAGGTGCGCAAATAAGGCGTGTATTTGAAGAGGACGGGCAGCGGTTTGTTGGCCGGAATACCCTTCTTTGTCGGGATAATCAGGTCGTAGGCCAGGCGGGTTCCATTGGAAAGTTTCAGGTATTCAGAACGGCGTTCGTTGCCGTCGTAAACCGCCTCTGAATAGCCCCGGTACTCACCGAAACGCGATAACTTCCCGCCTCCGGCTTGTCTCTGGTAGAGAAAAAAGAGGGCGACGGCCAGCACAACGAAAAAAAGAGAGGCGGCAACTATTTTAATCGCTGAGCTCTGCATGATGATCCCCCAGCAAAATAAATGAAGGTGAGAAACCAGAACGCGTGATGGGTCGTCCGTCCGTTGCAGCGGGAGAGTATGATCAGGCGATCCCCTGCTTTTTTAAAAATTCCAATCCCCGGATCAACTCCTCGCGCGTTGCCCTGGCGTGAGTCTCGACCACCCGGATGGTGTCGGATTTCAGAAATTTTTTGAGGTGATCGTAATCCTCCTCCCCGCTTCCGGGGGCGTAGTGGTCCTTGTAGCCCCTGCACCCATGGAGGTGGACGCCGGCGAGGAGGTGGCCGAATTTTTCCAGGAGCTCGCCCTTGGCGATGAGCCCGAGGTTCTCCTGGGTGGTGGCGTGGCCCATGTCGTGCCAGTATCGGACCCGGCTCCCCTGAAATTCCCGGAAGATGGCCTGAAGCTCCTCGGGGTCGGGGAAATCGTGGATGTTGTACCGGTTCTCGATTCCAAGGAGGATGTCCCGCCGGTCGGCCTCTTTCGCCAAAACGCCGAGACTTTTAAGGGATGCCTCTAGCAGGGCTTTTCCCAATCTCGCCCGGGTCTCCCGGTGCTCCCGGATGAAAGCCCTGCCCTCCTCGGATTCAATTCGGCCCTCGTCGTAGAGATCCCACAGGCAAGGCATGACCCCGTCCATGGAGACTTTCCCCAGGTGCAAAACCACCGCCCGGGCCTTGAACTTCTCGGCCCATTCCAACGTGCCGCGGGCGCATTTCAAGGCTTCCTTTCGTTCCCCTTCATCGGGGGAAGAAAGGGAGACGAACTCTCCGTCCGCGTATTCTTTGTGGACCATCTTCGGGCGCGGTAGGATGTTGTGCACACTGTTCACCCGGAATCGCCCCTCTTTCGCCCCCGGGAGGATCTCTTTCAGCTGGGACTTCCCGAGGCGGTACTCGAGCTCCACAGCCTCCACGCCCAGGCTCAGAATTTCCTCGATGATTTCGATTCCGCTGTTCAGGATCTCCGACCGCCAGGCGGTCGATATTCCAAGCATTGTCGGCCTTTCCAGAATAATGTAGGAAAAATTTTCGACCCTCTTTATAATAACCAAAAATCGTTGGATTGAATAGCCGAAGGAGCGAATTGTGAGCGAAAAGGAATATTCTGCCATTGGAATGTGCGGGCGGCTTGTTGAGGTATTGGAGATTCGTCACCCCCACCCTCACCCTCCCCCGTCGAGGGCATAGGCGCTAACTTAACCCCCCTTTGAAAAAGGGGGGGAGGGGGGATTTTCAGTGGGAGCCGAGCCGTGTTGAAGTCCTGGGCAAATCTCAAAGCCAAATCCCGCCAATTGCGAAGTAATTTGACAGAGAGCGAAAGAGCTCTTTGGTCAGGATTGCGGAGTAAACAGGTCCTTGGTGTCCAATTTTATCGTCAGAAACCCATTGGCGAATATATCGTGGATTTCTTCGCGCCACGGGCAAAGTGGGTCATAGAAGTTGATGGATCACAGCACGTGGAAGAAAAACAAGCCAAGAAAGATAAAAATCGCGATGACTATTTGGCCTCTCTTGGGTTCAAAGTCTTGCGATTTACCAGCAGAGAAGTTCTGAAGGAAAGGGAGGCGGTGGCGGAGGTTATCTACCGTACCCTTAAAGAGAACCTATCAGCAGAAATCCCCCCTGGCCCCCCTTTGCAAAGGGGGGAATTGAAGAAAAAAATCCTAAGTTAGCGCTTATGCCCGTCGAGGGGGAGGGTATTTTGACGTAGGTTTTCTTGAAAAGGAAGGCATAGTGAAGACGCTCAAGATCCGGGCGGCGGTCCTGCGCAAGAGGGACGGCCCGCTAAGAATTGAGAATCTCGAGATGGAAGGCCCGCGGGACGACGAAGTCCTGGTGCGCCTGATCGCCAGCGGCATCTGCCATACCGATATCGGCTTCTGCGATGGCTGGGACGCGAGCGATGGGCCGATAGTTTTGGGGCACGAAGGCGCCGGCGTTGCAGAGCGAGTGGGAAAATTGGTAAAAGGCGTAAAACGCGGCGATCACATCGTGCTCTCGTACCAGTCCTGCGGCCGATGCCGCGAGTGCCTGAAGGGACGCCCGACGGATTGCGAGCGCTTCTACGAGGCGAACTTCGGATTCCAGCGCCTGGACGGCAGCAATGCGTTGCAGGCGAGCGGCGTGCGCGGCCACTTTTTCGGCCAGTCTTCGTTCGCCACCCACTGCCTCGCCACGGAGCGGAACATCGTCAGGGTTTCCAAAAACTTACCCCTGGAGCTTCTCGCCCCGCTGGGTTGCGGCATCCAGACTGGGTCCGGCACGGTGATGAACTCGCTCGCGGTCCCCAGCGGGGCAAGCATCGCCATATTCGGCACGGGAGCGGTCGGACTCGCCGCGGTCATGGGGGCCCGCCTCGCGGGCGCAAGCCCGATCATCGGCGTGGACATCGTACCCATGCGGCTGAGACTCGCCCTGGAGCTGGGGGCCACCCACATAATCAACAGGCGCCGCCAGGAAGTCGTCCCGCGAATGAAGAAGATTGCCGGCGGAGGGGTCGATTACATCGTGGAGACCACCGGCGACCCTGAGATGAATCAAATCGCTGCCGAGACATTGAACCCTAAGGGCAAGGTAGCGCTCATCGCCGGCGCGGGCGGCCCGGCGTATCTGCCGGAAGGGAGGGAGGCCATCTCTATCATCCAGGGCGATGCCGTGCCACAGCAGTTTATTCCCAAGCTGATCGCACTGCACCGGGCAGGGAAATTTCCATTTGACCGGCTCTTAAAGTTTTACAGGTTTGAAGAAATTAACCGGGGGATCGCGGACGCGAAGCGCGGCAGGACCATTAAACCCGTGCTGCGGATCGGCAAGGCCTAGGATAACGAAAAATTCGGACAGGTCTCACAGAAAGGAAGGATTGGTGTCCGGGCGGGGAATGATCTGCAGTCTCTCGCTGGGGAGAGGAGTTTAAGTCCCACTTCATCAGAGGCTGCCGTTTCTCCAATTTTCGGGGAAAGTCGCCCCCACCACAAACGAAGCGACCACGGCGTAACCCGCCAAAAAAGCCGGATGGACCTCCAGGACCGCCTGGCTCGAGAGAAGGCCAAACCCAAGTATGGCAAGAACGATCCCATCCCGGCGGAAAAAATCCCCCCGGCGCCTCACCCGGTACAACCATAAACATTGAAGTGCGAGGAAGGCTCCCCCGGCGATTAAATAGACGACGGGGGGAATCCGTGGGTCGAATGAATCCCAGAAAGCGGGTTTCTCCCATCCTCCATCCAGAATCTGAGGCGGCCCCATAAGAACGACGAATTTCCCCAGGACCCTCGACGGTCTCCAGCGGTCAACGACCAGGTTGGCCTGGGCCACGCGGCCGTCCTGCTGGCTTACGGAAAATTCGATCGCCCATTTCTTGTTCAGCCCTTCCCCCACCTTTCTCATCTTCGTCACCTGCCAGTCGGCTCCCGGAATTTTTTCCTCCAGGAACTCCGTGGCATTCTCCAGGGCTTCGTCAGGCCTGGAAATCCTGAACGAGGTCCAGACCATCAACGCCGCTAGGAGAAGGAAGGGGACAAAAAAGTAAAGCAGGGTTTTGGGGCGCCTTTCACTTTTCACCCTTCACCTTTTCCCCTTTACGTGATCGTTCAGCCAGGATAAATTCAGCTCCGCCAGCTTCCCCCGCGTGGGCACGCCCTCTTTCGGGTCCCAGCCCATGGCCTCGTAGTACAGGGTCAAGGCCTCCTCGAATTCCCCCCGGTCGATCGCCTTCCCCTTCAGAGGCCCGCCCTCCAGCGGCTCGAAGAGTCGGTCGGGCAGGGTGTCATCCTTGCGGCCGAACCCTTCCCGCACGTTGAAGGCCCTCGCCATGGTGACCGTCCGCTCCCCCGCTTTCAGAAGCTCCCACAGGCTCGTCTCCCACCCGGTGACCGCGTTGACCAGGTCCACCAGCTTGCGCAGGGGGAGAGCCCAGACCGGCCCGGCGGCGAAATTGCACACCCCAAGGGAGTTGTAGAGGGACCAGACAAACTGGAGATAGGTGAAATTGCGCACCTTCCTCGGGCCCAGTTCCAGCGCGGGGACCGGCTCCAGCAGCCCGAGGGGCGCGATTCGGCCCATCATCGGGCCCGGCGCGCCAAAGGGCGTGTCATGCGGCGCCTCGATGTGATCCGCCCCGGTGGGGGAGACGGCAAAGCTCAGGCCCTGGCCGGTCTTGCCCCGCGGGTCGTGCATGGGCAGCTCCTGGCCTTTCACGTGAAGGGCGAATTTCTCCGCCCCCTTGCCGATCCTGGCGGCCGCGATCTTCACCCCTTCGGCCAAAAGGTCCCCCAGTGGGTTTTTCCGGAAAGCGATCCACTCGATCCCTTTCAACATGGCATCGGCATTTCCGAATCTGAAATCAACCCCTTCCGTATCCGCCTGGGTGAGGATCCCGTTTTCATAGCACTCCATGGCGAAGCCGATCGCCACGCCCGCGGAGATCGTGTCCAGCGTGTAGCGGTTGCAGAGTTCGTTTCCCTTGGCGATCGCCGCCAGGTCGTCGATGCAGAGAAGCGACCCGAGAGAGCCCAGGGTCTCGTACTCCGGCCCGCCATACAGGGGCGTCGTTGCATAGGGCCCGGACGGGACCTCGACCGCCCTCTTGCACCGCACCGCGCAGGCGTAACAGCCCTCTTCGGTGCGGAGGATCGTCTCGGTCATCGTTTCGCCGCTGATCTTCTCCGCGCCTTGAAAGACGCCCGTCCGGAAATTCTGGGTAGGCAGGATCCCCTGGGTGTTCAGGGCCATGACCAGGTTTGGGGTCCCCAGCTTCCGCAGGACCTTGTTGGGCCCGTGCTGGCCGATGAGCTCGGTCAGGGATTTGGACATCTCCAGAAACTTCTCCAGGTCCTTGACCTCCAGCTTGTTGGTCCCCCGGACGGCGATCGCCTTCAGGTTCTTTGAGCCCATCACCGCGCCCATGCCGGTCCGGCCGTTGGCGTGTTTCAACTCGTTCACCACGCAGGCGAAGCGGACGAGCTTCTCCCCGGCGGGGCCGATCAAAGCCACCCGGGCCCTCTTCTCCTTCAGCTCCTCCCGGATCTTTTCCTGGGCAGGCCCGGTCTCCAGCCCCCATATCTTTTCCGCGGAGGCGAGCTCTGCTTTCCCGTCATGGACCCAAAGGTAGGAGGGTTTGGCGGCTTTCCCGGTGATGACCAGGGCGTCGAAGCCGGCGAATTTCAGCTCCGGCCCCCAGAAGCCCCCGGCCTCCGCTTCGCCAAACCCTCCGGTGAGCGGGGATTTGGCGGCGACCGTGTAACGGGTCATTCCCGCGATGGGGACCCCGGAGATCACGTTGGAGGCGAAGACGAGGATATTATCCGGCCCCAGCGGGTCGACCCCCGGGCGAAGATTCTTCAGCAGGTAGTAAGAGGCGATCCCTCCTCCTCCCAGGTAGGTTCGATAGAAGACCTCGCCGGGTTCTTCGACTTTCACTCTTAAAGAGCTCAGGTCCACGTGCAGGATTTTGCCGTTGTAGCCATGGGGCATAACCCTTTTGCCTCCTTCTCCCCTTCAGGGGCATTTCCTTCAATCCAATCGACGGACGATGTGCCCGATTTTTGAAAATGCGGCCGAGTTTTACCTCTGGGCCGCGCGCTGCTCGAGACGGGGACCTTGGGCCGGACAGGCGAACATGGCCAGGGCCGCGGCGGCCCCGTTCAGGAAATCTTCTCCGGAAAAAGCACCTATTGATGCGATCTCCAGCGCGTAGGCCTCGCTCTTACGGGGGTCTTTCTCCCGAAGGAGCGAAGAGACGAAAAGAAGGGCAGGTTCACTCATTTCGCCGCGGGAAGCGTCTTCGAACATGGCCTGACTCACGGAAGTGGTCCGGCCCTCGGCTTCTTTTAGCAGAATTCGTGCCAACGTTTGGGCCCGGGAGCCGATTTTGTCTTCCCGGAACCCCCTTGCTACCCCCACTGACGTGAAGCCCGCGAGGAAATCATCGCCCGAGGGGGTGAGCCCGGGGCCCAGGCCTATTATGGGGCCGACGACGTCGCGGAGATGGTTTCCCGTATGCCCGTTCATCGCCCCGAGGAGAGAATCCATCTTCTCCCATAGACTTCTTTTCATCGAGAGGGAGATCCCTACCATTTTCTCTGCCGATCGCCGAGATTTCTCTTCCGACCGCGAAGCTTTTGAACCAGCCGCGCGGGCCAAAAAATATCCCCCCAGAGGCGAACGGAGGGCTCCTTCCCTCTTCGTGCGGTCAATCTCCAGCATGATCTTGATAAGATTGCGGCGGATCTCGCCGGGCGGGAGGGAGTCAGCCGGCCATTCCAGTTTCGCCTCGAAGGTCGGGCTGTTCCGGACAGAAAGGCAAATCCCTGAATCCGGCAGGAAGATACAACCCTCCCCGCCGAAGACCTGATCTCCCTTGCGAAGATGGGGCTGCAGGACCGCAGAGAATTCCTGCCCGGGGAGGGTCATCGTCCGGGGCGTCAGCGGGGTCCCGTCCATCCCGATATGAATGAGGAACCTGTCTGCCGTCTCAATATTGACGGAGCGATCGAAGATTCCGGAGACCAACCCGGCCGGAAAACCGGATCCGATCCGCTCGAAAACTTTGCGGCTGACGCGGCGCGCATCTATTCGAATCAAAGGAGGGCTATCCTCCTGAAGACGATCCCAGATAAAAAGAAGCGATGAGAGGAAAAAGGCCTCCCATCGCTCCATTGGGCTCCGGCGAGCCGAACAGGCATTCGCCCGGCAGGTGAATTTACACCTCTTTTACGGTGATTGCCGAGCTGGGGCAAACCTCGACGCAGCTCTCGCATCCCAGGCACTCATCCATGTTCACGGGCTCGGATTTTCCGTCTTTGATCTGGAAGACGCTGGCCGGGCAAGTGTCCACGCACTCACCTTTGCCGTCACATTTGTCCTTATCCACGGTTACGACATACATGATCTTCCCTCACCTCCTCATGATGATATCTATTCCCTCACGGAATGGCTGTGATATGATCTATTCTACTCAGGACCCGCCCTGACGGTCATGACTATGGTCATAAACCGAACCTGCCGGGCCGGGCCGATTTTTGTTCAGAATGAAGTACAACCTTGCTAAGAATCTTTGCAAAAAGCAATCTCAAAAGAAACAACAATTCACCCCCACCCAAACCCTTCTCCCTCGAGGGGAAGGCCAGGGTGGGAGGTTGATTTCCTGCCGAGCTCGGATAATGTCAGCTTATTTATTGTTTCTATTAGCTCAGTTCTCCGGCTGTTGTCAAAGGAAAAACGATCGCCGGGGACAATGCGGGCCCTTATATGATCTCCCCTGATGAGCAAGAATATGTCCGAAGAAAGGCTTACGTCCCCGAGCATGTGATCCCTTTGATGGCGGGCGTTTCGGGAGGAGAGCCCTTCCTGACCGAAGATTACCTCTTCTTTCATAAGAACGACTGGGTCATTTTCATCGGGTACCCACTGGAAAACGCTTTCCGGGAGGAATCTTTTCTCGCCGCCCTGGAAAGGACCCGGACGCATTTTCGGCCTTCCTGCACCTCGTTCATCGCCCCCGCACTTCCTGCGGCTCTCCCCCAAAACGAAGGGGATCGGGAGACGGATGAGTATTACCGGCTCGATCTCAAAAATTTCGGGGTGGGCAAAGAGTTGAAGCGGGGACTAGCCAAAGCTTCCCGGGCCTTAACCGCTGAAAGGGCCCGGGCCGTGTCCCCTCAACACCTGACCCTTACCCGGGAGTTCCTGAAACAGGAGAAGGTGAGCCCCCGGGTTAGAGAACTCTACTTGCGGATGCCCCAGTACCTCGCTTATTCGCCCACGTCTTTAGTCCTCAATGCCCTGGACGAAAAGAAACGCCTGTCCGCCTTCTACGTTGTCGAGCTTGGCGCGCTGCAGTTCGCGACTTACGTGGTGGGGTGCTTCTCCCGCGAGAACTACGTCCCCCACGCGTCCGACTTCCTTTTCCACGAGATGGTCCGCCTGGCGGAGGAACATCATAAAGACTACGTCCACCTTGGATTGGGCGTGAACGAAGGGATCCGGAGATTTAAGCGGAAATGGGGAGGGGTCCCTTTCCTGCGGTATGAGTTCGCTGAATGGTCGAGTCCCTCCAAAGGGCTCCTGTCCTGGCTCGACGCTTTTCAGGGCAGAATATGAAGGAAAAGGAACTGAGGGCGGTCTGGAGAATCGAAAAGAACGGACGGGGAGGCCTCCTGGCCGGAACGGCTCATTTTTTTCCCTATCGCCTGGGGAAATCGCTGGAAGCCTTCATCCGGCCTGCCAGGACGGTCCTGTTCGAGGGTCCGCTGGACGAGGCGAGCATGAACCAGGTCGTGGCCAAGGCTTCGGAGGGAGAGGGTGCCGGGGCACTCTACGAGGTCCTGGACCCGGCCGTCCGCAGGGAGATTAAAAAATTCCTCGGGCTGCCCGGCGAAGGGTCCGGCTCTCTCCCCCTCCTGTTATCCATTGTCTCCAGGGATCCGGACCCCCTCCGCGAACACTTCCGCGCCCTGCGCCCCTGGATGGCCTTTTTTGAAATCTGGGCTCATTTCTTGAAGAGCAAGGGGTGGAGATCCTCCGTGGACCTGGAAGCGCAGCAGATCGCCGCTCGGCTGGGCAAGGAGATCCGGTTCCTGGAAACCATCGAAGAGCAGGTGGCCGCCCTGGAAGGGATCCCGCCGGAGCGGTTCGTCCGGTTCCTGCAAAAGATCGAGCGCTGGGAAGAGTTTGCCCGGTCCCACGCCCGGTGGTACCTGAGCGGAGACCTGGAAGCGATGATGGCGAGCGGGAACGAATTCCCTTCGCGCTGCCCCTCCATCGTCGAGAATAGAGACCCGGTCCTGTTTGAAAGGATGAAAGTATTTTTCGAGCGGGGGGAAGCCATCGCCCTCGTCGGGACCGCCCACGTTCCCGGGCTGCTGAAGAGATTTCTGGCTGAAGGATATTCGGTCAAGCGGGGTCGGGAAGCCTGAATGACGATCACCAGAGCAGAAGAAGAGTACGTGAAAGAGCAGGCTTATTTGCCCGAACACATTCCCGGATACGTTCAGAGCATCACGGGCGGAGAGCCGTTTCTCCTGGACCAATACCTATGCTACCTGGCCGAGGGGGTTCTCATTTTCGTAGGGTACCCGCTGAACCATTCCTCCGACCGGCCCCGCATGGAAGAGATTCTTCGGGAGGCGGTAATACGTTTTCAGCCCCGGCAGGCCGCGATCCTGACGGAGTCCGTTCCCCCGCTGGAGGGAGAGCCAAGTCATCCCGACTCCTACTACAAAATTAACCTCGCCGATTTCAGAGTCCCTTCAAAGGTCAGGAATATGGTTCGGCGGGCCGGACGAGATCTGGAGGTTGCAACCGGGGGGGAGTTCACGGATGAGCACCGCGTTCTGATCTCGGATTTTTTAAGTTCTCATTGCGTCGATGAGGGGACCCGCTGGATCTATGAAAGGATCCCGGACTACGCCGCCTCGGGTCCTTCCGTACTCCTTTTCGACGCCAGGAACCCCTCGGGCAAGCTTGTGGCCTTTGACATCGCGGAGTTCGGAGCCAGGGACTGGGCCTTCTACATGTTCAATTTCAGGTCCACACGGACGTGCGTTCCCGGGGCTTCGGATCTTCTTCTCCAGGCGGTCATCATCGAGGCCGCGCAGGCAGGGGAAGTCCTCGTTGAACTTGGGTCTGGGGATCAACGACAGGGTGGCTTTTTTCAAGAAGAAGTGGGGCGGTTTCCCTTTCCTCCGGCACCAGGTGCTCGTCCATCGCCCGAAGCCCCCCTCCCTCTTCCGTTCGCTCCTGGAGGGCCTGAAAGCATGCTGAAAACCCTCTGGAAGAAAATTTTTCAGGATTCTCCCGGAAAGAGGTTCTCCGCCTGGCAAGTGGAGCTTACCACGCGATGCCCGCTGGAATGCAGAATGTGCAGCCGGACCGCCTACAAGGATTTCTTCCGGAAGGATATGGCTCTCGACGATTTCAAGAGGCTCCTCCCTTACTTCTCACAAGTGGAATCCGTCGTGCTGGAGGGATGGGGGGAATCCCTCTTGCATCGGGACCTGGTCGAGTGCCTCCGGCTGGCCAAAAACGCAGGGCCCCGGGTGGGATTCGTCACCAGCGGGAAAGGGCTCAGCGACCCGCTCATCTCCGAAGTCTTGGACGCCGGAGTGGATTTCATGGGCTTCTCCATTTCGGGAGCCACCCCCAAGACCCACAATTTCATCCGCGTCAACTCCGACCTCGACGACATGTTGAAGCCGGATTCGGGTCCTGCAGGAAATGAAAGCCCGGAAGAACCTGCTGAACCCGCAGCTTCACATCGTTTACCTGCTGGTCAAGGATAACATCGGGGAAGTTCCCGCACTGGTTGCGCTGGCCCGCGACCTGGGAATCACGGAAGTGGTTCTGATCCACCTGTGTCACGTGAGCAATGCCTGGCAGGAGGAGCAAAGGGTATTCTCGAACGACGGCCGGGAGGAATGGGAACAGGTTTTGAAGGAGGCGGAGGAGAGAGCGCGGGAATGGAAAATCGACCTCCAGCGGCCTTCCCTCTCATTCGGGGAGGTGCCGGTCTGCGCGGAAAACCCTCTCCGCAACCTTTATATCTCCGTGGAGGGGGAAGTCTCCCCCTGTGTTTACCTGAACCCCCCCGTCCCTTCGCCTTTTAAGAGAATTTTCCAGGGAAGGGAAGTCCAGGTTGAGAAGGTGAATTTCGGGAACGTTTTTCAGGAGCCTTTCGATCGGGTTTGGGAAAACCCGGAATACGTGGAATTCAGGGACTGTTTCGCCCGCCGGAAGGCCCATTTTGACGAGATGTTCGCCTCCTTGTGGGAGCCGGATCGTTCCAAACGGCTGGAAGCCGCCTCCTCCCCCGCTCCCCCCGGGCCCTGTCAAACCTGCTACAAGATGCTGCGGCTTTAATAGGGCGTCTCGCCCCTCGCCCTGTCGGGAACAGCTATTTCTTCTGCCAGGGCGCCGGGGTGGTGTCCGGGCAGCCTTTTTCGATGGGGAGTTTCTCGTCCAGGGACCAGGCGATCCAGGAGCCGTCATAATTGTGCAGCTTTTCCATCGGCCACCCCAGGGCGTAAAGGGTGGAGATCCAGTTGGTGCAGCGGACCCCCGACTGGCAGTAGAAGTACTGGTTCTTTCCCGGATCGAACCCGAGCTTTTCCATCGTTCTCTGAACCTCGGCGGCAGGCTGCCACTCGGCTTCGTTCTCCTTCATCTTTACCAGGACATAGTCGGCCTGGACGCCCCAGGGGATTCGGCCGGCCCGGTGAGCACCTTCTTTGATCTGGTTTCCGCAGAACTCGGGGTCACCTCGCACGTCCCACAACTGCGCGTCGGCGCGGCCCTGGAGGCTCAGAATCTCCGGGGTGTCCACCCGTAACGTCGGGATAGGAGACCTTCGCCGTCCATGTCCCCCGGCGCGCGGCCTTTCCGCCGGTGACCAGATCCGTACTGTACCCGGCCCTGGTCCAAGCCTTGATCCCGCCGTCGAGGATTCTGACGTCGGTCTTCCCATAATAGTAAAACGCCCACCAGATCCGGGTCGCGTCGTACTTGTGATCGTACACCACCACCTTGCTGTCGGGGTCCACGCCGATCTTCTGCATCAGTTCCGTGTACCCTTCCGGCTGGATGAGGTTGTCGGTCACTCCCCCCTGGGTCTTCGGGTCGGCTTCGTAGTCGGGCCGCCAGAGCTGGAAAGAGCCCGGGACATGGCCGGAGTAATATTCCGTTTTGCTCGCCACGGCGATGACCACCAGCTTCGGGTCGTTCGCCTTTATGAGCTGGTTCAGTTCCTCGGCGGTGATGAACACTTCGCCGCCCCGCGCGTAGCCCTTATGTTTTTCGGCCGCGTCCACTGCAACGGCCAAGGCCAAAGCCGATGCCATGAGCCAGAAGAAAATGAACAGGTTTGTTTTTCTCATCCTTTCCTCCTGTAATTTCACATGCCTGATTTCCGGACACCGTACGCAGCCGGCAATATTCGTAAGGGCGGTTCGCGAACCGCCCCTGCACCGCGGCGTCACACGGTCGTTTGCCTCACGGAAAGGATCGCTGGGGGGCAGAATAATCCCGGAGCACCGGGCCGCTTTTCAGCGAGGGGTCTTCCAGGAGCTTCAGGGCCGCCTCGATCACGGCGTGCTGGCGGGCAGGGTCCCCGGGTGTGTCGAGCGGGTACCCGTGCTTGAAGGGGACAAACAACGCCCGGGGGGGGCGGACTTTT
This sequence comes from uncultured delta proteobacterium, assembly GCA_963712535.1. Classification (GTDB taxonomy): domain Bacteria; phylum Desulfobacterota; class SM23-61; order SM23-61; family SM23-61; genus CAVQIK01. Next base: position 385,270 of record CAVQIK010000010.1, on the reverse strand, counting down.
TCCGCCACATTGCGCAGCAGCTGGATGCACACGGTCGAAATCCCCTGACGCTCCAGCTCGGCGGCGACCAGACACACGGTCTGGTTGCACATGGGTCAGACCGGAACCAGCAGGGCCGCATCCACCCCGTCCTCCACAAGAAGGCGGGCGGCAGGCGGGGCGGTGTCCCGCATCAGCCGGCCGGGCGCGGTGATCGAGCCCATGCAGGAGAGATGGCGCCGGTTGACCGAGCCGATGCGTCCCGGCGGCCGCCAGTTCCCGGACCCGATCCAGGGGGAATGCCAAGTTCGGGTCCTGCCCCATACCGGTGTGGTCGAAGGATTCGCTGCGGTGGGTCTCCACCATCGTCCGCACGTCGGCATCGGCCGGGATCTCCCGGAAACTCGGATCGCCTCCTCTGAACGACTCATCGAAAGGCGGCTGGCCCGGCAGGACGAAGCCGGCGCTGGAGACCAGGGCCAAGCGGGACTGGGACAGCGGTTTCGTCAGAGGCGTCCACGGAACCGGATCGATCCGTCGCCAGTGATACGTCTTGAGGAACAACCGGACGGTCAACGAAAATTCACTCGTATCGCCCATAACACCTATTCATTCCAATACGGGCTTCGCGCCCAGCAAAACATAATTGGGCTAAGATCCGATTTTGGAACCGCGGATGAGGTTCTTCGCCATCTCCAGAATCTCCTCCCGGTCGATCGGCTTGGAAAGGTAGCCCTCCGGCGGCGGGACCTGGTGCCTGGAGGAGATGAATTTTCTGAAATCCTCCGAAACCCCGGTCACGATGATGACCGGTATCCCTTTCCACCGTCCATCGGCTCTTCATGTCCCGGTAGAACCGGATCCCCGATTTTTCCGGCATCGATATATCCAGGGTAATCAGGTCGGGGGCCCCGGCCTCCATCTGTTTCCGGGCCTCTTCCCCATCCCCGGCTGCCTGGGTCTCGTATCCCTGATCCCCGAAAAGGGTGGAGAGATAGGCCCGGATGTCCTGCTCGTCATCTACGATCAGGATTTTTTTTCTTGATTCCATAATCCGCTCCTTCAGGAACGATTGGCGGTTTTGGACATCGGTCCTCTCCGGGGAAGTCTTATGATTACCCGGGTGCCCTGGTTCAATTCCGATTCCAGTTGGATCTTTCCTCCGTGCGCCTGAACGATTTTGTTGGAGATAAACAGGCCCAGGCCGGTCCCGTCCCCCGCCTTGGAAGAAAAAAACAGGCTGAAGGCTTTTTCCCGGGTCTCCTGATCCATGCCGATGCCGTTGTCGGACGACTTCGAACTCGACCGCATCCGGGTATCCCCGGACCCCCAGTTGGATCCAGTGCCCGCTCTTCTTCTTGATCCACCCGGCAGGCGTCCAGGGCATTTTCCGTCAGGTTCACCAGGAGGGAGCGGATGGCCTTGCGGTCCGCCGCCAGATCCCCGGCCATCGGATCGATGTCGGATCGGACCTCGATCCCGTGGTCCTTGGCCTTGCCCCGAATCACCCCGCTGACCTCCTCGAGCACGGACTCGGCGGGGAACCATTCCAGGGCCAGTTCCCGGTCTTTGGCGTAGTAGAGGAGGTCCAGAACCATGGTCCGGACCCGGGCGATGTTCCGCTCCACCATCTGCCAGCCCTGTTTGATCCGCTCCGGGTTGTTCTTCTCCATCCCCGAGTTGACCAGATAGATGCCGCCGTCCAGGCTGGTGAGCAGCCCTTTGATCCCGTGGGAGATCGAGCTGATCACCAGGCCGAGGGAGGTGAGCTGGGACTGGAGCTGCCGGATCTGGGTGATGTTGGTGCTCATCTCGATCACGTTCTTGATCTGTCCCTCGGCAGTCCGGATGGGGGCCGTGGAGACCAGGACGTTCATCTGCTCCCCGCTCCGGGAGGTCACCACCTCTTCGCTCTGATGGACCGGCCGTCTTGAAACGTTTCCTTCACCGCGCAGGGCACGCACTCCTCGGGGCGGTGCATGTACACCTCGTAGCACTTGCTCCCCGCAACGTCGCCGAAATCCTCCCGGAACTGGCGGTTCGCCTCGACGATCCGCAGATCCCGGTCCTGGATGGTGATGTAGCAGGGAACCTCCTCGAAGAGATGGCGATAGCGCTCCCGGCTCTCCCGGAGCTGATTCTGCAGGAGTTTGATCTCGGTGATATCCGTGGCCATCTTCATCACCGCGGTGATCTCCCCGGCCTCGTTGCGGATCGGCGTGGTGTAGACGATGAGCGAGACCTCCTGGCCGGATGATCTTCTTGAACTGCTCCTCGATCCCGTGGCGCAGGCCGTCCCGGAAAGTGAGGTCCGCCGGGCACTCCGGACACCTTTCCGAGCGGTGCCGGTTGATCTCATAGCAGCAGCCGCCCTTCGTAGTCGCCGAAGTCTTTCCGGAACCGCTGGTTGGCGGCGATGACCCGCAGGTCCCGGTCCAGGATGGTGAGATAAGCGGGCATGACTTCGAAGAACTGCTCGTAGTTTAATTCCATATTCACCTTGCGCCGACGGGAGAGTCGCGAAATCACTTCTTCTCCCGGTGGGGCACCTCGAGGATCTTCCGGACGTTCACGAGCAGAGTCTCCTCGTTCACCGGCTTGTCCAGATATCCCTCCGGCGGCGGAACCGGCCGGTCGTAGATCAGGCGTCGGAGTTCCGGTTTGCCGGTGATGATGCAGACCTTGATGCCGGACAGCTCCGGGTTGCTGCGGATCTCCTCAAAGATCAAGGCCCCGTTCTTTCCCGGCATGGAGAGATCCAGGGTGATCAGGTCGGGCTTTTCCTTGCAAGGCCAGCTCCAGGGCCTGCTCGCCGTCGATCGCCTGAACCACCTTGGCCCCCTGGTCCTCGAGGACCGTGGAGATGAAGGTCAGGATATCCGGTTCATCGTCGACCACCAGGATTTTAACGCCCTCGAGGCTGCAGGGCCGCGGCGGCCGCGGGCGCTTTCGCGGCTACGGCGACTTTTCCTCGACCACCAGGGCGTTGGACACCAGGTTGACCAGCTGGGTGACCTTCATGTCCAGCTTGTAATGGCGGATCAGGTCGGTCAGGCGCGTCCACGCAGTTGTGGCAGGAGGTGACGACCGATCTTGGCCCCGGTGGCCTTGAGCTGGTCGGCCTTGACCTTGGCGGCCTTCAGCCGCAGCGGCGTGTATTCCGACATGGACATCGCCCCGCCGCCCCCCGTGCAGCAGTAGTTCTCGGCGCGGTTGGGGTACATCTCCCGGAAGTCCGTGACCACGAGGTTCAGCAGCTCCCGCGGCTCCTCGAAGAAGCCGCAGCTCCGGGCGTTGTTGCAGGAGTCGTGGAAGGTGACCGGGACGTTGTTCCTGGTCTTGTCCACCTTGATCCGGCCTTCCTTGATGTAGCGGAGCATGGTGACGACCGAGCTCTCCATCTCGAAGGGGACATCCATCCCCGCCCAGTTCGGCCCTTCGCAGCGCGTCGAGCGGTAGCCGTGGCCGCACTCGGACATGACCAGCTTCTTGCCCCGCAGCTCGATGACTTTTTCGAAGAGCCGGCGGACCACGGCCCCGCCCAGCTCGTCGTCGCCGGAGAAGAGGCCGAAGTTGGTCATGTCCCAGCCCTCGCTGGGCATGGTCCAGTTCTCCCCCGCGAGGTAGAAGATCCGGGCCGCGTCGGAGATCGTGCGGGGGTCGTACTTCACCTCGCGGGGGTTGATCGCGTAGACGACATCGGCGTCCGTCTTGTCGATGGGGATCCGGGCCGCCGGGTCCTCCATCTCGTTTTCCAGCTCGTCGGACATCCACTCCAGGGTCTCCAGGTAATCCTCCTTGAGGACCCCCATCTGGTTGCCGATCTCCCACTGGTCCTTGCTGACCACGGCCACGCCCTCGGGCATGACTCCGACCGAGATCAAGAGCCCCCGGGCCATGCGGTTGAAGGTGGCGAAGTCCACGCCCATCGGACAGTTGATCGAGCAGCGCCGGCAGTTGGTGCACTTGCCGAAGACGATGTCCTTGAGCTTCTCCAGCTCCTCGTCGCGTGCGGATGTCCTGGGCCTTGACCCACCAGGGGAAGACCCGGCCGGTCCAGTCGAAATGGCGTTTGAAGATCTTGCGGATCTGGTCGGCCTTGTAGGCCGGGGCGAAGGTCGGATCATCGGGGTTGGCCAGAACGTAATGGCAGGAGTCGGTGCACATGCCGCAGTGGACGCACGCGGCCAGCGAGCCGACCATCTGCCGGTTGAGCTTCTTGCCCATTCGTTCGATGACTTTTTTAACTTTATGCGATCGCGTTTCCGCCATGATCTACTCCTGGGAAATTTCCGGCAGCACCATCTTTTGCACAGCTCGCCACAATTGCCCCCCTCACCCTCCCCCTCTCCCCCGAAAACGGGGGAGAGGGTTGGGGTGAGGGGGATCTCAGATTTCGCCCGGTTCGCCGGGGAACTCCTCTTGAGGGGATAGACTCCCCGATACCCCATGCTTTTGCCGAAGTAGTATCGGGTGAAAGGATAGTAGAGATAATGCGAGATCTTGCTGAAAGGGACGTACACCAGGAAGAAGGCGGTCATGATGAAATACATAACCAGAGCCCCTTCCCCCAGATCCGGCCGGTTCGGCGCCGCCCAGACGGAGACAAACAACCAGACCGTGAGCAGGACGAGAGAAAAATAATCGTCGGGCGTGCTGATCTGGCGGATGTAGGGATCTCTCACACGCCGGTACAGGCGGTAGCACCCGATCAGGCAGCCGGCTGAGAAAGAGAACCTGCAGCCCTCGAACCACAAACCCGGGTTTCATCAGGCCGGGAGCGTAGGGAATGACGAAGGACATCGAGATGTCGGCCGCCACGGCCAGGTGGAAGACGACGAACTGGGCATAAAAGAAGGGATTCTGCCGCGTGCTCTCCATGGCCCAGGGGAAGCGATGTTGGCCCAGGAATAGAGGATCCCCTTCCGGACGCTGTTTCCGCCGGGCCCGGTCGGCGCTTGGCGCTCCCGCCCGGCTTTGAAACGCAGGAGCCACCGGATGCGCAGGGCGTAGACGACGGCCATGAAGCCGAGGGCCATCAGTTGCAGATCGTCCGAAACAAATCGGAGCGTTTCGCTCATTCTTTCCTCCCAAAAACAAAGACATTTACCGCAGAGGACGCAGAGTACGCAGAAAAACTTTGCATTAAGCCTCGTTAGAAACGAACAAGAAATAAAAGGGCAAAAATCAAAAGGCAAAAATGAAGGAAAGCCAATCTCCTAAATCGATTTTTGATTTTGCCTTTTGCCATTTGCCTTTTGATTTCTTCTATCATTCTCTGCGTTCTCCGCGCCCTCTGCGGTGAAAACTCACGAATGAATTTCTTTCATCCTCTTCTGAAAATGCCCGTATTCCCTGGAATCCAGCAAGCAGATGATCACTTCTTTCAAAGAGGTTTCCTTCTTGAGCTGTTCCGTCAGCACGCTCAGCATGATCTCGGCGCAGGTCTCCGGGCGGACTCCGTAAAACCCGACTCCCATGGCCGGAAAAGCGAGGCTCCGGATCCTCTTCTCTTCCGCCTTGCGAAGAACATTCTCCAGGGTCGCCCGGAGCTTCCGTTCCAGGTCTTCCTCCTGGAACCTCGGGCCTACGGCGTGGATGATATACTTGGCCTTGAGGTCCCCCCCCGAAGTGATGACGACATCCGTAGTTTGGACCGGCGCCAGCTTTTTCAACTCCTCCTGGATTTTCGGCCCCCCTTTGCCCGAGATCGCCCCGCCGAACCCCGAACCCAGCACAAGGTCGGGGCGGGCATAAAAGACGATCGCCTCGGTTTCAAGGTCGGTGATATCGCCCAGCATCAGGCGAACGATCCCTTTCTGAATATTTATTTCATCGGACATCCAGACCTCCTGGCGAATACTAGGAATATCTTAAGGTTCTTTCTTCCTTTCCCTCCATGATCAAAGTCATCCAAGGCCGGCTTCTCTCCTCTTAGAAATGGAACAGTTCCATTTAACGGATTGTTTATGGTTTTTGAGAGCCAGCGTTCCCCGGCCCACTTCAGCTTGCCCTATACCGGCAGCCCCGCTGCCCCTGCCGTTCATAAGTCAGTCCCGGTTCATCCCAGTATAGCCCGCGCCAGAACACCCCGTCCAAACTTTTCTTCTTTCCCTTCAGGGTATCGGATAGGGCTTTTTGATCTGGTTTTGGGGGTCACGTTCCGATAAAATGCAAAGTTGCTCTCTCGAAGTCATGGAGAAAGAAAAAATGAAGGAAAGAATCGCGCTGCCATAGCAGGTGCCGGCCCCTCGGCCATTTTTCCGTCTATACCCTCGCGCAAAACGGGGTGGAGGATATCGCCGTCTTCGAAAGGGGGAACGACATCCACGAGAGGAAGAGGGGGCGCGAGATGGTAGCGGCGCGGGAGATTCTGAAAAGAATGGGGAAAGGGTAAAAGTGGAAAATGTTCTATAAGTTGATCCTGACGGCCTTCCCCGCCATTCTTTTTATTCTCTTCAATTCCATCTCTTTTGCCTCGGATCTCTTTGCCATTCGAACCCCCTCCACAGGCTACCAGCCTCAAATGCATGCCTCAGGAGACGTGATCTACTATGTCTGGCATGAGTATGACGGTCCAAACCGGCAGATTTTTACCGGAGGAATGAAAACCGACGCAACCGGCTGGAAGGCAAGCAAGAGAACCTTCGGTCCGTATGACAAGGTCTTTCCTCAGCTTCAGCTTCTGGGGAACAAAATCCATTATGTCCGGCAGCAACCCGATGCGGGGAAGAACCGGCAGATCTGGACGATGGAGATGAATCCGGACGGAACGGGATGGAAAGAGGTTCAGCGAACGAATACTCCCTTCGATAAACAGTTCCCGCAGCTCCAGGCGGCAGGAAACAAGATTTGGTACACCTGGAATGAGTCCGACGGAAAACACCGTCAAATCTGGACGGCTGAAATGAATGCGGACGGAACGGGCTGGAGCGCGGCCCGGCGAACCTCGAGCCCCTTTGAGAAATTCGAACCTCAGCTACAGGTAGAGGGAGAAAAAATCTATTTTGTCTGGAGGGAGTCTGACGGAACCCATTTTCAGATCTGGACAGCCGAGATGAACCATGACGGAACAGGATGGCAGGCCCGAAAGCGAACGAGCAGCCCCTTCGATAAACACAACCCCCAATTTCAGTTAAACGGAGAGAAAATCTATTACGCCTGGCACGAAGGGGATGGATCCGATTTCAGGAAAGCACGATACCAGGTCTGGACGGCTCAGATGGCTAAAGATGGATCAAACTGGAAGGCGACCCAAAGAACCACGACGCCTTTCGACAAATATACCCCCCAACTGCGGGTGGCCGGCAACAGAATTTTCTATGTCTGGGAAGAATCAGATGGAAAATTTCGCCAGATATGGACTGCTGTGGAAAACAAAGGTGCAACCGGCTGGAGATCTGAGAAGAGGACCAAATCCTCTTACGGGAAATATGATCCCCAGCTTCAGATCGTCGGGAAGCGGATCTTCTATGTCTGGCACGAGGACCATGGGCCCACCGAACCCATCTGGGTTGCCGCTGAGACGGTGGTCCGGTAGCGGCTAAGCCAAGAAGATTTTTAAAAGAGGAAAGAGCCTAAGTGGGAATGAGAAAGATGGACAGGTAAGGATCTCCAGGCTTTAGGTCCATAGCATGAAACCTTGATTTCTCTGTGCCCTCTGTGGTTCCATTTAAAAGATAACCGAAAATTCAGGAGGAAATGCAAAAAATGAAAAAACGTCTCGTTGTTATCGGGGGCGTGGCGGCCGGCCCCAAAGCCGCGGCCAAGGCTCAGAGATGCGATCCCGATATGGAGATCATCATTTATCAGGAAGAAGGGGAGATTTCCTATTCGGGGTGCGGTCTTCCCTATTATGTTGGCGGCATGATCCCGGAGAGGAAAAAATTGCTGATCAAGTCCGCGGAGCAGTTCGCCCAGGACGGGATTCAGGTTCTGAAACGTCACCGCGTAGACGACCTGGACCTCGGGAAAAGGCGGGTTTCCGGCCTGAATCTCGCCACCGGCCAGCCGTTCGAGGACACCTACGACCGGCTGGTTATCGCCACGGGTTCGGAGGTGATCCGGCCGAAAATACCCGGACTGGACCTCGAAAATGTTTTCCAGCTCCACTCGATTTATGACGCCGACGCCATCCTCGAAAAGGTCCGGTCTGCCGGGGTGAAGAACGTGGTCGTGGTGGGAGGGGGGTACATCGGGCTCGAGATGGCCGAAGCGCTGGCCGCTTTGGGCAAGAAAGTCACCATCGTGGAACTGGCTCCCCAGATCGCCACTCTCTTTGACGAGGATATAGCCGGGGTCCTGCAACAATACGTCGAGAAAAAGGGGATCACCGTCCTTACTTCCGAAGGGCTGGAGGCCCTGGAGGGGGAAAATGGAATCGTCCGGCGGGTCCGAACTCCAACGCGGGAGATCCCCGCGGAGGCGGTGCTGCTCAGCCTGGGAGTCCGCCCCCGCGTTGACCTGGCCCGGAAAGCCGGACTGAAGATCGGGAAGACGGGAGCCATCTGGGTGAATGAATATCTGCAGACCAGCGCCGAAGGGGTCTATGCCGCAGGCGACTGTGCCGAGACAACCCACCTGGTCACCGGAAAAAGCACCTGGATTCCCCTGGGCTCCACCGCCAACAAGCAGGGAAGGACCGCGGGAATGAACGTTTGCGGCGGCCGCTTTCATCTTCCCCGGGAGTCCTGGGCACGGCCATTTTTAAAGTCTTCGATTGCAACGTGGCAAAGACCGGGTTGAGCATGAAAGAGGCCCTCCGGGAAGGCTTTGAACCCATTCAGGCCATTGTGCGGGGGTACGGCCGCGCCCACATTATGCCGGGAGGACGGGAATCGATCCTGAAGGTCGTGGCGGACCAAAAGAGCGGGCGTGTCCTGGGCGCACAGGCCATGGGAGAAGGTCCCTCCGACAAGTTCATCGACACCGTAGCCATGGCCCTGCAAGGGAGGATGACCTGCGACCAACTGGCGACCGCGGACCTTGCCTATTCCCCTCCGTTCAGTCCGGCTCTCTCCCCCGTGATCGTGGCCGCAAACGTCCTACTGAACAAGCTCGAAGGGAAAATGGGATGGCTTTCCCCCGCCGAAGTGAAAGAGAAAATGGAAAGCGGCAAGGATGCTTTCGCCGTCCTGGACGTGAGGGACGCGAAGGAAGTCCAGGAGAAACGAATCCGCGGCTCGATCTGGATTCCCCTGGAGGAACTGGAAAGCCGCGTGGGAGAGCTCGACCGGGGTAAGGAACTGGCGGTCCACTGCCATTCCGGCGCCCGTTCCTATCGGGCGTGTTTGAAACTTCAGCATCGGAAATTTGAAAAAGTGAAAAATGTGGACGGGGGTTTGCTCTGCTGGTGCTCCGACCTGGAACAAAAATCCGGGGGGGAGTGAAGCCCGCAAAACCGCAAGTCGCAAGGCGCAAGTCGCGAGAGGGTTTTACTCCGGAAGCAAAGGTTACCCTGACCCAGAAGAAAGCAATCCCACGGTAAATATGGAAGCCCCGGCAGCAGTGAAAAAGGAAGGACACCTGCGATGATTTCAAAATGGCTCGAGGAGATCAAGCGAACGGCGAACCCTGAAGAGCTCGGGAGGGTCCTGGTTCACAACGGAATCGTTCGGGGCACTTCGAAGTCGGGCCGGCTGGTACGCGGCATGAAGCTTTCGTACGACGAGCAAAAGCTGAACGCACTCATCCCCCGTTTTAAAGCCAGGCCCGGCGTTGTGGAGGTCAAGGCCTGGATCAACACCGGAACGCTTAAGGTGGGCGATGATATCATGTATCTTCTCGTCGCGGGAAGATTCAAAACCGACGTGCTCCCGGTCCTTGAAGAATTGTTGTCCATGGTCAAGAAGGAGATTGTTAGGGAGGAGGAAATCCCGTAAATCATAAAAATGTCAGGACCGGTTCGTTCTTCCAGGGGTATTGTCCGGCATAATGAAAAAGTTGAAGATAAGACTGCCTCGCAGTAAAAGGAGACGGCCCCCGACGTCAGTCCAGGACCGCAATGGCCTCGATCTCAATAAGCCAGTCCGGGTGCACCAGGCGGGGAACCTGGACGGTTGTGCTGGCTGCCGGCTCTTTAGGAAAGTAGGCTCTTCGGAGCTTCGTGATCACCCCCAGGTGGGCATCAAGATCGGTAGAATAAATGTTCAGCTTGACCACTTGATCGAACCTTGCCCCAACGGCTTCCAGGCATTTTTGGAGATTTTGGAAAACCTGCCGGGTCTGAGCCTCAATGTCGCCCTTTCCCACAACATTCCCGTTTTCATCAACCGCGGTTTGGCCGGCAATGTAAACCTGATTCCCGCTCTGCACAACTTGAGCAAATCGAGGCCGGGGGTCCCAAAGTCCTTTTGGTTGTATGACTTTTGGTGGCATTGATGTCTCCTTCAGAGAAATAAAAGTCAGTATAAGTTAAACCAAATGCGGCGTCAAATGGGACATTTTCGCGGGATCCCGTGGGGTTTTCAGATCAGGCCGCCGAAGCAGTCATTTAAGAATGGAAATTTTTATTCCTTAGGAATGTCGTCAAATTCCTTTTACTATGCTGCGAGGGAGTGCCGTGGGGGGTCCAGCCTTTCCTCGTTCGACAGCCTGCTTCGCCTGAAGTCGAGGGCAAGGTAATCCTGGAGTTATTGATTATCCGAGAGTTTTTAGCTATTCGGATGGCAGGCCGATAAGAGCTTAAGAATGAGAGCTGCGAAAAATGATAATTATGAAGGTCTTAACGATTTCGAGATTTTGCTGCGAAGGGCTTATCTTTTTTGGAAACCGGTCATTCCCAGGAGACTTCAAATTTTCCTCCGCCGCAATTTTGTCTTCAGGAAACTTTCCCACTGCACCAACTTCTGGCCCATAGACGAGGGGGCCAAACTTCCACCCCGGGGATGGGTGGGCTGGCCGGACGGTAAGAGGTTTGCCTTGGTATTAACCCACGATGTAGAAACACAAAAGGGACAGGAAAAATGCATTCAACTTGCGGAAGTCGAAGAGAGCTTAGGATTTAAATCCGCCTTTAATTTCACCGCCAGACAATACGAAGTCTCTCGTGAGGTCCAAGCATGGCTGCGGAGCAAATACTTCGAGGTGGGTCTCCATGGGCTCTATCATGATGGGAATTTATTCCGAAATCGAAAAACCTTTGAAGCTCAAATACCGGTCATAAACCGATATTTAAGAGAATGGGGTGCGGTAGGGTTTCGTTGCCCAAGCATGTATCATAATTTGGATTGGATCGGGGAACTCAACATTGAATATGACTCCTCCACGTTCGACACAGATCCATTTGAACCGCAGCCGGATGGGGTAGGAACCATTTTCCCTTTCCGGGTGAGGAGCGTTTCTGGAAGAAGAGATTATCTGGAGTTGCCCTACACTCTTCCTCAAGACCATACTTTGTTTGTAATCATGCAGGAAAAAAGCATCGAAATATGGAAAAAGAAACTGGACTGGATAGCCGATCATCGTGGAATGGCTCTCCTGATAACTCATCCGGATTACATGGATTTTAAGGGGGATGGAAACAACTCAGGCAAATACCCGGTAAGGTATTATGTAGAATTTTTGGAATACATAATCTCTAAATATCAGGGGAAGTACTGGCATGGGGTTCCTCAAAAATTGGGAACGTTCGTTTGATATTTTGTATGAAAGGAAACGATGGTGACATCAAGATTTCAGGAAGGAACATAGCATGGAAGAGCACCCAAAATCCTTCAAAACCAACACGGTCGGTCTAAATCCTAGCCGGTAGATACCCCAAAGACAGAACAGTAAATAGGTAAGTTGGCGTAATGTTGAGGATTACGGGTTAAAAAAGAATGCAACGACGGAGTTGAATGAACGAGGCGCAACATGAACGACCAAACCCAAAATGATCGTTTGAATACAAATAACGTTCATAGCCAAAGAAGGAACCTGTGCGCCTCGCCTCCTTTAACTCCTACGGCTGAAAGTAACCAGTCCGATAAGACCGGCGCTGAGCAGGAGAATAGTAGCTGGCTCAGGTACTGTCGTGATTTCGAAGTTCGATTCATTGAACGTGGGAATTAGGTCCCGGCCGCCCTGACCCGTAAGATTTGTCATGCGAAACAGGATCTTCAAGTCGGCAGTATTGTCGTCCAGATCCGTAGAGTACACCAGGCGAGGCAGGTCGAGACCGCTGTTGAAGTAAATGAAAAATCCGGCTCCCGGAGAAGTGATCTGGGCTGCGATTAGGTTGGCGGCGTTCCCGGCGGCGAATGGAGTTGCCGGATCGCCATCGTTGTCAAAAGTCTGCAACACGATGACGTTCACGCCGCTGGTCGGAAGACTGCCCACCACATTGTTTGCGAAACGGACCTGGTTCCCAGCGCTAAATACAGTCGATTCCAACGAGAAGATATCCGATGCAATATCGAAGCTGATAAAGGTTTCGCCACCCACGACCTGTCGCCCCGGTGTAGTTAGGGCAGTGGAGCCCGCGAACGGGTCAGTATCGAACCGGAAGGTGGTTGCATTTGCAATACTAAAAGCCCCTGCTAAAATTAGCACCGTGCTTAGGATGGATAGAAGCTGTTTTTTCATGGTGCCCCCCCTTTAATGCTATTTTGGGATAGCTCGGAGAAAGGTTACTATCTTGCTCCGCGAGGAATAAATCACCCATACAATCAACATCCCCAACTCTTCCCCACTACATCACCGTTCTTTGTACGACCCATCATCCTCCTTTCCGAGACCAAGGGGATCTCTGAATGAATCCATGACAGATAAAGTTTGGGTCCTCCGGGATCTCGACCATCGGGGTAGAGCCATCCCTTTTCGAAAACTTTTCATCAAGGTTTAGGTCTTTCGAGTAAATGATTTTATTGAATCCAGGAATGAGGCTACCAAGAGAAATTTGAGGAGTAAATACACTGAAGACTGTATTTGCACAGAAAAAAGACTGTATTCTTCAATAAGGTTTCTGTCAATAGGATTTTGAGGCCAGTTGAATCCAAAAAAATAAAAGTTCATTGAAAATGCCATCTTCAACCGCAGAAGGATCCTGATGATTTCTCTTTGAAGTGTCGCTCGTAATGAAGAAGATCACAATTGAAGGGTTCAGGAAGTACTTTCCACCTGAAGGAAAACCTGTCAATCCCTTTCAGGAGAAGCAAGATGCCTTGGCTCTCAGAGGGCTGCCTGCCTGCTACTCTCCATCGAGTTTGATGATCGGCTTTTTCATGCCCGCCATGGAGTTGACGATCAGCTCCACCAGCCCGCCGTAATGAATGCGGCTGCGCTCGCGGGCATGGTAAAAATCCAGAATGTCCCGGATGGACCCCTTGCAGTTCGAGCAGGGGGCGCAGACATATTTGGGAACCTCGCGGGGCTCGTTCTCGAAGGCGCCCAGGATCTGGAGGAACTTTTTCCGGCTGCTGACCAGGGTCCGCCATTCGGAAAAATTGTAACCCGACATGATGGCAAACCCTGAGCCCCCGCCGCAGCAGTAGTTGTCCACCCCGTGAGGGGTCATCTCCCGGAACTGCGGCGCGATCCTCCGGAGGATGCGGCGCTGGGGTTCCACGATCCCCATGGCCCGGACGATGTTGCAGGGATCGTGAAGGGTCACCGGGAAATTATTCCGGGAAGGATCGAGCTTCAGCTTTCCGCTCCCCACGATTTTTTCCAGAAGAACGAGGGCGGATTCCCGGGGGATGTTCAGTTCTCCCGTGAGGACCCGGTCGGCGATCACCGCCAGCGCCTTGTGAGCGTGCCCGCACTCTCCGATCACCATCTTCTTCACTTCGAGCTTTCGGGCGATTTCGGCGTGTTTCAGCGCCACCCGGGCCATCTGCACGTCATCGTACCAGAGGCCGTAATTCACCACGTCGTATCCCAGCTCTTCGGAAGAGAGGGTCCACGAAACACCGGCGGCCTGGAAGAGGATGGCGAACGCACCGACGTTTTCCGGCCAGGCCAGGACCTCGCCGGCATTGTGAAGGAGCAGGACCTCCGCGCCCTTTTTGTCCCAGGGGATTTCCACCTTGTACCCGGTGATCTCTTCCATCTCCTCCTGCACGAATTCGATGCTGTCCCTGGCGGCCATGGGGTTCATTCCGGTGGTTGACCCCACCCTCAGCTGCTGGACGGATCCCTTTTGGTGAATCTCTTTGGGGGCGATCCCCATCTCCTGGGAGAAGAGCTTCCGGATTTCATGGGTGATGAGTGCGTTGTCCACCCCGATCGGGCAAACGCTCGCGCAGCGGCGGCAAAGAGTGCAGCGGTAGGCCAGCTCGGCCAGCCGGGCGACCGCGGTCCAGTTGAGTTCAATATCCCCGGTGAATTTCGCCGCGATCTTTCCCCCCGGTTTGATGTACTTGCGATAGATCCGGCGCAACACTTCGGACCGGAAGGTGGGCCGGTAAATCTCCTGCCGCCCGCTCATTTCAAAAACCGGGCAGGCTTCGGAACAGGTTTGGCATTTGGCGCAATGCTCCATGGAAAGCGTCAGGGGCTTTAGAAAGCTCCAGTTGTTCTCCTTCTCGAAAAGCTTTCGTAACCCCGACAAGAAGGCCCTGACATACTTCTCCTCTTCCTCGCTGCTTTTGGGCTTGGGAATTCCTATGGCTATGGTGTCATCGAGCGAAGCCTCTACCTCGGCAACTTTCTCCTCCTTCAGCGGAGAGATCGTCGCCTGGTTGAAATCTTCATACGGGGAAGGCAGGGGCGGGAGTTCTCCTTCCTGAATCCGGCCAAGACGCTTGGAGGGCTTGGAAATATCGGATGGCTTGATCGACCGCGGCTTCACTTCCCCTCCTTCGGCCCCGGGGAGGCAATATCCGCCCAGGTCTTCTTTCCGTCGGCACCAATGTGGGAAGAGGCCCAGGTTGGCTTAAAGCCCAGGTTTTCCAGAACCGCCGCTTCGATTTCGCCCCCCTTCAGGTTCGGGCGGTCGTCCCACCTCACGGAATGGTAGATGAAGTACTTCATGAACATGTGGGACATGTGGGTCAGCGGAATATAAGCCGCCAGCATGGAAGCGAGCACGACCGTCAGGCCCCCCAGAATACTTCGATCCGCCGCGATTCCCGCCGGGGAGCCCCCGAAAGTCAGCAGGGAATAGATATAGGATCGGGCTCCATCGAAGAAAGGGTCATGGAGAATCCAGGCCAGGAGGCCGACGGAGAAGAAAACCAGGAATAGGACAAGGTTCAGGTAATCCGTGAAGGCGGAATAATTCCTCAGGGCGGGGTCCTTCGCCCTGCGGGCCAGGAGGGCAGCCGAGCCCCCGGCGCCCAGGATGAATCCGAGAGATCCGGCCAGGAACGTAAGGTAGTAAAGAAGGCCGGAAGCCAAACCGTTCCCCGGCGCAATCCGGGCTCCGAAGATCATGGCCAGGGCGCCGATAACCAGAAGGGCCAGGGTCCAGATGAGCGCGTAGATTCCAAAATGGAAAGGAAAAGAGACATTCCATAACCGGGGGTTTTGGCGCCTCAAGCCCCGGAGGAGTAAAATCTCGGGAAGCATGTATTTGATCTCGTTGAACAGGGACCGCTTTCTCTCTTTTTCCCACCAGTTCGGCTCCTCCATGTAAGAGCCGCCGTATTCGGCCTTGTTCCCCGGCTCGTGCTTAACGGGATAAAGCTCCCAGCGCACGTGGAGGGGAAGCTTGATCTGCCTGAAGGCCCGCAGCACGGCGGCCAGGAGGAAGACCGTTCAACCAAGGTAAGTGATGTAAATCAGGTCCATAGAAATCCTTTTCAGGACGGTTCGCGACCGCCCCTACCCTTCTAATTCCATCTTTACCGCCAACGCGACTTTGTAAAGGACCGTGAGGATCAATAGACCCGCGGCCCATACCCCAACAGTGATCGCAACCTCCGGCACCGTGGGGGAATATTCGGTGATCTTCTCCAGGGGCGAAGGGATGAACCCGGTGACCACCAGCCCGAGCCCCTTTTCGATCCACAGCGAGACGAATACCGCCCCACAGGCAAGCCCGAGGAACGTGTCGTTCCGGCGGGTCCGGGGGTTGATGAGGAGGCCCAGCGCCAGGAAGGCCAGCACGATTGCCGCCCACATCCACGGCACCAGAGCGTGATGGCCGTGCAGGCCAACGAAGAGATACCGGAAGTGTTGCATGTGCTCCGGGATCTGGCTGTAAAAGACGGTGAAGATTTCCATGAGCACGAAGAATATGCTGGCGATCAGGGCGTACGTGACGATCCTGGCGAGGGCCTGGATCGGCTCTCTCCCGGCGTCAAACCGGCTGACCTTTCGCAGGGCGAAGCACAGGAGAATCAACAGGGCGGGGCCGGAAGCGAAGGCGGAGGCCAGGAAACGGGGCGCCATGATCGCGGTCAGCCAGAAGCTTCTTCCGGGCAGGCCGGCATAGATGAACGCCGTCACCGTGTGGATGCTGATCGCCCAGGGGATGGACAGGTAAATGACCGGCTTCACCCAGCTGGGAGGGGGTACCGACTTCTTCTCGGAATCCAGCACCGTCCACCCGATCACCAGGTTGAGAACAAGGTATCCGTTCAGCACGACCATGTCCCAGAACAGGATGGAGCTCGGGGTGGGGTAGAGAAGGACATTGAAGGCCCGAGCCGGCTGCCCCAGGTCGATGAGGATGAAGGCGAGGCACATGAGCACGGATGCGACGGCCAGGAACTCCCCCAAGATGGTGATCCTGCCGAAGGCCTTGTAGTCGTGGAGATAGTACGGGAGGACGAGCATCACCGCGGAAGCCGCCACGCCCACGAGAAAGGTGAACTGGGCGATGTACAAGGCCCAGGTGACGTTCCGGCTCATCCCTGTTATCCCTAGCCCATAATCGAGCTGGCGGAGGTAGAAGAGGAACCCCACGGCGATGAGAAGGATCAAAAATCCCACCCAGGCCCAATACTTTTGATCTCCTTTGAGGGCTTTTTCCAGCATAATTCCTAATCCAGCACAGCCAGTTGAGATTACAGGTCCCAGAAATCCCCCCAACCCCCCTTTATTAAAGGGGGCCAGGGGGGATTTTCTGGAAGTCATTGCGCATCTTGGGAACAACATCCTTCTTATAGGCCTAACCAGGCAAACGAGAAACGAAAAAATATTGTGGAGGCAGCCCCCCGCGGCCGCCCGCAGGATGGGCAACCATCCCGGAAGTGGCGTGATTGCCCATAATATTTTTCCCTCCTAGCCACATATCTTTTGTCCCTAAATGAGGTAGTAAACCTGGGGCCCGGTCCCCAGCTCCGGTTTACGCCGGATGGTAAAATGAGTTTGCAGGAGCTTACGAATCTCCGACCGGGGATTTTCGACGTCCCCAAAGACCAAAGCCTTCTCTTTACATGCGGCCACGCAAGCCGGGAGAAGGCCCTTAGCCAGTCTCTCCTCGCAGAAATTACACTTCTCCACGACCCCCTTGGTCCGCGTAGGGAATTCGGAGTTTACCTCCTTGATAAAAGGACGGGGGTCGCGGAAGTTCATGGACCGCGCCCCATACGGGCACCCCGCCACGCAGAAACGGCACCCTATGCAGCGGTGGTAATCCATCACCACGATTCCGTCCTCTTTCCTCTTGAAGGTCGCCTTCGTGGGGCATACCCGGACGCACGGCGGGTTCTCGCAATGGTTGCAGAGGACCACCACCGGCCTCTTCTTCAACCCTTCTTCGAGGTAGGCGTGCTCCTGCCCCGGGAACACATCCCGGAAAGGATCGCTCCAGATCCATTTGATTTCGTCCTTGGGGTTGCCGAAATCGGGGACGTTGTGCGCCCGGTGACACGCGTCGCTGCACTCTTTGCAATCCTCCCGGCACTTCCTTACGTCCACAACCATGGCCCACCGCTTAGCGGCGAGCGCTCCCGGCCGGCGGATGAACCCGGAGTTCTCCTCCCGGGCAAAGGCCGAAGGAATCCCCCATCCCAGGAGGGAAACCCCCCCGATTTTCAGGAAGGTCCTGCGGCTCAGGCTCATTGCGCACCTTTTTTCGGAGCTGAGTGACAGCTCCAACAGCCGGGCTTGACCCCTGAAGAAGCATGGCAGGTATCGCAGAAATTTTCCTTGTTGGAGTGGCAGCCGAGGCACGTCTGGGAAAGGCTTATGGGGTATTTCCTCCCCTCGTGGTTCACGTACAGATCCTTCCCGTCCCGGACGACGGCGTCCCGCCACGACTTTAACAGTTCCATGTGGCTGGATCTCATGTAAGGCGTCGGCTCGACGCATTCCTTCGATGCGAGACCGCGGATCTCGGGAGTGTCCAACGAAATCGGGGGCGGGGTCGCCTTCGCGCCCCTTCCGAGCCATAATGGAAGGGTCGCCAGCGCCAGGAAAATGAGGATGGCGAAGGTAATCTTCCCCTTATCGTACATCCAGGTCCTCCTCCGTCCCCTTCAACGGCTCCCCGCGGAGTCCGACCTCGCGCTTCTTTTCCCCCTTCATGACCAGCGCGTTCCCCAGGAGTTCGTGTACTCCCGTAACCTCCACCCCGGGCACAAAGTACTCCATCAGGGGCGGCAGGGTGGCCCGGTCGATGGCGCACATGCAGGCGAGCCGGTTCACTCCGTGCTTCTTCCTGACGAACTCCACGGCCCTGGCCCGCGGCAGTCCTCCCCGGAGCCTCATCTCCATGTTTTCGTCGGTGCCCAGCCCGGCCCCTCCGCCGCAGCAGAAGGTCTTCTCCCGGATGGTCTCTTCCGGCATCTCGTAGAAGTGGTTGCACGCTTTCCGCAGGATGTACCTGGGCTCCTCGAAGAGACCCATCGCCCGGGCGGGGTTGCAGGAGTCATGGAAGGTGACCCTCATGTGGTCGTTTCTGTCCGGGTCCAGTTTGATTTTCCCGTTCCGGATCAGGTCGGCGGAAAACTCCGCGATATGCACCATCCGGGTGGACCTGGCGTTTTCGAATCTCGTGCCGGTGACCGGGGAGACCGGTTCCTCCAGGAAATCCGCAGGGCCGTTCAAGGTGTCCATGTACTGGTGGATTACCCTCCACATGTGGCCGCACTCCCCCCCGAGGATCCATTTGACCTTCAGCCGTTTTGCCTCGGCGTAGATCTTCGCGTTCAGCCGCTTCATCATCTCCTGGGAAGTGAAGAGGCCGAAATTTCCTCCCTCCGACGCGTAGGTGCGACCAGGTGTAATCCAGGCCGATCTCGTGGAAGAGCATGAGGTAACCCATGCAGGTGAAGGTGCCCGGGTCGGCGAAGAAATCCCCCGAGGGGGTCACGAAGAGAACCTCCGCCCCCTTCCGGTTGATCGGTACGTCCACCCGGACCCCGGTTCGTTCCTCGATGTCGTCGGCAAAGAACTCCAGCGAGTCTTTCATCCCGTGGGGCTGGATGCCCAGGTGATTTCCGGTCCGGAAGCAGTTTGCGGCCGGCTCGATCACCCAGTTGATGTTGCAGCCCACGAGGTTGAGAAGCTCCCTCCCCATCATGGTGATCTCCGCCTGGTCGATGCCGTAGGGGCAGAAGACCGAGCAGCGGCGGCACTCCGTGCACTGGTAAAAATAGTAAAACCACTCCTTGAGCACGTCTTCCGTCAGGTCCCGGGCCCCCGCCAGCCTGCCCAGGAGCCTGCCGGAAGCGGTAAAGTACCTCCGGTATACCGAGCGCAGGAGCTCGGCCCGCAGAACCGGCATGTTCCTGGGGTCCCCCGTGCCGATGAAAAAATGGCACTTGTCCGCGCAGGCCCCGCACCGGACGCAGATGTCCATGAACAAGCGGAAAGACCGGTACTTCTCCAGCCGTTCGCGGAAACCCCGGAGGATGATCTCTTTCCAGTTCTCCGGCAGCTTCCAGTCCGGGTCGCTCGGCTGCCATTCCCTCGGGTTGGGGAGGCCCAGGGCCTTGAGATTCTTCGGCGCGGCGCTGTGACACCACGTCCCCGGCTTGAACTCCACCGGGAGATCCATCCACCGCCTGCGGGGGGGCCGGAGGTTTACTTTCGCCAGCTCTTCCGGTTTGGGCCTTCTGGCCGGCTCCATGCCTACTCCTTCTCCACCGGAATGCCCGCGGCTTTCATCTTGTCCCGGAACTCGTCTTCGTATTCTTCATATGTATGTACCTTCACCGGGTGATCCCAGGGGTTCACATGCCTCCGCATCCGGCTGTCATTGGCCAGGTTCCGCGTCGGGCTGAGGAAGACCCCCCCCATGTGCGCCAGCTTGCTCAGGGGGATATATGCCAGGAGGACGCTGACGAGAAAGAGGTGAAGATAAAAGATCACCCCCAGTGCTTCGGGAGAACGGGGGTGAAAAGAAACCCAGCCCAATGCCAGCAACTTGACCCGGGAGAGATCGACTTTCCAGACATGGCGCATGAAGAAGCCCGAGAGGCCGATCGCCAGGATCAGCAGAAGGGGAAAAGTATCCGAAGGCAGCGAAATGGCCCTGACCTGGGGGATGGCCACCCTTCTCAGGAATAAGTAGGTGACTGAAACGAGAAAGAAGAGCGTCGCTCACAAACAGAGACGGGATTCCGATCTCAAAAATCCCATCCAGCGCGGCCAGGAAGTTCACCCATGGCAAGATCGGCTCCGAGAAGAACCGCAGGTGTCTCAAGACGATGACGAGAAACGACCAGTGAAAGGCGAGGCCCGCAAGCCACAGCCATTTCGCCCCCCCGTGCACCGGCCTGCCGTCCTTCATCTCCACCTTGGTGTTCCGGAACAACGATCGGAAGAGGAGGACCTCCAGGGCCATCCTCCCGGCCACTCCCGCCGTTCCGGAGGGGCTCTCCAGCCGGCTGTTCTGAATCCAGGGAAGAGATTTCTGCTGGCCGCAGGTCGTGGGAATGTGAAATGGGACCGGTGATTTCGCCCAGAGCGCGACCCGGTATACCATCCCGCCGATGAAAAAGAGAAAAGCGGCGCAGGGGATCCACACCCCGAAGAGGCCGTTTAATCCTGCCGCTGCTACTCCCAGAAGGGGGATCAGAATAAGAGCCGCGACGGCCAGCAGGGAAAAACCCAGATTCAAATCAACGCTCCTCAATCAATACCTTAGCAAATAAAAGCACGAAAAAATCGAACCCCACCGAAATTCGTCATTCCGGCGAAAGCAGAGATTTTTATGGCGCATTTTATTTTACGTTTTTACCTTAGGTTTCTTGATTTTCGCAATGGGATCTCACCGCATTCATCAAATTGTAACTGTTTAGCCCTTCGTAAAGTGTTCCAAAATTGCCAGGAAAACCCCAGAAATCCCCCTTAATCCCCCTTTTTCAAAGGGGGAAAACCCTATCTCCTCCCTTTGGAAAAGGGAGGCTGGGAGGGATTTCCGGGAAACACCTTTCAAGCCGCTAAATTGACGCGTCAAATGAAATATGGCGGTATAGCCAAAAATCTGATTAAAGAATCCTTTATTTTGAGAAATCCTTCCACTCCATTGAACGCATAGCACCGGAAAGACCGCCATATTTTATTTGACATATTTACTCAGGAGTGGTCGGTTGTCTGAATACATCTGACACTTCGGCCTCAGAAATGTAAAATTATGGACCCCATTAAAATCTCTGCGAAAGCCGGAATCCAGTTTCTTAGGACATCCCGGACCCCGGCTTCCGCCGGGGTGACGAAGGAAACCGTTCGTTTCTTCTCAACTGATTTATTTTTTCCCGGCACTCCATGTACACATCGAACCCTTGTAGGGTCAGCCGGTCAATTCTTTCGCTCAGGGCGGACCATTCGGGGAAATAAGCATCCAGCCGGGGTCCCACAGCCTCCCGGATCACTTCCTTAAGCAGGGGAAGAAAACCTAGCGCCTGGGAGGGGAAAAGATTCTCAACCGCCCGGACTCGGAGGACCCGCTCCAGGACAGGCCTCGACCGGCCCTCACCCGCCGGCTCGAGGATTTCCTCGTAAAGCTCTTCCATGCCTCCCCGGAGAGTCGACCCAATCGGATTGGAGAAGGGATTCCCCTCTGCAAAAAAATCCCGGGAGGCACGGGGATAAACGGCCAAGGCACGGTCCAGCCATCCATCTAGAATGGCAGACCGGTTTTCAATCAGGAGGTCCTTGAGCGACATAAAAAATAATTAGCTGTGAAGGGTGAGGAGTGATGAGTAAACGCCTATTATAAAGGAGGATCTCCGCTGGAACACGGAAGCTCCCCTTAACGACCCGGATGATTTACCCAAAAAGAGAAGAGATTTCCGTCCCACAGGCAAAGACGGAAGCGCAGGCCTTGATGTCCGCTGAAAAAAACCAGTAAGTCGCCACTTGGGGGTGGCAGGTCGTAACTCCTTACTCCTTACTGCTTACTCCTTTACCCCTCACTCCCCACTTTCCTTCCCATCAGACGCATCCCGTCGGCTTGGAGAGGCCGGCCAGCTTGCATGCTCCCTTCGCCGGGCCTGAGGGAAACAATTCGTACACTTTTTTCAAATCAAACCCGGTCTCTTTGCAGAGCTTCCGGATCATGGGAGCGATCCCGAATTTCTGGTAATAATCTCTCAGGTAATTAATGAGCTTCCAATGCTCTTCCGTCAGCGGCCCTTCAATCCCTTCTTCCTTTGCATAGGCCTGGGCGAAATCCGCGTTCCACTTGTCCAGCTCCTGAAGGAACCCGTCCTCGTCCACTTCGTACTTCTTTCCTGCCAATTCAATCGTGGGCATCCCCATTCCTCCTTTGACTTATATTCTATTCCATAACATCCCGGTAAAGCCCGGGACGACGTCTGCTCAGAAAACCCCCTGCGCGCTTTCTTATTCCAACTTACACCGCCGCCTGCGACGCCCGCCGCCACTGCGCGGCTTTGGCCACAAAGCCTTCCGCCCACTCCTCACACCCGAGCGCGTGGAGGTGGGAGTATGTGGCCAGCACATTCTTGTAACAGAGCCCATCCCTTTTCCCGTCAAAGCCCCGCCCCCGCTTGACCCGGTAGGCGAAGGAAATCCGGTCTTCTCTCCAAAGGACGGGCCGCGAGTAATGAAATTCGTGCCCCCTGAGGCTCATTCCCAAGGGGAGGAACGGGTTCTCCCCGTCCACCTCCAGGAGCGTGTACCCGTGACCCTGGGGCCGCTTCTCCATGGAAAAGGAGACGGGAAAGAGCCCGACCATGGGAAATTCCTCTCCCTTCAGGGTCAGCCTCTCGCCAAGGTACATGAGTCCTCCGCACTCCGCGTAAACCGGCAGGCCGTCTTCCACGGCTTTGCGCAGTGAGCTCCGGAATCCGGAGTTTGCGGAGAGAAGCCGGGCATGGGTCTCCGGAAACCCGCCCCCGATGTACAAGCCGTCCAAGGCCGGCAGCGTCTTCTCCCGGATCGCGCTGACCTCCACGATCTCGGCCCCCCGCTCCGAGAGGGCTTCCAGGTTTTCCGGGTAATAAAACTGGAAAGCCGAATCTTTGATCACTCCGATGACCGGAGCGCCGGATTTCCCCGCCGGGGGAAGGACCTTCTCCTTTTCCACGCCGGCCGGGAGCTGCTCGGCCCCGCGGGCGATGCCTCCAGGCTCTCCAGGTCGAGATACTCCTCGGCCGCCCCCCGGGCCCGGTCCAGGGCCTTTTCCACCCACGCATGTTCCTGAGGGGGAAGAAGGCCCAGGTGTCTTTCGGGGAAAAGAAAATTTTCCATCCGGGGCACCGCCCCCAGAACGGGAAGATGGCAGGAGGTCTCAATGGCGGTCCGCAGGATCGTCTCCTGGCGAAGGCGGGCCACCCGGTTCAGGATGACCCCCTTGAGGTCCACCTCCGGGTCCAGCTTCTGGCAGCCCAGGACCATGGCCGCGGCTGTCCGGGTCATCTTGTCGGCAGTCTACCACCAGGACCACCGGAGCTCGGAGGAGCTTGGCCAGCTCGGCCGTGCTGTGGGTCCCCTGCGGGTCCACCCCGTCGTAAAGACCCCGGTTCCCCTCGATCAGCGAAATCCCGTCCGCCGGGGCGTGCCGCAGAAACGAGAGCCGCACCTTCTCGGGGCCCATGAGGAAGGTGTCCAGGTTGCGGCAGGTCCGGCCCGCCGCCAGGGAGAGCCAGGCAGCATCGATGTAATCGGGCCCTTTCTTGAAAGGGGCGACATCCGGCCCGCGTTTTCGCCAGGCCGCCGCCAGGCCGAGGGAGAGCGCGGTCTTGCCCGCCCCCCCCGCACGGCGGCGATGACCAAGCGGGGCTTGGAAACCGTACACCGCTACTCTTTGGGGAAATTTTCGGCCAGCAGGAGATAGGTCGTGCTCCCGCTGGACCAGTACTTCAGGGTGCCTTCATCCAGGAGTTCCTTCACCGCCTCCTGGACGGCATGGCGGTCTTCCGTGGGGAAACCCTTGACCACGTCCTTGATGTAGTACATCTTCTTTTCCCCTTTGGACTTCTCCCGGAAAAAATCCAGGACCTTCTCTTTCGTCTCGGCGCTCATATCAACCCCACTTGAACTGGGTGGTGGTCCGGAACGTGTCCGCGGCCAGCGTGAAATCATCGATGTGCTTATCGGTGAATTCAATGCCGGTCAGCCGGAAGAATCTCTCCCATCCGATCCGGTTGATCCACTCGCCCATCCGCTCGTGCTTCCGGGCGTGCTGGGCGTAGATCTCCACGATGTTCTTCACCGCCGCCACCATCTCCGGCCAGCGCGGCGGGTTGTTGGGCAGGAAGGGGATCGCCAGCTTGGAGAACATGGGCGCGGTCCGGGCGTTGGAGACTTTGCCCCCGACCCAGATGGAGATCCCGTCGTTCTCCGGGTCCGCCAGGGGCAGGGCCGGGCAGACGGTGTAGCAGTTGCCGCAGTACATGCACTTCTCTTCGTTGATGATCACGCTCTTGGTCTTCGGGTCCGGGCCGGATCGCCCCGGTGGGGCAGGACGCGATCGTGGTGGGAATCTCGCAGACGTTGGGGACCCGGGTATGGTCCGGCTTGGGGACCGTGCGGTGGATTCCCAGGATGGCGATGTCCGAGCAGTGCACGGCGCCGCACATGTTCAGGCAGCAGGCCAGGGCGATGCGCACCTGGGAGGGCAGGCTCATGGTGGCGAAGTACCCGTGCAGCTCGTCCATGACCGCCTTCACCGGGCCGGAGGCGTCCGTGGCCGGCGTGTGGCAGTGGACCCAGCCCTGGGTGTGGACGATGTTGGTGACCGAATGCCCGGTGCCGCCGACGGGATAATTTTTGGTCTTCAGGTCGGCGATCAGGGGCTCCACCTTGCGCTTGTCGGCGAGCAGGAACTCGATGTTGTGCCGGCTGGTGAAGCGCAGGTAGCCGTCGCAGTACTTGTCGGCGAGGTCGCAGATCTCGCGGATGTGGTCGGTGCTCAGGAGCCGCGGGCGAGCCCGACCCGCACGGTGTAGAGCTCCTCCCCCGATTCGGCCACGTGCTTCAGCACGCCCGGGCTTGAGGATCTCGTGGTATTTCCACTTCCCGTAATTCTTCTGGATCACCGGGGCAGGAAATTTCTTGTAGTTCGGGGGTCCGATGTCTGTCTTGCCATGATTCCTCCTAAGTTTCCGATCGCAGAGCGCGAGGCGCGTTTCTTACGGCTTGCGCCTCGCGGTTTCTTTTTTTGATCTCTTCGGGCCAGAAGAACACGTAGGGGTTGGTCCGCGGGTTCTTCACCATCTGGGGAACGGCCGTCAGGCCGATGGCCTTGAGGAAGGTCCGCATCCCCACCCGGTTGATCAGCTCCCCGATCCGCTCCCTGGATTTTCCGTTTTCGTCCCACCAGTCCAGGATCTTGGCGAGCAGGTCCTTCAACTCCTGGTAGGGCGGCTCCATCTTCATGAAGGGGACGATCACCGAGGAAAGCAGGGCGCCGTGCACGATGGGGGCCTTGCCGCCGATCAGCAGGGTGGCGCCCTTTCTCCTTCCCCTGGCGCAGGGCCTTGGGCATCATGTTGATGCAGTGCATGCAGCGGGTGCAGTCCGCGTCGTCGATGGTCAGGGTCTGGGTCTTCTCATCCCAGCTCATGCACTTCGTCGGGCAGAGGTCGGTGACCTCCTCCCGGATGTCCAGGCCGGAGGCGGCGTAGGCCTGGACTTCCTTCTGGTCGATCTGGATCTTCCCCTTCCAGGTGCCGATGATGGAGAGGTCCGCCCGGGCGATGGAGGCCACGCAGTCGTTGGCGCAGGCCGAGATCTTGATCTTGAACTTGTAGGGGAACATGGGGCGGTGGAGCTGATCCTGGAAGTGCATGGTGAGGTTGTAGCAGATGTCCAGGCTGTCGATGCAGGCCCACTCGCAGCGGGCCGGTCCCACGCAGGCGCTGGGGGTCCGCAGGGCCGAACCCGATCCGCCCAGGTCGAAGCCGGCGTCGCGAGAGCTCGTCGAAGCAGGGCTGCAGATGGTCCGTCGTGGTGCCCAGGAGGA
This sequence comes from uncultured delta proteobacterium, assembly GCA_963712535.1. Lineage (GTDB taxonomy): Bacteria > Desulfobacterota > SM23-61 > SM23-61 > SM23-61 > CAVQIK01. The sequence goes on along the minus strand of CAVQIK010000010.1, from coordinate 359,043 downwards.
TGATGTCTCCCGTGGACCCGTGCATGTTGGTCAGCCCGCTTCCGTGCTTGTCCCAGATGTCGCACAGCTTCCGCAGGGCCTTGGTGGTGTAGAACCAGCCGGTCGGCTGGTTGACCCGCATGGTGTGGAAGTGTTCCACCCCGGGAAACAGGTCCGGGCGGTCGGAATACCGCCCGATGACCCCTCCGCCGTAGCCCTTGACCCCCACGATCCCGCCGTGCTTCCAGTGCCCGATCTTATCCTTGTAGGAAAGCTCGAGCTGGCCCATGAGGTCCTTGGCCATGGGCTTCTTTTCCGCGGCCTGCTTCATCTCCTTCACGAAGCTCGGCCACGGCCCCTTTTCGAGTTCATCTAAAAGGGGAGTCTTTGGTTTTGACATTCTGTTCCTCCGTTTTGGGTATAGTGCCTTGTTCTAATCTATCCGCCGTCTTTCCAATACCGCTATGACCCGGGTCACTTTGGCCTTCGCCCGCGACCAGCCGGTCGGCCGAATGGGACTAGGCCCCAGCAGCAGGCGTGGCCGCCAACCGGTTCGCCTTCCGGCGGAGGAAGACTTTTGACGATTTCAGCGGTCGTGGGAGCGACGAACATGAAGGGCAGCATAGTCCAGCCAGTCGCCCAGGCTCAACGGAACCGTGTCCACGAACGGCTGCAGGAAAGGAACATAGATGGCCAGGAGCAGCATCAGGAAAGAGGAACCGGTCGCCAGGACCATCCACCGGTTGGAGAAAACGCCGATCGAGAAAATGGAATAGGTTTCCGAACGGGAGGTGAAGGCCCGCAGGAGCTCCGAGCAGACCAGCGTCGCGAAGGCCATCGTTTGGGCCGCGATGAGGTTCCCCGGGTAAAGCGGAGAGGGCCAGGACGAAAACGCCCAGCACGGCGATCGTGTCCGCCACGGCGATGAACCGCGATGCTCGATCAGCATGTCCCGGTTGATGACCGGCTCCTTGGTCGGGCCGGGGCGGCCGTTTCATGATGTCCGGCTCCCCCTTCTCCAACCCCAGGGCCAACGCAGGGGCCCCGTCGGTCACCAGGTTCAGCAACAGAAGCTGAATGGGCCGCAAGGGCATGGGCAGGCCGGTCAGCATGGAAAGGAAAATGATCAGGATCTCCCCGATGTTGCAGGCCACCAGGAAAAAGACGAACTTGCGAATGTTCGAGTAAATGATCCGGCCTTCTTCGACGGCCGAGATGATGCTGGCGAAATTGTCGTCGGTAAGGACCATATCCGCGGTTTCCTTGGACACGTCCGTACCGGTGATGCCCATGGCCACGCCGATATTCGCCCGTTTCAGGGCCGGAGCGTCATTTACCCCGTCGCCGGTCATCGCGACCACGTGCCCCTTGGCTTTAAAGGCATCCACGATCTTGGTCTTGTGCTGGGGGGAAACCCGGCAGCAGGCATCGACCTCGTCGATGATGGCCACCAGCTCCGCGTCGCTCATCTTGTCCAGCTCCGCACCGGTGAGGACGCGTCCCCCCGCTCCCAAGAGGCCGATCTCTTTGGCCACGGCTTCCGCCGTATCCTTGTAATCCCCGGTCACCATGACGCTCTTCAGGCCCGGCGCCGTGGGCGACCCTGCACCGCCTCTTTCACCTCCGGCCGCGCGGGGTCGATCATGCCCATGAGCCCGATGAAAGTAAGACCCTTCTCCACCTCCTCACACGTACATTCCTCCGGGACTCGAGTCCATCGGGCGGTACGCCACCCCCAGCACCCGAAGGGCCTGCCGCGCCATGTTCTGATTTGCGGCCAGAACCTCCCTCTTCTTTTCTTCCGAGATGGGAACCGATTTCCCGTCCATGACGATCCGATCGCAAAGGTCGAGCACAATGTCGGGGGCCCCCTTGACGAAGGCCACGCAGGGCGGGCAATCAAAGTTGATGTTTCCGCCGGCTTGCGTGCTCGTGGATCGTGGTCATTCGTTTTCTTTCCGAATCAAAGGGGATTTCCTTGACCCGGGGAAGGACGGTTTCCATCCCCTTTCTCCAGAGGCCCGCTTTGGCCGCCGCCACGACCATGGCCCCTTCCGTGGGATCTCCCACCATGCGCCAGGCCTTCCCGCCCTTTTCCTCACCGCCCTCTTCCAGTTTAGCGTCGTTGCAGAGCAGGGCCGCGTGGAGGAGAAGGGAGGCGCTGGGCTCTTTCGCCGGGTCGAAAGGCCGTCCATCCACGGAGAACTGCCCCGTCGGGGTGTACCCCTCCCCGGATATTTTGAACTTCTTGCCGCCGACCCATCCCTCCACGACGGTCATTTCATTCTGGGTCAGCGTCCCGGTCTTGTCCGAACAGATCACGGTCGTGCAGCCCAGGGTCTCCACGGCCGGCAGTTTGCGGATGAGCGCGTGGCGGCGGATCATTCGCTGCATCCCCAAGGCCAGGCAAATGGTTACAACCGCCGGAAGCCCTTCCGGTACGGCTGCAATGGCCAGGCTCACCGCGGTCATGAAGAGTTCAACGATATCTTTCTTCTCCGCCGAAAGGTAGGCCAACGAGCCCCTGGCTGAAGATCGTCCCGAAATGAGTATCGCGAACCAGGCCGTAAACAAAGATGATCCCGCAGATGGACAGGCAGGCGATCCCCAAAACCTTTCCCAGGTGATCCAGTTTCCCCTGGAGGGGGGTCTGCTTCTTCCTCGTAGGACTGGAGCATTTCGGCAATCAGGCCGATCTGGGTGTGCATCCCGGTGGAGGTCACCAGGCCCTTGCCCCGCCCGTAGGTCACCAGGGTGGACATAAAAGCGGAATTGATCCGGTCTCCGAGGGGGATCTCCTTGTTCAACACCACGTTGGCTTTCTTGTCCACCGGCATCGACTCCCCGGTCAGGGAAGCTTCCTCCACTTTGAGGTTTACGCTTTCCACCAGGCGCATGTCCGCTGGGACGTAATTCCCGGCTTCGAGAAGGACGATGTCTCCCGGGACGAGCTCCCGGGACGGGATCGTGATCTGGTGTCCATCCCGGATGACCTGGGCGTTGGGAGCGGCCATCTTCTTGAGGGCCGCCAGGGCCTGCTCCGCCTTCGATTCCTGGACCACCCCGACCACCGCGTTCAGCACCACGATCACCATGATGGCGGCCGCGTCGATGACTTCACCCAGCAGGAGCGAGACCACTGCTGCAATGATCAGGATGATCACCAAGAAGTTGTTGAATTGTCCCAGGAGCAACTTGAGAAACCCCGGGCGAGGGCGTTCCATCAGTTCATTGTGGCCGTGCTTTTGCAGCCGGGACAGGACTTCCTGTTGGCTCAGCCCTTTCTCCAGCTGGCTCTCCAGATGTTGGGTCAGGTTTTCGATGGGCAAACAGTGGCACTCTTTCACGTCCATCAAAACTCCTCCTCAGGGGGGATCCAAGGCCCCTGGGGCCTAGGGGGTCTTTTACAGGAATGGGTGGAAAAACAAGGCTAAATCATTCTTCGTTGAATGGAGAATGGCCTTGAAGGGATACCGCCATCAGGGGTGCCGTTTCCAGAAATACGGTTTTATGGGAGAGTCTATTGTAACCTTTTTATATTGTCAAGGAAGAATGTCGCTTTCGGTATCGGCACACTTTAACCTAAACGTGTCTGTGTCCCCAGAATCCTTCCCGGCCCTACCCTGCCCTCCGGGGGGTAGGGCTAGGGTCCGGGGCAAGGATCGCCCTGGGGCAATATCCCGGGCGGTTCGAAATTCGGCTCTAAGCCTTGAAAGGCGAAGGGAAGAGCACTCCGCCAAATAGAAGGTAGGCCACGATCAGGGTCACGAAGATATTGAAGACCTGGGCCACGAGGAAGACCACCGCCGGTTTCCCCCCGCCCACTTTCACCAGGTCGCTGAACCGGGTTTCGATCCCGATAGCCACGAAGGCCAGGGCGAAGAGCCAGCCGCGGAACCCCGAGGTCACGGCCAGGATTTTTTTCACTTCCCCTTCCCCCATCGAGGGGACCAGGACCAGGGAGAAGAAGGCCGAAGCCACGATGAACCCCACGATGAACTTGGGGAAGCGGTACCAAATTTCGGCCGCGCTGGGCTTCTCGTCCCGGGTCTTCTTCTGCTTGAAGGTGAACCAGATCGCCAGGAGGAAGGCCACCGCCCCGATGAGCACGTTCTGGGACATCTTGACGATGGCCGCCGCCTCCAGGGCGATTTTCCCGTAAATGGCGCCCGCTGCGACGACCGCGCCGGTGGTGTCGATGGTGCCCCCCAGCCAGGCCCCGGCCACCCCCTCGGACATTCCGAAAGCCTTGGCCAAAATGGGCATTCCCACGAGCATGGGCATGGCGCACAGAAGGACCAGGGAGATCGTGTAGCTCACCTCTTTGGAATCGCCTTTGATCGCCCCGCCCGCGGCGATTGCCGCCGAAACCCCGCACACCGACACGCCGGTGGCCAGGATGCTTCCGAAGGAGTCGGTCAGACCCATTTTCTTGGACAGCCAGTAGCAGAAGTACCAGACCGAGACGACCACGATGATCGCCTGGGTCATCCCCAGGGCCCCGGCTTTCATGATGGTGTGGAAGAGGATCTCCGCCCCCAGGAGCACCAGGCCGATCTTGATGAAGAGCTCGGTCTTGGCCGCGGCTTTCAGCCAGGATGGAACGCCGAAAATGTTGCTGACGATCAGGCCGAAGATCAGCGCCCACAGGACATGTTCCAGTCCCCAGGCGTTGAGCGATTTCTGGGGGGCCAGCCACATCGCGAGAAAGCACAGGATGAAGATAAACGGAAACCCGGCAAGGTAGGCTTTGACGTTCTCCTTCATGACCGCGATGACGATCAAAGTGATCACCAGGAGCACGAGCCCCACCATGATGACGAGAGGAATGGTGCCCGCGGCCAATGAGGTCATGGGATTGTCTACCCATCTGCCGAACCGGGGCATCTTGACGATGACTTTGCCCAGGGCCAGCAGGATCAGGACCGCAGCCATCCACACCGACCACCAATCTTCTTTCTTCCACAGCGAAGACCAGTCTACCCCCTTTTTGGCCATCTCTCTCCCTCCTTTCTTTTTCAACGCCTATTCAAGCACAGACCCACGCCCCGGGCTTTCCGAACACCAGGAGGCCTTGAGGGATCTTCAGGATGGTGACGGCATGGCTCCCGGACAACGTCCCTTCCTCCCGGTGTAAACGGCGCGGATGCATGGGATGGGTGAATTAAGACTGGCAAATTCGCGCGATTATATCATCCGCCGGGAAAACGCTGCAAGTGAAAATCCGGCCTGGCTTCCGGGTTTGCCTTCTTCTGCCGATCGCGTCATCTCCTGATCCCTCGCTTCGCCCAACCGGCTGATCCGATCGAGGCGGCTTCGGTTTTCCCTTGTGCGTACTCCCATCCTGTGGTAAAAAATTATGAACCCTTGAGATTATCGGAAGTTGCGCTTCCCCGCTCTCCCCGGGATCTCAAAGGGTATCTTTATATATGAGGCGCAGATGGACTACAAGAACACGCTGAACCTGCCCAAGACCTCCTTTCCCATGAAAGCCAACCTGGCCCAGCGCGAGCCGGTGATTTTGAAAAAGTGGGAAGATGAAAGAATCTACCAGAAGCTGAGAGAGATCGCCAAGGACCGGCCCAAGTACATCCTCCACGACGGACCGCCTTACGCCAACGGCCATATCCATATCGGCACGGCCCTGAACAAGATTCTGAAGGACCTCATCGTCAAATCCAGGAACATGGCCGGGTTCAACGGGGAGTATGTCCCCGGGTGGGACTGCCACGGTCTGCCCATCGAACATGAAGTCGACAAGAACCTGGGGAGCAAAAAATCCTCTTACTCCATCTCCGAAAAGAGAAAACTCTGCCGGGCTTTCGCCACCGATTTCGTCAATATTCAGCGGGAGGAGTTCAAGAGGCTGGGAGTCATGGGCGAGTGGGAGAACCCCTACCTGACGATGAGCTATGATTACGAGGCGACCATCGCCCGCGAGTTCGGCCGGTTCGTGGGCAAAGGGTTCGGTCTACCGGGGGAAGAAGCCGGTTTACTGGTGTGCCTCCTGCGTGACCGCCCTGGCCGAAGCGGAAGTGGAGTACGAAGATCACAAGTCCCCTTCCATCACGGTCAAATTTCCGGCGATCTCCGATTTCGGCGAGCGCTTCCCCGCGTTGAAAAACAAGAAAGTTTTCGTACTGATCTGGACCACCACGCCCTGGACGATCCCGGCCAACCTGGCCATCGCCTTCCACCCCGACTACACGTATGTGGCGGCGGAGGTCGGACGGCGAGGTCTGGATTCTGGCGGAGGCCCTGCTGGAACAGGTCATGGCCCAGGCCGGGAAAAAAGAGTACAAGGTGCTGGCGAAATTTCCGGGCAAAGAAGTCGAGGGGTTGAAGACCCGCCATCCCTTCCTGGACCGCGAATCCGTTCTCATCCTGGCCAATTACATCACCCTCGACACCGGTACCGGGACCGTTCACACCGCTCCCGGCCACGGCCAGGAGGACTACGAGTCCGGCCTGGAGTACAACATCCCCATCTACTCCCCCGTGGACGACCAGGGGCGGTTCACCCCCGACGTTCAATTCTTCGCCGGTCAGTACGTCTTCGACGCCAACGAGGCGGTGATCGACAAACTCTCCGAAGTGGGCGCCCTGGTCCACACGGAAATCTACACCCATCAATACCCCCACTGCTGGCGCTGCAAGAACCCCATCATCTTTCGGGCCACCGAGCAGTGGTTCATCTCCATGGAGAAGAACGATCTCCGCCAAAAGGCCCTGGAGGCCATCGACCGGGTGGCCTGGATCCCGCACTGGGGACATGACCGGATCTACGGCATGATTCAGAACCGGCCCGACTGGTGCATCTCCCGCCAGCGGGCCTGGGGCGTTCCCATCATCGCTTTTACCTGCCAGTCCTGCCGCGAACTTCTCATCGAGGAAACGGTCGTGGAGCACGTGTCCCGTCTTTTCGAAAAGGGAGGTGCGGATGTCTGGTTCGAACTCCCGGTGAAAGAGCTCCTCCCCCCGGGCACCCGCTGCCCCAAATGCGGGGGAGAGGAATTCTCCAAGGAGACGGACATCCTGGACGTATGGTTCGACTCCGGGGTGAGCTATGCCGCGGTCTGCGAGAAGCGGCCCAACCTGAAGTCGCCCGCCGATATGTACCTGGAGGGAAGCGATCAGCACCGCGGGTGGTTCCACAGCTCCCTTCTGGCCTCGGTGGGGACCCGGGGAGCAGGCCCCTTATCTCTCTGTCCTTACCCATGGGTTTGTGGTGGACGGGGAAGGGAGAAAGATGTCCAAGTCCCTGGGAAACGTGATCGCCCCCGAGGAGGTCATCAAACGCTACGGGGCGGAGGTCCTTCGCCTGTGGGTGGCCGCGGAAGACTACCGGGACGACATCCGGATCTCCGAGGAGATCCTCTCCCGGCTCTCCGACGCCTACCGGCGGATCCGGAATACCTGCCGCTTCCTCCTGGGAAATCTGTACGATTTTGATCCCGCGGAAGGATTCGGTCCCGGACGCGGAGCTGCAGGATATCGACCGCTGGATTCTGCTCCGCCTCCAGAAGCTGATCTCCCGCGTCGGGGAGGCCTATAACAACTTTGAATTTCATATGGTCTTTCACGGGCTCCACAATTTCTGCACGGTCGACCTGAGCTCTCTCTACCTGGACATTCTCAAGGACCGGCTTTACACCTCCCCGGCTTCTTCGCCCCAGCGGCGGGCGGCCCAGACCGCTCTCTTCAAGATCCTGGACGCCCTGGTGCGCCTCATGGCTCCCGTTCTTTCCTTTACCGCGGAAGAGGTCTGGGAGCACATCCCGGGGGCGAAAGAGACGCGCCCAAAGCATTCATTTCACCCTTCTTCCCGGAGGTGGAAAGTTCGTATCTCGACGCGAATCTCGAGGAGCGTTTCGAACTTCTTCTGAAGGTGCGGGGAGAAGTCTCAAAAGCGCTGGAATCCGCCCGGCAGGGCAAGCTCATCGGAAACTCCCTGGAGGCTTCCGTGACCTTGAGCGCCCCGGAAAAGCTCCTCGCGTTTCTGCAGCGAGAACCAGGCCCTCCTCAAAGATTTTTTCATCGTCTCCGGCGTCGAGCTGTCCCCCGCGATCCCCGCGGGAGCACAGGTAAGCCGGGAGGTGGAAGGACTCGGCATTCTTGTCACCCGGGCGCCCGGCGAGAAATGCCAACGCTGCTGGATGTATGATCCGCAAGTAGGCGCGGGCGCGGAGCACCCTTCCGTATGCCCCCGCTGCCGGGCGGCCCTGTCCGCCATCGGCACGGAAGGAAAATCGTGACCCCCAAGCTTCGGTTGATGATCCTGGTCAGCGGGGCGGTCGTGGTCCTCGACCAGTTCACCAAGATCCTGGTCGACCGGACCATGACCCTCTACCATTCCGTCGAGATCTTCCCCAACTTCGTGCATCTCACTTACGTGCGGAACACGCGGCGCTGCGTTCGGTTTTCTGGCCGGGGAGCCCCTCCACCCTGCGGATGGCTTTTTTCCTCGTCGTCTCCGGGATCGCCATCGGGTGCATCTTTTTTCTCCTCAAAACCTTGCCTCCCCAACAGAAACTCCTCACCGTGAGTCTTTCCCTGGTCCTGGGCGGAGCCATCGGCAACCTGATCGACCGGTTTCGCCTGGGCGAAGTGATCGATTTTATCGACCTTCACTGGGACCACTTGCACTGGCCGGCGTTCAACGTGGCGGACTCGGCGATCACAATCGGTGTGGCCCTTCTTTTTATCCGGATGCTGCGCAGGGGATCGCTGACGTTCGGGTGAAACAGGAAGGAAGACTGAGTGGCGAGGATTTCTCTCTTTAAATTAACGGATTCCGGAATTCTGATTTTTGAATAGTCTAGCTACACCAGAAATCCCTCCCAACCTCCCTTTAAAAGGGAGGAGAATAGTCTCCCCCTTTAAAAAAGGGAAGCTGTGAAAAAATTAAACTGTGATTCAAATAAACCAGTCTTGTTGTCCAGGGGACGGCAAAAATTTGCAGCGCAAAATCGGCGGGAGATTTCTCATCTCCAGTGTGTTTACCTGAGTTCCGCAAAGGAACGCCCGCAAACCCGAGTTAACCTTGGTAAATATTAATAAGATTTCCATTCTAGGGTTACATAAGTTCAGTACACCGCCGGCTGAAAAGGAACAAGTGCCTCTTTTGGCCTGCAAATTTTTGCCGTCCCCTGGACATGGTACCGCTCTCCAATTTCCCGGCCGCTGATTTTTTTGACACCTTCAGGGGGATTAAGGGGGATTTCCGGGTGGCCCCGCATGTAGGAACCAGTTACTAAAGCTGATACCGAAACTTTTATGTTCCCCATCCTCTTCAGATTCGACCAATTCGCCATCCACACCTATGGAGTTCTGCTCGCCGTGGGCTTTCTCCTGGCGATCCTGGTGACCCGCAGGGAGGCCCGGCGGATCGGCCTCGATCCCGAGATCGTCATGGACCTGGCTTTTTACCTGCTCATCGGGGCTCTGGCCGGTTCCCGGCTGTTTTACGTGGTAACCAACTGGGGGGAATTCCGGGACAACCCGGTTGCCATCGTCCAGTTTTGGCGCGGGGGGCTCGTTTTCTACGGGGGGCTGGTCTTCGCCTTCCTCATCGGAACGTGGTACGTCCGCAGACACCATTTGAACTTCACCCGGCTCGCCGACCTTGTGGCCCCCGCGATCCCTCTCGGACAGGCATTGGGCAGGCTGGGGTGCTTCGCGGCCGGGTGATGTTATGGAGCACCCGCGGCGGTTCCGTGGGCGGTAACTTTCAAGGACCCGGAGTCTCTGGCCCCGCTCGGAATTCCCCTGCACCCGACCCAGCTCTACGAATCCGGCGCCGCCTTCCTGATTTTCCTGGTTCTGCGCGCAATGCGCCTCAAGCCGCGCTTCCAGGGAAAGCTCTTCTGGTATTACCTGCTCTTCTATTCCCTCGCGAGGTTCATCATCGAGTTCTACCGCGACGATCCCCGGGGCTGGGCGATCCCCCAAGTTCTTTCGACGGCCCAGGCGGTGGGGCTCATCATGATCCCCGTTGCGGCTTACATGCTGGTCTGGGGGACACGGAAAAGAAGTTCGGAGTAGTGTAGTTCGGAGTTCGGAGCAACGAGGAAGGGAAGCTCGGAGGGAAGGAAGTTCGGAGTAGTGTAATTAGGAGGTTCGGAGCGCAGCCATTAGGCGGTTACTCCGAACTCCCAACTCCGAACTGTTTTCCTCAAACCCTCTCAATCCGGAAGAACACGGGCCGGGCCCCGTCACTGCAGCAGGAAATCACCATCCCCTCTTTCTTCATCCAGGTAAAATTGCCGCCGAATCGAAGGGTGGTTACGGCGGGGTAGATATCATGCCAGGCCCAGGTGCAAAAATTGGCAGGCATGGTCCCGGATTCATCCACCCTGAACTCCTGTCCCACTTCCATGCGGTCGCACAGAGGGGCCATGTCTTCGGAAACCTCCGGTAACGAGTGGCCGTAAACGTCTTTCGAGCTGAGTTTCTTGAGCACCGTGATCTTCAAGGGGTTTCGCTTCGCCATCATTGTCTCCTTTCATGAGAAATTTTCTTTCTTCCTGGTTCCGTGCTTCATTTCTTCCGCGGGTCGGCTGACTGGCAGGCGGGCTCCGAACCTCTCGAATATACCAGAGGAGCGGGCCGGCAGACAAGTTTTTTAACGGTCGGCTCTCTTCATCGATCGGAGACTTAGGTGCTGCCTTTCGATCCACATCATCGCCAGCGGCCAAGACAAAAGAGAGGCGCATGGTTGGAGGTGAAGACCGGGGGCTCTCTCCTCAGGATGGGGGCAATCGCCGGATGCTTCCTGAATTCTTTGTCCAGAAAAGCGCGAACCAGGTTCCGGTTCCACCCCCGGGGGTGAGAAAAACTCGAATACAGCGAGAGATCCCCTTCGTAAAAAGGTTCGGTCTTGAGCTCATCCGCTCCCTGCCCGCGGGATGGCAGGTTGAAGATAGCGAGATTCAAGTACCCGATCTCGCCCGAATGACGAACGGTGAATTCCAGGGTCCGGCGGGCCTCGATCTCCGTCTCGGGCGGGGTTCCGAAGAGCAGGTAGACATAGGTGTCGATTCCCGCCCGTCTCAAATTCCTCAGCGCCGCGGAGGCCGTTTCCAGAGCCATCCCCTTCCCGAGCGCGTCCAGGACTCCCGGGTCCCCCGACTCGACGCCCACCTGCAGCATCACGCAACCGGACTCCTTCAGGGAGACGCAGAAATCGAGGTCGCAGAAGTCTGCCGTAATCCGCGCGAAACCGTACCAGGGCGCCGCCAGGCCGCGGGTCGCCAATTTGCCGAGGAGAGCCGGAGAGATCGCGTTGTCCAGAAAATGGACCAGGACCGGTTCTTTTTCTGCGATCAGGAGTTCCAGATCCCCTATGACCCGGTCGGGGGAAATGGGACGGTAAGGGTTCCCTTCGGCTCTCTCCGGGCAAAAGAGGCACCGGTTCCAGTAGCACCCCATGGAAGCGCTGTAAGGGAGGATCAGCCCGGGGGCCAAATACTCTTTTAGAGGCAACGCGTCGTAAGTCGGCCGGGAGAGGATTTCCGTTTCGTCGCCGCGCTGGCCCATCATGGTAAGAAGAGCGGCCTCTCCGGCCCCCGCAATGATCGAATCGACCAGCCCGGAGAATGGGTTCCTCCAACCCGGCGTGCGCGCCCAGGAGGTGATCAGGCCTCCTCCCAGGACGATTTTCAACTCCGGGAAATTCCGCTTCAAGTACCCCACCATCGCGAAAGTGCTCAGGGCCTGGCTCAGGTAGTTCAGCGAAAACCCCGCGAGAGACGCGTTTGCCCCCTCGACCTCCTGAAGGAGCCTTTCCCGAAAAAAGCCGAAGAACGGGTTTTGTTCGGGGTTCTCTGCCGCCCGGATGAGGTCCCGCGAACGAAGGGGGGAGAGGATTCGGTCTTCATAGTTGGCCAGGCTGAGATTCGCGTCCTGCCGGCTCACCTGGAGGACCCGGTTCAAATCCAAGACTGCCCGTTTGTATCGGGAAATACGGCGGTACACAGGCCAGTTTCTCAGGGCATGGAGGTGGGAATCAAGGCTGCGGAACGCCCGCCGAGTCCAAGTGTCCCGTAACTCAGCGGGGCGCCCCATGAGGTCCAAGAGTGCCTCAAGGTTGGCGTCTAATAGCGTATGCCCGATTCCGTGGGAGGCTAAAGCCCCGGCGAGCCGGGCAATTCCGGCAGGCGGTTCCCCCGGCTTGCTTACCGGGGGGTTGATCAAGAGAACTTTTTTTTGCGGAACCTTATGCACCGATTCTCCGTCCACCACTGCAAGGCTGGCAATACAAGTCTGAAGAGCCCCTCCCCATGGGATTGTCCTGCAGGGGCGGTTCGCGAACACCCCTGGGTCCGCAGATTATACCACGCCATGAATCCATGGCCTCGATTTCCGCCCGTGAAGGGATTTGCCGGACCTGGAACGAATCCCCCGGGGGGAATCGGCACCATACACCATATATATCATGAGGTGGGCATGGCCCTGGTTGAGGCTCCACGCCCCGGCAGTCGTTTGAGTCCGACGGTTCGGATGTAAGCCGCCGTTCGAGGAAAAAAGGATAAGGAGGGCCCAAAAATGGCAAGCCCGGCAAGTATCGCGAAACACCCCATCCACCCGATGCTGGTCGTTTTCCCGATCGGGTTGTGGGTTTTTTCTTTTGTTATGGATCTCGTCCACTTTTTCGGACATGGAACGCCGATTTGGGAGCAAATGGCTCTGTACACGATGGTGGGAGGGATCATCGGAGCGTTGTGCGCGGCTGTTCCCGGGTTTATCGATTTCCTTTCCCTCAAAGGGAAGGTTAGAAGAATCGCGAAGATGCACATGGGACTCAATCTGACCCTGGTGGTCCTGTATGCGATAAACGCGTTTCTGCGGCTCGAGGGCGCATTTGGAGCTCCCATGATCCTCTCCCTAGCCGGAATTATTATGCTCGGCATTTCCGGCTGGCTGGGAGGAGAAATGGTTTACGTACATGGGGTAGCCGTGGAATCGAAGAGAAAAGCCGAAAAATATCGGGACGAGGAAGAGGAGAGGGAGCTGGTCTGAGTTTCTCTCCCAAGGAAAGGATGCCCGCTTCCCGAATACCGATTGTTTTCCCTCCGGGGCGACCCGGCCGGCCGCCCCCGGCCTTCAAGCGTCATCCTGCTTTGCTCAAAAACCTGTAGAAGCAATCCGAAGAAAGTCGATATAATAAATACACCCGGTAAGCACTTCTTCGACGAACTGTCGGAGGGTGCATCCGGATTCTCCCGGCCGGGGATTCTTGAAAGAGGAGGTGGAAGGATGAGATACCTGATCGCGTTCCTGGTCCTCTTGGTTCTGGCAATCGCCGCACTCGCCGTCTATGCCTGGTCGGGTATTTACAATGTCTCCGCCGCCGTTCCTCATTTCGGGCTTACCGAGTGGCTGCTGGAAGAAACTCGCGAGCGATCCATCCTGCGCCACAGCCGGGGAGTCACGCTGCCCCCGGTTGGAGAGCCGCAAATTCTGCAGGACGGGCTGGCTCATTTTCACGAAATGTGCCGGCTTTGCCATGGAGCGCCCGGCTACCCCGAAACGGAGATCGCGCACGGCCTTTACCCGTCCCCGCCCGAACTCGCGGACAAGGAAGTGCAGAGCGAACTCACGGACCCGATGATTTTCTGGATCGTTCAAAACGGGATCAAAATGACAGGAATGCCGTCGTTCGGGGAGACTCACAGCGCGGAAGAAATCAGCGCGATCGTCTCATTCATTCGATTGCTACCAAAGCTGAGCCCGGAGCAGTACCGGGACCTCAGCTCCAAGGCGGGGGCGCTCACGGAAAAAGAAGAAGCCGGCCAGCCTCACCGCTGAAATGTCTGGAGCGGCCGCTAAACGTCCGCCCCTGGGTATGGAAATTGTCCTTCGGGGGCCGGGCCGGAGAGCCCGGATTACCGGTAGCGGCTGAGGGAGAAGGGGTCGAATTTTTTCCTCAGGCAGGATTCCACTTCATAAGGGTTCGCCAGGTAAAACTCCACGGATTTTCCCGGCGGCAAAGCCTTCTGAATCTCCTCCAACATGAAGGGGCTCGGTTCGGCGAGGGCTAGTTTGAGCTTTCCGGGCGTATTTTCCAGCACCACGATCTTATTCTTCTGGGCGTATTTCTCTCCGAGCGCTCTTTGGAGGGCGGGAGTGGGAAAAAACGTTTCCAGGGACACTGCGGGCATATTGTAGTGGCGGGAAAGAGCCTTGAGGTAGCTGTCGTAATCGGTAAACCCCATCTCCAAAACCACCATCCCCAGCAGCTTCCGTACTCCCATCCTGGACAATTCCTTCTGCCTCTGCAGAGCCTGATCGAGCTGCTCGAGGGTGAGGATCCCCAGGTCCAGCAGAACTTCCCCGATCCGCTTTCGTTTGTTGAAAGTGTCCAGGAATTTATTCAGCCTGTCCTGGGAAACCATGCCCATCTCGATTAACACTTGCCCCAAGTACTTGTCTTTTTGCTGTTTCTGTCTCCTCAGGGCAAGGTCCAGCTGAGTCTGATTGATGATGTTCTTTTCGACCAGGATCTGGCCTAGATTCCTATTCATCGTAGGGTACCTTTGACTGGCAATCCTTTCAAGATTTTCCCCGAACACCGTTTCGCCTATGGAATTACAAGGAAATATGCAAACGTTATGCCGATGGATTGCTCATCTTAGAAGGTAACAAGGATGGGTTTTCATTGGCAATATTTTGGCTCCCCCCGGCGTGGCCCGGGACATCGCTCGAAGGACGTGTAAATTTTTTTAACATTCTTAAAATATTTCGCCTCCTTTGGCCCTTCTCGTGGACTCACCCTTTCGGCTCAAAATCATATCTCTCCTCGTGGACGGTCTTCCCCCAGAGCGGGTGAATCTTCTCGGCGGTTTTTTCAAATCCGTGGCTTTGGTACAGATGGGTCGCTGCGGCGAGGTCTTTGAGGGTCCACAGGAATACCCTCCGGTACCCCTGCTCGAGACAAAATCGGAGCGCTTCTTCCAGAAGGGCTCGTCCGAAACCCCGGCCCCGCAGCTCAGGATGGACGAGAAACCAGCGCAGTTGCGCTTCGTTCGAAGGGCGGTGAATGATGGCGATCGAGCCGGTCATCTGCCCATCCTTCTCCAGAATCCAGACCCGATCCCTGCCGGCGGCGAAGGAAAGGGCAAGCTCGGCAACCCCCGCCGCTACGTATCCTTCAAAAGTGTGGTCAAACCCGTATTCCCGGGCGTAAATGGTTCCATGGAGCCGGACGATGGACCCGAGGTCGCCCGGTTTGAGGTCGCTGCGCAGGAGGACACTTGAGAGAATTGAAATCTTATCCCCCGTCCAAGCCTTCCCCTTAGAGGGTCACGAGCTTTCCATCTTCGGCCCATTCCAGGTCCAGCTCCCCAAGCCGGCTCAGCATGTCCCGATTCATGTGGGTTACAATGATTCTTCGGCATCCAAGGCGGGCGCGCTCATCCAGGATGGTTTTGTAATCGAGGTGATATTTGATCTTTTTCTCGAAAAAGTAAGCCTCGCAGATAAACAGATCGGCGCCGCTGGCGGCTTCCACCAGAGCCCCGGTCCACTCCGTGTCTCCGGAGTAAGCGACGATTTTACCGCTGTATTCCACTCGCAGAGCCAGGGACGGGGCGCCGCTCGGGTGGATCACCGGGTATGAATTCACAGCGAGCGGGCCGACGGATGTCCGGGTCCGTTCCGGAAGTTCTGCAAATTCGACGTTGAACTTTCGCTCCACCTTCGAGGACCCCGGGAAGAAGACCTCCATCGCTTCCTTCACCCGCTCTTCCACCCCGGGAGGACCGGCCACCAAGAGGGGCTTGTCGCGTCGGCTGAACTGGGCATCCAGAATAAGGAAGGGGATGCCGCCAAAATGGTCCCCGTGGAGGTGTGAAACCAGGATCTGATCGACTTTCCCCGGATCGACGCCGAAACGCCTCATGGCGATGAGCGAGGACGCCCCGCAGTCGATGAGAAAATTCTGGTCCGCCCCCTGAACCAGAATACAGGTTTGGAACCGGCCGCCGCTTCCAACTGCGTCGCCGCTCCCAAGAAAGCGGACCTCAACCTGACCCATGATCTTCCCTCAAGCTCCTCCGGCTCTCTCCGCCCTACCGTCTGCGGTAAACGGCTTCCCCGACGCGGATGGGATTTCTCAAGCGACCGATGCCCTCGATCTCGCATTCCATGACGTCGCCGGCCCGGAGAAAAGTGTGGCTGCTGAAAGAAGTCCCGGTCGGGGTGCCTGTCCCGATAATGTCCCCGGGTTCGAGGGTGACGAACCGGGAGATCCGGGAAATGGTCTCCGGGATTTTAAAGATCATCTCCTCGCCCATGCTGTCCTGCCGCAATTCCCCGTTCACC
Source organism: uncultured delta proteobacterium (assembly GCA_963712535.1). Classification (GTDB taxonomy): domain Bacteria; phylum Desulfobacterota; class SM23-61; order SM23-61; family SM23-61; genus CAVQIK01. The sequence goes on along the minus strand of CAVQIK010000010.1, from coordinate 342,741 downwards.
CACAAACGCAAGCGGCGGCCGTGGGGCTCTTTCATCTCGTCTTTCAGGACCAGGAAGGGCCCCATGGGGGCGAAGGTGTCCTGGGCTTTCATAAAAAACCAGTTCACCAGGCGATTGGAGTCGTTCTTCCCCACGTATTCCCGGTCGGAGACGTCATTCAGGATCGTGTACCCGGCGACGTGGTCCATGGCCTTCTCCTCCGGGATATGCCTTCCCCTCCTCCCGATGACCACCGCCAGTTCCACTTCGTGGTCCAGTTCCCTGCAATCGGGAGGGACGACGACCGGATCTTCGGGTCCGATGATGGCGCTGGGCGGCTTCATGAAAATCAAAAGGTCCGTGGGCTTCGGACCGTCCCCGATCGTTTCCTTCACGTGGCTTTCATAGTTCCTGGCAAGGCACAGGATCTTGGGAGGGTTCGTAACGGGCGCGCGCAGCTTGACCTTGGAGAGGTCAAAGACCCACTCCCGCAGGGAAGCCCGTGCCTTCCCCTGCGCTTGTTCGTTAGCAAATCCTTCAACTTTGCGCGCCATGGACGCCGCCGGGGCTCCGCGTTCCAGGAAGCCTTTCAGGTCCAGGAAGGGAAAGGATCTCCCGACCTTATTTCCCGAAACTCTCTCCGCGCCGGCGTTGAAATCGAGCATCCGGTCCCCGGATACGATTCCCAGCCGATCTTCCCGGTTCTTCCGAAAAGTTGCTAATCTCAGATCCCCTCTCCTTTCACAAATTCCTCCAGTTGGATTTTTGGGCTTCTTTTACTTTTCTGAGGATCGGCTCGACCAGCCTCGGGTCGGCGCCTTTTGCGATCTCGCCATCTCTTCCTGCGGCCAGGATCTCCCCGCGCATGGTCCTCAAGACCTCCCGGGCTGAATCGCGGAGGCCCTCAAGATGATAGCCCCCTTCCAGGACGAAGACCACCTTACCGCCGCAGGTCTTGCGGGCGAATTCCAGGATGATCCGGGCAAGGTTCGCGAACCCATGCGGGGTGACCTGCATTCCGCCCAGGGGGTCCTTGTGATAGATGTCGAAACCCGCGGAGACAAGGATTACGTCGGGCTCATACTGAAGGGCGATGGGTTCCAGAATCTCCTCAAAAATCATGGCGTATTCCCCATCCCCCGGTCCGGGAGGGAGAGGGACGTTGACCGTGAAACCCTTCCCCGCTCCGCTCCCCGTTTCGCTGAAGAAACCCGTCCCGGGATAGTACGGGTACTGGTGGGTGGAGAAATACAGGACGTCTTCGCGGTCATAGAAAGAGTGCTGGGTCCCGTTGCCGTGGTGCAGGTCCCAATCGATGATGAGCGCCTTCCCGATTTTGTGGGCCTCGAGGGCATAGGAAGCCGCGATGGCTACGTTGTTGAAGAGGCAAAAACCCATGGCCCGGCTGGACTCGGCGTGGTGGCCGGGAGGGCGCACGAGGGCGAAGGCGTTGTCGATCTCTCCCCTCATGACCCCGTCCAGGGCCGCAAGGGTCCCGCCGGCGGCCAGTTTTGCGGCTTCGAAAGATTTCGAGGAGGCATAGGTGTCCGGGTCCAGCATGGTCATTCCGCGGGCGGCCGTGGAAGCCACGAGCCGGACGTAACTCTCTTCGTGGATCATCTCCAATTCTTCCTGCGTGGCCATCCGCGGCTCGATATCTTCGTACTTCCCCTTCATCGCAGGCTCGTCCAGCATCCCGTACAGTGTCGCCAGCCGCTCCGGCGACTCGGGGTGATACCCGTCGGCTGCGTGTTCCATGTATCGATCGTCTCTCACGATCCCGGTTTTCGGCACTCTTCACTCCATGTTCGTTTTGTCTTCGAACGATTGTTGGCGAAAAATTATCAAATGAGCGGTAAGAATCGGGATGTGAATAAAACCGGTTTTTAGAATTCCCGCAGGACATGACCAGTATTTTCAAACTTCGAGAACTTCCTGGACCCCGGTTTTCACCGGGGTGACGAAATGAAAGAACAATTTTTTCGCAGTTCCCTCCACGAGAGAGGGAAACGGCGGGGCGATTCGAACGGCCTTAACTTTCCTTTTCCAGTTTTTTCCCGGTGAGGCGCTCGAAGGCTTCCATCGTATTTTTCGGATGTTTTCCGGATCACCTCTTCCGGGAGCCTTGGGGCCGGGGGTTTTTTGTTCCAGCGAATGGAAAGCAAATAATCCCGAACGAACTGTTTGTCAAAGCTCTTTTGCGGGCCTCCGGGGGCGTAACCGTCGAGGGGCCAGAACCGGGAGGAGTCCGGGGACAGGGCTTCATCGATCAGCAGGAGCCGCCCCGCGTCATCCACTCCGAATTCGAACTTCGTGTCCGCGATGAGGATCCCCTTCTTCTCTGCGAGGGCAGCGGCTTTCTGGTAGAGGCCGAGGCTCGCGGCACGGACTTCCTCCGCCAGCTTCTTCCCCATTTGTTTTACCGCCGCCGAAAAATCGATGTTCTCGTCGTGCACCCCCGGTTCCGCCTTGGTGGACGGGGTAAAGAGGGGGCTATCCAGTTTTTGAGACTCCCGGAGCCCTCGAGGGAGGGGGATCCCGCTGATCGACCCTTTTTCCCGGTATTCATTCCATCCGGACCCCGAGAGGTACCCCCGGACGATGCACTCGACCGGCAAGGGCTTGGCCTTCTTCACGACCATCGCCCGGCCCTTGAGCTGCGACGCGATCGCCGGCGGAATTCCCGCGATTTCACGAAGGTCGGTGGTGATCAGGTGATGGGCGACGATGTCTTCCAGGTTCTTGAACCAGTGGGCGGATATCTGGTTCAGCACCCGCCCCTTGTGAGGAATGCCGTCGGGCAGGACCACATCAAAGGCGGAGATGCGGTCGGTGGCGACGATCAGGAGATTTTGGCCCAGGTCATAAATATCCCGGACTTTTCCCCGGTGAACGATCGGGATTTCGGCGAAATCGGTGCGCAATAAAATATCAGCCGTCATAAGACCCTTTCATTTTTTTATTTACCCTTTAAAACAATATTCGCCCGCCTGTCAAGGGGAATCGGGGCGAGACTCCGACACGGGGGCGCCAGCCGGCCCGTTGACGCTTGGAAACATTTTTTTCCCAGGGCATAGGTCCTGCCCGGCCCACAGATCCGCTTTTGTCATTGACACCCCGGAGAAAACTTCCTATCCTGTGAAAAAGGTGAGCAAGAGATGTTTGGAATCGGCCTTCCCGAATTAGTGATCATCCTCATTATCGCTCTCGTCGTTTTTGGCCCCAAGAAGCTGCCCGACCTGGCCAAGTCCCTGGGGAAAGGCCTGGCCGAATTCAAAAAGGCCGGCGACGAACTGAAGTCCACGATCGAGACCGACCTGAAAGTCGATCTCAACGAGGAGCCTTACCACCCCGAACTTTCCCATTCGCCCGAGACCCTGGCCTCATCCGATCCGAAACCGGCGGAAGCCGAAGGAAGTCCGCCCGGCGGGCCTCCCGCGCCCGATTCAGCGGCTCCCGCGCCCGATTCTGTCCTTGAGGACTTTGAGCGAGGGAAGATCATCGCCGCCGAAAACCAGAAAACCTCCCCGACGGAAGAGGCTTCTACTCCGACTCCCCCCCAAAAGGAAAATAACCAAGCTGCCGCCTCCCAAGAATCCAAACGACAAGATATCCGATCGTAGGCTGCCTCTCTCCGCCCACCTCGAAGAGCTGCGGAAGAGACTCATTTACTCTTTCTGCGCGCTCGGGATCGGTTTCGCCGTCTCGTACATTTACATCAAGGAGATCGTGGGAATTTTGATGGCCCCGCTCATCCGGACCCTTCCTCCGGGGAGCTCTCTCGTCTTCACCGCCGTGCCCGAAGCCTTCTTCACCTACTTCAAAGCGGCCCTGCTGACGGGCCTCGTCTTCTCAGCGCCCTTTATTCTCTACCAGATCTGGGCCTTCGTTTCCCCCGGGCTTTACGAGAGGGAAAAGCGGTACGTGTACCCGTATATTCTTGTCTCTTCGTTCTTCTTCGCCCTGGGCGCTCTCTTCTGTTACTTCATCGTCTTCCCGACGGTCTTCCGGTTCTTCCTGAGCTTTGCCTCGCCGGAAATACGACCCCTTCCCTCCATCCGGGAATACCTCACCTTTACCATCAAACTGATTCTGGCTTTTGGGCTTCTCTTCCAGTGGCCGGCTCTCATCTTCTTCCTGGCCCGGATGGGAGTGGTGTCCGGTTCTTTCCTCTCCCACAACCGCAAATACGCGATCCTCCTCATATTCGTGGCCGCGGCCGTCCTTACCCCGCCGGACCTGGTGTCCCAGATCCTCCTGGCCGGACCGCTGCTGGCCATGTACGAGGGTTCCATCTGGATCGCGAAAATTTTCCAGAAGCGAAAGGGGCGGGAGGAAGACGGGACTCCTGCCGATGAGAAAGAAAAGCCCTCGCCCCCCGAACATTCTCAAACCTAGAAGACGAAGGCTGGGAAAATCGAAAAGGGCGCGGCCTAGTTATCCACTGATTCGAGAATGGTTTCCTCTTCCGCCGTCTTTCTCTTCCTGCCCGGGCGCTTGGGCTCATCCACGACATCGTGCTTCCCGCCCCTGCCGGGGCTCTCCACCTTAATCTTCACTTTCAGGTCTCCCCGTCCCTGCCGCTGCAGGTGCGGCATTCCCAGCCCCTTCAACGTAAAGATCCTGCCCGACGGCGTTTTTGCCGGAACCCTCACCCGGACTTTGCCCTGAAGAGTGGGAATCTCCATTTCCGCTCCGCGCGAGACGGCATCATAGGGCAGGGAAACCTCGCAGTGGAGATCACTTCCGACTCGGGTGAAAAAAGAATGACTCTGAACCGAGAGGACGACGTAAAGGTCCCCGGCCGGCCCCCCGTTCGGGCCCATTTCTCCCTCTCCGGACACCCGGAGTCGAGTGCCGTTCTCGGCGCCCGGTGGAATTTCAATTCGCAGGGAGACACCCAGCTTTAGAGCGCCCGCCCCCGAGCATCGGAAACAGGGGCGTGGGATGATCCTTCCCTCGCCCCGGCACCGTTCGCAGGCGGATTCCACTACAAAAAAACCTCGATGGCCGCGGAGGGAACCAATACCTTCGCACACCGGGCAGACGACGGGGGAAGTGCCCGGCGAGCAGCCGCTTCCCGCGCATACCGGGCACACCGATTTCCGGGAGAACTGGATCCTCTTCTCCGAACCGGAGGCGGCCTCTTCCAGCGAAATCTCCAGGTTGTAGCGGAGGTCCGCCCCGCGGGCCCTGGCCGGCCGCCGGCGGCCCGAGGCGAAGAAGTCTTTAAGGATATCCTCGAAAACATCATCGAAGAAATCTCTTTCCGGCGCCCATTGCGCCGCGCGCCGGCTGAACCCCTCAAACTCTCTGGAGCCCATGGAAGGCCCGCGCCGGTCGTAAGCCGCCCGCTTTTCGAAATCCTGCAGGGTCTCATAGGCTTCGGTGATAAGTTTGAAAAACTCTTCTGCGGAAGGATTATTCGGATTCTTATCGGGGTGATACTCGTGCGCCAGGCGGTGATAGGCCCTCTTAATCTCTTCTCTGCTGGCCGAGCTCGCGATGCCCAGGAGGTCGTAATAATCGCGTTTCATCGTTCGACGATTTCTAGGCGGGGCCGGTTTTCGCTTTGGAGACAATCACTTTGGCGGGCCGAAGGAGCCGGTCGTGGTAGAAATACCCGCTCCCGATTTTGGAGACGACCCGGTTGGGTTCCGTGTCGGTTTCCGTTGTGGATACCGCCTCGTGCTTTTCAGGGTCAAAGATCTCTCCCTCCGCCGGCACGGGCTTAACGCCAAAGCTTTCCAGGATGTTCAGGAATTGCTTCTGGACGAGCTCCACCCCCTCCAGGAGAGAGGAACTCTCCTTTGAACCCCTGGCGTGCTCGATGGCGCGGTCCAGGTTGTCGAGGACGGGCAGGAGGGCCTTGAGGAGGTTTTCGTTTCCGAATTTCAGGAGATCGGCCCTTTCTTTTTGCATTCTCTTCTTGTAGTTTTCAAACTCAGCCAGCAGGCGAATCCATTTATCAAAATTTTCCGAACACTCCCGCGTTTTTTCTTCGAGGTCGGATTTAAATTTTTCCAGAGGCGTAAGCTCTTTTTTTTCTTCCCTGTTTTCTTTCTCCGGGGCGGGTGCTCCCCCCTCCTTCGTCTCTATTTTTATCTCCGGGACAGGTCCCTTGTTTTTCTTCCCGTCGTTCTCTTTCCTGTTCAAATCTGGTCCCCCTCTGATGAATGACATTCGGCTTTCGGGTACCTTCTTCTCAATCCATGCTGTCCAGGATCTTTCCTACGATCCGGGCGGTGTAATCCACGATGGGGATGATGCTGGAGTAATCCATGCGGGTGGGACCGATCACCCCAAGGGTTCCCAGGGTGTAATTCTCCTTGGAGTAGGGAGCCGCCACTACGCTGCAGTCGATCATCTCGTGGAGTTCGTTCTCGGCGCCGATGAAGATTTGGATCTCGTGAATGGAAAGGGCTTTGTCGAGGAGCTTCACGATTTTACTCTTCTCCTCGAATGCCTCGATCAGGGCCCGCATCTTTTCCAGGTCCGCAAACTCGGGGGATTGCATCATATTGGTCTTCCCCTCGATGTAGAGGTTTCCCTCTCCCTCGTCCTCCAGGGCCTTCTGGCTGAGCTGAAGGGCTCGGTACATGAGGTTATCGAAGAGAACCTTCTCCTTGTTCATCTCCTCCATGATCTTTCGCTTCGCCTCGGCGAGCGTCAAATCCCCCATGATCTCGGTCAGGTACTTGCCGTACTTATTCAGTTCATCCTGGTGCAGTTCCTCGTCGGCCTCGATGACCTTATTCTGTACTTCGCCGGTCTTGGAGACGATGATCACCAGGATCCGCTTTTCTCTCAGCTTGATAAACTCGATGTGTTTGAAAATCTTACTGCCGAAGCGCGGGGCGAGAACGACTCCGGTCTGCTTCGAAAGGAGGGAGAGCATGTGGGAGGCTCTTTTCATGATCTCATTGATGTCCAGGTTTTCCTCCTGAAGGCTCTTTTCGATCTTTTCCCTCTCCGCCGAAGAAAGCCGGCGCATGTTCAGAATGCTGTCCACGTAAAATCGGAAAGCCCGGTCGGTCGGCACTCTCCCCGCGGAAGTATGGGGCTGGACCAAGAATCCCATCTCCTCCAGGTCGGACATAACGTTCCGGATTGTTGCAGGGCTGAGCCCCATCTGGGATTTCTTGGAGATGATCCGGGACCCCACCGGCTGGGCCGTCTGAATGTAATCGCGGATGATGGCCTGCAGAACTTTTCGATCTCTCTCGGTTAAATTCTCGTACATTGTAAGCCTCTCTCAACTTAGGCCAACTGATCCAATTTAGAAGTTAACAAGAAATGCCATTCCTGTCAAGGTTAGGCCGTTCCCGGCCTTCTTACGTTTGCGACCCGCATTACGTATAGGAGCAATCTCCTCGAATACTTAGGCCCGATGACCGTACATGAGCAAAAGTAAATGGGCGAAATCCTGAAAAAGGTTGCCTTAATTCCTGGTTATGTTAAAAATAGACCTTATGAAACGAAGGAGGTTAAGGTAGATGTTTGAGAACCTGTTCTCTTTGAAAGGCAAAGTCGCCGTCATCACCGGGGCGAGCCGGGGCATTGGCCGGTCCATCGCGCTGGCGTTCGCCGAAGCCGGAGCGGACCTGGTTGTTTCCAGCCGGAACAGACGCCCCCCCGAACTGGAAAAAGTCGCCGGTGAAGTCCTCGCGCTGGGAAAGAAAGCCCTGGCGGTCCCGGCCCATGTGGGGAAGAGGCCAGACGTGGAAAACCTGGTGCAAAGGACCCTTCAGGAGTACGGAAGGATCGACATCCTGGTGAATAATGCCGGGGCCAACCCGGTCCTAAGCTCCATCGTGGACCTCGAGGACGAGGCCTTTGAAAAGGTGCTGGAGGTGAACCTCAAGGGGGCTTTCCTGGTGAGTAAAGCCGTTGCCCGCGTCATGATCGGCCAGGGGGGCGGCAGGATCATCAACATGAGTTCCATTAGCGGCCTGCGCGCCCGGGCGGACAAGACCGGAGCTTACTGCATCAGCAAGGCAGCCCTCAACATGCTGACCCAGGTGATGGCGCGCGAATTGGCCCCCCACAACATTCTGGTGAACGCGATCGCCCCGGGCTCCATCAAGACGGAGTTCAGCCGGGTGAACTGGACGGACCCCGAACGCAAGGCACAGCGGATCCGGGAGATCGAGCTTAGGCGATTCGGCGAGCCGGAAGAAGTCGTGGGGATTACCCTGCTGCTGGCGTCGGGTGCGGGTTCGTTCGTCACCGGCGAGATCATCCGCGTGGACGGCGGGCAGACGATATAAAGAAAATCAACGTCCTGTCGCGCCGAGACGCGGAGGCGCAGAGAAGGATCGAAAAGGCAACCGCTTGGCGTTTTTGAAGAAGGTCCGTGATGGCCGTCATTCCGGTGGAAACCCGAATCCAGGACCCGAAAAAGACCGGACTTCTGCTTCCGCAGGAATGACGAACAAAAAAAGATTGAAGGAGAACACATCAATGGCTATGCCGACCTATGAAATTTACGCCCTGAAGTATGGCGGGCCCTACACCCGGCCGGGCTCCATGGTCCGATGGTTTCAGGATATGGATAAGTACGTCCAGATCCATTACTACATTTTCGCCATCCGGGGGGGCGGGGAAACGATCGTCGTAGACTGCGGGGTCCATCCCGAAGTGGCCAGGCAGCGCAACCTCGCCGCATACGTGAGCCCGGCGGAGGTCCTGAAGCGGATCGACATTGATGCGGCAAAGGTGAAACATCTCATCCTGACCCACATCCATTTCGACCATGTCAGCGGAATTCAGCTCTTCCCCCGGGCGAACATTTACCTTCAGGAAAAAGAGTTCAACTTCTGGATGAAAGACCCCATCGCGAAGAAGGCCCCTTTCCTCTTCCTCACCGATGCGGCCGCCAATCGTTACCTGGCAAAGCAGGAAGGGAAAAAAAGGCTCCACCTCATCCGGGGGGACAAGAAGATTCTGCCGGGCATCGAACTCCTCCTCGCCCCGGGGCACACCCCCGGACTGCAGGTCATCGCGGTGAACACCGCCAAGGGCACGGCCATCGTCGGCTCCGACCTCGCCCACGTCGCCTCCAGTTACCAAACGGACTTCCCCAGCGCCATCATCACCGATATGATCACCTGGATGAAGAGCTACGACAAGATCCGGCCCAGGGCCTCGTCCCCAGACCTCCTCTTCCCCGGCCACGACCTCGCCCTTTTGGAAAACTATCCCAAAGTGGCGGAGGACGTATCGAGGTTGGTTTGATTTATTGGGACGCAGATTTTCGCAGATATACGCAGATAAGAGTGATAAAAGTACCCCGCAGGGGCGATTCACAAATTGCCCCTGCTTTGGTTCCCTGACTTAATATCCTGTAAATCTGCGTTAATCTGCGTCCCAATATATTTCAAATCTTTGCCGCCTTCTTCCCCAGTTCGTACGCCTCCCTCTTGGCCGATTCGTTTTTCGCGATCTCGCCCTTGGCCCCGGCGGAAGCCTGGACCGCTCCCATCCAGTCGAGTTTCGTAAATTGAGCCGTGGTTTTGAAGCTGTGGACGATCGGGTCGGCCGTGGAGACGTTCGGGTCCCCGCACACGGTGATTAGGCCGATCTTCTTTCCCTTCATCATGGGGTAATACTGTTTGTGCCACCGCCATTCGGCATCGAAGAATGCGCACCAGCGGTCCAGGTAGGCTTTCATCTGGGCGGTCATGGCCCAGAAATAGACCGGAACGCTGTGGATGACTGCGCCGGCTTCCAGGATCTTCCGATGGATTTCCGGCATGTCGTCCTTCAAGACGCAGTTCCCTGTTTCATTGCATTTCTCGCAGGCCAGGCACCCGGAGATCTTCTTCTGACAGAGAATGATTTTTTCCACTTCGGCCCCGGCCTCCCGGGCCCCGGCCAGCGCCTGATCCAGGAGAATGTCACTGTTCCCGCCCACTCGAGGGCTTCCCAAAATTCCGAGTACCTTCATCTTCCTCTCCTTTCTTCCAAGATTCCGAGAGCAGCGGCGGCAGGGCCGCGACCAAAATCAAAAATTTTTAGAACGCAGATGAACGCGGAAACACGCCCCACCCTCACGTTCTCCATGCGGACCTTCCTTCGAACCTGGAATATAGTACCATTCACGTCGCGTAAACTGTCCCAGTTTCCTTCAACAATGGGAGATGATCCTCATTTTTTTTCTAGTTGTTCCTCTTGGATCATCTCCAATTTACGTGATCGAATATTGGGTGAAAGCCTCGCAAGGGTCCGGAAGGAAAGGCAGATTCCGCCGCAAGCATTGGCGGGATAAGTTTTGGTCAAAGGGGCCAATGAGTTTCCGTAAAGTGCAGCGGGGACTGGAAAAGCGTGATTCGCAGGATAGGAGAACATCCCCGCCAGAACCAAGAAGGGGTATGTGCCTCATGATTGGGGCGGAATCTGCCTTTCCTTCCGGACCCTGGAAGCACAGCACAATTTACCTATTTCGCCCTATTTTCCCTCACGTAAATTGGAGATGATCCTTCTTGTTTAATCCCCGTGGCTAAGCGGCGGCATTCCTAAGCGAATGGAAATATTGCGTTTGACGAAATTTTTCATTTCTTTTTCAAGGCGGAAAGGATTATCCCCCGGCCGGCTAAAGCTTTTTAGCTTTGCATGGGAAGAACCGATAAGCTAAGTATCCAAACATCGAAATTAGATTTCCCGCCGCAAAGTTGCTGAAGACTCGCGAACCGTGAGTTCCGAATCGGTGAATTCTAATCTTCCTCAGGCAGGAGTTATGCAGTCCGAGGCTCGCGCAAACACGCTGGAAGTGTTGAATGCCATTTCAGACCTCGAGGTGGCGCTCGCAGAATTCTACCTGTTCTGTTCGGAGGTCCGGGAAACCGAGAAGGACTTCTGGCTCGAGCTTGCCTGCGACGAACAAAACCACGCCCGGAGTGTTCAGGAGATGGCCCAAATGCTGGGAGAGAGGGAATCCCTTCTCGTCCCCAACACCGCCTTTAATATCACTCCCGTCCACCACCTCAAGACATTCATCGCCAGGAGCACGAAACGCCTCCAGAGCAATCAGATCCCCACGGATTTCAAAACCCTGATCTCGATCGCCTGGAACATTGAATACTCCATCCTGGAAATCAAATACAATGATCTTTTCCGCATCGCGGAACAGGAATATGAGAAGATCATGCAGACGATCCTCGCCGAAACCGCCGCCCACCGGGGGAAGCTCGGATCCAGGATTTCGGCGATTCGGAACCATTCCTACAAGGGGCGCAGCCGCCCGGCGCCAAAGGCGGAGGATGCACCCCCCAAGAAAGCCGCTCCCAGAGTCCGCACGGTAAAGCTTCACAAGCCTTCCTCGGTTTAAGGCACTGCCCTTCGAGAGCTAGCCCTCAGACTCGGACATCACCGGACAGCCTTACGCGCGAGAATTCCCTGACCTTGATGCGATCTTGCCTCGAGTCCTTGGGTTTTAGGAAAAACACCAGCCTTTGACACGAAAGATGAAAGGTGCTAAGAAAATATTCACTAAATTCCCAGAATGGAGAAATATTGGGGCGAATGCCGCCGGTGATTCTTTGACCTATGTCTTACGCCAAGAATTCTTCCCTCCCCCTCCTCCCTCTCTTTCTCTTGATTTTCATTTTTTACCTGAATTTCGTCTCTCGAATCATCCTGGCCCCTCTCCTCCCCATCGTCGAAACTGAATTGGGCCTCGGCCATGGCCAGGCGGGATCCCTGTTCTTTTTTGTCGCCTCCGGGTACGCCGTCGGGCTTCTCGGGGCGGGGCTGGTTTCTTTTCTGCTCACTCACCGGCTGACGATCACGTTTGCCGGCATGATGGGAGGAGCGGCCCTGATTCTGATATCGCTGTCGAACTCGATCGGCGGCATCCGCGCGGGTCTCGTCATCATCGGAATGTTCGCCGGTTTCTATCTTCCTTCCGGAATTGCCACCCTGACGGAGATCATCAGCCGGGAGAACTGGGGGAGAGGCATGGCCTTGCACGAGCTGGCGCCCAACGTGGCTTTCATCACCACTCCCCTGCTCTCTGAATTTTTATTGAAATTTTTTTCCTGGAGGGGGGCTTTGAAGGCCATCGGGATCTGGGCCATCCTCATGCCGGTCCTGTTTTTGATTTTCGGCCGGGGAAGCAGGAAGAGGGGGGACCTCCCCCGCCTCGCCTTGATGCGCGAAATCCTGGCGGGCCCTTCGTGCTGGACCATGGGCCTCTATTTTACGCTCGCAATCGGCGCCAGCTACGGCCTTTATACATTGATGCCCCTGTTCATGGTGGCTGAGCTCGGGATGGATCGGGTATGGGCCAACAGTCTTATGGGTTTTTCGCGAATCTTCGGAGTCGCGGTTCTTTTCTTCTCCGGCTTCTTCATCGAACGGATGGGGCCCAGGAGGGCCATGATCTTCTACCTTTCACTCACCGGGGCTTTGACCTTGCTCCTCGGGTTTGCCCACGGGCCCCTTATCGTCCCAACCCTGATATTCCTCCAGGCGGCGTCCGTGGTCTGCCTCTTCCCCGTGGGCTTTACGATCCTTTCCCTTCACTTCCCCGATCCTGTCCGCGGGGTGGCCGTTTCCCTGGTTATCCTGATCGGGTTTTTGATGGGGGGCGGGGTCGTCCCTTCAGCCCTCGGCTACTGGGCGGAAACGTTTTCTTTCTCTTCGGGGTTTGCCTTATTGGGGACCGTCTTCCTCGCCCTTCTGCCTGTATTCCTGAAAAGCGGAGTTCGATTGAAGATCTCCGGCTAATCGAGCGTTCTCCACGCTTGGAAATTGCGGCGGGACGCTTTGCCGGCGGCTTTTCAAATCGGGCGGGGTTCGAAGCGCCTTGAAATGCTCTCCCGCGCCCGCCGAAGAGTGTGATCCTGCAGTTTAAAATTTTAGGCGGTAGGTGACCATCAGCCCTCCGGAAGGAAGCGGAGCCAGCCCCACCGCGTGCGATCTTTTCTTCAACCCATCGGGCGCCCAGGTCTGGGTCTTCAGGAACCGGTACCCCTGGTAGGCGGTGATCGCCGCAATAGAAACCCCAAAGACGTTCGCTGTTCCCTGCTGGAATAATGCTCGATTCCCTGCAGATCTCCCTGGTAGGAATTTCCGTTGTTCCGGTTTGAAACCCGGATGAACCAATAATCCAGCGAGTAGAGGATCGGGTTCAAGAGGTTCCAGGCCATCATCCCGCGGACGTAGGGGTCATTCTTATCTATCCTGTCCGTTTGGAGAAGGATCTCCGACCCGAAGACCTGGGCAAGGAGTCCGGCGGAATAAAGGGCCATCCCTTTGGCGTCGCTCCCGGCATGATCGGTAAATCCGATCGGCTGGTTGTAACTCCCCCCTTCCCAGCTTAGCCGAGTGCCGGTGAGCGCGGCAGCCCCGGCATGGGCCCCTTCATGGATCAGGACGGCGGAAGCAATGCCGCCGACAAAGGTAAGGACTGAACGGGGGGTCAGTTCTCCTTCACCCGCCCCCGCTGGTAGGGGGTGGAAAACCCAAAGCATCCAAAGGAAGAGCGCCGGGAAAAGAAGGGATTTACCCCGCGAGATCGATTTCAATATCCTCAGCTCGGGAGATTTTCAAGAAATGACAGGTGTTCGGTTGCCTAAGGATGGAGCAATCGGAGTGCCAACCCAGGAAGGGAAAAATGGAGCAAATTGTCTTGCTTTTCGATTTGGGAGTGGGCCCAGGTGGGAAAATTATTCCCTCATCGGGAAAAAAAGTCCGGGCCCTTGTTGAAAGAGGCGGGCTTAGGCTGGTGATCGGCCGCCGGGATTACTGCAGCAGCCGGGCCGCAGCCAGGGCGAAGATTTTCGCGGATTGGACGAGGCTTGAAATCTCCACGTACTCGTTCGGCTGGTGCGCCAACCTGGCTTCTCCCGGCCCGCACAGAATCATGGGCGCGCCCAGGGCGGGAACGAAGACCACCGCGTCGGAGAAGTAGGCTACCCCTTTCGGAACCGGGGTGGCGCCCCTGATCCTGGACAGGACCTCCATAAATTTCTGAACGGCGGGTTCCGTGGTTGACGTCTCCAGCGGGGGACGGTCGTTCGTCACTTTCAGGGATACTTTGAAATCCGGGATCCTGCGCCCGAGGTCGGCGATAAGGTCTTCAACCTGCTTCCGGATGTCCCGGTGGTCCTGCCCCGGGACCGTGCGCATGTCGATCGTGGCCACGCAGGAATCGGGGACCACGTTGGTTTTCACCCCTCCAGCGATCGTGTTGACGCTCCGGGTAAAGCCGCCTACCAGGGGATGTTCCTGAAACGGAATGGTTTGTTTTTCGAGCTCCTCGAGGAGCTTCATCATCATGAGTATTGCGTTCCGCCCCTGTTCGGGCATCGAGCCGTGGGCGGTCCTCCCGTGAGTCGTCAACTCCAGCCAGAACGCCCCCTTCTCGGCCACAAACATCTCATTCGAGCTGGGCTCAGAGATCACGATGGCCTGAAGCGGCCCGAGCCCCGGGATCGCTGCCACGGCCGTGGCACCGAGCGAGTCCACCTCTTCGCCGGCCGTCGCCGCAAATATCAGGTCTCCCTGCAGGGGCGCCTTTGCCCGGGCAACTGCTTTCATCCCCGCCATCATGGCCGCGAGGCCGCCCTTCATGTCCGAGGCGCCCCGGCCCCAGATCTTCCCGTCCGCGATCTCTCCGCCAAATGGTTCGTGGTCCCATTTCTCGGAGCCCACCGGTACGGTGTCCAAATGCCCGTTGTACAGAAGCGCCGGTTTCCGGCCGGAGCCTTTCAGGCGGGCGACCACGCTGGCCCGGTTCGGGGCGTGCTCCACCAGTTCAGCGTCGAGGCCGGCCTGTTTCAAGGTAGAGGCGACGTATTCGGCGGCTTTGATTTCATCCCCGGGTGGGTTCACGGTGCGGATCCGGACCAGATCCCGGCAGTATTTCACCACTTCGGATTCCCGAACTTCGGAAAGGAGACGCTCTTCATCCATTTTCGGGTCCACGCCTTTCTTCAAATTTTTCACCGCAGACAGCGAAGAGATCGCGGATTCTAACGACGCCCAAAAGCAAATCGAAAGGGCCGCCTCGCTTCTTTACATTCTAAATTTTTCTCTGTAGTACTAATCTGTGGACTCTCAAATTTTTGGTAAGAAATTCCGAATTGGGAAACCCGCCTCAGAAATCCCCCCCAACCCCCCTTTGCAAAGGGGGGAGGGGGGATTTCTGGGAAGGCAGTCACAGGTCGGATTTTTTGGTTGCGGCTCTGCCGCGCTGTGTTCTCTGTGGTTCAATGTTTCTTATTTCTTCGGCCAGCTCGGCCGGGTCGACAGGAAGCATTCCTTCAGACCTTCGATATTGAACTCTTTCCCCTTGCAGAAATTGATCACCTTTCTTTCCCAGTCCTCGACCATCTGGGCAGCCTTGGGGATGTCCCGGGCGATTTCCATCGGGATCGAGATGACCCCGTGCTTGTCCCCCATGAGCAGGTCGCCGGGTTTGACGATCAGGCCGCCAATCTTGACGGGAACACCTACTTCAACAAGGTGCACATAGGCGTGGGAAACGGTCACGCAGCTGGAGAAGAAGTGGAACCCGAGGTCCTTCACTTCGTCCAAATCCCGCACCGACCCGTCGGTGACCGTTCCGACGCAGCCAAGCGCCCGGTGGATGTTGGCGTTCACTTCCCCCCAGAAGGAGCCGATCACGGGCCGGTCGAGGTCGTGGAGAACGGCCACCCTGGGCTCCGGGTTTTTGCGGATATGCTCCCACCACTCTGCCGCGGGCACCCGTCGGCCTTCGGAGGATTCCGCCGATATGACCGCGGTGGCCGCATAGCCGATCATCGGCTTCATCTCCGGGAAAGCGCATTTGATCTCCGGCAGCATGAACCCTTCGTTCCGGGGCCGGATGTTGAAGATCTCGATGGCGTTGGCGATCGCGCAGGTAGGCCACCGGCGCAGAGCTTCCAGTTCTTCAGAAGTCAGTAGATCGGGCATTTTCCCTCCTCATTTTTCGGGCAGGCAGACCTGCCGCAGAGTGTTTTAATATCTTGCAGATGTTGTCCAGAATACCGATCCCAAAAAGAACCTTTCGGTAATGACCTTATCCGCTTCTCGAAGGGACCGCGGAGCCGTACAATTTCAGGTTATCGCAGATCATGCTTTCCCTGTCCCAAGAACGGAAAGTTTAATGTGAGTATAGCCGTATTTCCGCCCCTGCATCCACTGTTTTTTGATCTTTGGACATCGGCGGGCCCAGCCTTTTCAGAAAAGCCCTGTCCCCCACTTTTTAGAATTTCCAATGGTTTTGGAAGGGTTTTTCATTTATATTTATAAACGCCATGGAAACTGGGATAACCATCATAGGCGGGGGGCTTGCGGGGTGTGAAGCTGCGTGGCAGGCTGCCGGACGGGGGGTGCTTGTTACGCTCTACGAAATGAAACCCCGGCGATACTCCCCGGCCCATGTATTACCTGACCTCGCCGAACTGGTCTGCAGCAATTCTCTGCGTTCCAATTCTCTGGAAAACGCCGTCGGGCTGCTGAAGGAGGAGTTGCGGCGGATGGGTTCGCTGATCATGGCCGCGGCCGAAGAGACCCGCGTTCCCGCGGGGGACGCGCTCGCAGTGGACAGAGAGGCTTTTGCCGCCAGGATCACTTCCAGGCTTCAGGCGCTGGACAGGGTTACGATCATCAGGGAAGAAGTCAATCGGATCCCCTCCAGCGGAATCGTGATCGTTGCCTCGGGTCCGTTGACCTCCCATGCCCTATCCGATGAGCTCAAGAATTTGACCGGCGAGGAATACCTCTATTTCTATGACGCCATCGCCCCCATTATCGATGGCGACAGCCTGAACATGGAAGTGATCTTCCGCGCGTCCCGCTACGGGGAGGGGAATGATTACCTCAACTGCCCCATGAATGGAGAGGAGTACCACCGGTTTGTGGATGAGCTCAGCAGGGGCGAAAAGGTCCCGTACCGCGAATTTGAACGGCCGGTTCATTTCGAAGGCTGCCTGCCCGTGGAAGAAATGGCCGAGAGGGGGAGGGAGACGTTGGCCCATGGGCCTTTGAAGCCGGTTGGGCTGAAAGATCCCCGGACGGGGAGAATCCCCTACGCGGTCGTTCAACTGCGCCACGAGAACCGCGAGGGAACGGCCTTCAACCTGGTGGGATTCCAGACGAAGCTGAAATGGAAGGAGCAGGAGCGTATCTTTCGGATGATCCCCGGGCTGGAGAACGCTTCCTTCCTGCGCTTCGGCAGCATGCACCGGAACACGTTCATTCACTCCCCCGCCCTCCTGGAGAAGACCCTTCAGCTCAAGAAAGATCCGAGGGTCTTTTTTGCCGGGCAGATCACCGGCGTGGAAGGGTACGTGGAATCCACGGCCATGGGCCTTCTCGCCGGGATCAACGCAGCCAGGTTGGCCCGGAAGAAAGACCTCCTCGTCCCTCCGGTAACGACCGGGATCGGCAGCCTGGTCCGGCACATTGCCGGATCTCCAGGGAAAGAATTCCAGCCGATGAATGTGAATTTCGGGCTGTTTCCTCCGCTGGAACAGCCCCTCCGGGGAAAGGAGAAAAGAAAGGCGGTAAGCCGGAGGGCGCTGGAGGACCTGGGAAAGTGGATCGCCTCTGAATGAACGGGAACAGATCCCCATCCGACTGGGCGTGACAAAGTCATTGGACGCGAGCACTGCGAACAAAGATCTAGGACAGCCTCGGAAAGACCCAACCGGAGATCGTATTTTGTACCGTCGATTGGAAAATCTGTGTTAATCTGTGCCGATCTGTGTCCGATAAAGAATGAATCATGTCCCGTAATTTTCCTTCCTCAGCAGAGGTTCTAATCATCGGAGCCGGGCCGGCCGGCTCGACCCTGGCGTATGAGCTGGCCCGTTCGGGCGTAGACGTCGTCCTCGTTGACAAGGCCACGTTTCCCCGCGGCAAGACCTGCGGCGGAGGCATTACCGTCAGCACCCAGAAGCTTCTCCCCTTCGACCTTTCGCCGGTCATAGAACAAACGATCACCGGGATCTCTTTCACCTGCAACTTCGAAGATCCCTTCATCCGGCGTTATCCCGAGCCGCTCA
Source organism: uncultured delta proteobacterium (assembly GCA_963712535.1). Classification (GTDB taxonomy): domain Bacteria; phylum Desulfobacterota; class SM23-61; order SM23-61; family SM23-61; genus CAVQIK01. Next base: position 324,742 of record CAVQIK010000010.1, on the reverse strand, counting down.
TGCTCACCGTCCGCCGGGAAAACTTCGATTTCTTCCTGGTCCAGCAGGCGAAGCAATCGGGGGCCAGGTTTTTTGACCATACCTCTTTCTTCTCCCTCGCCCCGAAAGACGGATCGATGGAAGTCGAGACCTCGGCCGGGACCTGCGTAACAAAATTCGCGGTCGGAGCCGATGGGAGCCAGGCGCGGGTCGCCAAGAAGCTCGGCCTGGTGACGAATTTTTCTTACCTGCTGACCATGCACAGCGAAGCCCCCACATCCATCATCCCCGAGTGGGAACAAAATCTCATCCACATCGACTGGGGCAGCATGAAGAGAAGCTACGCCTACCTTTTCCCCAAGAAATATTTTCTCTCCATGGGCGCAGGGGGGATGAACATTCCCACGGCGAAAATGAAAAAATACCACCGGGCTTTCCTGTCCACCCGTTGGCAAAAGGAGGAAACGCTGCCTTTCAGCACGGCCGGTTTCATGATCCCCCTTCGCCAAAAAAGGGGTCCCATCCAGCAAGGAAGGTGCCTGCTCTTGGGAGACGCCGCCGGCCTTGCGGACCCTTTTACGGGCGAAGGGATTCGACTCGGCTGTCCGCAGCGCCCAAATCGCGGCCCCCATCCTCCGGGAAGCGCTCAGGAACGGTTGGGATTCTTTGCAGCCTTTCGAGGACTCCATCAACCGGGAGCTCATGCCGGAGCTGGAATGTTCCCGGCTGTTTCGGGAGATCTTCAGCCTCCGGCCCCAGTATTACCACCAGAAAATTGCGGAAAAGGACCGCTGGTGGAACGCGATGGCGAAGATCATGCGGGGGGAGAAAACTTTCCTGGAAGTGAAAAAAAAGCTCAGGCTGGTGGGGAGCCTGCTGCTCAGGATGGCACGGTAAAGCAGGCGCTGGTTACTGGTTGCTAGTTGCTCGTTGCTGGTTGCTTGTTCCCGGTTACCCGTTCTCTTTTGGTAATCACCAGGGACCAGCAACCAGAAACGAGGAACCACCAGAAACGGGTCTTATGCCTTTCTGTTCATTTCATAGATCAGCCGCAGGCCTTCGAGGGTCAGGAACTCATCCACTTCATCCACGGTCTTGGACTCGGAGGCGATGAGGGGCGCAAGGCCTCCGGTGGCGATCACCCTCGGGCCGGTGCCCACTTCTCCTTCATCCGGCCGACGATCTCGTCCGTCAGTCCCACATACCCGAAGATAATCCCGGCCTGCATCGATTGAACGGTGTTCTTTCCCACCACCGTCTGCGGCGTCTTCAGTTCCACCCGGGGAAGCTTGGAAGCCCGGATGAACAACGCCTCGGCGGAGATCCCCAGACCCGGGGCAGATCGCGCCGCCCATGTATTCGCCCCGTGGGGAGATGTAATCAAAGGTCGTCGCGGTCCCGAAATCCACCACGATCAGGCTTCTCCGGTGTTTGTGGTATGCGGCGACGGCGTTCACGATGCGGTCCGCCCCCACCTCGTAAGGGTTGTCGAGGAGGATGGGCATCTCCGTATTGACCCCGAACTCCACGACCAGGGGTTTGAGGCTGAAATATTTCTCGCAGAGTTCCAGGAGCATGTTCAGCATGGGCGGGACCACGCAGGAGATGGAGATGGCCTCGATCTTGTCCAGGGGGATCGAACGGGAGGCAAAGAGGTTGCGCATCAAAATCCCGTACTCATCGCTGGTGCGGTCCCGTTCCGTCCATATGCGCCAGTTGTCCACCAGCGACTCCCCATCGTAGATGCCCAGAACCGTGTTCGTGTTGCCCACGTCGATCACCAAAAGCATGGCTGATCTCCTGCACGTAGTCAATCTTTGTCCAGCTGCACAGGCGACCCTCCGCGTCTCCGGCCCGCAGGCACGATCTCCTACAGCCGTAAACTCACATCGCCGGCGATAAAGCGGCGCGTTCTCCCTTCCTCATCCACTAACAAAAGAGCGCCGTCCGTGTCAAGGCCAAAGCCCTGTCCGGAAATTTCCTCGTTCCTGCACCGTGACCGTCACCCGTTTCCCGTTGATCCAGGAGAGTCGGTTCCACTCCTCCCGCAGTCTCGGGGAAAACCCTTCCCTCAGGAATAGGAGGTACTCCTCCTCCAACTCCCCGAAGAGCTCCGCGGCGACCTGCCCCCGGGAGATTTCCCTTCCCGCCTCGGCCCGCAGCGAGGTGGCGATCTCCCGCAGTTCGGGGGGAAATCCTCTCTTCGCCAGTTCACGTTGACCCCCATTCCCAGGACGACGAACGGATCCTCGCCCCCTTCGACTTCCATCTCCGAAAGGATGCCGGCCACCTTTCTCCCGTTGACGAAGATGTCGTTGGGCCATTTGATGCGGGCTCCAGGCCGGAAACCCTGGCCAGGGCCCTGGCCACGGCCACCCCCGCAAGGAGCGTGATCTGCGGGGCGGACGGCGGGGGGATGGAAGGCCGTAGAATGATGGAAGCGTACAAATTGACACCCGCCGGGGATTGCCAGGGCCTGGCCCAGCCTGCCCTTCCCCTGCGGATTGGGAATCGGCCAGGACCGACCGTGCCCTCGCCCGCCCCTTTCCGGGCCTGGTCGTGGGCGCGGCGGTTGGTGGAGTCGACCTCCGGGAAATAAAGAATTTCCCTGCCGATCAGCTTTTCTTTCGCGTAAGGCTCCGAAGTTCTTCGATCCACATAAAAGAACGTTGCTGGTTGCCGGTTGCCCGTCATCTCAGTTGTCCGTTAAAGGCATTCCAGGTACTTGAGGATAGCCTAATGTCTTTTAGTCTTTTAGAAATCGAGAAACAAGGAACCGAGCCTAACTATTTCATTCGTTTATCCACGATCCGCTTGGCTTTGAAGGTTGTCCGCTCCAGAGTCCCGAAGTTTTCGATCCGGATTTCCGGCGTGACCATGAGTTCTTCCCTGAGGTCCTTCCGGAGGCGGTGCTCCAGGGTCGCTCTCTTCAGCCCCGGATCGAGGCACTCGCACACCACCGTGCATACATCCGCATAGCTCTTTCGTCCCGGGTAATCTCGATGATGAACTCATCTCCCAGTTCCCTGTAGCTCCGCACCACTTTTTCCACCTGCACGGGATAGAACTTGGCCCCGCGGTAGATGACCATATCATCGGCCCGCCCGAGGATCCCACCCACGGCCCGGCCATGGGTTCGGCCGCAGGAACACCGGCTTGGAATCGTAACGGGCATAATCATTGGTCCAGTACCGGAGCATGGGTGTCGCTTCCCGGGTCAGGTGGGTGATGACCAAAACCCCCATCTCCCCTTCGGCGCAACGCTCCATCGTTTCCGGGTTGATGATCTCGATCACGTAATGGTCCTCGGCCCAGTGTAACCCGGATTTGGCCGTGCACTCGGAAGCAAAGGTGGGACCGATCTCCGCCAGTCCGTAATAATCGTAGGCATCGATTCCCAGACCCTCTTCAATCTTTCCTCCGGGTGGCCTGGGTCTCCGTTCCCCCTTCTCCCCCGAAACTTCCCAGCCGAGTTTCAACTTCTTGCGGGGAAACCCCCCGCTCCCTCAGGTTCTCGGCAATATGAAGGGCAAAGGAGGGGGTGCAAAGGAGGACGGTCGACCCCGGATTGAGCATGTAGTCGATCTGCCGCCCGGTCATGCTGGCGCCGATGGGAATCACGAAGCAGCCCAACCGCTCGGCCGCGTAATGGGTGGACATGCCCGGCCACCCACAGTCCATAGCTGAAGCCGTTCTGGATGATATCCCCCGGTCGAACTCCGAAGCTCCACATGGTCCGCGCCGTGACCTCGGTAATATTCTCCACGTCCGTTCTCGACCAAATCGTGTTCACCGGGAGTTCCGGTCGTGCCGGTCGAAGGATGGAGTTCCCTCCAATCTTTCGCCGGGGCCACGGTGTAGCGTCCGAAGGGAGGATGCTTCATCTGCTCATCCCGCAGTTCCTGCTTGGTAACCACCGGGACATGGACCAGGTCATCCACGGTCCTGATGTGGGCGGCCTTGAGCCCGGCTTTCCTGAACTTCTCCCGGTAAAATTCCGACTTGGCCAGGCAGCGGCGGACCTGCCAGCGCAACCGCTCGTTCTGCAGTTCCCGCAGAGCCTTCCGGCTCATCCTTTCGATTTCCGGATGGTAGAAATTTCCTCTGCCCATCTCTCCTCCTCCTTGAAATTGATAAATTAGGGATCGAGGACTGAGGTTCGAAGGATCAAGTGAATCTAGTTTCAATCGCTCGTTCCTGCACCGCTCGATCCGCACATTCTATCTTAAACCGCCAAGTACTTTCTCACCATCTCCTCATTCTGCCAGATGCTCTTCCATCTCCCCCTGGTACTGGATGAGGCCTTTCTCGATGATGTACCCCCGCCCCGCCACCTTGCGGCAGAATTTCATGATTCTGGTCGGCCAGCAGGATGGTAACCTCCGACTTCTGGATCTCCCGGATCACCTCCACCAGGTTTCTCACCACCAGCGGGGCCAGGCCCTCGATCGGCTCGTCCAGGAGAATCAGTTCCGGGTTCTTCATCAGGGCCCGGCCGATGGCCAGCATCTTCTGCTCTCCGCCGCTCAGGTAGGTCCCCTTGCTGGCCCGCAGCCTCTCCAGGACGGGAAAAAGTTTATACACCTTTTCAATGGTCCAGGGCCCATCGCGTTTTCTTCGCCAGGCGTCTGGCCATTTCCAGATTTTCCTCGGCGGTCAGATCGGCAAAGATCCTGCGATCATCGGGGACATAGCCGACCCCCAGCTTGGCGATCTCGTAGGGCTTCTGGCCGACCAGCTCCGTCCCTTTCAGCAGGATACTTCCCGACCGGGGAGGCGTCAATCCCATGATGGACCGGAAGGTGGTGGTCTTTCCCACCCCGTTCCTCCCCAGCAGGGAGACGACTTCTCCCTGGCCGACCACCAGGGAAACCCCGTGGAGGACCTGGCTCTGCCCGTAGCCGGTGATCAATCTCCCTCACTTCCAGAATAGCGGTCATATCTCTTCCCCCAGATAAATGTCCCTGACCTCCTGATTCTCGCGAATCTCATCGGGCTTGCCTTCGGCCAGGACCTCCCCGCGGTTCATGACCACGATCCAGTCCGAGAGGGAAAAGACGATATCCATGTCGTGTTCCACGATGACGAACGTCGTCTTCCTCTCGGCGGCCAATTTTTTCACCAGCTCCAGGACCTTGATTCTTTCGATGGGGTTCATGCCCGAGGAAGGTTCGTCGAGAAAGCAAATCTGGGGGTTGGTGGCCACGGCGATTCCCAGCTCCAGCAGCCGCTGGTCCCCATGGGAGAGCTCCCCGGCCGGGAAATCCTTCTCCTCCTGCAGCCACACTTCCCCCAGGATCTTCTCCGCTTCCGCCACCGCTTCCTTCTGGCTTTCCAGGGAAGAAAAGGCGCTGGAGGTTTTATTGAGACGGGACAAGACCGGCAGGAGAATATTCTGAAAAACCGTCATCCGGGGAAAGATGTTCATGACCTGGAAAGACCGGCTGATCCCCATCTTCACCCTTTTGTCCGGGCCCAGCCGGGTGATCTCTTTCTCCCGGAAAAAAATTCTGCCCCGGTCCGGGAGCAGATAACCGGACAGGAGGTTGATGAGGGTGGTCTTCCCCGCCCCGTTGGGCCCGATGACCGAAGTGAAAAGACCCTCCTGCAGGGTCAGATTGACCTCGTGCACCGCGGCCATCTCTCCAAAATACTTTCCCAGGCCCTCGGTCCGGATGATCTCTTTCACCGCCGGCCTCCTTGCCTGGCAAAGATACTCACCACTCCGCCCCGGAATCCCATGACCAGCACCACGACGATAATCCCCAGGCAGATCAGCCAGTATTCCGTGAATCGAACGATGATGTCCTTCAAGAGGTAAAAGAGGACCGATCCCACGATGGGCCCGGCGAAGGTGTAGATCCCCCCCAAGAGAGTGGCCAGCACGGGTTCCGCCGAATGGCTCCAGTGGGCCAGCGGAGGAGTCACCGTGCTTTCCAGGGGAGGAAGCAGGGCCCCGGCCAGCCCGGCGTACAGCCCGGCGATGGTAAAGGAGATGAGGCGGTATTTGCGGACGGAGATGCCCATGCAGGCCGTGCGGGTTTCGCTGTCCCGAATGCCCTGCAGGGTCAGGCCCATGGGCGAATGGACGATCCGATGGAAAAGATAGATGGCCAGAAGGGCGAACGCCAGGACCACATAGTAATAATTCTCCATGGGCGCCATGTTGATCCTGAAGAGGCCCGGGATCTCCAAGGGGGCCCGGGGGATGCCCACCAGGCCGTCATCCCCTCCGGTCATATCCCGCCACTTCCAGGCCAGGGAGAAGATCATCATGCCGAAGCTGAGGGTGAGCATGGAAAAATAGATGCGCGTGTGCCGGATGCAAAGAATGCCCAGCAATAAGGATGCGGCCCCGGCGATCACCACTCCCCCGATGATCCCGGCCAGGAGCGAAGGATAGGCCAGGAGGATCTTGCCGCAGCCGTAAGCCCCCACCGCATAAAAGCCGGCCTGCCCGAAGGAGAGCAGTCCGGTGTACCCGAACAGGAGATTGAACCCGAGGGAGAAGATGGAGAGGAGCAGGATGTGGATGGCCACGTACAGAGCATATTTGCCCGGCGAAGGCCGGCAGGAGGGCCAGAAAGAATAATCAGGGCGAGGATCGCCAGTTTCTTTTTCATCGATCATCTCCCGAAGAGTCCCTGGGGTTTGACCATCAAAACCACCGCCATGATCAAAAAAATCAGAAAGAGCTCGAAGACCGGGAAGAGGAGAATGCCGTAGGCGCTGAGGGTGCCCACGATGAGCGCCCCGACGAAAGCCCCTTTGAGATTTCCCAGGCCGCCGATCACCGTGATGATGAAGGCCTGGATGATCATGGCCGCTCCGATCCCGGGAGCCACCACCCGCACCGGAGTCCCCAGGCCCCGCCCAGGGCCGCCAGCATGGCCCCGAAGACAAAGACCCCGGTAAAGAGCGTGGGAATATTGATGCCGATGGCGCTGGCCATCTCCCGGTCCGAGGCCGAGGCCCTCACCATCTTGCCCCACCAGGTCTTTTCAAAGAGCAGCCAGACCACGATCGCCACCGCCAGGCCGGCCCCGATGATGAAAAGGTTGTAAACGGGGAAAGGCCTTCCCACGACGGAAACGGTCCCCTCGAAAAAACTGGGCATGGCCGGAATCTTGGCCACCCCTCCCCAGACCATTTTCACGGCATCGTCGAAGATGAGGATGAAGCCGAAGGTCAGGAGGAGCTGGTAGGCGTGGTCCAGATCGTAAATGTGCCGCAAGAAGAAGCGCTCCATGAAGTAGCCGACGACGGCCACCGAAAGGAGGCTCAGGGCAATGGCCAGCCAGAAGTTGACTCCCCAGAGGCCGTAAAAAGTGAAGGCGAAATAGGCCCCCAGCATGAAAAGGCTCCCGTGGGCGAAATTGAGAACCCCCAGCACGCCGAAGACGATGGTCAACCCGGCGGCCAGGAGCCAGAGATACATGGCCACGCTCAGGCCTACTAACCCTTGGAAGGCTAATGTCTCCATATCCTTTCCTTCGTTCATGAAGAAGGGGGAGCCGTGTCTCCGGCTCCCCCAGCAATTCTGATTTACTTGTCCATTTTGAGCGGCGCAAAGGGAGGATTTCGGTAATAGGCCTGGGCGGGAGAAGACCTTCAAATCGCCCAGGACGGGAATGGGGTAATTGGGGTCCTTCATCACTCTTCCGCCCGGGACGGTAGTAAATCGCCTGGTGGTCTTCCGGCCGGAAGAATCTCTCTCCGGCCGGGGTCATGATCTTCATCCCTTCCAGGGCCTTGATGAGGTCAGCGGTCTTCAGGCTTCGGCTCTTTTCCACCGCCGCCTTGAAGACGTAGATGGTGGAGTAGGCATTCTCGGCGGAGTAGTTGGGAAACCGGTTCCATCGTTTGCGGAAGCCTTCCACGAACTTCTTGTTCTCCGGGCGTATCGGGATAGTTGTGGATGTACCGCGCCGTGGCCCACAATTTATCCTTGAATTTGCCCGCCGCCACCTCGTTGGAAATGCCTTCCAGGATATCCACCGAGCCCCCCATGCACTGGAACCAGGCCTGGATCTTGTCAAAGACCCCCAGCATGAGCGCCTGCCGGAGAAGCATGACCCCTTCCCCGGCCCAGGGGGTCGCATGAATGGCGTCGGGGTTCGCGGCCATCACCGCGGAGATGTGGGAAGAAAAGTCCATCGTCCAGAAAGGAGCCCAGGCGATGGAGACAAATTCCACGTCCGGCCGGTACTTCTTGAGCGTGTCCTTGAAAAGGGCCCAGGTCGAATAGCCGTATTCATAGTCGCAGTGGATCCCTGCCCATCTTTTGATGTTGGGGAAATCCTTGAAAATCAAGGCGGCCAGGTTGCTCTCCTGGTAAACCGGGGCGGCGATGCGGAAGATCTGTTTGATCCCTTTGCCCGCCACCAGCTCCTCGGTCAGCCGGTGGGTGGAGGCGTGGTCAAACATGCAGATGCGGTCCAGTTCCGGAAGGACGGGACCGATGGCCATGGCGCTGCCGCTGGAATCCACCCCGAAGAGAAAATGCGCTCCCCAATCCGTCGCCAGATACCTGGCATTCTTCACCGCCACGGCCGGCTTGAGCTCCTCGTCCATGAACTTCAGCTCGAGCTTGCTCCCCAGGATCCCCCCTTTGGCATTGATCTCCTCGATGGCCAGGGTTGCCCCCGCCTGGATCTGCCAGCCGTAATCGGCATGGGCCCCCGAGATGACCCCCTGCCCCCCGACCTTGATGACATCCACGCCCAGGGCTTTTTTGGCCGGCTTGGCGCTGGGCGGGAGTTTTCTCTTTCTCTTGGGCCGCTTCCGCGCCGCTCCGGAGCCCCAGCGTCATCCCGCCGATTCCCGGCGGCTGCAGTCTTCAAGAACGCCCGGCGACTGATCTTCCGTTTCTCTCTCATCGGTCTTTCCTCCCTTCCTGGTTTGAGGTGGGTTAAGCTACGAACGCTGCAATCTTACCGTAAGACGGACATTTCCTTTCGGGAGAGACAACCGTTCGGAGTTCGAGGTTCGGAGAGTTCGGAGTAGCGAACAGGTTCGTATGCGAAGGAGTTCAGTCATGGTTGTAATACGAAAAGAAATTCTCCCTCTTGCCGGAGGAGACCCAGGGTGGGTGGGAAAATGGGATTTTTTCATGCCTTCAGGGTTCCAAGGGAATTCCCAACTGCCGATGAAATATTCGAGCTACCCCTTCTTCAGCAATCTTGCCGCGTCCTTGGCAAAGTAGGTGATGATGAGGTCGGCGCCGGCGCGTTTGATGCCCGTCAGAACTTCCATCATGGCCCGGTCTCCGTCGATCCATCCCTGCTGGGCGGCGGCCTTGATCATGGAATATTCGCCGCTTACATTGTAAGCGCCGACGGGGAGATCGAATTCCTCCCGCACGGAGCGGATGATATCCAGGTAAGGAAGGGCGGGTTTGACCATGATGATGTCGGCGCCCTCCTGTACGTCCAGCCGGACTTCCCGGAGGGCCTCCCGGGCGTTTGCCGGGTCCATCTGGTAGGATTTGCGGTCCCCGAACTGGGGAGTGGATTCCGCGGCTTCACGGAAGGGGCCGTAAAAACTCGAAGCGTGTTTGGCCGCGTAAGAGAGGATGGGGAGCCCGGAGAACCGATGGCCGTCCAGGACTTCGCGAATCGCTTTCACGCGGCCGTCCATCATGTCCGACGGGGCCACCATGTCGGCCCCCGCGTTCGCATGGGAGAGGGCCATCTTGGCCAGGAGTTCCAGGGTGGCGTCGTTGTCCACCTCCCCGCCGACCACGACGCCGCAGTGCCCGTGGCTCGTGTACTCGCACAGGCAGACATCCGTAATCACCACCAGGTCGGGAATTTCCTTCTTGATGACCCGGATCGCCTGCTGAACGACCCCGGAGGGGGAGTATCCTTCCGTTCCCCGGGGGTCCTTCTTCCGGGGAATCCCAAAGAGAATGACTGCCGGGATCCCAAGCCCGTAGGCTTCTTTCGCCTCTTCCAGGGCGAGGTCCACCGAAAGCTGGGCAATCCCCGGCATGGATTGAATCTCATTCCTGACTTTTCGCCCGTGAACCACGAAGAGGGGGTAGATAAAATCTTCCGCAGAGACCCGGGTCTCCCGGACCATCCTGCGGATGGATTCACTTTTCCTCAGCCGGCGCGGACGGTATGCGGGGAAGTACATGAAAACCCCTTTCAAATACGAATGCGGAATGGGCCCCTTAAGTTCGGAGTATTCTCAGGCGGGGACGTTTTGGCTCCGAACTCTGAACTCCGAACTTTTTCTATTGTGATTCTCCCATCCAGCCCCTGATTCTTTCCAGCCCCTCTCTCAGCTTGCCTTCTCTCTCGGCCAGGGTCCGGGATTTTTCCCGTTCTTTTTCCACCGCCTCCGGCTTCGCCCGGGTTAAAAAGTCCTGATTCTGCAGCTTCACCCGGGTGCGGCTGAGATCGCCCGAAATCTTCGAGAGCTCCTTCTCGAGCCGTTTCTGCTCGTCTTCCAGGTTGATCAGGCCCTTCAAGGGGACAAAGACCTCCACCTCTCCCACCACCGCCGTGGCGGAAGCCCGGGGTTTTTCCCCGTCGGAACGCGCGGTCATCTTTTCCGTCCGGGCAAGGTTCTCGATGTACATCCGGTTCTGCTCCAGGATTCGCAGGGCCTCGGGGTTCGGACTGTACAGGATCACCTCGGCCTTTTTCCCGGGGGGGATCTCCATTTCGCTCCGCAGGTTGCGAATGGCCCCGATCACGCTCATGATCAAATCCATCTCGGCCTCTTCCCCCGGGCGGACCTCGCCCCCCTCAGGCCTGGGGAAATCGGCGACCATGATGGAGCCCCGGGTCTTCGGCAGGTTCTGCCAGATCTCCTCGGTGATAAAGGGCATGAAAGGATGGAGGAGCCGCAGGGCGGTCTCGAGGACCCGGGACAGAACCTTCTGGGCCGTCCGTTTCCTTCCGGGATCTTCCTCCTGGTAGAGGGCGGGTTTCACGAGCTCCACGTACCAGTCGCAGAACTCGTGCCAGAGGAACTGGTAGAGGGCCGAGGCCGCTTCGTTGAACTTGTACGCATCCAGCCCCCGCCGCACCTCCGCGATCGTGCGGTTCATGCGGCTCAGAATCCACCGGTCCGCCAGGGTGGGTTCCGCGGCCTCCCCCGGGCGGTCCGGGTCGTAATCCGCCAGATGGGTCAAAGTGAAGCGGGAGGCGTTCCAGATCTTGTTGGCGAAATTGCGGTACCCGGCGATGCGTTCTTCCGACAGGCGGACGTCCCGGCCCTGGGCGGCAAAGGCGGCCAGGGTGAACCGGAAAGCGTCGGTCCCAAACTGTCTCGATGACCTCCAGCGGATCGATGACGTTGCCCCGGGACTTGCTCATCTTCTGGCCCTCGGCGTCCCGCACCAGGGCATGGATGTAGACATCCCGGAAGGGAACGTCCCCCATGAACTTGAGCCCCATCATCATCATCCGGGCCACCCAGAAGAAGAGGATGTCAAACCCGGTCACCAGGACGGAGGTCGGGTAGAAGACTTCCAGGTCCTTGGTGCGGTCCGGCCAGCCCAGGGTGGAAAAAGGCCACAGCGCGGAGCTGAACCAGGTATCCAGCACGTCGGTTTCCTGCTCCACGGCCGAGCCGCCGCAGGCTTCGCATCGGGTCACCGGCTGGGTGGAGACGATGATCTCGCCGCAGTCCCGGCAGAACCAGGCCGGGATCCTGTGCCCCCACCAGATCTGGCGGGAGATGCACCAGTCGCGGATATTGTTCATCCAGTCGAAGTAGGTATTCTCCCAGGCCGCGGGGATGATCCGGGTCTTGCCTTTCGCGACCGCCTCGATCGCCGGTTCGGCCAGGGGTTTCACCCGCACGAACCACTGCTTGGAGACCAGCGGCTCGATGACCGTCTTGCACCGGTAACAGTGGCCGACGCTGTGGGGGAAGGGCTCGATCTTCTCGAAGCAGGCCTTCCTTTTTCAGATCCTCGATGATCGCTTTGCGGGCCTCGAAGCGGTCCAGGCCGGCGTACCTCCCGGCCTGGGGGCTCATGTTTCCGGCTTCGTCGATCACCTTCACGATCTCCAGGTTATGCCTCCGGCCGATCTCGAAGTCGTTGGGGTCGTGCGCGGGGGTCACCTTCAGAACCCCGGTGCCGAAATCCAGGGCCACATAGCCGTCGGCGATCACCGGGATCTTCCGGTTCATCAGGGGGAGGATGACCCTCTTGCCCGACGACGGTCGCGGTACCGTTCATCCTCCGGGTTCACCGCCAGGGCGGTGTCCCCCAGCATCGTCTCGGGCCGGGTGGTGGCCACGACCAGGAATTCCCGGCTCCCATCGACAGGGTACCGGATGTAATAGAGGTTCCCCTGGTCCTCCTCGTGTTCCACTTCCAGGTCGGAGAGGGCGGTCTGGCAACGGGGGCACCAGTTGATGATGTAATCGCCGCGGTAGATCAGGCCGTCCCGGTAAAGGCGGACGAAGACTTCCCGCACCGCCCGGGAAAGGCCTTCGTCCATGGTGAACCTCTCCCGGCTCCAGTCGCAGGAACTCCCCAGCTTCTTCAGCTGGTTCGATGATCTGCCCGCCAAACTGCTCCTTCCACTTCCAGACCCGGGCGATAAACGCCTCCCGGCCGAGCCGGTGGCGGTCGGTGCCTTCCTCGGCGAGTTGTTTTTCCACCACGTTCTGGGTGGCGATTCCGGCGTGGTCGGTTCCGGGCAGCCAGAGCACGTTGAACCCGTCCATGCGTTTATACCGGGCGAGGATATCCTGCAGGGTGTTGTTCAGGGCATGCCCCATGTGGAGCGAGCCGGTCACGTTGGGGGGAGGGATGACGATGGAAAACGGCGGGCGGGCGGAATTTTCATCGGCCCGGAACAGGTTCTCCTTTTCCCAGAAGGAATACCATTTATCTTCTACCTGATGGGGATCGTAAACTTTCGCCCATTCGCTTGAATCCTTTTTCACTCCTTCTCCTCAACGTTCGCCTTCATTCGGTCGATTTCCTGGCGGATGATCCTTTCGGCGATGCCGGGAAACATTTCCCGCGCCAGCCTGTCCAGTATCCCCGTTCCTTCCTGGCTGCACCATTTTTCCACTCTGGCCAGCACGGCTTCCCGCATCGCCCGCATTTCCGCTTCCCCGCCGGGCAGGGAGGCGCGGTCCGGCTCGGGCGCGGTCCGGGGCCCCGGGCCCGCCTGCGGCGGCTCGGGAGGCCGCGGCGGCTCGGGGGCTCCCTTCGGCGGGTCGGGTGAAACCGGCCGCGGCCGTTCGGGAAGAATTTCCGAAGGGCCGCCGCCCGGCTTCGTCGCTTGTTGAAAAGGCAGCGGCGCCCTGGGCGCGGCCGGAGGAGGTCCGGGAGGTTTTCCCTCGCCGGGGTTCACCGGAGCCGGCGGTTCCTCTTCGGCAAGGATAAACTTCTTCAGGGGAGAATCGGGTATCCCTTTCAAATCAGCGGGAGAGTGAAAGGCCGCTTCTTTCTTTGCCCCCACGGGATCGGGAGCCTTTTTTTCAGGGGCAGGCGGGGGTGTGGTTTCCATCCACCGTCCCGCTGCGGGGCCGGGAGCTTCTTCCACGACATCGGTCAGTTCAATGATATTCTCATCCTTTTTCAGGTCATCCATAATCCCCCCAAAATGAAAGAGATGTAGCACACAACCGCTTCGGCAGTCAAGAATTCCGGTGACTCATTGCTTGTTGCTGGTTGCTCGTTGCTGGTTACTCGTCGCTCGTTACTGGTTGCTGGTTGCTCGTTCCCAAAGGAATCTTATTCCCCGCCATAAAAACCACCAGCGCCGCGCAACGAGGAACAAGTAACGAGACACCAGAAACCAGAACGAGCACGAGAAACGAGCAACAGCCTTTTCTAAAGGATCCCCCAGGGCTGGGGCAGGAAGATTTTCTCGTAAAGCCTGAAGGCATACCGGTCGGTCATCCCGGCGATAAAATCCGTGATGGAACGCTCGAGAGGTTCCTGGGAGAACGCCTCCCCGGCTTCCTTCCGGAACTCCGCCGGGTTCTCCCGGAAATAGGCGTAAAGCTCCCGGAGAATCTTGGCCGATTTGACGAAATCCCCATGGACCTGGGGAAGCTCGTACACCCGCTCGTAGAGAAAATCCCGGAGCTTCACCGTGGCTTCGAGCCTCCTGTCGCTCATCGAAATTCTGAGAGGCTCGGTGCCCTCGGCCTGCTCCAAGATGTCCCGCACCATCGTGTCGATCCGCCGCCCGTGAGAGTCTCCCAGCTCTTCGCTGCAGCTCCGGGGAATGTCGCCGGGCGAGATCAGCCCGGCCCGGAGGGCATCGTCGAGGTCGTGATTGACGTAAGCGATGATGTCGGCAATCCGCACCAGCCGGCCTTCGTAGGTCATGGGCATATCCTCGGGATCTCGCGGGCATCAGGTCCCCTTTTCCTTTGGAGTGTTTCAGAATCCCGTCCCGGACCTCCAACGTGAGGTTCAGTCCTTTCCCGTCTCTTTCCAAAAGGTCCACCACCCGCAGGCTCTGCGCCGAATGGCGGAATCCTCCCGGGCAGATCTCGTTCAGGATCTCTTCCCCGGCATGGCCGAAAGGGGTATGGCCCAGATCGTGCCCCAGGGCGATCGCCTCGGTCAGCTCTTCGTTCAGGCAGAGGGCCTTGGCCATGGTCCGGGCGATCTGGGAAACCTCCAGGGTGTGGGTCAGACGGGTGCGGTAATGGTCCCCGCCGGGGGTCAGGAACACCTGGGTCTTGTGCTTGAGCCGGCGGAAAGATTTGGAGTGAATGATCCGGTCCCGGTCGTGCTGGAAAGCGGGCCGGATGCTGCACTCCTCTTCGGGCCGGGTTCTCCCCCGGCTTCTGGAGCTGAGCTGGGCGTAGGGGGACAGAAATCTTTCTTCCCTCTCTTCGAGCATCTCGCGAATGGACATGGTTGCCTTTGAGGTTGAATTCTCTTCTCGCTCCCGCCGGATCGCACCATGAAAGGGAGTCTATGGGGGCCCAATGCCCGCGTAAAGGCCCGGCAGGGGCGGATAACAATTTACAAAACCGCCGGCCTACGTTAAGATCATCGCATGAAGCGGACGCTTTATCGATACCTCCTGAAAGAGATCGCTCCCGCCTTCTTCCTCGGGCCTCGTCGGGTTCACCTTTCTCCTGCTCACGGGAAGAATTCTACAGCTTACCGAGCTCTTCGTCAACAAGGGGATCCCGCTCGAATACATCCTGAAGCTCCTCTATCTTCTCCTCCCTTCCTTCCTGGTTCTGACCATTCCCATGGCCACCCTGCTGTCGGTCATGCTGGCGTTCAACCGGCTTTCCAGCGACAATGAAATCACCGCCCTCAAGGCCTCCGGCGTCAGCCTGTACCAGATGATCCCCCCGGTTCTGCTTTTCGCTTTCTGCACTTTCCTGGCCACCACCCTCCTCGCCCTCTATTCCATGCCCAAGGCCAACGAGGCCTCCCGGGCCCTCCTGTATCAAGTGGCCAGCACCAAGGCGAACATCGGGATCCGGGAGAGGGTCTTCAACGACGACTTCGAAGGGCTGGTCCTCTATGTCGAGCAGGTCAAGCCCAAGACGTTGCAGTGGGAGAACATCTTTATCTCCGACTCGCGAAATCCCGCGGAAGTTTATACCATCATCGCCCGCGAAGGCGAGGTCCTCTCCGACCCCAAGGCCCTCGCCGTCACCCTGCGGCTCAAGAACGGGTCGATCCACAAGCTGGGAAAACAGCCCGACGCCTACCAGAAGATCGATTTCAACACCTATGACCTCCGCCTCGACCTGAAGACCGGCCTGACAGGAAAAGAAAGGCGAGGAAAAGCATCCTGCCGATATGACCCTGGGGGAACTGAGCCGGGCCATCCGAATCCTCCAGTCCAAGAAAGTGGACGTAAAACCCCAGTGGGTCAAGATCCATGAAAAATTCTCCATCCCCTTTGCCTGCCTGGTCTTCGGGATCATCGGCGGTTCCGCTCGGGCTTCAGTCCCGCGCCGCACGCAGGAGCAAATCCACGCGGGTTCTGCCTGGTCCATCGGAGTCCTGCTGGTTTATTACCTCCTGACCAACGCGGGGACCTCTCTGGCCGAACGGGGCGTCGGTGCCCCTGGAAGTGGGCATGTGGGCTCCCAATCTTCTCTTCCTGGCGCTGGGGATCTACCTCCTGGTCAAAGCCGCCAACGAGTCCCCGGTCGTCTTTCTCGTCTGGATCCAGAAAGGCATCGACCGCCTTCGCCTCGGAGTTGAAGAAGAGAGGGGAGGTCGGACGGATGAGGATCATCACCCGGTACGTGGCCCGGGAATTTACGCTCAAATTTCTTCCTGGGCCTGGGAGCCTTCAGCGCCATCTACCTGATCGTGGAGTTCTTCGAACGGATCAACGCCTTCCTTTACAACAAAGCCCCCTGGCCTTTGATGGGGCCTACTTTCTGAATAAGATTCCCTCTCATGCTTTTCCAGGTGGCCCCCGCCGCCGTGCTTCTCGCTTCCATCCTCACCCTGGGGATCATGTCCAGGCACAACGAGATCATGGCCATGAAATCCGGGGGGATCGGCCTCTGGTCGCCTCACCCATCCCGATCCTGGGGGTGGTCGGAATGATCTTTGTGGTCCTCCTGGGGATGAATGAATACGTCGTGCCCTCATGCCAATCAGAACGCCCGGATGATCACCGACCTGGTCATCCACAAAAAAAAGCCCGCCGCAGCTTTCAAGCAAAGCCAGATCTGGATTCACGGGCAGCAGACCATTTACAATGTCCAGCTCTACCACCCGGAGAGGAATCTTCTGGAAGGGATTACCCTCTACCGTTTCAGCCCGCGATTCGAGCTGCTGGAGAGGGTGGACGCCCGCAGCGCCCAGTGGAAAGACGGAAAGTGGGTCCTCTCCGACGCTTCCGTCACGGACTTTGCCCAGAAGGGCGTCGCCGTCCGGAAAAATTATCCGGAGCTGATCCTTTCCCTGCCGCGAGACTCCCGTCGATTTCCGGATTGCCGAGAAGAATCCCGAACGAGATGAATTACCGCGAGCTGAAGGAGTATGTGCGGAAGATCGAGCGGGACGGCTACAACGCGAGCAAATACCGGACGGCCATGTACGCCTGCATCTCTTTCCCCTTCATCAGCGTCATCATGGCTTTCCTGGGGATCCCCCTCGCTTTGCGGAAAGAGCGCGGAGCGGGGACTCGCCCTGGGGATCGGCTACAGCATCCTGTTCAGTTTTACCTACCTGGTGGTGTACTCGTTTATCCTGGAGCTGGGAAAGGCGGGAAGCCTGCCGCCCATTCGCGGCCGCCTGGCTGGGGAACATCATCTTCGGGATGGTGGGAACGTACCTGCTCCTTTCGGTAAAGCACTGAGCCCGAAGCAGGGGAATCACCCACGGGCGGGATTCAGATCGGACCGATCCGACTGATCCGACGGATCGGTCCGATCCTACCCGTTCCCTTGCCTGATCTTTACGTCCCCATCTCCCAGGAGCTCAGATATTTCTTCTGCTCCGGGGTCAGGACGTCGATCTTGACCCCCATGGACGCCAGCTTCAGGCGGGCGATCTCCTGGTCAATCTCCGCGGGCACTCCGTAGACCTTTTTCTCCAGCGTTCCCTCGGTTCTGGACCAGAAATTCCGCCGCCAGGGCCTGGTTGGCGAAGCTCATGTCCATGACGCTGGAAGGATGGCCCTTCGGCCGCGGCCAGGTTGATCAGCCGGCCCTCGCCCAGAACATAGATTTTCCTCCCGTTCTTCAGGCGTGTACTCCTCCACGAAATCCCGGATCAGTCGTTTCCCGGGTGGTGATCTTCTCCAGCGACGGCGAGGTCGATTTCCACGTTGAAATGTCCGGAATTGGCCAGGATGGCCCCGTCCTTCATCTGCAGAAAGTGTTCCTTCCGGATGACCTGGATATCGCCGGTCAGGGTGCAGAAAAAATCGCCGATCGGGGCGGCCTCGGCCATGGGCATCACCTGGAACCCGTCCATGACCGCCTCCAGGGCCTTCAGCGGGTCCACCTCGGTGATGATCACGTTCGCCCCCATCCCCTGGGCCCGCATAGCCACCCCCCGGCCGCACCAGCCGTACCCGCAGACGACAAAGACGCTGCCGGCCAGCAGCCGGTTGGTTGCCCGGATGATCCCGTCAATCGTGCTCTGCCCGGTTCCGTAGCGGTTGTCGAAGAAGTGCTTGGTGTTGGCGTCGTTCACGGCGATGATGGGGTACTTGCAGGACCCCTTTCTCCGCCATGGAACGCAGGCGGATCACCCCGGTGGTCGTCTCTTCCGTTCCTCCCATCACTCCGGGAAGGAGATCTTTCCGCTCGGTGTGCAGCGTGGAGACGAGGTCGGCGCCGTCATCCATGGTCAGCGTCGGCTTCAGGTCCAGGACCGAATGGATGTGCCGGTAATAGGTCTTGTTGTCTTCCCCTTTGATGGCGAAGACCGGGATCTTGCAGGTTCTTGGCCAGGAAAGCGGCCACATCGTCCTGGGTGCTGAGTGGGTTGGAGGCGCACAGCCCCTACCTCCGCCCCCCCGGCTTTCAGCGTCTTCATCAGGGCGGCCGTCTCGGTGGTCACGTGCAGGCAGGCCGCCAGACGGATCCCCTTCAAGGGCTTCTTCCGCGCAAACCGCTTCTGGATGAGCTGCAGGACGGGCATGGATTTCATCGCCCATTCCACCCGCAACTCTCCCTTCTCTGCCAGATCTGATATCCTTGATGTCGTAATCCATATTTTCCATTTCAGTGTTAATTCGTTGATCGCAGGAACGCAGATTGCTCAGGATGCTAGTCGCAGAAAAGCCTGCCTTGATACCTTGCCTGAAACCTAGTATCCTCGAATTACTCGTAGCCATTCGTTGCTTTGATGCCTTGAATCTGCTCTATCCTGCGATCATCTGCGTACCCGAATCGGTTTTTAAAGTTTGGCCGCTTTCCGCAAGGTTTCGGCCATGTCGGTCCTCTCCCAGGTGAAGTCCGGATCGTTCCGGCCGAAATGGCCGCAGCAGGCCGTCTTCTTGTAAATCGGGCGGAGCAGGTTCAAATTGCGGATGATCGGCGCGGGCCGCAGATCGAAATGTTCCCGCACCAGCTTGGCAATCTCATCGGGCGGAATCTTCCAGGTTCCCCCGGTGTCGATCATCACCGAGACCGGTTCGGCCACCCCGATGGTATAGGCGATCTGCACCTCCACCTTTTCCGCCAGTCCGGCCGCGACGATGTTCTTGGCCACGTACCGGGCCATGTAGGAGCCGCTCCGGTCCACCTTGGAAGGGTCTTTCCCCGAAAAGGCTCCGCCGCCGTGGCTTCCCACCCCGCCATAGGTATCCACGATGATCTTCCGGCCCGGTCACCCCGCAGTCGCCCTGCGGCCCGCCGACCACGAAACGTCCCGTGGTGTTGATATAGATATTTCGTGTTTTTATCCATGATACTCGGCGGGGATGACTTTCTTGATGACCTCTTCGATCAATCCCTCCCGCAGGGTGGAGTATTTCACCTCGGGGGTGTGCTGGGCGGCCAGGACCACGGCGTCCACCCGGATGGCTTTCCCGTTAATGTACTGGATGGTCACCTGGGATCTTCCCGTCCGGACGGAGAAAATCCAGGATATTCTTCTTCCGCACCTCCGCCAGCCGGGCGCGTCAGCCGGTGGGCATAGAGAATGGGCATGGGCATCATCTCCGGGGTCTCGTTGCAGGCATACCCGAACATCAGTCCCTGATCGCCGGCCCCCTGCTCGTGGTCTGCCTTGTTCATCCACCCCCATGGCGATGTCGGGAGACTGCCGGTCGATGGAAGTGACCACCGCGCAGGTCTCCCAGTCAAATCCCATGGACGAATCGTTGTAGCCGATCTCCTTGATCGTCTCCCGGACGATGTCCGGCATGTGCACGTAGCAGGAAGTGGTGATTTCGCCGGCGATCATGGCCAGCCCGGTGGTCACCAGGGTTTCGCAGGCCACCCGGCCCTTGGGGTCCTCGGCGATGATGGCGTCCAGGATGGCATCCGAAATCTGATCGGCGACTTTATCCGGGTGGCCTTCGGTGACCGACTCGGAAGTGAACAGAAAATCCGTCATTCCCATGGTTGTCTTTTTTCCTCCTTTGTATGGACATTCAATGCCCTGCAGATCGAGAGTTGAAATTTTGCCCGAACTCCTCGGGAAATTTCTTTCTCAGGCTGGCCCGGACCAGGTCTTCGATCTCCTCCGGGGTGGAGAGATGAAGGGAGGCTTCCACCAGTTCTTTGCACTCCCGGAGCGTGTAGGCCCGCAGAATCTTTTTCACCCGGAAGATGGAGAAGACATTCATGGACAGATCATCCAGCTCCAGCCCGACCAGGATGGGGACATAGAGCGGTTCGCCGGCCATCTCCCCGCACATGGCCACCCGGATTCCCGCCTCGTGGGCCGCCTTCACCATCTGCCGGACCAGCCGCAGGATGGCCGGGATGCAGGGGTTCATAAAGATGGGTGACCGACTCGTTCACCCGGTCGATGGCCAGGGAGTACTGGATCAGGTCGTTGGTCCCGATGCTGAAAAAATCCACCTCCTTGGCCAGGATATCGGCGATGGTGACGGCCGAAGGGACCTCGATCATGATCCCGATCTCGATCTCCGGGGTCGAAAGGGATTCCTTTCGGCGGTCAGGCCCAGGCGAACCTCGTTCAGGATCTTCTTTACCTCCCGGATCTCGGTGACCCCCGAGATCATGGGAAGGAGGATCTTCACTTTGCCGTAGGCGCTGGCCCGCAGCATGGCCCGGAGCTGGACCTTGAAGATATCCACTTCCTTCAGGCTGAAGCGGATCGCCCGCAGGCCCATCGCCGGGTTCATCTCCTCGGCCAGTTCCAGGTGGGACATGAACTTGTCCCCGCCGATGTCCAGGGTGCGGATGACCGCCGGATCGGGGAGAGATTCCCTCCACCACCTTTTTATAGGCCTGAAAGTGCTCTTCCTCCGATGGGCAGGTCTTTGCGGTTCAGGTACAGATATTCGGTGCGGTAAAGTCCGATCCCTTCCGCTCCGTGCTCCAGGACGGACGGGATCTCTTCCACCAGCTCGATATTGGCCAGAATCTTGACCCGGTAGCCGTCCAGGGTTTCGGCCGGAAGGTCGCGGTACTGGAAGAGCTCCCGTTCCATCTTCTGGCGGATCCGCTGCCGGTCCTGGTATTCCTGCATGATTTCCGGGCTGGGATTGACCACCACCACGCCCGGTGATCCCGTCGACGATCAGAGTGTCGCCCGGTGTTGATGTAATGGGTGGCCGGTCTCCGACCCGACCACCGCCGGGATTTCCAGGGAGCGGGCCATGATGGCCGTGTGAGAGGTCTTCCCGCCCATGTCGGTGACGAAGGCGGTGACCTTGTCCTTGGCCATCTGGGCCGTGTCGGCCGGGGAAAGATCATGGGCCACGACGATCACTTCTTCCTTGATCTGGGAGAGGCTTTCCGTCTCCCTGCCCATCAGGTTGCGCAGAATTCGCTCGCTCGATGTAATCCACATCGGTCTTGCGGCTCCTCAAATATTCGTCGTCGATGCTGTTGAAAATCTTGCGCACCCGGTCCAGGTTGATCTTCAGGGCCCATTCGGAGTTGATCCAGCTCTGCTTGATGGTCTCGACCGTGCGTCTCGATGAGCTTCTTATCTTCCAGGAGGAGAAGGTGGGTATCGAGGATGTAGGAGGGACCGGCGGCATCCTCGTGGAGAAGTTTTTCCTTGGCCTCTAGCGCAGCTGTTTCTTCGACTCTTCCACCGCAGCCCGGAAACGCTCCACCTCCTGGGGCACCTGGAATTCCGGAAGGACCCGCGCCGGAGCTTCGATCTTTCCCCGGTCCAGCAGGTAGGCTTTGCCGATGATGATCCCGGGAGTAACCCCGATCCCCTTGATGAACTGGGTTTTCTTCAGTTCCCGGTTCAAGTTAATCTTCTCCGAACCGTCCTTCAATCAGGTCGCCCAGGGCCTCCAGGGCCTCCTGGGCGTCTTCTCCATTGGCGTTCACCGTGATGTGAGTTCCTTGGGCCGCGGCCAGCATCATCAAATCCAGGATGCTCTTGCCGTCGGCGACCTGCCCGTCTTTTTCCACCTTGATTTCCGAGCGGAAGCGGCTGGCAGTCTGGACAAAAGAAGCGGAAGGCCGGGCATGGAGACCGAATTTATTCTTAATCATGAAGATTTTTGTCAACACCGGTTCCGGAATGAGGGCGGAAAATGACGGGAGCGGGAAAATCCCCGATCCCCACTAACTCGTTGAAACCAAGGAGTTAAGAAGCCTCAGTTTACTGTCAAGCGATTCTCCTTGTCAAGCCTTTTCCCTTTTTTCCACCCGCCGGCCGCGCGGGCCCCGTTTCAAATCCATAAGACAGCAGCAAGCTTTCCCGGCGCCGGAAAGATTGGTTGCCCGGAGGAATGGCGGGTGATATAAATAACCATGGCTGAAAAAGGCGGCGAGAAACTCCTCTGCCAGAATAAAAAAGCCTACCACGACTATTTCATCGAGGAAACCCACGAGGCCGGGATCGCCCTCGAAGGGACCGAGGTCAAATCCCTCCGCCTCGGCAAAGGGAATTTGAAAGATAGTTACGTGCTGGTTGAGGAAGGGGCAGGCCTTCCTGCACAACACCCACATCAGCCCCTACCCCTTCGCCCATCAGTTCAACCACGAACCGGAGAGGGTGCGTAAACTCCTCCTCCACAAGAGCGAAATCCGCCGGCTCACGGGAAAGACGCAGGAGCGGGGCTACACGCTCGTTCCGTTGAAAATGTACCTGAAGCGTGGTAAAGTAAAAGTGGAAATCGGGTTGGCGAAGGGAAAGACGCTGTACGATAAGCGCGAAAACTTGAAGAAGCGCTCCGCCGACCGCGAGATCGAGAAGGAAATGAAGGGCCGCCAAGGGCCGCTATTGAGTGTTCTTTGAAGTTTGTCGTGGTTTTTACTTCTCACCTTTTATCTTTCACCTTTCACTGTCTTTCTGGGGGCGCCACGGTTTCGACGGGGATTGTTGAGGTGAGGGCTGCGTGCCGAGGTTCCGACTGGCCTCGTAAAAAAGTCGGGCTAAGATAAGCGGAAACACCAACTACGCTTACGCCACTGCTTAATTGACAGTGACCGTTCCTCCGGTCTTCTCCCGTAAGGCCGGGAAGGGGCGTCGACAACTACGGGATAGCTTCCCGCCGAAGCTTATGGGCGGGAAGCGAAAATACATAAGCTGGCTTTCTCCGAATCCTGCCGCCGGGAGTCGGAGCGAGCGAGAATCAAAACAACGGCTACGCACGTAGATGCTCCTTGCCGAAGGTTTCCGGACGCGGGTTCGACTCCCGCCGCCTCCACCACTAACCTTATTTGATTTCGGGTAGTTACTTAATTATAGTTTACATAATAACCAGACCAAACCAGACCAGAACGGAAATCGAGAGTATTTGGAAACACTCCTCAGAACGCCTTCGCCTGTCGCTCGTCTGGGCTAAATTGGAGGCGGGCTTTCCTCTGGCCAGAGTCACCTCTTTGAAGTAAGCCAGTTGCTTTTTCCTGCCCGGTCCCATCACTCAGTCCTCGCATGATCATTGATCGCCCTCCCGTTCTCCCCAATCGTTATAAGGCGAAGGTTTCCAAAACTTTTCAACAATCTCTCTTAAGAGGCCATGAATCTTAATGCCGACCGGCTAACGCTTTCCTCTTCTCTTCTTCACCGACTCGAGGGCGGCTATCATCCTCGGACCAGCGGTCCTCTTCTTATAGGGCCTACGCCTACCCGAATTTGATGCATTTTTTGACCTGGGCCGAATTTTCTGTAATGATGCGGCAATTTAAGCTTTCCGCGATGTTTTCCCTGGATTTCGGGGCAGATTCAGCTAAAAAGATCGGGGAATAAGAATGCGAGGTGATCAGTTAGTTCGTCTTTGGCGGGTGTTACGGGGCATTGAAGCCAGCCCTAATGGGGTGACCATGGCCGAGATTCCCGCGCGTGATGGGCAGAAGGGGCTTTATGGATGAAAGCCCTCCAAAAGCCTGTTCCAAGAACTGGAATGGGCTTTTTTGTTAGGGGGGGCGAAGTGTTTATTTTGTTTGATACTTTTTTGAATAGCGGGGACTGTAAGGAGAGGAGATTAGGGTGAAACCTTTTCATCACTCCCCTTTGAGCTTCATCACCATGGCGCAGAATAAGCGTGTGGTGAAAAATCTTATCTTGCTGAGGGAAATCTCAGGAGCGTTACAGTCTAACTTCACCTGCGTCTGCGATGGCAGCATCTGGAGAGGTTGAACGTGGGAAATCCTTTTTTTGAGCATCCGATCCTCAACTCCCCCTACGAGTACCCGGGTCGCCACTGGGAGCTTGACAAAGACGGCCAGCCGACCCAGGAAATTATCGAAAAGCGTCGCCGGGCCGAATTCATAACGCCAATTCCAAAGCCCAGGAAGCGCAAGGGCTCAGGGGAACAACAACAGTTCGTTTTCGATGAAGGCAAAGGACTTTCAACTGAAAAGCAGCAGTATGATCCGACTTCGATCATCAATCAGCTACGCCAACATGTGGACCAGTGGCGCAGCTTACCGAACCCCAACCACTGGCAGGTTACTCCCGAAACGGCACGTCTACTACAGCACTGGCGGCATCACCAATTCAGTAGTCTCCGGCCCTTTTTTTGCCAGGTGGAGGCGGCTGAAACCGCAATCTGGCTCATCGAGGTAGCACCTCAAGCTGGAAAGTCCGCTAAGGTTTTCATTGAACACCTGGCGAATGCCAATTCTCATAAATTGATGAATTAACCTCCGAAAATGGGGGCGCCGTTTTCATGGACCCCTTCCGGAAATGCATTGGAAGCTTCACCGGGGTGGGAAGCCATGGGATCAACAATGCGGGGATGAGGGAAAATCTCTATGCTTTCTCTCGTTGAGCTTGCCCAGGATCTCCTCGATCATCTTCTCGTGTTCCAGGCAGATGGAAAGGAGGATTGTTTCCATGGGAAAGGAATGGGCCTGGTACACTGCGGCATGGGTGTGAAACTTTGCCCGGTCGAAGAGGCGGTCAAACGCCTCCTGGTCTTCCTTGCTCAGGGCCCGGCGGAAACCTTTCCAGGATTCCTTTTCCCTTTCCAGAACGTGACTGTCCGGCAGGACAGTGCGGCCCACTTATCTTTCCAAATAGCTCGGGGGCAATATAGCTCGGGGGCAATTTCACGGCTAAATTTGGCCGATGTCAGAATGATCCAAAATTCATCTTATGATGAGCTGTCCATAAAAATCAATCGAGAGGAGGGGGGGGCGTCAGTTGTTCAGCTTGACTTTACACACAGGAGGAGATATTATTGGCTAATTTCCACGAAAATCGAGCCAGTCGTCGTAGGAGGTGTTCTGTGAAGCCTAGCGAAAAGGTATATTTTGATTCCTTTAGGGAAGTCGTCAAGACAATTCATTCCACGTTAGACATAAAAGAAGTCCTGAACATGTTGGTCAGTAAGGTAGCCCAGGCTATGGATTTGAAAGGCTGTGCAATCCGTCTGTTGGATCCAAACAAACGGACATTGGAGCTCGTCTCTTCCCATGGGTTGAGCGAAAGGTATCTTCTGAAAGGGCCTGTGGAAGTAGACCGAAGTATTTCCGAGGCAATGGAGGGGAAGATGGTAAGCATCTACAACGCCAGAGAGGACCCCCGAGCTCAATATACGAAGGAGGCAACAGAGGAAGGAATCTATACTATTATTTCTGTTCCCCTCTCTATTAAAGGACGTGTGATCGGCGTAATGCGGCTCTACACGGCTCAGCCCCGAACCCTTTTGGAGGATGAGAAAAAATTTATTGAAGCGCTGGCTGAAATGGGAGCCATTGCAATTGAAAATGCCAGGATGTACCAAAGATTAAGGAAGGATTATGAAGATATCATGGGGGATATTTCCACCTTTATAGGATATCGGCGAAGTATTTAAACAAGAATAGGCATTGCTTTGAAAGTGCTCCCCAAGTGGGAGTACACTCCAATAAGGGAAAAACCAAAAATAGCCTTGGCTCCCGAGGAGTCAAGGCTGTTTCGGATAAAAGGTTTAAGAAAACTCTATTCCTCCGCTCGGTATTTGAAGGAAAGATTAATCCTAGCCCGGAAAGACGCAACTTTGTTTTTGTCGATGGTCATGTCTAACTTGACCACTTCGGCCACTCTCAGATCTTCAAGACTTTTGCCGGCGGTTTCCACGGCGTTCTTGGCGGCTTCCTCCCAGGAATTCTTGCTCGTCCCCACGACCTCGATGATTTTGTAAATACTCCCTTCCATAACAGAGCCCTCCTTCCCCGAAAATTTGGTTGCCACGCACCAAAGGATATTTTACCACCTTAACAATTCACTGCGATAAAAATCCGGCAAAGGGTAAAGGGAGAAAGGAGAAGACAAAGAAAAAATTAGGTCAGTGAACCTGATTTTTCTTTTGAGCAGTTCATGGATATGAAACGGAACGGAGACACCCTTCACAAAACCAACATCGGATGCACCATATGCCCTCTGTGATTCCACACCGGAAAGCGCACTTGGCATACCAGATGGGGGCTCAACCCATACCGGGTTCGTCTACTATTTGGCCCTTCTGAAAAGGGCGAATCCGATCAGACCAGAGGCGCCAGACGGGCAAGCAGGTCTTTTGCTTGCCTGCGAAATCCGAAGTCGGTCTGCCCCACATTGACGGGGCGGTCGGCTTCGTATACGCTCAAGAATAAGGTCTGGAGCTGGTGGAGCTTCCTATCGGTAATCTTGGTTAGGTTCTCCCCCGAAACCCATAACGGCGGAACTCGAAAAGGTGTTCAGACTTCTTCCAGCATAGTGGTGAAGAGATCGTGGTGTTCTTCCTCGTCTTCTAAGATTTCTTTGAAGATGAAGGCCGTAGTCACGTCTCCTTCTTTACCAGCCATCGCGATGATTCCCTTGTACATCGTGATGGCCTCTTCCTCGGCCTTCGTATCCAGCTCCAGAAACTCTTTCAAGGACTCGCCCACGGTAATGGGTTCGGGCTTCGTCGTAGGAGTTGATCCCAAGTACCAGAGCCTTTCGGCAATCTTCTCAGCATGCTTCATCTCGGCAATTGCCGTTTGCTTGAACTTATCCTGCACCGCCACGCCCTTGACTCCAATCACTTGCACGTGCTGCCACATGTACTGGATGCTCACCTGCAGCTCCCGGGCGATGGCTTTGTCCAGCATTTCCCTCAGTTTGTCGCTTGTTTTGGTCATGGGCTTCAATGAAACTGCCATGTTCCACCTCCTCTGGGGGTTTAGTTGCATCCTCAATCGTATTGTATACAGGATTCATCCCAGAATAAAATCAAATTTTCACCCCTTCAGATTCCCCCTTCCAGAGTCCACTTCTGAAGGCACATGTCCCTCAAATCAACCATAAAAGGCTGGGTAGGCGAGATCCAAGAGACGCTAGCCACGAAACTTTCCTGGATTCCAAGACCTATTTTGAATTTGTAGGTCGCCTCATCCGGGTTTTAAAATATGATGAAAGGAGAATCCAGAGAATGAAAATTAGATCTCGGGACGTTGATTCTTACAGTGCATAGGCTGAAAGTGCCGTTATTCTATCTCATAAATTGATGAGTCATAACCTCCACCAGAGGTGGAGGCTTGTGGTTTGCTGGCCCCTCAAAGGGGCCTGATCGCAAACCGAAAGACAAAACCTCCTAAAAAGATCGGCCACACGTAATCGACAACTGTTTTACGACAGCTAATCGCTTTACATTAAAAGACTCTGTGGAATTCTCAAAGTTTTTTAGTCCCCCGGCAGAGCCGGGGGTTTACCTTAAGGAAATTAACCTCCGAAAATGGGGGCGCCGTTTTCATGGACCCCTTCCGGAAATGCATTGGAAGCTTCACCGGAGTGGAAAGCCATGGGATCAACAATGCGGGGATGAGGGAAAATCTCTATGCTTTCTTCTCGTTGAGCTTGCCGAGGATCTCCTCGATCATGTTCTCGTGTTCCAGGCAGATGGATAGAAGGATTGTTTCCATGGGGAAGGAATGGGCCTGGTAGACTGCGGCATGGGTGTGGAGCTTTGCCCGGTCGAAGAGGCGATCAAACGCCTCCTGATCCTCCTTGCTCATGGCTTTCCGAAATAATTTCCAGCTTTCCTTTTCTTTTTCCAGAACATGGCTGTAAGGCAGAACTGTCCGGCCCATTTACTCCTCCCAAAAGATACGGTGAGTTGCATCCCATGGTTGACCACTTTAGAGGGACCACAATACTCATCATATGATGAGCTGTCAAGAATCCATTCGACAAATCCATCCGACCATCCGATCTCTCTCCAGAAACCTGATTGAAAATGTCTCAGAAAATGCCGTGAAGAAGAGGCTAATAAGCCCTCTTACGCCGCTGGTCACGCGACACGCATGCGAGGATTTCTTCCTGTAGTCAACGCTTGACCGACTCAGCCATTTTGTGCAGATTTCGATTGATAATCGTTAGGGGGTTTTGGGATTCTATTTACTATACTCCTAAAATAAATTTTTGATAAAACTTTCAGTAGGTATCATTTTTAAATATCTTAGCCGCGCGTAGCGCATCAACCGACAACAAAACCCTTCGAACTTCTAAGGGGTAGAATCAGAAGACTGGCTTACCAAGAGATGATAAGCGGAAGCCTACAAAATGATTAAAATTTTCCCCTTTGGGGGTGTCTTCTGGTTCCCCCTCGGTACTTCGTATTTACATACAAAGGTCCAAGCCCCCTCCACAATTCTCATCGTGTTCTTCATGCCTGCTGGAATCCTTTGTCAGAACCCTTCATCGAAAAATGTAGGGTTTTAACCCAAAATGAATAGCTATTCTCCTTCCTCAGGAGAATAGAGAAACTGAGAACTTAAAATAGAGGGAGGGAAATCCAATGGCTCAAAAAGAATACAAACAGTTAAATTGCAGGGATGCAGGAGCGGACTGCGACTTTCTGGTCCGGGCCGAGACAGAAGAAGAGGTCATGCAAGTGGCCGCGGCTCATGGCACCAGAGTTCACGGTATGAAAGAGATTACCCCAGAGCTAAAAAGCAAAATGAAATCTCTCATCAAGACTGTTCGGGTCTAGTTGGCCCTTGGAGTCCTGGGCGGGGGCCAGTGGAGAAAGGTTCTTGCCCCGGCCCCTGCCCGATAAAGTGCGGTCTTCTTTACCCAAAATAAGGGAGGTATCAATTTCCTGGGTAGGGAGGAAATTTATATGCAATTTTGAGATAGGTTCTAGTCTCCCATCTTCGCCATATAGTCATCATAGATCGTTTCCAGTGCCAACTTATGTTTGGCTTCTTCCTGGCAAAGGACTTTAAACAGCTTTTGGCTTTCTTTGGCTTCAGCCTGCTTCAAGAATTCATTGTACAATTTCAATGCTTTTTCTTCGCGTTTCATCGCCAACAACAGCATTTCATTGTACGGCATACCTTTCTTATAATCCACATCGACCAGATAATCACTACGCTTGATATCGGTGATCCATTTCAACTTATATTCTTGTAAGCTTTTGGATATTCCTTTGACTTTAAAATCCTGCAACAGTTTTTCATGTTTTTGCTCTTCCTCGGCAAATTCCGCAAACATTTTCTTTGAGCCGGAAAAATCCTTTTCATCTTTGCTTATTTTTTTGTAGAACTCGGCGGCTTCCCTTTCCTTTGCAATAGCAAAATCGATGGTGGCTTCTATGTTTTCAAAATGCATTATGCTCTCCTTTCCAGCTTTATAAATTTTCATTAGATTATCGGGTAATGGAGAAATCATAATAGCAGGAACCAGGCAGATTATCAATTTGCGGGAATCGGGGGACACATCACTTATTTCCCGAAGGCGGTGGCTTCCTCCCTGGTTTCCCTTTCTGCAAATTGCGCCCCGTCTTTTTCTCAATGCCTGCTAAATTCTCATTACCCACCAATGGTCGCCCCGTTTTCGTAGCGCGCCGCAAATCAGTTTCTCCCCCCCGAATCCTCTCCCTGCAGAAACTCCCTCCAATCCGCTACAAGCCCTAACAAATCTCGATCTTTGACCAAAACATCCGTCTTTTGCTCGCCTACGTGAAATTTTGCGCTCGACCACGGATATTCCCAAGCCCTTCTTACCATACCCGCACGAACCGGATTATTCTCCACATACCGAACCGCCGCCGACAAATGTTTCTCGTCCAATACGCACGACCCAAACCGCCCTTGAAACAAATACCCCCGCACACCTTCCGCAAAGTTGCGCATTCGGCTGTACCGCTTGTGTGCTTCTCCGATGGCCCGGGCAAGGGCTCCTCCACCTTCGGGAACGGCGATCAGGTGTACGTGGTTGGTCATCAAACACCAGGCCAAAATCCCTACCCGAAACCGTTGTGTCTCCCGGCTCATAAATTCTAAGTAAGATCGCCGGTCTTCGTCATCCCGGAAAATGGGCAAAGAACGGACCCCTCGCTGAGTGATATGATGAGGGTATTCAGGCACCACGATACGAGCCATCCTCGCCATGCCCGGAATTTACCCCCTTCGCCAGGATGTGTCAAAAGGAATAAGTGATGTGTCCCCCGAATTCCTGAAACCTTTCCAAGCGGACCAAAGAGTTTCCTGTTTTGAGACCACGGTTGACCGTCCTTATTGGGATAGCCAGTGAGGGATACGCCGGGTGGTTCGGGAAGATTATTCAGTTGGGCAATATGAAAATCGCGTTTCCCGCAGGAGGCACCAAGTCGAGCGTCAACCCCTCTGCTGGGAACCGGAACCTTGGTTCAAATGCAACTTCTTCCGTGGTTAACTGGAAGAAGGGGGAAGGCAGGAGGGTCGGTCCTTAATACGGAACAATTGAAAGTGTGGAGGCCTTTGAGTAGGGCCGAGTGGTCTCTCTACATTCGAGAGGTGAAGACTGGCCAAGCCGAAACAAACCCCTGCTTTTAGCCCATTGTTGCTAGGTTGGTTGGGAACGACTGTTCCCCTTTAGACGTCCCCCTTCAGAAAAGAATATTGAACAATTATGTTGACTGGTTTTCCTCCAGGGGGTAAACTTTTCCATAATCTTAAAGGATTTTCGGCCCTTCTTTTATAAGCCTTAACATCAAAGGTGGTTATGATGGCTGGGAAAGAATAAACCCCATCTCTGCAAAGAGATGGGGTTTTGCTTTTGGAGATTCTTTTGGTGAAAGCGAGCTTAAGATTTGGCGGGCTCAAGAAAAACCTTTTCGGTCGCCCTGAATCGATCTCCTGTAGGAGGAAAAGAGATGAATGGGGAAGATTTCGGATCGTTAACGCGGAGGGAGTTTCTTTTTCTCAGCGGATCTGGCCTGGCCGCGGTGACCTTGGGGGGCTTTTCCGAAAGTCAGGGGACAGAAAAGAAACCAAAGTACGGGGGTCAGATTGCGGGTGGGGGAGCGCTACGCTCCGACCGGGTTGGATGCCCACAAGAATCAAAATGTCATTGACTTTTTCAATTATGTTTTGATGTACAATGCCCTTACCATCATGGGTCCCTTGCCCCAGGTGCGGATTTATCCCGATGTGGCCAAATCCTGGGAGGTCTCCAGAGACGGAAGAGAATATACTTTCCCCCTGAGGGAAGGGCGTGAAATTTCATCACGGGAAGGAATTGGACAGCGCCGATGTGAAGTATTCCGTCGAGCGGGTGATGAATCCGGCGACCCGGGCGCCCCGGGCATTTGCCTACCGCTGGATTGATTCCGTCAACATGATCGACAAATATCATGTCCGAATCCGGCTGAAAGAGCCGTTCGGTCCTTTTTTGACGACCCTGACCATCCAGAATTGCCCGATTATCCCGGCGGGCTGGGAACCGACGGGGATGAAACCCGCACCGGGTACCGGGCCTTTTGTGTTTAAGTCTTTTGTCCCCAACGAGACGACCGAATTAACCCGCTTTGATCAGTATTGGGAAATCGATGAAAAGACGGGAGATCGTCTTCCCTATCTGGATAGCATCTTCGCGAAAAAAATTGTGGACCCCACCGTTCGCTGGACGGCACTCCGGGCGGGTGACCTGGATTACATTGCCGATCCGCCCAAAAAGGCGAGCGTCGAGGCCATGAAGAATCCGGTACCGGGTGTTGTGGTCACTGCTGCCTCAGCCGGTCGGGAATACGTGGATATGGTTTAACATGAGCAAACCCCCTTTTGACAATAAGAAAGTCCGGCAGGCGGTTGCCTATGCCGTCGATAAGCAAGGAGCTGATCTACGGCTGCCTTCTGGGGCTTGGGAGAGGTGGTTAACAATCAACCCTTCCTGAACCGTTCCCGGATGTATATTCCAGTCAAGGACAGGGAAGTGGACCTGGCCAAAGCCAAACAGCTTCTCGCGGAAGCGGGATATCCCCATGGCTTCAAGACGGAGTTTCTGGAATATTCGGGTTACACTTCGGATATGGATGGATGTCAGGTCGTTGTCGGGCAATTGCAGAAAATCGGCATCGAAGCAACCATAAAGGTTGTCGATCGAGCGCCCTATTTTGAGAGCATGAGAAAGGGAGATTATCATATCTCCCTGCGGGGGGATAGCGAGAGGCTTGATCCGGACGACGCCTATTACCTGTACCTGCATTCGGGAGAAATCGATAAGAATAACTGGTCCCGCTACAACAACCCGGAACTCGACAACTTGCTGGAAAAGGGGCGAACGACCTGGAATTGGGAGGATCGGGCGCCGATCTATCAGAAAGTCGTTGAGATGGTGAAAGAGGATCTTCCCATTCTGTACTTGGCCAAATCCGTTATTCCCGTTGCCCACCGGGATTATGTCAAAGGACATGAATTTGGTATGGGCACATGGTTCGGCTATTATGGCGGCGGGATGAAGAAAGTCTGGTTTGACAAATAGATGGAAAGAACTCGCGACCGCCGCGTTGTAAAAAGGTATAGTAGAAAGCTGGCGTAGTGGCAAAAGACCTCTATTTCCAGCTCCCCCTCATCAAACCGTACGTTCAGTTTTCCCGAATACGGCTTTCCGAGTATCTTCTTCCGGCGGCTTTCGCAGCCTGACTCCACGGGGCTGTTGTCGGTATCTTATAAAGTCCAAGAGTATTGTAGAGGTGCTATCAGGGTACTTCGGTTGGCTCTTTCCCGAGCTTACCCAGGATCTCGTCGAGCATCTTCTCGCGTTCCAGACGGATGGACAGCAGGATTGTTTCCATGGGAAAGGAATGGGCCTGGTACACTGCGGCATGGATGTGGAGCTTTGCCCGGTCGAAGAGGCGATCAAACGCCTCCTGGTCCTCCCTGCTCATGGCTTTCCGAAATAATTTCCAGCTTTCCTTTTCCTTTTCCAGAACATGGCTGTAAGGCAAAACTGTCCGGCCCATTTATCCCTCCTGAATATTGGAAATGTCACCCCAATCCACGGTATTCATCATATGATGAGTTGTCAAGGAGAATCCGTTCAGAGAGGAAATGTTGATAACTTCCTGTAACGTTGTTTCCAAAATTCCCCCATCCATTCGTCTTTTCAAGGCATAATCCTTACTTTCCGTCATATGGTGCGGAAGGAGATTTGTAGTCAACTATTTATTAACGGCTTCAGAACAAAAATAACATTCTTTGGAGCACATAGCCAAAATAACTGCGATCAACTGACGAACCTTTGCCAATGCATCCATGGGTGGCGGTACTTCTCCTTTTCTCCTTGAAAGGTATGGGCGGCTGATGAGTTAAATCATTGTACTAATCGATTCTATTATTTATTTATAGACGAAACGTAACAGCTGAGAGAGAATAAAATGGATGAAGATCGTGCAACCTCCGAGAAAGCTGACGAAAGCATCTTGATAGCAGAAAAGCAAGAGGTGCTCTTTGCCGAGCTAGTCAGACAGCTCTATAGCAATGCCCCCATTGGCATGCTCGCGACGGCAATCAATTCTCTTGCTCTTGTTGCAATCGAGAGAAACATTATCTCAAAGGGGAGCATTGATCGCCTGGCTTACCTTGTTGGCCCTGATAAGCGTGCCCCGGTACATTGAAATCCGTAGATTCCGCCGAGCGTCACTAGGGCATTCCGAAGCCAAGCGTTGGGGCAGGAGGTTTATCGTCGGTCTGGCGTTGTCGGGTATGGCATGGGGTTCCGCCGGCATTTTTCTCTTTCCGATTGAATCCATAGTTCATCAGACTTTTCTTACCTTTGTGATTGGGGGAATGGTGGCTGGAGCTGCGGCCTCATTCTCCGCACTTCCTAAGGCCTTTTTCGCCTATAGTGTGCCTGCCCTGACGCCGATAATCGTCCGTTTTTGCCTCCTGGGGGACGAGTTGCACCTGGCCATGGCGGGAATGGTCCTGCTTTTTGGGCTTATGATGGTCTTCATCGCAATGCGGGTGAACGCCTTGACGGTCGCCTCCTTGAAACTCCGATTCGAAAACAGCGGTCTCGTGCTCGTTGGACAGCAATTTATCGAACTCAAGCGGGTAAAAAAGATTCTTCAGGAAAGTGAAGAACGCTTTCGCCAGATAGCCGAGAATATTCGGGAAGTCTTCTGGATGGCCGATTCGGATTTGACCAAAATGATTTACGTTAGTCCGACCTATGAAGAAATATGGGGGCGGAAAACTGTAGAGCTCTATAACAATCCAAAGTCCTGGATGGATGCCATTCATCCTGAGGACCGGGAGCGCGTCGAAGAGAATTTGCCACTAAGAGGGATGGGAGGGTTTGCTGTCGAGTATCGGATTATAAGCCCCGATGGGGTCGTTCGGTGGATATGGGATCGTGCTTTTGCGGTTCGCAATGAGGGTGGAGAAGTCTACCGCATCGCCGGGATAGCGGAGGATATCACCGAACGGAAGCGGATCGAGATGGAATTGAAAGCGGCCGCAGAAAAATATTCTACCTTATTCAATACCACTTCCGACGGGGTTTGGATTCACAACTTAAACGGCCAGATACTCGAAGTCAATGATGCCTACTGCCGAATGTCTGGTTATTCGCGAGAGGAGCTTACCCATAAGCCGATCAGCGGATTAGAGGCCGTTGAGACTTCGGGAGAGATCGCCAATCACATCAAAAAGCTAATCGAGAAGGGCGGCCATGACAGATTCGAGTCTCGCCATCGGCGTAAGGACGGTTCGATTTTTGATGTTGACATAACAGCCTTTTATTTTGGAAGAGAAGGCGGCAGGATAGGGATCTTTGTACGCGACATTACCGAGCGCAAGCAGATGGAGGAGGACCTCCGCAGGTCCCGTGACGAGTTGGAAATAAAAGTTCAGGAACGAACCGCTGAACTGGCTGGAGCCAATAAGGAATTAGAGGAGGAAATGGCCAGGCGCGAAAGAGCCGAGCAACAACTGCGCCAGGCTCAGAAAATGGAGGCTATCGGCAGACTGACCGGGGGTATCGCCCATGATTTCAACAATATCCTTGGGGCGATTGTAATTAATTCGGAATTGGCTCTTTTTGACGTCCCTGTAGGATCTGGGGTCCGCACGAATCTGGACCTGATTCTCAAATCAGGGCTGCGGGGCAAAGACCTGGTAAGGCAAATGCTTTTGTTTAGCCGCAAATCCGAAAAGAAGCAAGAGATAATAACCTTAACCCCTCTTACAAAAGAAACTTTCAAACTACTGCGATCTTCCATCCCGACCACCATTCAAATGGAACTTCTCCTGGAAACGAAATCCGATGCAGTTTCTGCTGACCCTTCTCAGATCCAGCAAGTGATCATGAACCTCTGCACCAATGCGGCTTATGCCATGCGGGGAACCACGGGGTCGATGGAGATATCCCTTCAAAACATTACCTTCAGCTCGACTGATCTGCCCGAGGCGGATATGCAACCAGGAGACTACCTGGTCCTTTCGGTAAAGGATACGGGGTCTGGTATGGACGAGGAGGTCAGGAGACGGATTTTTGAGCCTTTCTTCACCACGAAACCGTTCGGAGAAGGGACAGGACTTGGCCTATCGGTAGTCTATGGGATCGTAAAGAATCATAAGGGGGGTATCACCGTCGACAGTGAGCCGGGCAAAGGTTCCATTTTTAGAGTTTATCTTCCCAAGGTGGATATCGGCCCTTCGGTGGCAACAGAAACCTTTAAACCAATCCTCAGGGGGAATGAACGAATCCTATTTGTGGATGACGAGGAAATTATCGTTCAATCAGTGCGGAATATGCTGGAACATCTTGGCTATAAGGTTACAGCGCTACTGGATAGTCAGGAGGCGTTGGAGCTTTTCTCTTCCAATCCTTCTGAATTCGACCTGGTGATTACGGATCAAACAATGCCGTTCATGACCGGTGAGGATTTAGGTAAGGAGCTCATGCGCATACGGCCCGATACCCCCGTCATATTGTGTACTGGGCATAGTGACTCGATTTCGTCTGAAAAGGCCATGGCTATGGGGTTCCGGGGGTTCATCATGAAGCCGTTTAGCGTTCGAGAGGGGGCCGAACTCGTCCGGCGTGTTCTGGATCAGAAGGAACCCAGCAATTTGAGGAAAAACCCCTAACTCACTTTCACTCGATGAGGGGTGGATATGCAGAAGCCGACAAAAGATGACTTAGCAGAAATAGCCTCAGTTTTCGGCGACCTGAAGGAAGAAGATTTTGATGAATGGCTGGCACAGAACCGGGTAGCCATTGAGGGTCTCGACCTTGGCGATATTCCGACCGAAGATCTACACGCCATAGCTGATCGAATCCGAGAATGGAAAAAGAAGAAGGCAGACTGAATGGGGAGCGGTCCTAAGATGTTTCTCCAGCATCAAATTTTAGCTGATCTTTTCGAAACCTTGACCCCAAGCAACGACTTTCTTCCTGTACTCTTCGAGTGACAATTTTTGATAGATGGGGTAGATTACCATCGGTAATAGCGGTTCGGATTCTTTTCGGAATTCCGCCTTGCTCCACTTCGGATATAATTTTTATCGTTAGGTCAGTAAAACACAGAGGGAAACATCATGGGCAAGGTGCTTGCGCTGCTGCTCATAATTCTATTGGCTCTTGCGTCGGTGGCCGGCTATCTGTTTCTCACCGAGAAGATTACTGCCGGGGAAAGGCAAATAGCCGATGGTCAAAGACAGCTTGAAAAAGGACAGCCCGCGCTCGAGGAGGGCAAAGCTAAGTTGGAGGCCGGCAAGCGAGAGTTGTCAGAGGGCAAGAAGGAGTACGAGCAAGCTAAAGACAACCCGTTCTTGGTGTTAGCGGACAAGCTGCTGAAAGGCGGAAAGGGCTTCAAGGAGGCTAGAAAGCGGATCGCCGAAGGAGACAAGCAGGTTGCCAAAGGAGAGGGCGAGGTCAACGTTGGGGAAAGGCGACTTGATGCAGGCGAGCTGGAACTGCGCCGAGGGAGGGAACAGTTGAGGCTGGCCAAGGGCGCACGCGTTGCCTGTGTGCTCGGGGCGGTTTTTTTTGCCTCTCTATCGATTGTGCTCGGGTTCTGTTGGAGGCGATCACTGGCCCGGATCTTTATGCATAATGATACCTAACGCGCTTTCAGCCGACGCGCAATGTGCGCGGGTGAAGCGTCACGTTTTATCGGAGCCTTCGACTGCTGCTATCTTACTGGAAAATTTGGAATAAAATTATCGTAATGCGAATCATTCCTTGAAAAAATGCTCGGATTTGGCAAGTTTCCTGATTGGCACGATATCTTGAATGTTGAGTACTTCCTTTTGTGGAAAGGACGGGGTCAAAGTGAGGCGGGCGGTAGAAAAATGAGACACCTGGGATATAAATATGGGGGTTTGAGCTTCCCTTTCAAGTCCTACCGGGATGAGGATCTCCAGCTTGATCGTTTCCTAGCCTATCGGGGGATAACGGGACGTGGGGGATAACGGGACGTAGGTGCAAAGATGCAAAGCCGTCACGGATCGTTGGTTCTGAGTCACTTTACTGTCTTGCATTTCGAGCGACGTGGGAAAGGGAACGTAGGTTCAAAGCTGCAGAGCGAGACGTTGGTTATGGGGAGAAGGCGGACGTTGCCCAAAATTATCACATTTATTTTTTCCGCGACGGCACCCCGCGTGGAATATGGAATAAGGTCGAATTTCGGACCTGCCGAGCCATCTGATCCCGACATCCCGAGTTGGTCGAATTCTGGCGAATTCTGCCTCTGCCGAAGTTAAAAATATCAGCCGCCGATCTGGACCGTTGCCCGCATTTTCTTCTGGAGGGAAAGCACACTGAAGCGGGCCGGGAGGCTGCTTTCGGGATTTTCGGGGTTGGGAGGTTTGGGAGGCGGATTTCAAGAGAACTAAAATCTCCCCTGGCGCGGATCTCGGGAATATTCTGAATGGAGGGGTCGGGCACAACCCGAACCGGGGTTTTATCCGGGCCGATTCCTGCCAGGCTATTGAGACTGCCCCTCTGAATACGCTCTACCTTCTATCATCGACCAGGGGAAGCTTCTTCGGCCCATTTGTTTGTCGGCCAAGCCATTTCACCCATTTCAAATCTTTTTTGACGGCATTGTACAGAGTTTCGTCTGCGGTGATAAACTCTATTTTTTCCGCTTCGGCCAGGGCGAGGTAGCTGGCATCGTACGCCGAACGATTATAGATCCTGCAAAAATGCAGGACCCGGGAATATAAATCTGAAATCCTCACTGTCTCGATGCCCAGGTTTAGAAAACCTTCCAGGGCGGAGAGGATAAGTTCTTCGCGTAGACGGCCCCGTCGCTGCGCGACCACGAGGCCGTTGGTTACCTCGTATTCTAAAAGAGACGGAGCTATGATTGTCAGGTTGTCCGATAGGTACCGATCCAATAAATCAAGGGCAGCTTGGCCATGATCCTCTTCCGCCAAATACCATTTTAGCACCACGCTTGCATCCAAAACGGCCCTCTTCAAGATTTATCCTCCAGTTGTTTCTTTGATTCTTTATAAACGTCCTTGGCTTTAACCCCGGCTTTCAAAAAAGCTTCCCGAGCTTCCATGATTTGTTTAAAACCTTCCAATTTCTTTGATCGCTCATATTCGTCGTAAGGGATAATGACCGCCACGGGTTTCCGACGCTTGGTTATGATCACCC
This sequence comes from uncultured delta proteobacterium, assembly GCA_963712535.1. GTDB lineage: Bacteria > Desulfobacterota > SM23-61 > SM23-61 > SM23-61 > CAVQIK01. The sequence continues at coordinate 285,888 of CAVQIK010000010.1, read as the reverse complement.
TTTCTTTTTTCTCCAAGGCACCCTGTATCAAGCGGCTGAACCCTTTTTTTCCTTCGGCGATGCTGACTGTTGTGGCTTTCATGTGACCCCCCATCCTAGTCAACCTATATGACCTATTATAAAGGTCATGCAAATCACTGGTCAAGGAGAAAGAATGGGGGGCGCCGCGGCCGAGCGGAAATCGTCCAAAAACTCTAAGGGGCGTTGATTTTTTGCAGTACTGAGGGTTTATACCGACCTATGACAGGTTCGGGCGGGAGCAGTTCTCCTAACCTGGGGAGGGGTGTCCGGCCCATTTATTCCACCAAATAGCTAAGGGACAATTTCCGCAGCTCAAATTTGCCGATCCATAGAAGATTTCCAGCACACATCTCACAATTGACCTTGAAACTACCAGGATATCGAACAGGGCCTTAATTTTTTATAAACTTATTTCAAGCGGGAAATACTGAGGTTGCCAAAGACAAAAGAGCGCTTGCCTTGGACAGAATTCGCAAACTCCTTTCTTTCGCCCGGTAGGGCAGAGATCGCCCTGCGGGCGGAGCTGAAAAGAAGTCATTCTTTTTCCTGGTTTTTGGACTCTTCTTTCCGAAGGTCTTCCAGGACGATCCCCGATCGGTTCCAACCCCGGCTCGTCGATCTTTCCAGATTCCGGATCGCCGGGGCGTAGGAGGCGTCGAGAGAGAGCGCGGCCCGGTAGTTTTTTTGGGCTTCCACTCGATCCCCCCGAAGCTCCATGAGCGCTCCCAGGAGGTTGAAGGCCTCGGGCCGCGAGGGATCGAGGAAGATGGCTTTGCGCACGTGCTCAACGGCCGCATCAAAATGGCGGTCGCCGATGGATCTCTTGGCAAGCTCAATCGCGGACCCGTAATCGGCCACCTTCTGCTCATCGAGTTTCTCCCGATCCAGGACCCGGGAAACCATATCGCGGATCTCCTGGGGGGAAAACGGCTTGTGGATAAAATCCACCGCACCCAACTTCATGGCCTCGACCGCTAATTCAATCGTCCCGTAAGCGGTAATCATGATCATTCGAATGTCGGGCCGAATCTCCCGCACCCGGCGGAGGACTTCCATCCCATCCATTCCCGGCATTCGGATATCCAGAAGGATGAGGTCAAACTCCTTTTCCTTGAGCTTGGCGAGGGCTTCCTCCCCGTTGGCAGCGGTATCGATTTCTACCTGCAGGGCCTCCAGAGATTGCGACAGGGTTAAGAGAATGTTCTTCTCGTCGTCGACGATGAGTACGGATCTCTCTTTCATCGTTTGATCCCCCTTTTTGACGCGATCCTCCATGGGAACGGTAAAGTGAAACGTACTTCCCGCTCCCGGAACTGAATCCACCCAAATCGTCCCCCCGTGGGCCCGAACAATTTCCTTGCAAATGGCCAGGCCGAGACCGCTCCCCCCCAATACCTGGCTGCTTTTGACCTGCACAAATTTATCGAAAATCTTGGATTGATATTCGTAGGGAATCCCGGGCCCGTTGTCCCATGACGGAAATTTGGACGAAAGGGCCGAAGGCTTCGGCCGTAAGCTCGAATGTTTCCTCCTCGCGGAGTGAAATGCAAAGCATTCGAAATCAGGTTGGTCAACACCCAGGTGATCTTGTTTCCGTCTCCCTTCATATTGGGCAAGCCTCTCGGGAACCTCGAAGGAGAGGGCGACTCCTTTTTGCTCTGCCGGAATTTTGAAGGATTCGACTACCTTTTCGAAGAGGGGCGGGACGGGGCGGTCGGAGAACTCCATTTCCATCTTTCCGGCCTCGATTTTGGAGAGGTCGAGGAGGTTATTGACCAGACCTTTGAGGCGCTGCAAATCTTCATGGGCGGCGGAAAGAAGCTGCTGTTCCTTCTCGGCTTAGTTTCCTCGGGGCGCTTTCCAGAAGAAGATCGATGCTCATGCCGATGCTGGTCAAAGGAGTCCGCAGTTCATGGGAAGCGGTCATGACAAACTCGCTTTTCAGGCGGTCCAGTTCCGCCAGGCGGGTGACATCCCGCAACAAAAGCACCACCCCGAGGAGGGCGCCCGATCTTCGATGAACGGGAGTCACGGAAAACTGGTAATGATGGCGCCCATCTTCTCGTTCCACGGTAAGGACATTTTGTTTTTCCTCAATCCGAGGAGCTTTGCCGGTTTCGATGGATTGCTTGAGGTAAGTGAATAATTGCTCGTTGTTCACCACTTCCAGAAAATGCCGGTTGATCGCCTTTTCCGCCTCGATCTGCAGGATCGTGCCGGCCATGGGATTGATGTCCGTTACCTTGTATTCAGCATCGATCAGGACGATGCCGTCATCGATGCTCCGGATGACGGATTCACTCTTTCGCTTTTCCGCCATGATCTGCTCGATATTCAGGTCGTGAAAGGCCTTCAATTTTTTGGCCATCGAATTGAACTCCTCGGTAAGGCGGCCGAGTTCGTCCGAGGACTTGATGGAAACTTCCACATCGTAATTGCCCTCGGAAATTTTTTGGGTGGCCTGCATCATCTGCTGAACCGGTCTCACGAGAAGATTGGAAAGAAACAGGCTGAATCCGATTCCGATCGCCACCGCAGCAATCCCGATGAGCGCTATAGACCAGATGGCTCTCTGGGCAATCGAACTTGCCCGATCGCTGGCCTTATACATGGTCTCCTGATTGATCTCCCGCAGGCGGATGCACATATTCCGAACCTCGAGGAATGACGGCAGTATGGTTTCGTGATACAGCGCGGCAGTCTTGCGGGGGCCGGAGACCGCAATGGGCTTGATTTCGGACACCTGGCTTCAGATAAGCGGAATATCCGGTCTCGATGGAATGTGACAATCTTATCCTCCCCCTCGACCGTAATATTATCTTTTGCCCTTCCCAGCCACTGGAAGAATTGGCCTTCATTTTCCCGAAATTGCTTCCATCCCTCCTCCTCAAACCCGAGCAGAATGAGAAGGATCGCACTGTCCTGCCGTTCGAGGGCGTAGACCATGTTCTCGGCCGCCAGAATGCTCCGGTAATTCTCCCGCAGGATGGCATCACTGGCCTGGCCCAATTCCTGGAGATGGAGAAAAGCCCAGATCAGGATCACAATCATTAAACCGAGGGTGATCCCATATCCAAGGAAAATCTTTTTCCGAAGCGTCCAGGTCATGATTCACCATATTCTTTGCCTGCTTGTCCAGAGGTTTGGCCCTTCTTGTTTCCTGCTCCCCGGACCGATCAAGATCAGCTTCAGGGCCTCTTCATGGACCTTTCGGACGAGGACGATTACCTGATCATCCTCCAGGAGCATGGTGTCCCCCCTGGGGATAAGCAATTCATTCCCCCGGTACATGGAGATAATCAGGGTGCCCTGGGGAAGGACAAAGTCCTTGATCCGTTTGTTGACCACCGGAGAAGCCGGCGATAAAGTAGGTCTGAACGATCTCGGCATCCCCTCCCCGCATGGTCAGCAGAGGGATCAGCATGTCGTGAGCGGTGACCTGCTCCTGGATGATGGCGTTGATCAGCCGCGTGGCGTTCACCGCGGAATCCACGCCCAGGCTCCAGAAAGTCCCTTCGTTAACGGGATTATTGACCCGGGCGATGGTCCGCGGGCGGAGAAACATCACCTTCGAGACCTGGCAGATGACCAGGTTGTCCTCATCATGGCCCGTAACCGCCACGATCACGTCGGCCCGATTGGCCCCGGCTTCGGTCAGGACCTCTACGGTCGAGCCATCCCCCGGGAGGATGGAATCTCCCAACTCATCCACCATGGCGGCGACCTTGTTTTTATCTTTCTCGATCAACATGACCTCATGCCCCTGCGAAAGAAGGAGTTTGGTCAATTGGTAGCCAACTTTTCCGGCTCCCACAACGATAACGTACATGGTCCTACTCCTTGTTCTTCAGCATGGACTGGATGGCCTCCAGCGCCATGTTCGTCGGGCAAACGGTCTCCAGGTCCAGTTCCCGATAGATCCCCGCCAGGATCGGGTCATAGACGCGGGCAATCACGCGCGAAACGTTGAATTTGTTTTTTATCCATTGGGTGAACATAATGTTGACATTGTCTTTGTCCGTCACGGCGATAAAGATATCTACCTTTTCTTCGAAAATCCTCTGGATGTTGGCCTCGATGAAGGCAGTGCCGGCCAGGGTTTCTCCTTTAAAGTTCGGTCCCAGTTGTTTCAAGGGTTCCCGGTCTCGATCCATGATTACGATCTGATGTCCGGCTTCGGAAAATCTTTGAGCCAGCCGCGAGCCGAGTTTTCCGCATCCCAGGATTACCAGGCGCATTTTATTCCCTCCAAATGTTTCGCAGCAGAGAGCGCGGAGAATGGAATCGTTTCGAAAAGCCAATCCAAAATCTGATGAAAGACCCTGATCCCAGGCGAGGCTGAATCTTGTTTTTTGATTTTAATTTCCATTGGTCTCAGCGTCCTCTGCGCTCTCTGCGGTGAAGGATTTATGCCGACCCCGTTCCTTCCCCCGTGACCCGATCAATTAACAGTTCACAGGGGGCATGGCGCATGAGGACATCCATGGTCCGGGCAAAGGCATCGTAGGCAATTCCCATCCCCGGTTTCATACCCACAACGATCATGTCCACGTCCTGTTCCAGCGCCTCCTGCACGATTCCTTGCCCGGCGACCCGGGCCCTCAGCACCTTCATGGTGGAGGGGAGCTTATGAAGATCGATGATGGTTTTGGCCAGCTTCATCGCTTCCAGGCCCCGAGCTTCTTCATCCGGCATGGGCGCGCCCAGAGAGAGGGTCCGGGGAACCTCCAGGACGTAGGCGAGCTGAATCTCCGCTTTCTGGTCTTCTCCCAGGCGGCAGGCCAATTCTACTTCCCTGCCGGCGAAGGCTGTCCCGACCGTCGGGACTAAAATCCGCTTGACCGCTTCCACCGACACCCGGGCTTTGGCGACGGCGGCCGGTATAGGGGGCGGGACCCGGAGCATCCACCACATCAGCCCGCCCATGGAAACGGCAAAAACCACGGCCAGAATAAATCCCAGGGGGTGAATCGCAATCATGACTTCTCACCCTTCCGGGAAAAAATATCTCCAGATATACCTCAAACGGAAAATTCCATAACCTAAGAAAAGCGCCCCCAGCACGATGCCCAGAAACAGTCCGGTTTCGGCAATGGAACGGTACAGGATGACCAGCCCCAGAAAGAAAAAGAGAACGCTGCTGACGATCTCAAAATAATTGCGGGCGGATAGTTTTCGGTTAATTTATTTCCTCTCTCCCTTTTCTGCCGACTTTCTTCTTGAGCAGCTTATCCCGCTCGGCTAAAGCCAGGCGGTAGTGTTCCAGCAATTCAAACTCCTCTGCCGACAGCAGCACGGCTTTCTGTTCCGTCTCCCAGTCCCGTTTTATGGTTTTGAAAACCGGAAGCTTTACCTTTCTCCGGTACCAGACGTAGTAAAGAAAGCAAAGGAAAACCCAGCAGGGGCCGGCAATCCTTCCGATGTCATGGGTAATGACCACTTCGGCCAGAACGAAAAGGACTCCCGCCGGTCCCGATAAACCCGAGAATCGGGAGGTCAACCTTCCTCTCCCGGTAGCGGATTTTCAAATTGAAAGGCATCTTGTAGGGACGGGGGGTGTAAGGATCGATGAAGCGGAGGCGAATCAGGGCCATGAAAACGAGACTATATCCCAGCGTGGCTCCAAAGGCGTACATGTTGCCGAGAATTTCCATGGCGGTATCCTGGCCGAACAAAAAGGCCAGAAGGGTTTGAACGATCCCGATCCCGGAGAAGATCACGATGGTCCGCGCGGGGGTACGGTATTTGGGGTGCACCACTTCAAACCAGGGGCTGATGAAATGGAACTGGCTCATGGAGAAGGTGAGCCGGGAGGCGCTCATGACCCCGGAGTTGGCGCTGATGAACAGAATGGTCGCGCCCAGCATGGCGGTAAACGGTCCGGCTACCATCCCGATGTAAGGGATTTTATGGACCAGCATGGCAATGGGGTCCCCCTCGTGGCCGACAAAGGCCTTCCAGGGAAGAATCCCCAGAGCCAGGGTGGAAAAAGAGATGGCGAAGATGAAGACGGTAAAGATGAGGGAGATGGAGGTCCGGGGGACGATCGTGGCCGGCCGCCGGGTTTCCTGGGCGGCCTGAGAGATGGATTCCAGACCGACGAAGGAGATGATCGCCAGGCTGGAGCCGTACATGAACTGCCTCCAGTCCCAATGCTGCACCTGCCACTGCCACTGGCTCGCCAGAAGGTCCGGCTTCCAGACAAAAAGAAAGCCGAAGATAATGATGCTCGACTCGGAGATGATGTCGATGGCTCCCAGGATTTCGTTCACCAGGGAAGACTCCCGCATTCCCCGGATGTTCAGCCAGATGAGAAAGAAGGTCATGACCACTGCTTCGAGGCACCAGATGATGGCCACTTCGCGGAACGGCCCGAAGCTGACCGTGATGGCCCGTAAAGAAGGGAAGAAGAAATTCACGTAACCCGCGGAAGCAACGGTAAACAGGGCGATGTCAATCGTGTAGTCAAGCAAGAGGGCAGAGCCGGCGACGAAGCCCCAAAAGTCCCCCAGTCCTCGAAGGGCGAAATACTGGCCGCCCCCGGCCACCGGGTAGGCGGCGGCCAATTCCGTATAGGCCAGGCCGATCATGATGTAGACCAGGCCGGCCAGGGCAAAGGCAGCGACGGCTCCTCCCTGCGTGGCGGCGATGACCAGTCCCGAGGGCGGCGTAAATGTCCGCCCCCACATCTGCGTAACCCCACATGTAGGAGCCCCAGACGGTAACGTCGCGACGCAACCCCGCCGCTCCGGAGACCGGCCCTGAATGGACGTGGGGTGGCGATTGATCTTCTTTATTCATTTTAGAGTTCGGTCCATCCTCGCGAAAGCCTTTGCAAATGGGAGTCGGCGGCTTCCTCTGATTTTATTTGAATATCTTCTTTTCATCTACTTTTATTATGCCAAAGTTATGGCCGGTCGGGGTTTTTCCCTTCCATTAATTTCTTTTCCCGATCCTCAAAGGTTTTTATAATGGCGGCAATGAGAATCGCAATCAGAAGCATAACCGCCGAAAGTAAAAAGGCCACCGATTTCATGGCGGCATTGTCGGTTGCCGAGCCGATCCAGTAAAAGCTAGCGCCTGCAACACCTAGCAGAAAAAAAATTAAACCAAAAAAGATTGTTCTAAACATCTCTTTTATTCTCCCGCTGGGATATGAGTCATAACCTTCACCAGAGGTGGAGGCTTGAAACCCCGTGAACCGCTCAAAGCGGATTGAATTTTCGCCACCCAGAGGTGGCCAGCCCTTGCCAGGGCCCGGGGGCAAGGGCGGTGCGCGCAGAAACCCTGAGGCAGGTTTCGATTCTTGGATCGGGCGAAACCTCTGCCGGCGCAACCTCCCCGGCTCACACTTTGTAACCCCACTATTGGGTCTGAAAGGGGCTTCCGCCTTTTTCTCGCGGAAACCCGAAGGAATTCTCTGCCGGACATTTCGCCCGCCGAGGCTTTCTGCGCACACCACCCTTGCCCCGGGGCCACAACACAACTGGAAAAATGAAAATTCCCGGAAATGTCAACTTCATTAGTCACCCCGGCAGAGCCGGGGGTTTACCAAAATGAAATTAGTGAAAGGAGTTTGACAATTTTTTCCGGAGGAGGAAAGTCCCTTCCCTGACCCGGAGGCGGCGAATCTTTGCGCCCTCCGATCCTCTGCCTTCAGGAGGAAACGGCCTTGATCCATGATTGAAATTATAGAGTAACAGGCATATTAAGGCATTGGTTTTCAACCCATCTTGACCTTTCCTTGACTTTTTTCCCCATTTTATTGACACCGCCTTTAGATTCCCCGGAATAGACCAGATTAAAGAGAAGAAATTATCGGAGACTCCAATCTTCTGGGCCCAATTTTTAACCTGGAATTAGGCTTGCGGCCATTCAACAGGTTATTTTATTCTGAGTACTTCAGTAATCCCGTTGGTGTTTACTTTCAAAAAAACGCCTGCTCAAACACTGATTACAGCTCGAAACCCGATCTTGTAGCGTGTGAGTGAATTGACCTTTTGTTGACGCATTTCGGGAACCTTTTGAGACCGAATTGACCCCGGAGTTCTTACAATTGGAATAGAGTTCATGCGGCAAGGGACACTTTGTTCCGAGAATCTGAGTTCATCTTCTTATTTCCAAGACGGGAACGAACGGGGAGAGGAAGGATGGGGAAGTGGTTATCAGAAAGGAGGCGAGACGATGATTCTCTCAGGAGACTTAATTTTTGTCGGGTTGACATTGGCGTTCTTCTTGGTCAGCTACTGGTTTATTGGGGCATGCGAAAGATTAAGGAGGTAGTTCTATGGACCTGCTATACCTCATTTCAGGTCTGATCGCCCTGGGTTTGCTCATTTATCTTTTCTGGGCGCTGCTGAAGCCCGAGGATTTAGCGTGAGAGCGAAAAAGGTTTAGCCGGTACGGAGCTGCCTCGGCTACTTTATTCAAACTACGGCGGCTCCCTAAGAGGGAGGCCTCAATGAACATCTACGGTTGGCTGCAGGTTATTTTATATTTGGTCGTCCTCATCGGCCTGGCGAAACCCCTGGGCACTTACATGGCCAGGGTTTATGAAGGGGAGAGAACTTTTCTCTATCGCCTCAGTTTCGCCGGTGGAGAACCTCATCTACCGCCTTGGCGGAATTAAATCCGAAGCCGATATGAACTGGAAGGAATACGCCTGGGCTCTCATGCTCTTCAACCTGCTGGGGTTCTTAGCGGTGTACGCCTTACAACGGCTTCAATACTGGCTTCCCTTGAACCCGATGGGACTGGGGGCCGTTTCTCCCGATTCGTCTTTCAATACCGCGGTGAGTTTCGCGACCAATACCAACTGGCAGGGCTATGGCGGGGAAACCACGATGGGGTACCTGACCCAAATGCTGGGGCTGGCGGTTCAGAATTTCGTTTCGGCCGCAACGGGCATGGCCACCGTCATTGCCTTCATCCGCGGCTTCGTCCGGTCATCGGCTAAAGGAGTTGGCAACTTCTGGGTCGATCTGGTGCGCAGCACCCTCTACATTCTCCTTCCTCTCGCATTTGTGGTGGCGCTTATCCTCGTATCTCAGGGTGTGGTGCAGAACTTCAAAGCTTACCAGGCTGTTCCACTCCTGCAACCGACGACCTACGAGAAACCGAAGCTCGACTCCGATGGTAAACCGCTGAAGGACGCAAAGGGGAATCCGGTGACCGAAACGATTCCGGTAAAAGAACAGATCCCTGCCCCTCGGGCCGGCCGCCTCTCAAATTGCGATCAAGCAGCTGGGCACGAACGGGGGAGGCTTTTTCAACGTGAATTCCGCCCATCCCTTCGAAAATTCGACCCCCTTGTCGAACTTCGTTGAAGTGTTGTCCATTCTTCTCATCTCCGCGGCTCTCTGTTACACCTTCGGAAAGATGGTGGGAGACACCCGGCAGGGGTGGGCCGTGCTCGCCGCCATGACCCTGATTTTCTGCGTTCTCCTGGGGGTAACTTTATGGAGCGAACATTCCAGCAACCCGGCGCTGGCCAAAATCACGGGTCCAGAGGGTATCCCCCCGGTCTCATCATCCGGAGGGAACATGGAGGGCAAAGAGGTGAGATTTGGAATTGTAAACTCGGCGATCTGGGCCACGGCCACAACATCGGCATCCAACGGTTCCGTGAACTCCATGCATGACTCCTACCTGCCGCTGGGAGGGATGGTTCCCATGTGGCTCATGCAACTGGGGGAGATCATTTATGGGGGAGTCGGTTCCGGACTGTACGGAATGCTTATCTTCGCCATCATTGCCGTGTTCGTCGCCGGCCTTATGGTCGGGCAGGACGCCGGAGTACCTGGGGAAGAAAATCGAAGCTTACGAGATGAAAATGTCCACCCTGGCCGTACTCATCCCGGTCCTGGTGGTCCTTTTAGGTACGGCGGTCGCCGTTCTCTTTCGGCAGGGAACCTCGTCGGTGCTCAACCCTGGGCCGCACGGGTTCAGCGAAATTCTGTATGCCTTTTCTTCGGCGGGGAATAACAACGGCAGTGCTTTCGCCGGGCTGAACGCGAATACGGTCTTCTACAACACCGCGCTTGGGTTCGCCATGCTTTTCTCCCGTTATTGGCTGGCCATTCCAACCCTGGCGATCGCCGGTTCCCTGGTGCTCGAAAAAGAAGGTTCCGTCCAGTTCCGGCACGCTGGAAACCCACACGCCGCTGTTTATTTTATGGCTGATTGCGGTGGTCGTTATCTTCGGCGCCCTGAGCTTTTTGCCGGCCCTGGCCCTGGGGCCGATTGTGGAGCATTTGCTGCTTTTTTGATAAAGGAACGTTTGCCCGTTCGCCTTCCCGTTGCCCCGTTGGGCCGTTACTGCTTAAACGGCTCACGGGCGAACCGGCTAACGGCCTGGCAGCAGGAGGACTAAAATGAAGCTGCGGAATTCCCAAAGGAAGAGCTCCGGTCAATCAGGCCGGCTATACGGGGATGCCCTGGTCGAAGCCTTGAAAAAATTCGACCCGCGGAAGATGGTGCGCAACCCGGTGATGTTTGTGGTCGAGGTGGTCAGCGTGCTGACCACCGGGTTTTGGGTCCAGGCCCTCATGGGCCAGGGAGAAGCCCCTCCCGGCTTCATCGGCCACATTTCTTTGTGGTTATGGTTCACGGTGCTCTTTGCCAATTTTGCCGAGGCCCTGGCTGAGGGAAGGGGGAAGGCCCAGGCTGCGGAGCTCAAACGAATGCGCAGGCAGACCCAGGCCAAGAGCCTGGCTAAGGCCCATTCGTGGGACGGTCACGGTAAGCCGGAGCCCGCGGCTTATTCCCTGGTCTCGTCGACGGAGTTGCGGAAAGGCGACCTGTACCTGGTAGAGGCCGGGGACATCGTTCCCGCCGACGGGGAAATCGTGGAAGGGGATCGCCTCGGTCGATGAGAGCGCCGTGACCGGAGAGAGCGCCCCGGTCATTCGTGAATCGGGAGGGGACCGGAGCGCGGTCACCGGCGGCACGCGGATTCTCTCCGATTGGCTCATCGTCCGGGTGACCGCCGACCCCGGCGAGGGCTTCCTGGACCGGATGATCGGTCTCGTCGAGGGGGCGAAACGGCAGAAGACGCCCAACGAAATCGCCCTGGACATTCTGCTGGCCGGGTTTACGATCATTTTTCTCGTTGTGTGCGCCACCCTCCTGCCTTTTTCCCTTTACAGCGTGAAGGCGGCGGGCAAAGGGATCCCCGTGACCATTACCGTTCTGGTCGCCCTGCTCGTCTGCCTCATTCCGACCACGATCGGCGGGCTCCTCAGCGCCATCGGGATTGCCGGCATGGACCGCCTGATCCGCCGCAACGTCATCGCCATGTCCGGAAGGGCCGTGGAAGCGGCGGGCGATGTGGATGTGCTGCTCCTCGACAAAACCGGGACGATTACCCTGGGGAATCGTCAGGCCGTGGAATTGATTCCCATCGGGCAACATGGATATACGCGAATTGGCAGAATTAACCCAGCTTGCCTCTCTGGCGGACGAGACCCCCGAAGGCCGAAGCATCATGGCCCTGGTCAAGGAGAAATATGGTCTGCGGGGGCGAACGGTGGGTCCGACGGATGGAAAGGAAATGCAATTCATTCCCTTCAGCGCTCAAACGCGGATGAGCGGGGTGGATGTGAACGGGCTGCAGTATCCGCAAGGGGGCCGCGGATGTGATCATCGGCCATGTGGAAAAGAACGGCAATCGTGTCCCCCGCGGAGCTCAACGATGCCGTAGACCGGATTGCCCGCACAGGCGGAACGCCTCTCGTTGTATCCCGGAATGACCAGGCAGTGGGGGTCATCCACCTCAAGGATGTGGTCAAAGGCGGAATCCGGGAGCGCTTCGCTCAGCTGAAACGCATGGGCATCCGGACGGTGATGATCACCGGGGATAACCCGGTGACGGCTGCCGCCATTGCCGCCGAAGCGGGGGTGGATGATTTCCTGGCCCAGGCCACGCCCGAGGCCAAGCTGAAGCTGATCCGCCAGCACCAGGCGGGCGGCCGCCTGGTGGCCATGACCGGGGACGGCACCAACGACGCCCCTGCCCTGGCCCAGGCCGATGTTGCCGTGGCCATGAATACGGGAACCCAGCCGGCACGGGAAGCGGCCAACATGGTCGACCTGGACAGCAACCCGACGAAGCTCATCGAGATCGTCGAGATCGGCAAGCAATTGCTCATGACCCGGGGGGCCCTCACCACCTTCAGCATCGCCAATGACGTGGCCAAGTACTTCGCCATCATCCCGGCCGCTTTCGCTTCCACCTACCCGGTCCTGGGGTCGCTGAACTTCATGCGCCTCCAGAGCGCGATCCTCTCGGCGGTGATCTTCAATGCCCTCATCATCGTGGCCCTCATTCCCCTGGCCTTGAGGGGAGTTCCTTATCGTCCTCTCGGGGCGGCGCGGCTGCTGCGGAACAACCTGCTGATCTATGGTGTCGGGGGACTGATTGCCCCGTTCATCGGGCATCAAACTCATCGATATGATTCTGGTGGCGCTCGGTTTGGCTTGAAAAAGCCTCCGAAGGAAGAGAGGAATGAAAAAATGTTCAGACAACTAAGGCCCGTTTTCATGGTTTTCCTCCTGCTGACGGTAGTGACCGGCATCATCTATCCGCTGCTCGTCACCGGGGTGGCCCAGTTGGTCTTTCCGGAAGAGCGAACGGAAGCTTGATTCGCAGGGAAGGCGGTTATGCCGGTTCCGCGCTCATCGGTCAACCCTTTGACGACCCGAAATACTTCTGGGGGCGCCTATCGGCCACTCCTGATTTTCCCTACAACTCCGCCTCCTCTTCCGGGTCCAACCTGGGGCCTTCTAACCCGGCCCTGGTGGAGGCGGTGAAGGCGCGTATCGAGGCTCTGCAAAAAGCCGATCCCGGAAATAAATCATCCGTTCCCATCGATTTAGTCACCTCTTCGGGGAGCGGTCTCGATCCCCACATCAGCCCCGCCGCCGCTCTCTATCAGGTTTCGCGGGTGGCGCGGGCAAGGGGGCTGTCGGAAGACCAGATTCGGCGTCTGGTGGAGGAGTCCACGGAACCCCGTCAGTGGGGCTTTTTAGGGGAACCCCGGGTGAATGTTCTTAAAGCTGAACCTTTGGTCCTAGACAGTTTGGGAACGCAAATAACAACCAAAACGACTTTACCGGGAAATACGCCAGGGAGCACCCGCGGTTCATATCAGGGTTCGTTCTTTCAAACTCAGCGCTGACCGGATCGTTTCGCTTATTTCTTTCATGCAGCTAATCAATATCCTATTCGCAGGCGAGGAGAATGAAAAGAAAAATATCGAGTTTGGCTCTGGAGTGTCACTATTGTATGACCTTGGCAATGGAAGTCAGTCGCGGGGGGTGAAGCCACGGCAAATCCGGAGACCGCACCGGAGGCGAAGGCGGAAGGAAAAGCGGAGGCGAAGCCGGCCATCACCCTGGAGGAAATAAAGAATCTGCTGGGAATGAGCCATCTATCTGCAGGGCGGGTACACGTTTAACTTCGCCAACCCCGACTCGGGGACCAACGAGCAGAGGCTCTTCGACCAGAAGGCCAACACCTTCCTCGCTCGATCTTGCCCAGATCCAGTTTGCCGAAGGATCCACCGGTGGGCGGACTCGGGTACAAGCTGAAAGCTCTCCGCCGGGGAGACGGCAAAATTCATTCATTCGGCGGGTCTTGGGAAACCGAATGACGCCTTTGACCTGACCGAGGCCTATGTTGATTATGTCGCCCCGCTGGGAAGCGGCCTCAAGCTGCGATTTGGAAAATTTGCGACCTATCCTGGGCGCCGAGGTGATCGAGGCCAGGGACAATTTCAATTATTCGCGCTCGTTCCTATTCAACTTTGCGGTTCCGTTTACCCACACGGGTTTTATGGCCGGATATAAATTCTCTGAGGCATTCACGGCCAACCTCTACCTTGTCAATGGGTGGGATGTTTCGACGGACAATAACAAAGGGAAGACGGTGGGAGCCAGTTTTGTCGTCACGCCTGTCGATCCGCTCCAGTTGACCTTCAATTTCATGTACGGACCCGAGCAGGCGAACAACAATTCCAGCAACCGGTTTCTTTTTGACTGGATCGGGGCCTTTAAGGCCACGAAGAAGCTGACGTTTATGGCGAACGTGGATTATGGGCAGGAAGAAAATGACCCGCTTAACGGCGGCAATAATTCCAAGTGGTACGGGGTTGCAGGGTATGCCAAGTATGATTTTACCGATTTTTTCAGCGCGACCATCCGGGGAGAGTATTTCGATGACAAAGACGGAGTGAGGACGGGAATTGCGCAGAAGCTGAAGGAGATCACGCTTAACGACCGAGTTCAAGATCGTGCCAAGAATCTTCTTTTAAGGCCGGAGTACCGGCATGACTGGTCCGACCAGAACGGCTTCGACTCCCAGCAACGCATCCTTGAATAAGAAGACGCAGGATACCATTGCCCTCGGGATGATGTATACCTGGTAATGAGGGAAAGAACTAAATTCTGTTGGGAAGATCCACGAGACTGGCCATAGCAGGAGATGGACACCTCCGATGGCGCCTCATTCAATTGCACGCCTTGAGCCGGATCACGTTTTTCATGCCTCGATCTCCGGGCATGCATACTCGCCGAGCCTTCAGTTCCTTTCCTCCTTCGTTAAAGAGTGCTAAGATATCAAGCAGGAAATCTTTAACCTTTTTATCTTTCCCAGGCTTTCCCAAAACGGACTACCATTTGAATGGGAGGATTCGAGAATGAATGGATGAGAACCGTCCCGATCCTGATACCCTTTTGGCCCGGGTTCAGGCTGAAGAGGCGCAGAAAGTCCGGGGAAAGCTGAAAATCTTCCTCGGGTATGCCGCCGGGCGTGGGAAAGACCTACGCCATGCTGGAAGCGGCCCACAGCCGGAAGGCCGAAGGTGTGGACGTGGTCATCGCCGTTGTCGAAACCCACGGCCGGGCTGAAACCGAGGCTCTTGCTACAGGGGCTCGAAATAATTCCCCGGCAGCAGATCGAGTATCGGGGGGTGAACTCTGACCGAGATGGACCTGGATGCGGTTCTGGCCCGAAAGCCGCAGCTGGCCCTGGTGGACGAGCATGCCCACACCAACGCCCCCGGATCGCGTCACCCCAAGCGCTGGCAGGACATTGAAGAGCTTCTCAATGCGGGCATCGACGTCTATACCACCCTGAATATTCAGCACCTGGAGAGTTTTCGGGACATCATCGCCCAGATTACGGGCGTCATCCAGCGGGAAACGATCCCCGACCGGGTGTTGGACTGAAGCGGCGGAAATTGAGGTCGTCGATCTTCCTCCGGAGGAACTCCTGCAGCGCCTTCGCGAAGGAAAGGTCTATATTCCCGAACAGGCGGCCCGGGCCATGGAGAATTTCTTTGAATCCGGGAATTTGATCGCCCTGCGGGAAATTACCCTACGGCGGGCAGCCAACCGCGTCGACGAGCAGATGCGGGAATATCTGCGAAACCTACCCGACCGCCGGGCTTTGGCCGATCAGCGGAGCGTCTTCTGGTATGTATCAGCGGCAGTCCCCACAGCGAGCGGCTCATTCGCACCGCCCGCCGGCTGGCGGAAGAGCTGAAAACGGAGTGGTATGCCCTCTACGTGGAAACCGCCGGAGACCGACCGGCTTACCCAGGAAAACCGGGAACGGATCTGGCGGGAACTGCGACTGGCGGAATCCCTGGGGGCCAAAGAAGTAACCACCCTGACCGCCGAATTCCGCCGCCGATGCCGTGATCGATTATGCCCGGAAGCACAAAATCACCAAAATGATCGTCGGCCGGCCGACCCGGCCCCGCTGGCGGGAATGGTTGCGCGGTTCTTTTGTGGATCGGATCCTGAGACGAAGCAAGGAAATCGATGTCTACGTGGTCAGCGAAGGAACCGGTGCCAAGAGAGAAAAAGTGATTCCCCGGCGCCCATCTCGGAGCGATCCTGGCGCAGTTACCTCATCAGTCTGCTGCTGGTTGCCGGGGCAACGGCATCGAGTGAGATTGTCGCCGGATTCCTTTCGCCTACCAATATGATCATGTTTTATCTTCTGGCGGTTGTCGTGGCCGCTCTCCGCCTGGGATTCAGACCGGCTTTGCTTCACCGCCTTCTTGGGCGTTTTGGCCTTCGATTTCTTTCTCGTTCCGCCTCTATTTACAGCTTCGCGGTCGCCGACACGCAATATCTGATTACCTTTGCCGGACTTGTTCATCGTCGGTGCGGTCATCAGCACTCTTGGTGGCTCGGGCCAGAAGTCATGCCGAGACGATAAAAACCCGGGAAGCGCAGACCACGACCCTGTATGCCTTGAGCAGGGATTTGGCCTCCGCGGTGAGCCTGGAGGATATTCTGAAGCGTGATCATCCACCATGTGGGAGATACCATGAACGCCCAAATCGCCATTCTGCTTCCGGAGGGCGAATCGTTGAACGTGGAAGCCAGCTCCCCCGGGTTTTCCGCTGGGCGAAAAAGAGAAATCGCGTGGCCCTCTGGACTTTTCGTAACGGGCAGATGGCCGGGAGGGGCACAGAGACCCTTTCCTCCGCGGAGTTATTGTACCTTCCCCTGCAAACGGGCGGCAGAGTCGTAGGGGTCATGGGGATGAAATTGAGCAGACTCAGACGGAAGGTCTGGCGCCGGAACGCCGCGACTCCTCGAAGCTTTTGCCAGCCAGGCGGCTCTGGCCATCGAGAGGGCTTACCTGGCCCAGGGAGCGGAACAGGACCCAGCTCCTGCAAGCCACCGAAAGACTGGAAAGGTCTCTGCTCAACTCGATCTCCCATGACCTGCGGACACCCTTATCTTCCATCACCGGGGCCCTGAGCAGCCTGCGGGATGAAGAGAGCTGCCCGGGGTCCAGAATCCGAGGCGCGAGCTGATCGACCTGGCCTGGGAAGAAGCGGGCAGGATGAACCGTTTTATCAGCAACCTTCTGGACATCACCCGCCTGGAAGCCGGGGCGATGAAAATCAAAAAGGAGCCCTATGATGTCCAGGACCTCTTGGGTTCCTGCCTGGCCGTCCTGGAACCCCGGGTGAAAGAGAGGAAAGTTCAGCATTCGATTTGCCGCCCAACCTCCCTCTGGTCCCCATGGATTCCGTACTCATGGCTCAGGTCCTGATCAACGTGCTGGACAACGCGCTGAAATATTCGCCTCCGGATGGGATCATTCAAATCGCCGCGCGGGTTCGGGATAACGAGCTGGAAATCGAGGTGGCGGATCAGGGGCCCGGAATTCCCGAAGAGCATCTGGCCCAGATATTCAACAAATTTTTCCGGGTAAGTCGAGCGAAGAAGTGAGCGGGACGGGCCTGGGGTTGGCCATCAGCAAAGGGATTGTCGAGGCCCATGGGGGCAGGATCTGGGCCGAAAACCGGCCGGAAGGGGGAGCCAAGATCATTTTCACTCTCCCTCTCTCCCCTTCTCCGGAAGAAGAACCTCAGGGCCGGAAAGAACCCACATGAACCAACGAAAAGGACAAGAAATTACCCCGAGTCCTCGTCGTTGACGACGAGAAGGCGATCCAGCGCTTCCTGAAGAACGCCCTGAGTTCGGCGGAATTCTCGGTTCATATTTCCGCAAGCGGCAAGGATGCTCTGGCCGCCGCAATCGCCATCCGGCCCGACCTGATCATTCTGGATCTGGGCCTGCCGGATATGGACGGACTGGAAGTGCTCCGCCGCTTGCGGGAATGGACGTCAGGTTCCGGTGATCATCCTGTCCGTCCGGGACCGGGAAGACGAGAAAGTGAAGGCCCTGGATTCCGGGGCCGATGATTACGTCACCAAGCCCTTCGGAATCGGGGAGCTCCTCGCCCGGATGCGGGTCGCGCTCCGAAAATCCATTCAGGATTCTCCTGCGCCCGTCTTCCGAGTGGATGGACTGGAGGTGGACCTGGAACATCGCCGGGTATCCGTCGAGGGGAAGGAGGTGCAGCTGACCCCCACCGAGTACGACCTCTTGCGGCTTCTGGTCCAGCATGCCGGAAAGGTGCTCACCCACAACCAGATCCTGCGGCAGATCTGGGGACCCGCCTACGTCGAACAACCCCATGTGCTGCGGGTGAACATCAGCAACCTGCGCCGCAAAATCGAACCGGAGCCCACTCGCCCCCGTTATATTTTGACCGAACTCGGCGTCGGATATCGCCTGCGAATAAAGCCGTAAGCCCCCAATATGAATCTTGGTTTTTGTTGCTATTATTTTCCCCCGGGTATAGACTTCCTTTTCAGGGGGAAGAGCATGCAGAATACAAAGAGTTCGAAGAGAAGGAAGGATGTTCCGGTGACAAGTACGTTCTACCCCTTATTTCGCCGTGGACGCGCAAGGTGGCGCGGGATTCGTCTGAGGATTCCGGCGAGGGAACCACGAGCAAATGAGAGGGGCGAATTAGGCCGCGAAGAGCGATGCCCAGCAAGAAGCCGGTACGAATTAAACCTTTTCTCTCCAGGCATATCAGCCCTGAACGGACCTTCATCCTCGGCTTTGCCGTCTGCATTCTGCTGGGAACCTGGCTTCTTTCCTTTCCTTTTTCCGCTGCAAAGGGCCGGCTCGGGTTCGTGGACGCCCTGTTCACCGCAACATCGGCGGTATGCGTAACGGGATTGGCTACCATCGATATCGGCAAGGACCTCTCGCTCGCCGGACAGATCATTACGATCGTCCTTTTCCAGGTCGGCGGGTTAGGGATTATCACTTTTTCCACCGTTTTTTTTGTCCTCATGGGGCGGGGGATCTCCTTCAAAGGGAGGGAGATCGTCCAGTCAACTTTCCTTCATACCCCTCGGATGGACTTCCTGGTCATCCTCAAATCCGTCCTGCGGTTCACGATCTTCTTTGAATCCGTCGGGGTTCTGCTGCTTTGGGTCCGGTTCTCCCGGGATTTCCCGCCGGGGCACGCCCTTTACCAGGCGGTCTACCACTCCATCTCCGCATTCAACAACTGCGGCTATTCCCTTTTCTCCGACAGCCTCGTCCGATACCAGGGAGACCTCATCGTGAACCTCACCATAATGGCTCTGATCGTGGTCGGGGGGATCGGGTTTATCGTTCAATACGAAATTTTCGAAAGGTTCCGAAAACGCCAAAACCGGCTCTCCGTCCATACCAGAATCGTCCTGATCGCGACGGCGTTTCTCATTTTCTTCGGGGCTGTGGTTATTTATCTGGTTGAAAGAGATCATATCTTGAAAGGCCTGCCTCTCCAGAATCAGATCCTGGCGTCTTTTTTTCAGTCCGTGGTGCCCCGGACCGCGGGATTTAACACCGTGGACATCGGCGCCCTGGCCAACGAAACCATCCTTCTGATTCTCATTTTCATGTTCATCGGGGCCTCCCCCGGGTCGACCGGCGGAGGCGTTAAGACGACCAGCACGGCCCTTCTCTTTCTCCTTATGTTCAGCAGGGTAAAGGGACGTGAGGAGGTCAGCGTTTTCCGGAGAACGATCCCCAGGGAGATCATCTCCCGCACGATTGCGATCATCTTTGCTTCCGGATTTTCCGTCTTCTTGATCACCTCCGTTCTCCTATTAACCCCGGGGGGGAATCTTCCCGTTTCGGAGACCCGGCACTTTTTTGTAGAATATCTCTTTGAAACCGTTTCGGCCTTCGGGACGGTGGGATTATCCATGAACTTAACTCCCAAGCTGAACGACATCCAGAAATTGGCCATTATCCTGATGATGTTCGCCGGGAGGGTGGGCCCGCTGACGCTTGCATTCTCTTTCTCGGTGAGCGGTTTCCGGAAGACGTACAGCTATGCGGAAGAAAGTGTTATGGTGGGATGAGGAGGCTGTAAATTGAAGCGAGTGGTCGTGGTGGGACTGGGGATCTTCGGCCTGAACATCGCGAAGGAACTTTTCGAGAACGGCTTCGAAGTGATCGCCATCGACAAGAACAAGGATGTGATCAATCATATCCGCGATTTTTCGACGAAGGCGATCGTGGCGGACGCGACGGACAAAGAGCTCCTGGAGATGATCGGCATTCAGCAGGATGACATCGTCATCGTCTCATTCGGAGAGAACCTTGCCGCGAGCACTCTCCTCACCCTTCACCTCAAAGAGCTGAAGATTAATACGATCATCGTGAAGGCCCCTAACGAGGACCATAAGCGGATCCTGGAGAAGGTGGGGGCCACGGAAGTGATCATTCCGGAGAAGGAGATGGCCGGAAGAGTGGCCAAAAGCCTGATCTCCCCCAACGTGCTGGATTATCTTCCCGTCTCGGAAGACTTCACGATCTGCGAGGTGGCGCCGCCTTCCAGCTTTCTCGGAAAATCCCTCGCGGACCTCAAGCTTCGAGGAAGGTATCACGTCGACGTCATCGCGATCAGGGACGTTCTTTCCGATCGGATTCAACTCGTCCCGCAGGCGGATTTCGTGATTAAGGACAGCGATATTCTCATCGTGATCGGCAAGGAACAGGACATCCAGAAGATCCAGTAAATTGGGGATCGCCTTAAATTAAGAGGGGGTGCCCCGGCGATTAAGAAAGATGGAGCCCGCTTTCAGGGAGTCATGATCTACTTGCCTTTCTTCTTTCCTGGAGATCCATGGAGATGAATTCTGTTGACAAGACTACCACACAGTGGTATTCTAATAATAGATTTCTGGAACCCGCAAGTACCGCCAGGACGGAAAGAGAGGATAAAACCTTTCTGGAAGAAATGGCGGGAATCAGAGAGTGAAGCGAAAGCGGAAACTCTTTGAAAAGCGGGTCCCGGAAAATGTTGAAGGCCGTGTAGAGTTTGACTCTTCGCGGCTTTTTTTATTGATATAAAGAAGTGAATAGTGTCAGTGTTTAGTAATTAAATCTAAAAATCATTTACTGACACTCGTCACTGTATTTTCCACCAACTGCCACAGGAATTCATCACTTTTGGCCGGCGTCACCGCTGCCCAGTGGAATTATACAGGGTTTGGGGACACGGGTATTTTTGAAAAATCGCCCGAATACAATCCGAAACATTCTCCTCCGATCCCCTCACACCGTGATCATTTCCGGGAAATATCTTCCAGCCACTTCTCCAGCGTGTTCTCCATCCCAGAGATTCTCTTTTCCATTCCCGGTTCTCGATCTTCTCGTACAAGATCCATGCTCCTCTTCTTTACTTGTTGCAGGCAGAGCCGTGCCGGTATTACTTTTCATTCATGGGTGCTTCCACCTCCTTCGGTGCGCCCTTGCCCGGGGGCAGGTTGGGACAGGTGCGCTCGTAGGGAATATCTTTACCTACGAACCTTCGCCACTCTTCCATGGTCAAATTGCGCCATACCTTCCCGCAAACCATTTCCGCTAATTCCTCCGTGCCTGCAATCCACACCCGCACGTCCCGTCCACACTCCCCGAGGCCAGCCGCCTGCCGTCCGGGGAGAACGCCACCGAGCTGACCCTACCCTCGTGGCCCGACAGGACGAGGGGGGCCGCATCGGGAACCGCCAGGTCCCACACCCGCACGGTCCTGTCCCACTCCCCGAGGCCAGCCGCCTGCCGTCCGGGGAGAACGCCACCGAGGTGACCCTATCCTATTGACCACACCCTCGTGGCCCGACAGGACGAGGGGGGCGCATCGCGAACCGCCAGGTCCCACACCCGCACGGTCCTGTCCACACTCCCCGAGGCCAGCCGCCTGCCGTCCGGGGAGAACGCCACCGAGCTGACCCTACCCTCGTGGCCCGACAGGACGAGGGGGGCCGCATCGGGAACCGCCAGGTCCCACACCCGCACGGTCCTGTCCCCACTCCCCGAGGCCAGCCGCCTGCCGTCCGGGGAGAACGCCACCGACCTGACCCCACCCTCGTGGCCCGACAGGACACGGCTGAAATTGGCAAAACTGAGCCCGCTGCGCAGCGCCTCATCAACCTGGTCAATCGCCCATCCTTGATTGCGCTGGTTGAAAAGATACGCTTGGCGCGCCATTAGAGCAGCTCGTTCATCTTGACGGCGGCTTATCTGCCGGGCCGCCTGCGCCGCCAGCGCCTGGGCTATAGATACAAGGCGCAGCCGTTGCGTCTCAGCCAGCCGCCTGCGTCTGCTCCTCGGCGAGATCCTGGGCCTGTTTTAATTCCCGTTGGCGAACGGCTTCCTTTTCCCGCTCGACTCTCTCGATGGCCTCTTGACTTTTTCGAACAAGCCCCGGAAGATCAGAACTGTATCCCAGGTCAGCGGCATCCGGGCTGTTCAGCCATTGTTTGGCCTCGGCCAATTCGAGTGCATCCAACAACCCACCTTCATCACCTCGTCCCAGACGCACCCACTCTGCGGCTTTGTCTTCCAGGCGCCTCCGACTCTGTTCAGCCGCCCTACGTTCTTTTATCCAATCTCGCAGGGTTGGCCATCCGCTGATCAGCGCTTCGTGGGCAATGTCCACTTTCCTGCCCGAGTCTTTCTTCTCCTCCCCACTCAGGGTCAGCAGGCGGTTGTCCGCCAAGTGTCGCAGCGTCTGATCGAAAAGCGTTGCCTCGCCTACTGAGCCGAGCTCGGCAATCGATTGTTGGCGACGGGTGTCCGCCCTCCCTTCGCCGAACTGCACCAGCCGTAAGAAAATACGCCGCGCGATCAGTTGTTGCTCCTTGGTAAGACCAGATAGCGTCGCTTTGGCCTTTCCCACCATGGCTACTGCAAGCCCGCTCCGCCCTTCGCCCCCCAGTTGCCCATAGGCGCTCAGGGGCAACAAACGTCTCTGCATCTCCCCCCACAAGAGCACCAGGGTTTCCTGCAGCAGAGGCAGGACTCCGGGCTCATCGGCGGCATCCGCCAAAATCCGCTCGATCAGCCCCGCTTCCAGGTAGACTCCCGCATCGGTCGCCGGCCTCTCGATCGCCAGACGCAATGCCGCCCCACGCAGCGGTGCGATTTCCAGCCGCTGACTCGCCTCGATCGGCCACAAGTCGCTGTTCATGAGGTCCGGGTAAAAATCAGCACGCAGGGCGACCAGCAACGCACAGTTTTCCATTGCACGCAAACCCTTCAGGGCGGCAATGAAACGGGCCTGCTCGCTCCGCTCAGCCTGGGCAAAGAGCTCTTCGAACTGGTCTATCACGACCAAAAGGCGTTGGGCCGGTGAATTGCCTCCCAACATCCTGGCCACCGCCTCGCCGGGTCTTGACAGGTCGCCGCCCAATGCCAAGGTCAGCTCCTGCGTCGGTCGGCTGCCCGGTCGCATGCTCCGCACCAACCAGAAACCCGGTTGGAAAAGAGTGCTCTTGGCCAGCCGGGGCAGCAAACCGGCATTGACCAGCGAGGATTTGCCCGACCCCGATGGCCCGATCACCCAAAGATAACGCTGGTGGCGAAGGTGCTGCAGCATCTGCTTGATCTCATCTTCCCGACCGTAAAAGAAGCGGGCATCCTCGGCCCTGAAAGGCACCATGCCGGGGTAAGGACAGGGTATGCATTCGGGTTTTGGCTCCGGTTGATTCAGGATGTCCCGCAGCCTGGCAGCTACGGCTTCCCAATTGTCCTTGTCGATGCAGTCCAGACGCACGCGAAATTCAATGTGCAGAGGGAGGTCGCACTTCTCCCTCTCAAGCGGGATCAGGCGGCTGCGCTGCTCGACCACCGTAACGTATGAGGCCAATTGGTCGCTGAATTTTGTCCACTCATCGGCAAGGTAAGCCGGACTGATGATTAACAGCGTGAAGCGGCTGCCCTTAACGGCGCGTTCAAATTCCTCAGGAATGATCGCACCGGCCCGAAAGGCTTCTGCGCCAGACAGACTCTGTTGATTACATATGACTCGCTCGGCGGGAAGTCCTAGCGCGGGCAAAAGAAAGCCCTGAACCCATTTCAGGTCGGCTGCTGCGCAAGAGATAAAGAGATCGTATCGGTAATCGGGTGCGTCCGGCAGCTTCATCACCTCCTCCCGTCTCTGCTATTTTTCAGGACTCTGTCGCAGCTCATACACGAGGCGTTGAACGTTCAATTCGAACTCGTCGTCTTCGGTCATATCCAGCCAAAGTCGCGCTCGCATCCCCAGGCGCGGAGTGCAAGGCTGGCGCATGACGGCCAGCAAACGACGTTGGCTTCTTTCCAACCCCAAATGCTCGGCCAGCACATTCTCCAGCTCCGTGAAGTTGCTTTCCAGATATGCCGGAGTCAAAACCGCAAGGGTGTAGCGGCTCTGTTCCACCGCTCGAGCCATCTCCAGCACCAGAGGCGCACCGAGACGGAAATCCCTGTGGTCGATGCAGGCATGCAAGCCCCCCTCCTTTTCCAATCGTGGGACTAAAACCTTACGCACCCAGGTTCTGTCCGGCTCTTGCTGGCGGTAGCTGATGAAGACATCGTACTTAAATCCGTCCCCAGGGGGCGCAGCCGGTATCGGCTCGGCTGCTTTTCCTCCGCGATAGAGGGCCAGCGGAAAATTTTCTTCCACTTCGGCTTTGAAGATGGGATGCTGACCAGGCTGGTCAATAGTGACCTTGGGCTGCAGGTAATGGAAGAGATCAAAGATTCGAATGACGCCCCCGGGCCCCGGAGCCCCTCCACGAAGGCCGCCCAGGAGGTGTTGAGTGAAGAGACTGTTGGGTGCACCGGGAAGCACATAAGAGTATTCGGTACTGCGTGATGAGGCCATGATTACCCGTCCGCGCCCGCTTTTGAGCACGTCGTAGTAACTCTCGGGCAATGCCTTGAGCCCAGGCGCTGAGGCATCTTTGGGTTGACCGATACCCCCGGAATGGCAGCAGTCGAAGACCACAACTACTTTTCTGGCCTGAAGAGCCCGCAGCGCTTCAGTAAATTCAGATCCTGATATCGCGGTTTCTGCCAACGATTGATCTGAATCCACCCTGGTATCTACCGGCAAGAGGTACTCACCGGCTTGGGGGCCGGTTTCAAGCTGCCCGCCATGGCTGGATATGTAGAAGAAAACGGTAGAGTGCTGATTGGTGCGTTTCACGAGGTCCGCCAGGGCCTGCCGAATGGCTGTCTGAGTCGCCTGACCGTCCAATAGCAAGCGTAGATTATCCTTCGGGTAGCCGCAATGTTGGGGATCTATCAACACGTTGTAAACATCCTGGGCATCGTTGATGACGGTGGGAGGAAGCTTGGAAACGTGGTGATAATCAGCGATGCCGACCACTATGCCATAGGCGTTATCGATTGCCGGCATGCTTCAGCCTCCTTTCCGGTTAGTCATGCGGAGGGGTAACAGTTTAGCCCGTATATTACCCGTTGGCCATCGAGACCTCAACTTGAATTTTTATATAAGGCCGCTTGAGCCGTTCACGTATCTGCGGTGAGGAGGGTTTGTAGAAACTTCCTTTTCGGGGTCGGGTCTTCTCGGGGTCAGGCCTATATCTTAGCATTCACCCAAGGACCCCAGCAGCAAATCCAGAGTCCCGGGTCAATAGCCCGGGATTCCTTTACCAAATCGACAGTCCCACGGATCAATGGATACTGGGACAGGGTTCCGGTATTATCCCCTCGTCTGGGGCCCCTGGGCTTGTATGTCGCTGCGAACGTCGATGACCACAGGCCGGTTCGCCGCGAAGGCCTGCTCCAGGGCCGGCCGGATCTGATCCGGGCGGTCCACCCGCATCCCGCGGCATCCCATGGCCTCCGCAACCGCCGCGAAATCGGTCTGTTTGAAGACCCACATCTCCCGCGCCTTGCCCCTCTGGTTCCCCCCATACGCGGCGTCGAACCCCCGCTTCTCCTGGGCGAGGGAGCCATTGTTATTGATCAGCACGACCACGTTGATGCCGAGGCGTGCCGCTGTTTCCAGTTCCGCCATGTGGTAGTAAAAACCGCCATCGCCGCTGAAGCATAAAACCGGCCGGTCCGGGAGAGCGCACTTCACCCCCAGAGAACCCGGGAAACCCCAGCCCAGAGTCCCTGAACAGCGGATGTATCTCTGGCCGGCCCGCTTCAACCCCACGAGCGTGCCGGACCAGATCGCGGAATGGCCCGTGTCCACCACGAGTACGGCGTTCCCCGGCAGAAATTCGGTAATCTCCCGGCAGATCCTCTCCGGACGGATGGGCACGGCATCGGAATTGTACATGGGCGTCATCTCCGCCCACCAGTCCCGCAACAGGGACTGCGCCCGCGCCACCCAACCCGCTCTGGAGCGGGTCCTGCCGCATCGATCAGCCGCCGGAGAGTCACTTTAATATCGCCCACGACCCCCGCTTTCACCGGGTAGTTCCTCCCGATCTCCTCGGGGTCGATATCCACCTGGACAGCGGGCGTCTCCGGCAGAGGGAATTTCCAGCTTGCCGTCACCAGCGACCCGGCACGGCTCCCGACGAAGAAGACCAGGTCCGCCTCCGACAGGACCCGGTTGGCGCACCAGCGGGAGTACCTCCCGCTCACGCCCACCGAAAGAGGATGATCAGCAGGAAGGATTTCTTTTCCGTGCAGCGAAGTCACGACCGGGATGGAGAGCTTCTCGGCGAGCTCGGCCAGCTCCCGCGCCGCATCGGACACGACCACTCCTCTGCCGGCCACGATCACCGGCCTCTGAGCGGCAGCCAGGACGGCGGCCAGCTCCCGAACCCGGCCCATCTCCGGTTCGGGCCTGTAGGGCGGAACCCGCCCGAACTGCTCCTCGACCATCACCTCGAGTTCGCCCTGTTCGGCCATTTCCTCCCCACTCGCCCCGGGGACCTCGAGATGCGCCGGGCCCGGCGCCCCCGTCGTCGCCACCCGGAAGGCCTGCCGCAGGAGGTCCGGAAGGCGGTCCGGCCTCTCCACCCGGGCGTTGAACTTCGTGACCGCCTCGAACATGGGAAAATCTTCGATGCCCTGGTAAACCGATCGGTACCGGGATTCCGGGTGAGGGCCACCGGTGATCGCAATCACGGGAGAGCAGGAGAGAAACGGCTCCCGCAGTCCTGCGGCCATGTTCGCCGCCCCGACGGATTGAGCCATGCAGATCCCCGGCCTGCGGGATGCGCGGGCGTACCCGTCGGCCATGTACACCGCGGAGATCTCGTGATGGGTGGTTACCCGGGTGATTCCCATTTCCTCCATTTCGGCCAGGGCGTTGCGCAGGATCGCCGGCA
The DNA here is from genome assembly GCA_963712535.1 of uncultured delta proteobacterium. Classification (GTDB taxonomy): domain Bacteria; phylum Desulfobacterota; class SM23-61; order SM23-61; family SM23-61; genus CAVQIK01. The sequence continues at coordinate 258,901 of CAVQIK010000010.1, read as the reverse complement.
CGTTGAACACGTGAGTGATGCCGTACCCCTTGACCGATTCGGCAAAAAATCGCTTCAAACTCAGTTTGGCCATATCCTACCCCCAGCAAAAATTTCCAACGACTGCCCGTTGCGGAAGGTCGTCTTCTCCCGGGATTCATAGCCGGAAAAGTGCACTCCGGGTGAACCGGGAAAATGAAAGGTGTTCAGACCCGACTTCCGCAATCACTCCCGATGGGAGTTTACTTCCTGGACAGGGATAATGCCACCGTTTTTTCTGCCGTTTTTTTCCCAGTCCCTTGGATTCGGGACCCGATCAGCTCCGGAGTAGGGCGGGATGATTCGATGCAACGGCTCTAAACTCTGGTGGGACAAAAAGGACAGCTCACTTGGAATCCACTTCCGGTTCTACGCGGGGAGGGGCCTGGCCCTTTTTTCTGCGTTCTGCCACGCGCTGCGTGAGCACGTAAAAGACGGGGACAAACGGGATCGCCAGAAGTGTCGAGGCGAGCATGCCGCCAAAAACCACCGTGCCGATGGCCTGCTGGCTGGCGGCGCCTGCCCCGAAGGCGATCAACAGCGGGACCACTCCCAGGATGAAGGCAAACGAAGTCATCACGATGGGGCGGAATCGGCGGCGGGTCGCCTCGATGGCGGCCTCGGTTATGGACATGCCTTCCAGGTGCAGGTCGCGGGCAAATTCCACGATAAGGATGGCGTTTTTGCTGGCCAGGGCAATCATCAATACTAGACCCACCTGGGTGTACAGGTTGTTGTCGTAGCCGCGGCTGATGAGCCCCAGGAGGACCCCCACCAGGGCCACGGGAACCACCAGGATAACCGCCGCGGGAGAGGTCCAGCTTTCATACAGAGCGGCCAGCACCATGTATACCAGGATAATGGACATGGCATAGATAAAGTAGGCCTGGGAGCCTACCTTTTTCTCCTGATAGCTGGTGGAGGTCCAGTCGTAGGCCATGCCCTCGGGCAAGGTTTCGGCGGCTAAGTGCTCCATCAGGCTGAGGGCCTGTCCGGAGCTGAACCCCGGAGCGGCGGATCCGAAAATGGCCGCCGCCGGGTAGAGATTGTAACGGGTGATTAACTCCGAGCCCTGGATCTGTTTAACATCGATCAGGGCGTTCAAAGGGACCATCTCCCCCCTCTGGTTGCGGACATATAGATTCCTTAAGTCCTTGGGTTGGAGACGATATTGGGTGTCGGCCTGGATGTAGACCTGGAAAACCTGGTTGAATTTGTTGAACAGGTTGACAAAAGAGGAGCCCAGATACCCTTGAAGGGTGTTGAATACACTTGCCAGCGGGACTTGCAGGGACTCCGCCTTGGTACGGTCAATGTTCAGGTAGAGCTGGGGGCTGTGGGCGCTGAAGGTGGAGGCCAGTCCCCGCAGGCTGGGGTTCGAATTCCCCTCCTGAACGAGTGCTTGGGCTGTCCGCTGGAGCTCGGGGAGACCGAGGCCCCGGCGGTCTTCCACCATCATCTGGAATCCTCCCGTCTGGCCCAGGCCCCGGATCGGCGGGGGGATCACTACAAAAGCCAGTGCTTCCTGAATCCCGGCCAGATCCCGGTTGACGGAGGAGACGATCCGGTCCTGGTTTAAAGCCTTGCCCCGCTCTTTCCAGTTCTTATAAACGAAGAAGGTCGTGGAAATATTAGAGACGTTGGCGAAATCCAGGATCGACAAACCCCCGATGTGGACCCAGCCCGAAAGCCCGTCGGTTTTTTGCAGAACGGCATTGATTTTTTCCGCCACCTCCTTTGACCTGGGTTGGGATGCGCCTTCGGGCAGGATGGACACCACAATGGCATAACCCTGGTCCTCGGTGGGGAGAAAGCCCGTGGGCTGGCGCAAAAATTCTAACAGGGCCAGATTGATAATGACGACAAAGACGACGAAATTCAGGACCGGCCGCCTCACCATCCAGGTGACGACTCCCATGTATACATCCGTCAAGGCCTTAAAGGCCCGGTTGAATCCCCGGTTAAACCAGTGGGGAGGTTTTTCCCCGCGGGGTTTCAACCAGAGAGCGCACTGGGCAGGCTTCAAGGTAAGCGCATTGATGGCGCTGATGACGGCGGTAGAAGCGATGACGAGCGCAAATTGACGGAAGATCTGGCCGGTGATGCCGGGCAAAAAGGCCGCCGGCAGAAAGACCGAAACCATGGCCAGGGTGATCCCCATCACCGGTCCGGTGAGTTCCTGCATGGCTTTGATGGTGGCTTCTTTTGGAGACATCCCTTTTTCAATGTAGTAAGAGGCATTCTCCACGATGATAATGGCATCATCCACCACGATGCCGATGGCCAGGACCAGCCCAAACAGGGTCATCAGGTTTACGGTGAAGCCGAGCGCCGCCATGGCGATGAAAGCGCCGATGATGGTGACCGGGACGGTCGTGGCCGGGACCAGCATCGCCCGGAAGTTCTGCAAAAACAGGAGAATCACGATGAGCACGAGGAGGCCGGCTATGAAAAGGGTTTCGTATACGCCGGAGATGGCCTCCCGGACAAACGTGGTGGTATCGTACCTAATGGCATATTTAAGGCCCTCGGGAAACTCTTTGCTCATTTCGGCCACGGCCTTATAAACGCTATCGGCAACCTTGATGGCATTGGCTTCCGGGAGGGAGAACATCACGAGCTGGGCGGACTTGTGCCCCGTATATCTCGAATAATTGCTGAAGCTCTGCTGGCTGAGATCTACCCGGGCGATATCGCGCAGGCGCACGATCTGCGGGGCCGCACCGGTTGCGGCCTTGACGATGATGTTTTCGAACTGAGTGGAATCAGACAGCCGCCCAAGAGCATTGATGGTGAACTGGAAGGGCTGGTCTTCGGGCACGGGCGGAGCGCCAAGCTGCCCCGCGGTGACCTGGACATTCTGGCCCTGGATCGCGGCGAGGACATCCGTTGTCGTGAGGCCAAAAGTCTGGAGCCTGGTCGGGTCCAGCCAGACCCTCATGCTGTAAGCACCGGCCCCGAATACTCGCACCTGGCCGACGCCCGGGATCCGGGCGAGGGGGTTCTGCAGGTTGATAACGGCGTAGTTGGAGAGGAAAATTTCATCAAACCGTTCATCCTCGGAATAGAGGCTGACCACCAGTAAAATGTTGGGAGAGACCTTCCGGACCGTGACTCCCTGCACCTGAACACCTGCCGGAAGCTGGGCCAGGGCGCTGTTGGACAGGTTTTGGACCAGGGATAACGAGGTATTGAGATCGGTCCCGACGTCGAAGGTGACCGTAAGGCTGTAGGAGCCGTCGCTGCTGCTGACCGAAGACATGTAGATGGAGCCTTCGACGCCGTTGACCGCCTGCTCGAGGGGCACCCCGATCGTTGCCGCGACGACGTCGGCGCTCGCCCCCGGGTAGCGCGTGGTCACCTGGATGGTCGGGGGCACGATCTCAGGATACTGGGCCACCGGCAGAGTATAAAGGAACACCGCCCCGATGATGACGGTGATCAAGGCGATCACGTTGGCAAAAATCGGCCGTTCGATAAAAAACTTGGAAATCATTTTCCTGGCTTCTTTTGAGGAGGAGACGGAGGAGAGCTTCGCCCGGGAGGCGGTGCGGCCCCCTCCTGCTCAGGGGTGACCTGCCGTCCGGGAGCGGCCTTCAACAAACCTTTCACAACGACTCGCTCCTGTCCTTTAATACCTTCAACGACCCTCAGGTCATCCACCCGGGTGCCGGTTTTAACACCGCGGCGTTCCACTACATTCTTCTCATTGACTACGAGGACATAAGAGCCCTGCTGGTCATTGCTGATCGCCACCTGGGGCACCAAAAAAGCAGCCTTCTTTTCGAGGGGCACCCGTACCCGGGCGTACAATCCGGGAAGGATTTTTCCCTCGGGGTTGGGAAAGACACCCCTCATCAGCAAGGTTCCGGTGGTGGGGGTGAGGCTGATGGCGGCAAAGTCAAGCTGTCCCCCAAAGGGATAGTCCTCCTGGTTGAGGAGTCCCGCCAAAACCGGTCGTTTCATTTCCCGGGCCCGGCCGGGCGTCCAGTTGGCTTCCCCCATCAGGCGGGCCAGGTCGGAATCGCTGATGTTGAAATAGATGTAGATGGGATCGATCTTGTTGATCTCCGCCAGGACGGTGTTTTCGCCGGAACCCACCAGGTTGCCGGGGTCTTTCAACCTTCGGTCGATCCGGCCGTCGAAAGGGGCCCTGACCTCCGTATAGGTAAGATTGAGTTTGGCCAGGTCCCGTTGAGCCTGGGCGGAAAGGAGACTGGCTTTGGCCGCATCCTTTTGGTTCCGCCAGTTGTCCACGTCGGATTGGGCTGCCGCGTTCTGCGAAACGAGATTCGTGTACCGTTCCAATTGGATTTGGGCCCAATTCAATTGGGCCTGTTGCAACAGAATCGCCGCCTCGGCCTGGCGCAGGTTATCCTGGTAGGTATTCTGCTGGATGAGGAAGAGCAGCTGATCTTCTTCCACCATCTGGCCGTCCTGGAAGAAAACCTTCTCCAGATACCCGGCAACCCGGGCGACCAACTGCACCGTCTTGATCGCTTGAGTGTTGCCGGTTAATTCCAGATAGTCGGTAACCACGCGCCGGACCGGCTGGGCCACCGTAACGGCCGGCGGAGGAAGAGGTTGCTGTTTCGGCTTTTCTGTGCAGGCGGCCAGGAACATGAAGACCAGCGCGAGAGCGCAAGTCGCGAGAGCGCGAGGGCGATAAATTCCTTTTCGACTTGCGGTCGGTACGACCGTCCGCTTCGCGACGCCTTGCGACTTGCCCCTCGCGATTTTCTCATCAGTTTTTTCCCTACCGCCAACTGCCTGTGGTTTCATTCTCGGCGTCCTCTGCGCGCTCCGGGGTTATGGCTTACCAGTCGGGGAACCGAACGAGGGTCTTAGGTTTCTCGGGGGTAGGCGGGTTGTAGGAAGCGGGCGCCAGCAATCGGCCCCAATTCGTGCGCTTGGCCATCTCGGCCTTAATCTGAGGCGGCACCAGATCCTCGCCTTCGCGGATCTCCCATCCGCCCCCCAGCGCGCGGTAAACCCCGACGAGGCCCGTGGAAATGGTGCCCATCGTACTGGCCAGGTTATCCTGCTGATTGAGGAGAGTCTGCTGGGCGGTCAGGACCGTGGTGAAGTCCTTCAGCCCTTCGCGATATTGCAGAACGGCAAGGGCGAGAGCGGCTTTGGCTGAGGCGACGCTCTGGCCCAGGAGATCCGCCCGGTCCTGCGCCCGGAGAAAGGCGGCCAGGTTGTCCTCCACATCCCGCTGGGCCGAGAGGACGGCATTCTGATAGGCCAGGAGCAACTCCTGAAGGCGGGCGTCCTGCAAGCGCACGTTGTTCCGTATTCGGCCGTAATTGAAGAGGTTCCACTGGAAGGAGGGACCGGCCTGGATCGAGCGGCTTCCCCATCTGAACATATCGCTGAGCTTGAATGTCCCCACATCCGTCGAGAGAAAGACCAAACTGCCGGTCAGGGAAAAGGCCGGATAGAGATCGGCTTTGGCCACGCCGATCTGGGCGGATTGAGCGGCAGCCTGCAACTCGGCGCTGCGGATATCCGGTCTGCGGCGCAACAGGTCGGCCGGGATGCCCACGATGACCTGGGGCGGGGAAACAGGAATGGCCGAAGGGCCCCCCAGCAGATCCCCTAAATCGCCCGGCGGCAGCCCCAGCAGAACGCTGAGGGCATCCTGGGCCTGGCGCAGTTGGGTTTCCAGGGTTGGGATGGAGGCCAGGGTGTTCGAGAGCGATGTCCTGGCCTGCTCTACATCCAACTGCGTCACCGTGCCGTACTTGAACCGGACTTCGGCGATTCTCAGGCTCTCCTGCTGGGTCCCCGCATTTTCGCGGGCGATGCGGATGCGTTCTTCCGCGGTCCGGATCGTGATGTAGGAATTGGCCACATCCGCCGTAAGCGTTACCAGCGCATTATCGTAATCCGCCAGCGTGGAGAACAGACCGGCATCGGCCGATTCGATCCCCCGCCGGAACTTTCCCCAGAAATCGAGCTCCCAGCCGGCTTGGGCCCCGATCTGGGATTGCCCGTATTCCAAACCACCTGAGAAAGAGGCCGCCGCAGACCGATTGCTTTCCCGGATATAGTCGAGGGAACCGACGGCCTGCTGCGTCTGAGGGTAAAAATTTCCGATGGTGATGCCCAGCTGGGCCCGGGCTTGCAGCACCCGCAATCCCGCGCTTTGGAGAGACAGATTTCCCCGGTAAGCCCGTTCGATGAGCCGGTCCAGCACCGGATCGTTGAAAGCCGTCCACCAACTGCGGTAGTCGGCCGAGGCCTGGTTCACCCGCTTGTCCTGGGCCTCGATCCACTCCGGGGACAAGGCGGCCCCGGGCCGGACAAAGTCCGGCCCGACTTTGATACACCCCGAAAGGAATAAAATCCCGGCCAATATGCATAAGGTAATTGCATTCAGATAGGTCATCCCCGGCTTGCTGTCCTCTTAAATCTCTCGGGATTGAATTAAAGGGTATGCCCCCGATAGGAAGCCCTTTTACAATTTTATTGGGGGGCAATGGGGAAAAAAATAAGGAGAATAGGGTATTTTCGAGCGGGAAAAGGTGTATTTCAGCCAGCTGAATGCATCAGAGAAAAAAAATGAACAGAAAAATACCTTACGCTATCTCATCGCGAAGAGGAAAACTGATGATGGGGTACCCAAGAGGACCCGGAATACAAATTTCCCCTTCATTGACACGATTTTCCAAAGGCGCTAGTGTAGTTTTCATCCGGAAACCCCCTCTCCCCTCGCGGGTATAGGCGCTAACTTAACCCCCCTTTGAAAAGGGGGGGAGGGGGGATTTCAGTGGGAGCCGAGCCGTGTTGAAGTACTGTGCAAATCTCAAAGCCAAATCCCGCCAATTGCGAAGTAATTTGACAGACAGTGAAGATCTCTTTGGTCAGGATTGCCGGAGTAAACAGGTCCTTGGTGTCCAATTTTATCGTCAGAAACCAGGAAGGCTGTTATGGATAGTATCCATCGAACCGTTTTAGAACAGCTGACTGCAGAAATCCCCCCTGCCCCCCTTTCAAAAAGGGGGGAGTAGGGAAAATATTCGTAAGTTAGCGCTTATGCCCCTCGCGGGAGAGGGCGGGGGTGAGGGGGAATGAAAATCGAAACGGCTTGATTTTGCAGGCATCCCCACCCCGCCCTCCCCCGTCAAAGGGGGAGGGAAAGGTTTTGGCTTTCCGGATGAGAACTATTATAGTGTAGTGTTTCCGCCAAAGGTTTACAGGGTCCGTCATTCCGGGCTTGACCCGGAATCCAGAAATGCCTTTAAATATCCTGGATTCCTGCCTTCGCAGGAATGACGGCTTTCGTATCTCTGTAAAGGTATCCTGGAAACACCACACTAGCATTACGCGAAATAATTTCAGCACCGAAAAGAATCCTGGGGGTGGCTCATGATCAAAGCCGAGGGAATCGTCGATTTTGCAAAGAAGGCGGGCGCCGATCTTGTCGCGATCGCGCCTGTGGAACGCTTTGCAGGAGCGCCGGAACGGCATAGACCCGAGGATATCCTGCCCGGCGCCCGGAGCGTCGTCGCCATGGCCAAGCGGATCCCCCTCCCCATCGTCAGAAGCATTCCCAGTCCTTATTACGACAGGTTCGGCTACCACGATCTCAACGCGCACCTGCGGGAGTTGACGTACAATCTTTCCGTGTTCATTGAGGACCTCGGGTTCGAGGCCTTCCCCCTGGACCCTTCCATCGAAGACAAAGGGCGCGAGGTGCGGATCCTGAGCGAGGAGCCGGAGCCGAAGGTAAAAATCTTCGGGGACTTTTCCCATCGGCACGCCGCCGTTGCCGCCGGGCTGGGGGAGTTTGCCGTCAGCTCCATGGTGGTCGTTCCCAAGTTTGGCCCTCGGGTCAGGGTCGTTTCGGTAGTCACCACCGCCCCCATAGAACCCAGCCCCCTGGCCAAAGGAAAAGCCCGCTTTAACATTTGCCAGCCCGACGCGTGCGGTTTGCGGTGCGTGAAAGCATGCCCTGCGAAGGCCCTCCCCGGAGACGGCACCATCGACCACTTCAAATGCCGGAGCTACCGGAACCCCGGGGTGTACACGCTGGAGTATTTCAAAGCGATTGCCGAATCGAAAAAACCCCGAGGCCCCGCATCAGGCGCAGGCGGCAGGGCTACCCCTCCCGTTGGACAGACCTGCGGGATCTGCATAAAAGTGTGTCCGATCGGCATGACTCTCTGACGTGCCCATTTTCCCCGACCCTTTCACAAATATATTGTTCGTTCCCCGCAAATGATATACTAGAAATAGGGTTGCCCTGTTTTTCCGAAGAAGTCAATCTCCCCATCACCCGGTTCTCCCGGAAATTTAATTCTGAGACCCGAATAGTGTTTCCATCCCCGACCGGGGTTTGATCGACTTTGGGGGCCGGCCGCCTCCAAAGATTGAATGAAAGGAAGAATCGATGAACAACCAACCATCTCAAGTGTTGCTCCTAGCGGAAGGGCCGGAGGATGCACGGTTGATTCAGCAGATGCTGACGGGAACGAGCGGGGTTGCCTTCGAGGTGAAAGGGTATCGGAACCCCTCTGGTGCCTTACCCCCTCCGGAAATGGGAAAATGGGATGTTATTCTCCTCGATTGGGCGCGGGCCGGATCGCAAGGATGGGACGACCTGTCGAGAGTTCGAAAAGAGTTCCCCGGAACGGCCATCGTTATTCTGGCCGGGACGGCGGATGAGGAAGCCGCTTTGAAGGCCATCCGGTCAGGAGCCCAGGACTATCTCTCCAAACGAGAGATGGACAGCCGGCTCCTGATCCGCTCCCTTCGGTACGCAATCGAACGGAAGCGGCTCGAGAGCAAGATCCTGGACGATCTTTCCTGCCGGAAGTCGCCGGAAAATTCGCGCCTGGAAGCGGCAGTGGAACAGCTCGCCGACGGCGTCATCATCACCGATGGGCAGGGAAGAATCCTGTATGCAAACTCCGCTTTCTCGAAATTTTACGAAAGCACCCCGCAGGAAATGTTGGGTCGCCCCTTTCCTGAGCTCTGGGAGAACCCTTGGAGCAAGGAATTCGAAGAGGCGTTCCGGGAAGGCAGAAAGTGGAAGGGCCGGGTACCCCAAAAGAAAAAGAATGGAAATTCCCGGGACATGGATGTCGCCATTACACCCCTCCGGGATGAAAGCGGCTCGGCGGCCAATTTCGTGGTGAGGGAAAGGGATGTCACCCGGGAAGGTCAGATCGAGCAGCACCTTCGGCAGATACAGAAGACGAAGGGATTGGAAACACTGGCCGGGGGTATTGCCCATGGTTTTAACACTCTCCTTTCCACCATCGTGATCAACACCGAGATGGCCCTCTTCGACCTGGAAAGAAGTACGGCCCAAAGATGTTTGCCCCTGGTTCTGGAGGCTGCCGAACAAGGCAAGGAGCTCGTGAAACAAATCCTCGCCTTCAGCAGGCTTCGGGAACAGCCCAGAAAACCGATAAAGGTTTCCCCGGTTTTGCAGGAGAGTTTGCGCCTCCTGCGATCTTCGCTGCCCAAAAACATCGAGATTCGCGAAGATCTCGTCACCCTGTCCGATGTCGTGCTGGCCGATCCTTCCCAGATTCACCAGATCCTGCTGAACCTCTGCGCCAATGCGGCGGATGCCATGCGGGAAGAAGGCGGGTTGTTGGAAGTCAAACTGAATGTCGTCGACATGGATTTGGGCGTTCTCGCCACCCGCCCGGCCCTGCAGCCCGGATCGTATCTGCGGCTGACGGTGCGGGACACGGGAGAGGGAATGCCTCCGGAGATCATCGAGCGCATATTTGACCCCTTCTTCACGACGAGAAAAGGCGGGGAGGGAAGCGGGATGGGCTTGGCTCTGGTCCATGATCTCGTGGAAAGCTACGGAGGGGCGGTGGACGTTTACAGCGACGTGGACCTGGGGTCCACGTTTCATGTTTATCTCCCCCGGGTCGAGGATGAGCCGGAACCGGGAGGTTGTTTTCCCGAAACCTTCACCGGGAAGAAAGAACGAATCCTTCTCGTGGATGATGAGGAGACGCAGCTCTTCAGCATGCAATGCATGCTCAAACGACTGGACTATCGAGTGACAGCACGCAGAAACAGCCAGGACGCGCTTTCCGACTTCGAAACGGACCCGAACGGATTTGACCTGGTGATTACCGACCAGACGATGCCCGGAATGACCGGTATCAGGCTCGCCCAGGCTCTTTTGGAGATTCGGCCAGATATTCCGATCATTTTATGTACCGGCTACAGTGAAGTGGTGAACCGGGAAGAGGCGAAGGCGAAAGGCGTGAGGGAGTTCATGCTGAAGCCCTTCTCCACGGGCGAAATGGCCGAAGCCATCCGTCGTATCCTGCGATATCCAAGAGAAAAATGATGGACTTCAAGAAGGAGCCTCTGGCAATGAAAATCGGCCCTGGGAATTTGGGGAAGAAGGGATCATCGGCGGCCGGGCGGCAGCTTCCGTGTCCGCGCATTCAACCGCATTCTTCCTCATCGGCGGTTTAGCCGGACTGGTCCTAATCGAAGGACGAAAATGCGTTCCCCCCATGCGGCTGTTGAAAGAAAATCAACAGCCGGGTGAACGCCAGGAATTTGTACCCGGCCGACTCCCAACCCCCACACGTGATCTCTAGTTTTTCATCGGCGACACGAGCTGAAAATAATTTCCGTCCGGGTCCGCCAGGGTGGCGATCCAAAAATCCTGGTTATCGCCCATCTGGTAAGGTTCGGCAATTACTTTCGCGCCCAGTTTTTTCAGTCGCTCGAACTCGCCTTTGACTTCATTCGTTTCGAAATTAATGATGATCCTGTCCGGATTCCTGTTCTGGCCGTGCACTTTGGAGTGGGGTCCGATGACGAGGGCGCACGCCCCCTCGTCGAAGATGCTGTATTCTTCCTCCTGCTTCGGCCCGCGAGCTAAAACCTCACGGTAAAAATCAGCTAGCTTTTTTGGCGCCTCGGAAAACAAGAGCAGTGAATTGAAATGAAGCATGTTACCCTCCTCCTTCCCCCGAAATTCTTATCCTCGGTTTCACGTCACTACATGGGTTTCGACTGCCAAAGTCCAAAGGCGGCGCCGGTCGGATCGGAGATCACGCTGAACCAGCCCATGCCGGGAACCTCGGTGATTTCCTTGCAAATTGTACCCCCGAGGGACTGGGCCTTTTTGGTTGACGCAGCAACATCGTCAACCAGGATATACGGAAGCCAACTGTCCGGAGCGCCGGGGACAGGGTTTTTCATCATCCCTCCTCCCGTTCCTTCCCCCACCTTGATGATGGTGTAGTTCATGGCCGGGAATTCTTCCAACTTCCAATCGAACATGCTGGCGTAGAACTTCTTTGATTTTTCTACATCCTTCGTCTGCAATTCAACGTGCACGAATGGGTTGGGCATATTGCACCTCCTGAAGATTTTTTCCGTTCGGCCCTGCGCCTTCCTTCCTCTGAGGTCCTTGGGGTTCTTCTTCTTATCTTCCCAAATATTTCCCGAAAGAAAATCGGGTGAAGTGCATATTGCGTAGGAATAGGACCTGTATTTCTCGACCAAAAAGTACTAAGCGCCGCGACCCTGGGCTCTCCTCCGGCCGGTCCTGTCGATTTCCCTGGGGGGGATCCATAAAATGTCCTTGAAAATGAGATTGCTGAAATGGTTTAGTAAGGTTTGCGGGGATTTTTTTATTTCAGCGAGGTTAGTCCCGAATTCGAGAGCAAAGGAACTAACCGGTAAGGGGAACCCATGATAACTTCCTCGACTCGAAGGGAAAAAGACATTCTGGAGCGGATCGCTTACCGGGCGATGAAGGAGCGCGGGTTCCTGCCCGATTTTTCAAAGGCGGCCCTGGATGAGCTGAAGCAGATTCCCAAGTCCGATAAGAGAAGAGAGCCCCCCGGGAAAGATCTCCGCCACCTGCCCTGGGCGTCCATCGACAACGACGATTCTCTGGACCTGGACCAGTTGACCGCAGCGGAGGCTCTGGCGGATGAATCCGTAAGGATATTTGTGGCCGTCGCCGACGTGGACGCACTCGTAAAGATAAGCTCGGCCATTGACGAACACGCCCGCCGGAATACGACCTCGGTTTACACGGCGGCCAAGACCTTTCCCATGCTCCCGGAGAAACTCTCCACCGACCTCACTTCTCTAAACCCTGATGAAGACCGCCGGGCCGTGGTCCTCGAGATGGCGATCGGTCCTGCCGGGGAGATGCAGAGGTCGGATATTTATCCGGCCAGGGTCCGCAACCGCGCCAAACTAGCCTACAATCGCGTGGCGGCCTGGCTGGAAGGGAGAGAGTCCTTGCCGGAAGCCGCGGCGGCTGTCCCGGGGTTGGCCGAGAATCTCCGCCTTCAGGACCGGGTGGCGCAGACCTTGAAAAGCCGGCGACAGGAACACGGGGCTCTCGACCTGGAAACCCTCGAAGCCCGGCCGGTCTTTGCGGGGGGGGAGATCCAGGATCTCCGGGCGGATGAGAGGAACCGGGCCAAGGAGATCATCGAGAACTTCATGATCGCGGCAAATGGCGTGACCGCCCGTTTTCTCCGCGAGAAAAAAATCGCTTCCCTGAGGCGGATGGTGCGTTCACCGAAGCGGTGGGGCAGGATCGTCGAGATCGCCGCGCAATATAATTTTCAACTTCCTCCGGAGCCGGATTCCAGGGCCCTGGCTACATTCCTGTCCGCCAGGAAGGCGGCCGACCCACTCCGTTTTCCCGATCTTTCTCTCTCCGTCATAAAGCTGCTCGGCCCGGGCGAGTATGTGGTCGAATTTCCGGACATGAGGGCCCCCGGCCACTTCGGCCTCGCGGTCAAAGATTATACGCACTCGACTGCTCCCAACCGGCGGTTTCCAGACCTTGTCACCCAACGCATCCTGAAAGCAGTCCTGGAGGGAGTGTCCATGCCTTATGGAGAGGACGAGCTAGAGGAACTCGCCCGGCATTGCACGCAAAAAGAAGACGACGCGAACAAGGTCGAGCGGCTCGTCACCAAGTCTGCCGCCGCCATGCTGCTCTCTTCCCGGATCGGAGAAGAGTTCGACGCGATCTGCACGGGCGCGGCAGAAAAAGGGACCTGGGTGCGGATTTTTCAACCGCCGATTGAAGGGCGATTGCTCTACGGGTATGAAGGCGTCGATGTGGGCAATCGGCTAAAGGTGCAGCTCATCCATACGGACGTCGAGAGAGGGTATATCGATTTTAAGAAGGTCCACGATCTGTGACCTCTCTTCTCTGGACGGACTTACGACACAGTCTCTTCGGGGGGAGAGGGGAAGGTGAATAAGATGCGGCACGGGGATGGTGAATCCATCACAAGTTTTCTTTTATTGTTTCTCTCTGTTCGCTGCTGATTTCTCTTAAGATCGGAAGATAGCCGTAGACCAACTCTCCTCCACTGAGCTGGCTCCATCTCAGGGTGATAGAAAGCTTATTTTCTATCTCCCAGTCAATCCTCACGCCTGTTTTCTCCGTCTTTAATTTGAGCGAAGTCTCCTTTCCAGGCCCGTACTTGGAGATCAGGGCTTCCTCAATAAGAGTAAAATCCCGTTCGTCCGCAAAGCTGGCCGAGAAAAGATAGTACCGGTCCTTGTAAAAACGGTACTTAGGCGGAGACATGCTTTCGATGCCTATCTTCGCGCTCTTCGGGGACGCTACGCCGTACTGGAACTCTTTTTTGGGCTCGGAGAGCTTTGCAGACGGGTCCATCTGCTTAAATTTTGCAGTGCTATCCCCCCATTCCAGCCCGCCAAAGCCGCTAAGCGCCTTGGGCGAAGCTTTTTGGGACCACGCTGCGGGAGCAATCAAACACCCTACGAGCAGGCATATGGCCACAATTATGCTGATATCTCTTCCGGTCGGAAAAAGGTTTGGGCATTTCATGGCTTGAGCCTCACTCTTGGGAAAGTAGTTTTTAAAGAATTATAACAAGGGCAGGGAGGGGGGGCAATAAAAAAGGCTCCCTACTCATTCAGAATCCCCGGGGTAAATTGAATGCGAAATGTATTGAAGATTAAGATCAAAAATCCTAAGATTCAGCGGAAGGGAACTTCGGCCGTTTCCCGCCATCACCGGTGCGGCTTCTTTGCCCTCTTCGAAGGTTTTGCCGACGCCGTCGGTTTCGGCGCGTCAATTCGCTGGGGCTGGGCGGCGGTTTCGAAAGATTTCAACTTCAGCTCGATGTTGTCCTTGATCCAGTGTTCATCCCACCATTCGATCGGGTTCACGAATACCCCGTGGATCAACATAGCGTAGTGGAGATGGTCTCCCCCGGCCATTCCCGTTGCCCCGGTCAGGCCCAGGGAATCCCCTTTCTTTATTCCTTTACCCGGCGCGCAGTCGATCCGGCTCAGGTGGGAGTACATGCTGAACAGACCGCACCCGTGATCGATCATAACCGTATTTCCGTAAATCCCGAGGGCGTCCGCGAAAGCCACCTTCCCCGAGTTTGCCGCAGGAACCGGGCTCTGGGCGAGAGAAGCCAGGTCCACGCCGAGGTGAACCTGCCGGTCCACCTCCTGCCCGTTGTAGTAGTAGATCCGATCCTGGGCAAAGGAGGCCATGGGCTTGGCGTTGGGCAGCCGGAGGAAAGGCCCCGACCACAGCGCCTGGGGAGCGGTCGTCTTGCAGATCTTCTGAATCTGCTGGTGGTCGGTTTCGCGCTGTTTCCGATTCACGTGCAGGAAGATCTCCAGGGGAGTCCCTTTCAGCTCCGGGTACTTTCCGGTGAAATAGGGAAGAATGCTGTTGAAAAACCCATCGCTGAGTTGAATCTTATCTTTCCTGAACGCTTTGGGCTTGATGATCACCCGGAAGCCCGCTTTCGCCTGGTTCCCCGAATGGTCCTCGGCGACGGCCGAAGTGGAGAGTTCCGAAGAGGCGTTCGGGGGGAACGCAAAGTAGGCCAGGTACCGGTCCTTTCCCGCGGGATATCCCGGGAAAAAAACGCTGCCCACCTGCACTCCGCTCAGCGGGACCTCCTTCGAGGTCTGATAGGCGACCAGGCCGGCCCCGCCGGGGTTCCCGTAGTGCTGAGCTCCAAGCACCGTGAGCCGGGGAGGGGTGGTGTCGATCACGACGTTTCTTTCCACGGACACCGGGTTCCCCCAGTTCCAGGAATGGTCCCGGGCAGAAATTTTGACGGCCGCCTCGCCGTCCCGAAGACCCTGGGGGAGGGGCCGCAGGGCGAAGGTTTTTTCCACCCGGCGCGTCCCACCGGGAAATTTCTCGGAGATGAGGGGAATGGGCTTCCCCTGCTGGACCACCTCGACACTGATTTCGGCGACCCCGCTCTTTCCATCCTCCACGATAACGGTCAGCTTCTGGCCAAGGTATTTTTTATCCGGAAGGATCTGAACGACCGGTTTCTCTCTCTCGAACTTCACCAAAAAGACCCAGGTCCCTGCCAGGGCGATTAAGATGACCAAAATGGCCAAGCCCGTGAGTTTAAATCTGTTCATCTTGCCTGCCTTTCTTTAGGATCCCCCTCCGGAAATCCACTCCAATATTCCACAGCCTTTCTTGAGTGTCAAGCTCCGATCCAATTCCGTCCGACGGATGAGGGGTGCGGAAATTGGAATAGGAAAATGATCTCCCCACGATCTTCCAAATCTGGTATGCTTTATGAGCATTTACCTGGTGCGCACGGTCAGCGGTTCGGATGGCAACCGATTCTTAAAGAGTCCCGTACTCTCTAGGAAGCACCCATGTCCCCGGAAAAGCACCCACCCCATCGCAGTCCGTCTCCTGACGTCCGGGAGGAATCCTCGCCCAACCTCTCATTCCTCTCCTCACCCGATGGCCGAATCTTCTTGACCGCCGGCGGGACAACGAGACGCTATGGATTCCCGGGGGCAACTTCCCTGGAGACCTGCCTTCGCGGCGAACTGGCAACTTATTCGCGGAAAACCCTCGAGCTGTATCGCGACCATCTCCTGGAGGAGCAGGCCGGGAACATCAACGGACCGGAAATGACCCTGGAGTACCTGGTGCGTCAATACGGTTATCGGTCCCTGGAGGAGGCGGAAAGAAAAATGGAGGAGAAGCCAAACCCGGCGAAGGAGGGATCATCCAATACCCATTCCGGCGCCGCTCAGACCGCGGATTTCGTGAAGAATCAGATGCCGTTTGCCGTCGAAATTGAAATTTTGAAATATCACCCCCCGGCGATCGGAAAGCATGAAGCCCTGGGGGAAGACTATCTTCTGGCCGACGCGGTCCAGCCTTCGGAAGAAAAAATGCGAGAAATTCAGGAGTCCATCGCCAAATCCGGTTTGAACTGCCGGTACGAAAGCCAGGCTGCCGAGGTGTACGTGGGAGTCAGGCAATTTTCCCGGGGCAGTCAGGCTCCTCCGTAAGGAGGTGATTCGAGGAAAAATATTCCACCGGCCGGCAATCTATCGAAAAGGGTTGAAGTCCGTTTCCTGCAAGGTCTGAACTCAAGAAAGGAGGAACGTACATGGCGGAGAAAGAAGAGAAGGTCTATGCCGTCGTCCACTCGGGAGCAAAGTTGATTCCGGCCGGAATTCCGGGAGTCGCCTGGAATGCCTTGCTGGCGGCCTGGATCGCCTTCGGGGCAGAGACTTTGCTGAAGATCGCGGTTTTTGTCCTCCAGCCGATTTATGCGGAAGAGTTCGGTTTGAGTGCCTTCATGGTCCTGCTGTTCCCCATGCTGTTTACCTTCTTGCAGGCGCCTCTGTCTCCCACCTTGAGCCACCGGACGGACAGGCTGGGCGGCGGCTTCAGCAGGAGACACATGACCATCATGGTGTCGATGCTTTATGCTCTCGTCGGCTCGCTGATCGCCTTCAAATCGATCTCCTCCTCGGCCGTAATGTTCATGATTCTGGTGATCATCTGTGCTCTCCTTGCTGGGTCCGGGGGAGCCGTTGGTCTGCGCCATGGCTGCCGACTGGTTTCCCATGGAGCATCGGGGATTTGCCCTGGGGTTCCACCACACCGGATATCCCTGGGGGTCCTTTTTGGGGGGAGTGGCCATCTCCTACATGCTTTCCATATGGGGAAATGCGAACTGGAGATTCACTTTCCTGATTCTGTCGCTTCCCACACTCATCGTGGCCATCTGGTTCCTGAAGACCATCACTTTAAAAAATCAACATCGGCTGATCAAGTCCTCCGCCGCAAGGGGTTTCCACACCTCCGTCTTCGATGAAAGGCTCCCTTCGGAATTGCAGGTGAAGGAAGAAAAATTAAGCATGGGAGAATCGATCAAGCTCACCCTGGGGAATCCGACACAGCTCACCATGGTCATCAGTGGATTCTTTATCTGCGGGTCTTATTGGGTTTTGGCGGGGTTTCTGCCACTGTACATCTATTATGTAGGCAAATACAGCGCCGCGGAAACTGCCGCCTACGCTGTTTTCTTCACCCTTACCGGCGGATTAGGCCAGATCGTCTGGGGAGCGCTCTCGGATAAGGTGGGCCGGAAGTTCTCCTTTATTATTATTTTCGCGTGGTACGTCGTGGGGGCCTTCTTGCTGAAAGAGTATGCACTCGTCAGCCTGGCCGCGCTCATCGGCACTCAGATATTTCTCGGGTGCGCCACCAACGCGCCCTACCCCATCTACTACGCGGTGGTTTACGACGTTGCGGATCGACGGATCAAGGGGCTGGGAATGGCGTTCATGGATGTGGCCTTTTACGCAGGCGCCCTTCTGCTGCTGCTCACCGGCGCGCTCATCGAGTGGGGCGGGGGAAAGACTTCCCCCACGGGGTATTACTGGGTCATTTACATGCTCATGGCCATATACGCCCTGAATATTGTATTGGTCCTGTTGTTCTCCAGGGAGACGAAGGGGTGGTTCTACAAGAAGGATTGGGCCCTCGTTACCAGGGCTACCAGCAATGTACCCGAGATCTAAGGAGGGGGAAAAATGAACGACTTCGCTCTGGGATGGAAAATCGCACTGTTTGTCGCCGAGTTGGTGATCTTTGTGGTGGTCGCCGTGAAGAGCGCAACCCTTCAGGCCCAGGAAGAGAGGGAATTTCTGGCGGAAGCGAAGAAACACGGATAGGGAATGGGTAGGGCCGGCGCCTATTTCGTCGATTTGGCCAAACCAACGCAGGACGACATCATCGCCCGGACCGAACACGGCCTCTGGAACGGGGCTGAGTCCGGCTGGAGAGCGGCGCGGGACGTCTTCCGGTTTCCCGCGGCGCTTATCAAAAAGAGTGGCAGAAAAAATCCCCGTTCCGGGATGGAACGGGGGTTTTCATTTTTGGAGCCGCGTGGAAGGTCCCCGAGGGCCCTTTCCAATTCGTGCTTCAGTCTTCGGTTTTTTCAAGCTTGATCGCGGATTTGGGACACTCCGTTTCGCAGAAGTAGCAGAGCATGCACTTCTCCTCGCCGGAAAAGCGGGCCTTCTTCCCCTTGGGCACTTCCCACAGATCGATCGGACATACCTCAACACAGGTGCCGCATGCGTCGCATTTTTCCACGTCAATATGGGCCTTTACTTTCATGAAATCACTTTCTCCTGCCGCGGCTTGTTCGGCGAAATGGCGGAGTGCCTGCGGGGGGGAATTTATCCGCCGAAAGCCGGTTCAAATGCCTGCCCGCGCCGAGAGCGGGGTTCGGAGAACCCTCCCGGCGCTGCTACAAACTGAGCGCCCAGGTGTGCGCTTCCTGGATCGCTTCCAGGAGGCGTCTCGGCTCCAGGCTGTCGCCGATCTTGTAAACCCGGGGAACGATGCCTTTCAGAGATGGGAGAGGTCATCCACCGACACCCGGCCCAAGGCGAGAATGACGGTATCCACCTCGATCCATTCCTGTTTTCCCGCCCGGTCCTCCACCCGGACCCCTTTTTCGGTGATCTCTTTCACCCCGAGGCCGGTCCGGACCTCCACCTTGGCCTCTTCCAGGAAGCGGAGGAGAAGGTGATAACGGGCGTAGAGTTTGGTGTAATCGGCCATGGCCACCTGGTCCGACTCTTCGATGAGGAAAACTTTCTTCTTATCCCGGCCCAGGGAAACGGCTGTTTCCGCCCCGTGGTTCCCTCCCAAAACCGCTACCCGGTTCCCGACCTTCGCCTTCCCCATGACATAGTCATCATAGGAAAACACGTTCTGCCGGTCTGCCCCGGGAATCGATGGAACCAAAGGTTTGGAGCCTGTGGCCACGAAGACCGCGTCCGGCTTCTCCCGTTTGACCAACTCGGCGCTGACTTCCGTGCCGGTGACGACCTTCACGTTCTGCTTCTTCAGCTGACCGCCGACCCACTCGAAGATATTCAGCGTCTCCCGCGTGGACAGGCGGGGGATGCCGGCCGCCAGGTGGATGAGCCCCCCGAGCCTGTCGGATTTCTCATACAGGGTCACATCATGGCCGACCAGTTTCAAAACCCGGGCGGCTTCCATCCCGGCGATGCCCCCGCCGGCGACGAGCACTTTCTTGGGCGCGGCCGCGGGCGTGTAGCGGAACAAATGCTCGTTGCCGTAGGAAGGATTTACGGTGCAAAAGCAGCCGGCGCCCCAGACGACGTCCGCGCAGTAGTTGCAGGCGATGCACTTGCGGACCTCTTCCGGACGGCCTTCGATCATTTTGCGGGCCACGTCCTGGTCGGCGATTACGGCCCGGCAAAGGGCCACGATATCCGCCCGTCCTTTGGCCACCACGTCCTCGATCAGGACCGGATCGTTCATCCGGCCGATGGCGATCACCGGGAGGCGGGTGTGCTTCTTCACCTCCTCGGCGAGGCGGACGTTCACCCCGCGGGGGCGGTAGAGGGGGGGAATCTGGTTCCAGCAGGTCCAGACAATCCGTCCCGCCGACGCATGGACGGCGGCGATCCCCGCGGCCTCCACGGCCGGCAGAACCTCTTCCACAAACCGCTGGATCCCGATCCCCTCCTGCCCGATCTCCTGCAGGAACTCGTCGGTGCTGAAGCGCACCCAGACGGGGAAATCTTTCCCGACGGCCGTCTTCATCTTCCGGATCACTTCCAACAGATAAGCCGTGGGTCCCCCGTATTTGTCCGTTCGTTTATTTTGCCAGGGACTCATGAACTGGTTCAGCAGGGACCCGTGGCAGCAGTGTAGTTCGATCCCGTCGTAGCCGGCCGCGACCGCCCGGGTGCCCGCGGCGGCAAAGGCATCGGCGATCTCATCGCATTCGCTGAGGCTCAGGACCTTGCACGGCTGCGCGGGGTCCTGGGGAACGCCGGACGGGCTCACCACGGGAAATCCCGAGATGGCCGAGCTGCAAAGAGCCCCTCCGTGGCCCAGCTGCAGGGCGGCTTTCGCCCCGTAGCCGTGAATGACTTTGGTGAGCCGGCCGTGCCCGGTGAGATGGCTGTCCGTGTCCATTCCGATCTGGCGGGGAAAGATCCGCCCGTCCGCCCGGACGAAGGTGAGGGACACGATGACGAGACCGGCCCCCCCTCGCGCATCGGCGGCGAAATTGACCAGGTCCTCGTCGCTGATGTATCCCCGTTCCGTGCTGAAATTCTTAACCGTGGGAGCGACGGCGAAACGGTTTTTCAGCTTCAGCGGTCCGATGTGGATCGGGTCGTATACGGTTGCCATTCGAAGCCTCCTTTCGGTCAGGCTCACGCGGACGTGAGGGTGGGGTGGGGTTCTAATCTTCCGTTGTCCGGTAAATATGGGGGAAGGGCTTGATCAACGTCCACAGGCTCGGCTCGTGCCCGGGGACGATCCGGCCCTTCTCCCGATTCAGGATGTTCCTCAGCTTCGCCATGCTGTCCATGGCGTAGGGCAGGCTCCACTGGTTTCCGGGAGGAATGTTCTTTTCGATGTTGTCCATCGTGTAGACCGCGTCCCCGGTAATGATGAACGGCCTCCCCTGGAGATAAATCAGGACGGACTGGTGGCCGGGGGTATGCCCCGGGGAGGTGACGACGTGGACCCCTTCCGCGATCTGCCCATCGCCCTCCAGAAGATGATAGTCGAGGGGGAAATCAAAGTGGTGCTCCATGTAGGAGCCGGCGATGGGGGTATCCGGGTAGAGGGCAAACCGGTACTCCGCTTTCTGGACGAAGAACTTGGCCGATTTGAAAAACCGGTTTCCCCCGGTGTGGTCCCAGTGCAGATGGGTATTGATGACCATGTGGATATCCTGGGCTTGAACTCCGGCCTCCCCCAGCCGGTTCCGGATGTCATCCTCTTCTTTTAAAATCGGCGGGAGCAACTTGGCCCGGGGCCCCCAGGCCTTTTCCGGCTCCTTGACTCCGTCCGGGTTCAACCCCGTATCGACGAGGATGTTTCCTTCACTGGAACGGACCAGAACGGAAAAGATGGGGGTGTGAATCTTTTTGTTCGGGTCTCCCCCCATGAGAAGAACGGCCTGCGTTCCCAGGACAGCCCCGCAGGGCAGGAAGATCACTTCTTCGATCATCGGCTCACCTCATTTGGAATTCTGCGCCGGGGATATCCCCGGGGCAAAGTTGTCCTTCCCGGGGAGGACGTCCCGTTATGTCCCCTGCCCGTCGATGGAATGGGAGGGGCGAAGGTCTGGCGCTGGAAGGCACATTGTTTTGATTTCCTGCAGGTCACTGCTCTGGGTCGGCGGTCGCTCTCAAAATCCCCGGCTGGATTACCCTTTTTTTAACACCCCCGACCCGCTGCTGTCAAGCGCATTGGAAGACCCTCTCCGGCAGCCCGTCCCCTGTTTCCTGGAAAATCTTTCGGTCAAAAGATCGGGCGCGTCCCCAATCTCAGGACTAGTCCTGCTCGGCTCCAGGCCCGATCCACATCCGAAAGGACCCGGCGTTCCGGTGAATTTCCCTTTTCACTCCTCTCAAAATATCCCTATAATCAGAAATGGTCCCCGAGACGGTTTTCATGGAGCCTTCCGAAAGGAAAACATCCCAATGAGCATGAAGACAAAAATAGAAGAATTGAGACAGCGGAGGAGAGCCGCCCTGCTGGGGGGCGGCGAGGAAAAGCGGAAGCAACAGAAAAAACTGGGCAAATATTCTGCCCGGGACCGCATCGAAAAGCTTTTGGACAAAAATACCTTCACCGAACTCTTCATGTTCGCGGAACATCAATGCCATGACTTCGGGATGGAGCAGAAGAAAGTCCCCGGGGACGGAGTGATCACCGGCCATGGGCTCGTCGGGGGAAGGCGCGTATTCGTCTATGCCCACGACGCCTCGGTTTTTGGCGGTTCCGTGGGAGCGGCGGGCGGCAAGAAGATCGTGACCGCCATGACCCTGTCGCGGGAAATGGGCGTCCCCCTTGTGGGGCTGATCGATTCGGCTGGGGCCAGGATTCAGGAGGGAATGGAAAATGTCCGCGGATACTCCGCCATTTTCTACGAGCATGTCGTATCCAGCGGGGTAGTGCCTCAAATTTCAGCCATCATGGGGAACTGTTCCGGCGGAGCGGCTTATTCGCCCGCGCTGACGGATTTTGTTTTCCAGGTGGATCAGACGAGCCGCATGTTTTTAACGGGCCCGGAAGTCATCCGCAGGGTGACGGGTGAAGAGGTTACCTTTGAAAAACTGGGCGGCGTCCAAGTTCATGCCCAGATCTCGGGAGTTTCCCATTTCTCAAGCAAGGATGAGGACGACTGCCTGGAGCAGATCAAGCGCCTGCTGGAATTTCTGCCGCCGAACAACCGCCAGGTTCCGCCCCGGGCGGACTGGGGGGATGACCCCGATCGGCCCACGGCGGCGCTGGAAAAAATCATCCCGGCGCAAATGCAGAAGAGCTACGACGTAAAGGAAGTGATCCACGAGGTCGTCGACAAAGGGGTGTTCTTCGAGGTTCACGAGCGTTTTGCCAGGAATATGGTGGTGGGCTTCGCCCGGCTCGCGGGGCGAAGCATAGGAGTGGTAGCCAATCAGCCGAAATTCCTCGCCGGCACCATTGACATCGATGCCGCTGACAAGGCGGCCCGCTTCATCCGCTTCTGCGATGCCTTTAACATTCCCCTGATCACCTTTGTCGATATTCCCGGATACCTGCCGGGGACTTCACAGGAGTACCGCGGCATCATCCGCCACGGGGCCAAGATGCTCTTTGCCTATTCCGAGGCCACCGTTCCGAAGATCGCCCTGGTATTGCGGAAATCCTACGGGGGGGGCATATCGGCCATGGGCCCGAAGGAGATGGGGACGGACCAGATGTTCGTGCTTCCGACCGCAGAAATTGCAATCCTGGGAGCCGAGCCGGCAGTGGAAATCCTGTACCGGAAGGAAATCGCCGCCGCGGAAGATCCCCTTGAATACCGGCGGGTGAAGATCGGGGAATACCAGGAAGCCTTCTGCACCCCCTACCACAGTGCTTCCCGGCAGTTGGTGGACGCGGTCATCGAACCGGCCGAGGCCCGGCCCCGGCTCGCCGATGCCCTGCGGATGCTGGAAACCAAATCCCCCCCGAACCGGTCATGGAAGAAACACGGGAACATTCCTCTCTGACCCAGGGGACCAGCTTCCGGCCTAAATATTTCCATCCCTGGCTTCAAGTGCCGGTATCCTGTCGCCAACCCGCAGAAGCGTCATCGCTATCGGCAAGCCTCTTCACTCCAATAAGGCTGTTGGCCGAAGAAGCGGTAAACGTTCTCCGCCCGTTTCGTGTCGGAAAGGTCGCCTGCCTGGTAAGCGGGCGCAGATTCCAACTGCTCTCGGGTGGCGTTCAGAAGAACATTGCCCGGATGGTCCAGATTCAGGGCCGCAAACGGAACGGCAATCGATTTTTCACCGATCCCCAGACCCCAAAGCCATTCGGCTCCCAACGGATACGTTTCCAAAGAAGGCGCCCCTCCGCCGATAATCGCAAAAGAAACCTGCCCCCTGGAATCCACCACGACGTCACGAATGGCGCCCAGCCTTTCTCCTGACTGATTCTTGACAACGGTTCCCTGAATGTCGTCCAGACTGTATTCTTTGCTCCATCGGTTATGGACTGACTCTGCCGCTAAGACGTTTGCCGCAAGGAAAGTTGCGCCAAACAAAAGAACCACCGCAAATAAACCCAGTCTCTTCATCTTCTTCCCTCCTTTCGGGGACTTCCCCTCCCCGGTTGCCTTTTGGATGCGTATTTTGTTCAAGGGATTACGGGGAAACTCAGCCCCGAGGGGGTGGTCCCCCCGCCCTTCCAAAACACCTCCCATGAAAGGTCGGGGTACCGCAGCTGATCGCCGGCGTCAGCCCCTCCATCCGGGCAGTTCATCGTTGATTCAAGGGGAAAGAGTGTAGGATAATCCGAGGAAGATCGAACGTCACCTGACCTTGACGCATTGCCGGCTTTCACTTCCGGCGCTCCCGTCGGAAAACTTGTCTACTCAAATATGGACCGACTGATACAAACGAAATAAATAAATTTACATAAAATGTAGGGTGCGTTCCCCGAACGCACCGTTTGAAGGCTGATCAGGGATCAGGCTCTACAAAATTGTCACCAAACAAAATACGTTTGTATTATAGTGAACGGCTTAAGTAAGTCGACATCCAGTTGCCTCTTATTGACTTATGTCTCGCCGTAAAATCCCCCCTGCCCCCCTTTGATAAAGGGGGGTTTGGGGGGATTTACCAGGGATTGCCCATGCAATGTCCACTTTCTTTGGTCGGGCACTATAGTAAATTTCCTAAGCTAAAAAAGAACAAAATATCCTAACGATTGGAATGGGAATGAAAATACTTTTGGAACAAGTGCAAATGATTGGATCGGGCATCGTCCGGCCCGAAGGGGTTATGGCTCTCTCCGACGGCACCCTCTATACCGCGGACGGACGGGGGCATTGCGCGCGCATTCGGCGTACCGGGAAGACCGATCTCTTCGGCGAGCCTGGGGGGCCTGCCCAACGGGATCTGCATGGACGCGCAGGGGGCCTGCATAGTCGCGAACCTCGGAAACGGGCAGGTTCAACGGCTCTTCTCCGACGGCCGCCACGAAGTCCTCGCAGAGGAAGCCGACGGCCAGAGGATCCGAACCCCCAATTTCCCGCTCGTTGACTCGCGGGGAAGAATCTGGGTATCCAACTCCACGGCCCGGAGCGACGTAGATGAGGCGCTCCGCCATCCCGCCCCGGACGGGAACATCGTTCTCCTTGACAGGGGTTCCGCACGAATCGTGGCAGACCGCATCTACTTCGCCAACGGCCTGGCCATGGATGAAGAGGAGAGGCACCTCTATGTCGCCGAGACCCTGCTCCGCAGGATCCTGCGGTTCCGGATCGACTGGGATGGGTCTTTATCCGGCAGGGAAGTCTACGGCCCCTGGGTCCTCGCTCCGCAAGGTTTCCCGGACGGGATCGCCTTCGACGAGGCGGGGAACTTATGGATCACCTTTCCGGTTTGGAATGCCGTCGGTTTTCTGACCCCGCAAAGAGAGCTGAAAGTCGCGCTGGAAGATCCGGAACGGAGGATCCTCAAGAGTCCCTCGAATATCTGTTTTGGGTGGGAGGAGAGGAGGACCGCCTTCATCGGCAGCCTGGACGGAACCGCCGTACCGTACTTCCCAGTGCCCTATCCCGGGGCTCGACTGGTTCACCAGAAAGATCGTTCATAATCCCGAAAATTTAATTGAAATAAGGAGGAGATAAAGTGCGGGTTGTGGCCTTTAACGGAAGCGCGCGCAAAGACGGAAACACGGCCATGCTCATGAACCTGGCCCTCGAAGAATTGAGGAAGGAAGGCATCGAGACGGAAATGGTCCAGTTGGCGGGGCAAAGGATCTGCGGCTGCATCGCCTGCTACCAGTGCAGGAAGAACAAGGACGGGAAGTGCGCGGTTAAAACCGACCCGGTCAATGAGTACATCGAAAAGATGCAAGAAGGCGGAGGGCATGATCCTCGGCTCGCCGACCTACATCGCGGATATCACCGCCAACCTGAAGGCCGTCCTCGAGCGGGCAACGCTCGTCTGCCGGGCGAACGGCGGGGACATGTTCAAATACAAAGCGGCAGCCGGCATCGTGGCCGTCCGCCGGGCGGGGGCCATACATGCCTTCAGCACTTTGAACTTTTTCTTTCTTCTAAACCAGATGATCGTCGTCGGGTCAAGCTACTGGAACATCGGGATCGGAAGGAATGTCGGCGAGGTAAACAAGGACCCCGAGGGCGTTCAGACCATGAAAACCCTGGGCCGGAACATGGCCTGGGTGATGAAGAAATTGTATGGGTAAGATCAAGGGCTGAGGATTGAGTAAATACGTAGCGTAGGGATTTGCCCTTTGCCCTTTGCCCTTTGCCCTTTGCCCTTTACCTCCCTATAGCCTCTTGCCTATCGCCTATCGCCTTTCATATCGGGCTCCCTTTCAGCCCCAGGATCCCCTTTACATACCAAATCTCACCCAGGTGGCCTGAGCCGTGTTGAAGCACGATGCCGCCGATCAGCTGGTAGAGATCTCGTTTTCCCAAGAAGGTGAGTTCCTTCACTTCCTCCCATTCCTTCTCTGGAGCAGAATCGAGAAAGGCCTCGGTGGACTTGAAGACGTTTTCCATGTATCTGCGGAATTCCCCCAGGTCCGAGATTCGGAGGGCCGCCGGCCTGCTCTGCCGTCATACCCGTGCCCTGAGCTTTGGGCTCCATCCCGAACTTCTTGTCCCATCCTTCGGCGTTCCAGACCGGCGGCTTCTTCTGCCACGCGAAGTTGACCACCGTGTCCTCGGTCCGCACGACATGCCAGAGCATGAAAGCGATGGGATTCCCCTTGTCCAGGGGCCTGAAATGGAGCTGTTCCGGAGTGAGGTCCGAAACCGCCTCCCGGTAGCTGTCGTGCAGTTTTTTCATGGCCGAACGGAAATACTCGAGTGCGCTCATTTCCAATCTCCTTTCCTCTTTCAATATGGAGCGGTGACCCGGATCTTCATAAATCCTACCCCTCTTCGGAATGAAAAGTAAATAGAGGAGAAGACTTGGCAGTAGAGCTCAAGCTCGACCCGGACCTCGAGAACGCCAAGCGCTGTCGGCACGAATGCCTTCATCTCAAAATTGATGAATTCACAAAAAATGAAAAATTGGTTTTCGTCATTTCCGGCAAAAGCGTTCGACTGAGCTCATGCCGAAGGCCGGAATCCAGTTAAATTAAAATAGGATCATCTCCCATTTGGGTGACGGAATATTTGGTGAAAACCTCACCAGGGTTCGGAAGGAAAGGCAGATTCCGCCGCAAGCATTGGCGGGACTATGATCCGGTAAAAGGACCTACTGGCTTTCCGTAAAGCGCAGCGGGGGCATGAAAGGCGTGGTTCGGGGAATAGAAGAACACCCCGCCAAAACCACTAACTGAGGCCTGCCTCATGATTGTGGCGGAATCTGCCTTTTCTTCCGAACCCTGGAATCACAATACAATTTGCGTACACAGCCCTTTTTCCCATCACGCAAATGGGAGATGATCCTTAAAATATTCTGGACCCCGGCTTTTGCCGGGGTTTTTGCCGGGGTGACGATCCAAGGATTTTTTTACGAGCGATCAAATTGCTCCCGCAGAAACGGAAGGGGGATGATGGCTTTTGCCTCAATGCCGGTGATTGTGATATAAATCGAATAAAGGCCCGGGATTACAACGGTCCTGTAATGAATTTAAGGAGGGTTTGGATGCCCCCATCGTCCACCGCAGAAGAACGAATCGTGACCACAGCCTGCTCCTGGGATTGCGGCTGCCGCTGTCTGCTGAAAGTCCACGTGTCGGGCGGAAAAATCAGCCGCATCGAAACCGATGACCGGCCTATGCCCAGCCTCAAAGCATGCCCCCGGGGACTTTCCCAGATCGATGTTGTTTATGCTCCGGATCGTTTGACCCGGCCCTTGAAAAGGACGGGCCCAAGGGGAAGCGGAGAGTTCACCCCCATCTCCTGGGAGGAAGCCCTGGGGATCGTCTCCGGACAATTGCAGAGGGTGAAAGAAAAATACGGACCCGAATCGGTGTTGCTGGTGGACTACTCCGGGTCCCAGGGGCCCCTTCATGGAACGAGCGGGAGGGTCGCCCGGCGCTTTTTTTCCCTTTTTGGGGGCTGCACGGGGATCTTTGGAAACACTTCCCAGGAAGCAGCCATCTTCTCATCCATGGCCACGTTCGGCACTCCTCTTACCGGCAATTCCCGGGACAACTTCCTCCATTCCAAACTGATCGTTCTCTGGGGCTGGGATCCCCTGGTTACCCGCTTCGGCCCGGATACGTCTTTCTACCTGGCCCAGGCCAAAAAGGCCGGAACCCGGATCGTCTCCGTCGATCCCCGGATCAACGCTTCCTCCCGCAGCCTCGCGGATGAATGGATTCCGATCAAGCCGGGCACGGATACCGCCCTGCTCATCGCCATGGCTTACGGGATCATCGCCGAACATCTGCACGATGATCGATTCCTGGAGGCTCACACGATCGGCTTTGATCGATTCAAAAGCTACGTCATGGGAGATGAAGACGGGATTCCCCGGGACCCGGCCTGGGCCGAGGAGATCACGGGAGTGCCCGGGCAGACGACGGTAAAACTGGCCCGGGATTATGCCCGCTCGAAGCCCGCGGCCCTCTGCGCGGGCTGGGCCCCGGGCCGCACGGCCTTCGGCGAGCAGTATCACCGGGCTGCATCGGTGCTGGCCGCCATGACCGGGAACATCGGGGTGAAGGGGGGGTATGTCTCCGGAGCTTCGGGCCGCATGCCTTTCGGGACGCTGAAGAAGTTCCTCCCCGTCCCCCCCAAAACGATGCCGCTCGTTCACGTGGCCGATGTTTATGATGCCCTGCTGAAAGGGAAAGGAGGAGGATATCCCGCCGATGTCAAGCTGCTGTACATCGTGGGCTGCAATGTTCTCAACCAGTTCTTGAACCTCAATAAAGGTCGCCAGGCCTTGCAGGTTCCCGAGTTCACCGTCATTCATGAACTCTTCCTCACGCCCACGGCCCGGTATGCCGACCTGGTTCTTCCCGTGGCCCATTTCTTTGAAAGAGAAGACATCGGCCAGCCGTGGGGCAGCATGAGTTCCGGTTTTATCCATATGAACAAGGTTATAGAGCCCGTGGGAGAAACCAAATCCGATATGGCGATCTTCACGGACCTGGCCGAGCGCCTCGGCATCGGCGACTACCGCGAAAAGCCGGATGAAGAGTGGCTGAAAGAGTTTTCAGCGGCGACGCCGGGACTGGCGGATTATGAAGCCTGGAAAGAAAAACCCTTCTTCGAGGTCGAACATGCGAAGCCCTGGGTTGCGTTCCAGAAAGAGATCGAGGACCCGCTGCGGCACCCCTTTCCCACCCCTTCGGGCAAGATCGAAATCTACAGCCGGAAATTAGCCGAGATGAAGAACCCGCTGATCCCGCCCATCCCCAAATATATAGAACCCTGGGAAGGGCCCCGGGATCCCCTCGCCCGCAAGTACCCCCTCCAGCTGATAAGCCCTCATGCCCCGGGGAGAGCCAATTCCATGTTCGACAACATCCCCAGGCTGAAACGACTGAATGATCTGAAGGTCTGGCTCAGTTTGGAAGACGCCGGATCGAGGGGGATCCGGGATGGAGACGCAGCAAGGGTTTACAACAGCCGGGGTGAGTTGAGGACGGAGGCGAAAGTGACGGATCGGATCATGCCGGGGGTCGTCAGCCTGGAGGCAGGCGCCTGGTATCGTCCGGATAAGAAAGGGATCGACCGGGGCGGATGCGTCAACGTCCTCACCCGGGATGCAAAATCTCCGGCCGGGGCCTTCCCCTGCAACACTTGCCTGGTTGAGGTGGAAATCGAGCGGGACTTTGACGAAAGCTGAATCGCCACCCCGGATGGCGCGGACCTCACCAGGGGGCGCTTTTGACAACTGAGTCGTCGGGCGGCGGCGTGCGCCCATCCGGCTGGCCTGCGTCCAACCGTTCGGGATTCGGGTTCCCGAGTTTCTCGCGAAGCCCCCGGTAACTGTGGATCATAACTCCGCCCAAAGCCGGATCTTCCGCGGCTCTCTCCTGCAGCTGCTTCACCGTATTCCAGAGGTCTTCCGCGGGCAAGCCCCAGAAGCTGGTGTGCGGATCCTTCTTCAATTGAATGGTTTCCAGCGCCGGGTGAACGACCTTCCGGGTCCGCTCCGCGTAGGTCCGCTCTCGTTCAACGGATTCGAAAACCTTCTGTGCGCTTCGCCAGTAGGACATGATGACGATGTAATCCGTTAAGTCCTGCACGTGCTCGCTGAGCCGCTTCCTCTCGCCCCCGAATTCGAAGATGAATTCATCCCTGTCCCACCAGAAAGGGATGTCCGCCGCCAGCCACAGGCCCGGCGATTCTTCCTTCAAGATCGACCTTGCCTCCCGAAGGAAAGTGAGATAATCCTGCACCACGCGTTCCCGAGCCGTCCCTCCGGCTTTCCACTCCGCCGTGCTGTATGGTTCGACGTCGTATTTCACGCCTTTGAAGAGGGCGCCCGGGGGGAGGGTTCGGCTGAACTCGATGATGGCCCGCAGTTCTTTTCGCGCCCTTTCATGGTTCGGAAGAAAAAACATGCGGGGGTCGCCGCGGAGGATCGCGGTCGTGATTTGCCTTTTCCCCGCGAGGAGGATGAAATCTCTCAAGGCTCCCGGCGTTTGCAGGGCCGGGATTTCGCCGTCCCAAGTCATTTTGCTGTGGACGTCCAAATGTCCGATGCGGTGCTGCATGCAAAAATCGACGAGTTCCTGCCTTGCCTTCTCCGTTCCCAATGCCGAACTGGACCAGACCCAAATCCCCAGGCCATCCCCGCTTTCCGCCTGAACGCCTGACGGGGTGGCAAACACCAGGGAAAGCAAGAACAGGATTACCATCCCTACCCTCCTACTTCAGGTCTCGATGCCTTCAATTTCTCAAATTTTCACGATTATACCTAAACCCCGCAAGCCGTCAAGGCCGCAATGAATGACGACCCCGGATGATTTTTTCTTTCCCGGATATTTTTCTTGACACGCGGAAGAGACTTCCCCCATCATAAAAGAAGATCGCTGTCTTCAGCGAGTCTCTTGAATGGAGAGCGAAATTCCCGTGAAGCGTTTCTGGATCGGCATCTTCCTCCTATCAATTTCCTTCCTCATTCCCCTGAATGTGGCCTATCTCTATCAGGGCTATTACGAGGACATCGATTTCCTGCCCCGAAAGCACTTCACCGCTGAAGATAAAGAAGACCTTCTGACGATGGTCAAGAAGAATCCCCGGATCCTTTATTACCCGGGACTCTCCGTTCAGCAGGGCTTGGGTTTTCTACTGGAACTTTCCTTCCTGCAAGTCTTTTCGCCATTCCTTCCCCAGAATGTAAAAAATTTCGTGCTTCGTTGTTGAGCCCCCTTCCCGCCTCTGCAGCTTCCCCCATTTTCTGAATTTCCCTTTTTCGGGATTTACCCTCGCGACGGCCGCATTCGTGGACCGCGGGCCAACGTTTCCCCTGGCCTGCCTGCAAATCAACCGCTCGCGGCGGTCGATCTTCAAACTGTCCTTCTCCCCAGCCTCCGGGCTTCCGGCTGAAGCCGTTGGCGGGAAAGGGGGAAGGTTTCCAGAGGTTCCGCATGGAATCCGGGAGGCGACCCCATGAGAGACAAAATCCTTTCTGCCGACAAGATCACGACCTTTCCCGAAATCAGGCAAGCCCAGATTCCCGCGGCGTGGGAGAAGTGGGCCAAGGCGGCCATCGTGGCCGCTTCCGTTTTATTGCTCCTCGCCGCGATTTGGACGGGGGTCATCCCCAGAGTCTTTCGGATCATCCCCGACGTGCCCCTGGGAAATCTATGGTTCTGGTCGCTCGCCGTCTATGGAATGATGCATTACGGGGCCATGGTCTGGAGGATCTTCCTCTGGTTCTCTTACCGGCCCATGCCGCCGGTCGGCGAATCCGAATTGCCGTCCATTTCCGTAGTCATTCCCGCGTACAACGAAGGCGCCCTGGTGCGCCTCGCCATTCATTCCGTGACCCACAGCGACTACCCCCGGCGCAAGCTCCAGGTGATCGCGGTGGATGACGGGAGTTCCGACGACACGTGGGACCACATCCGGGCGGCCGCCGCCGAGGCTCCGGTGAAAGTGCTCACGATCCGCCAGCCTTTCAACAGGGGGAAGCGGCATGCGCTCTACGAAGGGTTCCAGAAGGCGACCGGGGAGTTCTGGGTCACGGTCGATTCCGACAGCGTCGTGGAGCCGGACGCACTGCGGAACGGGGTTGCCCCCCTCGTGCGTGACCGGCGGGTCGGGCTCGTGGCCGGCAACGTGAAGGTCCTCAACCGGAACGACAACCTCTTCACCCGGTTCCTGAAAGTCTCTTTCACCCTCTCCTTCGCGTTTTCCCGGGCCTACCAGACCCAGATCCGGGGGCTTTTGACAACCCCCGGCGCCCTTTCCATCTACCGGGCGTCCGCGGTGAGGCCCGTCCTGGAAAAGTGGATGAACCAGACGTTCCTGGGAGTCCCCTGCCTGACCGGCGAAGACCGGGCCATGACCAACTTCATCTGCGCCCAGGGGTATCACTCGTACTTTCAATCGACCGCGGTGGTATGGGCCAAAATGCCTTCCACCTACAGCGGAATGGCAAAAATGTTCCTGCGGTGGGCAAGGAGCAATATCCGTGAGACCCTGGTGCTGCTCTCGTACCTCTTTCGGCCCTTCCGGACCGATTACCTCTGGGGCTTCCGCATCAACTCGGTGCTGATCGCCTCGACTCTGGTCATCCCCTATTTCCTGATCGGCCACAGCTATTACCTGCTTCTCACCAACCCGCTCTGGCTGTTCCGCTACGTGGTGATGATCGCGGTCATGAGCGTCCCCATGGCGTTCATCTATTTCCGCAGCGAACGGGATTCGGATTTCGCCTGGGTGATCGCGTACGAGTTCTTCTGGATCTTTGCCTGCCAGTGGATCATGCCCTACGCCTTCCTCACCTGCAGGCGGCAGGGCGCCTGGATCACCCGGGGAGGGACGGGAAGGGTATCCAAACGCCCGGTCTATGCCCTGAAGGACCGGGGCTTCTCCGGCCTGCCCGTCCTGACCGGAAGACCGGCCCGGCGGCCTGATCTCATCGGAGAGGGGTAACGTGCGCTCTTCGCCTCCCGGGGCCATGGCCCGTATTTTCCTGGTGTACGGATCGAGCGTCCTGTCTTTCCTGTTCTTCTGCCTGACTGCGTCGGCGGCCGGCTTCTTTTTCGGGGCGCCGATCTCATCGTCCCATTTTTACCTGGCCGGAGCCCTCACCCTCCTCTTCGCCGTCTTCTCCTGCTCGATCTTCCCGTTCCGGGGGAAGATCCTGGAATCCCTCCTCGTCGTAGCTCTGCTGCTGCTTTCGTTTGGCGTCTCTTTCGGGATAGCGGGGAGCTTCTTCGACCTTTCCTACGACGGACAGGCGTACCATCAGGAGGCCGTCATCCATCTCAGCAAGGGTTGGAACCCGTTCCACGAGAATTTGGAGGAGTGGCAGGTCAACCGGATGGGCCGGTGGCTTCAGCACTATTCGAAAGGGGTGTGGTTTTGGGAAACGATCCTTTTCAAGGCCACCGGCAGCCTCGAAGGGGCGAAGGTGTTCCATCCCTGGCTCATGACGGGCGCCTTTTTCATGACCCTCTCCTTTTTCCTGCATTTCCGGGTGATACCCTTCCTCCCGGCGGTCCTGATCAGCCTGCTCGCGGCTTTCAACCCGGTCGCGATTTATCAGTCTCTCAGCTTTTACCTGGACGGACAGCTCATGTCCCTGATGCTCATCCTGATCGTGATTCTCGCCTTTATGTACCGGGAATCCAGCCCCTACTTCTACCTCCTCCTGTTCATGGACATCGCGGTCCTGGTGAACGTGAAACTCACGGCCGCCATGTACGTGGTAATTTTCCTCGCCGGATACCTGGTCGTGCTATGGATAAAGGGAAAAAGATCCTCCGTGCTCCCCGTCTTCGGGACCGCCGCGGCCGGCCTGCTCCTGGGCCTCCTGGTATTTGGATTCAGCCCTTACGTGACCAACACCCTTCAGAAGGGAAACCCTTTTTACCCGGCCCTTGGAACGGACCGCTCGGATTATACGAATCCACAGTTCCCGGCGAACTTCCAGGGGAGAAATTCGCTTTCTCTCCTGTTCTTTTCGATTTTTGCGAAATCCGACAACGTGAGGGGGAACGAGAAGAGGGCCTACCTGAAGATCCCCTTCACCGTTTCCCCGGATGAACTGAAGGCCTTCACCGACACCAACGCGAAACAGGGCGGGTTCGGCCCGTTGTTCGGAGGGGCTGTTCTGATCTCTTTCCTGATCTTCACGGTCGCTGTGTGGCGCTTGTCTTTCTTTCCATTCAGCATGGCGCACGGAAAGAGCGCCGATGGCCGGGCTTCACCCGAACCCGCGGAACGGTCCCCGATCGTCCTCGGCCTGTTCTCTTCGGGGATCTTATTCGCGAGTTCTCTCATTAACCCGGCCTCCTCCCTCGCGCGGTTCATTCCTCAAATGTGGCTGTTCCCGATCTTCGCCCTGTTGCTCGCCTATTCGTTGAAAGGCAAATTTCTGCGTTTCGCCGGCCATCTTCTCCTCCTCACTTTACTCGCAAATAATATCTTGATCGCCGGCGCCTATTACCCGTATAATGCAAAAATTACAAAGCTTTACCACGAAAGACTGAAAGGCTTTGCGACGGCATCGGAGGAAACTCCGCTCCATTTCTATTTTGGACACTTCCGTTCAGGCAGTATGCTGCGGTTTGATGAATTCGGGATCCGCTACAAGGTTGTCGAAAAAAAAGAAGACTGTAATCGGGGCCAAAGAATTCTTCCGAACAGCATTATTTTGAAGTGCGGCGAACAATGAGCCGTAGCCCTTCGATGAAACAGAGTGAGATCCAATGATGGATCAGACAAATTCCAAAATTTTCCCTCTCCACCGCCTTCGGGGGAGAGGGGAGGGTGAGGGGGCCATGCGGAAAAAGGGCGCCTCGATAGCAGGAAGGCGAATCGCTGTAATGATTCTCACTCTCCTGATCTCTTTCTGCCTTGCCAGTCCTTCGTTCCCCTTCAGTCGCTTGGATACCCTCAAGGGCCTCGAAGGCATCGAGGTGCTGGTGGAGGAATTCAAACCCGAGGCGGAGGATTTCATCACCGTCATCCAGGTGCAAAGCGACGTGGAATCCAAGCTCCGCAATGCGGGCATACGGGTCCTTACCAAGGAAGAGAACGAAAAGATCCAGCCCCTGCGCAAGCCTTACCTCTACATCAAGCTGACCTCCTATAAACCGCCGACGAGAAGGGACGTGCTGCCGTTCAACGTGGAGATTTCGCTCAAGCAGAAGGTCCGGCTGGAGTGTCATTCGGAAAGTTCGGACAAATCCTTTTATTCTGCCACCTGGGCTAAGAGTTCCGTCAGCGTAGTTAGCTTCAGAAATCCTTCGGAGATTCGGGACGTGATAAACGAGCTGACGGACCTCTTCATAAAAGCCTACCTGAAGGCCAGCGGGAAGACGAAATAGCATACGTAATTTGTTCTTATCTCCTATTCCGAAGAACTCCCCGTTTTCCGGCGTCCATTTCTCACCCGCTTACTACTCACATCTCACGGTATTTGTTCCCTCACTCCTCACTCTCATAGTATTTATTGTCCTGTTTCGATTTTTTTGTTACTATGCGGCAATTTCATAATTTCTCCCTAGAAATTTTTCCCTGGATCGAATTCAGATTGCCAGTCCAAAGTTGAGGAATAAGAGCGCGGGGTGATCAGTTTCTCAGGGATTGTCGAATGACCCAAAATCAGCTTCAGGACATCGAACAACTCGAAGACCGCCTCTGGGCTGCCGCCGACCAGCTCCGGGCGAATTCCAAGCTGACCTCCGGCGAATACTTCATGCCGGTCCTCGGCATCATCTTCCTGCGCCACGCCACCAATCGCTATGACGCCGCCCGCCGGCAGATCGCCGACGAACAAGCGGCCGGCAAGATGCCGAAGCGGCCGTTGGTCAAGCAAGACTTCCTGAAACGCCGGGCGCTGATGCTGCCAAAAGAGGCCCGCTTCGACGAGCTGCTCAAGCTGCCCAAAGGGACCAACCTCGGCGCCGCCCTCGTCGAGGCGATGAACGCCATCGAGCGCGACTTCGAGCCGCTGCGGGGCCAGCTTCCCAAGGACTATGACAAGTTCGAGAGCAACCTCCTCGAAGAGATCCTCCGCATCTTCGACAGCGAAGTGCTCCGCACCGCCAGCGGCGATGTCTTCGGGCGCATCTACGAATACTTCCTCATGAAGTTCGCCATGCAGGGCGCGCAGGACAACGGCGAGTTCTTCACCCCGCCGTCGCTCGTCCAGACCATCGTCAACGTCATCGAACCCGAGCACGGCATCGTCTTCGATCCCGCCTGCGGGTCCGGCGGCATGTTCGTCCAGTCCAGCCACTTCATCGAGCGGCTTGGCGCGGATACCGCCCATCGGGTCACCTTCTTCGGCCAGGAAAAGACCGCCACGACGATCCGGCTGGCCAAGATGAACCTTGCCGTCCACGGTCTGGAGGGCGACATCCGCGAGGCCAACACCTTCTACGAAGACGTCCACACCCTGTTCGGCAAGTGCGACTTCGTCATGGCCAATCCGCCGTTCAATGTGGACATGGTCGATGCCGAGAAGGTGAAGGACGACCGGCGCCTGCCGTTCGGCCTGCCGGGCGTGAACAAGGCCAAGAAGGTCTCCAACGGTAACTACCTCTGGATTTCCTTTTTCGACAGCTACCTTGGGCCAAAGGGCCGCGCCGGCTTCGTCATGTCCTCGCAGGCCAGCAGCGCCGGGCACGGCGAGGCGGAGGTGCGCCGCAAGCTCGTCGAAACGGGCGACGTGGACGTGATGATCTCCATCCGCTCGAACTTCTTCTACACCCGCACCGTGCCGTGCGAACTGTGGCACTTCGATAAGGGCAAACCCGTTCCACCCTCACCCCCGGCCCCTCTCCCAGGGAGAGAGGGGGGAAAAAAGACGCACTATCGGGGCGGGTACGAATTTAGTGGTCTGGTCGAGCGTGCGCGAGAGTTGCGCCAGAAGGAGACTCCGGCAGAGGAGCTGTTTTGGCAACTTGTGCGGGATAAGCGGTTCTTGGGCCTGAAATTCCGCCGCCAACATCAGATGGGTGACTATATCCTGGATTTCTACTGCCATGAAGCTGGAACCGCGATTGAGCTGGATGGCCCAGTCCACGAAACACGGATCAAGAAAGACGCGAAGCGCGACGCATATCTCGAGTCGCAAGGCATCCGGGTCATCCGAATCAAAAACGAAGATTTGCTGGGCAACCCAGAAACAACACTTGAAGAACTCGCTACCAAACTCCCTCTCCCTCTGGGAGAGGGCCGGGGTGAGGGTGGATTTCCCGAGCCTAAACTCCCTCTTCCTCTGGGAGAGGGCTGGGGTGAGGGTGGATTTCCCGAGCCTATGAATCATAAAGATCATGTCCTCATGATCGATGCCAGAAACATCTACCGAAAAGTGACTCGGAAAATCTATGACTTTTCCCCCGAGCAGCTCCAGAACCTCACCGCCATCGTCTGGCTCTACCGCGGCCAGTCCGACCGCTTCCTCGCGCTTGTGCAGGATTATCTTACGCGCACGATCACCGAGGCGGCCGCCATCTCGGGGCAGGCCGGGGCGTTCCGGAAAGCCTACGAGGCGCTCTCGTCCGCCACTGCGCCGTTCCTCAAAACTCTTCCCAAGGACTCCCCCCTCCGAGATCTGGTCAAAGAGCGCGACGACGCGGCCAGGGCCTGCTTCCAGGCGTTGGAGAAATGGACGGCCCGCATCGCCAAGGATTGGAAGAGGTCATGCGAAAAGAAACTCCTCGTTCAGAAAAAGACTGCTTGGAGAGTTGGACTGCGCTTAGCCGAGGCGTGCCGCGACCTCATTAAGGACATCGACCTGGTCTATAAGCTTGCCACACGCCTGGTTGATACTGCCGAGAAAGACGCCGGGGCGCGCGGCCATGACGCCTGGGACGGCCGGGCCATCGGCCGGCTGGAGAAGGAGCTGGACGCCAAACGCAAGGACGCCGTCGAACAGCTCAAAACCACGGCCTACTTCCACCGCCAGGCCCATTGGCTCCTTTCCCGCTTTCCTGACGCGAAGCTCGTGCCTGTTCCCGGCCTCTGCAGAGTCGTCACCCGCGCCGAAATTAAGGCCGCCGACTGGAGCCTCACTCCCGGACGCTACGTCGGTGTCGCCCCAGCGGAAGTGGATGAGGATTTCGATTTCGAGCAGGCGCTGCGGGATATCCACGTCGAACTGGCCGACCTCAACAAGGAGGCGGCGGAACTGGCGGTGAAGATTCAGAAGAACTTCGAGGAGCTGGGGATATGAGCAAGGCGAAGCAACTAATTCCTGACGATTACGCAGCTCTTCTGGCTGAAGTGAAGGAGCGTGTCCGCGCCGCCCAGTATGACGCTCTCAAGGCGGTCAACAAGGAGTTGGTCGCTCTTTACTGGGATATCGGGCGGATGACCACCGAACGTCAGGCTGCCGGAGCCCACGGCACTGCAGTGGTCAAACGCCTGGCCGCGGATTTACAAGCAGAGTTTCCAAGCATTATCGGCTTCTCCTGGCGCAATCTCTTCAACATGAGCGAGTTCTTTACCGCCTATCGCGACAAGCCAAAATTGCAACCATTGGCTGCAATAGTCGGATGGACCCAAAACCTCGTAATCCTTCAACGCTGCAAAGAGCCGCTGGAGCGCGAGTTTTACCTCCGCATGACCGCAAAGTTCGGCTGGACTAAGAATGTCCTTATCCATCAGATCGAAAACCAGAGCTACGAGAAAACCCTGCTCGGCCAAACCAACTTCGATAAGACTTTGACGCCAAAACTGCGCGCGCAGGCAAAACTGGCCATCAAGGATGAGTACACCTTCGACTTTCTTGAACTCGGCGAGGAGCATGCCGAACGCGAGCTGGAGCGCGCACTCGTGGGCCGCATCGAACACTTCCTTCGCGCCATGGGTGGGCTTTTCGCCTTCGTCGGCAGCCAGTTCCGGATGGAAGTGGACGGCCGGGAGTTCTTCATCGACCTTTTGCTTTTCCATCGGCGTCTGCGGTGCCTTGTCGCCATTGAACTCAAGGTGGGTGAGTTCCAGCCGGAGTTCGTCGGCAAGATGCAGTTCTATCTGACCGCGCTCGACCGCCAGGTGAGGGAGAAGGGCGAGAACCCCTCCATCGGCATCATCCTGTGCAAGGAGAAGCGCCGAACCATCGTCGAGTATGCCCTTTTTAATGCGACCAAACCTATTGGGGTGGCGACCTACCGAATCCTGAAGCGCCTGCCCAAAGAACTCAAGGGGCAGTTGCCAGGTCCTGAGGAAATCGCCAAGCTGCTGGAGGATGGGGAATGAACATGGCGACGGCGTGGTCAGCTAGGACAATTGTGCAACGCCCGTTGCACAAATCCTTGGCCCGTGATTTCCTTGGCGATCAGAACAACTACGATCGTGAGTATGCGGATGTGGGAAAAGTGAAACAGCCTGTTTCACAATCGCTATCGGACGACCTTATGGCTATATGCTGGCATGGCAGTTGCGTACCCCGGACGGCCCGTTTATGCAGCAGCTTGCTGCACAAAGAACCTGGTGACTTCCCGACGAATTCAAAGGCAGCCTGCCGACAGTGGAGGAGATCGAGGCCGAATTGATGCGGGAAGGGCCGATATAAAAACTCCATCCGGTGGCTCTAGAAATCAGAGGAAAATATCAACCTGCTGGCGGGTAGGCTGTGAACCGCAAGCTTTCCCAAATGATTTGCGACTGCCGCGTTGAGCGGGGGGATTAGGAGCTGGAACCTACCCAGTCGGTAAGGAAGATTCAGAAGAATTTCGAGGAGCTGGGCACATGAAGGAAGGGTGGAAACTCACAACATTTTCAAATGCTCCAGTTCAAATAATAGACGGCGATTGAGGGAAGAATTATCCGAAGCAAACAGACTTCATGGATGCAGGCTTCTGTGTCTTCCTGAATACCAGCAATGTTACGGTTTCGGGGTTCAATTTTGACAGTTTGCAATTTATAAATGAGACAAAGGATGACGAGCTGCGGAAAGGGAAACTAACGCGCGGAGACATAGTGATGACGACGAGAGGGACGATTGGAAACGTCGCCCATTACAATGAGAACATTTCGTTCGATCATATGAGAATCAATTCGGGCATGGTTATATTTCGATGTGACCAGAGCCATTTATCACCCCAGTTTCTCTATCATTATCTGCGATCACCCAGCTTTCACGGCCAGGTGAACTCACTGCGAAGTGGCGTCGCACAACCACAGCTGCCAATTCGGGATATAAAGCGCATTGAGATGCCCCTCCCGTCTTTGAATGAGCAAGCCCGCGTTGCCGAATTGATCTCTGCCTACGACGACCTGATCGAGAACAACCGGCGGCGGATGGCGTTGTTGGAGGAGGCGGCGCGGCTGCTTTACCGGGAATGGTTCGTCCGCCTCCGCTTCCCCGGCCACGAGCACACCCGCATCGCCAACGGCGTGCCGGAGGGGTGGGAGCGAAAACCGCTGGCCGACACTGTGTGAATCCATTGACTACGGTTACACGGCGAGCGCTGAACAGGAAGGGATTGGGCCGAAGTTTCTTCGCATCACCGATATCGTACCTGCTGTCATTGACTGGTCCGCTGTCACCGCATTGCTCGATTAAGGAAGAGAGATTGGAGCAATTCCGACTCCGTGAAGGAGACATTGTGATCGCCCGCACAGGCGCAACGGTCGGCTACGCCAAACGGCTGCACAAACGGCACCCCGATGCGGTGTTCGCGTCCTACTTGGTTGCGTCTGCGACTGAAGCCTGAAGTGGACAATTTGATGCGTCGGAGTTTTCGTCGAATCGGATACTCTACAAGGCCTACGTCAAGTCACGCATCGGTCGGCGCGGCTCAACGCAAATGCGAACGCAAGGTTCTCGCAGGCGCAGATATTCTTGTCCCCCCATCGCTTCTTCAGCGTGACTTTCACGAATTATCGAGCCGTTGGTTGACCAGCGAGAAGTCTTGCAGCTTCAAAACCAGAAACTCCGGCCGCCCGCGACCTGCTGCTGCCGCGGCTGATGAGCGGCGAGATCGAGGTGTGAAGGAAAGCCTGACGCATGGCCTACACCGACATCAACAGCGAAGACCGGCTCGTCCAGGCGACCTTCGCCGAGCATCTGGAGAAGTGCTCTGGGCTGGGAGAGCGTCTATGCCTGGAACGACGAAACCTTCGGGCCGGACGGCACGCTGGGCCGGGCGGACACGCGCGAGGTGGTGCTGACGCGCGACCTGCGCGCGGCGTTGGAGCGGCTCAACCCGCAGTTGCCGGCGGAAGCCGTCGCCGAGGCGGTGCAGAAGCTCACTCGGGTTGATTTCTCCCGATCGCTGTTCCAGCACAACCAGGAGTTCTACAGATATATCCGCGACGGCGTGCCGGTGAGCTACCGCGACGCCCAGGGCCAGCTTCGCCATGCGCAGGCGCGGGTGATCGATTTCCAGAACGGCACAGGGCCGGATGGGCAGCCGAACAACCGCTTCCTTGCCGTGCGCGAACTGAAGATCACCGGCCTGCGCGCGCCCAGCTACAACCGCCGGGCCGATCTGGTCTGCTTCGTCAACGGCCTGCCGCTGGTCTTCATCGAGCTGAAGGCGGTCTACAAGAACATCCGCGCCGGCTTCGACGGCAACCTGCGCGATTACCTGGACGAGAACGTCATCGCCCACGCCTTTCACCACAACGCCTTCCTCATCGTCAGCAACGGCCATCGCGCCCGCTACGGCTCGATCACCAGCCAGTGGGAGCATTTCGCCGAGTGGAAGCGGCAGGACGAACGGGACAAGGGGAGCGTGGAGGCCGAGGTGCTGCTCGACGGCATGCTCGCCCACGACCGGCTGCTCGACCTCGTGGAGAACTTCATCCTGTTCGATGACAGCAAGCCGGGGGCGACGCGCAAGATCGCTGGCGCGCAATCATCAGGTGCTGGGCGTCAACAACGCGGTGGCTTCGGTCTGGCGCCAGGAGGAACTGAAGAAAGAGTTTCCGCCGGAGAAGCGGCTGGCCTATCGCGTGATCGAGCTGCCGAAGGAAGAGGCCGTGGATGCGCGACCTGCTGCCCGTGTCGCCGGCGCGATCGAGGACGAGAAGGACAAGAAGCTGCTGCCCCTGGTGGAATCCGCGCATCCCGATCTTGGCAAGCTCGGCGTCTTCTGGCACACCCAGGGCAGCGGCAAGTCGTATTCGATGGCGTTCTTCGCCGAGAAGGTGCGGCGGCAGATTTCGGCCAAGTTCACCTTCCTGCTGATGACCGACCGCAACGACCTGGACAGCCAGATCTACCGGACGTTCGTCGGCTGCGGCGTGGCCGATGAAAAGACGCCGCGGGCCAGCTCAGGCGAAGAACTGGAACGAACTCCTGAAGGAGAACCACCGCTACATCTTCAGCCTGATCCACAAGTTCAACCAGGACGTGAATCCCAGCGAGCCCTACAGCACGCGGGACGACATCATCGTCATTTCCGACGAAGCCCACCGCACCCAGGCCGGCAAGCTCGCCCGCAACATGCGGCTGGCGCTGCCGAACGCCGCGTTCATCGGCTTCACCGGCACGCCGCTGTTCAAGCACGACCACCTGACCAAGCGCATCTTCGGCAGCTACGTCTCGCGCTACGACTTCAAACGCTCCGAGGAAGACGGAGCGACGGTGAAGCTGGTCTACGAGAACCGCGGCGAGAAGCTCGGCATCGCCCGGCTCGACCTCAACGACCGCATCGCCGACGCCATCGCCAGGGCCGACCTCGACCCGGACAAGGAGGCCCTGCTGGAGAAGCTGCTCGGCCAGGATTACGAAGTCATCACCGCCGATGACCGGCTGGACAAGATCGCCGCCGATTTCGTGGAGCACTGCGCCACCCGCTGGGAATCCGGCAAGTCCATGCTCGTCTGCATCGACAAGATCACCTGCGCCCGGATGTACCAGCGAATCATGCCGCGCTGGCGGGCGAAGCTGACAGTAAGGCTGATCGCGCGGAAGCGGCGAAGGACCGAGCGGGATCGGACGAGAAGCGGCAATGGCTTGAGGGCCAGGCGAAGTGGATGGAAGAGACGATCATCGAGATCATCATCAGCGAAGCCCAGAACGAGGTCGCGGATTTCAAGAAGTGGGGCTTCGACATCATCCCGCATCGCGCCCGGATGAAGCAGGGATTTGAAGTGCGGACGACAAGCGGGTGGATGTGGAGATCGGCCTTCAAGAACCCGGACCATCCCTTCCGGGTGGCCATCGTCTGCGCCATGTGGCTGACCGGCTTCGACGTGGAGTGCCTCTCCACCCTTTACATTGACAAGCCGATGAAGGCCCACACCCTCATGCAGGCCATCGCCCGCGCCAACCGCGTTTATCCCGGCAAGGATTTCGGCCTGATCGTGGATTACAACGGCATGCTCAAGAGCCTGCGGGAGGCGCTCGCGCAATATGCCCTCGGCGATGAGGAGGGCGGAGGGGGAGAGGAGATCGTTGCCCCGATCGAAGAACGGGTCAAGGCCCTGCTGTCGGCGATCGAGGAGACGGAGGCGCACCTGCGGAGCCTGGGCTTCGATCCGGACCGCCTGCTTGGGGCCAAAGGGTTTCCCCGCATTCAGGCCATCGCCGATGCGGTGGATGCCGTTTACACTTCCGACGAATCCAAACGCCGCTTCGAGATTCTGGCCCGGCAGGTCTTTATCCGATTCAAGGCCCTGATCATGGAACCGGCGGCCTTTACCTACGCCGAACGTCACGACAACATCGAGGCAATCTACAAGAAGCTGGAGGAACGCCGCGATACGGCGGATGTCACGGAGCTGCTCAAGGAATTGCATCGGATCGTGAACGAAGCAATCCAGACGCAGCAGGAACGCGGGGAAGATCAGAGATGGACGCACTTTACGACCTGAGCCAGATCGACCTTGAGAAACTTCGCGACGAGTTTGCGAAGAAGGTAAAGCGGAAGGCGACGGCGCTCCAGGACATCCGGCAGTTGGTGGAGGATAAGCTGGCCCTGATGCTCCAGCGCAACCCCCAGCGGATGGATTACTACAAGAGGTACTCGGAGATCGTCGCCGACTACAACCGCGAAAAAGACCGCGTGACCATCGAAGAAACTTTCGCCAAACTCGTTGACCTGGCCAACAGCCTGGACGCCGAGCAGCGGCGCGCGGTCGAGGAAGGCTTGAGCGAGGACGAACTCGCGCTCTTCGACCTGCTGAAGAAAGAGAACCTCAGCAAAGCCGACCGGGAACGCGTGAAGCAGGCGAGCAAGAGCCTGCTGGATTCCGTGCGCAAGCTCATCGCCCCCTTGGAGCGCTGGACGGAGAAGGAGCAAACGCAAGCGGAGGTGAAGGTCTTCATCCTCGACCATCTCTTCCAGGTTCTGCCCACCCCGCCTTTTTCGGAAACGGAAAAGCAAGCCGCTGCCCAGCAGGTTTATCAATATGTGTGGGCGCAAAGCAACGCGGGAAGCTTTGCTCGTCCAATTACGGTCTGAATCCTCCGACGGTGGGGTCATAAAGC
This sequence comes from uncultured delta proteobacterium, assembly GCA_963712535.1. Taxonomy (GTDB): domain Bacteria; phylum Desulfobacterota; class SM23-61; order SM23-61; family SM23-61; genus CAVQIK01. The sequence goes on along the minus strand of CAVQIK010000010.1, from coordinate 214,522 downwards.
ATAAAGGGATACATTAATGAAGAAGAGGATTTCGAAGTCACCACTAAAAGAACCTCTTTTGAGGCTTCCGGGGCAGTCTATCGACGAGCAAATGGATCGCCTTTTCAAAGAGAAGGTGATGAATTACGCCCTGTTTGCACTGTGTTTCTTTCTTCTCGCCATGTTTGCTTGGATACAGGCGTTCAGTCAGTCTCGGATCAATCCATGGCTCATGTCGATCGTGGCAGCCCCGGTGTTTGCCTACTGTGCCGTTCGGTTCTGGCAGAGCGCGAAAGAGATGAAGCGGCTGAGGTTAGGCCGGGACGGCGAAAGGGCGGTCGCCGAACAACTCGACACGGTAAAAAAGCAAGGCGCTATCGTCTTCCATGATCTGTTGGCTGACGGCTTCAACCTCGACCACGTTGTCCTATCGACTCGCGGCGTCTTCGTCGTGGAAACCAAGACGCGCAGCAAACCTATGAAAGGATCACCATCTGTGACGTTTGACGGAAAGACACTTCTGGTCAACGGGTTAAAGCCAGAACGTGACCCGGTTGCTCAAGTCCAGGGGAACGCAAGATGGCTTGCCGAAATGCTTCGCGCCGGCACCGGCAAGGAGTTTCCTGTAAGGCCCGTTGTGTTGTTTCCCGGATGGTTCGTGGAGCCGTTCCCGAAGGGATCTTCGGTCTGGGTTCTGAACCCTAAAGCATTACCCTCATTCATCCAACACGAGCCTATCCAAATGAGGGAGAGCGATTTGCACTTGGCTGCCTTTCATCTGGCTCGTTACATAAGGGCCCATGCTCAAGTCATTTAAGCCGCGAGTCGGTACCGGGGCATCTTGGAAGAGGTAACGGGTCGTGGATCGGGTCGGACCTAGCCAAGTATCGGAATTTGCACAAAAAGACCGACAAAACCGGCAGTTTCGGCCTGTAAAACGGCTTTTTTGAGGTCGCAAATCATCAGTTTTGGAAGGCTGAAAGAAGTTTACCCGATCAAGCTATAAATGGCTTGGCCGAATTTCCGCTTTGTGGAGCGGCTGGTGCACGATCCATATTCCTGGGCTTCATAATTGTGCAAGAGGTCATTGCACAAATTCCCCTTTCCCGATTTTTCAATTGTGAAACGGGTTGTTTCACAAATTTGCCGGATACTCGGTCAGAAACCGCCCAAGTCTTTTATTGCGCACCCTTCTCGTGGTCTTCCTTGTCTTCTGGGGCATTAAGCACCTTAAAACCTGCAGAAGCCTGGCAGCTTCTTTTTTCCCATGGGATCATTTGTTGGGTTGCATAATGATATCAAATTATGATATCATTTAGTTACGATTCGGCGGAGACCTGGTATGAAAAGAATTCTCTTGGATACCAATGCTTATGTCGATTTTAAGAGAAATGAGCCGGCGGTTGTCCGCTTAATCCGGCAGTGCGAGACTATCGGCATCAATGCAACTGTCCTGGGAGAGTTGCTTTCAGGGTTTAAAGGCGGCAGTAAAGAAGAGGTGAACAGGAAGGAATTGAATTTGTTTCTTGACTCTCCCCGGGTGCAGATCTTTCCGATCGACGACGATACGGCTGAGTATTACGCAAATGTCTTCTGCGATTTAAAGAAAAAAGGGATACCCATCCCAACCAATGACATGTGGGTTGCCGCTTCGGCAATGCAGCATGGGCTATGGCTCGCTTCCAAGGACGAGCACTTTCATCATGTGGAAGGCTTATTGCTGCTTCCTGCGGGGAGGTAAATATGGCAAGCATGACGCTCAGAGGGATTGATGAGACGATGGCCAAAAAGCTTAGAGAATCGGCAGAAAAAGAAGGGATGAGCATGAATGCGTTCATACTGAAAATCCTGAGGGAGGTGTTGAAGCTGAGCAAGAAACGGAGAGGCAGCGAGTACCATGACCTCGATATGCTTGCGGGGACCTGGAAGGAAGAGGACGCCTTAGAGTTTGAGAAGAGCACGGCAAGTTTCGAAGTCGTGGATGAAGCGCTGTGGAAGTGATTTGGCGCGGTTCCAGAATATCTAGGCCCTTCATGGTAAGTTGTTTCGAAACCAATGTCCCGTTCTTGCGGCGTAAGCCGCGAGGAGAAATAACCTGAGGGCATAAACTGAAAGATTCAAGCCCACTTGTCCCCGAGTCGTCCCCGCCCCTCTTTGCCTTTTCGGGAATCATCCCCACTCTTTTCTCCAAAGCCAAGGAATCAAGATGGGCAACCATCACGCCGTGGCGCGATTGCCCCTACAATTTGTGACCTCCGAAATGCCGCTCATTGCAATTTCGGGCAGGCTTTGATATCAAAAGAATTAATCATTTATCGATTGGAGGAATCATGGAGACGAAGTTCAAGCCGGAGATGGTCAACTTTCATCGGGAAGAGTACCAGAAGATCACCGCCGCCATGCGGTCGAAAGATTACCCCCCGCTCTTCAAAAAGGAGACCGTGGGAAAGGTGCAGCTTCGCCACCGCCGCCCCAATCCTTACATTCGGGACGGTAAGGCGCTGGTCTCTTTCGTTCTGGCCGGGAAGGACCTTAAGGCCGATCTCCGCCGCGCAGTGGATCTGATTGGTGGGCTGGAGAAGTCGATCAAGGCCCAGGATCGCGTCCTTTTGAAACCCAATTTCAACAGCGATGATCCGCCCCCGGCTTCCACGTCCATGGATTTCCTTGTCTCGGTGATCGACATGCTCCGGGAGCACGGCTGCACGAAGATCACGGTCGGGGAAAGCTCGGGGCGTCCCTGGGCCCCCACGGCGAAGGTCTTTAAGAACTCAGGTCTTTCGGCGAAGATGGACGAGATGAAAATTCCCCTTCTCGATTTCGAACGCTCTTCTTTCATCGACGTGCCGATCGGGGGAGAATACCTGGACCTGATCGCCTACCCCAAGGACCTCGAAACCTTTGACAAGGTCATTTATCTGCCCACGATGAAGACCCATTACCTGGCCGGGATTTCCATGAGCCTGAAATTAACCGTAGGAATGACCCACCTCGCCGACCGCACGCTGCTTCACGGGGACAACAATCAGTTCGTCTCCCAGCGGGCCGCGGAGATGAGCATCCCGGTCAAGCCGGACTTGATCCTCATGGACGGGAGGGTCTCTTTTGTCAGCGGCGGTCCGGCCATCGGGCTGGCGGTCCACCCGGGGGTGATCCTGGCCTCCGGAGACCCTGTAGCCCTCGACGTGCAAGGAGTCCGCCTTCTGCAGAACTACGCCGCCGTCAACCACCTGGTCATGGAAGCCTGGAACCTCCCCCAGATCAAGACCGCGGTCAAGCACGGGCTGGGAATTCAGAATGACGACCAGATGATTCTGGTGCGCTAGGAAGTTTCAGCTTCGTGGGAAGAGGCTTCCGCCGCGTGGGCGCGCCCGGATTTGTTCTCCCCCGGAAAAATGTGCGAATAGAGACGAGATTAGTTTGAAATTTGTCGGCCTCCCCTGTTAACATAGTGACGCTGCATCGCTTTACCTGTTTTAGAAAAGGGCAAAAGAAAGCGACTCTTTGTTTGTCCTGGATTCCGGTTTTCACCGGAATGACGGCCACTAAGGAACCATCTTCAAAAGCGAAAGTGGGTTGCGAATAATTTAATTTTCCCTCCGGGGCAATAAAACACGAAAGGAACAATCATGTTTGGATACAACGGCCGCGTTCTGCGGGTGAATTTAAGCGACGGGAAAATCACGGTCGAGGAGCCGCCCGAGGATTTTTACAAGCGCTACCTCGGCGGGCGGGGTTTCATCGCCGCCAGGCTGCTGCGGGAGATGGCGGGAGGGGTGGACCCTTACGGCCCGGAGAACAAGCTCATCTTCGCCACGGGGCCCATTACCGGCATGCCGATGCCGGGATCGGGCAGGAACAGCGTGGGCGCGAAATCGCCGCTCACCGGCGGGTTTGGCGAGGCGGAGGCCGGCGGGTTCTTCGGGGCCGAGTTGAAGAAGGCAGGGTTCGATGAGGTCATCGTCGAAGGCATCGCGAATTCCCCCGTTTACCTCTGGATCAAGGACGGGAAAGCGGAGCTGCGCGACGCCGGGCCGCCTGTGGGGGAAAGAGCTGAAGGAAACCCAGCAGGAGATCCGCAGCGAACTTCAGGACCCGCTGATCCGCACCGCGGCGATCGGCCCCGCCGGTGAGAACCTCGTCCGTTTCGCCTCGATCATGAACGATTTGACCCACGCGGCCGGGCGAACGGGACTCGGCGCGGTAATGGGGTCGAAAAAACTGAAAGCCGTCGCGGCCCGCGGTTCCGTTCTTCCTCCCATGGCGAAACCGGAACGCGTGCGTGAACTGGCCCGATTGATGGGGCAGAATTTCAAAAAAATGACCGCCTTCTGGAAAGCGGGAACCGGGCAGGTCATGGAGGGCTTCAGCCTCGCCGGGATCCTGCCCAGTTTCAACTTCAAGGACGGCTGTTTCGACGACGTGAAGAAGATCACGCCGCAAACCCTCATGGCGGAATATGGGATCGGCATGGAAGGATGTTACGCCTGTCCGATCCGCTGCAAGAAAAAGGTCCGGATCGACCACCCAGATTTCGCCGTGGACACGGTTTACGGCGGCCCGGAGTACGAGACCATCGCCGCTTTCGGGTCCAACTGCGGGGTGTCGGATGTGAGGGCGGTCTGCAAGGCGCACGAGATCTGCAACCGTTTCGGCGTGGACACGATCTCCGCGGGGGTCACCCTCTCCTTCGCGATGGAATGTTTCGAAAAGGGGCTCATCACCTCGAAAGACACGGAAGGCATCGAACTCCGGTTCGGCAACGCGCTCCCCATGCTGCAGATGCTGGAAAAAATGGTCCGGCGCCAGGGGTTCGGGGCAGCTGCTCGCCGAGGGAAGCCGGATCGCCGCCGGCAAGATCGGCCGCGGGGCCATCGACCTGGCCGTGCAGGTGAAGGGCCTCGAACTCCCCATGCACGACGGCCGCGCCAAAGCGGGCATGGGCCTCCACTACAGCGTTCATCCGGTCGGGGCCGACCACTGCAGCGGGGTCCACGACCCGGTGGTGGAGAAAGGGCCTGGGTTCGAGGAATGGTCGGCAATCGATTATTCCGAACCCATCCCCAGCACGGAGCTGAGCGCCCGGAAGGTGCGGATGGTCTTCCAGGTGGGATTGCTGGCCCAGGTGCCCAACCATCTGGGTTACTGCCAGTTCGTCCCTTTCAAGAAACTGCAGCTCCTGGAAGCAACCGAAGCCGTAACCGGATGGCCCATGAGCTACTGGCGGCTCATGAAAACCGCGGAACGGGGCGTCACCCTGGCCAAGGTCTTCAACACACGGGAAGGCTTCACCCGCGCGGATGATGCCCTGCCCAAACGGATGATCGACCCCCAGACCCGGGGAACCCTGGCCGGCGTAGGCGTCGACCCTCAAAAGCTCAAGGACGCCCAGGACCTCTATTACCAGATGCTCGGTTGGGACCAGGACGGGGTTCCGACGCGCGGCCGCCTGACGGAGCTGGACATCGAATGGGCCGGCCAGTATCTCCAAAACCGCTGAACCTTTTCCCCGAAGGAACGGACGAAAGAAATTCCATCGGTATTGTCTTTCGGTCCTTTCTCTTCCCCGTGGATACCGAGGATCATTTTCCCCTGGGGGAACCGATACCGCTTCGCGTCCCGGCCGGAATGGACCTCCGAAAACTGACCGAGACGGTGTTTACCGAAAGAGTAAACCAGATCGGCATGGTGGCGGTGAACGGGGAAAAGGCAGAGGGGAATAGAGTTTTGAAAGATGGAGATCGAGTGGACGTCTATGAAATGCTAGGGGGAGGATGAGAACGCTTTCCGCGTAAAATGGTCGGCGCAATCATGCCATGGTCTGATGGTTGCAATCTTGCTGGCGGTCACGCAGGGCCGCCCCTACATTTTGCCCCCGAATTCCCGGTGCGTTCGGGGAACGTAACCCCAATGTAGGGCCTGATCCCCGATCAGGCCTGAATTTCCGGTGCGTTCGGGGAACGCACCCCACAATCAGGAGGCACCATGGCCGCAAAGCGCGGGCTGGTCATGCATCCCAAAGATAATGTCGCGACGGTGATAGAGGAAGTCCAGGCCGGGGACCGGCTGGAGATCACCGGCGGGGGCGAAGCACGCGCGGTTACCGCCCTCGAGCCTATTCCTTTCGGCTTCAAAATCGCCCTGGAGGAGATTCCCCCCGGAGGAGTCATCCGGAAATACGGGGACACGATCGGGAAAGCGGGCCGGCCGATCGCCCGCGGCGCACTCGTGCACATTCACAACCTGGAGGGCACCCGGGCCCGGGGCGACCTGGAAGAAAGGGGAAAACGATGAGCTTTTTCGGCTACCTCAGGCCGGATGGGTCCGTGGGAACGCGGAATTACGTGCTGGTCATCCCCCAGGGGATCATCGCCAAATCGGTCTGTGACTTTGTTTCCGGTACTCGGGGAATTCAGACCGCGGATCATGGGTCGGGCCGTACGGCAAATGACCGGGAGCGCATCGCCCGGGTTTTAGTGGGGATGGGAAGAAACCCGAATGTGGCCTCGGTGATCGTGCACGCGGCCAGCCCGGGCGGCGGATACCCGGAGCTCACGGCCGAGCGTCTCGCGGACGAGATCACCGCCTCCGGCAAGCGGGTGGAAGTCCTCGACCCGGGGAAAGACGGCGGGGTCTACGGGTCCATCACCCGGGGGATCCAGCTGGCCCGGGCAATGGTTTACGAAGCCTCCCGCCTCCGGCGCGTGGAAGCGGGCGACGAGCACCTCTGCCTCGGAGTCAAGTGCGGGTATTCCGACACGACTTCCGGGATCGCCGGCAACCCGGCGGTAGGGTATCTGTACGATAAAATCGTGAAAGCCGGGGGCACCGCGTTCTTCGGTGAGACCACGGAGATCATCGGGGCCGAGCACGCCCTGGCGCGGCGCGCCGCCACCCCGGAAGTGGCCGAGGCCATCCTGCAGGCCGTCGCCTACCGGGAGTCCCTGGCCAAAGCCACGGGTCTGGATATTCGGACGGTAAATCCCGTTCCGGCCAATATCAAAGGGGGGCTCAGCTCACTCGAAGAGAAGAGCCTCGGAGCGATCCACAAAGCCGGGACGACCCCGATCCGGGGAGTTTTGAAATACGCGGAAAAACCGGCTGCGAAGGGATTGTATTTTGTGGACAACTGGATGGGGTCCCTCTCCATTTTCTCCGGTTACGCTGCTTCCGGCGCGAATGTGGTCATGTTCCAGCTGGGCGGCGGGGGCCTGACCGGCCGTAATCTGCTTGAGGGTTGTCCCTCCCCGGTGGTCCCGTTCCTCTGGTGCACCGGGAACCCGAAGACCTATGCGATGGCGGGAGAGAATATCGATTTTTACTCGGGCACGGTGATCGAGGGCAAGGAGAACCCGGAAGAGGCCGGCGAGCGGCTCTATCGCACGGTTACCGAAATCGCCTCCGGCACGCTCTCCAGGAGCGAGACGCTGGTGTACTCCGACCCCATTGACCTTTACCTGGAGGAGCCGCGCTTCTGAGGCCTTTCCGCCTTATCTTCCAAGCGGTTTTTCGCTGTGCCCGGTCAGGACTCCAGATTGACAGCCAAGCAGCTCCTTCCGCTGAGTCGAAATTCTGGCGTCTTCTGGAAATCCAGGGAGGCTCCCTGCCCATTCTGCATCAATTTAGCGGTTTGAAAAGTGTTCCCAGAAATCCCTCCCGACCTCCCTTTTCCAAAGGGAGGAGATGCAGCTCCCCCTTTGAAAAAAGGGAAGCTGTGAAAAAATTAAACTGTGAGTCAAATAAACCAGTCTTGTTGTCCGGGGGACGGCAAAAATTTGCAGGCCAAAAACGGCGGGAGATTTCTGAGGTCCAATGGGTTTACCTGAGTTCCGCAAAGGAACGCCGGCAAACCCGAGCTAAACCCTGGTAAATATTATAGTGAACTGCTTAGTAAGTCGACATCCAGTTCCTCTAGACTTATCTCTCGCCGTAAGTTTGATAAATGTCACTTCTTTGTCGCACTTTACCTTTCCATTGTAGTTTTTCATAAGTTCAGACACCGCGGGCTGAGAAGGAACGAGTGCCTCTTTTGGCCTGCAAATTTTTGCCGTCCCCTGGACATGGTAACGCCCTTTGATTTCCCGGCCGCTGATTTTTTCACAGCTTCAGGGGATTGAGGGGGATTTCTGAATTTGCCTGGCAATTCTGGAGCGCTTTCCTACAGCTAAACCGTTACCCCGATTTCGATTCCTTCATAGTCTTCAGCGAATCAGAAAGGTAAGCCGTTGAGAGACCTGGGCGGGCGATACCGGGAATACCGGCCCCTGGTTTGGCTGTGCGCCGTCATCTTCGTGACCCAGCTGGGCTTTGGGGCCATCGTGCCGGTGATTGCCCTCTTTGCCGGAAAATTCGGCGTCTCCCAGACGGCGATCGGCATGAGCATCGCGGTGTTCGGGCTGGCCCGTTTCCTGGTCAGCGTGCCGACCGGGCAGCTGTGCGATCTCCTGGGCCGAAGATGGGCGCTCGTCCTGGGGGAGATCGTCACCGCCGTTGGAAATCTTCTCTGCGGGCTCTCTACGACCTACGAACAATTTCTCCTCTTCCGCTTCATTGCCGGGGCAGGGTCTTCCATGGTCCTCACCGCCGGGCAGGTCTCTCTGGCCGACCTGTCCACTCCCGCTAACCGCGGGCGAATCATGGGCATCTACATGGGAGTGTTCCTCTTCGCCGTGGGTTTCGGGCCTCTTCCCGGCGGTCTCCTGGCGGAGCACTTCGGTCTCAGCACCCCTTTCCTGGCCTTCGCGGTTCTGGGAGTCGTCGCCGGTCTCGTGGCCTTCACCCAGGTGCCGGAGACCCGGGGGATCAGGGAAAAGCACGTATCTCCGGCGGGTAAGGCCGGGGCCGGCGCTTCTCTCCCCCTTTTCGCCCAGCTCCGGATTCTTTTCACCCGGGTGGGCTTCATTCTGGTTTGCCTCGTCAGCTTCGTCCAGTTCTTCGCGAGGACCGGCGCCATTTTCACCATCGTGCCGGTGCTGGCGACGGTGAAGCTGGCCATGCGGCCGGGCCAGATCGGCACCGGTTTCACCCTGGTAAGCCTCTTCAACCTCGGGATGGTTTACCTGGCCGGAGTCATGGCGGACCGGTACGGCCGAAAGCCGGTCATTATCCCCTCCAATGTGCTCAGCATGGTTTCCATGGCCGCCCTGGCTCTCGCCCCCACCCCGGGCTGGTTCATTGCCTCCCTCGCACTCTGGGGCATCGCCGGGGGGGTCGGCGGCGCGGCTCCCGCAGCCTATGCCGCCGACATGGCCCCCCCGGGCATGAACGCAGTCACCATGAGCGCTTTCCGGATGGTCTCAGAATCCGGATACATCGTCGGGCCGATCCTGCTGGGCTGGATCTCCGACCATTCGGGGGCCGAAGCGGCCCTGTTCACGACCGCCGGAATCTTCGCCGTGAGCTGCACGCTTTTTGCATTCTTCGCGCCGGAAACGAGAAAAGTGCGGAGGCTCTAGCGTCCGATGGCGCTTCCATTTCCCGCCTCGAATGGTCTTCGCTCCGCCCTGGGCGGCCATGTTTTTCCTTGACAGTCAGGTTTCTTTTTCGTACTATTCGCCCCAAAAGCGGGTACTTAGGCGCTATAAATGCAAAACGGCAAAATTTTTCGGGGCAACCTCCCTGTGGTTGCCCATCTTGTCGGGCGGCCACGGGGGCCGCCCCTACAAAAGCCTGTTTTGGCTCCGGGATTCTGGTAGACCTGGCGGAAGCCCGATAAGAAATCCTCAGAAAAATTACTAAGGAGGCTGACGAATGGGAAAGATTTCTTTTAAGAAATGGCAGGCGGTATCACTTTGCGTTGGTGCTGGCGATCGGGTTCCTCGCAGCTTCGCCGGGCAACGCTGCGCCTTTGATTCTCCGGGCCGGCGCTTCCGACCCCGAAGGCACGACCGCGCCCGCCTTGTCCATCGGAAAGCTGTGCGAGCTGGCGACCAAGCTGAGCAACGGAGAGCTGAATGCCCAGCCCTTTTACCAGTCCCTGGGCATCGAACAGCAATTGGCGACGGCCGTAAAGGCCGGGAGCGTGGATATCGGCTTTACCGCCACCCCCAACCTGGCCCCCTTCACGGATGCCTACCTTCAGTTCGACCTTCCTTTCCTCTTCAAGAACGACCGGACCTACATCGACGTCCTGGAGAACCATCCCGCCGGGAAGAAGGCGCTGGCGCAGTTCGAAAAAGACCTGGGGGTGAAGGTCCTGGTGATCACGAGCCACACGTATGACGCCGAGGTAAGCGGCACGAACCTGGAGACCCGGAGCAAGCAGGTAAAAGTCCCTGCCGATCTGAAGGGGATGAAGGTGCGCACCTCCAGCACCCCGGTGGAGATCTCTTTAATGAAAGCCTACGGCGCCAACCCCACCCCGGTGCCTTACGCGCAGGTCTACTCCGCGCTCCAGCAGGGAGTGGTCGACGGCAACGCCGCCACCCCCCTGCCCCCCTCGGCGTCCATAAAACTGTACGAGGTAACCAAATATTACCTGGCCATCGGGTTCCGGATGAACCTTCTCCCCATCTACATCAACCAGAAGAAGTTTGATTCCCTGACCCCCTCTCAGAAGAAAGCCCTCCTGGACGCTGCGGCGCAGGTCAAGCCATTAGCCGGGCAATGGGCGAGGGACAAGGTGAAGGCCTCGATCGCCGAACTGCAGAAAGCCGGCGTCAACATCTATCACCCGACGAAGGATGAGATGGCCCAGTGGGTCTCCGTCCGGGAGAAGGTCTGGCAGGAAATCGCGGACGCCTTCAAGGGGAAGATCGACCTGGCCGTCGCCAACGAGCTGTACAAGTTGAGCCCGCGTTAAGCAAGCCCTCCCGGCCAAGCCTGTGTGCCCGACCGGGCAACCTTCACCAGGTCCTTGGGCGGCGGCCTCTCCGCGCCGCCCCGGGCTTGGTGACTTCGCTGCCGAATTTCCGAGCGACCTGAAAAGCCGCCGCGATGTCCCCCCTGCGGAATTCCGTGAGGGCATCGCGGGAATTTTGTGTATCGACCCGCTCTAGGAGGAGCAATGCAAGGGATGGAGGAGGGGGGCCTCCCGGTTGCGCCCGCGGCCGCCCCGTCCGCCTGGTGCCGATCCGTCACGGCCGCGAGCGATGCCGTCGACCGGGGCTGCACTTTCGCCTTCGTCATGGCCACCGTCGCATTCGCCGTCATCATGCTGGTCGGCGTCTTCTTCCGCTACGTTTTGAATGATTCCCTCGCCTGGTCGGATGAAGTCGGCCTCATGGTATTCATCTGGGCCACCTTCCTGTCCATTGCCTCCGGCTACCTTCATGACAAGCATGTAAACCTGGATTTCCTGGTACGGAAGCTTTCGGCCCCCTGGGCCCGGCGCGCCACGATCGTGGCGGAAGGTTTGTCGCTTGGGTACCTCCTTTCGCTCACAGTCTCCGGCATCCAGACTCTACCGCTGGCTGCCGGAATGCACAGCGATGCGCTCCGGTGGCCGCTGACGATCCCGTTCGTGGCGATCCCGGCGGCCTGCCTGATGATGGACCTTCACTGGGTGCGCCGCAATGTCGCCGCAGGAACAGGGTCCTCGGCCGGGCTCAAGCTGCTGATCGGGGGAGGGTTCTTTTTCATCGTGATCCTGCCCATCGGACAATACGTGACCTTGACCGGCCTGCCGCGGGCCGCCCTCCTGCTCGCCGCCTTATTCGGGCCCATGCTGATCGGGGTGCCGGTGGCCCTTTCGCTGGGCTTCATGGCTACGTTCTACATCGGGACGGTCGGGGACGTCCCCTTCGATGTGGGGGCCACCCAGATCTACAACGGGATCAGTATCCTGGCGTTGATGGCGATCCCTTTGCTCATGCTCTCGGGCAAGTTGATGCACGAGGCAGGGATCGCCCGGTACATCGTGGATTTCGCCCAGGTGCTGGTGGGACGCCTGCGGGGCGGGCTCGGGGCGGCCAACGTGGTGGCGAGCTTCCTTTTCGGGGACATCTCCGGCTCTGCCGTCTCCGACACGGCGGCCATCGGCTCGCTGATGATCCCCCAGATGAAGCAGCGCGGCTACCGGGCCGACTTCTGCGCGGCCCTCCAGGGAACGGCGGGGACCCTCGGGATGATGGCCCCCCTGGCGATTACCATCCTGCTGTACGCCTCCGCCACCAACACCTCGGTCAGCCGCCTGGCCGCGGCGACGGTCCTCCCGGCGTTCCTGCTGGCCGGGAGTTTCATGCTCGTGGCGCTGGTCCACGCCCGGCGGCACAACTATCCCCGGGAGGTCGTCCCCCGGGAAACGATCGTTCCGAGGATCCTCAGAGCCCTTCCCGGGATGTTCGCCCTGGTCCTGGTGGTCGGGGGAATCCTGGGCGGTATCTTCACCCCGGCCGAGGTCGGCTCCGTTCTCGTCGGGTACGTGCTGATTCTGTCCTTCTTTTACGGGAAGGCCCAGCCCAAGCGGTTGTACCGCGCCGTGGTGGAGGCGGGATACATCAGCGGAATGACGTTGTTCATGGCCTCCACTTCCTCCTTCCTGGGCTTTGTCCTGGCGCGGGATCTGGTGGCCCAGCACGTGGTGAATTTCGTCACCGCGATCAGCACCGACAAACTGATGGTGATCTTCGTCGTGAGCCTGGTCTTCATTATCCTCGGTATGATCCTGGAGCCCCCAGCCATGATCTTCGGCTTCCTCCCTTCCTTCATGCCGCTCCTGGCCAAGGTCGGGGTAGATACCGTGTACTGGGGGGTTCTTTTCTGCACCAACCTGGGCCTCGGGTGCATCATCCCCCCGGTTGCCCTGAACCTCTTCATCTCGACCCAACTCGCGGGGGTACGCTACGACGAGGCGGTGAAGGCCACGGTCCCGTTTATCATCATCATGCTCATCGACCTCGCGATCATGGCCATATTCCCGGTGATTCCGCTGATGCTTCCTCACCTCATATTCGACTATCCCCTGCCGAAGTGATTCAATATTCACCGCAGAGGGCGCAGAGGACGCGGAGAATTTCAATCATGTACATTCCACGCTCTCATTGCGCCTGCAGGACAAAGCTTTTGGGACTTGCTGCTCAGTTTCGTTGTTCTACGGGGAGGATCCTCTGCGGTCTCTGCGTGCTCTGCGGTAAGATTTTTCTTTAGGCCGTTACGCTTCGGATCTCTCCGCCCCCCAGGCTGCACAGGATCCCGAATGACTCAAAATATCGAACCAGTTCCAGCAACCGTTCCCGGGAGGGGGGCTCCACGTCGGCGAGTTTGTATTTGATGCCCAGCCAGTCATATTTCGAGGTCCCGTACTTGTGATACGGGAGGAGGTTCAACTCCCAGTCTCCAGGCAGCTCTTTCAGAAAAACGGCGATCTCCCTAAGGTTCTCGGGGGTGTCGTTGATCCCCGGCACGACGGCGAGGCGGAGGATGAGGGTTCTTTTCAAGTCGAGGAAATACGCAGCCGCGTTCCGGATATTTTCCAATATGGGCCGATTAGAGCGGCCGGTGAGTTTTTTGTGAATGGAAGGATCGGCGTGCTTGATGTCCATAAACGCCACGTTCGTGTACGTCAGGATGCCTCGAAGGTCTTCCCAGCGGCCGAAAGCGCAGGTCTCGATCGCGGTGTGGATGAGCCGGTCCCAGCACCTCCGTAAAATATTTTCCGCAAAGGCGGCCTGCATCAGGATTTCACCCCCGGAGATCGTGACCCCTCCGCTTCCCCGCCGGTAGAAGATCCGGTCCTTCTCGACCTTCTCCAGGACCTCCTCCACGCTCATGACGGTGCCTCGCATCTCCCGCGCGCCCACCGGGCATACCTTCGTACAGGCCCCGCAATGGGTGCACCTCTCAAAATTGCGCGCGATCTTTCCTTCTTCGTCCAAGGACAGGGCCTCGTTCGGGCAGGCTCGCAGGCACGCCTCACACGAGACGCACTTGTAGGGGAGATAGACTACGCTTCCCTGCGTCGTCTGGCAAAGGGGGCTGCTGCACCATACGCAGCTGAGGGGACAGCCCTTGAGAAAGATCACCGTGCGGATGCCCGGTCCATCTTCCAGCATGTATTTGGTGAAGTTGAAAATGATTCCCCGTTGGCCGGAAGGCTCGCGAAAATCTCTGGCGGATTTCATAGAGGCGGGATGACTCCCGGGAATTTTTTGGACAGCAGTTTCGTCATCGGCGAATGCTTTTTAGAATTCCCTCCCCTCCTTGACGGGGAGCTTTTTAAAATTCCCCTCGCCCTCTTTACGGGGGAAGTTGTGAAAAAATCGGTTTGCGTCTTTTTCTCGTCATTCCGGCGAAAGCCGGAATCCAGTCCCGCCACCGGCGGGATTCAAGCCTTTAAAAATTCCTGGACCCCGGTTTTCACCGGGGTGACGATTGAAACTCAATTTTTTCACACCTTCGAGAGGCTGGGGCTGAAGGCTTTCTCAATTGAGCCGATGCTCCGAACGGGAAATGATGTCGTTCTGGATGTCTTTCCCGAGGTCGGAGAAATAGGCGCTGTAGCCTGCCACTCGCACCATGAGCGTGGGGTAATTCTCGGGGTGTTTCTGGGCGTCAATGAGGACCGATTTGTTTATGCAGTTGAACTGAATGTGAGCGATGCCGAGATCGTTCAGGGCCGTGCGGATCAGGCTGGCGAACTTCTTCAGCCCTTCGCGCTTGAAGTGCAAATCGCTGAATTTGTCGTACAGGAGATCGCTCTCATCACTTTCCGCCTTGAATTTCCTGCTCGCTTCCATGACCTTCCTCCTTCCGAAACCGTCGATTTTCGATCTTTCTTCGCCCCCTCACCCTCCCCCTCTCCCCCGAAAGCGGGGGAGAGGGTTGGGGTGAGGGGGTTTATTTAGCGACCAGTTCGGACCTGGAAATCCACATGTTTAAAATCGTCCCGTTCGTCTGCCCGGCGTGGTCCAGCTTGGCGTAGGACTTGATCGCCGCGGTCGGCCCTTCCTTATCGGTATGCTGCTCGGCGGAGATCGTGTCCGCCAGGGGAACGCCGGCTTTTTTGCCGTTGGGAAGAGCCCAGGTCTTCTTCCCGAAGCTCACGTTTGCGGCAACCATTTGTATGGACGGGTCCATGTAGTGGCCCAGATACGTCTTGTGTTTCTTCGTTTCCGTAGCGTAAAAATCCAGGACCTCGCAGGCGAGGGAATCCGGCCCGTCCAGGTCGTTCCCGTACTTGGGCGCGTTTCTCAGCTTCTCCCGGAGGACTTCGTAGCCCTCGAAATCGGCCTCTAGGGCCTTCAGGAGCTCGTCCATGGAGATCTCTTTTTTCTCATAGATCATGGTCTTGATATTGTACAGGGAGTTGGCCACATCGGCCGTGCCCAGAACGGCCATGACCGGACCCACCGTCACCGGCGCTCCCCCTTCCTCCACGTCCAGCCCTTTTCCAACCGCCCCTTTTGTCAGGATCGTGTAAACCGGCTTGAAATGCTCCTCGGAGCGGATTTTCTCGGCGACGATCATGTTGGCGTGGGATTCCGCGATCGCGTACGCCAGCTGGACCTTGAAGGCCTGGAACATCTCCACGAACGTCTTGAACTGCCGCGGATCGCCCGTCCTCGGGCCGCACTGCAGGCCGGCCCCCCAGCCCCGCGCGCCCGGCGGCTTTACCCCGTCGTTCAGCGCGAGGTTCAGCACCGCGCCCATGTTCAGCATGGCGCTGTCCGTGTGCCCGTACTGCATCCCCTGGACCCCGGGTTCGACGCAGCCGATGTAGGCCCCGTATTCCCGGATCTGGTCGAAAGTATATTTACTCGGGCCGTCGAGGCCTGAGGCACGGCCCATCAGCTGCTGCCAGAGCGTTTCGCAGTTGAAGAAGCTCGGGTGGCCCATCCCTTGGGCGGCAAGCATGACCCCTTCATACAGCAGGTCGTCGGGAGTCTTGGGATGGAGCAGCAGGGCAACCGAAGGGGAGGTGGTGTGGACTTCCCGCATGGCCTGGATAGCGAGGTAACTCACCTTGTTGGACGCGTCCGCCCCCTTGCGGTCCACCCCGCCCACGTCGAGCTGCTGGAATCGGAAATACCCGCGGCCGTTGGCCGCCAGCTGGGTGGGGGTCACGTCCACGATGTTCGTCAGCTTGATGTAAAATTCCTCGAGGAACTCCCTGGCCAGTTCTTCGTTCAAACGGCCCGCGTCCACATCCGACTTGTACAGGGGAACCATGTACTGGTCGAAACGGCCCATGCTGTTGGAAGGGCCTGTGCCGTCAATGCTGAGGAGCAACTGGACAAACCACACCGTTTGGAGACCCTCGTAAAAGGTGGCGGGGGGGTTCCACGGCACCCTGCTTACCATCTCGGCCGCTTCTTTCAGTTCCTTTTTCCGGACCTCATTTTTTTCAGTCCGGGCTTTCTCGGCGGCTGCCTCGGCGTACCGGTTCGCCAGGGTCCGAATCGCATCCAGGACGGCGGCGAGGCCCTCGTAGAAATCTTTCTTGTCGATGGACCCGGGATCATTGGGATCAAGCCCCTTGAGGAGCCCTTCGACCTTCTCCCGGCATCCCTTGAAGCCGTCCTGAAAGAGGGCCGGGAAATCCGGTATGAAATGGGACCCGGCGTTGTGGAGATAGTTGCCCACGTAGGCGATGCCGCTATCCTGCATTTTTTCCGGGAAGGGGACCCGCTTGGCCCACTTGGCGACGCAAGTCCTGTGGGCCCAGAAAGGGAGATGAACTTCCCGCAGCTCTTTCTTCTCGTCTTCGGTGAGTTCGAACGGGTCATAGGTCCGGGTGGGGATCATATCCAGCTCGTCCACCATCCAGTGGGCGTGCTGTTCGATGGAAATGTTTTCGGTTCGCGGCTTCTTTCCCTGCCAGCCGAGAATCCTTTCGTGGTCGTAGATCTGCACCGGGAGCGTGGCGATCGTTTCGGCGGTGGCGAAATACATCTTCCTCTTTTCGCTGCACCCCTCCATTTCCTTGTAAACCCTGGTGAAGCAGCGCGTCCGGTGAAGATCCAGGGAAGGCCGGAAGGAGTGGAGCAATCGATTGAGCTTCCGAATCCGCTCCGTCCCCCCAACTTCCGCCGTCTTGCTGTCCCTCCACTCCATGCCGAACTTCGTGCCGATCTTCAGTCCCGTCTCCGCCATCATCCACCTCCTGAAACCTGAAGGGAAACATACATGTTATCGAATGGTATAATGCAAAAAGAAGACCGTCAAGGAGGAAAGTCAGGACTCGAGGGCTAAGGATCGCACAACTGAAGGGAGTGTAAGAGTGATCCGCCGGGTCGCCCCTGTTCGATGAATCAACTTAGTCCGCCTTTTGTGGTGATATTCCCTTCAGGGTCACCATGATGGGTCCAAGGTCATTTTCCTGGAATACTCCGGGGGGCGGCGATTCCTGACTGTCCCGGCCGAAAGTGAGGGGGAAGACCGCCGGCTTGCTGGTGTAGCCGATTTTATCCCGGATCTCCACGGTGAGAGTGATGATCACGGAGTTCAAAAAACCAGACCCCCCGGGAATCGCCGTGGTTAGGAAAATGAACCCGTTCAACTCCCTGCCGTTCCTCTCCGCGATTTTGAGCCTCGTGGCAGGGTAACCGCCGATGCCCGGCTGATCTACGGAGGCGAAGATATACTTCATATCTCCATCCAGGTCAAAAGCCTTGAGGTAAACCTTCCACGTCTCCCCCGGGCTCAACGCCTTAGAAGCGAAAGATGCGGTGATCACCGGAGCCGAGATCCCGGAAGTTTTTCCGGGTTGTCCCGTCACAGTTGCACAACCGGTGAGAAATAGAACCATTACGGCGACTGAAATCACCCTTCCATTCATCCCGTTTCACCTCTTCTGGAGCCCGTGATTATTCGAAAAGCGTTTGCGCCGAAGCCAGGCCATTTGCGATGGCTTGGCTTCTGATCGGCTAAAAACCTTAACTGTATGTTACCAGGTAAGGTTATTCTTCTCTATTTCAATAATCAATGATTTTGAAGTTTTTCCTGCTTTTCTTTCTGGAAACCCTCTAAGCCCGTGATAATGATTTTTGTAACCAAGACTTTTTGGGTAACTACGCTGGCTCTCGACTCCGAATCTCTTCGAGCACCGGGAGGATGTATTTCCGAAATTGGGCGGGATTCTCGCTCATGGGAAAATGGCCCACTTCTTTCATGATCGTCACCTTCACTCCGGGGATCCCGGCTGCTGTGCGAAGAGTGTCTTCCGGAGCGCAGGAGAAATCGTATTCGCCGGTCAGCAGGTAAAGCGGGCACATGCCGGTGTTGATTCCGTCCAGCTTGCCCCGGAGGTCCGCGTCCACCCGGTAGAAATACAAATCTCCCTTGAATATCCCCGGGCCGCTTTGCATGTACTGCCACAGCGTCTCCTGCCGGTGCTCTTCGGGGCTCTGGGGCGCGATCAGCCCGGAGATCAGGGCCGCACAGACTTCGCCCCCATGCACGTCGCCCCGGTGAAGCCAGGAGGTGTCGTACCAGGGCTGCTGGAAGTCGGCGGATTCCAGTCCGATCAGAGCCCGGAACTCCGGCCCATGGGCGTGGGCCAGTTGAAGAATGATCCTGCCCCCGATCGAACACCCCATGGCGACGGGGCGCTTCAAGCCCATCGCGGCGCAAAAGCTCCGGATGCTCGACACGTAGAGTTCCGTTGTCAGCCGGTACTCCCGCTTTTCCCACCCGGCCGGAGGGTATGACTTCCCGTGCCCCGGAAGGTCGAAGGCGATTACCCGGAAGTTTCGGGTCACGCTCTCATCGGCCATGAGGTGCCGGAACTGCCGGGAGTCCGCCCCTGCGGTGTGAAGACACACGAGGGGGATTCCCTG
Organism: uncultured delta proteobacterium; assembly: GCA_963712535.1. GTDB lineage: Bacteria > Desulfobacterota > SM23-61 > SM23-61 > SM23-61 > CAVQIK01. The sequence continues at coordinate 195,827 of CAVQIK010000010.1, read as the reverse complement.
CCCCGCCTCTTCGAAATAGATCCGGCAGTCTTCTCCCACGATGGAGAACGTCATGTAACGGCCGATGATCGGTTCAAGAGTCCCGGCTCTCATTGGCGATCTCCCTTTCTCGGTAAAGTGATAATGTCTTTAAAATACTGCAAGTTCGCCATCAAAGGATGAATATTCCCTTCAAGGGTCATCTCACCTCGTTTGGTGAGGGCAAAGATATCGTGCCATCCCGGTGGAGGGGGGTCCTGCCAGAGAGCCGCCCAGCCCCGGGCGGAACCCCGCACCGCGAAGGCCCATGAAGAGAGCGGGGCCAGCCTCTTCCGGAGCTCCAGAATTCTGCCCTCTTCGATTCGCAGGAGAAAAGGAATGCTGCCGATCTGCACCAGGCAATCCGTCGTGAGATTTCTGCCTCGCCAGACGAGGTGCCGGTCCGAGTTCACGCGGTCCGGAATCGTCCGCTCGAAACGGGCGCAGAGCTCTTGTTCCGTTGCCTCTGGAGAATGTTTCGAAGGTTTGGGCACCAAATTCTTCTCCTTCCTCACGGTTCTCTTTCAGCCGCTTCAGATGACACGCGTTTGCAAGCAGGCAACAATTCGGGGGCAATCACGGCATGCCGTGACGGAGCCCTTCTTACAGCGGCCGGGGGGCCCTTCCCCTACGAGTCTGGCTTTCTTCAGACTTCATCCTTCAGCCTTCAGCCTTTCCTTTCCGACTCCTCACCTCTACTCCCGCCAGCCTTTCCAACGGCCGGATTACCGCAGGATGATACTTCTTGCTCTCCCCGCTCGCGCCTGCTGAGATATACTGCTGAGCGGCCAGGGCCGCAAAGTGCAACGGGACACGGAGTTTGTTTCCGGTGGAGAGGGCCAGATCCAGATCTTTGAGCATGTAATCAACAGGGAAGACACCTTCTTCGAATTTGCCTTTCATGACGGCGTTCTTGTAATGGTTCTGAAGGACAAAACTGTTCCCCGACCCGCTGGAGAGGGCTTCGAAAAGGATGTCCGGGTTAACGCCGGCTTTCACTCCCAGCACCATCGCCTCGGCCAGCGCGCAGGTTGTGGCAGCCACCATGAGGTTGTTCACGATCTTGACGACCTCGCCGTTTCCGATGTCGCCCACGTGATAGATGTCCGTGCCCATGGCCGAGAGGATCGATTTGTGCCGGTCGAAAATCTCTTTTTTCCCGCCCGCGTAGATGACCAGCGTACCCGCGACAGCCGCGGGAACGCCCCGCGCGACGGGAGCGTCCAACATCTCCGCCCCTTTTTCTCTCAGCGCCAAGGCAACCTCCCGGGTCGTAATCGGATCGATCGTGCTCATGTCGATGAGAACCGATCCCGTACGGAGCCCTTCGGCGACTCCTTGCTTTCCGAGCACGGCCTCCCTCACATGGGCTGAAGCCGGCAACATGGTGATGACCACGGAGCACTTCTCGGCCGCCTCCCTGCACGACCCGGCCTTTTCAACGCCAGCGGCCTTAAGGCTTTCCATCCTCTCGGGCACGATGTCGAACACCGTGAGGCCAAACCCTTTCTTGATGAGATTTCTGGCCATCGGTCCGCCCATGGCTCCCAGCCCGATAAACCCGATCTTCTCCATGTTCAGCCCTCCATGAAAAACAGTGTCAGTGTCAGTGTTTAGTGCTAGTAGCTTAAGACTTTAGTTCGACACTCCGAGTTTACTGCTGGGGCTTTCAACCCCCAAGTCGTCGCAAGGGCGTATTTCAACCCCTTGCGCTCTCGCGCCTTACTTTTTTTTATTCCGCATTCCGAATTCCGCATTCGAATCATCCACCCAGATAAGCTTTGCGAACGTAGTCGTTCTGCAGGAGCTCCTCCGCTTTCCCTTCCAGGGCGACCTGGCCGGACTCCAACACGTACGCGTACTCGGCCAGCCGCAGGGCCATCCGGGCGTTCTGCTCCACGAGGATGATCGATACTCCGGCTCCGTTGATCTGTTTGATGATGAGGGCGATCCCCTTCACCACCAGGGGGGCCAGTCCCAAAGAAGGCTCGTCCAGTAGAAGAAATTGAGGGCTCGCCATGAGGGCCCGCCCGATGGCCAGCATCTGCTGCTCCCCCCCGCTGAGGGTCCCCGAGACCTGCTTGGCCCTAGTCTTCAGGACGGGGAAATACCCGTACACCGCTTCCATGTCTCTTCTGATCTTCTCGGTTTCGGTCCGCAGGTAAGCCCCCAGGCGAAGGTTCTCCGCCACGGTCAAGTCCGGGAAAACCCGCCGCCCCTCGGGGCTGAGGGCGATCCCCTTCCGAACGATCTCCGCCGTATCGAGATGATCGATCCTTTTCCCGCGGAGATAGATCTCGCCAGAGGTGATCGGTTTGAGGCCGGTGATGGCCTTTAGGGTGGTGGTCTTTCCGGCCGCGTTGGGCCCCACCAGGGCTACGATCGAGCCCTCCTTCGCGGAGAGGGTGACCCCCCGGAGAGCCTGTGTTTGACCGTAATCGACCCGCACCCCGGCCAGTTCAAGCAAGGTCCAGGTCCTCCCCAAGGTAGGCTTTGATCACCTCTTCATTCCGCTGGATCTCCGATGGAGTTCCCAGGGCGATCCTTTGTCCGTAATTGAGGACCAGGACGCGGTGGCACAGGCCCATGACGACCTTCATGTCATGCTCCACCAGGATCACCGTGACCCCCTTCTGGTTGATCTTTTGGATCGCGGCCATGAGATGCAGGCGTTCGTCATGGTTCAATCCCGCAGCCGGCTCGTCCAGCATGAGCAGTTGGGGGTCCCCCGCGAGGGCCATGGCCAGGCCCAGAAGCTTCTGATGACCGTACGGCAGCGCTCTGGCCTGGGTCTCGCGAAGAGGATCGAGACCGAGGAACCGGAGCAGGGATTCGGCCTTTTCTTCCTGGGCCTTCTTTCCTTCCCGGACCGAGCGGGTGACGAGAAACTCGGGCCAAAGCCCCAGGAAGCGATGCCCCAGTTGGGCCCGCATCATGTTTTCCCAGACGGTCGATTCGCCGTAGGAGACGGTGGACTGAAAGGTCCGTACCAGGCCCATCCGGGCGATCTTGTGGGACGCACTGCCGGTAATATCCTTTCCCCGGTACAGGATTTTTCCGGAGCTTGGAAAGTACATGTTGCTGATCAGGTTCAGCAGGGTTGTCTTCCCCGCGCCATTCGGGCCGATGGTGCCCAGGATCTCTCCTTCGTTGACGGAGAAGGTAACCTGGTTGACCGCCATCAGTCCCCCGAACCGCTTGGAGAGACTTTCCACCTCGAGCACGCGGGTCAAGAAGTTCCTCCTCTTCGAGATGCTGCGGCTTTTCTTCGGTCGGCCATTTTATTCAACACCCCCAGCATTCCCGCGGGCATGAACCAGAGCGTGAGGATCAGGATAAGCCCGTACAGCACCCTCTGATATTCAATGAACCCCCTCAGAAGCTCCGGCAGGGGTACCAGAAAGACGGAGCCCAGAATCGGCCCCGCAATTCCTCCCATCCCCCCCACGACGTTGATCACGATGAGATTGACGCTCTCCCAGAACGTGAACGACTCCGGCGAAATGTAGCGATAATAATGGGCGAAGAGGCTTCCGGCCAGGCCCGCAAAAAATCCCCCGGCCCCAAAGGCAAACATCTTTTGTTGGAACGTATTGATCCCGGTGAACTCGGCCAGATGCTCCGTCTCGCGGGTGCAGTCCATGGCTTTGCCGATGGAGGACGCGTAAATTCTCCGGATGAGAAACAGGGTGATGAGCATCACCACCAGCACCAGGTAATAATAAGAAGCCTTGGAAAGGAAGGTAAACGTCACTCCGGGAAAAAACGTGATCTTCGGCGGGGGAATATTGGTGATGCCGGTGGGCCCGCCGAAGGGCTCGATGAGGTTCACGAAGAAGAGCCGGACGACTTCGCCGAAGGCAAAGGTGACCAGGACGAAATAGACGCCCTGCAGCTTAAGCAGGAGGCGCCCGACCAGGATCGCGATGCAGGCGCCCACCAGGCCCGAAGCGGTCAGGGCCAGAAGGTACGGGAGTCCCAGCCGCATGACCAGGAGGGCGGAGGTATATCCCCCACCCCCATGAACGCCGCGTGGGCGATCGACAGTTTCCCGGTTTTGATGATCATGTTCAGGCTTACGGCCAGGATAATTTGCAGGTAGGTGCTGATGATGAGGTTGAGGTAAAACTCGTCAGGCCAGAGAACGGGGATGAAAAATAGAAAGGCCGCCAAAACCAGGACGGCGTAACTTTTCGGTTTTGAATTCACCTTTCGTCCTTCCATTCGAACCGGAAGCCAAGCGCTCCGGCAGCCTTCCCTAACGGCTCAGCTGGGAATGGCCAAACAGGCCGGAAGGCCGAAAGAGCAGGAGGCAGATCACTAGGATGAACCCCAGCATGTCGGCCATGGCCTTGCTCGCGTACGTGCTGACGAAACTCTCCGCCACCCCCAGAATCAACCCTCCCAGGAAGGCGCCGGGGATGCTCCCGATCCCCCCCAGAATCACCACGATGAACGCTTTTACCTGGGGCATGATCCCCATCCAGGGGTTCAGTTGAAAAAGGGGGCCGATGATCGCTCCCGCCGCCGCCGCGAGGCCCGTCCCGATGGCGAAGGCCAGGGGATACAGGCGGTTGATCCGCATCCCCTGGACCCGGGCGATCTCGGTGTCCTGGGCGATCGCCTGAATGGCCAGGCCGAGCGTGGTCCGCTTCAGAAAGAGGTAAAACCCGCCCATCAGGAGAAACGAAAGCACGACCACCATCAGGCGCTCCAGGGGGTAGAAGATGGAGCCGACCTTCAAAACGCCGGTAAAAACGGGAGGGATGGAAAGATCGTAGGGGCCCCAGGCGACCAGCCCCAGGTTCTGCATGAGGACGGAGAGGCCGAGGGCCACGATCATGCCTTCCAGCTCTTTTTCGCGAAATTTGCGGAAGATCACCTCCTCGGCGAGGAATCCCAGGAGGCCGATCGAAACGACGGCGATGATCGCCGCAAGGAAATAACCGACGTGGAACTTCACCATGGCGGTGAGGACGAAAAAAGCCCCCAGCATGTAAAACTCGCCATGCGCGAAGTTTACGATCCGCAGGACCCCGAAGATCATGGTGAATCCCAGGGCCATGAGGACGTAATTGGTCCCCAGCGTCACTCCATTGATGATGACCTGGGGCAGCAGCGTTTCGCCCAAGCGTTTACCCTTTCTCTTCCGCCTTGCCCTTCACCCTCGCCTCGATAATTCAAAAGCTTACGTTGTTGTCCAGGGGACGGCAAAAATTTGCTTGCCAAAATCGGCGGGACATTCGTCAAGTTCAATGGGTTCACCGGATTTCCGCAAAGGAACGTGGGCTGCCTCAACGGTCTAGCTAAAGTACAATAGGTTCTCCACTTGGCTGCGGCATAAGTTCAGTACCCCCCGACCCAAAAGCAACCCCTGCCTCTTTTGGCAAGCAAATTTTTGCCGTCCCCTGGACATGGAGCCACTTTCCGCATCCCTCTCCCCTGGATGCACGAATTGGGCTGAAAAGGCTACGGGGTCGCTTTGCCGAGAACCACTTCTTTGCCGTCCTTCACTATCATCACGTAGAACGGAAACTTGACCTGGTGCGCGATCCCGTAGTTCTCTTTCCCGGTCCAGCTCATGGGGCCCGTGTACACCCCATTAAACGAAAGCCCTTCCAGCGCCTGCCTGACTTTCTCGGTATCCGTGGTCGTTCCGGCCTTTTTAATCGCCTCGAAAAGCCACAGCGTACCGTCATAAAATTGAGGGGTGAACCCGTTCATGGGCGGCGGGAACTTGGCATTGTACTTCTTGTTGATCTCCTGGATCTTGGGATCGTCGGGGTTGATCGGGCTGTAGTAAATGAACCCCTCCATCAGGTCTTTTCCCGCCACTTTCAGCATCTCGGGAGTGCCCGGCCCGCCGACCTTGATGATCAGGCCTTTGAAGCCCATCTGGCGGGCCTGCTTTACGATGAGCCCGCAGTCTCCGGGGTTCGAGCCGTCGAGGTTCAAAACATCCGGTTTCTGGGCGAAGATTTTGTTCAGGATGGGCATGAAGTCCACGGTCCCCCGTTCAAAATAATCCCGGAAAACGATCTCATGCCCCACCGCCTCGTGGGCTTTCAGGTTGAAACCGGAGACTTCGTATCCGGTTTCATCGTTAGGTCCCAGGATGGCCATCCGTTTGGCGTTGGGATATTTCTCTTTGAGGAATTTCAGCATGGGGAGGGAAAATTCCGCCATGGTCATGGTGGTCCGGAAAGAATACATCTTTTTAGCACCCAGGAACTTCGTAGTAAAGCTGTTGCCCACGAAGAGGACCTTGTTGGCCTCGGTGATCTCCTGCGCCGCAAGGCCGGCCGCCGACCCCATGGGGCCGATGACGAATTTCACCTTGTCCATGAAGATCAGGCGGTTGGCCGCGTCGGCTGCGGCCTGCCCCTGGTACTTGTCGTCGTAGGGGAGGACCTCGATCTTGTATTTTTTATCCCCCACTTCCAGGCCGCCCTTGGCGTTGGTGTCGTCGGAGGCCAGCTCCGCACCGGCCCGCAGGGCCAACCCCCAGCCCGCCCCCGTCCCGGATAGGGGCGCGATGACCCCGAGCTTGACCACGTTCTGCGCCGGGGCCTCGCCGATGCCCAAAACCAGGACCCCAAACAGACAAAGCGCTGGAATTTTAAACCCCCGATTCTTGATCATCGCGTTCTCCTTTCATTGGCATTGTCGGTAATGGATATGGTTTTAACCTCCGCGGTTTCCGGTGTCAACTTTTATTTTATTCGCTTTCCCTGGGAGGGATCCTCAACAGGCACTTGGGGGCTCGCGTGCAGCACCGCCGACCCTATTCTCTTGATTAATTCGTCGCGTTTTTATAGTGGACGACAAAAGAAAGTAGTCATTGCATGTGCAGCTTTCTCAAGAGAAATCCCCCCATCCCCCCTTTATTAAAGGGGGGCATGGGGGGATTTTGTATGGAAATTTTTAAATCGCAATGAGCGCTCGTCCAATGTCACTTTATTTAAGCCGTTCACTATAGTATGATCTTGCAAGAAATGATCTCCGGGAAGACTGAGAACACCGGAGAATTCCACGGGAGGTTTTCAGAATGAAGATAGGAAGGATTGAAACGACGTTTATGTTAGCCGGGCTGGCGCTGTTTTTCGCATTCGGTGCTGCCTCCGCCCAGACGTACCCGGAAAAGCCGATCACAGTCTACTGCGCATTCGCCGCGGACACCACGGATTTGACAACCCGGGCCCTCGCGGAAGGGGCGGAAAAGATCCTCGGGCAGCCTGTCGTGGTGGAGAATAAGCCTGGCGGCGGGTCCAGCGTCTGCGCCGGCTTGATTGCCAGCAAGAAGCCGGACGGGTACACCCTCGCGGTGATCTCCACAGGGGCTCTGAGGATTCTTCCCCACACCATGAAGGTTTCTTATGACCCGCTCAAGGACTTCACCTTGATTATGCAGTACAGCCGATACATAGGCGGCCTCACCGTCCTCAGTGAATCGCCCATCAAGACCGTCGACGATTTTATCGCCTACGCCAAGGCTCATCCGGGCCTTTCCTACGGCTCCGCGGGGATGAACACTCAGCAGTATTTCGCCGTGGAGCTTTTCGCCCAGTGCAAGGGCCTTAAATTCAAGCACGTTCCCTATAAATCGGGCGCAGAGTCGAGCACGGCGCTTCTGGGTAAGCACATCGACTTCGCAGCCGGCTCGGGCACCCACCTCCGCTATGTCAAGCAGGGGGTGTTTCGGGAGCTCATGGTCTATAACACGAACAAGCGGAACCCGAATTTCCCGAATGTTCCCACGCTCTCGGAGTTAGGGTGCCAGGACTTCCCCGCCAACGGGTTGGTCTTCGTGGGACCCAAGGGGGTCCCGCAACCCATCGTGAAAAAGGTCGGCGATGCGTTGAAGAAGGTTGCGGAGAGCCCCGAGTTTCAAAGCAAGCTGGCCAACGCGGACATGCCCTATGACTTCAAGGATCAGGCCCAGCTCGAAAAAGAGATCCCCCAGCAATACGAGTCCGCGAAGGAGATGCTGGCGAAAATGGGGGTTAAGAAACCGATGTAGGGCCTGGTCCCCGACCAGGCCGGATGTCGGTGCGTTCGGGGAACGCACCCTACATTGGGGTTTCGGTCCTTTCACCCCCACCCTCCCCCGTCCAAAGGTGAGGGGATTTTTTTCGGTTTCTGGATGGAAACGGATATGGACGCAGCGAGCCACTGCATCGGGCGGGGTCACCCCGCCCCTACAATTCTGAAGACCAAGCCCCCGGCAAAAGAACCGAACCGGAATTCACCAGCCCTTTTCTAGACCGATTTCGATTGACGAAAATATGGCCCAACGAATCGGGCCTGGCAAGGCAATTTGTGGAAACCAGTTTCCGGCCCGCGGGCCATCTTCAATTCACGGCCGATCCCTTCCCTCGTTCTCCTTTTCAAGCCTTTTTCTTGACCCGCCAATCCATTAAATGTTACGTTTACTCATGACCCTCCCCCATCGGGTATTATTCCTTTTTATTTCCCTCTTTTTTTTATCCCTCACCGGCTGCTTTTCCGGCAAACAGATCGTAGCGGAAAGGGCGCCTGATTTATTCCGGGAGGTGGCCCTCTCCGCGGCCCGCCAGTCGGACGTCGCCCTCGTTCGCCAGGGAATCCCCTCCTATCTCATGCTCGGCGATGGAATGGTTCAGAGTTATCCGAATAATCCAGCGCTCCTTCTGGCCGTGGCCCAGGCCTATGCGGGCTACGCATCCGTTTTGGAAGAGGAGGAACAGGAAAGGGCGGCGAGCCTCCTGGAAAAAGCCAAGAATTACGCCAAGAGGGCTCTCGAGCTCTCCCCTCCCTTCGGACGCACCCTGGGCCAACCTTTGGAGGTTTTCCAAAAGCGAGTGGAGGAGACCCGGAAAGCGGATGTGCCCACCCTCTTCTGGGTTGGGAACATCTGGGGCAGCTGGATCGCCTCGAACGGCGGAGCCGAAGCCATGGCCGATCTGCCCTGGGTAGAAGCCCTGATCGAAAGGGTGCTGCGGCTCGACCCCGGTTACTACTACGGGGGCGCCCACCTGTTCAAGGCCGTCCTGCTCTCGGCAAGGCCCGAGCAGTTCGGGGGGAACTTGAAGTCCGCCGAAGACCATTTCCAAAAAGCCCGGGAGTACGGAAAAGGGAAATTCCTGATGGGCGACGTGTATTATGCCGAGTATTATGTTCCCAAGACGCTGAACCGGGACCTCTTTGTTTCCACCCTGAATCGGGTGCTGGCGACGCCGGCCGACGTCGAGCCCGATCTAACCCTGGCCAACACCCTGGCCCAGCGGAAGGCCAAGAAGCTCTTGTCCCGGGTGGATGAGTTTTTTTGATTTCGTTGGGACGCAGATTTTTCGCAGATCGCAGATACTGAATTCCATGATTGTTCGGCCGTTTGAAGAAAAGGCTGCAAAATTGCAGGAATCCCAGAAATCCCCCTTAATCCCCCTTTTTCAAAGGGGGAAATTTAATTTCTTGTTGGAATCGCGTCAAAAGAGCTCTCCTCCCTTTGAAAAGGGAGGACGGGAGGGATTTCTGGCATGAGTAGACCATGTAATTATTCCTACAAATAATCGGGGGCTAAATGGAAGCTGGGAAAAAAATCGGGCTTGTTTTTCTTGGGCTGACCCTTCTGCCGATGGTCATGGCTCCGCCTGCTCCCGCCCAGAACGTCATTCTGAAGCTGGGCACGCTGGCGCCCGAAGGGACCGCCTGGGTCAAAGCTTTTCGCGACATCGGGCGGGAGCTGGAGCAGAAAACGAACAAGCAGGTCGGCCTGAGATTGTTTCCCGGCGGGATCCTCGGCGACGAAGAGGACATGCTGCGCAAAATCAAAGTCGGCCAGATCCAGGGCGCCCTGCTCACGGGGGGCGGGTTGGGGCTGATCTTCAAAGACGTGAAGATCCTGTCCATCCCGTTTCTCTTCCAGGACTACGGCGATGTGGACGCCGTCCTGAAGAAGTGGGAGCCCTATTTCCAGAAGGGCTTCGAGGAGAACGGGTTCAAGTCCCTGGGCTGGGCCGAGCAGGGTTTCATCTATCTCTTCTCCAAACAACCCATCAAGAGTGCGGCGGATCTTCGCCGGGGGAAAGTCTGGATCTGGGAGGACACGGCCATGGGCCGGGCCGTCTTCAAGGAACTCGGGGTCAACCCGATTCCGCTGAGCATCCCCGACATCCTCATGGCCCTGCAGACGGGCATGATCGACACGATCTACAGCTCGCCGCTCGCCGCCATCTCCATGCAGTGGTTCACGAAAGTCTCGTATCTGACCGATGTTCCCCTCGCTTACTCGGCGGGCGCGGTGGTCGTGCAGAAATCCGCCTTCGAGAAGATCCCCGCCGCGCAGAGAGGAACCGTGGAAGAGATCTTCAAGCGAAACCTGGAACCGCTGAAGGACGAGCATCCGCGGGGAAAACCAGAAAGCCATCCAGGTGCTCACCGCGAAAGGAATCAAACTGGTCACCCCTTCACCGGCGGACCTCAAGGAATTCCAGGCCATCGTCATCAAGGGGATCGGCACCCTGGGCGAAGACCAGTTCTCGAAAAAGACCCTGGAAGAGATCACCGCTTTCGTGCGGACCCTGCGCAAGGAAAAATGACGGTTCGTCTGCCCCTTTCGGCCGCACGCTCCGGCGGCAGGCCTTGGGAACGCAGAACCGCGGGGAGTTGATGAAGTGGCATTCGGCCTGTCTTCCTGGAAAACGCTTGGCCTCCTCTACGAACGCCTGGAAGAGATTCTCCTGGTCGTCTTCGTTGTCCTGATGGTATCCCTTGGCTTTCTGCAGATCGTCTTCCGCAACCTGATCTCCATCGGCATCGTCTGGGTGGACCCGCTCGTGCGCCATCTCGTCTTATGGATCGCGCTCCTCGGGGCCTCGGTCGCAACCCGCGAAGACCGGCACATCCGGATCGACGTTCTCTCCGGGATTCTTTCTCCCCCCGCTCGGCGGCGGCTTCAGGGCAGCCTCGAGATTTTTTCGGCAGCGGTCTGTCTGCTCCTGGTCAGTCCCGCCATCCGGTTCATGCAGAACGATTATCAGGCCGGGAAGATCCTCGCCCTCGGGCATCCCCATGTGGGTCTCCCAGGTCGGTCATGCCGGCCATCCTGCTGGTTTTGGGGGTTCGCTTCCTGCTTCGCGGATGCAGAAGTATCTTTTCCGCGGGCCGGGCTGAGGCGGCATGAGCCTGTTCGGAAGCATAGGGGCCCTGATCCTTGCCCTCCTCGGCACGCCGCTTTTTATCGTCATCGCCGCCGGCGGCCTCCTCTCCCTGTATTCGGAGGGGATCGATTCCTCGGCTCTCATCATCGAGCTGTATAAACTGGCCCACACGCCTTCCCTGCCGGCCCTTCCTCTCTTTGCCCTCGCCGGGTATATCCTGGCGGCAAGTCACGCGCCCCGGCGCCTGGTCCGCCTCTCCAACGCCGTCCTGGGCTGGCTCCCGGGCGGGCTGGCGGTGATCGCCCTCCTGGTTTCCGCCGTTTTTACAGCGCTCACCGGGGCCACCGGCCTCACCATCATCGCCCTCGGGGGGTTGCTCTTCCCCGCCCTCCAGCTGCAGAAGTATCCCGAGAAATTTTCCCTCGGCCTCTTAACGACCTCCGGCACGCTCGGAATCCTCTTTCCTCCCAGCTTCCCGATCATCCTTTACGGGATCGTGGCAAAGACCAGCATCGACCATCTGTTCCTGGCGGGAATCGTGCCCGGAATCCTCATGGTCCTCCTGCTTTCGCTATACAGCGCCTGGAAAGGCCTGAGGGCCCGCGTTCTCCGCCCCCGTTTAACGCCCGCGAGGCCGCGAGGGCCTGCCGGGAATCCATCTGGGAAATTCCCCTCCCCTTTGTGGTCCTGGGGGGGATCTACGGTGGATTCGTGGCGGTCAGCGAAGCGGCCGTGCTCACCGTCCTTTACGTGCTCATCATCGAGGCGGGGGTGTACCGGGACATTAAAATCCGGGAGCTCGTCCCCGTCGTGATCAAGAGCAGCATTCTCGTCGGCGGGATCCTGATTATCCTGGGAGTTTCTTTCGGCCTGACCAGCGCATTGATCATTAACGAGATCCCCATGAAGGTCCTCGGGTTTCATGCAAAGCCATGTCCAAAGCCCCCTGCACTTCCTCCTGTGGCTAAACCTGTTTCTTCTGGGGGCCGGGTGTCTATTGGGAATGTTCCCCGCCCTCATCGTGCTGGTGCCCTTGATCCTTCCCGTTTCCCAGGCCTACGGCGTAAATCCGGTGCACCTCGGGATCATCCTCTTGACCAACCTGGAAATCGGGGCTTCCCTGCCGCCGCTGGGGATCAACCTTTTTGTCTCCAGCATCCGCTTCGAGCGGCCCGTCCTCGAGCTGTACCGGGCCTCCATCCCCTACATCCTCATCCTCCTCCTAGTCCTGGTCGTCATCACCTACTGGCCGCCACTCGAGCCTGGCCTTCCTGCCGCGCTGAGGGCTTGGGAAGGTCTTAGCGTCGAGAATCCGGCAGACGAAATCCGGCACCTCTTTCTCCAGTTCAGCATCTCTAGGGTTGAAATGAAGAAGAAAAAAATCTTTGCCTCCTGAAAGGAGGTCGCCAATGAAATATCTCGTGGTCGGGTCGGGGGGACCGGGGTTTTCTTCACCCCAAGAAGCCGTTCAGGTTCTGGAGGAGATCATCCTGCCGAGCTTTGAAGCCCTTATGAAGCTGGAGGCAGAGAAGAAAATCCTTGCCGGAGGGCTTCCGGTGGGGGAGCGGACTTTTGTCTTCATCCTGGAAGCTTCTTCCAACGAGCAGGTGGACCGGATGCTGCGGAATATCCCCATGTGGGGCGTGTTGGAGTGGGAGGTCACCCCGCTCCAAACCCTGGAAGGCCGGGCGTCGCAAGAACGTGAATTCGTAAAGCAAGAACGCGACTTCGCAAAAAAGAAGAAGAGTAGATAGGGAACGCGTGTTCTGCAACAATTTTGAAATCAAAGCCCCCTTATCGGGTTGACCTAGACAGCCGAGTGAAAGGGAGAGAAAAAAATTGTGTTTCCCCTCCTCTCCTGCTATATTTTTCCGATCTGGGCTCCATGCAGCCTTCGCCGTATGAAATAAAAACGACGTATTCCCTCCACCCATCGGTCTCGGGGTCGGAATCGGGTTCGGGTTTCGATTCGATTCCGATACCGATTCCGATACCGAAGAAACCGTGGGGGATTAGGAGGTATCCCTTGGCAAAACCCCTCGTCTGGCTGGACCTTCCCATTCATCCTGAAGCCCTGCGCACCCTGCAGGAAAGCGCGGAAATTTCGGGGCCGTATTCTAAGCTCGACGTTCCGGAGGCCTGGGCGGACCTGGCGGCGGCGGACGGCGCGTTGATCTCCAGCCGCCCGAAATGCACGCCCGCCTGGATGGACCGGGCGCCCCGCATCCGGGTGCTCGCCCGGTCGGGAATCGGCTATGACAACATCGATGTGGAAGCGGCCACCGCGCGGGGCATTTGCGTCGTGAACACCCCGGAAGCCCCGACCGAACCGACGGCCGAGCAGGCGATCACCTTCATCCTGATGCTGGCCCGAAGGATCAAGGAAAGCGACCGCGCCTTGAGCGAAGGGCGCTGGCTCTCGCGGCCGGAGCTGGAAGGCACAGAAGTGTTGGGGAAGACGCTGGGAATCATCGGGTTGGGACGGATCGGCGGCCGGGTATCGGAAGTCTTCAGCCGGGGCCTGAAGATGCGCGTCATCGCCTACGATCCCTACATCCCGGACGATCGCTTTGCGGCCAGGGGGGCGGAGAAAGTATCGAGCCTGAAGGAGCTCCTCCGCCTCGCCGATTTCGTGACCGTGCACTGCCCGGCCACACCCGAGACCCGGGGGATGGCCGACCGGGGATTCTTCGCCGGGATGAAGCGGGGGAGCTTCTTCGTCAACACCGCGCGAGGAACCATCATGGTCGAGGCTGACCTGCTGGAAGCCGTTAAATCCGGCCGCATCGCCGGGGCCGCCCTGGATGTCTTCGAACAAGAGCCGACCCCATCCGAAAATCCTCTGCTTCGCCTGCCCAACGTCGTCGTGTCGCCCCACTCGGCCTCCAACAGCGCGGAAGGAAACTGGCGCATGAATACCGGAGCCGTAGCCGAGCTCCTGGAAATCCTGCGCGGTGGCCGGCCCGAGATGGCTGGTAAACCCTGAAGTCTGGGAACGCCGCCGGCGGTAGGAGGCACCCCGGCCGGAAGGAGGCGCTTCGATGGAAGGATGGAAGTCGCTGGCGATTTTGGCCGGGAGAATTCTTCTCGCGGTGATTTTTCTCCAGTCGGGGACCGGGAAAATCGGAAACTTCGCCGGGACGGCCCAGAACATGGCCGGCCACGGCATGCCCTACGCGTCTTTTTTCCTGGTTGGCGCGATCTTCTTTGAAGTGATCGGCAGCCTGACCATCATCCTGGGATATTATCTCCGGTTCGGCGTTGTGCTGATCCTCATTTTTTTAATCCCCACCACCCTGATCTTCCATAACCTCTTTGTGGACCCGAAGATGCAGGTTCAGTTCATGAAGAACGTGAGCATATTCGGAGGAATGCTCGTCCTCCTTGCGGCGGGGGCGGGCCGCTACAGCCTGGATTACTTCACAAGGGGGATCAAGGAGTAGTTCCTCCGGAGCGCCTGTCCGCCCGGGAAGATCTTCCGGGCGCGATCACACGTTGAAGAGGAAGTTGATAATATCCCCATCCTCCACGACGTAGTCCCGGCCTTTCTGCAGCAGTTTGCCTGCCTCTCGGACCTTCTGCTCATTTCCCAGGCGGACAAGGTCCTTGTACTTGATGACCTCGGCGCGGATGAATCCCCGCTCGATGTCGGAATGGATGACCCGGGCGGCCTCGGGGGCGAGGGAATCCTTCCGGTTGGTCCAGGCCCTCACTTCGTCGGGCCCGACGGTGAAGAATGAGATGAGCCCCAGGGCCCGGTAGCAGACCAGGGTCAGTTTGTTCAGGGCGGGCTCCGCGATCTTCAGTTCCTCCAGAAAACCCTGCCGCTCCTCTTCCTCCAGGCAGGACAGCTCCTCTTCGATTTTCGCGGATACGGCGATCCACTGGAATTCATCGCCGGCGAAGTTCGCCGCGAGGCCGTCTAATAGCCCCGGCGCATGAATCTGATCTTCGCCCAGGTTAAGGATGAGGATCAGGGGTTTCCGGGTCAGGAAAGGATAGCCCGAGATGAGCTTCCGCTCCTCTTCGCTGAGCGGGAGCATGGCGAGGAACCGGCCTGCTTCGAGGTGATCCTTCATCCGGGTGAGCAGCTCCCCTTCGCGGCGGGCACGGACCGCATCGCCGTTCTTTTCTTTTTCCAGGCGTTCCATCCGCTTTTCGATGAAGAGGAGATCGGCGAGCTGCAATTCGTCGTTCACGGCGGCGATGTCGCGCCGAGGGTCAACGCTGCCGGAGACGTGAAAAACGGTCTCCTCCGGGAAAACGCGCACAAGGTGGCAGATCACGTCCACTTTCTCGAGGGCCCGGAAGACCGGCGCGTTCCGCTCCGCCTGCTTTTCCAAGTCCGGCAGAAGCAGAAACTCCATCTGGGCGGGCGTTTCGAGGCGGGGGCGGTACATCGACACGAGGCGCTCGAAGCGCTCGTCCCGCACCCGGGCCAGCCCTTGAGCTTGCCCTTTCCCGTTTACCGGTTCATTTTCATTCCCCGTGAGCAGCCGGAAGAGCGTGCGCTTTCCGACCTGCGGAAAACCGATCAATCCAAGTTTCATTCCTGTCCTCTTCTGCTCCCTTTTCATGCCCCTGCGCAGACAAGCACAACATGGGGAAAAGGATCGATCGTCCTCTATAACGAAGAGGACGTGGTTCCCCTTTGCATGCAATTCTCTCTCCGATGATTTTTCAAAAAGGTGGGAAAATCGCTCGGAATCGGAGAAGGCTTCCCTGGCGTGTTTCGGGCGGAAGTTACTTATATTTTAAGAAAAAAGGCGGCTTTTTACAAGCCGTTTTGTCATGAGGCAAACTACATTTATTGTTGTACAGGGGAGGCAAAGTTGCCGGCCAAAATCGGCGGGACATTTCTTAGGTCAAATCCGTTCACCTGAGCTGACCGGGCGCGGGCACCGCGCCCCTACAATCCACCTTCGGCCGAAGGTCCACGGGGGTTGAATTCCGAAGACCAATCCGTGATTCGGGGAACTAGGGTTTGGGAATCCGGAGGGAACTGCTGATCATCAGACTTCCGCTTACCGCGTAAAGAATCGACAAGGGGTGAAGAATCGCGGGGCCGACCTGCCACGCGCCCCAGGGGAGCAGGTTTTCGACCCATCCCTGCCAATAAGCAAACGCCAGGACCCCCACGATGACGATGCTGGTCGGGATCGGTGTTCCTTCGAAATATTTTACCTTACCCGTGCCGGCCGAAAGCTCAACCGCGGTGACGTTGAACCGCGCCAGCCGGCTGATTCCGCAGTTGACAAAATAGATCAGAACGGCCGCGTCCCACAATCCCCGCAGGCCGAGAGTGAAGCCGAGCACGGCCGGCGCTACACCGAAGGAGACGATATCCGCGAGGGAGTCCAGGTCCGCTCCCAGGGTGGAGAGCTTCTTCGACCGGCGGGCGATCAGGCCGTCGAGCACGTCAAGGATCCCGGCCAAAATCAGGAGGAGGAAGACCGGCCAGATGCGCGTGGTCCTCTCGCCGGCAAGGTAATTCAGGGAGAGCAATATCGCGGCCGTTCCGCAACCGGCGTTCGCCAGGGTGACGACGTCGGCGGGAGCAAAAGACCGGAATATCGATCTGGGCTTTCTGCGGCTGTTTTCCATGAAGATGCACGATGGCTCGCCGCGGGAGAACCGGACCGGAGGCCCGGGAGCGAAACCGGCGGGCCGGCTCACCCCGAAATGTTCCCCCTCGGGCTTTTTTTCAGAGAACCGGCAAGGCTTTCGTATTCTTCCCGGACTGTTTCCCGGCCGTACTTGCGCTCCAGGCTCCTCACAATAAAGTGGCCCCGGGCCACCGATTGGAAGTGCCTGATGAAGAGCAGGTTGACCGCGGCCCCGCCGGCGGCCCCGACTACCGGGATGATTTGGGCGGCTAACTTCTCGGTGACCACCAGGTGAAACCTCGCGGATATCCTCGCGATCAGCCGGACGATCACCGGGGCGCCCTCCTCAGCCAGCCCTCTCCGGGAGATGTACTGCCCCGCCTCGGAAACAGCCCCGGCCAGCGCCATTCGGGCGGCATAGTAGCTCGCCTCCGCGGCGTCATCGCCTTTTCCTTTGCCCCCCAGCCCGAATACCTGAACGCACGCCAGTTGGGTCTCGATCTCCGCGACATCTTCCCCCTCACTCCGGGCGATATCCGCTATCGACCTCAGCATGACCACCGTCGAGACGGGGAGTTCCAGCGCCATTCCGGGCAGCCCGAAGAAACCGCCCACTCCCCCAAACAGCCCGACGGCGCCGCTGTGAACCCATTTCAGCGGGGAACCGCGGTAGCTGCGATCCAGGGTTGAAACCGCGATTTCGAGAGCTCTCCCGACCGCCTTCAGGGTGGCCTGGGAAACGATTTCATCGGTCCCTTTCGGAAGCCTCTTCAATGCCCACTCCAGCGGCATTCCTATCAGGCTGCTGACCCGTGCCGTCCAGCCGGGAAACTCGAGAAGCTTCACGGCCTCGGCTAAACGATCCCGGTCCGGCTGCTCCATCTTTCCTCCGGAAATTTTCAGCGAGGGTAGTTCAATTCGGTGATCTCATTGTATCATATCCGCTGCAGAGCCATGGAACTCCCGACCGGCAGCATGTCACATTTTCGACAAGGGCGTCAGTTTATATCAAAAATTTGGATCTCTTTGGCGGCTGACGCCCGGATCGCCCTCCTCTCGTTGGGCCCGCCTCTCGCCATTCCACGGGTCGAAGAGGTAAAAACCTCCTTCTTCCGGTTGTGTCCTCCGTCCCCGACCGGGGCAGGAAACATTTCTTCGAAAAACAATGCGCCTATCATTTTGTTTGTCCAGAGCACGGCAAAAAATTTGCTTGGCAGTATCGGGGGGGATTCGTCATTTCGGGTGACAAGGGAGGAT
The DNA here is from genome assembly GCA_963712535.1 of uncultured delta proteobacterium. Classification (GTDB taxonomy): domain Bacteria; phylum Desulfobacterota; class SM23-61; order SM23-61; family SM23-61; genus CAVQIK01. Next base: position 177,808 of record CAVQIK010000010.1, on the reverse strand, counting down.
GAGGCGGCAACGAGCGGGACCCCCCATTTCGCCACAAAAAAATTGTCTTCCGGGAGGGAATCTGGTATTTTAAGGCCTGCCGCCTCCTTGATGGCGACAGATCCCTTTGCCAGGGGCCTGACCCAGAAGAAATGATCCGTTTTTTTCCCCGGTTCCGTTGCGAGGGGAAAATTTCAAGGGGTATCTGCTGATGTATCTCGCCTTTTACAGGCTCCGGGAAAAACCTTTTAACCTCACCCCCAATCCGCGGTTCGTGTACCTGAGCAGGAGCCACCGGGAAGCCTTCGCCCACCTTCTCTACGGCATCAACAACCGGGCGGGATTCATCGCCCTCACCGGCGAGGTCGGATCGGGGAAGACCACCGCGCTTCGGGCCCTCCTCGGCCAGCTCGACCCGGCTCTTTACCGTACGGCATTCATTTTCAACCCCTGCGTTTCACCCCCCGAGCTTCTTCAGGCTGTCAACCGGGAGTTTGGGATTCCCGCGAACACCCCGGACGGGCTCAGCCAACTGGATATCCTCAACCAGTTCCTCCTGCGACACAACGCGGAGGGCCGCACCGTCGTCCTGGCGATCGATGAAGCCCAAAACCTGGAAGGGCCGGTGCTCGAGCAGATCCGCCTGATCTCGAACCTGGAGACGGAAAGGGAAAAGCTCATTCAGATCGTCCTTTCGGGACAGCCCGAGTTCGCGGAGATCCTGAGGAGAAAGGAGATGCGTCAGCTCAGCCAGCGGATCACGGTGCGCTACCATCTTCAGCCCATGGATTTCCAGGACACCGCCGACTACATTAACCACCGGATCGAAGTAGCGGGGGGAAAAGGCGGGAGAATCTTCTCCCCGGGAGCGCTGAAAAAAATATACCGGTACTCGGGAGGGCTCCCGAGGCTCACGAACGTGGTGTGCGACCGGGCCCTCCTCGCGGGCTACACCCTGGATCAGAAGAAGATCGACTCCCGGATTGTCGGCGCGGGCATCCGGGACATGAAAAGGAACATGGCCCCGCAGGGCAAGAGGCGTCGCCTGTTCCTGATCCCGGTTTTGGGCGCGATCGTTCTGCTGTTTGCCGCCGGCATCTATTTTGCAGCAACCTACGCCGAAAACTTCACCGCGGCCCGTCAAGTCCAGGCGACGGAAGGAGGGCCGAAAAAATTCCCGATTCCCGGAGCCGAAACGATCTCCAACGCGCTGGCCGCCGAACTGGCCAAAGTGCCGGAAGGGGAGAGCGCCCGAAGGGCATTCAATTCCGTGGCGGGCGTCTGGAAGGCCCCCCCGTTTCCCGAAACGGGAGGTCAGGGCTTCTTCGAGAAAATGGAAGAAGCGGCGCTGGAAAAGGGGCTGCGCCTGTACAGATTTTCCGGGGACCTCGAAGGTTTGCTCCGCATCGGCTACCCTGCGGTGCTTGAGGTGACTGTACCGGGCCTGCGGGGCAGACGGTTCCTCTCCCTCATCGGAACAGCGGGTGAACGGCTCGTCGTCGATCCGCCAATCCGCGGGGTGAATTCCATCCCTGCCGGCGAGGTCGAAAAGCGCTTTTCGGGGCAGGCATTCCTTCTCTGGAAGGATCCTCTCGACGTCATGACGAAGTTGCGGCCGTGGTCCAGGGGAGGCCCCAGCCGGCAGCTCCAGGAGCTTCTCAGGGAGGCGGGAGCGTACCGCAAGGCTCTGACGGGGGCGTACGACGGGGATACGTTTTCCGCGGTGAAAGAGTTCCAGTTATCCCGGGGAATTAAAGAGGACGGCATCGTCGGCGCCCAGACCCTGATGCTCTTGTACGCTTCGATCGATCGTTTCCAGGTACCGAAACTCATGGCAGGACGGAAATGAGCCTGATCCTCGACGCCTTGAAAAAACTCGACCGGGAGAAATCGACCCGCCGCGACGGGAACGCGAACATCGCCGCCGGGATCCTCCGGCCCGCGCCGCCGCGCCCGGGAAGAAAAAACCGATTGTATGTTATCGCGCTTTCTCTTTCCGCTCTCGCCGCCGCCGGCGTGACTTACGCCGTCATGGAATACGGATCTCCCCAAAAAACGGAAACAACCGGGCCGGGACCCGCCGCGGCCCAAAGCCCTGCCCCGGCAAAACAGCAGGTAGCCGCCGTGCTTCCCGCCCCCGAACCGGCGCGCGGGGTTCGGCCGGATGAAACCAGCCCCCTGAAAAGGTTCAGATCCCTGTCGAACGCAAAGAGCAGCCCGTTTCTCCGGCGCTCCTCGCGAAAACAGCCAGTCCGCCGGCAGCGCGTGCCGCAGTCGCGCCGAGTCCTCCGCCGGCCGCAAATCCTCTGCCGCCCCGGGAGCAAACCCCGCCGGCCCGCGATTCCCGTGAAGCCGCTCCCGCGGCCCCGGTAAAGAACCAGAATCCTCCCGAGATCAAGGCCGCCCCGCCTCCGGCCGAAAAGGCGCCGGCCCGGAAGGCGGCCACGGAAGCCCCGGCGGTTGTTCCCGCGGCTCCGGTGAAGCCCGCCGAACCCCCCCCTGCCGCGCCTGCCGGAGATCCACCCTCGTTGAAGCTTGTCGGGCATCGTCTGGCACGAAGAACCGGCGGCCCGCCGCGCCGTCGTGAATGGGACCTTTGCCGCCGAGGGTTCCATCGTCGAAGGGGTCAAGGTGGTGGAGATCCACCCCAACCGTGTCGCTTTCTCTCACAACGGCCGGCCTTTCGAAATCGTCATGTTCAGGTGACGAACGGCCGGGCCTCCCTTTACGGGTATCAGGGCCTTTTAAATCCAAACCGTTCTGAAAAAAAGCCCGCCGTTTACCGGATGGAATGAATAGGCACGTATCTCTCTTCAGGGGCGATTCGTGAATCGCCCCTACAAAAGGGTACCGGTTATCTCGGGCATCATAATTTGATATAATTTTATCGGACCCCTTTATTGTCAGCTCAGCGGGGAGGCCGCAATGAAAAGGACTGTATTTCTGATCGTGCTTTCCGGGTGGGTTCTATCTGCGTGTGTGGGGATGAACGTTGCGCTCCTCCCCTCGTCCAAGCCGCTGGAAGAGAAAGTTCTCGAGGGCGACGGGAAGGCGAAGATCCTCCTGGTCGACCTCGACGGGACCATCTCCTTCAAGGAGGAATCGGACCCGTTGAAACTTGCCGTCCGCCCCTCCAAAGTGGCCTTTTTCCGCGAGGCTCTCCGGAAAGCGGAAGGAGACCCCGATCTCGCCGGAGTGATCGTGAAGATCAACTCCCCCGGGGGCACCGTCACCGCCAGCGACACGATCTACCACGAGATTTTAAGGTTTAAGGAAAAGAAGAGAGTCCCCGTTGTCGCCTATATCCTGGAAGTTGGCGCTTCGGGGGGCTATTACGTGGCCTCCGCAGCGGACCGGATCGTCGCCAGCCCCACAGCCGTCACCGGCAGCATCGGGGTGATCGCCATGCGCCTCAACCTGGAGGGGCTCCTTTCCAAGGTGGGGGTTTCCGGGGAGACCTACAAATCGGGGGCGATGAAAGATTTCTGGTCCCCCCTCCGGCCGAGCACCGAAGAAGAGAGGGGCATGATCCAGAAGATGATCAGCCGCCTCTACGGCCGGTTTTTCGAGGTGGTGTACGCCAGCCGGCAGAAGATGCTCACCGAGGCGGAACTCAAGACTCTCGCCGACGGGCGAATCTTTACCGCGGGCGAAGCCCTGGATGCAAAACTGATCGACGAAGTGGCCTACCTCGATTCAGCCATCGAGTCAATGAAGGCGGCGCGGAATTTAGACCGGGCGAGGGTGGTCACGTACGTCCGGCCCCGAACCTACAAATCGAACATCTATTCCGAGTACCCCGAACTGCCGCTCGGCCCGCAAACGATAAACCTCATTTCCCTCAACGCGGAGGAGCTGTCGCTCTTCTCCGGGCTGCGTTTCATGTATCTTTGGGCCCCGTAAGGGCGGGGTCCCGCCCGCCCCCGGACAATGCCTTTCGGGTCAAGGAAGCGGCGCGTTCGTTGGCCGCTTCATAAGGATTTTTTCCCGGGCTGCGGGACGATCCGCAGGTAGGGCTTCAACGTCTTCCAGCCGCCGGGAAATTTTTTCTTCGCTTCCTCATCCGAAACCGAGGGCACGATGATGCAGTCTTCGCCCTGCTTCCAATTCGCCGGGGTCGCCACGCTGTACTTCGCCGTCAGTTGAATCGAATCCACGAGCCGCAGGATCTCCTGGAAATTCCGGCCCGTGCTCGCCGGATAGGTGAGCATCGCTTTCACCTTCTTGTCCGGCCCGATGACGAAGACCGACCGGACGGTGAAGACATCGCTCACCTTCGGATGGATCATGTCGTAGAGCCGGGCTACTTTCTGTTCCGAGTCCGCGATCACCGGGAAGTTCAGCGCGTGCCCCTGGGTCTCTTCAATATCCTTGGCCCATCTTTTGTGAGAGTCCGCCGGGTCCACGCTGAGGCCGATGACCCTGACGTTGCGCCTGTCGAATTCGGGCTTGAGACGCGCCACCTCCCCCAGCTCGGTGGTGCATACCGGGGTGAAATCTTTCGGATGGGAGAAGAGGACCGCCCAGCGGTCCCCGATCCACTCGTGAAAATTGATCTGCCCCTCGGTGGACTCTGCCGTGAAATCCGGCGCCGTATCGCCTATTCGCAAACCCATACCCACCTCCTGAAGAAGAATCGTTCCACTCCCTTCTTTTAGTATGAAAAGAGGATGATCCCCTGTCAAGGGCTCCCGCCGGCCTGCACCGCTTCATTTTAACGGGGTAAGACTAGCGCGGATTCCATCGAGGTCCGTGCACCGAAAGGCCGCGAAATACAGTCTTGCCCGCCCCAATTTGGTCGTTTTTCCTTATTTTCCCCCCCATTCTTTCGGCTAAACTGATAATAAGAAAAATCTCGAGGTGATTATGACTTACGACAACCTTCACTACGCTCTCCTTCCCCCCGAGCTTTGCCTCGAGGAGGCGGCCGTCCGCACCTATCACGAAGAGGGGTGGCTCCCACCCCAGCCGGACCAACTCCCTTAGCCCGCCGCCGCACAGGAGACCAATTTTTCCCCGCCTCGGACCGTGAGCCGGCCAAAAAGACCCTTGCGGAAACCCAAGAAGGTGCGTCTATAATAATTAGGCGGTAAACGAACCATCGAACATGCGGAGAAGTCGTCCGGGATAGGAGAATGGAGCCATGACCAAATGGGAGGACTTTCTTCTCGGGCAAAGGGAACGGTTTCTTTCCGAGCTGATGGATTTTTTGCGGATCCCCAGCATCTCCGCCCTTCCCGCCCACAAGGGCGATGTCCGGCGGGCGGCGGAGTGGCTGGAAGCCAGGATGAAAACAGCCGGGATCGAATCGGTCCGCATCATGCCCACCGCCGGGCACCCGGTGGTTTACGGGGAATGGCTTCACGCCCCGGGAAAACCCACCCTCCTGATCTACGGCCATTTTGATACCCAGCCGGTGGACCCCCTGAATTTGTGGCGCCATCCCCCTTTCGAACCGGTGATCCAGGAAGGGCGGATTTACGCCAGGGGGGCGACGGACGACAAGGGGAACCTGTTCATCCCCGTCATTGTCTTCGAGAGCCTGCTCAGGGGAGAGGGGAACGTCCCTGTAAACATCAAATTTTTCTTCGAAGGCCAGGAAGAGATCGGAAGCCCGCAGCTCCCCGATTTCATAAGCGCCCACAAGGAGCTGTTGTCTTGCGACATGGTGGTGAGCGCCGACGGGGCCCAGTGGGACGAGGACCAGCCGGCCCTCGTGCTCGGCACCCGGGGGCTGGCTTCCATCTTCATCCATGTCCAGGGCCCGGACCATGACCTTCACTCCGGGACATACGGCGGCACGATCCTGAACCCCCTTCAGGCCCTTGTCAGGATTCTTGGGTCCTTCCACGACTCGAACGGGCGAATCGCCGTGGAGGGGTTCTACCGCGACGTCCGGGAGCTGACCCCGGAAGAACGCGGCGAGATAGCCCGGGCGCCCTTTTCCCCGGCCGAATACCTGAAGGAGACCGGGGCGGCGGCTCTCTTCGGGGAACCGGGCTTTACCACCTACGAACGGGCCTGGGCCAGGCCGACGCTGGAAATCAACGGCATGTACGGCGGGTTTCAGGGCGAGGGCTTGAAAACGGTTTTGCCCAGCACGGCCGAAGCCAAGATCTCCTGCCGCCTGGTAGCCGACCAGGACCCTTCCCGGATCGCCGACCTCCTGATCGAGCATGTGAATCAAGCAGCCCCCCGAGAAGTCAAAGTGACCGCAGTCAAGTCCGAAAGCGGGGCCCTCCCCTACCTCATTCCCCCGGATCACCGCGGCCTTGCCGTGGCCGGTCCCATATTGAAAGAGGTTTACGGACGGGAGCCGTACCGCATTCGAATGGGCGGAACGATCCCCGCCAACGCCATGTTCCTCAGCCTGCTTGGCGCCTACACCCTCGTCTTTGCGTTCGGCCTGCAGGACGAGCTCCAGCACTCCCCCAATGAATTCTTCCGGCTCTCCAGCTTCGAGCGCGGCCAGAAAGCTTATGGGATGCTCCTGAACCGGTTGGGGGAGAAGCGGTGACATGGCGGGCGAACCTTCTTCCAAAGATCCCCCTCACCCCGGCCCTCTCCCCCGTCCGGGGGAGAGGGGAGCGTGAGGGGGCTATGGGAAGTTATTTGGAGTGTCTCGACAATGCGCCTATGCGGGAAATCAAGACTTCCTGGACCCTGGCCTTCGCCGGGGTGACGACCCTTGAGACTTTTAAGAATCCTTCAATTCCGAACAGGTTTTTTTGGTGAACAAGCTGAAATTTCTTCTTATTGAATGAGGTGTAGATGCCGGTGCTCACCTTTGCTGCGCTCTTTTTTTTGTTCCCCCTGCCGGGGGCGATTGCCTTCCAAGATGTACCCGAGGAAAAAAAAATATCAGCCGACGCAGGAAGGTTTTTGGAAGAATGGGACACCGAGCGGACCGATTTTCTTTTTTCCCCCATACCGGGAGGAAGTCTATCCGAGGCTCAACCCGCGACGCACGCTGCCGAACGAAACCCGGGGCTTCTTCTTGCGGGCCTCCAGGCCTCCGGCCCGGCATATAATCCAGCCCTGTCTTGGGCCGGGGAAAAGCCCGCCGGGCCATACGCATTCTCCTTGCTGGATCAGGATCTTCACACGCTTCTCCACCAGCGAAGAGAGGAAGCCGCCGAACCGGACTGGAAAGGCATCACCCGGGACACGGGTTTTTTCCTCCTTTACCAGCCCGTGATCCTGGGCGTCTTTTATCTTCTCCCCGAGGACGTCATTGGTTACTCCAGGAACCAGAAGAAAATTTCTGCTGAAAAGTATTGGCAACACGTGCGCGACCCCCGATTCGACCGGGACGCATTCTGGCTCAATTTCATCGCCCACCCCTATTGGGGGTCGACTTTCTACACGCGCGCCCGGGAGCGGGGGTTTGACCGCATGGGCTCGTTTGGGTACGCCGTCCTGCTCTCAACGATGTTCGAGTTCCTGAGCGAAGCGTGGTACGAGCATCCCTCCTACAACGATCTCATCGTAACGCCGGTCCTGGGAAGCCTCATCGGGGCTTTTATAACCGAGCCGCTCCGGGATTACGTGAAGAGCAAACCCGCGTTGAAATGGTACGATCACGCGGCACTGATCGCGACCGATCCTTTGGGCACGGCCAACGCCTACATGGAGAGGCTCTTGGGCCTCGAGTCAACGATTCGAGTCTATTACCGGCCGGCTCCCGACACCCGATCCGCGGAAAGGTGCCGGGACCCGGAAGGTCACTGTCTCCCGGCGACTCACATGGGTCTGGAGTACTTTGCCTTATGGTGACCGGAGCGGAAGGGGATCGGCGCGCATGAGCTACCTCATCTTCAAAATCGGCCTGGCCGCGGTGTGCGCCTTTTTGCTGGCGCTCCTCCTGGCTCCTTTCGTCTCCGTTCTGTTGAGTACGGCCCTGCTGGCCATCACGTTTTTCCCCGTCTTCCTTCGCATCAAGAACAGATTCCCGAAGAGCGAATCCGTGGCGGCCGTCCTCACCGTCGCACTGATCGCCGTCATCCTCGCGGCGCCCCTGACGGTCGTGGTCTATCTGCTGATCAAGGAATCCACCCTCATCCTGGATGCTGTGAACAGCGGGATCAAGACCGGCGAGCTTCAAGCTTACTGGAAGCAGCTGAAAGGGGCCGGGCCTCTCGGGTACTTATTCAAGATGATGGATTCCTATATTGACTTCCCCGAAGTGTTAGGGAACAACATTCAGCAGGTCAGCGCCTTCGTGCTGAGCCGGACGAGCAAGCTGGCGAAAGGTTTCGCGGAGTTTCTCGTCGGGCTGGTGATCACCTTGTTCGCGACCTATTATTTTTTGAAGGACGGGAGGCGGATCAAAAAAGTCATCCTCGATCTGCTGCCCATCCCGGAGATGGAAAAAGGGCTCTTCTTCTCCCGGTCCGAAGAGATGATCAAGGCCACCATTTACGGCGGAATCGTCATCGCCATGGCGCAGGGGACCCTCGGCGGAGTCATTTTCTGGGTCCTGGGGATTCCTTCCCCCGTCGTCTGGGGGACGATCATGGTCTTTGCCTCTTTTATCCCTTTCGGGGGCACGGGCCTGGTGTGGGTCCCGGCCTCTGTTTACCTGTTTTTTCAGGGCTCGATTTTAAAAGGACTGGTGCTCATCGCATTAGGGCTGGGGATGATCGGGACGATCGACAATATCCTGAGGCCTTACGTCATGAGCACGCAGACGAATATCCATCCTTTGATCCTGTTCTTCGCGGTGATCGGGGGGATCAGCGCCTTCGGCCTCATCGGCATCTTCGTGGGGCCGCTCATCATGACCCTCGTCCTCGCCTTCTACGAACTGTACCTTCAGCGGCGATGACCCCAGGCGCCTATTACCCCAGCACAGCCGGCAAGAGGCTGGGGAGTCAGTCGCTGAAGGGAAACCCTTTTGGTCCGCGGACTCTTAGGAACCGCTGGAGGTTTTTTAGAGAACCTAATACAAACGCATTTTGTTTGGTGACAATATTGTAGGGCCTGATCCCCGATCAGGCCTTCAAACGGTGCGTTCGGGGAACGCACCCTACATTTTATGTAAATTTATTTATTTCGTTTGTATTAGAATTCTGAGGGGGGCGCCATGCCGGAACACAGGTCCAAAGCACCCGCGGGGTTCTGGATGAACCCCGCAACCGAAAGGCTCCTGTCCAAGCTCACCAACCTGGAAGAGATGCTGGAGGGATTTCAAGCCCAGGACCTCGACCGGGAACAGAAGCACGTCGTCAAGATATGCCAGAAGTACCTCGAGAAGGCCAGGGGATACACGGAACGCCCCCTCCTCACCGCGAAGTTCCCCTTCTTCGGCAGCCGACATCCCCACCTGATCTGGGAGCTGCTTCACCGCGTTGACGAGTATTTCATCTTTCTCTACCGGGAGGAGGAGCTTTACAGCCGCGCCCTGGACGTGAAGATCTCTTTCGACCTGAACATCAAAGAGGAAAAGATGCGGGAGGAGTGGATCGGGGAAAGCGGGAAGCTCCCGGAGATCCTGGAAGAAATGAAAGCGGGGCAGATCCCGCCGGGGAGCAGGTATGCGGTCCGCGACGCCCTGAAACTGGTCAATGAGCAGATGGACCGCACTTTCTGGCAGCTTTCCATGAACACGCTGACCAGCCTGTTGAGCGGCCTTCTCCTCGGGGGTCTGATGCTGCTGGCCTGGAAAACGCGTCCAGCCGGAAGCCTTGAACTCCTAAAGACGGGGGGCCTCGGCGAGAATTTCGGGACCCTCATCATCCTCGGGCTCATGGGGGCTTACCTCAGCAACCTCATGACCCGCGAGGATTTCCTCTACGTGCGGGGCGGGCCTTTCTGGCGGTATTTCCTCCATCACCTCGCCTCCAAGCCGCTGATGAGCGCGTTTGCCGCGGGGTTCATCTACCTGCTGGAGAAATCCAAGCTGATCTTTTCCATCAACGCGGCAAACGGGGGCGGCGAGGCTGGCGATGCCTGGCCTCAAATGATCAGCATCAATGTGAGCCCTGAAGGCGTGGGGTATGTCTATGCCGTGCTGGCCATCGTCTCGGCTTTCGCCGCCGACAAGGTCCTGAGAAACACGATCGACAGCGTCCTGAGAAGAATAGCCCAGCAGGCGGAAAAGACGAAAGAGACCCCGAAGGCATGACGCGCGAGGAAATGAGTTCGGCTGCCCCCGCAGCCAAAAACCGTCAGGTCCCGTGGTGGCAGCGAGGGATTATTTACCAGATTTACCCGAGGAGCTTCACGGACGCGAGCGGGGACGGCGTGGGCGATCTGCCCGGGGTCCTGAGCCGCCTGGACTACCTCGAGTCCCTGCACATCGACGCCGTGTGGCTGTCGCCGGTGTACCCCTCCCCGATGGCGGATTTCGGGTACGACATCTCCGACTACCGCGGCATCGACCCCCTTTTCGGCACCATGGACGATTTCGACCGCCTCCTTCAGGAGACGCATCGGCGGGGACTGCGCCTGATCATGGATTTCGTCCCCAACCACACCTCCGACCGGCATCCCTGGTTTCTGGAGAGCAGGTCGTCGCGGGACAACCCGAAAAGGGACTGGTACATCTGGCGCGACCCCGCTCCCGGGGGCGGGCCGCCCAACAACTGGGTCAGCTACTTCGGCGGCCCCGCATGGGCATTCGACGACCAGACCGGCCAATATTATCTCCATCTTTTTCTCAAAGAGCAGCCCGACTTGAATTACCGTCATCCGGACGTTCTCCCGGCCATGCTGGACGTCATGCGCTTCTGGCTGGAAAAGGGGGTGGACGGTTTTCGCGTGGATGTCATCCTGGTCATCGCCAAGGACGAGGAGCTGCGCGACGAGCCCCCCAATCCCGAATTCAAGCCGGGCGAGCCTCCCCACCGCTCCCTTCTCCACATCTACTCCCGGGACCTCCCCCGCGTTCACGATTACATTCGGGTCATGCGCCGGGTCGTGGAGGAATACGAAAACCGGGTCATGATCGGCGAAATTTACCTCCCCCTCGACCGGCTGCTCACGTATTACGGGGTGAACCTGGACGAATGCCATCTCCCTTTCAACTTTCAGCTCCTCCTGACAAAGTGGGAGGCCAAACTGGTCCGCCGGATCGTGGAAGCCTACGAGGCCTCCCTTCCGAGGGGCGCCTGGCCGAACTGGGTTTTGGGCAACCACGACCGGTCGCGAATCGCAAGCCGGGTTGGGCGCGCCCAGGCGAGGGTGGCCTGCCTGCTGCTCCTCACTCTGAGGGGGACTCCCACCTGCTACTATGGGGACGAGATCGGGATGGTCGATGTGAATGTGCCCGCTGAGAAGAGGAAAGATCCGGCCGCGCTGAGACAGCCCGGCGTGGATGGGGCTTACCGGGACCCGGAGCGGACTCCCATGCAGTGGGATGACGGGCCCAACGCAGGATTCTGCCCCCAAGGGACCGAGCCCTGGCTCCCCATCGCCGATGACTGGCGGACGTTCAACGTGGCCGGGGAAGAGCTCGAACCACGGTCCACGCTCTCTTTTTTCCGGCGCCTCACGGCGCTGAGGAGGGAGGAGCCCGCCCTGAACATCGGCTCCTACAGCTCGTTTGAGACCGGAGACGATTCCGTTTACGCTTACGAGCGGCGGCACGAAAAAACGCGCCTCCTCATCGCCCTGAATTTCGGCCAAAGGGAGAAGAAGCTCGATTTCAAATCCGCGGGCCGCGCGGGAAGGGTCATCCTGTCCACCTCGCTCGACCGGGAAGGCGCCGAGAGCCTGGCCTCTTTCCCCCTGCGGGGCGACGAAGGGGTGATCCTCCTTCTGGATGACGAGGAATCATAGCGCCTGCCGACTGAAATGCCCCGAGAATCCTTTCTCCCGGGGCCATCCAACTTGACGGGCTGGAGCGTCTTTCATATAATCCTCTTAACGAAGCAAAGCCCCTGAATATCAGGCAAACAAACCAGAAAAAAATAAGGAGGCCTCAATGCCCGAAGCTGTAATCGTGGAAGCGGTGCGGACCCCTATCGGACGCCACGGGGGGATTCTGAAGCTCATTCGGCCCGACGACCTTGCCGCCCTGGTTCTCGCCGAGGTGGTGAAGCGGGCGAAGGTGGACCCGGCCATCGTCGAAGAAGTGTACCTGGGCTGCGCGAATCAGGCGGGAGAAGATAACCGGGACGTCGCCCGGATGGCCCTGCTCCTGGCCGGCTATCCGATCACTGTGGGCGGCGTAACTTTCAATCGGCTGTGCGCTTCGGGCCTTTCGGCCATCAACGCCGCGGCTCGGGCGATTAAAGCCGGGGAGGGTGACGTGTACGTGGCCGGGGGGGTGGAATGTATGACCCGGGCTCCTTACGCCATGGCCAAAACGTTCCCCGAATGGAGTTTCGGGAACCAGACGCTCTGGGACACGACGATCGGGTGGCGCTTTCCCAATCCGAAGATGAAGGAGAAGTACGGCATCGATTCGATGGGGGAAACCGCGGAGAACGTGTACGAGCTCACCCGGACGATTTCACGGGAAGAGCAGGACCGCTTCTCCCTGGAGAGCCACCGGCGCGCCGTCGCGGCGATCCAGTCCGGGAAATTCGCCGAAGAGATCGTTCCGGTGCCCATTCCCCAAAAGGGAAAAGACCCGGTGCTGGTCAGCCGGGACGAACACCCCCGGGCGGATACCTCGATGGAAATTCTGGGCAAGCTCCGGCCGGCGTTCCGGGCCGGGGGAACCGTTACCGCGGGGAACTCCTCGGGGATCAACGACGGGGCGGCTGCGGTTGTTCTCATGAGCGACAAGAAGGCGCGCGATCTTGGGGTGAAGCCGCTGGCCCGCGTCGTTTGCGCCGCCGCAGCCGGAGTGGAGCCCCGGGTCATGGGACTCGGCCCGATCTTCGCAACCCGGAAAGCCCTCTCCCGGGCAGGCCTGACCCTCGAGCAGATCGGCCTCATCGAGCTGAACGAGGCCTTCGCGGTCCAGGCTCTCGCGGTCATGAAAGAGCTGGGCATGCGCCATGAGATCACCAACGTGAACGGCGGGGCCGTGGCCCTGGGGCATCCGCTGGGCTGCAGCGGGGCCAGACTGGTCACGACCCTGGTTCACGAAATGCGCCGCCGAGCGCCGCGTGAGAAAAAGCCCTATTACGGATTGGCGACCCTTTGCGTCGGCGTCGGCCAGGGCGAAGCGACGATCGTGGAGTGGATCGGGGCCTGAAGAAAAACCGACTGATCACCGGCGGCCCCTTGCCTCCTTAGCCTCATCCGCTCGTTTCGGCTCCCGCCGAACCGGCATGGTGACGGGGCAAAGGCCGCCCGGTGCGCGGAAGCGATTTAGAATCCGGGTATCATTTATGGGTTTGCATGGAAAATTTTATCAGCTGTATCAGCGTCTCCTCTGGCGATTGGGAATCCACGAATGGATTCCCATGAAATACCGGAAAAAGGACAGGATGCTGATCTTTTGGGAAAGTGTTCCACCTGTCAAAAGGTGAAAGAGGCCTGAAGAAGGAAACCCTCCCGGCCATCCATTCCGTTTTTCCCCCATTCGTTAATCGCGTGGTTGCAAACAGGGCGGCCTGATTCATTCTTCTCCTATCCCCTCCCTTTCTGCGATCCTCCTCCGATGTCATAGAACGGTTTCCGAATACTCCTGTTTGCCTGCGTCTGACCCGAGATGAATCGGCAGCTCGCGAACCCCCGCCGAAGAAACTTTCTAAAGTCCCCGCACCTCTCACCAAGTCCCCCCTACCCTTTCCCGCAAGGGGGAGGGTAAAAATTTGGAATAAGAGAAGCTCCCTCCCCCTTGACGGGCATAAGCGCTAACTTAGGATTTTTTTCTTCAATTCCCCCCTTTGCAAAGGGGGGTTAAGTTAGCGCCTATGCCCTTGACGGGAGAGGGCCGGGTGGGGGTGATTAGAAGGATTATTTCAAACCTTCCGGCGGAGAGAGCCTGGGCGAGGGGGCTTGCTAAGGGCTTTTCCCTCTTGCAGAGGATAATCCCCGGCTCTTCCTCGCAGGAAAGGCCGCCCGCCCCCTGAAAAACCCGGCCACTTTGCGCACCAGGGGATGTTTCTTGATCGATTCCAGGGACGCCGGCAGCGGGATGGACCAGTTGGGCCGCTCGGTTGTCGTGTTCGGCACGTTGGGGCGCTCCAGCACGCCGAGGGCATCTTCCAGCGTAGCGGTGAGAATCATGGAGGGGGAATTCGCGAGGAGCCTGTGGGTGCGGGCGATCACCTCGTCCAGCGGCGCCAACGGGGAGAGGCCGGTCATCTTTGCCAGGCGGTGCCGGATCTCCAGGGTCCCCTTCTCGTTGGGATTGAGCCGCAGCTCCTTCTGTTTTTTCAGGTCGTGGCCGCTCCATAAACCGGCGATCGTCGGCAGATCGTGGGTGGTCACCGCGGCCATGGCCAGGCGAGGGAAAGCCGCCGGCGCCTTCTTTTCAAACCAGACGAGGCGGTATGAGAGTACCCGGTGCCGAGAGAGCTGCTCCCTCATCGAGGCTTCAACCGTGCCCAGATCTTCTCCGACCACCAGGGCCTTGGCCCGATGGCTTTCCAGGGCCACGACGGCCAGGAGATCTTCCGCGGAATAGCGGACAAACGCTCCGCCTGAGGGATCGAGGCCGCGCGGGATCCAGTAGAGCCTGAACAAACCCATGACGTGATCGATGCGCAGCCCCCCGCCGTGGCGCAGGGCGGCCCGAATCGTCTGGCGGATGGGTTCGTACCCGGCTTCGGCAAGCTTGTGGGGCGTGAAAGGGGGCAAGCCCCAGTCCTGGCCGAGGGTGTTGAATTCATCGGGAGGGACGCCGACGGTGGTATCTCTCCCGAGCAGATCCTGCCAAACCCACGCGTCGGCCCCGCCCGGGTCAAACCCGATGGGCAGGTCCTGGATCGCGGGGAGCTCTCTCGCGGCGGCGGCGACCTGCCGGTCCAGGAGCCACTGAACCCACTTATGAAACCGCACCCGCTCCTCGGCTTCCTTGGCGAACCGCGTCACGGCGGCGGAAGCCGGGTGCCGCAGCCCGCGCGGCCAGCGGCGCCAGGAGTTCCCATGCCGCTCGCCCAGGGAGCAGAACACGCCAAACTGCCTCAAAGCCTCTCCTTCTTCCGCGCAGTACTTTTCAAAAGCCGGATCCCCTGGAAAGCGGCTGAAGAGAAGCTCGAGGGCCCGCATTTTCAAGGCCCAGATGGAATCCCGGTCGATGAGTTCTTTTTGATTCAGATCCTTCCCCTGCCGCCGCATCTCCTCCATGTCCCGCCCGGCCTCGGCCGCTCCCGGAATATCGTCGATGCGAAGGTACAGGGGGTTTCGGAATCGGCGGCTGCTGGGAAAGTACGGGCTTGGGTTTTGGGGCGTTCCGGGTCCGGCGGCGCCGATCGGGTTGATCAAGAGGGTGCCCGCCCCCAAGTCCCTCCGCGACCACCGGGCCATGCTCCTCAGGTCCGCGAAGTCGCCCATGCCCCAGCTCTTGGAAGAACGGAGCGAGTAAAGCTGGACCGCCCATCCCCAGATTTTAAGGCTTTCGGGCAGGAAACACTTCCCGGGTGAGGCGATAAGCCGCAGAGGGGATTTGGCGCCGTGGGGAAGAAGGGAGTGGTAGCCGAAGGGCAGGTCCGGCGGCAATTGCTTTTCGAACGAAAGCTCGGTTCCGTCCTCGAGACGCAGATCTCCTCCCCTGTGGAACGAGAGCGTCTCGCCCGGCCGCATCACTCGAACGAGAGGTTGCGGGGGAGGAGCCGGATGGAAAGGGTCCACCCCCATCGCCTCCAGAACGGCCTTCCGCGAGGCTTCGCTGGTGTCGCGCCAATTCCCGAGGGCATCCTCGTACCCCGAATCGATTCCCCAAGCGTCCGCAGTCATTCGAAGCGTCTCCTGACCGGATGAATTGATTTCCTGAATCCCGGAAGCAGCCCTCGTCTGCTTCAATTTTAATCCCTTTGCCACCCGCCCGGCCATCGTTTTTGGGAGAGGATCGAACACCTTTCCCGCAACCACTTTGCCCGTCGGCCTGTTTATGGTATAAGCAGGAAAAAAATGCGGAGATTTACATGAAACAGAAAGAGTTCGCGGGGGTTTTCCCCTACCTCGTCTCGCCCGTCGGCGCCGGGGGGGAGATTCTGGAAGAAGTCTTCAGGAATCTTATCGAGCACCTGATCCGGGAGGGAGTCCATGGTTTGACCCCCCTGGGGAGCACGGGCGAGTTTGCTTATTTGACCTGGCCGCAGCGAAAGAGAATCGTCGAGGTGACGGTCGAAGCGGCTGCCGGCAGGGTGCCCATCGTCGCCGGGGTGGCTCACACGTCCATTCGGGAGGCCGTGCGGCAGGCCAAAGAGGTCGAGGCACTGGGGGCCGACGGGATCCTCGCCATCATGGATTCCTATTTCCCCGTTCCTCCCCAAGGGGTGGCCGCTTATTTCCGGTCCGTGGCCGAAGCCGTGTCCTGCCCCATCGTCCTATACACGAACCCGAGCTTTTCGGGGACGAACCTGTCCCCTGCCGTATTGGAAGAGCTGGCCAAAACACCGAACATCCGGTATTTGAAAGACGCCTCGGCCAACACGGGGAACCTCCTGACCACCATGAACGAAATGGGTGCCCGGATAAAAATCTTCAGCGCTTCGGCTCATATTCCTCTATCGGTCATGATGCTCGGCGGCGTCGGTTGGATGTCGGGCCCGGCCTGCGTCATCCCCCGGCAGAGTGTCCTGCTTTACAACCTCGCCTGCGCCCGCCGCTGGGATGAGGCCATCGTGCTGCAAAAACGCTTGTGGAACATCAACCGGATCTTCCAGAAGTATGCTCTGGCCGCCTGCATTAAGGCCTGCCTCCAGCTCCAGGGCTTTCCCGTGGGCGATCCCATCCCTCCCCTTCAGCCTCTCGCGGGAGAGGCGTTGAAGGAAGTGGAGAGGGTATTGCGGTCGCAGGGGGAGTAAAGCGATATTGGGCCCACCCGGGATGGAGGCCGGGGATCGTTGGAAACGAATGCCGTAATGGTTATATTAGCGATGTAGCGGGCTTGGTCTCCCAACGGAAAGGAGAAAACCATGAAAAAAGCGACTGCAGCCTCTGCATCCATATTGGCGCTGATTTTGATCCTGGGATCAATGCCGCAGGCTCTGGCTAATGGGGCCGACAAAGACGATGGGAAAATCTTTCTGGTAAGGAGTTCCCAGGGCGAGTACCTCGGAACCGCCGCAAGAGTTTTGCTTAACCCCCTCGGGAAACCCGATTTTGTAATCGTTTCGCTGGACCAGGGGGAGTATGGGACAAAACAGATCATCGTGCCCTTCAACGCCGTTTCCGTGGAAGACGAGGACACGATCGTCCTGGGCCTTGAGAATGAGTTTTTGGCCGACGCTCCCGAATATGCCAGGCCCGAGCTGGAAGACGCTATGTTTTTCGAAGGGGTGTACAGGTTCTACGGAATGACCCCGCCATGGACGGAAGGGAAATGAAGAGGCGAGGGACCGGGCGGGTAGTTACCGACCGGCCGGCCGGATTCGGCGGCGCTTACAAGATTACGACCGTCTGATCGCTGGGAATGTCGAAGCGTTTCCGGCATCTCAGGTTAGGGCAGGTGACCTGGTTGTCCACCCGGACCAGGTAGTCGGTTGCCTTGGCAAACTTCGCCCGGTCCAGGTCGCTGCCCCCGGGCGGGATGCTTTTCTTCTTGGTGCGCCGCAGCCAGCGGATTTCAAATTCGTACGTCTGGCGGCATTTCGGGCACAGGTAAGTGGCCTTCTTGTTCTCCGGCGTCTCGGTGTAAAATTGTTTCTCGTCCATAGTGATAATCTAACCCAAAATAGCCGGCTATGCAAGGAATGCAACCAGACCTTCGGCGGGGCCGGCCGGCCCTGGCTGTTGTCGCGGGCGCATATTACGACGTTTGGGGGAAGGAGCTGGCGATCCCCGTGGAGGCCCTCTCCCCGACTGCCGATGGAGAACGCCTGGCGGCGCATCTCACCAAGATTCAGTTGAGCCGGGCTCCCCAATTCAAGGAAGGCCTCAACACGGCCGACGAGGCTAGTAGGGTTTCTATGGGATTCAGCCTCCCTGGGGCGCCTCGCTGGAAGAGATGAACCTCGGAACCGTGGAGGTTACAGGTACGACTATTACTGGCTGTGGCAGTAGCCGGTTTCCTCGGCCCAGGATGGCAGGATTTGCTATTCACGCGATTTCATGTTACCAGGTTGACCTGAATTTCGGCTCAAAAAAGGCGCGGACGCCTGCCTTGCGGATAAGAAAGCCGGTGTCTCGCTTTTCAACACGGGGAGGAAAAGTTTGGGCTTATCCATAGACGGAGAGACTTTTTGTTCCTTCCATTTCACCGGGATCCTGGGTTCGGGTATGAGCGCCATCGCCCAGTACCTGGCCTGGGGCGGCCTCAGCGTTACCGGCTCCGACCGAATGGCGTTTTCGGGTGAAATGAAGGATTCCAGGGAAAAACTCGAGCGGTGCGGCTGCGTGATATTCCCCCAGGACGGCAGCGGCATCACCTCCGCCACGGGGGCGCTCGTTACTTCAACGGCCATCGAGGGAAATAACGCCGATATCGCGGCGGCACGCCAGCGGGGCCTCAGGGTCTTCCATCGCTCCGACGTTCTCGCGGCCATCGTTGCGTCTCAGCGTTCCGTCGCCGTATGCGGCACGAGCGGCAAATCGACCGTAGCCGCGATGATTTTTGAAATACTCCGGGGCGCCGGGAAAAGCCCCTCGCTGATCACCGGGGCAAATCTTATTCGCCTCAACCGGGAAGGACTCCTCGGGAACGCGTTCAAGGGGGATTCCGGGCCGCTGATCATCGAGGCCGATGAAAGCGACGGCACGCTTGTGAAGTACCGCCCCGCCACAGCACTCTTCTTGAATGTCTCCCGGGATCACCAACCCGTCCCTCAAACGCTGGAGATGTTTCGGCGGCTTTCAAAAGAGGCGCCCTGGGTGATCAGGAACGCCGACGACCCCCAACTCGACTCGATAGGGGCCGGGCGTCTTTACGGGTTATCGGAAAGCGCGGATTTCAAGCCCGAAGCGGTCCGGGCGGTAACTCCCTCCGTGCGGTTCACCTTGGAGGGAAAGGATTTTGAGTTGCCGCTGCCGGGGGCCCACAACCTCTCCAACGCGCTTGCCGCGCTTTGCTTATGCGAGACCGAAGGCTGCGACCTGGAATCGATGGTGCGGCCCTTGCGGGATTTTAAGGGGGTAGCGCGGAGGTTTTCGGTCCGCCGGACGGCAAGCAGCATCACGGTCATCGATGATTACGCTCACAACCCGGAGAAAATCAAAGCCGCGATTCTTACCGCTCGTGAATTCGGAGGCCGGCTGTTCGCAGTGTTCCAGCCGCACGGGTACGGCCCGGCCCGCTTCCTGAAAGCCGACCTGGTGAATACCTTCTCCCAGGTCATTCGTCCCCAAGACGAACTGTATTTCCTGCCCATTTATTATGCCGGGGGGACTGTCAAGAAGGATATCTCTTCCGCGGATCTGGCCGGCTGGGTCGGCTCGAACGGCGTGCTTTGCCATGCGCCTTCGGACCGAAAGGGTCTCCTTTCCGGGCTGAAAGAACGCGTGAGGCCGGGTGACGCGGTGATTCTCATGGGAGCGCGCGATCCGAGCCTTGCCCTGCTGGCCGAGGAAATCAAGAATATTCTGCAGTGATCTATTAAGGCTCGAACGTTCCCAACCAGGGATCGTAAAATTCCCCGATGGGCCTGGAAAACGTAAATTTCCAGGGCTCTACGATCATTTTCCGGGCTACGACATCCACGCTTCCGCTCGGGATGGAAACGGGGAGGGCCACTACGAAGAACACCGTGCCCAGGATGCTCCCCACGAAACTTATGGGCCTGACGACGAGTACATCCACAGCGATCACCCCCGCCGCAGGATCCCCCGCGAAAGCAGGTGCGCAAGTCGTCATCACGGAGATGGCGAGAACCAGGATAATAAAAATTTTTTTCACGGCGACACCTCCTCCATTCGGTTTTTTGGAAAAGAGCCTCTATAATTATTATAGGATATAGATTCGGTTGGAAACAAGGGTTCTCCTGACCGGCCTTCAAGAAACCAAATCGTGGGGTGCGAACGCACCTCTTGAAGCATAGTAGGAGGAAAGCTCATGAATTCCAGGGAACGAATCATGACCGCCCTTTCTCACCGGGAGCCGGACCGGGTGCCCTATGACCTGGGCGCGCTGGGCCCGAGTGGAATCTCCATACAGGCGTACCGGAACCTGCTCGAGTATCTTCACTCGGACGAAAAGGGGCAAGTGGGAGACATCGCCAGCCAGCGCGCGAAAATGAGTGAGGATTTTCTCCGCAGGTTCCGGGTGGACACCCGGTCTTTCCGGGTGCGCCCGCGGGGCTCCTGGTCCTTGCAGATGCGGGAGGAGGGAGGATATTCTTTTTTCTATGACGAATGGGGAATCGGGCGAAAACGGGCCCTGGAGCAGGGGCTTCATTTTTTCATCTTTCACCACCCCCTGGCCGATGTGGAAACCTCCGATCTCCCGGCCTTTCCCTGGCCGGACCCGCTGGACCCCAATCGCCTTGCGGGGGTGGAGAATGAGATGGCGGCCCTGCGGAAAGCCGCCGACCCCGCCTTCGTCCTGGGGAGTTCTTTCTCCTCGGGCCTCCTTCAATTCGGGGCCCAGCTCGAGGGGCATGAACGTTTTTTTACCGGGCTCGTCCTCGACCCGCGGCGGACGGAATGGCTCCTGGACAAGCTCCTCGAGTTAAAACTGCGCTTTTACGAGAACGTGCTGGACCGAATGGGGGAATGGATCGACGTCGTATGCGAGATGGACGATTTCGGCCATCAACAGAGCCTGTGGGTCTCGGCCGCCATGTTCCGCAGGCTGATCAAGCCTCGCTACGCGGAGCTGTTCTCTTTTATTAAAAAACGTTATGGGAAGAAAATCCTCCTCCATTCCGACGGCGCCATATACCCGCTGATTCCCGACATCATCGAAATGGGCGTTGAAATCCTGAACCCGATCCAGGTGGGCGCGCAAGGCATGGGGGATACGGGAAAGCTGAAAAAGGAGTTCGGCGACGCGCTCAGCTTCTGGGGAGGGGGAGTGGATATTCAGCGCATCCTTCCATTTGCGACCCCCCAGGAAGTGGAAGACGAGGTAAAGCGCCGGATCGAGGACCTCGCTCCCGGAGGGGGATTCGTCTTCGCGGCGACCCAGGCCATCCAGCCCGAGACTCCCCCGGAAAACATCCTGGCCATGTGGAACGCGCTGCAGAAGTATGGGGGTTCCCTTCCGCCCGGCTGAATCCGCCGCGCTCTCTCCTGACCGCAGGCAGGGGAACTCGCCGGGCGTTTTGCCCCCGGGCCTGCGCGAAAAGGCAAAATCCTTCCCCGAAAATCCTCATCAAAATTGACGCACGCACGAAGCCGAAGGCCCATCGAAGCGGTCGTTCCGGGAAGGCTGTCGGCTGTCGGAATTATGGATGAGGGGGTGGAAAAAATGGAAGTGTATCGACATCTGATTCCCTGGATGGAATCTTCCAGAGAGGATGTCTGCGCATTCGAGCAGGATCCGGCCATGTGGTCCGAGGATACCATTGCCGAAGCGATTCGGATACACGGCAACACAACGGCCGGTGTTCAGGACCTCCGGAGTTTCATAAGAGACTACCTGAAAGTGGCCTGCGGAGTGAGCCGAAAAGCCGGAGCCTTTTGAATAGGTAAATTGTGCTGTGCTTCCAGGGGTCCGGAAGAAAAGGCAGATTCCGCCACAATTCCGCCCATGGCGGGACACATACCCCTTCTTGGTTCTGGCGGGGATGTTCTCCAATCCTCCGAATCATGCTTTTCCTTTCCCCGCTGCGCTTCACGGAAATTCATTGGCCCCTTTTGACCAAAGCTTACCCCGCCAATGCTTGCGCCGGAATCTGCCTTTCCTTCCGGACCCTTGCGAGGCTTCCACCAAATATTCCCTCACGAAAATTATTGATGAATTCGTAAAAAGTCGAAAAGTTAGTTTTTTCGTCATTCCGGCGAAAGCAGAGATTTTTATGGCGCATTTTATTTTACGTTTTTACCTTAGGTTTCTTAATTTTCGCAATGGGATCTCACAGCATTCATCAAATTGTAACTGTTTAGCCCTTCGTAAAGTGTTCCAAAATTGCCAGGAAAACCCCAGAAATCCCCCTTAATCCCCCTTTTTCAAAGGGGGAAACCGATATCTCCTCCCTTTGGAAAAGGCGAGGCTGGGAGGGATTTCTGGGAAACACCTTTCAACCGCTAAATTGACGCGTCAAATGAAATATGGCGGTATAGCCAAAAATCTGATTAAAGAATCCTTTATTTTGAGAAATCCTTCCACTCCATTGAACGCATAGCACCGGAAAGACCGCCATATTTTATTTGACATATTTACTCAGGAGTGGTCGGTTGTCTGAATACATCTGACACTTCGGCCTCAGAAATGTAAAATTATGTACCCCATTAAAATCTCTGCGAAAGCCGGAATCCAGTTAAATCAAGACGTTCTGGACCCCGGCTTTCGCCGGGGTGACGACCGAAGAGACTTTTTACGAGTCCATCTAAATTGGAGATGATCTTATCCGTTCGCCCTGAGCCTGTCGAAGGGCCAGCGACGAATTACGACATAGTCTTTGGCCGGGGAGGCCGGGATTGGGTCAGGAGGAATGAGAAGGCGGGAGGTTTTCCGGGAGGGGGTTAAATGGAAATCCCCGCCAAATAACCCTCCCGGACCGCTTCCGCTATCCCTTGCGGGTCGTGGGCGTCTCCGATGACGCGGGTTTCAATTCCCGCCTTCGTTAAGGCGTCCACCGGAAAGTCGACCGGTTCGGTCCCCAGCGCCAGGACGACCGTGTCTGCCTCGATTTTCTCGAGCCGGTGTTTTCTCGTGTCTTCCCCCAGGACCGCCGAATCCGTCACTTCTGTTACGAGGAAGTCGGTGACCGTCTTCACCCCGTGCATTTGGAGCCTGCCCATTAGGGCTTCGCGGAAGGTGGGCTCCAGGTCGAACGCGACCTCTTCCCTCATTTCACAGATGGCGACGCTTTGAGCCAGCTTGTTTTCACGGATGAACTCGGCGGTCTCCGCCCCCACGAAGCCGCCGCCCAGGACAATCGCTCTCGGGCCGAGTTTTTTTTCTTTTCCCAAAAGAACGTCCCGGGCAAAGACGCACTTCATTTTTGAATCGATGGGGAATGCGGGCCGCATTGCCCTTCCGCCGGTGGCGACAACGATCGCGTCGGGTTTTTCTTTCAACGCCAGCTCCGGCGTGACTTCGGAGCGGACATGGACCTCGACCCCGAACCTGCTCATTTGGCCGGTCAGGAAATCCAGCAGCTTATGGATTTCCGCTTTGCGGGGGGGCAGGGCCGCCAGAAATGTTTGACCGCCGAGCCGCTCTGTTTTCTCGTGCAGAGAAACTCGGTGCCCTCTTTTCGCCAGCCATCGGGCAGCCTCCATTCCGGCAACTCCTCCCCCGATGACGAGGACCTTTCTCGCAGGGGAAGCGGGTCGGACTTCGCTTGATTCCGATTCCCGGCCGGATTGCGGGTTCACCGCGCACCGGACCTGTTTCCCCGGGCGCTGGCGCTTGTCGAGGCAGTAGTTGCACGCGATGCACCTGCGGATCTCGTCCGTTCGCCCGGAGGCAACCTTTGCGGGGAATGAAGGATCGGCCAGGAGCGCCCGGCCCAGGTCTACCAGGTCCGCCTGATCCCGGGCAACGATATCCCGGGCCAGGCAAGGGTCGCTGATTCGGCCGGCGATGCTCAGGGGGACTGTCACTCCCTGTTTGATCCGGGCGCCCGCTTCCACCCGGCACCCCATCGGCAGGAACATGGGCGGTGCTACAAAGTAACGGGGCAGATCGTTCCCCCAAGCAGGTGTCCCGGACCCGCCTCCCACTCCGCCGCCGATCGCGATCACATCCGCCCCCGCGGCTTCGGCGATCGGCGCGGTCACGGCCGCGTCATCGACCGTGATCCCGCCCGGGACATAATCTTCCCCGTTCATGCGGAAAAAAATCGGGAAATTGATGCCCACGGCGCTCCGGACCGATCGGATCACTTCCGCGGCAAATCGGGCCCTCTCCTCCCGGCCGCCTCCGTATTCATCCTTCCGGTGGTTGGTCAGGGGCGAAAGGAAAGAGCTGATCAAGTATCCATGGGCCCCGTGGATCATCACCGCATCGAAACCCGCCCGCTTGACCCGCTCGGCCGCTTTCCCGAAAGCCTCGACCGCTTTCTGAATCCCGTCCCCGGATAACTCATCCGGCCCGGGGAAGTTTCCCCGCGGGCCCGCGTGGTAGATCTGGGCGATCGCCGCGGTCCGGGCCTCCCGGATACGGGATGAGAGGTTCTCGAGCTCGGAGATAAACCGGTCGTGGAAAATCCCGAGCCGGTGGTGGAAGAGGGTCCGCTCCTCTATGTCCAACGCCTCCACGATGATCGCCCCGACCCCCCCTCGCGCCCTTTCAAGGTAATAATCGACCATCCTGGGGGTCACCTCCCTGGAACTGTCCGCCAGGTTAGTGACCATGGGAGCCATCACCATTCGATTTTTCAGCAGGAGCCTCCTGGCCCCCCGGCCGATTTCCAAAGGCCGGAAAAGGGGTAAAAAATCTTCCTTCATCCTGTTCCTTTCCAGCTGCCGATTCGAGCCGGGCCGCTGTTATGTTGAGCCGGGAAGATCTTTATTTCTTCTCCCCGACATAGGCGAGGGGGTCCCTGACCTTGAGTTCGATGAGGATGTTCTCGGCCTCCGATTCCTCGCAGAGCATGGATCGATGGGTGATGCCCTTGGGAATGATCATGATCTCCCCGGCCCGAAGGGTCACCGTCTTGATTTCGGTTTCCCAGCGCAACGCCCCGCGAAAGCAGATGATCACCTCGTGGTAATCGACATTGCGGTGCCAGAAACCCATATCCTCCCTGCTCCGCTTAGACAGGTCGATCTTCACCGCGGCCGATTCGAACAGCCGCAGCGGCGTTCCGTCCGCCTTGTTGTAGTTCTCGGGCTGGTACTTTGGGTCCAGGAGGTTTACCAGCTGAAAGAGTTCGGCGCCGGTCGTAACCCCAAGGTTCTTCACCGGCGACTCTGCCAGGTTGAGAGTCACCTGCACCCCGTCGATCGTCACTACTTCTCGTTTGGGTTGTTCACTCATATCCGCTCCTTCGGCTCCGAGTTGCCAATCATTTCCCTTTTTTCGCTTCTGCCTGAGCGCGGCGGCGCTCTTCTCCCGCCCGGGCGAGCGCTTCCCGGTTGCTTTCGTCCACCCGCATGAAGACTGTCCGCCAATCGTCGTTATCCCAGCGAAACGTCGTCTGGACCGTGGTGCGGGGCATCCACGCCCTCTCCAGCGTGTCCAGGGCAGTTCCTACAATCGAGCGCTGCATCCCCGGGTCCCAGGGCTTCCCGTAAGGGTTTCCCAGGGGGAAATCGGTGAAGACGAACCGGGCCACGCCGCACTCCTCGACGACGTCGCGGGCCGAGCCGCACACGACGGTGGGGATGCCGTTCTCTTCGAGGTGCCGGGCGACCAGACTCACGGTCTGGTGGCAGACCGGTCAGAGCGCCGACAGGAGCACGGCGTCCACTCCATCCTCACGGCACCACTCCAGGATCTTCGGGGCATCCCGCTGCGATGTCCTGCCCTGGCTGTAATCGGTAGGAACGCCGTAGAAGCGGGGCGAGACGGACCCGATGCGGCCTTCGCCGGCGTACTCAGCGAGACGGTTTAGCGGCAGGAAGCTTTCGACGTCATCCGTATGGGTCGCGGCTTTGTCCCAGAAAAGGTCGGCGGTGAACATGCGCTTGGGGGCGGGGCTCGCGGCCATCGCGTACAACTCCCTGACCTTCCGGCGGCCCGCCCTTTCCGCTTCGGGATCCGGTTTCCCCGCGGTGGTCACCAAGCCGACCCGGCAAGCAGAGAGCGGTTTCTTGAGAGCGCTGAAGGGGACCTCGTCGTGGTAGGCCCAGGAATAGGGCTGGGCGTAGCCCTGGGCGGCGTAATACTCACGGCTGCGGTCGATGTAACTTACGAAAGACCGGTGTGACCGGCGTTGCTTCACGGGGCACCTCCCAGAACGCTTGCGCGTTACCTTCGGCTACCCGCTACTGGCGAATAGCCACTCGTTAATGATAATTTATTCTTTCTCCCCAAGCTTCCCATAAAGGTTTGCATCTTTTTCCCGTCATTCCGGCGGAAGCGTACGACTGAGCTCACGCCGAAGGCCGGAATCCAGTATTTCAATAATTAAACTTCCTGGACCCCGGCTTCCACCGGGGTGACGAAGAAAGCAACTTTTTTACACCTTCCCCCGTTCAAAGGACAGAAAAATCTTGGGTTTCACATTGAAAACTGCTCAAATAACTCTCTGCTCCCGCAACTCTTCCATCTCCTCACGGGAGAGGCCCAGAAGACCTCCGTAGATCTCGTCATTGAATTGCCCCAGGAGCGGCGCGGGAGGAATTTCTTCGGCCGGCCGCACTGAAAACCGAATGGGGAATCCTGCGGTCTTTGCCCCGGTCTTCGGGTTGAGCGGGTGCTCCAGCTCCTGAATCATTCCGCGCGCCTTCAGTTGCGGGTTCTCCAGGACCTCCTTCACCTCCAGGACCGGATCACAGGGGATTTTCCTTTTCCTGAGGACACCCAACGCTTCTTCCATGCTCCTGTTCCGGCTCCATTCCGCGACGATCGCTTCCACTTCGTCCATGTGCTCCACCCTGTCGTCGGGATTCTTGAACCTGGGGTCCTTCAGGCAATCTTCCCGCTGGATCGCCTCGAGGAAAATCTTCCAATGCTCGTTTGCGAAGACGCATATGGCAATGTTCCCGTCCTTCGTCGGGAAGACGCTCCAGGGCGTCACCCGCGGGTTCCGGTTGCCCTGCCTCGTGGGGACTCCCCGGGAGAGGAGCATATCCAGGGATTCGTCCATGACGAGCGAGAAGCAGCAGTCTTGCATGGAGATGTCGATCCTCTCTCCTTCCCCGGTCCTTTCCCTGGAGGCGACTGCGGCCAAAATGCCGATGAGTCCATAAAGCGCCGGGACCTGGTCGCCAACCCAGGGACCGCACCGGAGGGGCGGCCCGTCCGGAAACCCCGTCACCGCCATCATGCCGCTCGTCGCCTGGATGGTGAGGTCGAAAGCCGTCCGGTCCCGGTAAGGCCCGGTTTGCCCGTATCCGGAGATCGAACAGAAAATAATCCGGGGGTTGATCCCCCGGAGGACCCCATAATCCAGGCCGAAGCTCTCCATCGTGCCCGGCGCGAAATTCTCCACGACGACATCGCCCTTGGCTACGAGCTGCCTGAAGATCTCCACGCCTCGTTTCGTTTTCAGATTCAAGGTGATGCTTTTCTTCCCGCGGTTCCGCTTCAGATGAATGAGGGATATGTCTTCCGGCCTTCTCTCCTCATACCGGATTCCCCCGGGCCCGGCAAAGGGGGAGCCGATTCGCGTGGGGTCCCCGACCCCCGGCCGCTCGATTTTAATAACCTCGGCCCCCAGGGCAGCCAGGTGCATGCTGAGAAACGGACCTGCCAGGTAAGCCGTCAGATCAATCACTCGCAAACCCTCAAGGTGCTTTTTCAAAGATTCCAACAGATCACCGCCTCAAGAATAGAATGGTACGGGAAACCACTAGTTTCCATCCCGAAAAGCGATTTGCCCACCCCTTAATAGCGATTGGTTGCGGCTGGTAGCCGGGAAAAACGAGGTCAGGTTCGGGCAGAATGGTTTCCGAATGAGATGTAGCTAACATGGTGGAATCCCAACTGTCAAGTAAAGATATGCGAGTGTATTATGCGAGCCAGCGAGGGAGCCCGCCCAAAACACACGGATTTCCGAGGAACGGGCAACCCCGTCCGGTTTCCAGTCTTGCTCCTAATCTTTTCTCTGCAAAGGGCATCAAAAGGGTATAAAGCTTCGCATGAAGCTGGAGAGCTACGCAAGGAGGGATAAACCATGGAGGAAAAATCTGGTTACAGTGATTGCGAATTGAGGTATATCGACCAGGGATACGATCTGGAGCGTGCGAAGGAGGTCTGCGCCAGTTCGGAGGGAGGCTCGTCGGATGAAGGAGACGACGAATTCGAATACTGGGGCGAAGTCTAAGAGACTCCGGGGCAGGGAATCTCCCTGCCCCGGAAAATCCGTAGTCTGTAAACCCGGGGTGTATGAAAAATCCTTCAAAATAGGAAACCCGAGATCTTGCCGAAGGATGTTTAAACCATTTACCCTCCCAAATACCGAATTATCTTACAATGTGAATATTGCGGCATTTTTCAGTATTTACCCCCTTCCGCGAGTGAACATTTGAGAGATGATCCCTTCCCCGGGGCGATTGGCATCCCTTTTGCCTCTTCGTAACCAGAAACAAACAAGACTGGACGGCTTACAAAGCGACAAATGCCGGGGTTTCCCGGCTCGTGAGCGAATTCACTCGCGGGTTCGAGAGGCATGCCGGGACTATCCCGGCGAAGAGGCAGGGGGGTAGAACCCCCGAAATCGAAGTCGAGAAGGAGGTGAAAAGAGTCATTTTTTCCAAGGGGTGAGAAACATTCCCCGATTCAGGGAGGATTCCTCATGAAGAAAGAAATGATTGGGAGACCCATATTGAACGAACCGCTTACGGAAATCCAAGAGAGCATCCTCCGCTTGGCCCATGAAAGATTCCTCGGCCAGGGAGAGCTGTCTTTCGGGGAGATCCTCATCACTCTTTATGGATGCGCGCCGGCGAGAATGGGCCCTTTATGGGTCCAAAACTTTTCAAAGAGCGAACTTCTGGCCGCATGCAGGTCGGAACAGTATGACCATTTTCATTTCCGCACCGAGGCAGAGAAAGAGAGCTACCTTTTGGATCAGACCTCGGCTCTCGCAGCGGTGTCCGACCTGGTTGCAAGAGAATTGGTCGCGGAAACAAAACACCCCCGAATCATATGGCACAGCGACAAACCCCTGGTAAAAAGAATCGAATACTACCGGATGATCCGGTTGACCGAAAAGGGAAAGAAAGCCCTGGGAGAGAAGAGGCGCCACCCCAGGCACTCCTTGCATTTGCCTGCCGACTGCTCCGTGCCCGGACCGGGCTTCCGCCACCATCATTCCGGTCTTGCCCTGAACATCAGTGAAGAAGGCCTGCGGGTGGATCTTGATGAAAAATTCGACTTGGGGCAAAAAGTGAGATTAACCATCGAAGTCCAAGGCTCCATTGAAATTCTGGCGCGCGTTGTTTGGGTCCAGCCCGCCGCAAGAGAGGGAGAGCCTTACCGGACCGGATTAAGGATAACGGCGCTTCCTCGGGAAAAAATCCACCGACTGGCACGCCTCTTGGCGACCGGTTCCGCGGCCTGGCCTGCCCCATTTTTCCCGGCCTTGGGGCCCTATATGAGTTGTTGAAAGGGAAAATAGGCGGGGATTCACCGGCGGCCCTGCGATGCACGGCCGGAAAACATCAGCCTCAGAGCGACCCACAAGAAAAGGGAGATTGCGCTGGTCCTGAGGTGTTAATTACTTTCAATGGATCAGTTCTAAGGGGATGGGGTTTATTGGCGACAACCGAACGAAATTCCCCTCACCCTCCCCTCTCCCCCATTTCCGGGGGAGAGGGACAGGGTGAGGGGGCCGGCCAGGAGTTATTCTCGAACTATTTTCAAGGTTCCCGATCAGGCAGGTCTGAATTCTTGAAATCGCTTAATTTGAGGTTGTGCTTCTTCAGCAGGTCATAAAAATCGGCCCGGTACTTCCCCGCAAGCTTGGCCGCCTTGCTCACCCGTCCGCTGCAGATTTCCAGCAGATGGATGAGGTACTTCTTCTCAAAGGCGTCCCTGGCCTCTTTCAGCGGTTTCAAGGGTTCCGGACCGCCGTTCTTTTTCGGCTGGAAGATCAGGTCGTCCGTAATGACATCCACCCGGGTCATGGCGACGGCATACTCGACGGTGTTTTCCAGCTCCCGCACGTTCCCAGGCCAGTCGTGAAGCATGAGCTTCTGCATGGCCATCGGGGTGAGCTCCTTCACTTCTTTTTTCATCTGCTGGGTGAAGTTTTTTAAAAAATGCGCGGCCAGCGGGGGAATATCTTCCTTTCTTTCCCGCAGCGGGGGCAAATAAATGGGAATGACGTGAATCCGGTAGAAGAGATCTTCGCGGAACCGCAGCTGCCGCACCTGTTCTTCCAGGTCCTTTTTGCTCGCGGTGATGATCCGGACGTCCACTTCCACCGGTTTCTCGCTCCCGATGGGATAGAATTGCCTCTCCTGGAGGACCCGCAGGAGTTTGGCCTGGATCGGAAGGGGCATGTCCCCGACCTCGTCCAGGAAGATGCTCCCGCCGTGCGCCTGTAAGAAGAGTCCTTTGGTGCTCCGGATCGCGCCGGTGAAAGACCCCCGCTCGTGACCGAAGAGCTCGCTCTCCAGCAGAGACTCCGGCAGGGCGGCGCAGTTGATGGCCACGAAGGGTTTGTCCCTGCGCTCGCTCGAATAGTGAATGGCTTTGGCCACGACTTCTTTCCCGGACCCGCTTTCCCCGTAGATGCAAATGGTGGAATCTGTTTTGGCGACCCGTCCGACCATTTCCAGCACTTTTTGCATGCTTTCGCTCCGGGTCACGATGTTGGTGAAAGCCTGTTTTTCCTCGAGCAGTCCTTTCAATCTTCGGATCTCCGAAGACAGCCGGCGGTTCTCCAGCCCCTTGGCCACGTGCAGCAGGAGATCCTGGGGTTCGAAGGGTTTGGTGAGGTATCCGTAGGCCCCCTTTTTCATGGCTTCCACGGCGGTTTCGATGCTGCCGTGCGCGGTCAGGATGATCACCGGCATCTCCGGGGCCAGTGACCGGATCTCTTCCATGAGAGAAATACCGTCTCTTTGGGAAAGCCTCAGATCGATGATCGAGAGGTCGAAAATCTGCTCCCTCATTGCGGAAAGCGCATCATCCTCTCGCAGGGCGGTGGTCACGCCGTAATTGGCGGATTCCAGCCTCATCTGAAGCAATTCCAGGATATTCTGATCGTCGTCAACCACCAGCACGTTTCCCGAACTCACGGCGTTCACCTCCCTTTCTCGCGTCTTTTTTCATCGACGGCGATATCCACTTCTTTGGTTTTTTCGATCACCTGTTTCAGATTCTGGTTTTCCTGAAGGACCCCCGCCCAGGCTTTGGCTTCTTCCGCCAGGGAACTCTTGGGGTACTCCTTCAGCAATCTTTGGAAATAGCCGAGGGCTTTGGCGTAATCCTTCCTGGGGTTTTCCTGGTGGGCGTAAATAAGACCCAGGCTGAAGAGGGCTTCGTCCGCCGCCCCCTGGCTGCCGGACTGCAGCCAGAACCTTCTCGCTGAGCTTCAGGGAAGCCTCGTAATCCTTCTGCGCCAATAACTTCCTGGCCCGCTGCACCTTGGGCGAAGCAAACCTGGGAGGCTCCTCGCCGGCAGGGGGAGTTGGGGTTTGTACCGCCGCCGGCGGCGGCTGCGGGGACACCGGAGGTAAGGGGGACAGCAGCGGCAAAGGGGAAACCGGCGGCAAAGCCGGGGCCGCCTGGGATTCCGGGGTCGGACAGACCGCCCGAATTTCCTTTTCGGGAACGGGATCGGCCCCGCCTTCCGGGAGGGTCTTCGTCGCCGGGACCGCCTCGGTCACCTGGATGTCCTTGCTCACCTTCGGAGTCGAACACCCCAGGAAGAAAAAACAAATTACGCCGGCAAAACAAAGATAAAGGAGCTGCCGTGCCCCAACGTGCTTTCGGCCCATACGCTGCCTCCGTGGGCGGTTATGATGTGTTTGACGATGGCCAGCCCCAACCCGGTCCCCTTCATCTTCGTTCCGCCCCTGGGGGGGCCCTGATGAAACTTCTCGAAAATGCTCGACAGGTTTTCCGGCGGAACGCCGCATCCGGTATCAACCACCCGGACTTCGAGGCTGCGGTCTTTGCGGCAGGCGGCGACGGTGATACGCCCCTTATGGGGGGTGAATTTCACCGCGTTTCCGAGCAGGTTGCGCAGCACCTGGAGGATTCGCTCCCGGTCGATCCGAATCAGGGGCAGATCGGGGCAATCTTCCACCCGCACCTGAATTTCCTTGGCGATGGCGAGGGGTTTTATTTCCATGGCTGCCTGGCGAATGAGGGCGGGGATCTCCGCGAGGTCGAAATTAAAGGACATCTTGCCCGCCTCCATCTTCGAGAGGTCCAGGGAGGAATTCACCAGGTCGATCAGCCTCTTGGTTTCGGCGGCCATAATCCCCATGATCTTTTTTTGCTTTTCGCTTACTTCCCCCGCCACTCCCTCCGCGAGCAGGCTGATCCCCTCTTTGATCGCCGACAGGGGAGTGCGCAGTTCGTGGGACATGGTGGAGAAGAAGTCCGATTTCATCCGGTCCACCTCTTGCAACTGATGGCACATGGAGTTGAACGCTTCGGCCAGCTCCTTGATCTCCGGGGGCGAAGAAAAACGCAGATCGCCCTTGAAGACGCCCGTGGCAATTTCCCGGGTCTTCTCGATGAGAAAGGAGATCGGCTTGGTGATCGACCGGGTGATGAAAAAGGAGATCCCGATGATCCCGAGAAGAGCGATGGCCGCCATGCCCATGGCGAGGCGGCGAGCGTCGGCCCCCGAATCCCCGAGCTCCTTGATCCTCTTCAGGGTTCGGTCCTGAAAAAAGGCGGCGAGGACGCTTAACTCGTCCAAAATGCCGTCCACCACATGCTCTTTCGCTCGTTTGTATACCGTGGCGGAATAACGGGCGCCGGAATCGACGAGTTGCGCCTCCTGCTCGACCAGGTTCTGGTAGGCTTCGTATTCGGCCTTTGCCCGGCTGAGCAAGTCCTTTTGCGAATCCTCTTGCATCATCCCGATCACATTCTCCAAATACCCGCGGAATTCGCTCCGGGCGAGGAGAAACTGCTGAAAGAGCAAAGGATCTTTCGAGACCATGTATTTCCCTTCGTAGCGCATTTGGGAAAGAAGGGAATCCGTCAGCTTCTTCTTGAATTCAATCACCTTGTAATCGACGTTCAGGATGGAACGGGTCGTTTTGTCGAACTGCTGCAATTCATAAAGGGCGAAGAATCCCATCGCCAGGACCGCGGCCAGGATGAAGAGGTAACCCAGGATCAAGCGGCGAAATATGGATATTCGCAAAACGGGAGCTCCGGCATGGGAGTTTTGGAATCGCACGCACGCCGGAAAAATACTAACCTGTAAAAGAGAAAAGTCAACATAAAAATCAATTTCGAAGGAAAGGTGAATCCCTTCGCCTACTTTCAACAAGTCCCCGGCGGAACCCGACCTGAACCTTTCTTCCTTTACGGGAGGGCTTTCGCTCCCACTTCTTTCTTGAATTCCTTACCCTTTTTCAATATACTCCCGCCTTATACCATTGAATATCCTGAAGAGGGAGGAACAACATCATGAGGCTGGAAAGACTCGCGGCAGGGCTCGCCTTCACGTTGGCCCTCGCTTCCCAACCCGTGCTCGGCGAAGTCCTCGGCCGCGCACCGAAGCCGGAAAACGTCGGTTTCTCATCGGAACGGCTGAACAGGCTCACGGACCGTATGAAGCTGGGAGTGTCAAAGGGCGAAATTCCCGGCGCCGTGGTGCTGGTCGCGCGAAATGGGAAGATCGCCTATTTCCAATCCTTCGGCATGCGGGATCCCGAGTCCAAAGCGCCCATGAAATCCGATGCCATCTTCCGCATCGCTTCGATGACCAAGCCCTTCACCTCACTTGCGGTTATGATGCTGGCGGAAGAAGGCAGGCTGTCGATCGTCGACCCCGCATCGAAATACCTTCCCGAATTCAAGGACCTGAAAGTCGGGGTGGTGAGCCCCGGGGCCGACGGCAAGAGCGATGTGCAGCTCGAGCCGCTGCGCAGGCCGATCACCTTGCAGGATCTGCTGCGCCACACCTCCGGCCTGACCTACGGGCTGGCAGG
Source organism: uncultured delta proteobacterium (assembly GCA_963712535.1). Taxonomy (GTDB): domain Bacteria; phylum Desulfobacterota; class SM23-61; order SM23-61; family SM23-61; genus CAVQIK01. The sequence continues at coordinate 143,977 of CAVQIK010000010.1, read as the reverse complement.
CAAAAACCCGTTGAAGCAGGCCTACGTCGATGCCAAGGTCAGCGACCCTGACGATACCAATGCCGAACTGGTTGCGAAGCTTTCAAGGCTTCCTCTGCTCTACCAGCCGGGCACGACCTGGGAATACAGTGTCTCGACGGACGTCCTCGGCCGAATCGTCGAGGTGGTCAGCGGCCTACCGTTGGACCGGTTCATCGGAGAGCGGATTGTGGGGCCTCTCAAGCTGGCAGACACGGGTTTTTCGGTTCCCCCTTCAAAGGCGAACCGCGGGGCGAGACCTCAGAAGGAAGGGCCGAAGAACGAGCTCCCCAACATTGCCCGGGTCGAGGTCGACCGGAATTTTAAGTCTGGCGGCGGCGGAATGGTGTCGACGACGCTCGACTACGCCCGTTTCTGCCAGTTCTGGCTGAATGGCGGCGAGCTCGACCGGGTGCGCCTCGTTTCGCGCAAGACTGTCGAGCTCATGACCTCAGACCATCTTCCGCCTGGGGTCCGGATGGGTCCGGACATGGCCCGTTTCGAGGCGCTGGAGCCCTGCGCGGAAATGGGCCAGGGGTTCGGGCTGGGCTTCGCGGTGCGCACCGCGGCCGGACGCAACCCCCTTCCGGGTTCCCCCGGTGATTACTATTGGGGCGGAGCTCAGGGCACCTATTTCTGGATTGACTCGAGGGAAAACATGTTCGCGGTGCTGATGATGCAGTCGCCGCAGGCGCGCCTGCCCTACCGCTACCTCATGCGGCAGCTGGTGTACCAGGCGTTAGGCAAATGACTCGACGGCCCTTTTGAACCTGAGGAATCTCGCGGCATACCCCTTCGGCGGCTCGCTCATTCATTGGAAGGGAGGAAAGTGCGGAGATCCTCAAGCGCTTACGCCGCGGGAAAAAAGGCGGGATTTTTGGGGGATCGACTGAAAATCCATACCCGTTGCAGGAGCAGCCGGGAGCGATGAGGAAATTTTTGGGGCCATAGGCAAGGAATCTGCAAACCAAGGGATTCGCGCCATTTCCGCCTCAGACACGAGAAGCCGATCGCGCCGATGGCGGCCTGCCCGGGTTCTACTTACCTCCGGCCATTCGGTTCTGTCTCTCCATATAAACCAAGACATCCTTCAACCCATTCTTTGCTCCGATTTGCAGAAATTTCATATACGCACTGGCATAGTCCTTTTCCTCGATTTCGTAACTTTTCCTCGTTCAATCGTCATTCCCCCAAAAGCTGTTCATTCGCGAGGAAATGTATTCGGCAAACCCTTCAACGTCTTCCTTTTTTCGGACGGCAGGATATAAGTCATGACTGATATCGTGGGCGAGTTCGTGCGCGACCGTGTTGCGGAAGAGCGGGGAAGACAGCGCGGAAAGGACATAAATCGTATAATTTCCAGATACCACGGACGTAACTCCCCTCCGCACCCGGTGTGTTTCGCTGGCCTGATAATAGCCTTGCTCGGTAAAACTTTGCTTCCCCACCAGAGCCGCAAAGGTCCCGGCGTCTCTCAAAAAAAACTGAATCGGGTGACTCGTCCTTAGATTCAGGTACACGTAAATATCCTCGCGCGCCTGCCGGAACAGTTTATCTGCCTGCTTCTGATCCACAATCGCGGTTTCCAGGCATCTGGAACAGATATGCCGGCCGTCGGCCAATCTGTTGTCGGCGCCGGGCAATCGGCAATTCAAACATCTCGGCAATTGGGCGCAGCTGGCGCAATATCTATGTTCATTCACTGATACCCAGTGGGTCAGCGGGTTGCCGCAAATCTCGCATTTCGAATAAAGTCGTCTGGAGACATTCCGCCGAGCAGTAGATTTTCTCAGCATCTCCGCTTTCGCGAATGTACCTTAAAGCTGGCTTGCCGCAGACAATGCATTTGGGCAAAGCAGATCCAAGGCAGCCCTCGGAGCAGTATGGCTTTTGGTTGTAAACTTTGTAGGGACCACTTATCGCTTTCCCGCAAGTCGCACACAGGAGATCCTGCGCCAGAACGCAAGTGATCAGTAAAACGAGGAAAAATCGGGGTCAAGAACGACAGCAACAGGATTTTGGCCCGCTTGGATTGAAATCCTTTCATCTCTTTTCCCGATAAACGCCTGAGCCATCAAGGCGGCCGGCAACTGTTCCCTTATCCCTGTTTCGACCGGCACCTATTCCGTTTCCTCGGTTCCGCCGGTCACTTCGCGCACAAATAGTCGTACTCTTCATGAAATCTCCGAAGGGTCTCGCGTTTCTTTGACCTCGCATCCGTCCGGCTGATGGCGGCTTTCAAAAGGGCACGCCAGCCGATGTCGCTGAAAATAGCAGTTTCGGGAGGAAACGCGAGTTTCTTGAGCACGTATTTCATTTTCGCCTCCCGGCACATGCTGTCGGTGTAGCGGCTGCCGTCCGGTTTTCTGACAGGGTGCCGGAAGGTCCGGTATTATGAATGACTGAAACCTGACCTTGCAATTCATAGGCGAGGTTAGCATAATGCATTAGGGGCGGTCGATGAAAAATGAACCTATCGGAGGAAATATGAAGACTTGGGATGAATTACTTAAAGAGCTGGCAGAAAAGGAAGAAAAAGCCAAAGTCGCAGGAGGGAAAGCAAGGCAACAGGAACAAAAAGCCAAGGGAAAACTGCTCTGCCGTGAGCGGGTGGAGGCCCTGGTGGACCCGGGAAGCTTTGTGGAAATTAACATGCTGGCTGAAACCCAGACTTTTGAGTTCGGTATGCAGGATAGAAAAATTCTGGGAGATGGGGTGATCACCGGTTTCGGCTCCATCGCCGGCCGCCGCGTTTTAGTTTTTTCCCAGGATGTGACGGTTTTTGGAGGGTCCGCCGGGCGGGCTCATGGGGAGAAGATTAATTACCTCTTGCGCATCGCCCGTAAGGTTGGAGCTCCGGTGATCGGGCTGTATGAATCTGCGGGGGGCCGCCTCCAGGACGGCATGCAGAACGAATCCGGGTACGGCCGGATGTTTTATGAGAACAGCCAGTGTTCGGGAGTCGTTCCCCAGATAGCCGCGATCATGGGAGCCTGCACCGGGGGCGGGGTTTATTCTCCGGCCCTCATGGATTTCATCCTCCAGGTGGATAAAACCGCCCATATGTTCATTACCGGCCCGGGGGTCATCAAGGAAGTCACGGGAGCTCAACTGAGTTTTGAAGAACTGGGGGGAGCAGCCGTTCATTCCCGGGAATCCGGGGTGGTTCATTTGGTGGCCAAGGATGACTTGCACGGCCTGAGCTTGATCCGTCAATTATTATCTTACCTCCCGCAAAGCAACCGGGAAGAACCCCCCGTGGTCCCCAGTGGGGATGATCCCAATCGAACCAGCGACAAACTGACGCAGATCGTTCCCGCCGAGCCCCGCAAGATCTATGATGTTCGCCTGGTGATCCGGGAGATCGTGGATCAGGGGGAATTTTTTGAAATCCATGGCCTGTTTGCTCAAAGCATCGTGGTGGGTTTCTCCCGAATGGACGGCCAGGTGGTAGGGGTCGTGGCGAATCAGCCGCGCTTCCGGGGCGGAACCATCGACATCGACGCGGCGGATAAGGCCGCCCGGTTTATTCGTTTTTGCGATTGTTTCAATATTCCTTTAATTGTCTTGGCCGATGTGCCGGGATATATGCCCGGGTTGGAGCAGGAGAAGAAGGGAATCATCCGGCATGGAGCCAAGATGCTCTACGCCTTTTCCGAGGCTACCGTGCCCAAGATTACCTGCGTCCTGCGGAAGCTCTATGGGGGGGCCATTCCCGCCATGTGCTGTCACGAAACGGGGGCAGACCTGATGTTCGCCTGGCCTACGGCCGAATTTGCCATGATGGGGGCAGAGGCGGCGGTGAATATTCTGTACAAAAAGGAGATCACCGAGGCGCCCGACCCCAAGAAGGCACGCCAGGAAAAAATACAGGGATATCAGGAAGCGATCGTTGCTCCCTACTACTCTGCGTCCAAGCAGTATATCGATGCCGTCATCCGGCCTGCGGATACCCGCCGCTGGTTCATTTATGGCCTGAAGCTGCTGAAGGAGAAGAAAACGGAAGAAGTGATCGTGCGAAAACATGGGAATATCCCCCTTTAGACCAAAAAGAATATTTTGAGGAGGCTCTTCTCTTTATCGTGAGTGGTCGGACATAATGGGGCAAATCGCCCGTGGATCGGGATATTGGATTCGCCAGGAGGCATGGGCCGTTAGGCCTCTTTCCTCCCCCAAATCCCGAGGCAGAGAGATGCGAACCCTTAACGAAAGGAGGAGAGTAATGATATTCTCTGTACTGGCAGTGGTGGCGCTTATCCTCTTCGTGAATGGACTCGTGGTTCTCGGCAAGTTCGGCGGCAAACAGGTCGCTGGTTTGAATTTGGCCGTGGGTACAGCGATCGCCATCATGGGCTTGTTCATAGGTTTTACGGATGCCTTAAAGGGCGTCGGGCCAACTCAGTCTTACGTAGCCTTGGCCTCTTGTCTGGTTTTTGCTTTCACCTACATTTTATTGGCGGCGGAGATTTATGCGGGTACCGACTTCAAGGCGCTGGGGTGGTATTGTCTGATCGCCGGAATCGTGATGTTTCTTTTGAGTCTGGGCTTCTTCCATGTCATCGGCCAGACGTTAATTTTTTCAACTCAATTTGGCCTGTTCTGGTTTCTATGGGCCATATTATTTTGGTTGTTCTGGGGCTGCTGGGGGCTTGGCAAGGCGGGCCTGGTAAAATTTACGGGTGCTTATACCGTGTTTGTTGCTTTGTTCACCGCTCTTTATCCGGCCATCGCCTTTTTCAATTCAGGGCGGATCGGCTGGTAAATGAACGGCCCGCAGCCCGATTGGCTGGAATACAGTCTAGGGGGTATAATGCAAGACCCAGGGCGCGTGATGCTTTGCGGAGACGAAAGGGGGTGAGAGCATTATTCTGGTCAAAATTAATGAAGAGCTTTGCGATGGGTGCGGGACCTGTGTAGAGCAGTGCCCCAATCAGGTGTTCGTTGTCGTGGATCAGAAGTCTCAGGCGCAGAACTCTAAGGATTGCATGGCCTGCTACCTGTGCGAAACGGCCTGTCCCAAACTGGCGATTAAGATAACCGACTGAGGGCGGGCCAACGATAATCGGAAAAGGAGGAAATATGCCGACAGTCTACGATCCAATCAAGATTGGGAAGATGTGGGTCAAGAACCGCTTCGTGGTAGCTCCCACGGTCAAGAACCTCGCGGATGAAAATGGCCGGGTCAACAACAGGAGTCTCTTTAACTTTGCCGTGGAAGCGGACGGGCCGGGACTGGTCACGGTCACCATGACTTTCACCGAATGGGCGGGCCAGGTATTTCGCCGTCAATTAGGGATCCCGGACGACAAATCGGTTTGCGGACTCGCCGAGCTGGCATCCTGGATTCATCGAGCTGGGGCCAAAACGATCCTGCAAATATCCCACGGGGGCAACCTCTGCTCCGAACCGATTATCGGTTGCCTTCCGGTGGGGCCTTCGGATATAGCCCAATGGCCGGGGCAGACCGTGCATGCCCTGACCACGGCGGAAACCGAAGCCATCATCGAGAATTACGGCAAAGCGACGGCGAGAGCCAAGGAAGCGGGGTTCGACGGAATCGAACTTCACTCCTGCCACGGTTCACTGGCTCTGCAGTTCCTTTCGCCGCTGCAAAACGTCGGGCGTACGGACAAATACGCGACCCGCACCACTTTCCTCTACGAAACCGTGGACGCGATGAGACGTGCCGGGGGGCCGGATTTCGTCGTCGGCGTGCGCCTGAGCTGCCACGAGTTTATGATGGAGGACAAAGGCACCCCCGGGGTGACGATTGATGAGGTCGCCGGAGAAATCTGCCCGAAGCTGGAGAAGATGGGGGTGGACTATATCCATGCATCCGCGGGGCGCATCGGGCATACCCCGGATCATGCCTTCCCTCCCCTGTACGAACCGCGGGGGGTCAACGTAAAATTTGCCGAGGCCATCAAGAAGAAAGTACGAATCCCGGTGATCACCGTGGGGCGCCTCCAGGACCCGAAGCTGATCGAGAAGATCATCGAAGACGGGCGGGCGGATATGGTTGCCATGTGCCGGCCCCTCATCGCGGACCCGAGGCTGCCGAAGAAGATGATCGCGGGCCGCTACGACGAGGTTCGCCAGTGCATGGCCTGCAACTGGTGCCTGGACCGGCTGTTCAGGCAACTGGGCTGCGAGTGTCCGATGAACCCCGAGTATGGGTTTGAGAAGGAGTTTGAGCTGGCCCCCGCCGCCAAACCGAAAAAGGTCATGGTAATCGGCGGCGGAGTAGCCGGTCTTCAGGCGGCGCTGGCCGCATCGCAGCGCGGGCACAAGGTCACCCTTTATGAGAAGAGCGATAAGCTGGGAGGGCAAGTGAAGCTGGCCTCCGCTTTCCCGCGGCTTTACACCCGGGAGTTGTGGAACCTGCCGAAATGGTTGATTGCCGAGACCGAAAAATCCAAGGTCAAAGTCGTCCTGAAAACCGAGGTGACTCCTGAACTGATAAAGACCGAAAAACCTGATGCGGTCGTCGTGGCTACGGGGGCAAAGCAAAAGAAGGCTTCGCTGCCTGCCGGGCCCAATGTCGTTTACCTCTGGGATTATCTGGCCGGCACAGCCAAGATCGGCCAGAAAGTAGTCGTCTGGGGCGGCCATGAAGGGGCGGAAGCTGCTGTGTCGCTGGCCAGGGAAGGAAAAGGGGTTACGCTGGTTGAAGAAAGCGGCGACATCGGGTGGCCGGCCTACATTTATCCGGGGGGTGCCCGGCATGAGCCCCTGGCCCGTTATCTGAACCAGGAGAAGGTGAGAATCCTCGTCAACTATAAGCTCAAGGCTGTCACCGAAAGCAGCATAAAGCTAGAAGGCCCGCAAGGCGAGGAAACGGTCACCGCCGATACCCTCCTGGTGGCCTTAGGCAGGGAGCCGGAAGACGGCCTCTACCAGGCCATAAACGAGAGGGGAAAAGAGATCCACCTGGTGGGTGACGCGAAAGAAGTAAGAAGCATGCCGCCCGCCAGCCATGAAGGCTTCTGGGTAGGGCGGCAAATTTGATTCACCCTCCCCTCTCCCCCGAAAACGGGGGAGAGGGCCAGGGTGGGGGGCAATTTCGGAAAACCTTTATTTCTCACCTGGCCGTCGATTTTAGTCAGATTTGGCCAAGCGCCTCGCAAATGGCATCGCCCATCCCCGACGTGGAGCCCTTGCCGCCAAGGTCGGGCGTGACCGCTTTCAACTCACTAAGCACCCTTTCCACCGCCAGCTGGATATCATTGGCCGCCTTGACCGCATCCGGGTCCTGCTTTTTATTCCCCAGCCAGGAAAGCATCATTTGCCCTGACATGACCATTGCGTAAGGATTGGCGATATTTTTCCCCGCTATGTCCGGAGCCGAACCATGAGTCGCCTGAGCCATGGCGTAATCCGGGCCTGAGCACAGGCCCGGTGCCATACCTAATCCGCCAACCAGCCCGGCGGCCTCGTCGGTGAGGATATCCCCAAACATATTTGTAACCACTACCACGTCGTAATTCTGGGGACGCATCACCAGATGCATTGCGAACGTGTCGACACTCAGGGTCTCGAACTCGATATCCGGATATTCCTTGGCCACGTCCCTGCAGGTATCGACGAACAGTCCGCAGGTCAGCTTGAAAACAGTATTCTTGTGGATGGCCGTGACCTTCTTATGCCCGTTGCGCTGTCGGGCTAAGTCAAAGGCCGATTTGGCGACCAGCGCCGAGTTGCGCCGGGTTATAACCCGGACGGACAGAGCCATATCCGGGGTAGGCATGAATTCGCCTACACCCTTGTACATATTGCGGTCCGGCTGAAAACCTTCGTTATTTTCCCTTATAATGACCAGATCGACATTTTGGTGCAGGCAGGGCAGCGAAGGAAAGGACTTGGTCGGCCGGATATTGCTTACCAGGTCAAATTGACGGCGCAGAATCGGGTGAGGATTGATGGCCTTCGGGTCGTTCTTGGGGTAGGCCATATGGCCGATGGGCCCCAGGATCCAACCGTCTAATTTGTACAGCGCCCGCAGCGTGGCTTCCGGTAGCGTTTCGCCGGTGGCCACATACGAGGGATAACCAATCGGCAAGTCAGACCAATCGATGACAATGGAAGGATACCGTTTCACGGCCGCTTTGATAACCTTTACGGCCACCGGCACGACTTCCAGGCCGATGTCATCTCCTTTTAAAACACCAATCCGATAATTAGCCATTTATTTTTCCTCTCAGATTCTCCAACCACCATGATCTGCTCCGCGATAACCCCGCCCGTGTTTTGCTTTGGCCCAAGCAACACCCTGCCAGCTAACCAGAACCTTCGCCGGCCCTTAACCACTCTGTTCCCTCGATCTCATCGGCTGCTGAGCCGATGCTTCTCCAATTCCCGAAGCTCCCTCGTCGGTAAAGACTTCCACCAGCAGGGTAACGCGGCTAGTGACTTTGGCCTGTGCCCAGGTAAACCACTGGTCCGGCTTCAACTTGCTTTCGAGGACATAGCTCTTCACATCCACGATTTTCATTGTTCACCCTCGCTTTCCATTTCGATGAAGTAAACCGGCCTGCGCCCAGCATCCCTTGGGTGCCCCGCAGGGATCGTCTACGGCAGCGGCTGCCCTTAGGAGGTCCTTGGCCTCAATCGCTTCCAATATTTGCCATAGATTAAAATTTACCACATATCCCGTCAGCCATTTTCCCATGCAGCGTGACAGAGGGCGGTTTATCGAGCACCCCTTGCGCCTTGCGGCGGTACATCAATCAGGAGAGCCCTTCGTCTCCTCCAAAACTGCTTGTAAGTTCACTCAGAAAGAACGTCCCGCCTTCCCGAATTCGCCTTTCCTGGGGGCTTCTGAACCCGTGCCGCCATTGCCAAAACCTGAAGCTCCCGCGGACACAGCGGAATTCCCAAGCCTTATCGACAATGCTTCGTTATTGCGGTCAGAATGATATTCTCCCGCAACTACCGGTTTCCCCAGGTTTTTTCTTACGTTAACCGTCATACTTTGGATTTGCGATTCAGTCTTTCCGAACCCATATTGAAAAATCATATAATCGCAATAATCTTTGCAATAACCCCAAGCGCCGGGCAGCTGATGCACGGCGATAGGCCTATCCGTAAGTGAATCCAGATAGTTGCCTATTTCGTCCGCTTTGGATTCGGACCAATATTCATCAATTTCAATGCCCATGCAATAACTGTTTACCAGGTCGTCAATCTGCGGAACGAAACTGGCAAGAGATGATTTAATCGCCTTAACCGATTGATCTTTCCACTTCCCGGTATCGCTGGTTAACCACACAACCGGCTTTATGCCGTCATTAATCAATTCCTTTAAAAACACTCGGAATCCTGTCGGATTGTCGTAATAATTATGCCTCCCGCTTGCAACAGACAAATACAAATGTGTGTATCGGCGATTTATTAACTCCTGCCGTGCCCGTGCCCTATCCGCGGAATTGGCTGTTAAATACCAAGTTGTCCCACCGGGACCCTTTGGCAGAGTCAAAAAATCCGTAGCGTGCGGAAGTGTGCCGGACGTACTTTCCCCAAAAACCGGCAAATTATACAGAAGACAACTTGAAAAACAAAAAATAAAAATAAATATATTCATGAAACGATCCTGTCCAATTTTTTTTAGAAACCTAATTGGGACAAGTCTTTATGGCCCTCTCCCCCCTTTTCGGGGGAGAGGGGAGGGTGAGGGGGCCCGTGGAAGGCTATTTCGAGTGTCTAAACAATTATGGCCCGATTAATAACTTTCGGATCATCTCCAATTTAGTTGATCGAATTCTTCGTGAAAACCTCACAAGGGTTCGGGAGGAAAGGCAAATTCCGCCACAAGCATTGGCGGGATAAAGCCGCGGTTACAAGGAACTCATGGCTCTCCGCAATGCGCAGCGAGGGCCTGAAAAAGCGTGCTTCAAAGGATAGAAGAACACCCCCGCCAAAGCCAAGAACGCATAGGTGCCTCATGATTGTGGCGGAATTTGCCTTTCCTCCCGAACCCCTGGAATCCCAGCACAATTTACCTGTCCTGCCGCATTTTCCTTCAACTAAATTGGAGATGATCCTAATTTTCAAGGGAATGTTCTCACGCCATGGGGCTAAGCAGGCAAAGGATACCCTGGCAAAAACAAGGCAAAAAACAATAATGCCCGATGACCAAATTGAGTTCTTCAGAACCATTTTGAGTCGTTACCTTGGCGACCTTTGCGCCTTGGCGTGAGACTCTCTTTTACGAGCCCAGGCCTTCAATCGCTTCCTTCAAAATCTCTGCTTCCAGGGAAACCTCCCCGTAGATCCCCTCCACCGCAGCTGCATTCAGGCGCTCGAAATCTTTTTCCACGGGGGTGACCAGGACGCCCCCCATATCGATCAGCCCCGGGCTGACTACGACCCGGGCGTCCCCTTCCCTGAAAAAGGCGTCGGGACGGTGTTTTCGGCGCGGAAAGATCACCAGGCGCCATTTCTCTCCCTCGTGAAAACCGGCGACATTCATCATCGGCTCCTCGGCGAGGATAAGAACTCTTCTCAGGGCCTTCAGCAAACCCTTGAAAACCCCCTCCACGGCAATCGGATCGTCTCCTTCCATCACGACGACTTCCCGTCCCAGATCTCTCAGGCGATAGAGGAGAACACCGTCAATCCGCCTCGGCTCCGCCAATCTCTTCTCCTCGCGGATTTCTTTCTCGATGGGCATTTGTCCCGATGGGGCTGCCTGAAAATGAAGGTGGTGCGGTGCGGAAGCGCCGCATTTGGGTCCGTTGTAGAAGACCGTCCAGCCGGAACCGAATTCGGCAAGGAGCCGGAGAAGAGTACGGATCTCTTCCGCGATGGCCTGGGGGCGATGCTCTAAATGGGAGACGGTGAAGTGAGCAGGGAAAATCGGGCGAGGATTGCAGAGAATCAGGTATTCGCCTCGGTAAAGAACCCCTTTCTGGCTTTCCGGGAGATGCTCCAGGCAGAGGAAACACCGCCGCTCGTTGGCATTTGTTTGGGCGATGTCGGCGAGGGTGTTCTTGATTCTTTCCGGATTGTGCTGGAGACGGACGGAAAATCCTCGGCAGGAGACGTCCCTCTCCCTGATATCCCGGAGCGATTCGCAGCCCCGCCGGAGATCCGGCCACGTCTTTTTCTGCTCGGACAGCAGCTCGAGACAAAGTCCCGGAAGCCGCTTCCCTCTTTCCCCGCCGTCGAAAGTGGCATAGGTCTTCTCTTTAAGAATGGACGCGAGATCCTCTTTCTGCTCGGGGTCGGATGACCCTCCCCATGCCGCTTTTCACCTTTCCTGATTCATCTTCTGCCGGGCCAGGATCTCGGCGGTACGGACTTCATCTTTGAAGGCATCGTTGCGGTTCGCCGCTTCGATGGTGAGGGCCGCGTCGGTGTTTCCGGACCAGCGTCTGCAGAGATACAGGCTTTCATAGATCCTCCCGATCCGGTATTCCCGGCAGATGCGCAGCGCGGCGGCGTAATCCTCGCCGTAGCTCACGTTGAGGAATCCGATTTTGCGCATAAGGCCGGAGTGGAAAGCCCGCGGAGCGCCCAGACCGTTGATGCGCAGGGCATTGTTGCGGCCGTTCTCATCGGTCCATTCGCGGTGGTCGATGAGCCCCGGCGGAATCTCCTCTCAGCCTGGAATCGACCAGGGTATAGGAGCCGATCACCAGGGCATGGGTCGCCCTGACGGAGTTTATCGACCATCTTCTGCAGGGTATGGGCGCTGCTGTAAAGATCGTCCGAATCCAGCTGGACGGCGTAGCGTCCGCAGGCCTCGTGCCCCAGGGCTTCGTTCCAGCACCCCCCGATGCCCAGGTCTGTCCTCATGGGGATGATGTGCTTCAGGGCCGGAGTGCCGCCCGGCGAGGTCGGAAAGGACGGAGGTGGTTCGGTCCGTGGAGTGGTTGTCCACGACGAGGATGTTGAACGGAAAATCCGTCTCCTGGGACAGCGCGCTTTTCACGGCCTCGGCAATCGTCTGTTCCCGGTTCCGCACGGGAATGACGACGGAGGCCTCCACCGGGAAGGGTCCCGGCGCCGGCGGGACATCCCGGAAAGATTGGGGGGGCAGATAAGCCCCGATCCGTTTCAAGTAATCCGTGAAGACCGCCTCCATCTCCTTCTGGACCCCTTCATGACGCGGATCGAGGTAGGCAAATAACTTTTCACCTCCGGCGGGCTCATCCGCCCCCATCATGGCATAGAGCGGCTCCCGCAGATGATGGATGGAATGGTCGATGGAAACCTTCAGGCGAAGATCATAGAGGCCCGCAGATTTGACGGCGGGAACGGGCCCATATTTTTCCAGGGAATTCCGCACCGCGCCCGTTGAAAAGAGGATCATGGAGCCGAAGTCAAAGTCATCCCGGACGCTCCCTGCCTGATAATCGTTCAGCGGATGAAGGGTTTTCGCGGTTTTCCCCCCGTCATAGAAATCGGAGTAGACGATGCCTGCTTCCGTGGATTCGGCCGTCCCCACGATTCTCTCCAGGGCCTGGGGCTCCAGCGAAATCTGTTCGGACCCGGGAAAGAGAAGAAGGTACTTCGTTCGGATTTCGGCCAGAATCAGGCTGAGTGTCTCGCCTGAAGGAAAAGGTCCGGCGAGAAGAACACGGAACCCGTCCCCCTTTAAAGGAATGGGCTTCGGACATACCACCACGACGCTTTCGACGAGGGATGACTTCGTCAGGGAAAGCAGGGTCTTCTCGAAGAAGGATCCCGGGCGGTAAGAGAGAACGGCGGTAAGAGGTCTCATCTTTCCTCATCCAAAGGCAAATACTGTCTCACGAAAGCGCGCTAGCACGCAGAGGATACCATAGTTAGAGCAAAGGCAAAACTACCTTCTCACCCAAAGGCGCAAAGAGCGCAAAGAATGCCCGGTGAAACTATAGTGAACGACTTAAATAAGTTGACATGCTGTTGGCCTCTGGTTGACCCGCAAAATCCCCCCTTGCCCCCCTTTGATAAAGGGGGGGTGGGGGGATTTACCGGGATTGCCTAACATGCAATGTCCACTTTCTTTCGTCGGGCACCATAAATGCAAAAATATTGAGTGACATTGAAATGCAGAGAGCCCCGATGATAGAATGAATTTTTTCGAATCTCTTTTGAGGTTGTTATCTTGGCGACCTTTGCGCCTTAGCGTGAGGCGGGTTATCTCGCATTTAAGGGCCCTTTAATTATGAAATCACCGTTTGATTTTTTTATGAACCCGAAGAGCATTGCCGTCGTGGGCGCCTCGCGCACGCCGGGGCGGGCCGGGTATGTCGTTGTGGAGAATGTTTCCCGGTCCTATCGCGGGGGACCGGTTTTCCCGGTCAATCCTTCAGCCCGGGAGATCTTAGGGATTCCCTGTTATCGGGACCTTCATTCCCTTCCAGAAACGCCGGAGATTGTCGTCCTCTCCTTGCCTCCGGAGCAGATCCTTCCCGCCATTGAATCGGCCGGCCAGGCGGGTGCAAAAGGACTTGTCGTGATCGCGTCGGGGTTCGCAGAAGAAGGACAGGAGGGACGATCCCTGGAAACGGAGATGGTCGGCCGCGCAAAAGCTTACGGCATGCGGATCCTGGGACCGAATACCACGGGTTTACTCAACCTGGAGAAGGATCTTCTCCTGACCTTTATCCCCTTCGACCACGTCCCGAAGGGATCGGTCTCGTTCATGGTCCAGAGCGGCACATTCGGAGGGGGACTCCTGGAGCAGATCCGCTCCTCTTACTATTTCGGAATCGCCAAATCCATCGGCCTCGGGAACAAGGCCGACCTGGGGGATGAAGAGGCCCTTCGCTTTTTGGAGGATGATGAGGCGACAAAGGTTGTGGCCATTCACATGGAAGGGACCAAGAACGGCCGTTCCTTCTTCGAGAGCGCCCGCGCCGTCACCCGGAAAAAACCGATCGTCCTCCTGAAATCGGGCAGGACCCCCTTCGGAGCGCAGGCCATGCTCTCCCACACGGCTTCCCTGGCCGGAAACGATCAGCTCTTCACGGCAGCCTGCCGGCAGGCCGGGATCATCCGCGTCAGCGACATCGAGGAATTTTTCGACACCATAAAAGCGCTGGCCGGCCAGCCGCTGCCCCGCGGAAACCGGGTGGCGATTGTCACTTTTTCCGGGGCGGCGGGAGTGATGGGGGCCGACGTTCTCTATGAAGAGGGGATGACGCTGGCTTCGCTGAACGCCGAGACGATCCGGACGGTGAGAGACGCCGGACCGTCCTGGCACCAGATCGGCAACCCGATGGACATCTGGCCCACCGAAATGGTCATCGGTTACGAAAAATCTTACACGATCGGCATGCGGGCCGCCTTAAAAGACCCGCAAGTGGATGCGCTGCTTGTCGTCCACTCGGCGATGGCCGGGGGCAAGCTGCCTGTGGAAACCTTCTCCTTCTTTCAGAAACTCCACCAGGAATTCCCGACCAAACCCATGCTCTCCATTCTCCACGGAAATTGCACGGCCCGTGAAGAGATACGCGTTTTTCTCGAATCCGCGCGGAATTCCCTCCTACCCTTCCATCGATCGCGCGGCGCGGGTTCTGGCGCATTTATACCGGTACGCGGTAAGGACAAAGACGTAGGCTCACGCAAAGGCCTAAGCTCGCAAATCATAGTGAAGGCTTCCACCCTTGAAGGTGTCCGATACTACTATCGCGGTATTGTACTATCGTAGCCCAGACTTCTTAGCTCAGGCGATTGCGGTCTCCGTCTCTTCGGAGATCTTCAAATCCGGGAGCATGGCCCCATATCGCTGCAGGTTGCGGTGTAATTCAAAACAGTTTTCCAGGTTGTGCCGAAGGTGTCCTTTCCGCGATGTTTCCAGATAACGACGCAGGTAAGGACGATAGGCCGGATGAGCGCATTTCTCAATGATGGTTCTTGACCGCTCCGCCGGCCCCATTCTCCTCATATCCGCCAGGCCTTGATCGGTTACGATGATCGAGACGGAGTGTTCGGTATTGTCCACGTGCGAGCACATGGGCACGATGTTGGAGATTTTTCCGCCTTTAGAAATCGACGGGCACATGATGAAGGAAATATAGCTGTTCCGGGAAAAATCCATGCTGCCGCCGATCCCGTTCATGAGATCCGTCCCGCAGATGTGTGTGGAATTTGTGTTTCCGTAGAGGTCGACTTCAAGGGCCGTATTCATGGCAATGACCCCAAGGCGGCGGATGATTCCTGGATGGTTGGAAAATTCCTGGGAACGGAGGACGATCTTTGAGACAAAGAAGTCCATATTGTCATTGATGGTCTTCAGACTTTCCGGGGCCACGGTTAAGGCCGTGGCGCTTACTCCCAGGACCCGGTCTTTCTCCATCAGGGGCACGAGGGAATCGAGGAGGACTTCCGTGTACATCTTGAAGGGAGGAATCTCATCGTTTCCGCCCAAAGTTGAGATCACTCCGTTGCCGATGTCGCCGATTCCCGCTTCAAAGGGCAGGAGTTCTTTCGGTAAACGGCCGGCTTTCATCTCCTCCAGGAGAAATCGGGCAATATGATCCGCGATTTTCTTACTGGACGTGCTGCGGGGCCCGAACGGAGCCACCAAGTCGGGTTCGTGGTTCTCCACGATTCCGACGATCTTCCGAGGATCGATGGCCGCATAGGAATGGCCGATCCTCGATAGGGGGTTGAAAATCGGGATCGAACTTCGTTGGTGCGAAAGGGGCGGCATGATCGCGATATCCGCGATCTCCCGCAAACGTATGGATTGGTAGGAATTGATCTCGATGATGACCCGTTCCGCATATTTCAAGAAGGCGGGGGAGGCGCCGATGGAGGTGGTTAGAAAAACCCTGCCGTCCGGGGTGATCTCGGTCGCTTCAATGACCGCAAAGTCCAATTTCCCGAAAAAGCCATTCGCGATCATCTGGGGGACGTGGGATAGATGCATGTCCATGTACTCCACCTTCCCCTCATTAATTTGATTTCGCAGAATCGGGCTGCTCTGATAAGGAGCACGCCAGGAGATGGCCTCGCTTGCGGCCAGTTCTTCATCTATGCTTTTCCCGGTCGATCCGCCCGTCAAGACCCCGATTTGGTAGGCTTGCCCCTTCCCATGAATCCCTCTTGCCCGCCTGGCGATGGCCCGGGGGACCGCTTTCGCCGCGCCGGCCGTACTGAACCCGCTGAAGGCCACCGTGGCCCCATGGGGAATTTGAGCAGCCGCCTCTTCGGCGCTTAATTTTGGATATCGATTGATTTTGGTCATTGATCGGTGTCCTTAGCCTGGCGGTACCGTTCCTGGCCTGGGGTCGATCGGCAGCAGCTTATCCAGCCCGGTGAGTTGTTCGAACAGCCACGCCGCCCCAAGCGCTGTCGCCTCGCCGCGAGAAGGCGCGGCGAACTGCAACCCGATCGGACGGCCGTACTTGTCGAAGCCTGCCGGCACCGCGACCGCCGGGCAGCTTGCCATGGTCATCGCCGCATTCAACGTGGACGCACCCATGTAGTTCGTCAGCTTCCTGCCATCGATCGTTTCCGGATGGCGCAGGTTCACGTCGAAGGCGGGCGTCGCGGCGCTGGGGGTGACAAACAGATCGTAGGTTTCGAACATCGCCGCGACACGCCGGTAAAACGCCGCCCTCTCCCGCTCCGCCCAGGCGATTTGAGACGGCGTCTGCCCCAGCCCCTTCTCGGTATTCCAGATGATGTCGGGCTTGAGTTGATCGCGATGAGCCTGCAGCTGCAATTCGCGATCCACCACGAAATGCTGCGAGCGCAACACCATGAATGCCTCCTCGATCGCGCCGAGGTCGGGGGCGAACTCCTCCACAACGCAGCCCAGTTGCTCGAAACGGCGCACCGCGTCGCTCGCAAATCTCCCGCGTCTCGCGATCGACCGCCAGCTTGCCGCCGTAGTTGGAAGTGTAGGCAATTCTCCGCGGCGGACGCGCCTGGGCCACGGCGTTAGCGAAAGAGACCGCCGGCGCATCGAAGGTCAGGGGATCGAGCGGGCAGTATCCCGCCATCGTATCGAGGAACAGCGCCAGATCGGGAATATTCCGCGCCATCGGGCCTTGGACCGACAATGGCGAGAACAGGTTGTTGGCCGTCCCCCGTGTCACCCGCCCCGGCGACGGCCGCAACCCGACCACCGAGCAATAGGTGCCAGGCCGCCGCAGGGATCCGCCATGGTCGGAGCCGTGAGACAGCCAGACCTCGCCCGTCGCGACCGAAACCGCGCCGCCGCCGGTTGATCCACCGCAGGTCAGCGACGTGTTCCACGGGTTGCGCGTGCGGCCAAACACCTCGTTGAAGGTGGAACCACCGGCACCGAACTCCGGTGTGTTCGACTTGGCGATGACGATCCCGCCCTTGCGTTCAATCCGTTCCACCAGCGGATGTGATTTCGTCGGCACATGATCGCGGAAGATCGGTGAGCCGTAGGTGGTGCGCACCCCGGCGACATCCATCAGATCCTTGATCGAGACCGGCAGGCCGGCCAGCCAGCCGGCCTCGCCCTCTGCCTCTCGGCGCTGCCCGTTCATCAGTTGCCTGGCGTGATTGCGGGCGCGGTCGAGACAAAGCGTCGGCAGGGCGTTCACCGCTGGTTCAACTGAGCCGATCCGCTTCTCAGCCGCATCGATCAAATCAAGCGGGGAGATCTCCCGGCGCTTCAGGCGCGCCACCGCCTCGGTCGCGGTGAGTCGGATCAAACCGTTGATCATGGGATGGCCTCCCTCCATGTAATTCGGTCTACTCGGATGGATGAGATGGATAATCCTGGATAGCTGGCGCCGTTCGCATTCCGGACCACAGTCGAGCACCCTTAGCCGGATTGCTGCTGCAGGCAGCGACAAGAACTTGCTTTCAGGTGAGGTGAATATACAAAAGAGGGAATTGAGTGTCAAGGCAACAAACGAAGAGGGTAGAACTATTTTGGCCCCACCTTCTCGAATGTTTTAGCATAGTCTTCCAAGTATTGCATAAATCTTCCCGGCAAGCCCCCTCACCCTCCCCTCTCCCCCTTTGGAGACTGTGTCACAATTAGAAAAGAGCCGTCATTCCCGCGAAAGCAGAGATTTTAATGGGGTACATAATTTTACATTTCTGAGGCCGAAGTGTCAGATGTATTCAGACAACCGACCACTCCTGAGTAAATATGTTAAATAAAATATGGCGGTCTTTCCGGTGCTATGCGTTCAATGGAGTGGAAGGATTTCTCAAAATAAAGGATTCTTTAATCAGATTTTTGGCTATACCGCCATATTTCATTTGACGCGTCAATTTAGCGGCTTGAAAGGTGTTTCCCAGAAATCCCTCCCAGCCTCCCTTTTCCAAAGGGAGGAGATAGGGTTTTCCCCCTTTGAAAAAGGGGGATTAAGGGGGATTTCTGGGGTTTTCCTGGCAATTTTGGAACACTTTACGAAGGGCTAAACAGTTACAATTTGATGAATGCTGTGAGATCCCATTGCGAAAATTAAGAAACCTAAGTACAGTAGTTCATAAATTCACTAACGTATTCAGGTTACGCAGCGGCCTGCTTCTGTACTATGTTGCAGGCTCTTGAAGTTTGGAAAAAGGAAACCCTGGCCATGAGAACAAGCCTCAGAAATCCCCCTTCCCCCCTTTGATAAAGGGGGGCGGGGGGGATTTCTGGAAGGGACGTATCAAGGAACTCCATTTGCTTGTCTCTGACTCTGCCGTACTGTGAACCCTTTTAAGCGAAAAAATACGATACGATATTTATGGAAATGCCCACTAAGGTAAAAACGTAAAATAAAATGCGCCATAAAAATCTCTGCGAAAGCGGGAATCCAGGGAAAAAAAGATCCCCGGAGACCGCCTTCTTTTCCATCTGAAACTTCCAGAATGGGCTCATGACGCTGAATGGCTCCCCCGTTTCCGGATGCACCCGGTGAATCGTCTTCACGAAGATAATGGGGCGTCGGTACTTGCGAAAAAGGGGAATCACCTTTCCGCCGACGTTTTGCAGAATGCGTTTGGAATCTTCGGGGGCGACAGGAAGATAATTCAAGCCCATGTCAAGGTGGGCCCGGTTCATGTCTACGACGATCAACGCAGCCGATTTTCCGTCCATCCATTCTCCTCTCCATCCTTCCCGAAAAAGGCCCAGCTTTCATGGATGTTCCGTCAGGGCCCCCCTTTTGGCCCTTCTCCATGAGGATCATGCCACCCCAGGGCAAGGTCGATTTTCAGCTGATCTTTCTTGTCCGCTTTCGTCTTGAAAAACTCCGCGATTTCCCGATGAGTCGAGATCCAAACATCGGGAAATTTGTTTACATAGTCCAGAACCTGGCCCAGCGCGTCCATCCGGTATCCTCTTCCGGTGATTTGCGGATGCAGCGTCAGGAGGTAAAATTTGCTTTCCCGGTACGCCCAATCAAATTCCCTCTGCCAGACTCGCACCACCATGTCCGGATCGGCCATGCCCCGGCGGTAACTGGGCTTGATCGTGAACAGATAGTAAGGGGCGTCGTCCAGCTCCCAGGAAACCGGAAGCTCAACCACGCCGGAATCCTTCCCGTTCTCCGTGATGAAATAAGGCGACTCGTGGGCCATCATGCTGGTGTCGTAGATGTACTTGTTCTCCCGGAGAAGGTTGAGGGTGTTGGGGCCCAGGTCAAAGGCCGGAGAGCGGTACCCGACCGGAACGACCCCCAGCTTCTTGAAGACCTCGATCCCCCGCAGGAACTCCTCCTTTTCCTGTTCGACGGACATGGAGTTGGGGTCGTCGTGAAGCCAGCCATGGTGGGCGACTTCGTGTCCTTCGGCCACCATCTGTTCCACCAGAGGAGCGTAATTTTCGGCGACCCACCCGGGGACAAAGAAGGTCAATCTGATTCCCCGCTCCCTGCAGAAACGCAGAATCCGGGGAACGCCGATATAAGCCCCGTATTTTCCGCGGGACATCGGGCTTGGCTGGAGGTTCTCAAGAAGTTTGCGCATGGGGGAGCCCCGGCGGCTCTTTTAAAAGGAACCGAAGCGGATATGATTTACATTCTGCCGACAAAGATTCACTTATGGCATGAAGAGTGCAGTTTCAACGGGAATGATGAGGCGCGTCGGCGGCTGATAGAGCCACCGGGAAAGGCACGATGATCCGAAGAATATCTCCTCCTGGCCCTCGCAGCTGCCCTGCTGCTCCACAGCGGCTACCTGTACTACAAGGTAGGTCGGGGGGTTGCCGGGGACGCACTGGGAAGTCCCCTCCATCCTCTACGGCCGTCCCACGGAGATCCGTAAGGGGGACCACCTCGGGAACCTGCGCTTCGCCGAGCGACTGCAGAGACTCTCCTACAGGAAAGTCACGGGAAAGCCGTCCACAGCCGGGACGTACTCCGAAGAGCAGGCGAAGATCCGGATTTTCCTCCGCGACAACGGAACCGAAAAGTCCTCCCGCGAGAGCGGCCCGGTGGACATCCTGGTTCGCGACGGGCGGGTGGTGTCGCTGGTCTCTCCGGCCGGGGTGCAGCTGGACTCGATCCGCCTGGAACCGGAGGAGATCGGCCGCATCATGGGCCCGAAGATGGAGTCCCGGCGCCCGGTTGCCCTTTCCGCCATTTCTCCTTTTTTCCAGAATGCGGTGATCGCGTCTGAAGACGCTCGCTTTTATTCCCATATCGGGATCGACATCCGTGCGATCGGCCGGGCATTGTTTGCCAACCTCAGGGAGCAGCGGTTTGCTCAGGGCGGCTCCACCATCACCCAGCAACTCGCGAAGAACTTCTTCCTTTCCCCAAAGAAGACCCTCTGGCGCAAACTGTACGAGGCGGAACTCGCGCTCTTTCTTGAGTTGCGGTACTCGAAAAAGCAGATCCTTGAGATGTACCTGAACAAGATTTACTTCGGGCAGGAGGGCCCCCGGGGGATCTACGGCATCGAAGAAGCGGCGGAATTCTATTTCTCGAAGCAGGCGAAAGATATTTCCCTTGAGGAGTCTGCGCTGCTCGCGGGAATCATCCGCTCGCCCGAACCGGTACTCTCTTTTAAGGGACCCAAAGGCGGCGAAGGAGCGGCGCAATGCCGTCCTGGCGCGGATGCGCCAGCTTGAGATGATCGGGGAGGATGAGTTCCGCAGGGCCTCAAACGCGCCGGTGCGGATCCGGCCGCGCAGCGGCCACCGTCCACCTGGCATCGTACTTCGTGGACTACATCCAGCGGATCACCGCGGCAGAATTGGGGGGTGAAAAGCTCTACCGCACGGGATACCGCTACTACACCACCCTCGACCCCACACACCAGGCCGCCGCCCAGGAGGCCGTCACCCGGGGGCTCGAGGAAATCGAGAAAACGGCTCTCCCTGCCGGCGAACCGCTGCAGGCTGCGCTGGTCGCCGTGGATCCGAAAACCGGGGCGATGACCGCCATGGTCGGCGGGCGGGGCTACGGGGAAACCCAGTTCAACCGGGCGGCGGACGCAAAACGTCAGCCGGGGAGCGCTTTCAAGCCTTTCGTCCTCCTCACGGCGCTTTCGCTGTCGACGAAGGGCAAGGGAGATAAGACGCTCTCCACGATCGTGTCCGGCGAGCCGGTGTCCATCCCTACCCCGGAGGGGATATGGACCCCGTCGAATTTCGAAAGAAAGACGTACGGAAAGATCACGATTCGGAAGACGATCGAGGAGTCTGTAAACACTGCCATCGTCCGGCTGGCGAACGACGTCGGGCTGACGGAAGTGCTCAAAACCGCACGTGCGGCGGGTATCACAAGTCCGCTCTCGCCCGTCCCATCGATGGCCCTGGGGACCTTCGAGGTCACGCCGCTGGAACTCGCCTACGCATACACGACGATCGCCTCAGGGGGTATCCGTTTCGACCCGTTTTCCCTCTTCTCGGTGACCACGGCCGACGGAGATATCCTCATGGAGAAGAAGGTTCACCGGGAACGGGCACTCGACCCGCGAGCGGCATACCTTACCGGGTATGCGATGGAGGGGGTGCTGGAGCGAGGTACGGCAAAATCGGCAAAGTCGCTGGGGATTTATTTCCCGGCCTCGGGGAAGACCGGAACGACGGACGGCAACCGGGACTCCTGGTTCGTGGGGTACACCCCCGACGTGGTCTGCGCCGTGTGGGTGGGGTACGACTCCGGCGCAGATACGGGGCTGACCGGAGCGCGCGGAGCGCTCCACATCTGGGCGCGGTTCCTGCGGGCCCTCTACCCCCAATCAGGACCGCTGGCCCAGACCCCGCCGGAGGGGGTGGAGACTGCCGTGATCGATCCCGAGTCCGGGTACCTCGCCACCACCTCATGCCCTCAAACGCTGCGGGAGGCTTACCTCACCGGGACGGCGCCGAAGGAAACCTGCCCCAATCATCCCGTTAACGTCGTCGTGGATACCCTCCGCAAGGGAATGCGCAGCATCACCGACTTCTTCCGCAACCTGTTCAAGTAACGGTGGCCCGACCCCGTGCAACCCCGTTCGCCGCATCGTTGCCGTTGAGCTCCTATCCCGCCCGTGATGTCACTCGAGCGTAGGTCATCTCGTAAAGCCGGGTGTACAGAGAACCGGAGGCCAACAACTCTTCGTGCCGGCCTTTTTCTACGATGCGTCCCTGATCGAGCAGGACGATGAGGTCGGAGCTTCGAATCGTGGAAAGCCGGTGGGCGATAACCACGGTGGTCCTTCCTTTCATCAGCTCTTTGAGGCCTTCCTGCAAAACCTGTTCACTGTAGGAGTCTATGTTGGCGGTGGCTTCGTCCAGCAGTAAAATGGCGGGGTCCGCCAACAGGGCCCGCGCAAGACTGATCAGCTGGCGCTGCCCCATGCTCAGGTTCTGTCCCCGCTCCTGAAGTTCAGTGTCATACCCTTTTTCCAGCCTGACGATAAAATCATGGGCGCCCACGCTCTTGGCAGCCGCTATAATTTTTTCGTCGCCGGCATCCGGGTTGCCGTAGCGGATATTATCCCGGATGGTGGCGGAAAAAAGAAACGGGTCCTGCAGTACCAGCCCCAGCTGCCGGCGGTAAGCGATCTGGTTGATGCGGCGAAGGTCGTAGCCGTCGACCAGAATGCGTCCCTCGGTGACATCATAAAAGCGGGCGATGAGGCTGACCAGGGTGCTCTTGCCTGCCCCGGTGGGACCCACCACTGCCACCGTCTGCCCCGGCGAAATGTGCAAGTTGATGTTGTGCAGGACTTCGATGCCGGGTTGATAACTGAAAGAAACGTCCTCGAACCGAATATCCCCTTTCAGGTCTCTGTGAGGAGTAGGGCTTTCCGGAGGATCCGTTATTTCCGGTTCGGCATCGAGCAGTTCAAAGACGCGGGCTCCTGACGCCATCGCCCGCTGGAGCTGAGCATATTCCATGGTCATCGTTCGAATGGGTTCAAAGAAGGTCTGGATATAAAGCAGAAAGGCGATCAGAGTACCTACCAGAAGCGTGCCGCTCGCGACTCTGCCCCCGCCGAAAAGGATGATCAGGGTCGTTGCCAGGGCCACCAGCAGCTCGACGGCGGGCATCATGCTGGCCGAAAGTCTGGCCGATTGGATGTTGGCCTCAAAATTGGCTCGATTCACCCTGTCAAAATGCCGGGAATTGAGCTCTTCCCGGGATAAGCTCTGGATGACCCGTATCCCCGAAATATTTTCCTGGAGGGCTCCATTCACCCCGGCGAGCGTCTGCCTCACCTTGATGAAATTTTGCCGTGCCTTCCTTTGCCAGAAGATCAGGAAGAGGAAAAGCAGCGGAACGACGATTAAGGTAAGCAATGCCAGCTCGAAGTCCAGGGCGAACAAGGTGAATACGATGGCGGTCAAGCTGACGACCTCGCCGGCAACCCAGAAAGCACCGGAATCGAGGAAGTCGCCCAGTTCTCCCACGTCGTTGTGCACACGAGACATGATCCGTCCGGCCTCGTTATGGTCAAAGAACCGCACCGAGAGACGCTGCAGGTGATCGAAGAGCTGTTTGCGCAGCTTCAGCAAAATGGCCTGCCCGAGGCGCGCTTCAGCCTTGATTTGACCATAATAAGACAGCCCGTTAAGCAACGCGTTTCCGATGAACAACAGAACAATCAGGTCCAGCCCCCTGAGATTCCCGCTGATGATATAGCGGTCTTCGGCGATGCTCACCAGGTAGGGGTTGGCCAAAATGGTCAAGGTGTAAAGCAGAGTAGAAACAATGGTCAGGGACAGAGCAACCTTGTACGGGGCGAAATATCCGGCGATTCGGGAAATCACGCGGGAATCGTAGGGTTTCCCGAAGATCACCTCATCAGAATCGGGCAGGGCTCCGCTCAAACGTTTCCCCCCGGGTGCAGGAAGCCCGTGACCATCGTCACCCGAGCGCGGGGTTGCGGGCAGCGGCATAGCCGGGAGCGGGATGGCCGGCTCAACGCCAACTTCCTGGTGCTTGAACTGTACATTGTAGAGCTGTCGATACACCCCGTCTTGGGCGAGGAGTTCCTCGTGCCTTCCACGCTCTACGATCTGGCCGTCCTTCAGCACCAGGATCAGGTCGGCCATCTGCACGGAGCGTAAACGGTGAGCAATGATGAATGTCGTACGTCCGGCGGGCAGCTCAGCCAAAGCCAGCTGGATCTGGTACTCGGTCTCCATGTCGACGCTCGACGTGGAATCGTCCATGATCAGGATCCGGGGGTTCAGCAGGAGCGTACGGGCGATGGCCAGCCGCTGTTTCTGCCCCCCGGAAAGGGTGATCCCTCGCTCTCCCACCCAGGTGTCATAGCTTCTCCGGCAGAGCCATGATAAAGTCATGCAAACGGGCTGATTTCGCCGCGGCCATGATCTCGTCCAGACTTGCATCCGGCCTGCCATAGCTGATATTTTCGCGGATGGTGGCCGAAAAAAGAAAGGTATCCTGATGAACGATGCCGACATGACGCCGCAAAGATGCCAGGGTCATGTCCCGTATGTCTATTCCGTCAATCGTCACTCGTCCGGAGGTTACGTCGTAGAAGCGCGGGATGAGATTGGCGATGCTCGATTTGCCGCTGCCGCTCATCCCGACGAGAGCGATCCTCTGCCCCGGTTTCGCCTCAAAGCTGATGTCCTTCAAGATCTTGCCGCGGGAATCGTAACCAAAAGAAACGTTTTCGAACTTGACCAGCCCCTCGACCGCAGCGACATCGATGGCGTCAGGTTTTTCACTGACCGGTGATACCTGATCGATAATTTCAAAGATACGGCGGCCCGAAGCGATGGCGCGGGAGGAGAGGGTGACCAGCCAGCCGATGATTCGGACCGGCATGCTGAACATGCCCAGGTAGAGTAGGAATTGGACCAGTTCGCCGGTGGTCAGGGTGCCTGCCACGATCTGTCTTCCCCCGTACCACAGGATGCCTGCCGTTGCCAGGAGCAGGGCCGTGCTCATGAACGGGCTGTTCGCCGCCAATCGATTATTGGCTTCTATTTCCAAGCCATAGATCACTTCAGCCTGCCTGCGGAATTTCTGGCTTTCGAATTCCTCCCGGCCGAAAGCCCGCACCACTCGCACCCCGGCCAGATTTTCCTGAACGATGGTTTCCAGCACGCCCAAACCCTGCTGAATCTTCGCCCATAATACCCGCAGCTGCCGGTTGATGACGATGGTCCGATAGGAAATGAAGGGAAGGACACTCAAAGCGAGCAATGCCAGTTTCCAGTTGAGAGAAAAGAGAAGGACGGCTATGGCGACCATCAGAACGAGGTAATAGACACCCCGGATCAAAGCGAAACCGACGAACATACGCACGGCATCCACGTCAGCCGTAGCCCGGGACATGAGCTGACCGGTCTGGGAGCGGTCATGAAAGGCGTAACTCAATCTCTGGAGATGGTTATAGAGTTGATTGCGCAGGTCATAGGCCACCCGCTGGGAAAGAAACTCGGACAGGTAGCTCTGCCAGTAGCTCAGGATACTGCGCAAGATGCCGGCGCCGGCGATGGCTAGCGCCAGCAATACCAGCATATGCGGCCGGCCCGAGCTTAAGGCGAGGTCAATCGCCTGACCGGTAAAGCGGGGTATGACCAAAGCCAGTCCCGCTCCGCCCAACAGACAAAAATAGGCGATTACCGCCCGAGGCCAGTACCGCCAGAATAGTGCTGCTGTACGCAAAAATATACGCATTCCTGTTAAATTCTATCTTACGGGATAGAGCTAAACAAGTGGGCGAGGTTCTTTCGGGAGTTTATGTTGGCGACGAGTGTTCAGCAGCCCCCCGCCAACCCCCCCTTTGCAAAGGGGGGCAGGGGGGATTTCTGGAGGGTTTTTCAGGCAAAAACTTCTTTTTCTCAGAGAACCATACTGTTCTTAAAGATGATGGAAGAGGAGGGCGGCAACGCCATCCCTCTGCCGGGCAGATTAGATGCTCGCGATTTCAATCATTCGAACTCGGCATCGCCCTTTTCGTATTGTGCCGTCCCCGGCTGCCTTGGGCGTCCGATGATCACATTGCGCCCCGTAGTTTAAGAATGGGGACATCTGCCTGAGCTTTTGAACCTACGTCCTCTAAGTTTCCTGCTTTCTTGGCTTCCCAAGTGACCCCTTGGCCGGTTAAAATAATCATGGTAAATCGTGTTGCAGGGATAAGAGGATCATCTCCTTTTCAGCTACCGAAACATTCGGGAATGGCGTCCAGGGAGGAGAAGAGGAGGCAGATTGCATTGCCAGCCGTGTCAAGCATCGGCAGGAGAGCTGGAAGATAATCCAAAGATTGAAGGCCAAGGTGACAAGCATGATCAAGAATCGAATAGGGGAATTGTTGGGAATACGGTATCCGCTGATTCAGGCGCCGATGAACTGGTCGAGCGGTGCGGAGTTGGCGGCGGCGGTGTCCAATGCCGGCGCCTTGGGAACGCTGGGTCCGAACGCCGGGGCGGAATCCATAACCGATGATGTCGAATTGACGGGCGAACGCTTGCGCGAGCAGATCAGGAAAGTCAGAAAACTGACCGGTAAGCCTTTCGCCGTGAACATTCCGATCGGGATCGGCGAAGGTTTGAAGTACTCCAAGAAATGTGTCGAAGTGGTATTAGAGGAGGCTGTCCCCGTCGTGATTACGTCCGTGGGGGGACCCGATGTGTATACGACGGTACTGCAGGAGGGGGGCATCAAAGTATTCCACGCTATATCGACGGCGAGGCATGCCCGAAAAGCGGAGGAAAGCGGCGTGGACGCGGTTGTTTGCGAGGGCTTTGAGGCGGGAGGACATAAAGGTTTTACGGAGCTGACCACGCTGGTTTTGACTCCTCTGGTGGCAGATACGGTGAAAATACCCGTGATTACCGGCGGGGGGATTGGAGATGCCCGCGGGATTCTGGCGGCTCTGGCCCTTGGAGCGGATGCGGTTTACATGGGAACAAGATTCATGGCCACAAAGGAATCAGAAAGTCACCAGAAGGTGAAAGATGCGATCGTTCGCGCAGGGGACGCATGCACGGTGTCGGTGCCGAAAGACTTCATGCTGGCGAGGGATCTGAAGAATGCGTTCACGGAACGTTACCTGGAGATGCGGAAATCGGGCGTTTCCGCCGAAGACTTGAGGGCGTTTCTGGCCAAGCACTCCCAGTTTGTTGCCCAACATGTGGGCGATGTGGACAATGCCGAATTACATTGCGGCCAGGTGGCGGCGTTGATTGATACTGCCCCCACCGCAGCAGAAGTGATTTCAACAATCCTACAGAACATTTCCTCCGCCATGGAACAGACGAGACGAAAATTTGAGGCCTTTCTGGTCTAAGGTGAAGAGGCGGGAAACAGGAGGTCCCTTTACCGGTCATAGCTACCGGACACCTTCTATCTTTCGATTGTTGCACCCGGCCACCACATGCATCGTTCCGCCGGAGCGTAGAGGCGGGGCAGTCGCGGCATGGCGATCTGAAGGACGATCGACCCTTTCCTTCGGGCTTGGGTCCACCGGGCTGGGTTAATCGGAAAGCCGTACCGGGAACTGAATGTACGGTTTGATGGGTGATACTGCCAGATGTAACCGGGAATAGAAACCGCTTCGCTCTCGCCATAGGTTCTCGGGAAAAACGCTCTTCAACGGGGGCCCGCTATTTCATTCATAAAGCGGCTGCCCGGCTTTCGGGTGCCCTAGAGGACATTTCTGGTATAATGGACTCGACTTGGAAAAAAATGTTGATTCCCGTCCGTTTCAGGAATACGCGGACGAAATCCTTCAAGACGGTCCCGCTTGACCATGGAGGATATTCTCGCCCGTCAAAAGATCTTTGTCGAAAAGAATGTCTTAGAAAATCTCATGGGGGAAATAAATGAAAAAGATCATCAATGACCCGATGGCCGTAGTGGACGAGATGATGGAAGGTATCCTAAAAGCTCACCGCCAGTCCCTCAGAGCCGTCGAGGGGGATTTGAGGGCTATTGTCCGCGCTGACGCCCCCGTAAGGGGAAAAGTGGCCATCGCCACCGGAGGCGGGTCGGGACATCTCCCGGTTTTCATGGGCTACGTGGGAAAGGGCCTGGTGGACGGTGCTTCGATCGGAAATGTCTTTTCCTCCCCGACGACGGGCCAGATGTTCAAGGTGACCAGGGCCATTCACGGCGGGGCGGGCGTGCTCTATCTTTACGGACGGTACCAGGGCGATATGATGAATTTCGACACCGCCGCCGAGATGGCGCAGGACGAGGGGATTCAGGTTGAAACCGTCCTGGTCACGGATGATGTCGCCTCTGCGGCGCCGAAGGATTGGAACAAGCGAAGGGGCGTTGCGGGTCTGTTTTACGCCTACAAGGTTGCAGGGGCGAAAGCCGCGGCGGGAGCGTCTCTCGAAGACGTAAAGGCTGCGACGGAGAAGGCTCTAGCCGGCGTCCGCAGCATGGGGGTGGCCCTCGGGCCGTGCATCGTTCCGGCAGTGGGCAAGCCTACTTTCACAATCGGCGAAAATGAAATGGAGGTCGGCATGGGCATTCACGGAGAAGCCGGTATCCAACGCGGCCCTATGAAGAAAGCGGATGAAATCGCGGAAACCCTCACCGACGCCCTACTGAAAGATTTGCCTTACGAAAAAGGGGATGAGGTTTCCGTGCTGGTGAACAGTCTCGGCGGGACGCCGCTGGAGGAATTGTACATTCTCTATCGACAAGTCGCCAAGATTCTCGAAGGGAAAGGCATCGGGATTTACCGCCCCTACGTTGGGCGTTATGCCTGCTCCATGGAGATGCAGGGAGCTTCCCTGACGCTCATGCGCCTCGACGCAGAGCTGAAAAAGTTGCTGGACGCCCCGGCCGAGACCCCATTCTTTTTGCAGAATTGATGGACCGGGAACCGCAATAGGGAGGAGTAGGGTGAAGGAGAACTTATCCAAGGAAGATTTGGTCAGGGTGATGCTTTCTCTGGCGGACGACATGATCGCGGCCAAAGATCAATTGACTGACTTGGATGCGATCATCGGGGACGGAGATCTCGGCGTTACCATGGTCTTAGGTTTTAGTGCGGTCAAAGAAAACCTCGCCAGTCCGGCGCCTCTGAATCTCCAGGAGGTGTTAAAAAAGAGCGGACTGGCGTTTGCGGAAAAGGCTGCGTCCACGTTCGGCACGTTAACGGCCACCATGTTCATGAAAGCCGGCGAGGTTCTCAAGGGAAAAGAGGCGATCGGGGCCGCTGAGTTCGCGGCCATGCTGCGGGCCGCGGCAGAAGGCGTGCAAAAACGGGGGAAGGCCGGTGAAGGGGATAAGACGATCCTCGACGCCCTGATCCCCGCCGCCAGAGCGGCCGGCGAAGCCGCAGGGACCGGAAAGACTCTATCGGCCTGCCTGGAGAGCGCAAGAGAGGCCGCTCGAAAGGGAGCCGAGGATACGGTGAAAATGCGTGCATCGGCCGGCAGGGCCAGCCATTTTGGTGACCGCACCATCGGGGTAAAGGATCCCGGAGCAGCCGCTTTTACCCTGATGCTGGAATCGATATCGAAAACGGCCAAGTCGCTCTGACCCGGATAAATGGCCGTTGGAAGGCACAAGGGAACCTAAAGGTTGATTCCCAGTCGTCGTGGGGGGGGTCCCCCCCCCTCGTCTCCTCCTCCCTCTCCCTAAAAGCCTAAAACTACCCCTTTACTCCCTATTCCCCCATCCCGCCCCCCCCTATGGCCGGATAAACCTTCCCACCAAATAACCTCCCCTCCTGACTTGGCGTAAACAAAGTCGTGGCACGGTTTGTCGCGTGCTCTCATCGCTCACCGCTCTGACCCGGAGGACTGACCGCAACTGAGCCCTCACCGCTCGAAAATTTCTAGAACAAACGACGAGGAAAAACCCGCCTGGACACCGCCCCCTGCCACCAAGATGCGATGGTCGTAGGTGAGGGGAAAGATCCCATGGCGCCCCGTGGGCATCGGAGAGTCAAGCCGCCACAGCCCTGTCGTGGGATTGTAGACATCGACACGATTGTACACATTCCCCGCCACCTGCCCTGTGCCGGAAGGCGTCGTCTCACCGCCGATGACGTAGAACTCGTCGCGATAGAAAGCGGCCTTCCCCATACCGCCCCGCTTCTGCGGCAATGGGCGAAGCGTTGTCCCAGGCGTGCAACTGCACTGCCACGTGTTGGTGGCCGGGTCGTAGATCTGCACGTCGGCGAAGCCCTCGGCGACGATGTTGCTGTCGCCACTGCCCGGGCCGCGACCGCCAAAGATGAAGAAGTGCTGCCCATCCGTTCCAGACGCCGTATGGTTCCGCGCAACCGGCATGTTAGCGATCAAACTCCACACGTTGGTGACGGGGTTGTACACCGCAGCCGAAGTGACCGTCACGCTTCCAGCAATGCCACCGGCCATGTAGACGCGACCGTTGATGAGAGCAGTCGCGGCCGATCCAGAGGCGAACGGCGCAGGAGCGCCTACACTCCAGGCGTTTGTCGCGGGATTGAAGATCTGCACTTGCCCTTCCGAACCGCCATCCAAGCCGCCAAAGAGGTACAGCTTGCCGTTGATAACCTCTGCCGCGTGATGGTCCCCCACGAACGGCCGCGGAGCCACCGTTTGCCATGTCTGCGTCGCGAGATCGAACGCAAACGTTGTGGCGTTGCCTTCACCGACCATGTACATCACGCCGTCGATCACCCCGCCCGCAACCTCGCCGATCGCTTGGGGTAGCTCCGGAGCGGACTGCCACACGCCCGTTCCCTCGTCGAAATTCAGCAAATAACGAAAGGCCCGAGTGATGGCGGAGGTCTGCCCCGCGCTCTGAACGACGACATCCACCAGAGCCGCGGTGGCATCGGCTTTCGCGGGAATCAGTCCTCGAATACGCGTTGGAGACACGGAGGTCAGCGTCGCGACGGCGCCGCCGATCGTGACGGTCGTGCTCCCTGCCGTCTCAAAACCGACGCCTCCGATGACAAACGGCGTACTCCCATCGGCGCGGCCTCGCCAAGGAAAAATGTCGTACGCCGCAACCGCCGGCGCTCCGACATCGTTCGGCTTCAATACTTTGACCTGACTACCGTCGTAGTCAATGGTCAGAATCGCGCCGCCTGGTCCCGCGAGCACGTCGAGGCCGACTGCGTTGGCTATCGTTTGGACGCTCGTAATAGCAGTGCCAGTAGTGTTCAATTGCGCGTGGTAGAGCACTCCGTCGAGCTGCTGCACCAACAGATTGCCGCGCATCGCGCTGCTGAATGTCGTCGCCCGGTACTCGTCGATGCCGTTACTCGACGACGCCACCGTGGCCAGCGGAGCCGTGTACTGACCGAGAATGGCTGGAACGCTCGGGTCGCGATAGACGTTCTCATGCGGATCGTACCGTCCGCGGCTTCGGTTGGGGTGGCCATAGTAGCTGCCTTGAACGACGCGCTCGACCTTATCGGGAGCCGTCGGATCCGGCGCCTGGGTCGTTGCCGAGGTTGACGCGGCGCCGAAGGTGTCGTTCGGCCCGTTGTCCGTGGCGTACAGGCGGCCTTCCGTGGTCAGGACGATGTCAAACGGATTTCGGAAACCCGGCGCCCACACGGAGACGTCAACGCCCGGCGCCACGTCGACGCTCTCACCGAAGTTCTGATCGTTTTGCGACTGACCGCTACTAGACGAGCGGTATGTGATCGCGCCGTTGAATCCGGGCTTGCTGATCTGCGCGTTGAGAATCGCAGCCGAGAGCGGCGACTCGGGAAGCTGTCCGATATTGCAGTTCCCGGCGACTCCCGCGTTGGTGTTGCCGCCCTGTGCGATGAAGAGATCACCGTTATTATCAAAGACCAGGCCGTTGACACCGTGATCGTGGTTGGATGTCGGCAATCCGGTGATGATGGGCGTGATTGACGAGAAGTCCGGTCCACTGAGCCTGGACACCTGCCCGAAGTAGCTGGACACGCCGCTAGAAGCATGTGCCGCCATTGACAAACAACGCGCTGTGAGACACGTACACTTTCACGGGGCTGGGCGGATCGAGGGGGTTGAAAGCGATGCCCAGAATGTTATTGTTCGACAACCCACTCACGCCGTTGATCATCTGGGTGTTGATCACGGCATAGTTGTCGTCGAAGGTGTAGATGGCAATCTGACCCGTGACGGTGCCTACGTAGAGCCGCTCGTCGGGGCCCCACGCCGCTTGCGTGGGATTCGTGAGCGCCGCGACAATCTGCGACGCGCTGAATGCGACCGGCACGACATCCGCTGTGTAAGTGAACGCGGCGGCGTTGCTAATGCCGTTCGGCGTCTGGATCGTGACATCCACTGTCCCAACCCCCGCGGGCGTCGTCACTGCGATCGCCGTGGAGGTGATGAAAAGGCTGGAAGACGGCAGAACGCTGCTGCCCCAATGGACCGTGACGGCAGCCGACGGGAAGAATCCAAACCCGTTGATCGTGACCGACTCGCCACCCAGCGTAGATCCTGACGCGGGCATGCTGTTAATGAAGGGCTTTGCCAAGGTTTCGTCGTGCTGAAGAAAGGTTCCCGGAATGACTCCCGCCGCCCCCCCGTTGATGGAAACCATCACCTGCGCCGGTAGGGATGTCACGTCGGGCAAGGCAAAGCGCGCTTCGATGGGATACGTGCCCGCGACTAGAGTGAGGGGGCCGGTGACCGTCGCCTCGTTGAGAAAGAAGCGAGTCGCTGTCCCTCCAGAGAGAGCGAATTGGTACGTGCCGGAGATCGTCACCACGTAGTCAGCCTTCAATGAGACCACTACATTCGACGTGTACGAAGAACCGCCGACTTTGCCAGAGGCGGGAGCAACACCCAACGTCGGCAACACTTCAATGAATCCGGGCTGTGACGGCAGCGCGTCGATGAGCGTCGTGAGGGGGACACCGGCGGCGGGATAGTACTGCGCCAGCACACCACCCACGGCATTAAGTGGATAGACCGCCACCACGATTGCATCGGTCAGGCTGCGAGGCGGAACGTTGTCATCCTGTATAGTCAGCGACAAGGTATGACTGCCAACGCTCAGCGGCACGCTGAGGTTCGCCGTCGTGCCGAGAACCGTCGCCCCTTCAGCCCACACCCAGCCTGAAATGTGATGGCCTAGTTGGTGAGTGTGTGAGCCCTGCCCCATGAGCGCCACAACCTCGCTGCCACTGCTGTCATAGTCAACAACGTAGTCTGGTGCGTCAATGACGACATGGAGGAATGGATCGCCGGAATGCGGACGGATTTCGATGGCCGACACTTTGGCGTTGTCCTGGACCGTGACGAAGGTGATGTCGAGCGTCCCGTCGGTGACCGCCGTCTGGAAGGTCAGGTTTAGTGCGGTATTCGCTCCTACGGTCGCAAAAATGTCGAGGTTGCTGATGACCGGTTGCCCTTCGATGCTGACGTTGAACAGGCGCTGGCCCGCGCTGGTCCAATAAATCTCGGCAAAGGCAAGGGTGACGGCATAGGTCCCATTGGGGACCGGAAGGTTGTATGAGAAGTTGCCAAAGCGCTCGCTCCGATAGAGGGTGTCTTCCACGGTCCCGCCGATGGCGGTTGTCGTCGCGGTCGCGTAGGTAAAGCCTCCCGAGAAATACTGGTCGGCCGACCAGACCTGTCCCGTACTGTCAGTGAAGGCCGGCCCGGCGGCGTTGATGAGAATGGGCGCGAAGGAGGCCACGGCGTTGACGGTGACGACGACGTCGTCCGTCCCCGAGAGCACCGAATCGCTCGCCGTGAGGCGCAACGTATAGGTGCCCGCGGCCGTGAAGGTCGCCGTGGTCGTCAGCTCCGTCGGGGCGGAGAAGGTCACCGCCGCGGGACCCGAGACGACGGACCACGCGTAAGTGAGCGACGCCGGTGGCGTGGGGAGCCCATCGTCCGTGGCCGTACCGGCCAATCCCACCGAACTGGTCGGCAGGGTGATGGCCTTGT
Organism: uncultured delta proteobacterium; assembly: GCA_963712535.1. Classification (GTDB taxonomy): domain Bacteria; phylum Desulfobacterota; class SM23-61; order SM23-61; family SM23-61; genus CAVQIK01. The sequence goes on along the minus strand of CAVQIK010000010.1, from coordinate 109,779 downwards.
CGAGGCCGGCGTTCACCACCGGCGCCTGGTTCGTTCCCCCCGTCACCGCTACTACCCGCACAGCGGACACTTTGGCGTTGTCCTGGACCGTGACGAAGGTGATGTTGAGCGTCCCGTCGGTGACCGCCGTCTGGAAGGTCAGGTTTAGTGCGGCATTCGCTCCTACGGTCGCAAAAATGTCGAGGTTGCTGATGACCGGTTGCCCTTCGATGCTGACGTTGAACAGGCGCTGGCCCGCGCTGGTCCAATAAATCTCGGCAAAGGCAAGGGTGACGGCATAGGTCCCATTGGGGACCGGAAGGTTGTATGAGAAGTTGCCAAAGCGCTCGCTCCGATAGAGGGTGTCTTCCACGGTCCCGCCGATGGCGGTTGTCGTCGCGGTCGCGTAGGTAAAGCCTCCCGAGAAATACTGGTCGGCCGACCAGACCTGTCCCGTACTGTCAGTGAAGGCCGGCCCGCCGCCGTTGATGAGAATGGGCGCGAAGGAGGCCACGGCGTTGACGGTGACGACGACGTCGTCCGTCCCCGAGAGCACCGAATCGCTCGCCGTGAGGCGCAACGTATAGGTGCCCGCGGCCGTGAAGGTCGCCGTGGTCGTCAGCTCCGTCGAGGCGGAGAAGGTCACCGCCGCGGGACCCGAGACGACGGACCACGCGTAAGTGAGCGACGCCGGTGGCGCGGGGAGCCCATCGTCCGTGGCCGTACCGGCCAATCCCACCGAACTGGTCGGCAGGGTGATGGCCTTGTCGAGGCCGGCGTTCACCACCGGCGCCTGGTTCGTTCCCCCCGTCACCGCTACTACCCGCACAGCGGACACTTTGGCGTTGTCCTGGACCGTGACGAAGGTGATGTTGAGCGTCCCGTCGGTGACCGCCGTCTGGAAGGTCAGGTTTAGTGCGGCATTCGCTCCTACGGTCGCAAAAATGTCGAGGTTGCTGATGACCGGTTGCCCTTCGATGCTGACGTTGAACAGGCGCTGGCCCGCGCTGGTCCAATAAATCTCGGCAAAGGCAAGGGTGACGGCATAGGTCCCATTGGGGACCGGAAGGTTGTATGAGAAGTTGCCAAAGCGCTCGCTCCGATAGAGGGTGTCTTCCACGGTCCCGCCGATGGCGGTTGTCGTCGCGGTCGCGTAGGTAAAGCCTCCCGAGAAATACTGGTCGGCCGACCAGACCTGTCCCGTACTGTCAGTGAAGGCCGGCCCGCCGCCGTTGATGAGAATGGGCGCGAAGGAGGCCACGGCGTTGACGGTGACGACGACGTCGTCCGTCCCCGAGAGCACCGAATCGCTCGCCGTGAGGCGCAACGTATAGGTGCCCGCGGCCGTGAAGGTCGCCGTGGTCGTCAGCTCCGTCGAGGCGGAGAAGGTCACCGCCGCGGGACCCGAGACGACGGACCACGCGTAAGTGAGCGACGCCGGTGGCGCGGGGAGCCCATCGTCCGTGGCCGTACCGGCCAATCCCACCGAACTGGTCGGCAGGGTGATGGCCTTGTCGAGGCCGGCGTTCACCACCGGCGCCTGGTTCGTTCCCCCCGTCACCGCTACTACCCGCACAGCGGACACTTTGGCGTTGTCCTGGACCGTGACGAAGGTGATGTTGAGCGTCCCGTCGGTGACCGCCGTCTGGAAGGTCAGGTTTAGTGCGGCATTCGCTCCTACGGTCGCAAAAATGTCGAGGTTGCTGATGACCGGTTGCCCTTCGATGCTGACGTTGAACAGGCGCTGGCCCGCGCTGGTCCAATAAATCTCGGCAAAGGCAAGGGTGACGGCATAGGTCCCATTGGGGACCGGAAGGTTGTATGAGAAGTTGCCAAAGCGCTCGCTCCGATAGAGGGTGTCTTCCACGGTCCCGCCGATGGCGGTTGTCGTCGCGGTCGCGTAGGTAAAGCCTCCCGAGAAATACTGGTCGGCCGACCAGACCTGTCCCGTACTGTCAGTGAAGGCCGGCCCGCCGCCGTTGATGAGAATGGGCGCGAAAGACTCCCCGCCGTTGAGGGTGAACACTTCGTTGACGGTGAGGTTGTGGAGGCCGTCTGTCCCCTTGCCCCCTGGCGCGAAGATGCGGCCACTGATGACGGCGCCGCCCGTACTGGAGCGCGCCGTGATCATCGGCGTCACGGAGCGCCAAGTGTTGGTGGCGGGGTCGTACTCTTCGTTGACATTGAGCGCGCCGCTCCCCGTATCGGCGCCGTAAACGAAGATTCGGCCGCCGAGGACACCGGATTCGATGCTGCCCGAGGAGAAAGCATGGGCGCCAGGTTAGTCCATGCATTGGATACAGGGTCGTAGACCGCCGTGGCGGCCGTTGTGGCGGTGATCGCTGTATCTCGACCGCCGATCGCATACGAGCTTTCCGTCGACCTCCTGGGCCGTGAGGTGGTCACGATTAATCGCCATCGGCGCGAGGTTTGCCCAGGTATTGGTCAGAGGGTCGTAGACGGTCAGATGGTTGACGGCGACGCTATCGGCTAGGCCTCCTACGGCGTAGATCTTCCCGTTGATGACGCTCACTCCCATCGCGCCACGGGCGATGGGGAGACTGGCTTTGGTGATCCAGCCGGCAGCGGGGTTCAGGGGGTCGTACATGTAGACGTTCGCGACTGAAGGACCGGGCCAACTGGTCAGGCCGCCGATCGCATAGACCTTGTCGTCCACACTGGCCGCGGCAATGTGATCGCGCGCGGGACCGGGCAGTGGTGCAATATCGGCCCAGGTATTCGAGAAAGGATCGTAGACGGATACGGTATTTAGGAGCGTATCGAGGTGGTTGCCGCCAACCACGTAGACCTTGCCGTCAGCAGCCGTTACGCCGATCTCGGCACGGCCGGGAACCAGAGGTGCAGAGACTCGACCACGAGCCGTTCGCCGGGAGAACGGTGGTCACGTAGGTGGGCGTTGTCGGGAGAACTGAGCTCGGCAAACCACCACCGGCAACCACGATCTTGCTGCCGATGGCCTTGGCGATAGGCGCGCGCAAGGCATTGGGCAACGACGGCGTCAGCGCGGTCCAGGTGTTGGTTAGTGGGTCGTACTCCGTGATCTCAGCGAGTTCCTGGCCGTCGCTCTTGCCGCCGACAATGACGATGCGGCCATCGCGCAAGAAGGTGCCGGGTTCGAAGTGTGAGCGGACGACTTGAGCGCTGGTGGCCGTGGACCATGTGTCGGTCGCGGGGTTATAGACCTCGACGATGGCGACGTCGAATGGATTTGAGTCGTGGTTGTGCTTGCCGACCGCCTACCGCATATATCTTTCCGTTCAACTCAACGGCGCTGAAGTGAGTGCGTGGGGTGAGAAGCGGGGCGGCGGACACCCAGCTTGAAGTCGCCTGGTCCAGGTTAAGTATCCAGTGGTCCCCAGCGTCCGTGTTGCGGTCGGCCATGAGCCCGCCGAAGTAGATGGAGCTCGCGGCCGAGCCGCACGAGGCCGCCGCCACCGGCGGCGGGCAGGTTGGGGCCGGCGGTCCAGGTATTGGCGGCGATGTCGTACCTCCAGACATTGGCCACAACGGGGCTAGGGCCCGAGCCCTGGAAAAAGTCACCGGCGATCCAGACGAACTGGTCGCGATGAAAACGATGCCGTGATGAGTGAGGCCTGACGGAACGCCCGCAGGCGTTGGGATATCCGTCAGATAAGTCCAGGTGTCGGCCGCTGGATCGTACACGTGAACCTGACTTGTGGAATTCAGCGCAGCGTCGGAATCTCCGCCGAAGACATAGATCTTGCCGTTGAGGGCGATATTCGGCGCCTCGTAGCGCGCCAGAGGCAGCGGCGTGGCCGTCGTCCAACCCTGCGCCGCAGCGCGGGGCGGCGCGACAACCGCGGCGACCGCTCTAGTAGGGCCAGCGCGATCCGCAGATCCAGTCTCGGCTTGAGATGCGGCCACCGTGCCGCGCGACTGTAGAATCTCGGCCTGTCGGTCATTCAAGATTTGCTCCTTAATAAAGGATTGAGGTAGACTTTCTTCTCCCAAAACCATGGAGGTCGCCAACCGATGGGAATCGTCCTCAGAGGCTGTTTGGAAAGCCCAAAAATGAGCGTTTTTGACCAAGGTGGAGACCCTTTGGTAGATTGATTGATAATTGATAAGAACTCGCTTTGGGGTGGGTTGAATATACGAAAAAGGGAATTGTGTGTCAAGGGAATTTGAGCACAACGTCTTGGGGTTGTTGGGTGGACCTTCCAACAGGGGTTCGGGGGGAATTTGGGGATGAGATGGAGAAGAGACGATTCAGGCAGTCGGTAAAAATCCTCCAATTTAGAAGTTCACCCGCGCACACCGGTTCCTTGTAGGGAGATGGGGACGTCCGTGCAGAAATTGCTTTGCATTGCCTGCTGCGGGATTGGGGTCAGGTCTATTTTATTAGCGTTTTATGATCCCCATTCCGAGTTAATGCTAAGAAAATAGACCTGATCCTATTCTGCGCGCGCTTGCGCTGCAACCCGCAGGTTTGCTCGGCCCACTTCCTGGGCCTTTGTCAGAGAACCCTGTGCTTTGGGTTACCCCTCAACCTCCCTCCAGCTACATGGGCGAACTGCCGAACTCCCATGGTCGGACTTTAACCGACTAGTCATATGTCATGCACGGCATACTGTCCGGTACCGGGGCTCTCAATTCGCTCTCAATTCGCTTGACACACAATTCCCTCTCTTGTATATTCAACCCACCGCAAAGCGAGTTCTTATCGATTATCAATGAGCCTCTGAGGTCGTCACACCATGCCCAAGTTCACGGAATCGCAAATCAAGGCAGCGCTCTCTGCCCGTGAGCAGGAGGCGCGTGCGGATTCGAAGCTCAGCAAAGTCATCTCAGCTCGGATCCAGGCCAGCAGGCGCCAGGGAGAGAAGGCGCTCGCGTCCTATCTAAAGAAGACTGGATTCGATTTCGCAAGCTACGAAAGGATCCGTGCACAACAGCAGGCGGAGTTGCGCCGGCTCTTGAAGCAGGCCGAGGCGGCCTCGATCAAACGGTCTTCCTCACGCAAGAAGGCACTGGCGAAGGACATTGCGAACTGGCGCGAGAAGGTCGAGCGCATTCGCGACGCCACCCTCGTGTCCCCGTTCGTCCCTGTCTTCGAGGTCGTGGAGACGCCCTTTCTGATCTGGCCGACTAACCACCTGGAGCTCCTGGACTCGCACATCCAGCCGTGGAACAACACGGCGAAGGTTCGCGCTCAGTGGCGCGACGAGGGGAGCGAGAACCTGCGGTTCATCTTCGTGTGGGAGAACCCGAACGACAAGTGGAGCGTGGTCAACATCGAGTCGAATCTGGCGGTCAACGGCACCTGCGATGCGTTCACGGAGGGAGGATTGTTCGCGGGCAGCATCAATACCGTGTGGGTCCAAACCACCCTCAACGTCTGGGAGTGGTGGAACCAGCCACCGACCCTGCTTCCCCCGCAGGCGACGCAGACTCAGAAGGTTCTGTCGATAGCGGTTTCTGGCGGTGGGTTCCTGAGCAATCTGGGCGGCGGCGGCGTCAAATCGAAGAGCGCGAATGGAATCCTTGATGTCAGGCGCACGCTGTTTTCGCTTCCTCCCCACGGTGTCGCGGTGTTCGAGGTCATATTGGAGTTCTTCTACGAGAATACCGACGGCGGCATGATCCAGGTCAACTTCGCGAGCGGTGACTTCGGGCTCATGTGTCCGGCGGTGGTGATTGCCGTTCTGAGCTGAACGAATACTCTTATAGTATCGGGTCGGACCTGGCCAACTATTTGACTTGTCACACGAATATGTTCAAAAAGAGGCTTTTGGGGGGGCTTAAAAGCCCCTTTTGGGCATCAAAGATAGGGTTGTAAGCTGTTGCGGCGGCGCCCCGTTGTAATGAGATCTCCCGAACTTTTACCACTCCTCAGAGGGCCATTCTCTCGGGCCGGCCCTATGAACTCCTCTTTTTAGACTGCGATGCGCTCGGGCTACTACCCTTCCAGCTCCGGCACCTGCAAATCCAAAAGTTGTGGCAAAAAATCCGGGTACCGGATGGGGATCAACCCGTTGCTGTTAGCTCTAAGGTGGACCCGCGTTGTCCCAGTCGTTTTAATCGATCACGACGGGAGAGACCGTCTCCATCATCCACCGTGCCATTGCCGTGATGCGCGCGTCGGTGTGTTGCTGGCCCATGAGCTGCACACCCACAGGCAAACCCCCAACACTGAGCAGGGGCATCGTCACCGCGGGCGCAAAGAGCATCGAACTCGGGTAGTTAAAGATGGGATTGCCTGTTGCGTATGACGCCAAAGGTTGCCCGGGAAGATCCTGAGCCAGCAGGGGGGCCGGTCCCGGACAGGAAAGGGTAATGGCAGCATCGGCCACCGGCGCCAATCTTGTGTGGCATAGCTGTGCCGCTTCGCGTTTCAGCAGGGCGGCGCGGTAATCGTCGGGACTCAACGCCTCGGCCTTGGCCACGGTATTCTTGGCGCGCTGGCTGACGCGTTCGGGATACTCGTCTAGAAGGTTACGCTGCCACCACCGGTTCTCCCAACCGGTTATGGCGCCCGCAGACTGCCCCCGCATGGTCAATGGCTTTCTCCAGGACTTCTATCCCTAGATGTGTGCTGCGGCGAAGCAACGTAACCCCCTGCCGTTGCAGGCTCTCCAGTAATCTCGAGAAAGCCTCTTTGCTTGAATCGTCAAGGATGGCCCAGCCCTCCGTTTCCAGCACGATCAGTCGTTCAGGTTTCGCAGCCGGAGGAAGTGTCGGCGGGCCGAACAGGCCGAGGCATCCACGATCACCGCCGGCGCGTTGGGCGATCTCGATGGCAACCTGCCACATGTCTGCAAGGCTGCCGGCATGCACGCCATGGGTGCTCATACTGGTGGCCTGGCGTTCGCCGCGATTGATTCCTCCCTGAGACGGTTTCAGGGCGAAATTAGCGCAAAAGGCCGCCGGGCGAATAATGGAGCCCCCGACCTGGCTTCCAATGGCCGTCGGTATCATCCCCGCACCCACCGCAGCAGCCGAGCCGGAGGAAGAACCCCCGGGAGTGCGGGCCGGGATGAGAACCGCCCAGTTCCGCAGTTACGGTCCGGAGGATTGCTCAAGTAATCTGTATTTTTCAAGCGCTACAAGGGATGGGGGTCAGGTCTATTTTATTCGCGTGTTATGTAGAAGGCGGGAGACGTTATTGACTGGGTTGAATTCTGTTTACACCACCAAAAAGTCCGGGTTATTTGGAATCCCCTATCGCTGGTTCGCTTTCAGAGTATCCCCTCGTCCGGATCGCGAAGAAGGAAAGAGGTACCGCGTCAGGAACCACAACCTTCTCAATATCTTGGTAGAGGGGCTTGGATTTGAACGAGATGTTCGGGTTTATGAGCCATCTAAGAAGGAGGTACCGGACACTTTTAGCTCGGGTTCAGATTGAGAGGCTGAGGTCTTAATCCACCCGAATGATAAAATGAAGCACGCGGCCTGCTATTTTTTGTCTAAACCTAATGCCTTCACCACTTTGCCGATGTTCTCGAAGTCCTGTCGGACGAATTTTCCGTAATCCTGGCTGTCCTGATAAAGAATGGCCATATCCAATTTTTTCAAAGCTTCCTTGAATTCTGGGTCTTCTGTCGCCTTCTTTGCTGCTTCCTGAATTTCATGGACAATGGACTGAGGAACACCCTTCGGCCCCATCAGGGCAAGAAATCCGGGGCTGGCGACCCCGTAGATTTCCTTCGCCGTGGGAACATTCGGGTACCGGGGGGACCGCTGAATTCCCCAGTTGACCAGCAGGCGGAACTTCCCCGCGTCCACCAGAGGGGCCCAGCCGGAGGAATCCGAAAGCACGTCAATATGGCCCCCCAGAAGCGCGGTCATCGTTTCAGCTCCGCCCTTAAAGGGCATGTGAGTCCACTGGAAGCCTGCCACCCTCGCCAATTCCTCCACGATCAGGTGCGTTGGGGTGCCGACGCCGGGGGAACCGTAGGTGATCTTTCCGGGGTTCTTCTTCGAGTAATCGATTAACTCCTGGATGGTTTTCCAGGGAGCATCCGCCCGCACGACCAGGCCGAAGAGAAACCCTCCCCAACGTACAATATGGGTTACGTCGTCGATCGGATGAAAATTCAGCTTTCCCATGTGGTAGGCAATGGAAGGGCTGCCCGTGATGATCCCGATTGTATACCCGTCAGCAGGTTTGGTGATGACCAGGCTTGGCCCCACAGTCCCGCCGCCGCCGGGCTTGTTTTCGCAGACAACGGGCTGGCCCAAATGCTGTTTCAGTGAGTTAGCCAGGGCGCGGCTGCTAAGGTCGGTTGATCCCCCGGGGGGATAGGGGATGACAAGGGTGATGGGCTTCGTGGGGTATTCGGCGGCTCGGGCAAATACCCCCAGTGAAAGAACCAGGGTGATTACAAGAAAGACGCTGATTTGTTTTGATCGTTTCATGGGAACCTCTGGAGTCGAAATTAAAAGCCTTGTGTTTAATTCACTCTTGAGCTTCTCGGTACGCCTGTCGCAAGTTGGCCAGCGAACGGCTGGCGCATCGGTCCAGATTGGCCTCGCTGCCTCCGCCGCGAATCGGGGTACAGATCTCGTAAGCCATGTACGAGTCGTATCCAACGCTCCTCAACGCCCGGAAATACCTCCGGTAGTCAATCTGGCCATCCCCCACCGGCACCGCCTGGGTGCGTTTCAAGGTGTAATACCCGGTCATCTTGAAGGTGCTGGGCGCGTTGTGGAAAGCCACTTCGTGTTGAACGAAATCCGAGGCAGTAGAGTAAACGATCAGAGAGCCCGCCGCGGCCACCGCCTTTTCGTACGGCTCTCCCGTCTTCAAAATGTAAGGAGCATCAAGGGCGATCCTCACTGCCGAGGAGCCGACTTCCTGAATCATCTGCAGCAGATCCTGGAAGTGGACCGTGATCTCTGAATGGTTCTGCAGGGCAAGGATGACCTGGTGGTCTTCGGCATACTTCGCTCCTTCGCGGATGTATTGCACGCACCAGTTCCACTGGTCTTCGTAGGGGATCTGGGGGCGCAGAAACCCTGAATAAATACGCACAATACGGCCACCCAGGTCCTGGGCGAGGCGGACCGTTTCTCGCAGGTATAGGAGTTCTTTTTCAAAGTGAGCCATGTCGGGATGTTCCAGCCCCGAAGAGAAATCCTGATATCCCGCGATGCAGGGCAGATCGAGGCCCTTGGAAAGCATCAAATCTTTCAACTTCTTCCTTTGTTCCGCATTGAGATCCAAAGGGGAAGCATGCGGACGTTTGCCGATGAGCTCGATGCCGTCATAGCCGAGCTGAGAAGCTTTTTCAATCACCCTCTCTACGGGAAGAGCGGTTTGGCCCTTCCAGGTGGGCGAGTAGGAAACCGAATGGAGAATGAATTTCATGTCCTCTCCTTTATCCTAAATGGTCGGCCGTTTTGACCTGTTTGAAAGCTGCGATATTCCGCGAGCGCTCCAGTGAGATTGGATTCAATCTTCCGAGCTTTCCATCTGAATGGCTCTGGACGGGCAAAGATTCATGCAAATAGAACACCCGATGCAGAGTTCCTTGTCAACGTGCGCCTTTCTTTCCCGCATGGACACGGCAATGCAATGGCCGGGTTTCAGGCATCGCTTGCAGCCGTTGCATTTTGTCGCGTCGACAACGGCCCAACCTCTGCGGATCCGAATGGCATCCGGCGTGGTCAGGTACGGGAGGGAGAGCCCCCGGAGAGCGGCAAGGGATTCGATGTGCTGCTCTTCCAGGTAACGCCGCAGGCCATCCAGCATCTTGGGGATCTCTTCGAACCCGTACCACATGAGGTGGGTACAGACGCCGACGGCCGAGGCCCCCCACATGATTGTTTGAACGATATCTTCCCAGCTCGAAATTCCACCCGAGGAAATAATCTGGAGCTTGGTATTTTTGCTGATCATCGCGGTCTTGCCGAACCCCACATGCTTCGACAAATGGTTCCCGGAAACAATGCCGATGCTGACCCCATCCAGGAGAGGGATTTGGGGACGACCCTGTCCGTAAACATCGGGAGAGGGCAGGCAGTTCGCCATCGTGCTGCTGATGCTGATGGCGTCGGCCCCTCCCTGCTCGACGGCCTTGGCGGTCTCCAGGAAACGGGGGTGATTCGAATAGGGCTTGGGGACAACGGGGATCCGCGAGCGCCCCCTTTAAGGCCCGGGTGATCAACAGGCAGAGTTCCGGGATCTGGCCGATCATTCCTCCGCTTCGCAGCTCTTCACGCACTTTCTCCCCCAGGGTATCTGCCGGAAGACCAATGTGGGGACAAGTCAGATTCGCCTCGATCATGTCCGCCCCCGCCTGTTCGAAATCACGGGCCAGGGAGACCCATTTCTCCAGGTCAGAGGAAGGGCTGGTAAGATTCGCCATAAGCACGAGGGAGGTCTGCTCTTTTGCCTTGCGCATCAAGTTCAGGCCTTCGTCTCGATTCAGGCGGCGGTCGATCCCGAAAAGGAGCCCCTTCCCGGGGAGGGAATGGGAACGGAGCTTGCCGGGGAAGGGAACGTGGTCGAAGGTCAATTTCAGGCTGGCCCCGGCTGCGCCGGAATCCTCCGCCCTTTTCAAGAGGTCGAGAGAGCAGGTCAAGGGCCCGGATGCGATGACGATGGGGTTTTTGAGCGCAACCCCCGCGAATTCCACTTTCACAGATCACCTCGAAATAAAATCATCTTAGGTGATGAGGGAGGGGTTGTCAACGCTCTGAGATGGCGGATTGCTTTAGAAAAGATTCGTCTGGCACCGCCAAACCTTCCAAGGCCAGAACAAGGAAAGCGTGGCCGCAGACCTTGCCTGGGCCGCAGAAACGGGCCCGCTGTATGCTCAAAGCAGATTCGGGCTCCTTCATAGGCCTAAAATTCCGTCAACCGACTTCCGGATTAACGGAAGGGCAAATAGCCGTCACACGATGCTCCCGGGGATTGCGTCGTTATTCTCCGGAGGAGAAATCGCCGCCATCTTTCTGGTTACCCTTCCCTCCAGGTCCATCTTCCCCAGCCCGGATTCATGAGCCAGCTTGATATGCATGACCTCCCCGGGCTTCACCCCCAGCAGGCCGCAGCCCAGGGCGTCCAGAGCGACCATGTCCTTGCCGACCAGAACCTTTCCAGGATGAATGACCTTTCCCGGGCCGAAGGGCCCCCGCACCGTCAGGATGGTCGTGGCATCGACCAGGCAAAGGGCGGGGGAAAAGACCGAAGCCAGGTCGACAATGGCCTGGTGCAGGTAGAGATCTCCTTGATGGAAGGACGGGTTGTCGTAATTCATCCCCATCAGGTTCTTGAGGCAGCCCGTGATCCGGGTGTAGTTATGCTGCTTGAAGATGGGCATGTTGATGAGAACATCAGCCTCCAGGGCGTCCCGGATCACCTTCACTTCTTTCCGGACCCGGGCCTTGGGAATGGCGATGGTTGCCCAGTCACGGTCCGAATCCGGATATTTCATCCGTCCCCCTGAAGCCTCGACTTTCTCGATGATGCCGGTCCCGAGCCACCGCCCCTTGTCGTGGCATGAAGATACGTTCACCGATGAGGCGCCGGCCGCCAGACAAAGCCGTATGGTTTCAGCCACCATATCCGGGTTGGTGGTGACCCCCCGCCCGGTTCCCTGCGGGTTCGGAAGCAGGACAACCCGGTCTCCCCGGCGGACAAATCGCTCAATTCCTCCCAGAAGGCGGATAGCCTCCTGGAGCTGGCCGGCGGGTTTTCTTCCTTCCACGACGGCAATCTCGATTTTCTCCCCGGAGGCCTCTGTTTCCCGGGCCGGAGCCATTTCCCGCCGATCGCAGCTGCCAGCAAGGCTGCCTTCTTGAGAAAATCCCGTCGATGCATATCGTGTCTCCTGCACTTGGGACTAATACAAACGCGGTTAAATATCTTGAAATGTCATTGCGAGCCCGAAGGGCGCGGCAATCTGATTTTCTATTGGATTGCTTCGTCGCTTCGCTCCTCGCAATGACAGATCATTTATTGCGTTTGCATTAGGATTATCCCCCTATTTACCCTTAATAAGTTCAACCGTCACCTTTACAGAGCCGGACACTTGAAATGCCTCTATACCACTGTCTATCTTTCCCAGGATAATAAGTCCGCTTGCGTACCCAAAATCTCTATAAAATATCGCCAAATTTCCCCAGGGAGCGTAATAAGTGATATCTCCAACAGAAGGATCACTGCCCGAAGGCGCGCCCTCCGTAGATAATCTTTTTGGCAGAGCACTGATTTTTTCGGTCCCCGCATAATCTTCTAATGTCAGGGTTAGCGGCAACAGGGAAATAAAATCCTGGGTTGTTTTGCTGTCGATCAAAGTGGCCGTAATTACCGTATCTCCGACTTTTAACCTTATCTTCATACTGTCTGTCCGCTTAGAGGATGTTTCAGTCGGCGACTTAAGCGGGAGGCCGCTGGCCGTGCTGTTGTCGGCGCTGCAAGCGCCGTGATTAAGGGCCATCGCCAATAATACGATGGTCAAAAGAATGCGTCTCATCGTGGCTTTCTCCTCCTTTGGATGAGAGGCCATTTTCAGGGCTAGTCATTTCCTGCTCTGCAACACAGCCGTCAGAACCTGGTTGGCACTTTCGGCTTCCTTTTGGCCTACCTTGGCTTTGAGCACGGAAATGAAATCCTTCATCTGTGTCTCGGTCAGCCCTGTGTTCATCGCGGCGCCAAGATGGAATCGAAGCTGGCCGGCCGTGCCCGTCATGCTGGCCAGGGCCGAAATAGTCGCAAGTTCCCTGCTCTGGTAATCCAGGATGTCGCGGGCGAAGATGTCCGCGAAAAGATGCTCTTTCAGGAACTTGTCGATGATGGGAACAAAAAGCTGGTACCCGCTTGGAGGCGGAATGACATCGCTGCCAGCCAGCTTGGCCCGGACCCTCGCGCCGTACTCATCCTTGTTCATGTCGGCCGGCAGGGAGCTGGCTTCCTTGCCCATCTCGTCCTTGACGCCTTTCTTTTGCCGTTCTTCCATGACGGCCATGAATGTATTGATGCCGTTCAAGCTGCGTGGAAAGCCGGTGTAGGCATACAACTGCACGAGAATTTCCTTGATTTCGTTGACCGTCAGCCCGGCATCCAGGCCTTCGCTCAGGGCTGTTTTCAACCTTTCCAGGTCGCCATTGGCGGTAAAAGCCGAAATTCTAACGATGCTCTGTTGTTTGGGACTTAATGCTTGGGTATTCACTGTCTGTGCCTCCGAAATGGGTGCAAAACCCAAAATCAGGACAAAAATGCCTGCCAGGAACCCTGTAATTTTCTTATCCATGATTACCTCCTTACTTCCCGTTGTATTGCGCGTCGGTGACCTTTTCCATCCATTCAACGTTTTTGCCGTTGACCGTTCCCGTGAGGGCGATATGCGTCATTGCGGTGGTGGGTGAGGCTCCGTGCCAATGTTTTACCTTCGGCGGACACCAGATCACGTCGCCCGCCTTGATCTCCTCGACCTTTCCTTCCCATTCCCCGGTTCGACCAACCCCGGCCGTAACAAGCAGGTGCTGCCCTGTCGGGTGAATATGCCATGCGGATCTGGCCCCCGGCTCGAAGGTGACGTACGCACCGGAAAAGGGCGCCGACTCGTTTGCCGGGAACAGGGGGTCAATACGTACACTCCCCGTAAAGTACTCCGCAGGGCCTTTGAGGGAAGGCTGAGAGCCGGCCCGTGTTATCGTTTGCGACTTTTTCTTGGCTTCATCGGCCAGTCCCTCGCCCGCAAAAACGCCTATTGAAACAAGAAGTGAAAGCGACAAAAGCACTGCTGTGTAATTCATTTTTCTCTCCTTCCGATCTTTTTTGAGAAGATTTGCAGCAATTCGGTTCTGGATTCCCGGCTATTCACATGGAATATCCTGGTTTCTTGTATAGCTTCCCCGGGGTGTTAAGAATATCCGGTTTATAGACCTTCTCTGCCCAATCCTCCGGTTTGATTTCTTCAATGGCTACTGAGACCGAATCCTCTCCGGACTTCAAAATGGCGACAACGTCTTTGACTATTTGTTCGGCAAGGCGAGTCTTCTGCTGTTCTGATCTTCCGGGATAGAGCTTTATGATAACATGAGGCATTGTTCCCTCCTTCAATTGTTTAGATACTAGAATTTTGGACCCACTCACCTGCTCAGAGCTGCCAATACCTTCAAAATCACATACGGCGACAGTACCCAGCACGATGGCGCTTTTCTTCAGAAAACTGCGACGTGAAAATTGCCTTTCCATGTTTTTTCCCTTTCGATAAGAGCCCATTTCAAAGACGTAAGATCACCTCCGGTATTGCCGTCGCTGACCTTTTCCACGCTCGACGGCTTGCTTGCCGCCCATCAACCCCGAACCCAGAATGCCAACCTGCATGCTGCTCCTCCCTCGCCTTTCGTTTACTCAGATTTGAGAGAAGCCATGTCGATGGAGAAGCGGTACTTCACATCGGACTTGAGCAGTCTCTCGTAGGCTTCGTTGACCTTCTGGATGGGGATGACTTCGACATCGGCGGTGATGTTATGTGCGCCGCAAAAGTCGAGCATCTCCTGGGTCTCGGGGATGCCGCCGATGATCGAGCCGGAGAGGCTGCGGCGTCCGAACAGAAGGCCGAAGGCAGAGACGGCGAGAGGCTTCGCCGGTGCGCCGACGAGGGTAAGGTTGCCGTCGCGGCCGAGCAGGTTGATATAGGCGTTGATGTCGTGATCGGCGGAGACGGCGTCGAGGATGAAGTCGAAGCTGCCGGCGTGCTTCTTCATCTCGTCGGCGTTGCGGGAGACGACGACTTCGTCGGCGCCGAGGCGGAGCGCGTCCTCCTTCTTGCTGGGCGAGGTGGTGAAGACGACGACGTGGGCTCCGAACGCATGGGCGAACTTCACGCCCATGTGGCCCAGTCCGCCGAGACCGACCACGCCGACTTTCTTGCCCTTGGTGACGCCCCAGTGGCGCATGGGCGAGTAGGTTGTGATCCCGGCGCAGAGGAGCGGCGCGGCTCCGGCGAGATTGAGGTTGGAGGGGACGCGCAGAACGAAGCGTTCGTCGACGACGATGCTGTCGGAGTAGCCACCGTAGGTGACGCCTCCGAGGTGCTTGTCCGGGGAGTTGAAGGTGAGCGTCAGGTTCGGGCAGAACTGCTCAAGGCCAGCCCTGGCACTGGGGGCAGGTGCCGTCCGAGTCGACCAGGCAGCCGACCGCGGCGAGGTCGCCGGGCTTGTACTTGGTGACTGCCGAGCCGACCTTGGTGACACGGCCGACGATCTCGTGGCCCGGCACGATCGGGTAGACCGTGGGCATGATGCTGCTCCACTCGTTGCGGACCGCATGGAGATCGGAGTGGCAGATGCCGCAGAAGAGGATTTCGATCTGCACGTCGTGTTCGGTTGGATCGCGCCGCGTGATCGTGGTGGAGGCCAGCGGCGATGTCGCACTGGCAGCGGAGTAAGCTTTCGCTTGTACATGGATTTATCCTCCTATTGGTTTGCTTTTCGGGCGTGGTATTGTTTGTCGCTGACCTTTTCCATCCAGTCGACGCTCCTGCCGTCGAGCTGTTCCGCTTGCCGATTTGCGTCAGGGGGTGGCGCCGGGCTCAAGCATAGTCCTGACGACGAGCGCGCTTGCCGGCGCTTGTAACGTGCTGCGGGGACTGGGATGCAACCAGATCGCACGTTTTTTCCCTCAGCGATCGATCAGCTTCATGTGTTCCTCCGAAAGCCGAGCCCCTTGCACCGTGATCTTTGAGACGGCGCTCTCGATCTCGCGAAGATCGCCGGACGTAAGTTCGACCTCAGCTGCTCCGATGTTCTCGTCCAGGCGCTCCAGCTTCCGGGTGCCCGGGATGGGAACGATCCACGGCTTCTGGGCGAGCAGCCAGGCGAGCGCGATCTGAGCAGGTGTCGCCTTCTTCCGTTTTGCGATGGCGCTGAGCAGATCGACCACAGGCCTGATTGGCTTTCCGTGCCTCCGGCGTGAAGCGAGGGAAAGTGGTGCGGAAGTCGGAGTCTGTCGAAGGTCATCGTCGAATCGACCTTGCCCGTGAGGAATCCCTGACCCAGAGGGCTCCAAGGAACGAAGCCGATTCCGAGTTCCTCAAGGGTCGGCAGCACTTCCGCTTCAGGATCTCTCGTCCATAGCGAGTATTCGCTCTGGACGGCAGTGACCGGCTGGACGGCGTGGGCGCGACGGATCGTCTTTGCACTCCGGCTTCGGAAAGGCCGAAGTGCTTGACCTTGCCTTCCTGAATCAGGTCCTTCACCGCTCCCGCCACGTCTTCGATCGGCACCTTCGGGTCAACACGGTGCTGATAGAACAGATCGATCACATCGGTCTTGAGTCGCTTGAGCGAGGCCTCGGCGACCTGCTTGATGTGCTCCGGTCGGCTGTTGAGGCCGGGGAATGCGGCAAGGTCGAAGCCGAACTTCGTGGCGATCACCACTTGGTCACGGAAGGGAGCAAGCGCTTCGCCGACGAGCTCTTCGTTGGTGAACGGGCCGTAGACCTCGGCGGTGTCGAAGAATGTGACGCCGCGTTCGACGGCTGCCCGGATGAGTGAGATCACCTGCTTTTTGTCGGCAGCCGGACCGTAGCCAAAGCTCATTCCCATGCAGCCGAGCCCGAGAGCCGAAACTTCCAGGCCGCTTTTTCCCAATTTACGTTTTTGCATTGTTTCTCCTTTCACTTGTTTAGCGCTGATCCATTTCGTAGAGTTTGCCCACGTCTATTTGCCACCCTGTTGATAATTATATTGTAATTCTGAAAAAACGAAAACGGGTAGACCAATCCTGCTTATTTCTTGCCTAATCGTCCGAGCCTTTGATAAATGGGTTGTACGGGGGTCTGGCTGCTCACCGCCTTTCAACGGTTGATCGACTTGCTTGCTGAACCGAACGATATCCCGATCCTTGCCCCGATGATCCAGCGGGAAATCTTTTACCGTTTACTTGTGGGCGATCAAGGTGCGCGTCTGCGCCAGATGGCGTCGGCGGGAAGTCAGAGTCATCAGATAGCGCGGGCAATCTATTGGTTGAAGAGTAACTTCACCCGACCGCTGCATATCGATGACCTCGCGACGCAAGTCAATATGAGTACATCGACCTTCCACCATCATTTTCGCGCGCTGACGGCCATGAGTCCGCTGCAGTACCAAAAATGGTTGAGTTTGAACGAGGCGCGGCGGTTGATGCTCACCGAACGTCTGGATGCAGCGACCGCGGCGTTTCAGGTCGGCTATGAAAGCCCCTCCCAATTCAGCCGAGAGTACAGTCCGGCTCGAAGGCAGTTTTCAATCCGAATGGGATAGAGGAAATCCGTTATATCTGGCAACCCATTGAATGAAATACGACTTTGGGGATGTCGGAGGGAATTCAGAGGGACGAAACATTTAGAGGGGTGATAGAAGAATTAAAATTTTGGTCACAATTCAGTCACATCCAATAAAAAAGGGGTTACGGAAAATTACCGTAACCCCTTGATAATCTTGGTAGCGGGGCTTGGATTTGAACCAAGGACCTTCGGGTTATGAGCCCGACGAGCTACCAGGCTGCTCCACCCCGCGTCAATTTTAATTTACTCTAAACTATTGGGGAACCCCTGTCAAGGACCTTTTCCTCCTTGCCCACCTTCACTTTCATGATTTTCCCTAATCCATACGACAAGTGAGCTTGAGGACCGGGTACAAGGGCAACGGGCGCAAAAAGCATCTGCGGGAGATGCTGCTCCATCGTTGGGGCGGGGTCACCCCGCCCCTACATTCCGCAGAATGGGCGGCCCAGGTCGAAACGGGCCGATCGTTATACAAGGAAGGAGATCGGAGACACGTTTGCGAAAGGATTGGCCGCAGAACCGATGAAAGCATTCGTGCCTTATGGTTTTTGCGCCCGTTGCCCTTGTGCCCGGGCCGGGGTAAAGATTGACTTTTCACGAATATTTCACTTAGTTGGCGCAAAGTGAAGGTGGGCAAGCCTTTTCCTCCTGCCCCAATGCGCCCATGGGGAATGCGGATGGTGAGGATCGAAATCTTTATCAGTCCCCATGCTCATCACCTCCACCCTCACTCCCCCGTCGGGGCGAGGGGATTTCTCCGGCAGGCCGGTGCCCTTCACCTTGGCATGTGATTGCCAAGGCGCAGGGCACCGGCGCTCGATGCGGCTTCTTAATTTTTGGTTGGGGTAGAAAACGGGCGTGAACCGCGGGGTTAGGCTTTCCCTGCGGCTTTCCGCTTGGAGGCTTTCAAAGGATTGAGTTCTTTGACCACCTCGGTGGACTTTGCCTTGACTACGTGGGTAGCCAGATTGCAGTCGCGGGCGGACCACTTTGCCGCCGGGTCGGGGCAGGCGATGCAGAACTGGCCGGCGGGAAACATCGCCACGCGCTCGCAACCCTGGCAGCGATCTACAATCGGATAGCACTTCCCCCCATTAAAGGAACAGCCCTTCTTGGACATGAAGGCACAGTCCCTTCCGATCTTCACTACTTCGCAAATCATCTCGGACCTCCCATAAAAAAATTGATCAGGCTTGAGCCTGATCACCGGTATTCCCTCTGCCATATATTTCGGAGAGGATTTCGTCAGACTTAAACAATTATTATAGGGCTAGAAGAGCATACTTGTCAAATTTTTTTTGGGCTGTTTCTCTGGCGCGAGAGCGGGACCCGTGGGCCAATACATGTGAGGGTTTCGGATTTTGGGCCATCGGCTTGAAGAGGTGTCCGGTATCAGATTCATTCACCCCCCACCCTGGCCCTCCCCCGTCAAGGGCATAAGCGCTAACTTAGGATTTTTTTCTTCAATTCCCCCCTTTGCAAAGGGGGGCCAGGGGGGATTTCTGCTGATAGGTTCTCTTTAATGGTACGGTAGATAACCTCCGCCACCGCCTCCCTTTCCTTCAGAACTTCTCTGCTGGTAAATCGCAAGACTTTGAACCCAAGAGAGGCCAAATAGTCATCGCGATTTTTATCTTTCTTGGCTTGTTTTTCTTCCACGTGCTGTGATCCATCAACTTCTATGACCCACTTTGCCCGTGGCGCGAAGAAATCCACGATATATTCGCCAATGGGTTTCTGACGATAAAATTGGACACCAAGGACCCGTTTACTCCGCAATCCTGACCAAAGAGCTCTTTCGCTCTCTGTCAAATTACTTCGCAATTGGCGGGATCTGGCTTTGAGATTTGCACAGTACTTCAACACGGCTCGGCTCCCACTGAAAATCCCCCCTCCCCCCTTTTTCAAAGGGGGGTTAAGTTAGCGCCTATGCCCGTCAAGGGGGAGGGAACCTCTATGGAAAGGGCAGAGGAATAAAGGCGGGCGGCGGCGGGTCGCAGGTTCAAATAATCTGGTCGTACTCCGAGGGGTCCACGACCGCCTCGATGATCACGGGCTCGTTCTTCCCCAGGGCCCTTTTGAAGGCATGGCGAAACTCCTCTTCCTCGCGGGCCACAACGACCTTGGCGCCGAAGAAGTTGTTGCTGGAAGAGTAATTGGGCCCGAAGATCTCCACGCCGTACCGATGGTATTCCTTCCGGGTTTGCTTGACCTTGATCAGGCTGAGGAAGCGGTCTCGGAAAACCACGAAGACCACGGGGAGCTTCAGCCGCACCGCGGTGTTGATCTCCCCCACCATCATCAGGAAGCCCCCGTCCCCCACGCAGGCGACGACCGGACGCTCCGGCTGAATGAGCTTGGCGGCGATTGCCGCCGGGATTCCGAAACCCATGGAGGACCAGCCGTTGGAAACCAGAAAATTCCCCGGGCCCCGGGCGTCCCACAGCTGGCCGATGATGTGGGTGTGGGCGCCCACGTCGGCCACCAGGATCCCGTCCGCGGGAAGGATCTCGCGCATGGCGAGCAGGGCATGATGGGGAGAAAAGTTTTTCTGGGACGGGGTCAGGGCCTGGTAAAGCTTCTTTCGATGCGCGCTCAGGGCCTCCCCGTCCCAATCATGCTCCAGGGGATCGATGTTCAGCAGACCCTGCAAAGCCTCGCGAATGTCCCCGATCACCTGGCACGGGACAGGGTAGCCGCTGGCGATGTCGATCGGGACCGTGTCGATGTGGATGATGGGGAGATCCTTCCTCACCCAATCCTCGTAATTGAACTCCACCGGGTCATAGCCGATGGCCAGGATCAGGTCGGCGGGTTTGTAGTACTCGGCGACGATGTCCCTCCGCGCCCGGCCCACAACGCCGACGAGCTGCGATCCCTCCTCGGGGATCTGCCCCTTGGCCATCAGGGTGGTTACGACCGGGAGGCGGTTGCGATCCACAAACTCCCGAAGCTCCCGGGTCGCGCCGGCCCGGTTCATCGTCAGGCCGACGGCAACCAGGGGATAGCGGGCCTTTCGAAGGAGCTCCTCCGCTTTGGCGAGGGATTTGGGGTCCATAGGCGGAATCGAGGCGGGAGCGGGGGAAAATGCATCCTCCCCCTCGGCCGAAGCCTCCTCCGCCATGTCTTCCGGAAAATCCAGGTGGACCGGGCCCGGCTGCTCGGCGAGGGCCACCTCGACCGCCCTTTTCATGATGGAATAGACTTTCCCGCTCTCCAGCTCCGCGCTCCACTTTGTAAGCGGCGCATAGAGCTTCTGATGATCGATATGCATCTGCACCGTGCGCCCCTTCCAGAATTTCCCCATCTGGGCGGTAAAAGCCAGAAGAGGAACGCGATCCAGGAACGCGTTCCCGACGCCCGTGGTCATGTTCGTCGCCCCGGGTCCCAGGGTCGAAAGGCACGCCCCCGGTTTCCCGGTAAGCCGTCCGTAAATGTCGGCCATGAACCCCGCGCAGGCCTCATGGGTCACCAGGACGAACTCGACCTTGCTGCCCTGCATGGCTTCAAGGAAGCGGGCGTTCTGCCCTCCCGGATACCCGAAGACATATTTGGTACCCGCCTTTTCCAGGGCATCCACCACAATTTCAGCGTTGCTTTTCATCTTTTTTCCTTCCTGTAAGTTTCGGGACGCAGATTTCCGCAGATAAACGCAGAAGAGACAGTACAAAAATCATCCTAAAAGAGCTCACCAATGAAAGCGGTTCACCACTTCGTCTTTCAGGCGCCGCATCGGCCAGGCGATCAGCAGGCCGATTCCCGCGCCCCCGATCACGTCCAGGGGATAATGGATCCCAATGTAAACCCTAGAGTATGCCACAACCGCGGCGATGGCATAAAAGACGGGCCCCAGGCGGCGAAAGGGCTGGGACATAAAGAAGGCTCCCGCGAAAATGTTGGCCGCGTGGGTGGAAGGAAAAGAATAGGAGGTGTTGCAATCGGTCAACATTCGGACGTGTTCCAGGACGGCGCAGGGCCGAATCCGCCCGATCCATTCCTTGATGAGACGAGTCGTAGATTGGTCGGTGATCGCCACGGTCACCCCGAGAAAGATCAGAAAAACGACCCCTGCTTTCCTCTCCTTCCACAGCACCCAGATTCCGAGCAAGATGAGGACGAAGGTGAAGTTCTTCAGCTCGCTCATAAAAGGCATGAACCAGTCGAAGAAGGAGTTCTGGCCATCCTGGTTTATGAGCTGGAAAAGGGCGGCATCCAGCGATTGAAGAAGTGAGGCCATGACCTTCGGCGCGCTCCAGGGATAAAAACATCTCTCGAGGGGGAAAAGATTGCCGCAGGCTCCATCGGGAGATAGCAGCCCCGAGAGAATCGGGATATTCTATAAAAATTTCCAGCGCCTGTCTATATTTTTCAGGTCAGGGAGCGGTTGAGAGAAGGAGTTCAGGCATAGGATTTCAAATGAATAGGATGCGGAAAAACTCCAATTCCCCCCCTCGCGAAGCCAGGAGTCCAGAACGCACTGAAGAAAGCTGGTCTTGCTTCTTCAGGACTGACGGAGTAAGGTGGACAAAAACTTTTTTCTAAAGTGAAAGCTTATCACCCCCCACCCTCACCCTCCTCCATCAAGAGGCTGTGTCGTATTCGTCGCTGGCCCTTCGACAGGCTCAGGGCGAACGGTTAAGTTATTAATTCACAAGGGGTCGTTTCCGTTTGTGGTGAGCTTTTCGAACCATGAACGGAATTACGACCCAGTCTCTAAAGAAGGATGGAATTCGGGGACGACCGAACTGGACGAGGGCCGCGGAACCGCGTCAGCGGCCAAATACCACTTGAACGCACAGCGAAAGACCGTTACGATAAAGATGAAAATAGAAACCATGAAAACCACGCGTGAAGGCCATCTATATTATTTTCGGGGAGTTTTCTCCACTTTTTGTATCCTCCTGCTTCTCTTCCTTTTGGAAGGCGCTTCCATTGCCCGGGCCGATTCCAAACTCAAAGTGGTGACGACTCTCTTTCCGCTCCAGGAATTCGCGAAGGCCGTGGGGGGGGAAAATGTCGTGGCGGAAATGATCCTTCCCCCGGGCATTGAGCCGCACGCGTGGGAGCCCAAGGCCAGCGATTTGGCTAAAATCCAGCAGGCGGACGTATTCCTGTACATTGGGCCGATCATGGAGCTCTGGGCGGCGGATATCCTTAAAGCTGCGGGCGGGAGCCGGGTAAGAGTGGTGGAGGCCAGCCGCGGCCTGACTCTTCTGGAAGCCAAAAATTCTCAGCCGGTAAATCCAAAATCCAGGGACGCCGGGAGGAGCGGGCAGATCGATCCCCACATCTGGCTGGATTTTTCCCTGGACCAGGCGATCATCGACTCGGTCGCCGCGGCTTTTCGCGGAGAAGGACCCGGGAAAGGCCGCCCAATACCGGGCCAACTCGGAAGCTTACAAAAGGAAACTCCAGGCCCTGGACAAGGAATTTCAATCCGCCCTCTCCGCCTGCCGGCACCGGGAGATCATTCTCGGCGGGCATTCCGCTTTCGCCTACCTGGCCACGCGGTACGGCCTGAGACAGGTGCCGCTTTACGGGGTCAGCCCCAACGCGGAGCCCACCCCGAAGAAATTGACGGAGGTGATCAAGGCAGCGCGAACTTACGGGGTGAAGTACATTTTTTTCGAAGAGCTGGTCAACCCCAAGCTCGCCCGGGTGCTGGCCGCTGAGGCTGGCCTTCAGACCCTGGTCCTGAACGACGGCGCCAACGTGACCCGGGACCAGCTCAGCCAGAAGGTGACCTTCCTCGGGCTCATGGAGAAGAACCTGGACAGCTTGCGCAAGGGATTAGACTGTGGAACCAAATAACCAACCCAATAACCCCCTCATCGAAGTGCAGAATGTCTCCTTCAGCTTCAACGGCATGGAGGTACTCCGGGATATCTCTTTTACCATATCCCCGGGCGATTTCGTCGCTCTGATCGGCCCCAACGGGTCGGGCAAAACCACGCTGATCCGGATGATCCTGGGGATCGTTGAAGCCTTCCAGGGGACGAGTCGTGCTGATGGGGCAGGACCTGGATAACTTCACCCAGTGGGAACGGATCGGGTATGTCCCCCAGAAAGCCACCCACCTGGACCCCTTCTTCCCGGCCTCAGTCCGGGAGGTCGTCGCCATGGGCCTCCTTTCCAAAAAGCGTTTTCCCCGGCTTCTGACCCGCCGGGACGAGGCGGCCATCGACCAGGCGCTGGAGCAGGTGGACATGAAAGGGCTGAAAAACCGGCGGATCGGGGAGCTCTCCGGAGGCCAGCAGCAGCGCGTCTTCATCGCCCGGGCCATCGTCAACGGCCCGGACGTTCTTTTCCTGGATGAGCCCACGGCCGGGGTGGACGCCGAAACCCAGTCCCGATTCTACGAGATGCTCGCCGATTTGAACCGCAAGAAGGGCTTGACCATCGTCCTCATCACCCACGACTTTGCGATCATCACCAAGCACGTGACCAAAGTCGCCTGTCTCAACCAGCAGCTGGTCTTCCACGGGACGCACGAGGATTTCTGCAGCTCTTCCGTCGTCCAGGAGCTCCTCCACGGCGAACACCACCTGATCTGCCACCGGCACTGAAGACCATGGAAGACCTCTTCTCCTACGCGTTTATGCAAAGGGCTTTCCTGGCGGGAGTCGGGGTTTCCATCACCTGCGCCATCCTGGGGGTCTTTCTGGTCCTCCGGCGGGACGCGATGGTCGGGCACGGCCTGGCCCACGTCACTTTCGGCGGCGTAGCCCTGGGGCTCGTGCTTTACGTTACCCCCCTCCTGGTGGCCCTCGCGGTCGCGGTCATCTCCGCCCTGGGGATTCTGAAGCTGAAAGAGCGCGCCGGCGTGTACGGGGATACGGCCATCGGGATCATCAGCAGCCTGGGGATGGCCATGGGGATCTTCCTCGTCAGCCTGGCGGGCAGCTTCAACCTGGACCTCTTCGGCTACCTCTTCGGCAATGTTCTGGCCATCGACCGGGAGGAAGTGATCCTGGCCCTTCTGCTGGCCCTGGCGGTCCTGGTCGCGATAGGGCTCTTCTACCAGGAGTTTGTCTTTCTGACCTTCGATCCCGAATCGGCCAAAGCCTCGGGGGTCCAGGTCGGCCGCCTCGATGCGCTCCTGGCCATCCTGACCGCCGTGACCGTGGTCATGGGGATGAAAGTGGTCGGAATCCTGCTCATCTCCGCCCTGCTGGTGATCCCGGCCGCCGCCGCCCTGCAGGTCGCCCGCCGCTTCCGGGAAGCGTTGATCCTGTCCGCCCTTCTGGCCGCGGTCTCCGCCGCGAGTGGGCTGGTGGCCTCTTTTTACTTCGATTGGCCCCCATCGGGGACGATCGTTCTGATCTCCGGCGTTCTGTTTCTTCTCTTGTTTCTCGCGCGGCACCAGCGGCGGCCGCCCGGAAAAGCAGGCGCGCCCCCGGGACGCCCCCCGGCTTCAGCCCCCGGCCCCTGACAGCATTCAGGGAAACCAAACGGAGGAAAACCATGGAACCAAAGAACATCGCTCTCACCGGCGACCAGTGCGATATCGAGATTGAATTCATCGAGGGGTACCGCAGCCAGCTCCCCGGGGTGGTCGAGGCCATCATCGAAAGCTGTAAAGAGCAAAGGGCGATCGCCCACTACGACACGGCCATGATCCCCTCCAAGCAATCGGTCATCGAGATCCTGGAAGACATCAACGACCTCCTCTTCCCCGGGTATTTTCACAAGCAGGAGGTGGACACCTACTCCTTGAGCTACCACGTCGGGAACGACGTAAGCGGGGTTTTCGACAAGCTCGCCTCCCAGATCGCCCGTTCGATCCGCCACGAATGCCGCCGCCTCGACAGCCTCTGCACGAGGTGCCTGGAGCGGGGCCAAAAGGAGGCGCTGGAATTCCTGCGGAAGATTCCCGCCCTCCGCCAGGCCTTGACCGGGGATGTGCAGGCGGCCTACGACGGCGACCCTGCGGCCAAGAACCTGGACGAGATCATCTTCAGCTATCCCGGCGTCTTCGCCGTCGCCGTCTACCGGGTCGCCCACGAACTGCACGTCCAGGGGGTTCCCCTGCTCCCCCGGATCATGACCGAGTACGCCCACTCCGTGACCGGGATCGACATCCACCCGGGGGCGACGATCGGGAAAGATTTCTTCATCGACCACGGAACCGGCGTGGTGATCGGGGAGACGACCGAAATCGGGGACCGGGTAAAGATGTACCAGGGGGTGACGCTGGGCGCGCTGAGTTTCCCCAAGGACAGCGAGGGGAACCTCATCCGGGGGAAGAAGCGGCATCCCACGATCGAGGACGACGTGACTCTTTATTCGAATGCAACCATCCTGGGCCCGACGGTCATCGGGGCGCGGTCGGTGATCGGAGGAAACGTCTGGATCACCCAGGATGTCCCTCCCGACACGGTGGTCACGATCGAGCGGCCGGGTCTTTCTTACCGCAAAGAGAGCACGATGGGGTGAAATCAGGAGGGCGAGCGAAGCAGGCTGAGCTTACCGGTCAGGAAATCCGATGAGGAGGTCCGTCCAATTTAGCCGGCCTCGCGCCGGAACTGCCGGGCCCGTAGAACCGGGCCAAAAATCTTTTCTTGACATTCGCTGAGAATTTCCCAAAATGGCTGGAGGCG
This sequence comes from uncultured delta proteobacterium, assembly GCA_963712535.1. Classification (GTDB taxonomy): domain Bacteria; phylum Desulfobacterota; class SM23-61; order SM23-61; family SM23-61; genus CAVQIK01. Next base: position 83,937 of record CAVQIK010000010.1, on the reverse strand, counting down.
GCGTTGAACGACCCGTAACGATTCAGCGCACTCGGGAGGTGAATTTTGGCTCATGGGTTGAGACCCGTTCTCATTGCCGCGGGCGCGCTCTTGGCGTTGTTCTTTTTTACGATCTCCGACCTTTGGGCTATATCCGTTTCCGAGAGCAGGATCTTCGCCGAAGGACCTTATCTTTTCAAGGTTGAGGTTCAGGTTGGCGTCCGGGGCAGGGTTAAAAGTAACCCTCTCCAGATGACCTCTTTCAAGCTAAAAATCAAGAACGATCGGGCAAGCTCCAAAACCCTGGTCGTCAAAGCCATCCGAGCTTATCTCCAGCCCCAGGTTTACCAGGACATCGAAACCGGCGGGTTCAGCGTCACCCCCGCTCAGTGGGTTACCAAATTCTACCGCCTGCCGAAAGCAAAGCAACCCCTCCTCCGGGATGAGTCGCGCATCGAAATCGTATTCGAGGACTTCGCCATACGATTCAACCCCAGGGACCGCAAATTTCAGGGACCCATCAAGCAGTAGAATTCAAGCCGGAAGTTCGGCCCGGCGGCCCTGGGAACATGTCCACTTTCGTTCCTCCGGTTTCATGGGGCTCCCCCTTCCGTTTTTTCCAACAGCCGCTTCAGCCGCAAGATGCGCTGGCCGATCTGCAGGGATGTACTCGGCCGAAAACCCCGCATCATTGGGCGCCAGCTCGTAGGTTTTCCGCCAGGCAGCGAGCGCTTTTTGCCCCCATAAATCTTGATCGGACGGTTCGGCCTTCATTTTGTCCTCGTAGGCAATGGCCAGGTCATGGTGCGCGGACACGTACTCCGGCCGGACTCATTTCCACATATCACGCATTTCACATGAGCTCCTTCCCATCCGCGAGACCTCCCGCTATTCCCCGCTCCCCTTTTTCCCCGGAGATGGAATCTTTGCGCTTTGCTCAATCGCTTCCAGGAGCGTCGCATCCCCGGGGGAAGCGGCCATGAGCAGTCGCGCCAAAACCGTGTCCAGGGCTGTCGGGTTGTTCACCGCCGCCGGCACGAGCGATTTGATGAGCTCCACCCGGCGTTCGGGAGAAATCGATTCGGCGGCTGAAATCTCGGCCGCAAAGCGGGCCGCGAGCAGCGGCCCCATCTCCGGGTCCGGGATGTGCACCCGGGTTCCAGGGGGGAGTTGGAATTCGCTCGCCCACCCCGGGTTCAACCTTTGCAGGTCCTCCGTGGAACGGCGGTAGGTCATGGCCAGCCAGGCGAGGCTGTTCGCCTGGCGCACCCAATCGGGAAGGGGTGTCGATTCGGCCCCCTGGACGCGGTAGGAGTACGGCTCGCCCACAAAATGCAAAGCCGCAAATTCGGGGGAATGGGGGTTTTGGATGAACCGGGGGGCGATTTCCCGCGCGTCAAAGCCGTCCGCGGACCACCAACGCTCCTGCATTGCGTTGACCCGGGCCGTGGTCCGGGCGCAAAAAGAAAACTCCTGGATATTGTGGGCGGCCCGGCGCGCCCCTTCCAGGCCGCAACGGATCTCCGGGTCCGGCGCCCGGCAAACCCGCATGCCCTCCACCAGGGTCAGGCAGGCCGGCGACTCAAACCCGGCAAAACCGTAGGGCAGGTGGAGGAGATCCTGGAAAAGATGGCGGGCCTCATCCATCCGGCCCAGGACGGCATACAGCACCTCGGCCAGCGCGGTCAACCGGCGCTTGTGGCTCCCCCAGGTGTCTCCTTTCCCCCGTGTAGGCAGGAGGGTGGCCGCCTGATCTCTCGCCTTCTGCAGGAAGTCTTTCAGCTCCTGGGAGGCGGCGGGCTTTCCCGATCGGACGTTGAGGGAAAGAAGGGTGATCGGGAGGCATTCCTGAAAATCAAGCTTGCTCCCCGTGAGCGCGGCGGCTTCCAGGCCCGTCAGCACGTCCCGGACCCACTCCTGAAGAGGATGTTTGAGGACCGCATCCAGAAGCGCCCAGAGAAACCGGTTCCGGTATGGAACATAATTGTTCTGGGCCAGGATAGCCTGGTAATTCTTCACCAGGTCCGTTCCCTCCGCCGGGTCCGCAACGGCGTAGGAAACGAGCCATGGCGCCGTCTGCTCGCCGGTCAGGTTAAGGGAAGCCTCGTAACTGGAACTTTCGGGTTGAACCTCTTCCGCGGGGGCCTGAGGGGACTCATATTCCCGTAAGGGTCGCTCCCTCCCCCATGCCTCCGAGCCGCCGCACCATGTTCTGCGCAACCTCCGGGGGCGGCGGGGCCGGAAGAGAAGGGAGGGGCAGGGGCAAGCCGTCCAGTTCGGCGTTCACCCGCGCTCCAAGAAGGGGAAGGGGCCCGAAAACGGGGAGGCTCGGGAAGACACGATCCCGCAGCCGTCTCGATTCGGCGGGATTTTTTTCCACGGCCAGCCAGGCGATCGTGAGGAGAACGGCCTGTTCCCACTCTTTTTCGGCAAAGAAGAGGGACAGCCTCTGCTCGGCGGCTTCGACCTGCCCGGCCCGGGCCAGCTCGAAAATGGGCTCCGGGTGAAGCTGCTTCCGGCGGAAGGCGACATACCCCAGGGCGGCCTGGATCAAGAGGGGAATGGATGACGGGTGCCCGTCCTCGGCCGCGCTTTTCAAAGCCTGGTTCAAGTCGCCCTGAAGAGAAGCGAGGTCGGTCAGCCGCTTTAGGTGCGCCTCCTGGTAATCGGGATCGTGAACGAGCTTTACCAGTATCTCGGTGAGCCGGTGCTTCTCGGGCTGGGAGCTTCCCTGTGCCGCCTTGGCGAGGTGGGTGGCGGTGTAGCGCAAACCGTACTCGTCCCGCAGCCGCCAGGGGCCCAGGTCCTTCTGCAAATAAAACTGGGCCGTCTGCCGGTGCCAGTCCTCGGGCGTCAGGTAGTACAGGTTGTGCAGTTTGTTTTTTTGCATCTGAATCTGAGGGCGGTGCAGAAAGTCAATCACCGACTGGTGGTAAAAACGATACCGATCCGCCTGCTCCGTCTGCTCCGGGGTGGGCGCCAGGGTCTCCACAAACGGCTGGAGGTCGCCGAGGCAGGCCCAAACCATTCCTTCGGACAAACCGGACAGGGATTTCACCTGCTCCAGGAGCAGGCTTTCCTGGGCGATCGAAAGCACGCCCAGGAAAGGCGCATACTGCCCGTTCCAATCTTTGTTCCCCAGTTCGACGGCCCGCTTCAAGGAATCGTAGTACAAACCGTCCAGCCCCGCCGGCAGGGCCTCCATGTCATCCACCGGCCGCTGGGTCCGGGCCATGGCTTCCAGGAGAAAACTCACGTACAGGAAATTTCCCTCCGACCTTTCCGTAACCTGCTTCACCCAGCCGGAGGACTCGCCGGCGGGAAGCCCGGCGATCTTTTCGGCGAGGACCTTATCGTGAGCTGCTTTCCAGGCGACGTAAGCCCCCACATCCGCCTGGTTGAAGAGATCGAACTCGGGCGCGGAGAGGCAAAGGCACTCGCCTTCCCGGAATTCGTTTTCCACCCGGGGGTCGCGGCGGCTGGTAACAATAAACCGGACCTGGGGAGGGAGGCTCTTCAACCGTCCCAGCAGTCCCGCGATGGTCGCCTCTCCCCGGTGGTACAGGGACTCATCCAGGCTGTCGACCAAAAGGATGACCTGCTCGCCAAAGCCCCGGTTACACAGGGCCTGGAGGGGGTCCACCACCGTCCGGTTGAAGACTTCCTGGGCATTTCCCCCGGATATAATCAGGTTGTGGATGAGCACCCCGGCGACAGTGGCGTTCTCGGAAGCGGTCCCCACGTTCATTGTCGCCTGGATCTGGATCGACTTTTCGGCCGTGTCCACGAGGGCCTGGCTGAACCCGGGCAGCGAACGGGCCAGCTGCAGGGAAATGCACCGGGAGAAGATCCGCGGATCGATCCAACTGCCGTCCCGCGACGAGCAAAAGTGCACCCCCCGAAGAAATCCCGGCGAAAAGCTCGAAAACTCGGAGGCGGGGAAAACCGCTGCATTCGAGAACTGGGCCAGGCGCCCGGCGACGGCGGTCTTCCCGCAGCCCGGTTCTCCCGTGAGCAGAAAAAAACAAGGCCCGGAGGGCTTCCGAAGCCACTCCTGGATGGCCTTAAAGGCCCACTCGCGCCCCATGAAGTCCCGGGTGCGCTCCTGGATGTAGGCCGAGAAGTCAATTCCCTGGCCGGCGGTCGCGGAAACAACTGCGGCGCGGCAGGCCGGGCAGAATTTCGCCTCCGGAGGCAAGGCCGCGCTGCAAGAAGGACAATTCACTCTTCCTCCTTAAAATAATCGATGCGCAACTGTTTGGAAGATTACTTGAAAAACGACCCGTTCACCCTTCGACGAGCTCAGGGCGAACGGAAAAGAGAACCCCTTGCCGATGTTCCGTTCATGCGGAGTTTGTCGAAGCATCGAAATTTTTTTTCAAGCACCGTGATAGCGAGATTAAAAGCTCTTCTGCTGAAACGGGGCCGGGCCGGCCCGAATTATCACAGCTCATCCAATCTGGCCTGCGGCGGGGGGAGCGGCTCCCCCGGCGGCCTTCTGCCGGGCAGGGGTCTTTCCGCTCTCTTCCATAGGAACCTGTCGAGCCTGAGAAATTCGCGCGGCTTGAGTGGCTCACCGGGTTTTCGGACTTCCTTTTTCTTTAAAACTCCTGACCGCAAAAACAGATGCTGCGGACAGCAGGCCCAGGGCCAGAGCAGTTCGCTTCTTCATTTCGTTACCTCCAAGCGCGTACTCGCCCCGCTCAGGGACTATCGCACTTAAACGGACATCTTTCTTCCTTAGCCGGCCTTCTCCAGACCTTCGAGCTTTCTTCTGACCGACTCCGCCAGGGGGGATCCCAGGAGCGAAGAAATTTCGAGGGCCCTGCGGTAGTGATTGCCGGCTTCCGGCCGGTTCCCTCTTTCCTCTTCCAGATTGCCCAGGCCGTACAGGCTGCGGGCCGCGCCCAACTTGTAGCCCACAGCTTCGCTCACCTGAAGGCTCTCCCGGTACAGCTTCTCCGCCTCCTGGTGATTCCCCGACCCGAAGGCCAGCGCTCCCAATTCACAGAGGCAATCCGCGATCCCCAGCCGGTTGCCGAGTTTGCGGAATGCGGCCAGGCCGGCTTCCTCCAAGCCGAAGGGCTTCCGGGAAGTCGGCCCGCTTCCCTGGCCAGCCTCCCCAGCCTGCTCTGGCAAAGAAGCAATCCCCTTCGGCCGCGCCGAGAGAGGTGTGGATCTTCAGGCTCTGGTCGAAGAGAGGCCCTGCTTCCTCCGAATGTCCCCTCTCCTGGGAAACTACCCCTAATTCGTATAAGACGTCGCCCTGAAAAGACCGGGCGCCCAGCGCTTGGAGGTCTTCAGGCTCTCCCCGAGGAGGGTCATCGCCCCGTCAAAATCGCCCTTTTCCGAACGGAGGCGCCCGAGGGAGAATTGCACGTAGGCGATGCGGCTTCGATCGGAAAACTGCCGGTAGATTTCCAGCGCGCGAAGGTATAACCGCTCCGCCTCCTCCGGATCGCCTTGGGCCTGCTTGATTACGCCGATCTGCTGCCAGTTTGCGGCCGTCCCCACCGGGTCCGGGTATTTGGCGTCCAGCTCGATGCTCTTCGAGTAAAATTGGAGGGCGGCTTCGAAATCGGTGGCCCGCTCGGCAAGCTGTCCCAGTTCGTGCATCGTGGTGGAGAGGTACTCTTCGTACTGCGGGTCTTCTTTGATTTCCCGGCTCTCCCGCAGGTAACGGCGGGCGTCCTCATGCTCTCCCCTCAGCCTCGACAGCACCCCGAAGTTGTGCAGGGTGGCGGCCGTCGCCCTCCGGTCGGCCCTCGCCCCTGAAAAAGGCTAAGTTCTCCTGGTACAGTTTCTGGGCTTCCGAATAGTCGCCGCGGCTTTGGCAGATCGTGGCCAGGTTGTGCTTGAAGCGCGCCAGGAGCGCGGGGGCGTTGCTCTTCTCCGCGGCCTGAATGCCCAGCTGGAGCAGGACGACGACCTCGGTCCAGTACCCCCGCACGCTGAGAAGGCCCGAGACCGGGGTGGCCAGCGCCTGGACGACCTGCAAAACGGCCGGCCAGTCGCCCCGGCTGGCGGCGTGGCGGGCCGATCCGATGAGGTTCCCTGCTTCGGCTTCGAGGAGATCGTAGTGGCGGGGCGATTTTTCCGAGTACCTGGAAACAATAGCTGCGCACGGCCTCGGCCACCCGGTCCTGGACGGCCGGCAACTCGCTGCCGAGTCGTCTTCGGCCGAAATCCCGGACCAGCCGCTGAACGCCCGACCCGGTCTTCGCTTCTTTCGGCCAGGGACCGCGAGACCAGCCGGCCGACGCAGTCTTCGCACTCATCCAGGGACAGACCGGTGATCTCCGCCAGGAGCTGCAGACCCACCGGCCGGTCGAAGCAGGCGCACAGGTGGTCGAGGACCCGGCAGTGTTTCTCATCCAATTCAGCGTAGGAAAGCTCCAGGGAAGCCCAAACGCTGCGGCTCTTATCCTCCCCTCCCCGAGCCGGAGAGAATCCAGGCCCGTTTCCTTTTCCAGGCGCTCCTTCAGGCGCGCGAGGGGCATGTTTTCGATGCGGACCCGCCCGGCCGCGATGATCAGCGCCAGGGGGTGGTTTTCCAATAGTGAGCAGATCTCCACGCGCCACTCCGGCGTCCCTTTCGGCGGCCCCCGACTCCTGCCGGAAGAGGAGGGCGGCGCTGTCCGGGTCCAGCGGCTTCACCGGAATTTCCAGGCCGTCGACTGCGTGCCGAATTCGGCTGGCGATCAGAACGGCCACGTTCTCCGGGACGGTTCGGTCAACGACCCACTGCGCCGTGTCGGCCGAATCCAGGTGATCCAGGACGAGGAACAGCTCGCCGGAGGCGGCCAGAAGCTCTCGGATCGCGTCCGGCTTCTCGCCCGGCGGGAGGCGGGGAATTTCCTGCTGACCCAGGCGGCGGGCGATCGCGTCGCAGACCGACTCGATGGGCGCCCTGCGGATATCGCTCACCCACAAGATGCCGTCCTTGAAGGACCCGGCGCCGTGCACCTTCTGAGCCGCCGCGATGGCCAGGGCGGTCTTGCCGATCCCCGGCATTCCGTGGAGGAGAACCCGGCCTCGCGATTGAACCGCGGATACGATCTCCCCAAGCTCCCGATCGCGGTTTACGAAGGTGCGCCGCGCCGCGGGGGGCGCGAGAAAACGCTTCACGTCCCCCGGGGGAGTGCCGAAAACCTGGAGGGTCAGCGGCCCCTCGTGCCGGCCCACCTCCAGGGCCGTGGCTTTCCCGCCTTCGCGGACTTCGCCGACTTTCATGTCGATCTTGACTTCAGGCGGCGGACTCATGGGTATCAGTCAATCCTATCGGGACGCAGATGAACGCAGAAAAGACGGATCCAATCAGCCAAAACAAACATCCTTAAACTCACAGCTCGTCCAGCCTGGCTCCGACGACGGTGGCTGCCTTTCTCCACGCTTTCCACTTCCACATCGACCTCTGCCGCGCCCCCGCCGAATTGCTTGGCAGCAAACCCGACAACCTTGCCATAAACTTTTCCGCTGATTGTCACGTTGACGCCCAGCTTGCCCGATAGCATCCGGAGGACCTCGGCCCCCACCACCTCGCCCCCGGCGGCGACCTCTTTTGCGCGAACGTTCACCTGAACCTCGGCAGCCGACCTGGCCTGTTCACGCACGTTCTGATCTCCGGCCCCGGCGAAAAGCAGGCTGTCGGCCGCACGCAGGTAGAAGACGGGAACTCCCCAATCCCTGCCTTCCGGGTCTTCGTTATAGACGGCGATTCGACCGGCGCTCACCGCCCGCTCGATCGGAAGGCCGCCCGCCAGGGCCCGGTAAAATTGGCGGCTGAACGCGATGGCGCATTTGTCCAGGATAGAAAACTGGTTGGCCACCACTGCCGGAACCTCCGCCCGGACGAGTGCGGGGGCGATGCCCCCCCAAACGCTGACCCCCTCGCGCCGGCCCGTTTCGCAGCCCCCCAGCACCGCCAGGCGAACGCCGTTCCCCCTCAGGTTAATGCCTATTTTTTCGGCGTCCACCCGCTGGTCCTCCAGGGCGAGGGACCCGATGCCCGTGTAGGTGCCCGGCGTTTGGTTCATCTGACGGGTGAAGTCTCCGTGTCCGGCAAAATGGAATACCCCCGCCCCTGGAACAGCGGACTGCACCTCGTCAAGGGTGGCCTCCTCCAGGAAGACCGGTTTGATTCCTTCCTGTCCGGACAGGGCTTTTCCCAGGTCCTCCTTCTCTTTTTTAAGGTCGAGGGGGGGGAGCCCCTCCGCGGAGGCCAGGGCGACGACTACCTTGATGTCCCCGGAGATCAGCGCGGGCTGGGGAGGTGCGGGGAGCGCCTCGTGACGAACCAGGCTTATCCGCGGGTCCAGCGCCAGAAAGCCGTTCATCCCCTCCCCCATGTCCGCCCGGTCCACGTACATGTATTCCCAGGGGAGCGCCGCGAGGAGTGGCGGCAGCCGCAGCCGGAGGCGCAGCGCCCCGTCCATCCCGATCTTCTTCAGGCTGCCCCCGAAAAGCTCGCGGATGCCCGGAAGCGGGCCCTCTTTCCTGGGAGGCAGGAGCAGCAGCGCCAGGGCCCTCCCCAGGCCGATGAGGCCTTCCCGGTCCAGTTTTCGGAATTCAAGACGGGCCAGGTCCGCCTGGAGTTGTTTATCGTCATACTCGACCGGAACGGCTTCTTCCGGTTTCATCTCCCCGTCAGGGGAGGAGATCACGCGCACCTTGAAATGCCCGACCCGGCTTTTATCGGGGGTCTTGACCAGCTCGGCCTCGTACGCCTCGATGATCATGTCTGCATACAGCATGGCTCCTCCAAATCAGTTGCGAGCGTGCCCAGTGTGAGGGCCGATGTTCGGGGTTAATTATGCAAAATAATCATGATAGGCCTGCAGCAGGGCCGGCCACTTTGTGTCTTTCGCGAGGGCCAGGTCGGCGTAGTAGGGAGACACCCGCTGCCTTTTCGCGGGAACCAGGTAGATGGAGAGCCCTCCAATTCCTTCGAACCACTCGCCCAGATGTCCTTCGGCCAGGACTGCCGGGCCGCCGGGCTTAAGGGTTGCGGCAAGGGATTGCGCCGCTTCCTTCACAACGGGGCTGGACCCCGCCCCAACCAAACGCGCAGCCAGCGAACAGAGGTCCCACAGGTGGAACCGGAACTTGTTGGGCTCGCGCTTTCTCTTTCGAGATTCCTGTTCGTAGCAGTCGATCTGGGCCTTCCAGAGAAGGTCCGCGTGGGTATCCATGTCCTTCGTGAGTGCGTCTGCGAGGCCGTCCACCGCGCGGGCGATTTGCGGGACCTGGCCGAGATCGAGGGCCGCCTGGGTCACGTCGCCGGCAGAAGGAGGATGGTCCCGGTAATATTCCATGTACCGCTCCACCACGGACTTCGCGAGGGCGGCCGGGGACCGGGCCGGGTCTCCCCGAAGCTCGCCGAGGATCCGGTCGTAGGGCCAGCTGGAACCCGGCACCAACTCCTCCGAGGCGACGAGATAGCGCACCGATTCCCGCACCTGGTAAGCCACTTCCAAGGTGGCCATGAGGCAGGCGTCCATGCCCAGGAAATCCAGGGGCTTGCCGAGAATCGCGCGGATCTCCCGGGTAACCCGGTCGAGCTCGAGAGTGTCCAGCGAGTGGCCCGAACCATCATCGAAGCAGACGGCCCGTTCGGCCTGTTTCTCCTTCTTTAAGATGGTAGTCAGGGTCGATCGAAAGAGCGCCATGCTTCCCGGGGCGGCGGCACGGTCGCGGGATTCCCGGGCATCTACCCGAGCGTCCCCGCGGGCCTGTTTGGCCACGTTTTCGATCTCTTCGGGCCGCCACCCGCTCCCGTGGCTCCACAGAACCAGGCCATACCGTTCTGCGGGACACTGTTCGAAGGCCCACCGCGCCGTTTCCAGCAGGGCGCCGCCGTCGCCGGAATCGAAATCCTTGAGCGGCTCCTCCGCCGCAGCCTTGCCGGGCCGGCCGGCGAGGAAACGGGAGGCGCTCTCCTGTCCGTCATACAGGACCAGCAGTTTGACTTCGGGGGTGCTGCCCACTCCCAGGATCTGCCCCAGGCTGCGGCGGCCTAATTCATCCAGGTTGTTGTGGGCCGCGATATAGGTGAGGATCGTCCACTTTGCCGGGGAACCTGCCACGCCATCACCTCCTTTACAACCACTCCCCCGCCTTTAAGATTTTAACGGATGCGGCCGCCGTTTGGGTGTACTTGGCGGCCACGGCCGAAAGATCCTCCGACTCGCCGATCCCGAAAAGGTCCCGCTCCGCTTTCGTGTCGATCTGCCTGTCCGGGGCCTTCGCCGCTTTGGTCTTTCCGTCTTCCTTCGGGCTCACCAGGTCGGCGATCTCCTTGTAAACCGTCTTGCAGATGTCGGCCGCTTCCGTCGGGCGCGTAGTTCGCGTCCGCGAGGAGCAGGGCGCGGGCCTCCTGCAGGATCGCCTTGCACTTTCCCCAGACTTCTTTTTTGTCGCCGTCTCCGGCGAAGGGGTCGTCCGCGACCGCCTGGGCCAGGCCCTCCGCCTCCCGCAGTTTCGTCTCCCACGAGGCCCCGGCGCTCAGCTCCCGGGTGCGGGCCGGAACCCGGGTGACGTCGAGGACCACGTAGGAAAGATTGTCCACCTCTTTGCCGTCCGCCAGCAGCCCGGATCCGCGGACCTCGAGTTTCGGCAGGGTGCCGGGGAGAGGGTTTTGCTCGTCCCGGCTGCCCAGGATCGCATAGTATCCGTCGCGAAGGCAGCTCTCCCCGTCCGCGCTGCCCAGGTCGAAATCACCCGCGAACTGGAGGATGGGCTGGCGTTCCTCCGCGGGGATGAAAGTCTGGATCACCTTCTGCGCGAGGCCCCCCACGGTCTTCGCGACCGCCGCCGCGGCGGGGGCGAGGGAGACCACCGCAAGAAAGCTGTCGTCGTTCACCAGGGTGCCGATCTTGGCCAGGCTGTTTTCCTTGTCGATGATGAACTCAATGGAGATCGACACGTGGCTCATGGTCGCGGGGACGAGCGACACCAGGTTGGAACTGAGGCCCAGCTGCTCCGCGGCATTCTTCTTCACCGCCCGGGCCCGCTGGATCGCGTAGAAGTCCTCGTTTCCCAGGAGGGGATGGTTGAGGTTGACCTTCGAGGTCACCACCAGCTGTTTGATCTGTTCGAAGAGGGACCCCCGAAACGCCGCCTGGGCGCTGTGAACCTTGATCCAGAAATAATCCCCCGGTTTTACCTGCTGCGGGCCGGCCGGGTGGGGGATGTATATAGGGGATGTGGTTCCGATTTTCGTTTTGATGGGTTTGTCGGACCCGCCGAATAGCATGGTTCACCTCCTGAAGATGGGTGAGAAAAATAATTCACCGCGGAGGGCGCGGGGACAATATCAGAAATAAAAATTGAACGCGAAATAGCTTTTTCTCTGCGTCCTCAGCGTGCTCTGCGGTTAATATTTGTAAATTTCTTCGAACAAAAAAGGCCTGATCGCAGAACTCCGAAATCAGGCCTTTCGTCACCCATTCACCTCGAAAGGGAATCCCTGTTTCCGGGTCCTAAACCGCGGCCCCGTACGCCTCGGTGAACGCGGCCTGGGCATAGGCAATGGATGCGTACGCGAAACCCTGGTCGCCCCACCCCGTTCCCCAGCTGTTGCGAACGATAAACCGGTCCGGGGTATAGCCGACGAGGGCGACGGCATGCCCGCCCCGGGCTGTATCCGGCTGATAGACGTCCAGCTTCCCCTTCGTGTTGGCGGCGCTGTCCCAGGTGGCATCCACGTCCAGGCGGGTCAGGATGGGGCCGTTGCTGGCCAGCCAGGTCCGCCAGTTTGCCAGGTTTGTGCCCAGGTTGAAGTAGCTGCTGATCTTTAGCTGCGCGGCAAGGGCGTAAAACGTCTTGGATTCGCCGGAGTACAGGATCCCGGTGGCAAAGGGCAGGACCGTGTTGCGCACCGCGCCGAACTTGCGGCCGATGTCCAGGGCGGACTTGAGGCTCGTCCCTTCCGATTCGATGAAAGTCGTGGGCTGGGAGATGTACTGGTCGGTTTCCTTGGCCGCCATCCAGATGAAACGGGGGGAAAGAAGCTGGTCCTTGGGCAGCTTGTTCGCCTTCACGAAATGCCACCGCAGGACCGAATCGGCCGTCGCCCAGCCCACGCATGACCCGGTGTTCTTCTGGTCCCCGATCTTCCACCAGGCCTCGCGCAGATCTTTCGTGGATGGGAGCGCCGCTCGGGCGGTGAGAAGTCCCGAATCCCTGGCGTTTTGGAATTTCCAGTCCTTTTCCGTCTCCCGGGAGGGAATGCAGTTCAGGATCCGCTGCTTGAAGGTTCCTCCTTTGGGCATAAAAACTCCTTCCTTTATTAGAGTTTAGGAATGACTGGGCGCATGGTCCGCCCGAACACGGATAAGTCGGGCAAGACAGGATAAATTCGTGATGCCCATACGAAAGGCGGTTCGCGCCCGCCCCTACTCCGCGGTTTACTCAGCGCTCGGCACTCAGCGCTTCTTAACGCCTGCTTCAGGCCTCCCGCTCGATGAGGCTGCGGAGGTCCTGGATCGACTTCATGGCTCGCTCCAAACGCGACGCAAGCTCGGCGTCCTTCTCCTCCTCCAGGGCGTTGCTGAATTCCTTTATGGCGCTCACCGTATCCGTAAGGGTGAAGACAACCTTCCGCGCCTTCTCCAGACGGATGGCGCCGGCGGCCAGCGAGGCGGCGTCCGCCTGGGTCTGGAACTCCTTGGCGAGCCGGGCAAGCTCTGTGTTTCGCTCGACCAGCGCTTTCAGCCTCTCTTCGGTGGTGAGGCGCATGAGGTCGCTGGCCACGGCGGCGGCAATTTTATCCAGCGCCCGAATCTGTTCGTCGTTGGGGCTGGACATAAGGACAAACTCGTTCAGCCGCTGGCACAGTTTGAAGCGCGGCTCCACGTCCTCGCACTTGCAGGCCGTGGCCGCTTCCGCGAGAAGCTCGCCGAGTTTCTTTTTCCAGCCGTCAAACCCGCGAATATCGTCCCATTCGCTCATATCTCCCGTATCCTCCTCACGAGTTCTCGCATCTCCTGGGTGGCCTCGACGAGGGCGATGACATCCACCGTGGTTTTTTCCCGCACGGCGACGATGAGCTGCTGGTGGGCGAGGGCCCAGCTTGCCAGGCCCTGCCTGGCGCCGGCGATGAGCAGCCGCCCGGCGTTGAGCCGCCTTGCGGCCTGCTGTTTCTCCGCCTCCATGGGAAGGCGCCAGGCCTTCGTCGCCTCAACCAATTGATCGATCTCCAGCAGCCGCTTCTCGTCTTCGCGGGTCCTCGGGGCCTTTTGATAAATCGCGTTCTGCTCTTTATTCAAATCGTTGAGATATCCCGCCTCCACGTTATACCTGCTCGTGAGCTCGTTCATCTCCTGCTGGTAAGCGGCCCGCAGCAGTGTGTCGACGTCCTTGAGGTCCCGGGCCATGACGGCGGTGAGTTGATCGACAGCCGGCTGAACGTTCACCAGCGCCTGTTCCAGCGAGCGGGAAGCGCGGGCGGCGGCGATGTGCCCGTAGATGAACGCGGCGGTATCCGTAACCGTTGAGACGGTGCTGGCGGGGGGAGGACGACCCCCACGTCCTTGCTGAGCGCGGCAGCCGAGTCGGCCAGCATCCGGGCCGTTTCTGCCCCCTTCCGGCCGGACCGTACGATCTCCGCCAGGGATTCGGCATACCGGACCAGGCCGTCGGCCGCCTGCACCCGCAGCTTCCAGAGGCTGGAGAGCTTAGCGGCGTAAGCCTCATCCTCCCATGCCTGAGCCAGCTCCGCCTCCACGGCGGCTCCGCTGGTGATGATCGCCGAGCGGAGCTGGCTGCTCGCATCGACGAAAGGGTCGACGTTGGGCAGCGGAGCGCATCCGCCGGCCAAAACGGCCAGCAACAATAAAGCGAAGGCTTGGCCCCACCGGAAACCCATTCTCATCCTCCAATCGATCGGACGACCTCCTATTCCCTACCGGTTCGCCGGATTTACATCCGGACGGTCATACCACTCGAAGTACTTCCGGGTATGCCTTCTCCCGGACTCCACCAGGGCCTCTTTCTTCAGGTCATCGAGGTCGAACTCCGTCGTCTTCACGCCGAGGGTGTCGATGTAAATCGTCCTCTGCCAGTCGTCGCTGTGCAAATGCTGGCCGGCTTGACCCTCCAAGATGGTTTCGATCAGCCCCCAGGCATAATCGAAAAGGTCGTTGATCGGCTCCGCCGGGGGCTCGGCCTGATCCCGGAAAACGGCGATCTCCCTTTCCGAGTCCAGTTTGAACCCCAGGGTCTCCTTATTGTACACGTAAGGGCTGATCTCCTTTCCCATCTCCCGCAGGGCGCGGTTGTGCTCTTCATAGTACTCGGGCACCCGGGAATGGGCTTTCAGGTCTTTTTCTTCAATGTATTTTTCCCGGTCGAAGAGCTTGACGGGATAATTTTCGAGGACCCCGCCGTCCACGTACACGTCTCCGCGGAGGCTTCGCCTGGCGGCAAAGAAGAGGGGAATCGACATGGAGATCCGGACGGCGTCGGCCACGGGAATTCGGGGGGTGTGCTCGGCGGAGAAAACTTCCGAAAACCGCGTGGAGAGGTTCGTGCCCACGATGTAAATCTCCCGAAAACCCTTCTCCTCTTTCTGGTCGTCCACATCTTTGAAGGTGGATTCCGGGTTTCCCGTCTTCCGGCCGATCAGCTCGGCCGCCCAGGACCGGAAGAAATCTCCCTTGTACCAGCCGAACTCCCTCACCAGCCGTTCGCCGTCCCTCACCACGCCCCAGGAGTGATCGAGGAAGTTATTGAAATCCAGGCTGCTCAAAATCTCCTGCGTCTCTCCGTTGGAAAAATTCAAGCCGAAGAGGAAGGCGAAAATCGCGCCGGCGGAGGTTCCCCCGGTTCTCCGGATCTCCCGCAGAATGCCCTTGCTCTCCAGGACCTCCATGGCCCCGACATAGGCGATGCCCTTCACCCCTCCACCCTCAAAGACGAGATTCCGGAAAGGATAGCTCATGGTGCCCTCTTTGTACCGCGTTAAGGAGATTCTTCGGATGTGTCGGGACCGGCCGGAGAAGGGCCCTTCGAGAGCCGAAGGGCCGCGCTTCTCGATTAAAGATGAGTCAGACGGTAAAGGGTCTCTGGGCTTCGAATTTCGGATTGCCCGCCCCCACCACGAAATAGCAGGAGGTCTGGTCGGGGGGCATGCGTTTCACGATCGTCTGGTGGAATTTTTTGTAATCCCCCTTGAAGGTCCCGTTCTTCCACACCCGCAGCAGCTGCCCGGTGAACAGGCCGTTGAAGTCGCCGTCAGAGGAGAGCTGGTTATCCTGGCAGCCGGAGATCAGAAGGATGGTCGCCTTGACTGCCGCCGCAGATTCCTTCAGGCTCTTGTCGCGAAGAATCCGGTCGTAAAAGGTTTTATTCTTGCGATAGGTCTTGAGGGCCACATCAGGGGGCATGAATCGGTATCTCACTTCCTTGGAGCCCGGGCCCGCAAAGCCGGCGCTCGTGATTCCCCGGTAGTAAGCCTGTTTGGTTACGCTTCCGCTGTGGCAGCTGTCGGAAAAGACCAGGATTCGCACGCCAGGGGAGAACTTGCCCCAGAGGGCATACAGCTCATCATCCACCATTTCCCCGTCGTATAGGCACCAAGTCTCATCCTGGGCGTCGGGCTCGTCGTTGTTCATATCCGGCAGCTGGCCTCCGTGACCGGAGTAGCTCAGTAAGAAGATGTCCCCCGATTTCAAGCTCCTGGCCGCCTTCTTGATTTGCCCCATGACGCGGGCGCGGGTTGCAGCCTTCGTCAGGTAGCTCGTGACTTTGAACCCTTTGCTCTTGGCGATCCCGGCCATATCTTGGGCGTCCGCCTCGCAGGCGGTCAATTCTCCCGACCACCCGCCGTAATGCTTGGGATCGACCGCGTTCAAGCCGATGTGTAAGGCTAACCCTGTTGCCATAATTAAATCTCCTTTCTCGAAATTAAATACGCGCCTTAGGGTCTTCTGTCAGGCTGTTACCCTCTTCCGAAAGTTTCCGCGCCTTTTTGATGTGGCAAATCAAGTGTCCAGGTTCCTAATGCTTCAATATCGGGTGCCGGCACGAGGAACGTCCATCGGCTTTTCATACTAAAGAAATCAAATACCCTGTCAAGAAAAAAAGGCCCGAGTGCGTTTCGGTCCGAACGATAAAATTCCCTCCCCTTTGAAAGACTGTGTCGTAATTGCTGAAAAAGGTCGCATTCCGGCTTTCGCTGGCGTGACGAGTTACGACACAGTCTCTGACGGGGGAGGGTGAGGGTGGGGGTGATAAAAGTTAAGTTGCAAGTAACTTCATTTCTCAATGCCACTACTCCCCGTGTGGGGTGAGTGAACAAATGACCAGAGCTCGGGAGGCGCTGGAAATGCGCAATTGTACAAACGCCTAAGTGTTCCTGCGTGGATTTCCCATACGCCAAGGTAGGCATACCCATCTTGGCCTGAACCGCCTGTTCGAAACCGGACGGATGGCCCGAATTATTTCAAACCGGGGTAAAGGACGGCGAGAATCTTGGCGGGTCGGTCGCCCGCGCATTTCACCAGGTGGGGGTTGCTGGAATCGTAGTACACGGCGTCTCCGGGACGGAGGATCTCCACCTGACCCATGACCTGGGCCCGGATCTCTCCTTCGAGAACGAAGATGAACTCCTGCCCGTCGTGGCTGGCAAGTTCGGTCACATCCGCGGGGACCATGGTGATCAAAAAGGGCTCCATGAAACGGTTGGCCTTCTCCGGCGCCAACGATTCATAGTAGTACCCGTACTGTTCGCTTCGCTTTCTGCCGTGCCTGGAGATAACCTGCCGCTGATCCGAGTGGACGACGGTCATCGGTTTTTCCGTTCCCGGAGAGATGAAGTACCCCATCTTCATCTCCAGGGCCTTGCCCAGCTTGATGAGCTCTCCCAACGGCGGGATCATCTCGCTGGACTCCACCTTTGCCAGGATTTCCTCGGCGATCCCGGTTCGGCTGCTCAAATCCTGAACGGTGAGGCCGCGCAATCTCCCGGGCCTTGCGGATCCGCGATCCCAGGCTCTCTTTTTGCGGCGGCTTTAAAGAAGCAGGTCCCTTCAGGTGGGATGGGTCGGTCAGCAGATCCCCTTCCTCGGAACGATGGGGAACTGGTTTTTTCCTATCGCGAATTTTCAAAGCTTTGTTGCGCCTGGATTTTTCCATCTTTTTCTCCTGCCGGGGTCTTCACCGCCTGCCGCTCACCCTCCCGTTGTCCCCCACATTTACATGCGGGTCTTGCAACTCACAACTCCCCACTCACGCTTCATATTGCTTTCCCGGCAACCCCGATATTCCGGGCGATGACGATTCGCTGGATCTCGGAGGTCCCTTCGCCGATTTCGAGGAGCTTGTGGTCCCGGTAAAAACGTTCGATCCGGTATTCCTTCATCAGCCCGTACCCGCCGTGAAGCTGGACGGCGTGGTTCACGCAGCGGCCCATCACCTCCGAGCAATAAAGTTTGGCCATCGCCGCCTCTTTGGTGAAGGGCCGGGCGTTCTCCCGCAGCCAGCACGCCTTATAAAGTAGGTTGCGGGCCAGCTCGATCTCCGTGGCCATGTCGGCCAGTTTGAACGCGTTCACCTGGAAAGAGCTGATCGGCCGCCCGAACTGCACTCGGGTGTTGGCGTAATTCAGGGCCAGCTCGAAAGCTCCCTGGGCTCCCCCGAGTCCCATGGCCCCGATGGACAGGCGTCCTCCGTCCAGGGTGGAGAGCATCTGGTGAAAGCCGTCTCCTCTTTGCCCGAGCAGGTCCTCACGCGGGACCAGGCAGTCTTCAAAGAAAAGCTCTCCCGTATTGGACGCCCGCCACATCATTTTTTTCTTCATCTCCCGGGCGGTGAAGCCGGGCGCATCGCGGGGGACGATCAGGCAGCTCAGCTCCGGCTTTCCGTCTGCCTTTTTCCCGGTGACGGCCTGCACGATGACCACGCCGGTGAGCGGATTGGCCGAGTTGGTGATAAAAATTTTGGAGCCGTTGATCACCCAGTGATCGCCCTTGAGTTCGGCCCGGGTCCTGGAGCCCCCCGCGTCCGACCCGGCCTGGGGCTCGGTCAGGCCGAAGGCGGCGAGTATTTTTCCCGTGCAGAGTCGGGGGAGCCACTCCTTTTTCTGGTCCTCACTCCCGAAGTAATAAATCGGCCCGATCCCGAGCGAATTCCCCGCGGCGATGGTCGCTGCCTGCGACCCGTCCACCCGCGCCAGTTCTTCCACGGCGATGATGTAAGAGATATAGCCCATGTTCGACCCGCCGTATTTCTCCGGGACGAAGCAGCCCAGAAGCCCCAGTTCCCCCATCTTCAGGGTCAGTTCCACGGAAAACTCTTCGTTGGCGTCCAGCTCGGGGGCCAGGGGGGCAATTTCTTTTTCGGCAAAATCCCGGACGGCGTGGCGGGTCAGGTTCTGTTCTTCGGTCAGATCAAAGTTCAGGGCCATTCTTACTCCTCCCTCGAGGATTTATTGGCCGCTAGCGGACTTGGCAGATGCATCAATATATTTTTTCCCGCTTATGAAGTCAAGGAGATCCTGCCTTTGATGTCTTACCAATTTAGAAATGTCCTGTGGGTGGGGTCCTGACGGGTCCGGCCACGGCTTTTGGTCTCTTGAGCCAGCAAATGATCCAAGAGGGAGCCTATCTGAAATTTACCCGTGACGAGGAGAGGGAAGCGGACCGCCTGGCAGTGGAGATGCTCTACCAGGCAGGAATAAAGCCGACGGGTTTGACCAGCTTCTTTGAAAGGCTGCGCCGCAAACAAACAGAAAAAGAGGGCCTTGGGAACAGGTTTTATTCCACCCACCCGAGCCCCGAGGAAAGAAAAGAAAACCTGGCGCCTCTCTTTGCTGACCCGCGATTCAACCAAACCAAACAGGTTGATTCGGCTGATTTTCAAAATATTCGGTCGAAATTTTAGCCCCCCTCTCCTTTATTCCCTCTCGCGAGGGAGGGGAGGTTTTGGGGGAAAATAAAATCTCAAAAAGGAGGGAAAACATGAAAGGGAAAGAAGCGATGAATCTCGGGTTGGCAGCCCTATTGGGTGTTATCCTGGTAGCGTCGGGGTGCGCGGCTCCAGGTCCGGCGGTTCCAGGTCCGATGGTAAAACAAGCGCAACCGGTCAATCCTGGGCCGCCCCCTTCCCTTAATATCTACTACATTGGGATGACGGGCAAAGTGGGACATCACCTGGTCGCTTCGGCCAAGGGCAAATGTCCGGTGATGTGGAATGCTGAAAATTTTGAGCATGTAAGCGGCAACCTTCCTCCGGGTTTGAGTTTTAGAGCTTCAGCGATCGAAGGCATTCCCGAGATTCCCGGAAAGTGGCAGGTCACCGTAAGGTTCACCGGGATTGAATGCCAGGGTCAACGTTACGCAGACCAGAACGTGAATGTCTATTTCGATATCGAGGGTATGGCCCCGAGGAAAGTACGGTAACGTTAGATCCTTGGGAAGCCTATTGGGGACTTCCAATCAGGAACGAGCGGTAGAGGGGAGCATTCATACAGAAATTGCGTTGCTGCTTCCCTACAAGATTTACGAGAATTTCTTACCTTTGAAGCGCCTTCAAAGGTGTCCTGTACCGATGAGCGGTTACCGATCCGCGGGATGAGAAGCAAGTACTCCTTAACGTCCTCGCTCATGGAATCAGGATGGTTGAACCTGTCGTCTTGCGGGCTTCGAGATCGCGGTGCGCCTTGGCGGCGTCCTGGAGCGGGTACCGCTGCCCGATTTCGATCTTTACTTTGCCGGCGAGCACGATGTCGAAGAGCTCCTTTGACATCGCCTCGAGGTCGGTCCGCTTTGCCGCATACGTATTTAATGAAGGGCGCGTGAGATACAGCGAGCCGCGTTGCATGAGGAGCCCCAGCTCAACAGGAGGCACCACCCCCGAAGAACTGCCGAAGCTCACCATGAACCCCAGCGGCCGCAGACACTCGATGGACCCCATGAAGGTGTCCTTGCCCACGGAGTCGTAGACGACCGGCACTCCGGCCCCTTTCGTGATCTCCTTGACGCGCTCGGTAAACTTCTCCGTGTGATAGTTAATGCAATGATCGACCCCGTGCTGCTTGGCAAGCGCGCACTTCATCTCCGAGCCGGCTGTTCCGATCACCTTGGCGCCGAGCGCTTTCAACCACTGGCAAGCGATCAACCCCACGCCTCCGGCGGCGGCATGGAAAAGAACCGTGTCCCCCGGCTGCACCTTGTAAGTCCTTCGGATCAGGTACTGTGCCGTCATACCCTTGAGCATTATCGCCGCCCCCTGCTCGAACGAGAGGCCCTCAGGCAGAATGACCAGACGATCGGCGGGCATGTTGCGCATCTCGCAGTAGGCTCCGACCGGCCCGCCGGCATAAGCAACCCGATCACCCGGCTTGACGTGAGTGACGCCTGGGCCGACCGCCTCTACGATCCCTGAACCTTCGTTCCCCGCTCCTGAGGGCAACGGCATCTTATACAGGCCGCTGCGTTGATAGACATCGAGAAAGTTAACGCCGCAAGCCTTTTGGAGAACGCGCGCCTCCCCGGGCCCCGGCTCCCCGACCGCTGCCTCTTCCAATTGCAGCACTTCGGGCCCGCCGACTTTCTGGAATCGAATGGATTTAGGCATGTTGCCTCCTTGTGATGCCAAGCTATGGGCTTCTATTGTATGGTTGGCGCCATTGAAGGATCCTAGATTCGTCAATCTCCGGGGATACGGCTGATACGGATTCGACCGGGTTGAACCGTAACGAAGCATCCAGTCAATTTCTCCCCCTGATCTTTTACCAAGGTACAAACATCCCCGGCAATCCGTTCCCGTGTCGAATGGGCGAATCTAAGAAAAATCACACCAAGGGTTTTTTGGCCATGGGCATAGACCAACTGACCAAAATCCTTATCTTCGGTCAATAGAATCCTTTTTTCCCGCAAAGCGAATTCTATCACCTCGAAGTCCTCAGCCCTGGAGGTAATCTCCGATACAGCAAGAACGTCATGGCCTGCCTCTCTAAGAGCTCTGACCATAATAAAGTCACAGCTTTCATCGGCAAGAAAGCGCATAATCCCTAGCTCCTGTCCAGATTAGCTTAAAAAGACAATCTCCTCATGGGCTAGTGTATCCGCTGCATATCGGATGGCCGCCTGAATATCCTCATGGGTAAGCTTGGGATAAGATTGTAAAATATCTGCTTCGCTTGCCCCTTCACTAATCTTTCGGAGGACGAGCTCTACCGGAATCCGGGTCCCGCGAATAACCGGTTTCCCCATCATCACCTTAGGGTTGATTTCAATTCGTTCCGTAATAGTCATGGTGAACCTCCTGTCTGTCTACTTTACCTCGGCATAGCCAAGCATGCCATCCATCAATCTTCTTTTTTTTTGGATAAAGCGGATGAGAGCAACGGGTTACCCCCGTTCGCGATCGGCGGATATCTCCGATCATCCGTTCCAAGATACTGTCCAAGAGAAGAGGAATAGAAACTAGTCATCAACGTCCCGGAACACCTAAATGATCTCACCGACCGAAGGTCGGACGCTTTTCAAGGCCGCCTTTCCGCATCAATTCGGCTTCGATCTCCTCCACTGCAGGCAGGCTGCCCCTCAATTCGGCCGGAAGTTTGTTGACGATTTTAGTTTCCCACTCGGCGACACCGATTGGCCTTCTGAAATTGCGCGGCGTGTAATCCATCACCAGTTTGCTTTTCGAACGACTACTTTCCTTCAATTTCTGGAACCCCAGAACCAGCTGTTTCAGAAGGAGTCTGTTCAGAAGCGGCAGGAGCGGCCTTGGGATTCTGCTTTCTTGGCCGCGGGCGCCAGCGCGACTTCTGGGTTTTCCGTTCTTTCTCTTGTTTCTGTTCTTTCGGCTCTTCAGCCTCTATTTTCTTCTCCTCTTTGCCGAAACCGACGACCACATAGGTCCCGCTTCGTGAATCGGTTCGAAGCCGGATGATCCCGTGTTTTTCGGCATCGGCAAGAAGATCGCTGAATGTCCGATAACCATGGTAGGATTCGTTGAAGGAGGGTTTCTTTCGCTTCATCGTTTCCTTGACCATGGAAGACCAGAGCACTTCCTTGTTTTCCCGCACAAGAGCCAGCACCGAGTCAACCAGAAGTTGAAAAGCCTTCCTTCTTTCGTTCGGGCAGTTCCTGTTCGATCTTCGGAGGAATGCCCAGGGGCCGCTCGAGGTCTTCGTAATAGATGAACTCGTCGCAGTTATTGATCAGAAGGTTGGAGCTGGATTCTTTCATCCCGAGACCGATGACCCCCTTGCCGTTCTCCTTGAGCTTGGAGACAAGGGGAGAAAAATCACTATCCCCGGAAATGATGGCGAAGGTGTCAATATGCTCCTTGGAGTAGCAGAGATCGATGGCATCCACGCAGAGCCGGATGTCGGCCGAGTTCTTCCCGGAAAAGGACCGCCTGGGAATGTCGATCAGCTCAATCGCAGCCTCGTGAAGGGCTCGTTTATAATCGGAATATTCGGCCCAATCGGCATAGGCCTTCTTCACAATGATCTTCCCTTTTTCGACCAGGCGTTCGAGGACCTTCTGGATATCGAAGCGTTTGTCTTTTTTGCCCTTGAACCCCAGGGCGAGGTTCTCAAAGTCGATGAAGACCGCCAGGGATCGTTCTCCTTCAGTCATCTGCTCGTCCTTTCCCAAGGTTAGTAAATTTTACTCTGACGCCGAGACCATCCTGCGCCGGGCGGTACCTACCGCCGGGCGGTACCGGACACCCTTTATTTTACAACTTTTCGAATTTGTTAAGGTAGAGGAATGATTCCTTGTCTCCTGCCTGAAGGGTGATGGCGATTTAAGAGCTCGGGGCTGCTGACGGCACGGTGGCTCGTCCACCGAGAAACCCGCTCATCGATACAACTCGGGCGGGTACTGACCCGGCATCGACCCGCCGCCCGCAAACATCTTAGCTTGAGTCCGACCCCACCAAGGAATCATATCTTCCAGGTATATGGCTGATTTAATAGGATTCGCTTCTCTTTCAAAGCAAGTTCTATAACCCCCGAGTCCTCCGCCCTAGGGCTGACGTCCGATACCGCAAGGACATCATGTCCAGTCTCGCGGAGAGCTCTGACTATCATAAAGTTGCAGCTTTCATCGGCAAGAAAGCGCATAATTTCCCCTCAGCCCGCTGATCTGCTCAGCTCACAAAAACAATTTCCTCATGGGCCAATGTATCCGCAGCATATCCAATGGAGGCCTGAATATCCTCGTGTGTAAGCTTGGGATAAGCCTCTAAAAGATCTGCTTCGCTTGCCCCTTCACTAATCTTTCGGAGGATGAGCTCCACCGGAATCCTGGTCCCGCCAATGACCGGTTTCCCCATCATTCCCTTTGGGTTAATTTCAATTCGTTCCATAACAGTCACGGTCAACCTCCTATCTGTTCTAATCCGATCATCCCCGCCCAAGAGGCTGTCCAAGAGAAAGAGGAATTAAAACTTGTCATCAAATTCCAGGAATCCCCGACTCGACAGGAGACCAGTATGTCGATATTCGAATGCTCATGATAATTGCCAAGGGCCACAGAGCCGAATTGATTGATCAATCCCTTTTTGGGTGCTTGAACAGCTTTTTTAATCTGCGTTGGGTTCATGTTCTATCTTCTCAGGCTCTTTTACCATAAATATTTAACGATAACAATTGAATAGAACTCGCGATTGTTGCAGGAAGCCACCAAATGCATGTCGGCCTGGGGGAATAGATGCGGCAAACGCGGTATGGCGATCTGCTGGACAGGTCGAACCGAACCCTCTCTCACCATATAGGGTTATAGCTGCCCAAACTCCTGCCCACAACCAATAAGATTTGCTATCCGCATTCAAGTCTTCCACCTTCTGCGATATCCGGTACCTCAGCACGTTCCTCAGAGCGGGAGAATGGCATACAAACAAAAAAATTGTGGAGTAACGGGACACCAATAAGCGAGGACAGCACCGCGTGAAAATTATCCTATATGCCTTTATGCCTTGGAAAGATTTTTTCTTGAGACTTTCCCTCCTTGATATCTTGATATAATGAATGTTATAAGATCAATCAGGAGGTGCTGACATGAAATCCAAAAAAATCCCGGCCGATGCGAAAGCCTCCCTCCAACAGGGTTTGCGGTCCCCATTTGGCTGGGCACTCCATCGTGATCCAAAAGGCAAAGACCTGTTCCCCATGCCTGGGGAAGAATTGTGGTCACCCCATTTGTATGGATCAGATCACTCGGACGGAAGTCGTTGAGGCAGCAGAAAGAATCTAGCGGTATGCATGTTGAATATATCCCTATGTGGCACCGGGAGCAGCGCGCCGAGTTCATTGCGCGCCGCTTCGCCCGATATTTGACGGGCAAGGTGCTGGACGTCGGGTGTGACAAGGCGCGGCTCAGGCAACTGGTGCCGGGCATTGACTACCTCGGAGTGGACGTAGGCGGGACACCGGACCTGTCGGTGAATCTGGAGAAAGAGCAACTGCCGTTTCCCGACGGTTCCTTCGACTGCGTGGTGTGTTCCGACGTCCTGGAGCATGTCGACAACCTGCACGCCAACTTCGCCGAACTGGCCCGGGTGACACGCGGTTGCATTATACTCTCGCTGCCGAACAATTGGGCGAACGCCCGCCATCCGATTGCCCGCGGCCGTGGTTCTATTGGCCATTATGGATTGCCGCCCGATCTGCCGGCGGACCGCCACAAGTGGTTCTTCAACCTGTCCGAGGCCAAGGAATTTGTGGAAGCGCAAGCTGGACGCTACCGATTGATCATTGCGGAGATGTTCACGGTCGAAAAGCCGCGCCCGGCCCTGGTGCGCTGGCTGCGGCGGCTTCGTTACCCAATACAAATGTCGTACCTCAATCGCTACTCCCAGTCCTTGTGGACCGTTTTCGCTAAATCGCCGGCGAACTCGAAGAAGCCGCAGTGAAACGGGTGAGCATTCCCAATTTCGTCGGGCGAGAATCCGCACAGTGGACCCTTAGAGCGGCGAATGGCTGTCGTTCGAGGCATCGATGAAAAAGGCGCCAAACTGCGACCTATACTTCACCAACGATCGGTGCTTAGTAAGTTGAATTTGAACCGACCTCCCGCTCTACAGGCGATCACCCTACCAGAATTCCTCATAAGTCAAGTGTCAACAAACGCAGACTTGACCCCTCACCTCGCGATCCGCTCCTCCACCCTGATCCTCTTGGTGATGCGGGCGTTGTGTCCTACGTGTGTCCGGATTTTCCTTGTAACTCTGTGGCTGTCACCATCATTCCTCTTCTTACAATCGTGCAATCATCCTGGCAATGCTCGACGTGGTCACTCCAAGGTGACACGCGAATCTCGGGCTATTCCGGCATATTTGCCGGGGAGAATTTTCCTTATTTGTTGTTCGCCTCTCCCGGCGGGCCAGAATAAGTACCGCCTGATTTTCATTTTTTCGCTTTTCCATGGCTTTGGTTCCGAGGTTATCATTCTGCCTTGCGTTACGGCTATACCCCAGAAATTTATTTTCGCTATGCCACGAAATAAATTCCCGGCCGGGATAGAATTCCTCCATTAGCGGTAAAAGGAGCTGCCGCCCGTTCAGGGCAAATTAACAGGCTGTTGAAAAACGAAGAGTTTTAAAAAATTTAAGCATTGGTAAATCGCTGACAGACTTGGAAAAGATGATCGAGACCTTAGAAAATCTGGAAATTGCCGTAAACTGTTCTGACGCGGGCCATTTATCCCCTCTTCTCTTGCTAGGCCTCCGCCCCCTGGCATCTGAGTTTCGCGATTCGCAGGAGGTTATAGGCCGCCCCCACAAACCAACCCGCCAGTTGGGTCCGAGCAATCCCTCTGTAGCGAGTGCGCCGAAATCCTCCCACGGTTTTCATCCAACCAAAAATCTCTTCGACTCGCTCGCGAGCCCTCTGGCTCAGTTGATAACCCAGGTGCCGCGTAGTCGGTCCGTCGATAGACGATCCTCCACGCCGAGTCCAATTTTCAGCCACATGAGGCGTAATTCGCCTGCCCCGCAGCATCGCCACAAATCTGCGGCGATCATATCCTTTGTCTCCGCCCAACGTCTGAGGATAGATTTGCTTGCAGGCTTGCCGTTTCAACATCCCTTCCGCAGCCTCAATCTCGGCGGTGCCGCTTGCCGGAGTAATGCGGAAATCCACCAGCAGGCCATGACGGTTATCCATCAATGCGTGGGCCCCATAACAAAGCTTCGCCGCTTGGCCCAAACCCCTGCGCAACAGTCGACACTCCGGATCGGTCGCCGATTGATGAGTCGAGTTGCTCCGGTTCTCGCCGCGGAAATCCACCGTCGGGTTTCCCGGATCCCCGTCATCCGGTCTTCTCGATGGGTCCTCTTCGCGAGGCCGAAAACTCTTCAGGCTCGCCCAAGCTTCCAGCAGCGTGCCGTCCACGGTGAAATGATCGTCACCGACCAAACCCGTCTTTCGGGCTTGGCGGACCACGGCATCGAAAAACAGACGGCCGACCTCATGCTCCAGCAATCGCTCGCGATTCTTCGAGAACACACTGAAATCAAAACTTTCTTCCGTCAATTCCATATCCAGAAACCAACGGAACAGAAGGTTGTAGTCCAATTGCTCACAGAACTGCCTTTCACTTCGGACCGGGAAAAAGGCGATCAACAGCATCGATTTGAGAACTCGTTCGGGCGGAATCGAAGGACGACCCGTCGAAGAGTACATTTTGTTAAACACTCGAGAAAGTGCTTTCAGCTCTTGATCCGCCATGGACTTTATCTTGCGTAACGGATGATCTTGGGGAACTCGCTTTTCAAAGGAGATATCGTGCGGGGTGGTACCGTGCGGGGCGGTACCGGACACCTTTATTTTACAACTTTTCGAATTTGTTCAGGTAGAGGAATGATTCCTTGTCTCCTGCCTGAAGGGTGATGGCGATTTAAGAACTCGGGGCTGCCGACGGCACGCTGGCTCGTCCATCGAGAATCCCGCTCATCGAGATGCGGATCGGAGCTGGGGGCAAGAATGGTCGCGATAATTTCTCTGCCGTACTTTGGCGTAAGTGCTTAATCCCAGGTAGCTTGGATGAAACTGGATGAGACGATTTGCCTGTCCCCAAGGCATAGCTCGCGCAACTCGACCAGGCATAGGCCGCAGGATCCTCCACGATGCCGGCTCGGACCGGATTCCGATCCATATACCTGAGCGCCGCAAGGGCGTATAAGTCATCTTCAACCAGGCAGGCCCGATATCGCCTCTCCCAAAAATGGCCGCTGCGGTTTCGCAGCCGATGGAAGGTCTTGGCAGTCTGAGTCATGAACCACCGCATCGGACGGCCCAGTGCATCCGGATCAGGAGATTGCAGAAGTAGGTGAATATGACTGGACATCAGCGTATACGCAAACAATCTGACCCCATAGGCGCTACTCATCTCCCCCAGATGATCCAGTAAAATCTCAAAATCCTCCGGTGCGGCGAAGTAGAACTCGCGATTATTGCACCGAGCCACCACATGCATTGTCGCCCCAGGGGAATAGATGCGTGGCAAACGGGGCATGGCAATCTGCAGGACAGGTCGAAGCGTATCACCTATTTGCCGATATGTAGTCACGTTTTCCTGTCCCTCCCCATCCCCTAAGATTGAAAAACCAAATTTAAGAAAAACAATCGCTTACGCCTTCAAAGGGTAGAGTAGGGAACTGGCGTAGTGGCCGAGGCTCTATCTCCAGCTCCCCCTCATCAAACCGTACATTCAGTTTTCCCGAGTACGGCTTTCCGATCATCTTCTTCCGGCGGCTTTCACAGCTTGAGTCCATGGGGCCGTCGTCGGTATCTTGTAGAGTCCCAAGAGTCTCATAGAGGTACTTGTTGGGATAGGCCTTATACCCCCTGCTTTTCTTTTGATGTTTCCGCCTCAGGTAGATCCGCACGCGCTCCTCCAGAAACCTCCTCAGGGCTGAAAAATCCTTACTACAATTCCCATAGTAAAAATATCCAACCCATCCCCGAACTGCTTCATTGAGTTTCTGGATGACCACCTCTTTCGGTAACGCCAGGGTTCTCCGGCAGGTGAGGTTCTTGATCTCCCCTTTGATTGCGCTCTGGGCTTTCCGGGAAGGCCGAATGAAGGGGAACATCCATCCTGTCCGAGGACTCTTTCTCACCTGAACGGTGAATCCCAAGGAAATTAAAACTCTCCTGCCTTGCATCCAGCATCCGGGTCTTCTCTGCGTTGAGCGTTAGACCCAAATCCCCAAGGACTCTTTGGATCCCCTTCAACAGCCTCTCCGTATTCCCCTTGCATAAGACCACAAAGTCGTCCGCATATCGGATGAGCCTGGCCTCCATCTCTCTCCTGGACTCTTCTTCGTCTTCCATACCGTGTCCAGCACATTGAGATAGATATTGGCCAGAAGCGGAGAAATCACCCCTCCCTGCGGTGTCCCCTGGTCGTTCCCCAAGTATCTCTTCTTGCCATCCTCCCCTTCCTCCACCACCGGAGCCTTCAGCCACATCCGGATTAACTTCAGGATATTCTTATCCACAATCCGTCTGGCCACCTGCTCCAGCAGCTGGTCATGGGGAATGGTGTCGAAATACTTGGAGATGTCTGCGTCGATCACCTGAAACTTTCCCATCCGTAGGTGCAAGCGATATATCATCCATCGCCTGGTGGGCATCCCGCTTGGGCCTGAACCCATACGAGTTCTCCTGAAAATCCGCCTCAAAGATCGGTTCGATGACGATCTTCACCGCCATCTGCACCACCCGATCCTTGATCGTCGGTATCCCCAGCGGCCTGCGGCCTCCATCCGCTTTCGGAATATACACCCGCCGCACCGGCATGGGCTTATAGGCCTTCCTCCTTGAGCTCCTCTGCAATCTCTTCCAGATACCTCTTAACCCCTCCTTCCCTCTCCTCCAGGCTCTCAAAGGTAACCCCGTCCACTCCCTGGCGCTCCTTTGTTGGCCCGCACAAGGTGATAGGCATGATCCAGGATATCCTGCCGATACACCTTGTCATAGAGAAGGTAAAACCTGAACCCACTTCTCCTGCTTGGCCTTCCGGTATAGTTTCCTCTGAAGTTCCCGAATCTTCTCCGGAGTTTCCAGCCCCAACGGCAATCTCCTTCCTTCCCTTCTTCAGAAACATGATGAAAGCATTGCCCCTTCCCTCTCCCAAGGTTCTGTTGTCCTTGGAATCCAAACGGTACTATGGGCAACTCCGATTCCCTTATGGGCCGAATGAAACTTCGTTTCCTTATATCCATCCGTTGCTGCCCTGCACAGCACCCATAAGGGCCTCCCGTGCTACCCCACATGGCTTCCCCTGCGTGTCACCCCTGCTACCCCGGGAGCCCATCTATCGGTTCTGGCAGTTTTCGTTAGGACAGATGTTCCAGCCTTCCCCCAACGTCCAAAGAGTCGGCAACTCCAGTCTTATTATCGAGGCTACTTATAGGTTCGCTTGCGCTGCAACCCGCAGGTTTGCTCGGCCCACTTTCTGGGCCTTTGTCAGAGAACTATGTGTTTCCGGTTACCCCTCACACCTCCCTCCAGCTACATGGGCGAACTGCCGAACTCCCATGGTCGGACTTTAACCGACAAGTCATATGTCATGCACGGCATACTGTCCGGTACCGACCCGGGTACCGACCCGCGTGACACTGGCCATCGAGGCCTTGGCCTGGTTCCTTAAAATGGAAGACATTGCGTTTCTTTATGCAGGGGAGTAGGATATGTCGTATAAGAAAAGGGATCGTCCTGTGAGGTCGTTTGGCAAGAGCGTGTAAGGACACGAGCGTTGAAGCCGCTATACCTTCGAAACCTTAATATCACCAGGGAGGTTCAGGCATCATGGCAGAAGAAACGAAAAAACCCCGATTGACGCCACTCCGTATGTCCTCAGGAATCAATGTAGGTCCCTTCAATATTCAACTCTGCGGTCCGGTCGTGGAGAAGATGAGGGATCTGGACATCTGCGGACCGAACGTTGAGATCAAGCTCCGGGATCCGAATGAACTGATAACGGGTCTCCTCGAAACAGGGAACCAGTGCTCACCCCAATGCGGTGTGTGCCACCCGGACGTCTGCAAGCCGGGCGCGAGTTCCATCGGAGGAACATGCGTCCCTGCCGTCACGGTTCTGGGCGATGCGATCGAGAGAGTTGTTAATCCTATTCTCGAGCACCAGAAGGAAATCGATAAAAAAGTGGAAAAAATCCTGGAGAACATAAAAGCCATCGAAAGGAAGATTAATAAGTAGGGATCTTCCCGGAAGCCTGAAGTCCCGTGCAGGTCGCCGATTACTTCCATCTCATCGATCGATTCGCTTTCGTCTCGGGCGCCAGGCACGCACTTGTTCTCGATCTCGAGACCGGGAGCGTTCATCAGCCCAATGAAGGTGCCCGCAAAATTATCGAATTGAGCGAGCAGGGCCTCAGGGTCGAAGAGGCCCTTGATGCCCTGGACTCTGAATTCGATCACTCAGATATCCTCGCATTCATCGACGCATTGTGTTCAGAGGGATGCATGACCCTCTCCTCGCATCCCAAGACTTCGCGCCATCCCGGGTCATTATTTTCACCAGATTTTCTATGGATGGAGATTACTGGCCGATGCAATCTTCGATGCATCCACTGCTATGCAGAGGCTGGTCCGGACCAGAGCACTGAACTACCCACGCATGTCCTCACGAGAGTGCTGGATCAGGCCGCGGCGTTCGGTTATAAACGAGTGCAATTTACGGGCGGTGAATGCACCCTCAGAGATGATCTCCCCCTTTTGATCACTCACGCAAAGACAAAAGGCTTCGAGTTCATCGAGGTCTTTACGAATGGCACACTCCTTTCAGAACCAGTGATCGCTTTCCTGGCCCGTGAGGGAGTGCGCGTGGCTTTATCCCTCCACTCCTACAGGGCGGCGGTCCATGACGCGATCACCCGCGGCGCGGGAAGTTTCGACAGGGCGATGCGGAACCTGGAGTACCTTCTGGCCTACAAGGTCCCTGTCCGGTGCACCACCATCGCAATGAAGGAGAATGAAGAGGATGTCGGGGCAACTGCCTATTTCCTGAAGAAACTAGGCGTATTCACATCGACTGCGGACACCATCAGGCCGACGGGTAGAGGGCGCAATATGGATCGGTGGCCCGAGAAATATGGCCGCCTCACGACGCGATCGAAGCCCAGATTTTCCATCAGCCGTGAAGGCTACGAGCATAACCGGCGATGGAACAGTTGCTGGCATGGGAAAGCGACGGTGACAAGCTCGGGCGATGTGATCCCTTGCATCTTCGCGCGGGATCAGGTGGCCGGAAACATCGCGACACAGGATCTGGCGGAAATCCTCAGTGGGGAGACCATGAAAGGATTCTGGTCGCTCACCTATGACTCGGTGGAGGTTTGCAGGGATTGTGAGTATCGCTACTTGTGCAGGGATTGCAGACCCTGGGCATTGGGTTCGACCGGTAATCTGCATGGCAAGACCCCGCGCTGTGCGTACAACCCGTACAGCGGCGAGTGGGCCTCCGACGAAGCGGCAAAAGACACTGCAGACTTATGCGACGAAGAGAGATTCGAAGGGCATTGAAGGTCTATCCCGTCAGGGGGAGTGTTTCCCGGCCGCGACCCTCGATACTGACCTTTTGAACAAACCTGTCCAATCCACCCGGCACACCGGTCACTGGCCGTTCCAATTAAAGATGTTTTGATGGAGCCCTCCAAATAGGAAATTCCTAGCACCCAGGCGGAACCGACACCTTTTATTTTTCCTATTCATCTCCCCCAGATAATCCAGTAAAATCTCAAAATCCTCCGGTGCGGCGAAATAGAACTCGCGATTATTGCACCGAGCAACCACATGCATTGTCGCCCCAGGGGAATAGATGCGTGGCAACCGGGGCATGGCAATCTGCAGGACAGGTCGAGGAGTATCACCTATTTGCCGATATGTAGTCACGGTTTCCTGACCCTTCTCCCATCCCTGAGATTGAAAAATCAAAATTAAGAAAAATAAGTGCTTACGCCTTCAAAGGTGTCCGGTATCGATCGCACGGTACCGACCGCATGTATCAATCCGCCGCTCGTCTGGGCCGGTCGTGCCCGAATCACTTCGCACGACTTTCACCTGGCCCCTTCTTCCAAAACTGCCACCAGGCGGCCGGACGGAGAGACTCCGAGCCGCTTTGCTCGACCAGGCGAAGGAAGTGCAGGTTGCCCCCCGAATCCCCGGCGACGACAACGGCGCCGTCAGCCGTCAGCGCGCAGGACTGGATCGCCGCGTCAGCGCCAAAACCGGCCAGTACGACGCCTGTCTTAATGGCCCAAAGTCGAAGTTCGCCGTCGGCGGTGATGCCGATGGTTTGTTCAAGGTTGGGTAGCCAATACGCGCTATCAATCCAGCCGGCTGGTGCCGGGACGCGCTCCACTTCTGTTCCGGTTTGCACGTCCCATAGCCGCCAGGCGCCGTCCATGATGCCTAAAACCTGGGCGACATCGGGTCGCACCGCCATGAGCTTCATTGGATTAGGCAGCGTCCAGATGGCCGCCCCGGTTTCGAGGTCCCAAAGTCGCAGGCGATGCTGGTAGTAGACCTGTCCGCTATATGAGACCGCTAGGACACGGCGCCCGTCTGGCAGCGGGAAAAGGTCCATGACCATGTGGTTCAGCCTATCGCCCCAGGCGCCGACCGTGAAGCGATGTCGTTGGTTGCCCCCCCGGTCCCAAACACAAACCTGCCCCAATTCCGAGGCGGAGATGAATCCCTGATTGCGGGGCAGCACGGCTACAGCCCAAACGGTCAGCCCCTGCCGACTGCTGCTCAGCTCATGGGCCTGCCATGCATACGGCTTGTGGCCGGCAGCCAACTCAATCAGCATCATCTGACCATCGCGCATCCCCACCAGGACCTTACTGTCAGAGACGACCTGGAGGGCGGTCACAGCTGGCAGTCCTTGGGCCTCGCCGACCGTGAAGCTCAGCATCTCCTGGCCCGTCCCAATATCCCAGACCTTGAGGGTTTTGTCGCTGGCGACCGACACGGCGCGCCGGTTGTCGGGCAAGGCGCGCACAAGGTACACCGGGCGGGCGTGCCCGGCGCGCTTCGTTGTCTTATCAGTCAACCAGGGCTCTGGCTGTGTTTGATCGGCGGACTCCTCGACGTCCCAAACCTTGATCGAGCCATCTTCGTGAGCGGAAACGACCCGGCGTCCGTCAGACAGCGCGGCCAAGCTCCAGCATCGGCCAGTCTCGGCTGTGATCATGCTGATGTGTTGTCCGGTTGCCAGGTCCCAAAGGTCAAGCCTGCCGTTCCAGGTCGCGGAGACCAGCCGGCGGCCGTCCGGCAGGGCCGCGATGGCCGGGATGGCGCTGTCTGGCGAAACGATGATCGATTGCACGCCGCGTCGCTTGTCGATATCCCACACTCTGGCGGTACCGTCGCGTGATGCGGACACGACCTGGTTGTGGCCGGGCACGGTGATCACCGATAACACGCCCTCGGTATGGCCATGTAGCAACTCCGCCTGCAGGGTGCCTGTCTCTACGTCCCAGAGCAGCAAGCGCTTGTCCTCAGACCCAGAGACCACCTGACCGCCATTTAGTGACATCCCGAAGCCGTGGATCGTGTTCGTGTGGCCGGGTCCAAAGTTGCGCAGGCGCGTCCCAGTTTCGGCATCCCACAAAGTGATGCTGCCATCGCGGGAGCCTGTCAGCACACGTCGGCCGTCCGGGAGCGCGGCAAGTGCCCAAATGCCTCGGGGATGCTCGCCAAAACGGCGCACCTCGGCGCCGGAGTCTGCATCCCATACGACGAGCGATCCATCACGGGTGTTGGAAACGAATCGGCCATTGGCTAGGGCAGCCAGGGCCGGCCAACCCTTGCTCTCAAAGCGCAAAGGCTTTGGGCCTCCGAGCGCCTGCAGTGCTTGGCCTGTGGTGAGGTCCCAGACGCGGATGGACCCATCGTAGCAGGCCGAGGCCAGGCGGTCTCCACCGTGCAAAAGGATCACAGCATGGACGGAGTCACTGTGACCCGCCAGGGTCCGCACCATGGGCCCGCCGGCCGCGACCAGGCTGGCTGTAATAGGCCGCAGCCAGGGCACATCGGCCTGGCGCTCGGCGGCCTGGCGTAACCCCAGAAGCGGCCCCGGAGCCGTGGGCAGACGGCCCACCAACTGGGTGCTGAGTTGGGAGCGGTCGCCGGCCAAAACATGTGCGGCGAGCCGCAAGGCCTGTTGCACCGGCCGAGTGGCTTCGCTTGCGGCCACCAAATCGTAGTCGGCGATCAGCCGGCTGACTCCCGCTGCTCCCAGCCTCGCGCGTATCCAGGGATAGTCGAGCAAGAGCAGTTCCAGAACATCGGTTCGATCGGCGAGGTACAGGTGATTGGGCAGATGGCGCAGCGCGTAGTCATCCATTGCCGCCCAGTTGATATCTTGCTTGGCCAGATAGCGCTCGCAAACACGCCGGTGGACCGAAGGCAGAT
Organism: uncultured delta proteobacterium; assembly: GCA_963712535.1. GTDB lineage: Bacteria > Desulfobacterota > SM23-61 > SM23-61 > SM23-61 > CAVQIK01. The sequence goes on along the minus strand of CAVQIK010000010.1, from coordinate 49,554 downwards.
CGATCCAAAATTCTTCGGCGCGCTCGCGGTCGCCGAGAAACTCAGCCAGGGATTGGTGATAAAGCTCAAAACGACCCAGGCCGGACTGGGGCGGCGCAAGACACTGGCTCAACTCGCGCAGGGCGTCGTCCAGCATCTGCATTTCCAGGCCGGTGAGTTGCGCCAGGGTTGTTGCCGGCAGGGGTTCCTGGGCCGCCGCGAGCATGCCCAATACCGGGCGGTCACGCTTGATCCAGACGTTGCTATCTTGCCCGATGTGACGGGTTCGCAGGAACTCGCGGTAGATCCCATCCAGCCCGGCTGGCAACGTGTTGAGCGCATCCAGGTCCTTGGGGCCGCTCGCGAGGTCCGCTAACAGCCACACCAGGTATAGAAAATTGCCATGGCATGCGTCGGCAACGCGACCCGCATAGTCGTGCGAGTCGATTCGTTGCTCGGCCAGCCGTGCCTGCAGCGCTGGCAGACTCTCGATTTGCCGGCTAATAAAAGCGCGCAGGTCATGCATGTTCTCGATCTGATCGGCGGCAACGGTTTCGGTGTGTGCCCGACCGGCCTCGAAATGTCTTATGACTCGGTCTTCAGGGTTGGATGTCAGTAGGATACGGACCTGGCTGGGCCACGGCCCGGCGTTGGCCAGCAAATCCACGATCGTACGCTGGCCAACATGAACCAACGCTTCGTCCAGCCCATCCACAACGATCAGGATGGTCTGGTCGATCCCCTTGTCGTCCATCCCTTGGAGCGGGCTCGATACGGCGCGATTGAAGGCCTCCACCGGTGACGGCGCATTCACGACCAATCGCTCAATGAGCACGGCGATCATCTGCCCCTGGTTGGTGTCGGCGTGCTGCTTGACTTCCAACCTGATGTTCTTCTCTTGCAGGAGCGATTCGGCAAAGCCGGTCAGGCGGGTCAACTGGTGTGAAATAGAGCGTGCGAAGTCCAATGGGTCCACCGTCAGGGCACGGCGTGCCACGCAGAAGTGCGCGGCGGCCACCGGTCTGACCTCCTTGAGGCGGGCGGCGAAGGACGTTTTGCCGATTCCAAGTTCGCCCGTTAGCAGGAAAAACGGCGGACCGTGGGGGTCCGCCAGCCACTGGTCAACCCTGGATAGCAGCCACTCGCGGCCGACGAAGCCGGGAGCCCCCGGGCCGGTTTCTGCTGAAGTGTCTGTAGGCGTTTCGGGACGCTGCATTGTTTACCAGACCTGGCCGATACCCATTATCGCGGAAGAAGTGATTTCTGTGGTCAGTACCCTGTGGTCAGTACCGGACACCCTTTATTTTACAACTTTTCGAATTTGTTCAGGTAGAGGAATGATTCCTTGTCTCCTTCCTGAAGGGTGGTGGCGATTTAAGAACTCGGGGCTGCCGACGGCACGCTGGCTCGTCCATCGAGAATCCCGCTCATTGAGATGCGGATCGGAGCTGGGGGCAAGAATCTCGCGATAATTTCTCTGCCGTACTTTGGCGTAATTGCTTAATCCCAGGTAGCTCGGATGAAACTGGATGAGACGATTTGCCGTCCCCAGGGCATAGCTCGCGCAACTCGACCAGTCATAGACCGCAGGATCCTCCACGATCCGGGCTCGGACCGGATTCCGATCCATATACCTGAGCGCCGCAAGGGCGTATAGGTCATCTTCAACCAGGCAGGCCCGATATCTCCTCTCCCAAAAATGGCCGCTGCGGTTTCGCAGCCGATGGAAGGTCTTGGCAGTCTGAGTCATGAACCACCGCATCGGACGGCCCAGTGCATCCGGATCAGGAGATTGCAGAAGTAGGTGAATATGACTGGACATCAGCGTATACGCAAACAATCTGACCCCATAGGCGCTACTCATCTCCCCCAGATGATCCAGTAAAATCTCAAAATCCTCCAGTGCGGCGAAGCAGAAATCGTGATTATTGCACCTGGCCACCACATGCATTGTCGCCCCAGGGGATAGATGCGCGCTAAACGGGGCATGGCAAGGTGCAGGACAGGTCGAAGCGTATCATCTATTTCCCGATATGTAATCACTAGTCCTAACCCTTCCGCCATCCCCTAAGATTGAAAGACCAAATCTAATAAATACAAGCATTTGCGCCTTCAAAGGTGTCCGGTACCGACTCCCGCACGGTACCGACCCGCATTGGTACCGACCCGCATTGGTGGATATCACGCCGGCAATCTTAACCGGGCCGCATCCTCAAGCGGCCGAACTCTCGCCATTCACGTATGACTCTCCTCGCCGCTTGTTTTGCGTGTTGGCGGGAGACCCCCCTGTGCCTCAATTCCCCCATCAAGTGTCTGTGCCACATGTCTTCCCAGGTCTTGCCAAATCCTGTGTCCGGGACCTCAATGAGGACCTTCGGCGCATCAAGTTTGTTCGAGAGCCGGTCACCGTCCCGCCCTGGCAGAATGTATATCCCTTTCGAAGTCAGGATCTGGTCGACAAGTCCCCACCGCTTGGCAATATCGAACTCAAGGACCAACATCAGTTCGGCAGGCCGGACGAATTGAAGGATCAAGGATATTTTCTCTTCTCCTGAGCCCTTCAGACGTCCCCAGGCAGACTTAGCATCCCCAGGCCCCACGTACTGATGAACTCGCACGAGTTCCTCAATATCGGGACGCTCTGATGTATCGATTATGACCAAGGGAACAAGTCGCCCTTCGCCCATACCGACGGTAGCGATGGCGCCGTCATTAATGATCCTCACGGGACGTGGCTCCAATTCGTTTCGAATTGGAAACTCAATTCGCTTTAGCTTCCGATTCATCAACAAATTCCCGCACTAATGACGTTTCGACCGCAGATCGCTCCCCGTGTGTGTCGGTTACTAATATTGAGTAATAATCTACGGTACAATCATGAAGGAGCGCATTTTTGATTTCGAAGTGGACCCATCCTGTCATTGTCTGGTGAGCGTCAATCCGGAGTGGCGCTCGGAGAGTAGCCTGTTCCTGACCGCCAAACGGGACCCCCTGGATTGTGCCCACCGGGATGTCAACCGCCGCATAGAAGTTTGCACTCGTTCTGTAGGTGATCCGAAGATCGAGTCGGGCAACAGCATTGTCGGTGTCAGACCTATTACTTATTGAGATGAGGAATGCGTAGAGCCGACCGTCATCCGAGCTACGCCGATAGACGTATCCATCTACCAAATACAGGAGGAGGACGGGACGACGCCGAAGTTCCTGCTGTTCAGCAAGACGGAGGGCTCGATGTGCACTGCGGGCATTCCAAAATGTGAACCCCGCGGCCGACAATGCGGCAAGTGCGGATGCAACTGAAATCCACGTTGAAAGATTGATCATCTGGTCGTTCATTTAATCCAAGAGCGCTTTTGGCGGACTTAGTTCCGTTAGCTCCGCAAAGACGACTATGTTTACAACGGAAGCGACGGAACTATGTCCCCCCGTTTGTACATGATCTTTCTGCTCATATGTAGTCACGATTTCCTGACCTTCCCCCATCCCCTAATACTGAAAAACCGAATTTAAGAAAAACAAGTGCTTACGCCCGCAAAGGTGTCCGGTGTCTGGTACCGACCCAGCCCTTCTGCCATCCCCTAAGATTTAACAACCATACTTAAGAAAAACAGGTACTTACGCCTTTAAAGGTGTCCGGTACCGACCCGGTGCTTCCGCCATCCCCCTAAGATTGAAAAACCAAATTTAAGAAAAACAGGCATTTGCGCCTTCAAGGGTGTCCGGTACCGACCCTAAGGAAGTCTTGCTTGACCAACGGCCGCTTCGGCATTTTGCCGGCGGCTGTTCCCCGGCGATCTGCCGCCGTGCGGCGTCATAGCGGTTTGTGGCGTGGCGCAGGAAGATGATGCCGAGAACCGGCATGAAATATTCGCCGGAGGTCAGCTTGGAATTCGCCCGGAGCTGGTCGGCGGCAGCCCAGAGGTGGTCTTCGAGTTGTTCGATGTCTTGAAGCTGGTTTTGGGTCACGACAAGCTCTGATTACGCGGTCTAGTTTCTAATCTTTAAGTATTTGAGTCTAGATCTAAACAGTCAAGGAGACACTTAAGTTGGCGCATCATATCAGAAAGTTCCGGCCGAGTCAAAATGCTAGGGGCAATGAAAGGTAAAGGAAGTCACCGGGGTGCCGATAGATAAGATTGTGACGGATGCTTCGGAATTGGCCGAAAGAACCATTGATGATTGAATGGGCGAAACGAAACACCCGGGCAACAACGTAGATATTGTTTGATTTATTCAAAGTGCATTCCCCCAAACCGACAACGGGAGAGTTCAATGCGCAAAACCGCTCTTGCTGCAATGTTATTCATCGCCGCCGTTTTCCCCTGCACCTTATTAGCATCTCCGGACGACGAGATCAAAGAAGTGACTCATCAATGCAGAGAACTTGCGGCGAAGAATCTTCATCCATCCCGCGGAATGGGGCAAAATGAGATTTCGGAGTGTTTTTTTATCGCTGTCATATGCACGCGGCCAGAGATAGTCGCCAGCCTCGATAACCGGGAGAAAAATAACGTACGTGAGGTCGCAAGACTTTTTAACGAATATAAGAAGACTTTTTCTGCTGAAGAAGTGAGGCAGATGGAGAAATTAGAACTACATTTCCTAGACAAGTGGGAAGAATCGACTGGTCAGGGGGAACCATACCAGGGAAAGGAACTCGCGGCCTTGGATGCCCACCTGAAGTCAATCTGGGAAAAAATGCTCGAATGCCTGCGGAAGAAAGACGTGGATCAGGCGTTGATTTACTTCTCCGGACAAACCCGTGAACGCTACAGAAAAATGTTCTCGGCTCTAAAAGATCACCTTCCGGAAATCGCCAAGGAGCAAAGCGAAATAAAGCTTGAGAAAATGAACATGGCACGCCATGTTACCTACGCCATCCTGACAGTGAGAAGAGGACAGAAATATTCTTTTCAGCTGACTTTCATAAGAGAGATGGATGATGAGTGGAGGATTCTGCACTATTGATCCCCTCTGGAGTTCCACTCGGAAGGGGAGGGGACGTTCTTGACTGAATTAACTTGTTGAAGTCGCCTCCTTCCGAACTTAATTGAAAATAGCTGAGGCGCTACTCCAATTTCAAACGGTTGGTTACCTTTGTTCAGGCTAGCCAAGAACGTCCCTTTTTCTCCACAATCATCCGGAAAACGGTTTGCTTGGTTCAACCCGTTACCCCGGGGATTGTTACGCAAACAATTTGCGCACCTTTTTATTCCCGATCAGCCCGGTGAATATCTTGTAATCCCCCTTCTCTTTTCTGATACGACCAGCAGGAATCGCAGGACTGATTCTCTGATTCGCCGCGAAAGCGAGCACCTTGCGGGTTGTTGGAGTTCCCTCCATTTTTGCTGCACGCCAAAGATCGCGAGGGATCAGTCCTTCCGTCGCCCACCTGTCGGCATCCTTTTCATACGTATCGGCCTCAGCCTCGTCTAAGTCATCGAAAAATGCCTTTGATTCTTCACCTTCAAAGTGAAGTGCTACATGTGCCAGTTCATGGCAGAGGGTAAACCAGAAGTTGTCCAAACGATCGTGTCGCATCGTCATGGCAACGAGCGGGGAGCCATCCGATAATTTAATGGCCGCTCCGTCCAAGTGGGTGTGAGAAAGATGAGCTTCCACAACGAAGTGGATGCCGCTCTTGTGGAGATATTCCCGGGCTAAAAGGGGGCCGTTGTCCAGATAACTTAGTCGGATCAAATCGCGAACAAAGTCGTGGGTCACGGTTCCAGTTTGATACTTTGGCAAATTCTGTCCCAAGGCCAACAAGGAAACTCGAATCCTCCAGGCTGCTAAGGCATAGGTATCCGCCTCACTTCCTGCACGTACATGCTGACGTAAGAAGGCGGGCTGCAAAACATCGGCTCCGAGCCGCGCAGCCCATGCGCCGATCAGTTTACCGGACTGCTTCCTTGCTTCCGAAAGAGTGCCCTGGAAATTCAGCCATTTCCTATTGAGCATTTTCGCCAATGGAAAGCGGTCCCAGTCTATACCTTCGGGTGGTTGCCCACGCCTGGCGCCGGGCTCTCGCAGCAGTATTTCTGCCGGAATGCCGAAGCCGGCGTTAAGCTTGCGGATCATAGTTATGCTTAGCAGCCTCTGACGCGAGAGCACCTCGGAAACTTTGCTCCGGCTGCCGATAAGGGGGATTAGGTCCTTCTGTTTCAGCCCAAGCTGCTCCATCCGGAACTTGATGGCTTCTACCGGGTCGGGTAGGTCGATCGAATGCTTTCCCTTCTCGTATAACTCGACCAGAGTGACCAGCAACTCCAGCTCGTCTCCCTCAGGCGTGCCTGCGTCGGCATCCATCAGATCGTTAATCCGGGCCAGCGCCCTTTCGTATTCTTTTTCCGTTTTAATAACCTTAGGACACATTACACTTCCTCGGCATTGACCGCGTCATATTCTCTGTGTGTTCCGACGAACCGGATGAGCACAATGCTGTTCTTGTAACTGATCTTCGCGATAAGTCGGTACTTGTTGCCGCAGATGTTAAAGACCACCCGGTTGTCCTTGAGGAAACTGGCGCTGCGGTATTGCGCCTTGATTTCCCCGGGTGTCGACCACCTTGCCCTCTCCGCCTCCGCGAACCAAGTTTTCAGAGCATCCTCGGCATCCGGAAATCTCTCCCAAAACTCGCGCAGAGCCTTCTTGGCAACTACTCTCATTTTTTTATAGCAGTTCCCATATATGATGTCAATAATAAAGTTCCCAATTTGGGAATTTTATTGGCCTGCTGGATACATAGGAGGGGTATGGCAATCCAATATTAGACAGCACCTCAATGACCTTCGCACCCAGCCCTCGATCCGGGCTCGATGCGGGGAGGATACGCCATCGCCGGGCCAACTGATTACCCCGCTTTTGTCTCCTCTATCTGAAATGGCAACGTGGATTTTATCCAAGAAAGTTTTTAAGAAAACCCATAAAAATAACGCATCATACCAGAAAGTTCCGAGCGGGTCAAAAATACTGGAAGGAGTGAGAAGTGAAGAGTGAGGGGGTTAGAAAGAAATAATATAGGGTGAGCTGCGGGCGCCGGCATTCCCCTTTGCCTTCCTTCGCGGAAGCAGCCCCAGGGGGAGACTGTGTCATGCTGTTCCGGAAGGTTGACAACAACTTTTCTCCTCTCCTACAATCAGTGAACCTCCTCCAAAATTTTGAGGAGACAAGGACACGCCCTTCGTAAGGGCGATGCATGAATCGCCCCTACAGGAGAAAGCCGGGCCTTGTATTCGAAACAGGAATTTGGGGGAGGAAGCCTGAAAAAGGAGGACATGAGTCTATGACGCGCGACTCGAACAAGGAACCCCGGAGCATAGATGATCCCGCCATGGCCTACAAAAGGGCCCTTTACCAGGGCTGCGGGTATACCCTGGAAGAGCTCAGACGGCCCAACATCGGGATCGCCAACTCGTTCAACGAGGTGAACCCGGGCCACATCCACCTCGGCAGAATCGCCGAAGCGGTAAAGATCGGCGTATGGCAGGCGGGCGGCACCCCCATGGAGTTCAACACCATCGCTATCTGCGACGGAATCGCCAACAGCGGGACGAAGAGCAAGTATGTGCTGCCTTCCAGGGACGTGATCGCCGCCAGCGTCGAGTGCCTGGTCCAGGCTCATGGTTTCGACGGCCTGATCTGCCTCTGCTCCTGCGACAAGATCATCCCGGGGATGGTCATGGGCGCGATCCGCTGCGGCCTGCCCACGATTTTCCTGACCGGCGGGATCATGGATCCGAAGGAATTTCCTTTCGGGGTGAAGGTGACCTCGGATATCAAGGAAGCCATCGGCGAGTTCAAAGCGGGGTTGATCGACGAAGCGACCTTTGCCGCTATCGAAGGGGAAACCTGCTGCACTCCCGGCGGGTGCAACATCATGGGTACGGCAAGCACCATGGCCTGCATCGTCGAGGCGCTGGGCCTTTCGATCCCCTCTTCCGCCATGGTGCCGTCGACGGACAATGAACTGCTCCGCCTGGCCAAGAAGACGGGAACTTTGGCTGTTGAGTTGGCGCAAAAAAAATTGACCATTCTGGATATTTTGAATCCCAATGCCCTGGAAAATGCGATCCGGGTCGGGCTGGCGATCGGCGGGTCGAGCAACCTGGTCCTCCACATGTGCGCCATCGCCCACGAGCTCGGGGTTCAGCTCACCCATGATCATTTCGACGAATTAAGCAGGAAAACCCCCCTCATTGCGAAGTTTAAGCCCTCCTCTTCTTTCAATCTGAAAGACTACTATCTCGCGGGCGGAGTGCCCGCGACCTTGAAGGAACTGCTCCCGCTCCTTCATGCCCGGGAGAGGTGCGTGACCGGGAAAACCATCGGCGAGATCGCGGGGGAATCCAAGAACCTCAACCCCGCCGTGATCCGCAGCCTGGAACGGCCCCTGGCTCCCGAAGGCGGATTGGCGGTTTTGAAAGGGACACTGGCGCCCGAAGGGTCCATCGTGAAACAGTCCGGCGTTGAGCCCAAGATGCTCAAGCACACCGGCCCGGCAAGGGTCTTTGAGAATGAAGAGAAGGTGAAAGACGCTTTATTGAATAAGGAGATCCGCCCGGGGGACGTTATCATCATCCGCTACCAGGGACCGAAAGGGTCGCCGGGCATGCCGGAAATGTCCCTTCCCGCGGCCATCCTCGTGGGAATGGGCCTGGGCGATTCCGTCGCCATGGTCACCGACGGCCGGTACAGCGGCGCAAGCCGCGGTCCTTGTGTCGGGCATGTTTGTCCGGAGGCCTGGGAGGGGGGTCCGATGGGTTTGGTGATGGAGGGGGACCGGATCGAGATCGACATCCCCGGCCGTAAATTGAACCTGCTCGTGGATGAAAGAATTCTGGCCAGGCGGAGGGAAGCCTGGCAGAGGCCGCCGTCCGAGTTCAAGAAAGGGATGCTGGGCCTCTACCCCCATATCGTCTCCAGCGCAAGATACGGGGCTGTTCTCGATTACGAAAGGTCGCGCTGATTCCTCCGGGTGTTCTAAAACATTTGGTGAGGCGCCCCGCGGGGACACTGCGGGAGGAGCGGTTCGCAAACCGCCCCCTGCCGGAATTGGCATCCCTCCGCTTTTTAACGAAGTGAAAAGGGGTCAAATCTTTATTCTCGACAATACTCCAGAAGCTTGTTTGCTTGATTCGACCGGTATATCCGACATCAATTAAACAATTTGCGCACTTTTTTATTCCCGATCAGCCCGGTGAATATTTTGTAATCCCCCTTCGCTTTTCTGATACGGCCAGCAGGGATCGCAGGACTGATTCTCAGATTCGCCGCGAAAGCGAGCACTTTGCGGGTTGTTGGAGTCCCTTCGGGGTCCAGAACGTCTTGATTTGACTGGATTCCGGCTTTCGCCGGAATGACGAAAAACCACCTTTTGAGTTTCTACGAATCTGTCAAATTTCAAGACAAACTTTCGTCCCGTTGCATCATCGCCTTGTAGGTCAGCGGAGTCGGTAGGTGAAATGGGCAAGGGGGATTAGGCGCAGCCGCCGGCGCCCTTTTTCTTTGGCGCCGTAGGAGAATTCGTTTCTGGTGCCTGGGATCGGAATCGACCTTCCACCCACCGAGGGATTTTAGGATTTTTCTTTCTTCGGGATTCAACTCTGATTAGTCATATCCCGTTTCATTTGTTCGGGGGCTTTAATTCTCACCTCGACCGAGTGTTCCCGATGGTCGTCAACCAGGGGAATCGCTCGGTCGGGTTGCTCGAGGCCATCCACGGTCACGCTCGTCTCCCCATTTCCGGGGGGCGCTTGCAGGACGGCGATGTGGTAGACCGTTTCCCGGTACCGGTAGTGCACCTTGAATGCCTTCCAATCCGGAGAGAGGCACGGGGCAAAACGCAGTTTTTCCCCTTCCCGCCTCAGCCCCAGGAGTGATTCCACGATCAGCCGGTACATCCAGCCGGCCGAGCCCGTGTACCAGGTCCATCCGCCGCGGCCGATGTGCGGCGGGAGCGCATACACGTCGGCCGCGACGACGTAGGGTTCTACTTTATAGGTGGCCATCCCCTCCGGAGACCTCGCATGGTTCACGGGGTTGATCATGGTCAGCAGTTCCCACGCGCGGCGGCTGTCGCCCAGGGCAGCGAAGGCCATGGCCGCCCAGATGGCCCCGTGAGTGTACTGTCCCCCATTCTCCCTCACCCCGGGGACGTATCCTTTAATATAACCAGGATTCAAATCCGATTTGTCAAACGGGGGGTCCAACAGCTTGACCAGCCCGTGGTCCCGGCGAACGAGGCGCTGATCCACCGCTTCCATTGCCAGGCGGGAGCGCCCGGGATCGCCCGCTCCGGATAGAACCGACCAGCTTTGGGCAATCGAATCAATCTGGCATTCGGGATTACTCGCCGACCCCAGCGGCGTCCCGTCGTCGAAGTAGGCGCGGCGGTACCACTCGCCGTCCCAGCCATTCTGCTCGATATTCCGGCGCAATTGAGCCGCCTCCGTCTGGCAGCGCTCGGCGAAGGATCGGTCACCCCGCATGCGGGCAACCTCCGTGAACTGCAGGAGCACTGCGTAAAGGAAAAACCCCAACCAGACGCTTTCGCCTTTCCCGTGTTCGCCCACAATATTCATGCCGTCGTTCCAGTCCCCGGAACCGATGAGCGGCAGGCCGTGCTCCCCAAATCTGAGCCCCCTCAGGATGGCTCGCCGGCAGTGTTCGTATAGAGCTGGCTGCTTCTTCCGACCGGCTGGGCAGATCGTAATACGAGTCCTCCTCCGGGTTTACCGGGCGGCCTTCGATAAAGTGGATGGACTCATCCAGCACTCCGGTGTCCCCTGTGCTGAGAACGTAGCGGCATGTCGCCAGCGGCAGCCACAGGTAATCATCGGAACAGTGAGTCCGCACGCCCCGGCCCGAGGGGGGATGCCACCAATGCTGGACGTCTCCTTCCGGGAACTGACGGGCGGCGCAGCGGAGTAAGTGCTCGCGCAAAAGGTGTGGCGCGGCGTGGACGAGCGCCATCCCGTCCTGCAACTGGTCGCGGAAACCGAAGGCGCCCCCCGGCTGGTAGCATTCCGCTCCGCGCCCAAAGACGGCACGCCAGAGTCTGGTACAAGAGCCAGCCGTTGGTCAGCACGTTGAGGGACGGGTCCGGTGTTTCCACCTGCACTGCGCCGAGGGTGTGGTTCCAGTACTGCCACACCGCTTCGAGCGCGCCGCGCGCGGCAGCAGATCCCCGGAAGCGATGGACCAGGTTGCCGGCGTCATCGGCGTCCCGCCCCACGCCGAGCGTGAAGATGAACTCACGCTCTTGCCCGTCGGCCAGCTCGAAGGGAACCTGGATCGCGGCGCAGGGATCCAAAGCGGCCCCCACCTTGCCGGAAAGCCGCGACCGAGTCATGGCCGCCGGACTCCGAAGCGTGCCGTTACGCCCGATGAACTCCGTCCGGTCGCCGCTTACGGTTCGAGTCGCATCGTCCACGTCGAAAAAGGCAACCCGGTCGGCGAACTCCGTGTTGTAGGGGTTCCGCGCGAAGAGCGCTCCGCTGCCCGGGGTCGACTTCGGTGACCACGTGCATGGCCGATTTCGGCCGCAGATCTCCCAGCACCCATTCCACGTATCCCGTGGCCGAGAGCCGGCGGGATCGGCCGGACTCATTGCGCACTTTCAACACCGTGAACTTGATCGGTGCGTCCAGGGCCACGTAAACCCACAGCTCGGAGCGGATGCCGCGCTCCGTGTGCTCGAAGACGCTGTAGCCGAATCCGTGCCGGCTGACGTAAGGCATCGCTCCGCGGGCCGGGCAGCGGCGTGGGGGACCAGAAATGGCCCCTCTCTTCGTCGCGGAGGTAAAAGGCTTCTCCGCTGGAATCGCTCACGGGGTCGTTCGTCCAGGGGGTGAGGCGGAACTCGTGGGCATTCTCGCTCCAGGTGCAGGCCCGGCCGCTCTCCGAGATGACGGTTCCGAACTGCGGGTTCGCCAGCACATTCACCCACGGCGCCGGCGTCACTTGCCCGGGCGCGGTCGTAATGACGTACTCGCGCCCATCGGGGGTGAATCCTCCCAGCCCGTTGAAGAAGAGCAGATCGTGGCGAGGCAACGCGGCCGTTGGCGAGGGTTCGGCGCGGCGGGGTCGGGTTGGCGTAAGGCGCGGCACGGTTACTTCCCCAAGGCCGCGACGGTGGATTTGGTCCCACAGCGTCCCCCGGCTGTCGGTGAGGATGGCCCGGGCGACCGATTGGAGAAGAATGCGGTCCTCGTTCGATATCTGGTCCCCCGGTCTTACGAAGATGCCGCCGGGTCGATCGGTCACGTTGGCTTCGAGCCCCGCGGCAATGAGCCCCATGATTTGTTCGTGGAGGAGCTGCCGGTAACCGGCGTGATCTTCGTTCCAGATCACCAGGTCCACCGCCAGTCCTTTCAGGCGCCAGTAAGCGTGGGCCTGGACGAGTTGGCGCACGAGATCGATATTGGCCGGGTCTCCGATCTGCAGCAGAACGATGGGCAAGTCCCCGGAAATGGAGTAGCCCCACAGACCGGATTGCCCGCGGCGGTTCTTGTTGAGAATGCTCGGATCGGCGCGCAGCGAGGAATTGGCGTAGATGACGGAGCTGGCCAGGTGTCCGTAGAGTTGAGCGTCGGCCTCGGTGGCATTGATCTGCCGCAGGACCACCTGGCTGTGGGACCACGCCAGATCGAAAACGCGGTCCGCCAGACGCCGATCCTGGTATTTCCCGACCAGGCCCAGGCACACGCTCGCGGGTCTCGCCGATGCCGGAGACAATATTGATCGTCGCCGATTCTTCCGGATCGAAGGTGATCCGATACCGGATGGCGACAATCGGGTCGAGCACGGAGCCCTGGCTGCCCGAGAGCGCTGCGGACCCGCTCATCGCTTGCGGATCGGCGACCGTGTGTTCGCGGCCGATGAACTGCATGCGGTCGGTCTCATAGGAAATTTCTCCGATTTCCGCCCCGTGCACGGCCATCAGATGGAACATCCAGGGCGCCTGCTCACCCTCCGAGCGGGGCCGGCGAGTGCAGAGAATCGCCCGCTGCGGGCGGAGGATCTCGGTTTGAACAAAGAGATTGCTGAACGCCGGATGCAGGGCGTCCGCGGCCGGCGAGGCGAGAACGACTTCTGCGTAACTCGTGACCTCGATCGTTCTCGGCGCGTCCGAGAGCGGTTGGTGATGGTGATTCGACGCAGCTCGATGTCATCCTCGGGCGAAACGGCGATCTCCGTATGGGTGTCGAATTCGTGGTCGCGGCAACGGAACTCCGCTCGCGCCTCCGAGAAAATCGCTTCGTATTTCTCCGGCCCTTTGAGCGTCGGCTGATAGGCGGTTGACCAGAACTCCCCACTGGCCACGTCGCGGAGGTAACAGAACGTGCCCCAGTTGTCACAGGTGCTGTCTTCGCGCCAGCGGGTGACGGCGATGTCCTTCCAGCGGCTGTAACCGCCGCCCGCGTTCGTGACCATCACGTGGTATCTGCCGTTCGACAAGCAGCTGCACCTCCGGTATCGGCGTGTCCGGACTGCTGAAAACGCGCACCGGCGTCTCCGCACCGTTGGGAGTCCGTACGTACCTCGGAGTGCTCGGCGCTGTGCCAATAGAACGCTGTGGCCTTGGGAACCCGCTCCTGGAGCAACAGCGTGGTCGCCTGGAACCGCGGGTCCGACTCGAACCGCTTCTGCATCGGACGGTCCAGGAGCAGATAGGCCAGAGAGAGGAAGCTCATGCCCTCGTGATGGGCCATGAACGACCGGACCACGGCGCTCGACTGCCCGCGGGGCAGACGCGACGGAGTGTAGTCGATGGCTTCATAGAGTCCGTATTTCCCTTCCAGCCCTTCAGCGGCGAGTCGCTGCAAATTCAGGCAGGCCTCCTCGGGCGCCACCATCAGGGCGAGCGCCGAGGCATACGGGGCGATGACCAAATCATCCGCGAGCCCGCGTTTGAGCCCCAGGCCGGGCACGCCAAACGCGCGGTACTGGTAGTTGAGACGAACGTCGACCATGTTGTAGCCGGATTCCGACATCCCCCACGGGACGCCGCGGTTCCGCCCATACGCGATCTGCCCCTCCACCGCCGCCTGGTAGGTCTGGTCGAGCAGGGTGTCTTCGTAGGTCGGCATCACCAGGAGCGGCATGAGGTACTCGAACATCGAACCGCTCCACGAAAGGAGAACCGGCTCTCCGCCGGCGGTGGTGAGCAGGCGCCCCAGGGCAAACCAGCTCTCCTGAGGCAGCTTTTCCTGGGCAATGGCCACGAAACTGGACAATCTCGCTTCCGATGCCAGCAGATCGTAGTAACTCGAGTCCAGCCGGCGCTCACCCACGTTGTACCCGATGGCCAGTAGATGACGCGACTTGTCGAACAGGAAATCATACTCCATATCGGCCAGTTCGCCGGATTGCCGCGCCAGGCGTTCGATGGCCGCGATCCTTGCCTCGGCGCGCCGGCTTGCTTCCGCGATGAGCCGGCGAAGCTCACCCAACCACTCGTTTTCCTCGGGGGTTGCGTCCGAGCCGAGCCGGGCCTCGATGGCCGGCAGGAACTCCGCCTCAAGTCTGGCGAGTTCGCGCAGCGTTGGGATCTGATCGATGCCGCAAAAGTCGCTGAGTCTATTCTGAGAGGCCGGCAGCAAAGTCCAAGGAGCGAGAAACGTCAGCTCATCGAGGGCGCCCTGGCATTGCCGGGCGAAGGCCTGTGCCCACCACTTTGCCTGGCTCTCGGGGTCCGCATCGAGGCTGCCCACCACCTCCGCGGCGGATGCAGCCAGCTGGCCAAGGTACTGCCGTGCCGCTCCGAGTGAAGTTGGCCCGGAGGCGGATGCCGATGCCAGATCCTTCTGGAGTTGAACGAGCCGGGCTGGAGCGGTTTCTCCCGCAGCGTCCACGAGAATCCGCAGGGTGTCGCCGAGCCCGTCAAACAATCGCGCTCCCAGGATCTTGTGATCGGGAAGTGCGAGCAGGCCCGGCCGCAAGGTCAGCAGATGGCCTGCGAGGTTTCCGCTGTCCACCGTCGAAATATAAGTGGGTTGCAGCGGTTTCAGAGACTGCGTGTCGTACCAGTTGTAGAAGTGGCCCTGGTGGCGTTCCAAGGCTTCCATGGTGTGGAAGGCATTCGCCGTGCGCTCGATGAGTTGTCCGGCCGGAATGTAGCCGAAGTCGTAGGCGGACAAATTCGCGAGCAGCGCAAGTCCCATGTTGGTGGGCGACGTGCGATGACCGACCACGGGAGCGGAATGCTCCTGATAGTTATCAGGCGGCAGCCAATGATCTTCCGGGCCGACGAAAGTCTCGAAGAACGCCCAGGTCTTTCGGGAAAGTTTCTGGAGAAAGAGGGTCTGGTCAGCCGTTAGCCTGGCTGCGCGGCGAGCGAGCGGCCGGCTGATCCACCACGCGATAGCGGGAGAGGCAAACCAGAGGCCCAGTATGGGCCCGGCCACGCCCAGCGCGGCCGGCCTCGAAAGCGTCAGATAAATCACCGCGGCAGTGGCAATGACGGGGGCGATCCACATCGTCCGCCAGGAGGCGGCGAGATCCGTGCGGCTTTTGCGATCCGGGTTGCCCGACGGATTCCATTCCAGAAGTCGTTTGTGGGTGACCCACATCCGCCAGACCGTGCGCCCAATCGCATCCAGACTGAAAAAAGCCTCGTAGGGGAGACACGCGAGCGTAAAGGCCGCCTGAGCGGAGTGCCGCCCGGCCGAGCGTACCGCGGCGGCAAGATGCTGGCGCAGCAGCATATCGCCCGGCTTCTGAAACAGATCCAGAATAGAGGCCATCCAGGGAGGAATCAGGATGGTTCCGATCACGGCCAGGGTCCATAACCAGGGCGGCGACAAGAGGGTCCAGCCGAGGAGCAACAGCAGGGTCAACGCCGCCGGCACGAGGCTCCGGCGAAGATTGTCGAAAATCTTCCATCGGGACAGCCCGGAGAGCGGATTCTTCCGGCGCCTTCCCTCGAGGCCGGGAACGCCCGGCAGCAGCCAGCGGGCAATTTGCCAATCCCCGCGAATCCAGCGGTGCCGCCGGCTCACGTCCGCGCTGTAGCGGGATGGATATTCCTCGTACAACAGCACATCGCTGAGCAGCCCCGCCCGTGCGTAGCATCCCTCCACCAGGTCATGGCTGAGGATCCGGTTCTCGGGAAACCTCCCCTTGAGGGCCCGCTCGAAGGCATCGACATCATAGATCCCCTTGCCGATGAAGGAGCCTTCGCGGAACACGTCCTGGTAGACGTCGGAGACCACCCGGGTATACGGGTCGATGCCCGGCTCACTCCCGAACAACTGCGCGTATCGCGACCGGTTCGCGCCCGGCAGGCTCACGGCCACGCGGGGCTGAAGGATGCCGTACCCCTCACCGATCCGCTGTTTGTCTTCGTCGTACCGCGGCCGATTCAGCGGGTGCGCCATGGCCCCCACAAATTGCCAGGCCGAATCGCGGGGGAGCTGCGTATCCGTGTCCAGGGTGATCACGTATTTCACGTTCGATAGGACGGCAAGTATCGCCGACGAGGAGGGAGAAGCGATCTCTTGAGCCGCCGCGCAGAAGCGAATTCAATTCCGCCAGCTTTCCTCGCTTGCGCTCGTAACCCATCCAAATCCGCTCCCGCGGATTCCAGCGGCGCGGACGGTGAAAGAGGAAGAACGTGTCGGCCTTGGGGCCCCCATACTTTTCGTTCAACTCTTCGATTCTCTTCCGGGCCAGCCGCAACAGCGGTTCGTCCTCCGGAAGGGTTTCCTCCGGTGCGTCCCCGAAATCCGTCAGCAGACCGAAGTGCAGGTGCTCGTCCCGATTCGCCAGAAACCGAACTTCCAGCGCCTCGACCAGATCCTCGACGTTTTGCGCGCTCGTGAGCATCGTCGGGATCACCGCCAGGGTGCGCGATTCCGGAGGAATTCCTCCGGAAAAGTCCATTCGCGGCAGCAAATGCGGCGTTGCCAGCAACGTCGCCAGCCAGTTCACCAGCGCCACCGCCAGATGACTTCCGCACAGGAGCAGGGGGAGCCCGATCAGCAC
The DNA here is from genome assembly GCA_963712535.1 of uncultured delta proteobacterium. Taxonomy (GTDB): domain Bacteria; phylum Desulfobacterota; class SM23-61; order SM23-61; family SM23-61; genus CAVQIK01. The sequence goes on along the minus strand of CAVQIK010000010.1, from coordinate 32,586 downwards.
GAGATGCCAGTCCTGGACCGCGCCGGCATGCGCCTTGGCCAACAAACCTCCGGAGAAGATAGCCGTAATCAGCGTGATCGATGCCCAGATAGAAGAGCAAAGGAAACCGAAGGCTTAACAGCCGAAGAGCCTCAAGGGGAGATCGGCGCACCTCCGCCCTTCGTTCGAGCTGCGGCAATCCCCTGTCGATCAGGTAGAACCCGACATGGGCTGCTCGATCGTCGCCGTCATTCTTGGCTGCGCCCTCGCGGGCAAATTGGATCGCTTCGCGGGCCACCTCGCTTTCGGATAGCCGGCTGCTCTTCGCTATTTTTTCCACTACGTGACGGTAGCGGTCCCGGGTGGCAAAATCCATCTTGTCGTAGACTCCGCCAGGATCCTCACGCAAGGTCCGATCGACAACGCTCATCGTCTCGACGAACTCGCGCCAGTCCATCGCCCCCAGAAATCGGAGGCTGCCGATGCTGTTGCTCATGGAAACCTGATCGGCGGCCTGTTGCCGGTTCTCCGACTGCACCAATTGCGCAATCGTCAGGCCTGACTCGGAGAGCCGCTGCTCAATCCAGGTGAGCGGCAGGGCCAAAGCGGGGCTTTGTCCCTGCAACCGGCGGGCCAATTCGGCGACAAACGAGCTTACCAGCGGCGGGCTCGACCGCGCCATATCCGCGATGACGAGAATCAGGTTCTGCGGGTTTTTCTCGGCGGTTTCCGTCATCTGGTCCGCCCAGTAGTCGGCGCGGTTTCGGTCAACCCGGTCGGCGGCGATCCGGGCGCCAACGCGGCGGAGATTCTCGATCAGGGCCAGGCGCAGCATGATGGGGATGGCCCATAGTTCGCCCAATTTCAGGACGGTCACCGTCTGGTAGGCGGCTACGAAACTGCTGAGGCTTTCCAGGTCGATCCGTCCATCGCCGTGCGAGATCGTCTCCAGCGCGAGGTCATACACGCGCGGAAGCCCGGCCGACGGGCCCTTCAGTAAGCGCGGCAGTTCCCGGCTGTAACCCTTGGGCAAGTGTCGCCTGGCCGTGCGAATCTGTTCTTCGATGAGATAGAAGTTGTCGAGCAGCCATTCCCCGGCAGGCGCAATCCGGCGGTTCGACTTGACCGCCGCGGTCAAAAGATTGCAGGCCCCAATGAGGACGCCTTCGTTCTCCGCCAGCCGCGTCAGAAGCTGGTCCGGAGCGCGTCCCAAAGCCAGCGTATGCGATTCCGCCAGGGCTTTGCCATGCTGCTTCATCTGGTCGCTGCTGAACAGTTCCGATCGCAACGGCGGCTCGGTACCGGCGAATTTTTTGGCCAGGCCGTTCCCGCGAAGGCGTTCCCCCCAACGGATCAAGGATTTGTGAATGATCCTGCTGCTAAGCTGCAAACTTGAGCTCTCCTTATTGCTTATTTCAGGAAGCTTTTTTGAAAGTTAACCAATGACGGTGGTCGAAAGAGGAGCAATCCGAAATGTTGAATTTCGTAATCAATCTCAATCGAAGGAAGGCCGAAATAACGATTTCATAGTGTAGCATAGACCATCGATGATTACGATTCATTACTCGTTTGAAATTCGTCGCTAAACAACAAACCCAATTCACTCTCCACTTTTACCCGGCAGCTGCCCGGGAATACGCTGCGCCTATTTGATTTTTTCATAACCCATGCTCAAAGAATCTATGGATTTTCCATCGAGAAAGCGGCTTGACAACGTCATGCAGGCGCCCTAATATTCTTACATTCAGAATCTCCCGAAACAGACTTCATTCTTTTCCTACCCTGGCGATAGGGGCACCATTTCCACACGATGGAACGGAATCCGAACAGCGCAGGCTCAAGAACCCGACCCTCTTATGCTCGCCCTCGGTGCCCTGGGTGTGGTTTATGGCGATATAGGGACCAGCCCGCTCTACGCAATCAGGGAGTGTTTTCACGGGCATCATGCCATTGCCCTGACTCAGGGGAACATCTTTGGGGTCATGTCCCTTGTCTTTTGGTCCCTGACCATTGTCGTGAGTATCAAATATGTGATTCTTCATTCTCCTGGCGGATAATCACGGGGAAGGGGGCATTTTCGCACTCCTTGGGCTAATATCGTCTGGCGGCAGAAACGTATCGCCCCGCCTGCGTGCAGGCTTGGTATTTGCCGGGATTCTTGGTGCGGGGCTCCTTTATGGAGATGGCATCATCACGCCGGCGATCTCGGTCCTTTCGGCCATCGAGGGTCTCGAGGTTGCCACCCAGGCGGCGACACCGATCGTATTGCCCCTCACCTGCGTAGTCCTCTTTTTGCTCTTTCTTTCACAGCACTGGGGAACCGCGGGCATTGGGAAGATTTTCGGCCGGGTCATGACGCTATGGTTTGCATCGATCGCCGCTCTGGGGCTTGGCCAGATTTTTCAGGAACCCCGTATCTTACTCGCCATTCACCCGGTTTATGCCTACAAATTCTTTGCCGACAATAAGCTCCACGCATTCGTCGTTTTCGGCTCGGTTGTGCTCTGTTTAACAGGGGCCGAAGCACTCTATGCAGATCTGGGGCACTTTGGACGGAAAGCCATCCGCCTTTCCTGGATGGGCCTTGTTTTCCCCGCTCTCCTTTTCAACTATTTTGGTCAGGGAGCCCTCCTTCTGGGTCATCCCGAACTGAATGTCAACCCTTTTTATGGTTTAGTCCCAAGGCCTATCCTTTATCCCATGGTGGGTCTTTCCACGATCGCTACGGTGATCGCCTCCCAGGCGTTGATTTCCGGCGTCTTTTCCCTCACCCAGCAGGCCATTGAACTTGGGTTTTGCCCGCATTTTCTGATCGTGCACACTTCCCGTGTGATTCGGGGCCAGATCTATATGCCGGCAGTGAACTATGCCCTGATGATTGCCTGTTTGGGGGTTGTGATCGGTTTCGGTGAATCCAGCAGCCTCGCGGGGGCCTATGGAATCGCCGTCACGGGAACCATGACCATCACCTCCATTTTATATCTTATCGTGATTACCCGTGTGTGGAGATGGTCCCTCTGGATGGCGGTTCCTCTGGTTACCGTCTTCCTCGTCTTTGATATATCCTACTTCGGAGCCAATCTCCTCAAGGTCAAGGACGGAGGCTGGTTCACCCTTCTTGCGGCCGCGCTCTTCACGATCGCCATGACCACCTGGAGAAAAGGGCGTTCTGAGCTCATCCATAAGTTTGAAACCAAGATTCCCCTGAAACTTTTTCTCGATGATGTTGCCAGGCAAAAACTTCCGCGGGTACAAGGCACGGCAGTTTTCATGACGCTTACCCCTGAGGGGACATCCCCTGTCCTTTTACAAAATCTCAAACATAATAAAATTTTGCATGAGAAGGTCGTGCTCCTTTCGATCCTCCCCACAGACATCCCCACTGTACCGGCCAGTGAAAGGGTGAAAGTAGAGGATTTGGGGCGGGGCTTCTATCGGGTTGTAGCCCACAATGGCTATATGCAAAGGCCCAATGTGCCGGAGATCATGAAGCTGGCCTCCAATCTAGGACTTCCGATTGACGAGGCAGAGACGACCTACTACCTGGGGAGAGTGTCGTTGTTTACCACGGGTGATTCGAAGATGATGCGCTGGCGTAAAGTACTCTTTGCCTTTATGTCGAGAAACGCCGGAACCCCGGCGGCATATTTCGGTTTACCCGCAAACCGCGTTGTGGAACTTGGCGCTCAGATCCAGCTTTAGCTTTGGGTCCAAGGGTAAACAACCGTTTCCGGGCTTGGTTTTTATTGGAGCGTTTTTCCCCAGGGCAATAGGGTCAAAGCGAAGTCGATGAATCTGGAAGGACGGGAGTACATTGCCAAGAGGAGGGAACTCAGATGATCAGCTTAACCATTGCCAAAAAATATGCGAAGGCCCTTTTGGAAATCGGCTTACAGGATGGGAATTATGAAGCCCTGGGGCAAGATTTGAATAAAATGGCGGATCTGCTCAGGGAAAACAAGGAACTCCGAGTCGCGCTCTGGAGTCCCTCATTTCCGAAGTCTACCCGTAAGGCGATCGCCGGAAAGATCGGTGAAAGGCTCGGCCTGGCCACGACGACCATGAAATTCATCGAGCTTCTGATCCAGAAGAAACGGATTGATCTTTTCTTCGAGATCACCAAGATCTATCGGGACCTCGGGGATGAGGTGGCCGGGCGTACCCGGACCACCCTGGTGATTCCCCTGGAGCTTCGCTCCGATCTGGTGCAGGAGATAAAGAAGGCAGATTGAGTCTTTGACCGGCAAAGAGGTCATCCTTTCCTTAGAAAAAGATCCTTCCTTGATCGGTGGGTTTTTGGCGAAAATCGGTAATGTCGTGTACGACGGGAGCCTCAAGGCCCAGATTGCGAAACTGCAAGAGAACCTACATAAAGAGTGAGCGATGGCGATGCAGATTCGCGCCGACAAGATCAGCGAAATCATCCGCAGCCATGAGCCGGAAGGTGAACTTTTAAGTTTCATAGGGAGTTATCGGTTTATTCTCTTGTCACGGGTGTCCGTGAATAAAAAGGGATCAAAAGACCGGTTCATAAGAGTGCCCTGCCAACTTGCCATCATTTTCAATCTTCCCCATCCCTTCCTAAAGAAATTATCTATCTTTTTAATAACCGGACTGGCTCTCTGCAAGGTCGTGACATTTAATGAAAATAATTCTATAAGAAACGCATTCTTATTAAAGAGTTCCTCCCCGATGTAAAATGAGCCCCAAAAATGGATATAATGAATCAGGATTGAGAGGAGGTGGTTTAAGCGAGGAATCCTTTTGGTCTACTGGCAGGAAAGGATTTTGGAAGGAATGGAAGGAGGCTTTATGAAAAGAGATCTTTATTCCCTCCTCGGTCTTGAATCAGATGCATCGATGGATTTGATCGAATCCGCCTACCGGAAATTAGTTTCAGAGTTATTCCAGATCTCCTCGAACACGACAGAGAAATTTTCCTTAGAATCCAGAAGGCATATTCTACATTAACCGATGAGCGGCGTCGAAAGGCCTATGATGAGGCATTGCCTGGCAGGAGAAAACCTTTAAATCTAACCCTCAAAAACCCCAGTGGAGTCGCTCGCACCCGAAAAAAAAGTGGATCTTGGGGAAGTATCCTTAACCCATTCCTTCCAAACCATCCAGCCTTCATTTGAGCAACTTTTTGACCGTTTATGGAGCAACTTTACCCTTCTCACCCGTCCCAAGGCGGAAACCATCGAGAGCCTGAATGTTGAAATTATCCTGTCTCCGGAAGAAGCCCTTAGAGGAGGTCAGGTTCGGGTATTCATTCCATCTCAATTCAAATGCCCGGCCTGCCATGGTCGCGGCGGGGTAGGACCTTTCGAATGTTGGCGTTGCGATGGAAGGGGCATTGTTGCAGGGGAATATCCCCTCTTAGTTTCCTTCCCTTCGGGAATCTCTGGAAATGTGGTTGAGATTCCTCTCGATCGATTTGGCATTCACAATTTCTACCTCAAAGTATATTTTCGAGTTAGCAGTTCACAACCCTAGTGGTTTTCTCGGAGACTAGGATTTTTTATGCTTCAATAAGTTCTCGATTCGGTCTCGATAAATGACCGCGAGGACAATGAGAAGGAGGACCAGCCCCAGAACCACAAAAAAGGCCCGGTAATGCTCAGAACGGACGGAACTGCCTTGCATTGTCAAAAGCAGCGTTCCCGGGATTCGGCCGACGCAGGAGATCACCAGGAAGGTAAATACATGCATGGGGCTCAGACCCAATAGGTAGCACAGAGAGTCTTTGGGGATGCCGGGGATGAGGAAGAGAATAAATGTAAAAAAGGCTCCATGACGTTCTACGAGGTATTCGAATTTCCCCATGAGCTCCTGTCCCATAAACCGGCGGACAAAGGGCATTCCCAGGCGCCGGGCGATCAAAAAAGCAAAAAGTGAACCCAAGGACAGGCCCACCGTGGAGTAGATGAGACCCAGGACGTTGCCAAACAGGTACCCTCCGACGAAGCCGGTGAACTCACCCGGAATGGGCGCCACGAGGACCTGCAGGATTTGGAATCCAATGAAGACCAGAGGGGCATAAGAGCCGAAAGAGCTAATGAACTTGTTTACCCGCTCCCTATTGCCAAAGAAGTGCCACCCTTGAAAGAAGCATTCATAGACTTCCCGGTAATAATAGAGGAGAAGACCGAAAAGCAGGAGCATCAAACCATAGAGAAGAAACGTTTTCCAATTCGTCCTGAAGTTTTCCGTGGGGATGGGTTTTTTGTCAGTCAGAGGCACATTTTCCCCCGGTTATGCTTGCCCTTAGTGAATGCATCCCGGATACATCCTCCCGAATCAATCTTGCACCCCAGCTGCGAATACCGCCGAGCATCTCAAAGATTCACGAGCTTCATTCATCGGCATCCTTCGCTCTACTCCTAAATTTGCCCTTATGGGGCTCTGCCCCTCCTTCCGCGAATCATTGGTCAGATCGGGTTCAAAGTATTCATTCCACCGAGGAGGAAGCCATTACCATTGATGTTTTCATTGGAAGAAACCATCCCTGACACTGATATCCCCAGGATTTCAGGGATGATGAAAGAGTACTCATCCAGGGCAGTCTTTGATAAAATAGGGTTATGATTCGTTGAGAACAAATTACCTTCCTCCATCGTTCCGAAGTTATGAAATGGCCGAGCAGCGCCTGTCTTTGAACTTGCCAAAATGGGGATGGGTCTGAGTATTCTCCCCCTTCCCCGGGATATCCCAGATGCGCCCATCTTCCGTATACCGTGGGGACGTCCATCATGAAGACCTCAGGATTGGCCAAGTGGGAAGAAAGGGTTTTCAGCAAATTCCGCCTCTTCCTGGATGCTTTGAAGAGGTTTAACGAAGACCATTGTTTTCTGCTCTCTTCGGGAATCGCCTTCGCCTTTCTCCTTTGCATAATTCCGCTCCTCTTACTGGTGTTGGCGCTTATCGGTACTTATCTTTCCAGCGATCAAGAGGTTTTAAATCGTATTAGCGAATATCTGAAGGATATGTTCCCATCCCTGGATCCAAAGATCAGGAAGAACATCTTGGCAATCGTGCAGGGATCGGCGGATTGTCGGCATATTGGGTATGGGTGGATTACTCTGGACCTCCACCTGGGTTTTTAGTTCTTTAGGCAGCGCCCTCAATATTATCTTCCGAGTCGAAAAAGATCGAAGCCTTGTCCTGGGGAAGGCCATCGATTTTTTCATGCTCTTTCTGGCTGGAACGCTCCTGTTGATGAGTGTGGTCCTCAGCTCCGTGATTACCCTCTTCCAGGGTTACCTGTTCAAGTTTCCGCTGGATATTGGCTTCATCTTTCATCCCATCCTGAAGTACCTCATCCCATTCCTTTTTACGTTTTGCATGTTTTTCTTGATTTACAAGATCGTCCCCAATAAAAGAATACACTCCATGATTGCGCTCAAGGCAACTTTCGTTGCCAGCATTTTATGGGAGGTTGCCAAACAATTGTTTGGTTGGTATATCTTGCACCTGGGGAGATTCTCGATGCTCTATGGTTCTTTAAGCACCTTAGCCATTTTCCTTCTATGGATTTATTATATTTCGGCCATCTTCCTGTTCGGAGCTGAAATCGCCTCTTTACTGGAACGGGGAAAATCGATCCCAGCCAATAGGACCCCGCGCCTCTAATGATTCCATACACGATTCAGCACGATGGCACCCCTAAAGCTACACTATGCGCATGCCGAATCAAGCCAGGAGGGTTGGTTTTTGGTGAATGGGTTGAACACAAGACCTTTTCCACCGCCGGGTTCGCAGGATACTTTGAGGAGAGCCAGAAAAGGGCGCTTAGTAATGCAAGCTGATCGTCAGATCCAGCGTTCCCCCGTCGTACTCGAAACTGGCGGCGGAGAACGAAGGCGCACCAAGCAAGCTTTTTGCTCCGTTTGAGAAACCGTAACCTTCTTTTGGGATCCCCAGAAAATTGGTGTCCAGCTTGCCATTCATATTTTCATCATGAATGACTGCCAGCGCATACGTTCCCGGGGGGATGTCTTCAAAGTCGCAACACGCGTGCGTCTTCCGGACTTTTATTACCACAACATTCGTTGCCGAGAGCAGAGCCTCAATGGGAAAACCAGCAGGCGAGTCGAAAAGCGCGCAATCTACGGTTCCCGCGCTATTTCGAATGTTCAGTACTTGCACGTGAATTCCCGGGCATGAGGATTGGGCAAAGGCGAGGGGGTGAGATTGATCAATAGGGCTACAAACAACCCGGCCCACCAAACTCCCATGGGGAGCCCCGTCTTCGTATTCTTAAACTTGAGGGCCATGGCGGATTTCCGATGGATTGACTCATTCATGGTCTCCATCTTCCTCCCCCCATCTTTAATATCCGTGGGGTTACTAAAATGGGTCCATAATGACTCGATATATCCTTGCGAAATCTCCCCTAGCCCCTCTTTTCCAAAGAGGGGAATTCCTCCCTTTTGTAAAGGGAGGCGAGGAGGGATTTAGCTTTCGGTGTTTAGTCAATTATGGCCTGACGAATATGTACCCCTCACTCAGAACCTCCCAGTGCTTTGCTGTTGAAATGGATCCACTCAATCCCCGGTATCGGATCCCAGCATGATGGCGAGCCCCCGGGTGTTTTCATAACTTTCCAGCCCGATTTTGACAAGGCTGGTCATGGGCACGGAGAGGATCATCCCGATCGGCCCCAGAACCCATCCCCAGAAGACCAATGAAAGGAAGACCACCAGCGTCGATAAACTCAACCCTTTTCCCATCAGCCTTGGTTCTATGAGATTTCCTATGACAATATGCACGACAACAAAGCCGAGGACGGTTAGAAGAGCAGATCCCACCCCTAACTGGACGAGAGCCAGAAGGGCGACAGGCAAGGCAGCAATGAGGGGGCCAATATTGGGCACATAGTTCAGCAGAAAGGAGAGCATTCCCCAGAGCACCGGATACTCTACGCCCAGAATCAAAAGCCAGAGCCAAATCACGAGGCCGGTAGCGCCGCTGATCAGGGTTTTAATGACCAGATAGCGCTTGGCGCTCTGGCTGAATTTCTCAATGTTGGACAGCGACCTCTCCGGGTTCTTTAATACCGCCCGCAACTTTTTCGGAAAATCTGTCGCCTCCAGAAGGATGAAGACGACCGTAAGCAGAATCAGAAGCGCATTGGCGAGGATACTGCTCAGGGCTGATAATATACTCCCTGCCAAGCTCATAACCCATCCCGGGTTGAAAATACCCGGCACCTCTTTTTGGGGAATGTTAACCCCCTTTTCGTGCAGCCAGCTTATGAAAGTGGCAATATGGTCCGATAATCGCTCCTGATAGCCGGGAAGGGAACTCAAGAAATTAGTCAGCGAAGAACCTATCAATGCCCCGAAGAGGAATCCTACAAGGAGGATGGCTACCAGAATGATCATAAGTGCCGGCACTTTTGGCACACCCTTGCGTTGCAGCCAGAACATCGGCGGCGCGCAAATGACCGCAATGAACACCGCCACAAAAAAAGGAACCAGAAGGGAGCTGGCCGCCTTCATCCCTGCCACCACGATGATAAAGCTGGCCAGATTCAATAGTGCGGCGGCCTTGGCCGTGCGTTTCCCATGGTTATCCATTGGTTCGATATTTCCAATTTTAGAAGCCGGCTTCTAGCGAGGGGCTTTCGTTTATAGAAGTAGGCCAACACTCCTAATTTTTCTTTGATCCACGCAACAGTCCCACCAGCCCGATAACGATCGCCACAACACCGCCAACCAGCATCCATATCGCCTTATCGGTCGGTGAGCCGGTGAAAAATCGGGAAATGTCGGAGCTGAATGATTTTGACGCAGAGATGCCAAAGATCGTGAGAAGGATACCTCCGGCAAGGATTGCCAGCGAAACCGCTCTAATCATGGAGACTCTCCTTTTGATTTTGATACCAGGCCCCACGAAAGGGTCATAGGAGTTTTGGCCCGCGAATGATTCTAAGGAAGATGGTCACGATGGCGATGGCCGCCGGGGCTTTCTTTGAATTTGGCCCGAGGAGGGTTTTCCTCCTCGGCCTTATCAGAAATTCATGATTCCGGGTCGATAGCGGCCGCCAGGTTCTTTCCGGGAAAGAATCCCCGTCGCCTATTTCTTCACGTTCAGATTATTCTTTACGGATTTGACCCCTTTGACCCCGCGGGCGATTTCACCCGCTTTATCACCAGGAAATCCCGACAATTGTAAGATAATTATTTAGCTATCGCCCATGAGGAAATTAATGGGGTACTGCCTGTATTTTTAGAGAAAAGATAATGTATTTTAGGCAAGCTATATGTAGGGGAATACTTCATCGGATGGCAAGGGGAAGAGTCAACGGCCTGGCCCACGATAGGTAGACGCCAGAAAAGGAAGAACCATAGCGGAATAATGCGCCGGAGGGGTTGCATTGGGTGAGGGCCCCCGCGAGTCTCCTGGCCGATTAGACAGCTGCTGACCCGCTTCGTTTTCCCGATCTTTGATTTCAAGAAGATCCACTTGAGTCGTTGAATAGGTTTTTCCTTTCAAGCGTGCTATTTTAGGTATTGTCGGTTGGATGCGCGTACGGGCTTAAAAATCTGGCAACATGCTCGAAGACACGCTGGGGCATCTTTATCTGTTGCCAGGCACCGACCCCCGCAGTCAATGCCAAAGGCCAGATAAGGAAGTAGGCGACAGCGCTTGTAGTAGCCTTATCCATCCATCTTCCAGCACCAATTTCCACGTTCACCGTGTTCTCAATTTGATGAAATACAATGTTAAGTGCTGTGGACATTCCGAAAAATTTGCGCCATCCTCCAATCTTTTCGATTTGAAGCAAAGTGCCGCCATCTTCCGTCCTAAGCTTCTGCCACTTAAAACCCTCGCGCGAAAGCCAACTCTGGGTTGAGGTAATCAGCTCTGAAAGTCGTGAGCTCGGACAAGGAAAGCTTTTCGATTGGGTCATGGTTTTGGCCCTCCATCGGCGGGCCCCGAAATCCATCAGGCGTTAATCGAACTCACGGTGGGTGGAATCTGCATAAAGGGGCGGAGCCATTTCTGACCCTGATCTTTCAGGATTGAAGGTCTTTTCGAAATACTAAGGAGTCCATAATTGGGCAGACAAGTTCTTCGAAATTCCCCCTCACCCTGGCCCTCTCCCCCGCTTTCGCGGGAGAGGGGAGGGTGAGGGGACGGTGGGAGGCCATTTGGAAAGTCCAAAACAATTATGGCCTGATGAATCAATCATGGAACCACTCTGCCATTCCCGGGAAAACGAAAGCGGGAATCCATTCTTTAAGGTTTACGGATTCCGGCTTTCGCGGAAATGAGGATTGGCTTTTTTCGCCAGGTTCCTAATACATCCCTTCCATTCCACCCATTCCACCCATTCCACCGCCCCCGGGAGGCATGGACGGATATTTTTCTTTCTCTCTGGGCCTCTCCGCTACCATAGCCTCGGTGGTGAGTAACAAAGAGGCCACGGAAGCGGCATTCTGCAACGCAATCCGCACCACTTTGGTGGGGTCGATAATCCCGGCTTTCACCATGTCGGTGTACTCTTCCTTTTGGGCGTCGAAGCCATAATTCCCCTTCTCATTCTTTACCTTCTCGATCACAATGGAGCCCTCAAACCCGGCATTCTGGGCGATCCAGCGCATGGGCTCCTCCAGGGACTTCTTCAGGATACTCACGCCGAACTGCTGGGCCTCGGACAGTTTCAGCTTATCCAGGGCCGGTATGCTTCGAAGGTAGGCCACGCCGCCCCCCGGAACGATCCCTTCTTCCACGGCCGCGCGGGTTGCGTTCAGGGCATCTTCCACCCGGGCCTTCTTCTCTTTCATCTCCGACTCGGTGGCCGCGCCGACGTTGATCACCGCGACACCGCCGACCAACTTCGCCAGCCGCTCCTGCAGTTTCTCCCGGTCGTAATCAGAGGTCGTCTCTTCGATCTGCGCCCGGATCTGTTTTACCCGGCCTTCGATCCCCTTGGAATCCCCGGCGCCCTCGACGATCGTGGTGTTGTCTTTATCGATGGTGATCCGTTTGGCTTTCCCCAGGTCCTTGAGGGGGATCGACTCCAGTTTCACTCCCATCTCTTCAGAGATCATCTGCCCTCCGGTCAGGGTGGCGATGTCTTCCAGCATGGCTTTCCGGCGGTCCCCGAACCCCGGGGCTTTCACCGCCGCCACCTTGAGGGTTCCCCGGAGTTTATTCACCACCAGGGTGGCCAGGGCCTCGCCTTCCACTTCCTCGGCGATGATCAGAAGAGGCTTGCCCATCTTGGCAATCTGTTCCAAAACGGGAAGAAGGTCTTTCATGCTGCTGATCTTTTTCTCGTTGATGAGGATCAGAGCGTCTTCCAGGACCACTTCCATCTTCTCCGGATTGGTCACAAAATAGGGGGAGATATACCCGCGGTCGAACTGCATGCCTTCCACGATGTCCAGGGTGGTCTCCATGGACTTGGCTTCCTCAACGGTGATGACCCCCTCTTTTCCGACCTTGGCCATGGCGTCAGCAATGATATTCCCGATGTCCGCATCATTATTGGCTGAGATTGTCCCTACCTGGGAGATTTCCTTCTGCTCCTTGGTGGGCTTGGAGAGTTTTTTGAGCTCTTCGCCCACGACCGCCACACCTCTTTCGATCCCTCTCTTCAAATCCATGGGGTTATGACCCGCTGCCACCAGCTTGGACCCTTCCCGGTAGATCGCCTGGGCCAATACAGTGGCCGTGGTGGTCCCGTCGCCGGCTATGTCCGATGTCTTGGAAGCAACTTCCCGGACCATCTGGGCGCCCATGTTCTCAAACTTATCTTCCAGCTCAATCTCTTTGGCTACGGTAACCCCGTCTTTGGTAATGGTGGGAGCCCCGAAGCTCTTATCCAGGATTACATTCCGGCCCTTTGGTCCCAGGGTCACTCTCACGGCATCGGCCAGGATATTCACGCCCCTAAGGAGAGATTCCCGGGCCTTCTGCTCATAACGAATTTCTTTAGCTGACATCTTTTCATTCCTCCTCTATTTTATCCGGTTGATTATTTTTCGATCACGCCTAAAATGTCGTCTTCCCGCATGATCAGATGTTCTTCCCCATCAATCTTCACTTCCGTGCCCGAGTATTTGGCGAAGAGAACCCGGTCGCCCGCCTTCACATCAAGAGGATGAATCTTCCCGTCCTCCAGGACCTTCCCCTTCCCCACGGCGATGATTTTACCTTCCATGGGCTTCTCTTTGGCCGTGTCGGGGATAATGATTCCCCCTTTCGTCTTGTCTTCTTCTTCAACCCGTTTGACGATAACCCGATCTTGAAGTGGTCTGATTTTCATGGTTACTCTTTCCTTTCTTGGTTAATGGTTTATAGAAGTACCAAGACTCTAAATCCTGGCCTCCTTTCCATGTTGCCGGGGCCGAGAGGCATAGGCTAGTTGTCTTTTGGCCTCGCCAAGCTTGTCAAAGAAATTATCCCGGCGCAACTCATTTAAGAAGCCACGGAATATCATCCAGCCCCCGAATTTTCTCAGATTATTCCGCCATCCGCGATACCATTTCCACCATCCCCTCTGGATATCGTGGAGGTACAAGAAGACTACTGGAAAGGAAAGAATGTTCAGGCCGACATGGAACATATGCCAAAATCGATAGAATCGTCCCATAATCACCTGGATCGAGTGCTGCATTTCTTCTGGAGTCATCGGCTCGTCGGGAACAAAGAGAGGAAAGTTTCCGTCATAGTACTCCCACCCGAGGCTCTCTTTGGAAAACACTCTGTTCTCTTCCTTGAGTCTCTGGGTCAGCTCCGTGCCGGGTATGGGGACCGGAAGCAGAACCTGGATCGTGTCTATCTTGGCCTGTTTGATGAATCTCCGAAAATATCTTTCCCGTTCTTGGGCCGGTATTCGAATGAGCGCGCTTTTCTCAAGGGGATAACCAAAAATGAACATCCCGTGGATCAGGAATCCAGCCTGATTATACAACCGGGATAAGGAGATCATATCTTCCGGCTTCAAATGCTTGTCCATTGCTTGCAGATCTTCGGGAATGGGGGATTCAAATCCTATGGCGACCACATTGATTCCCGCCGCGCGCATGGCTTGAAGCAGGTCTTGATCTTTTCCCTTATCCAGGCGGATCTGAACGGTCAGTTCGAACCGTTTTTTGATCGTTATCTGGTAATCGTGCAGAAGATGGCAGAGGCGTAGGGTTTCCAGCCTGTCTTGGCCAAAAAGATCGTCGACAATGAAAAACCGCTTGGCTCCAAAGGTCTCCCATAGGGAAGTAATTTGCGCCAATAAGCGTTCGGGAGTCGCATAGCGGGGCTTGCCTTTGACGGTGCAAAACTCACAGTCCATCCCGCATCCGCGAACACGTCCTACGGGAAAAAGACGAATCTTCGCGTAACGCACCAGCGAAAAATCCGGAAGGGGAAGATGGTCAAATTCGGCTAAGGGGTCCCGCCCCTCGGTCTGGACGACCTGACCGTTTTTCAGATAAGCGATGCCTCGAATATGATCTCGCTGGAGCCGGCCCTCGAAGGCATAAAGCAGTTCCTTGATCGTTTCTTCTCCTTCCCCCATCACGACGGCATCAATCCCGTTATGCAACGCCTCGGCAATATTCTCCGCGATGAAGTGCTGTCCGCCCGCCAGAGTCGTTACCCTCCTTTCCCGGTAGAACCGGGCGAGTTCATACAGCCGGGGAATCGTGCTGGTCAACCCGCCATAGAATCCCACGACATCCGCCGGCCTCAACTTCTGCAGGGTTTCATGGTCTGGCAGCCCCAACCCATTCCTGGGCGCGGATCCCTGATAATTATTCTCATCGATGACCTCTACATCCCATCCTTCCATCTCATGAACGGACGTGGCAACGCTGATCGGTCCAAGGGCCGTCGTAACGCGGGCGACACGAGAATAGATGTTGAAAGCGGGATAGGCCGGGATGACAACCCTTAGCCTGCGTCTTTTCCTTGACTTCCCATATGTCCATTCCTTTGATTCCTGCATACGTCTCCCCTTGGCTTCCTTTTTGTGGCCAATCACTTAATTCCCTTAAGCAACAGAACCAACAGCCGATTCAAAATATTCCTCGAAATATTTCGTTTTCTTTTCTTCTTGAAAAGTTTTCCCATCCTTTCTAGCCAGAAGAACGAAAAGGTAACCCCCTTACTAAAGGGTCCATATTTGAACAGACAAGTTCTCGGGAAAATTCCCCCCCTCACCCCGGTCCTCCCCCCCCATTCGGGGGAGAGGGGAGGGTGAGGGGGCGATGATCACCTTTAGCCGCCCACGTAGTCATTTCATTTGCCGACCAGGACGTCAAGCCCCTTGGCGCATGCCTGTGATACGGAAGAGCCCGCCTTTTCTTGCCCGGGCATTTTATCCCAGCCCCCTTTTTCAATGTATTCAGATCTCTTCCAGGAGTCTACTTTCCCTAATTCTGTCAGCCTCTCTCCAGAGTTTGATTGCCTCATAAATTGGGCAACGCAGATCGCCGCCTGACTCGCCAGGACCGCCTCGTCGGACATCTTTTGGGCAGTGCTCTGGGTTGTCCACCCCCCCCACGCAAAGCCGATGGTCATCACGATGACTGCCCCAACAATAAGGCCCCAAACTCCAAACTTTACTTTTCCTGAATTTACCGGTTTCATAGACCCTCCCTGAATTATGGTGACATTCTTAATTGAATTAGACAATTGCCTTTGGCCAAACGACAATCGGACCCTTGCCAGAATCCACCCATGAGCCCCCAAAGAGATTTTTTTCCTCTTTGGAGGCTCACTATGGGCACTTTAGCAAATTCATTTTCATAAATTCCTCCAAAGATTTGAGGTTCGGGAACTTCGTTCGAATAAGGCGGAGCCCAAATGACTCTGCCCTTGATGGCCCCTATTACGGATTATTCTACTTTTTCGGATAGAGTTAACGTCTCCCGTTTAAGAGGAGACGGGACATAGACCAGGTTCATTTCTATCTTTCCCAGGGCCTTTTCCTTGACAGCCATCCTTGGGATGGTGACATCTAAAGATCCTTCGGTAATTTCTCCAGGCTTAATAGCCTTCCAAAACGGATAAACCGTGGCTATTTTTTCTCCAGCGGTAAAAGCGATCGGTTTCCCCGCTGGATCCATGTACCCAAGGGTGACCCCTTGGATATCCAGGACATCTTTCGATATATTGGTTATCTTGATGCGGCCCCTGAGATTTGGCGTCTCGGTGATCTCTTTAGAAGCTGTGTCAATGGTCATGGCCACCTTAAGGTCGGTGAGCTCTACAGCAAAATTCTCGCCCTTAAGTTCAGCCTTCGGTGGAACCAAATTCTTTTCGACCCGCTCCTGTTTGGGAGCCTCTACTTTCTTATCCGTAGTACAACCCAAAAATCCAAGGAACAGACTTAAAGCTAAGAATGCGAAGATTTTTGTGAGATGCATATAATTCTCTCCTTTCGTGGGTTATTAAGAATATTCAATCTCTGGGTCCAGCATCAACTTTAACGATTGTAAGTACAATAGTTAATAGACGGAATTCACCCCTCTTTCCTCCATCAAAACGGCCCCTCCCTAAGCTTCCTTCATTCCTGCCGGATGGAAAACCGTGTGGAACATCATTCCATAGGGCTCTTGGAGAAGGTTCATCGCCCCCCGAAGTACCCTAAAACGCTCCGACTTCAGGTGGCTGTTAAGGTTTTCCTGAGTGTCCCATTCTTCAAGAAGAGAGAGTTCATTTTCATCGTCTACACTCCGGCAAAAGTCGCAGCGCCGGCATCCCTTCTCTGTCCTTATGGAGCCGATCAGGGATGCGATCGTCTGGGACAGTTCCTTGCGCTTCTCAGTAAGAACCTTCATTCGTATGATGACCAGGATCATGCAGATGGCTTTTGCAAATGGCTGGCCAACAACCGGAAACAATCAGAAGTTTGGAATCATCCTTTCATAACAGGGGATTAGATGAAAAGGAGAGAAGAGCAGGGAGGGTTGAAACGATTGGTTTGGCCTCCATATTTGGTGGAACCTCCATATATTGAGGGATACTTTGAGGAGGACCAGGGGATTCTAGGCTTATCGTCTTCGATTATCTTGGATCTTTATTTGAAGAAGCTTTTTCCTTGGGCTTGATATTCTCCGCTTCTTCATCCTGCTTCCATAACGTAGCCGAATCGTATTTATAAGAATTTAAAATCCGGTCCAATCCAGGTATCCTCCTACCGTATAGGAGATAATCCTGGAAAAATAGAAAGCAACAAATGTACGGAAAAGGCAGGAGGAAGTCTATTATCTGAATGCCATTCTCAGTTCGTATACCCCTTGGTCGGTTTTCCTTTGAGTATCGAAACCCATCTTCTCAAACAGGTGCTGCATCGGCCTATTTTCCACCAGGACCTCCGCCGTGAATCCCAGCAGGCCTGCCCGCTTGGCCAGGTAGGTCAAATAGGACAAGAGTTCCGTCCCGATCCCCTTGTTCTGATAATCGTCGCGAACGACCAGGGCCACCTCGGCCGCATGGGTTTCCCCATTGATCCCGTACTGGCCGACAGCCACCACCTTCTCCGCCTCAGTCATCCCTGACCGTGGCGAGAATCACCATCTCCTTCGTATGGTCGATGATGACAAACTCCTGCAGGCGCTCGTGGGGCATATCCTTGCGCACCGAGATGAATCGCCGGAACAGGCTCTGATCGGAAAGGGAGTAAAAGAAATCCTTGAGCAGCGGCTCGTCGCTGATCTTCACCGGCCGCAGCAGGACGGAAAAATCCGTGGAAGTCGTCCGGTAGCTCTCCAGGTGTTCCGGGTACTCCCCGCGCTTGCCCGGAATGAAGGCTTGGTCTCGGTAGATCAGGTTCGCCTCTTTGGCCTTCTCCATCAGCCAGGGACGGAATTTCGGGTGTGCGATCGAGATCAGTTCCATGGCCCTTTCGCGGATGTTCTTGCCGTGCACGTAGACAATCCCGTACTCCGTGACCACGTAGTGGATGTCTCCCCGGATCAGGGTCACCCCCGCCCCTTCCCGCAGGAACGGTACGATGCGGGAGACTTTCCCATACTCGGCCGTCGACTGGATCGCCAGGATGGTCTTCCCGCTCGGGGCCAGAACGGCTCCGCGCATGAAATCCGCCTGCCCGCCGACGCCGCTGTAGAAGGTCTTACCCAGGGATTCGGCCGTCGACTGCCCGGTCAGATCGATCTCCAGGGCGCTGTTGATCGCCGTCATATTCCGGTGCCTGGCGATCGTCAACGGGTTGTTGGTATAGTCGATCCTCCGAAACTCGATGCTGGGGTTGTCATGGATGAACTCGTAGGTCTTCTGGTGGCCCATGCAGAAGGTGGCCACGGTCTTGCCGCGGTTCAAGGTCTTGCGAGAGTTGTCGATCACCCCTTTTTGGATCAATTCAACCATGCCGTCGGTCAAAAGCTCCGAATGAACCCCCAGGTTTTTCTTATTCCCAAAATTAGCCAGGATGGCGTTGGGCAGGCTGCCATAGCCTACCTGGATCGTGTCGCCGTCCTGGACGATGCGGGCCACATACTGCCCGATCTGATGCGCCACTTCATCGGGCATGACCGGCTTATATTCCAGGAGCGGCTCATCATGGCAGAGGATGTAGGCCACGTCCTTGATATGAATGAACCCATCCCCATGGACCCGGGGCATGTGGGAATTCACCTGGGCGATGACCACCTTCGCGCTCTCCACGGCGGCCTTTACGATGTCGACGCTGACCCCCAGGCTCATGTACCCGTGCTCATCGGGCGGAGAGGTCTGGATCAGGGCGACATGGATCGGCACCAGCCCCCGGGATAATAGTTCCGGAACCCGGGACAGGAAGATCGGGGTATAATCGGCCATCCCCTGGTTTACAGCCTCCCGGGAGTTGTTGCCAACGAAGAAGGAGTTGTGGCGGAAATTGGATTTAAATTTCTCCTCCGTGTAAGGGGCCACGCCGAGGGACCACACATGGATCACTTCGGCGTCGAAGAACGCTTTGGGGTTGGATTCGACGAACTGAATCAGTGCCCGGACCAGATACTGCGGCTCTGCGCAAGCTGTGCTGATGAAAATGCGGTCCCCACGATGGATGTGGCTGAAGATTTCTTGTTCCGAGACGAATTTCTCCGGATAGGCCCTCTTCATCTGCTCGCATCTTTCATTTTCTAGTCCTGGACTCATCCCGCCCCCCCCGTTTCGATCCATTTTCTTTATTCATCGTTTCCAGGCGCCTTACGAGCCTGTGAAAAATGAATTGCCTAATCACTCGTAAGGTGCCCTAAGTCAGAAATTCGCTGAATAAATTCTTACTCTGGCCCTCTCAACCCATCCCTCTCCTCCGGAAGCGGGGACGGTGGGGGGGGATTTCTATCGCCAGGGAGGCTAATGTGCGAATTCATCGGCGGATAGATAATCTGATTTTGTAAACGAATCAATGATTCAGGACACTAGCAGTTTGCGGAAAAACCCTCCGTTCACCCTTCGACAGGCTCAGGGCGAACGGAACTCAACTTGAAATGATTGCCGATTTTCCGTTCATGCTGAGCTTGTCGAAGCATGAAAACCTCTTTTTCAGCATCCTGCTAGAGTTATTTAACCATCTCTGAAGTTCGCGAGCTGGCCTTTAGGGTCTTTTCGAATAAATCGAAAATGCTCTTCTCTCCCGACAAGACCTGCGTCAACCCGTCCAAAGACTGCAATATCACAAATTGATCCGTTCTCTTCTTCACCTCAAAGATACGCCCCGTTGATCGGTACTTGAGCGTTTCCCCTTCCTCGAAAATAACCCTGATGTTTCCCCCCTTCCTTTTTCCCCTTTGCAGCCAAGGGTGCACACTGGCTTCGATTCTCCAGAATCATCGGATCAGAAATATTTCCACAGAGCATACACCTCCAACCCCAGAAAGGATCCCCGGGGCCGTAAAACCGTTCTTTGACCATGACCACATTACAACGTTGACATCGCATAACACCCTCCCGGAACAATCTTTATGAAGTTAATTGCCTAAAGTGCAACCTACTTATTCGCTATTGTATAGTGAACGGCTTAAGTAAGTCGACGTCCAGTTGCCTCTTATTAACTTATGTCTCGCCGTAAAATCCCCCCTGCCCCCCTTTGATAAAGGGGGGTTTGGGGGGATTTACCAGGGATTGCCCATGCAATGTCCACTTTCTTTGGTCGGGCACTATAGTCTTGGTCGAATAATCGGGGGATATAGTTCTCCCCCGCCGTTTCCCATCAGCCGTTAGACCGCAATTTTCGCCAATTCGTTTGAGAGAAAACTTACTTGGACCTACGATGCTGTCGTTTCGTCATCCCAAACCCGGTATGGTTGCTGGTTGAAAATGAGCATAATGCGCTGGCGCTGTGCGGCCGGCTGATCCTTCTCGTTCTGTCATGGCCATGGCCACCGGGACTTTCTTTGAATTTGGCCCGAGGAGGGTTTTCCTCCTCGGCCTTAACAGAAATCCATGATTCGAGTCGATAGCGGCCGCCAGGCTCTTTCCGGGAAAGAATCCCCGTCGCCTATTTCTTCACGTTCAGATTATTCTTTACGGATTTGACCCCTTTGACCCCACTGGCGATTTCACCCGCTTTATCGACGGCCTTTTGCGAATCAACGAAGCCGCTCAGTTGAACGATGCCCTTGTATGTTTCCACACTGATCTCGAATGACTTGAGAAAATCATCCGCGCCAAGCATGGACTTTACCTTCGTCGTGATGACCGAATCGTCTACGTATTCCCCGGCACCTTCCTGTTTGGATGTCGAGGCACAGGCCACCAAGGTGGCGATCAGCATCAAAAGCACAAGACAGCCGATAAACATATTTCTCTTTTTCATAGCGGTTACTCCTTTTTGTTCGTTTGTGGTGAATTGGTTGATTACGAGACCTTTTCTACTGAAAGGTTCGTAGATTCGAGAAAATCTTTCTGGGCCTGCCGACCACCTCCTTTCCAAATATTTCACCTTCTCCGGCAAGGGTCGAAACGGCTACAAGGGTCTTCGTCCCTGAATAACTCGGACCAACACCACAACGATGGCGATGACCAGGAGGATGTGGATGACTCCACCCATCGTGTAGCCACTAACAAATCCCAGCAGCCACAAAATTAAGAGAATGACACATATGGTCCACAGCATGTTCGGCTCCTTTGTAGGGTGTTGAATTTGACCACTTTCTTTGACCGTAACAGAGATCACCCCAATCCCATACTGCGAGCGATACCCCCAGTGCATGCCAGGGTTTGCTTCAGACCTTCCAAAAATGCGGTATGTCGTCGGTGATGAGGACTAATTCATGCGCCTCAACGCCACCTCAGATCCGCCCCATCAGTAACAGGACGATTAAGATCAGAAGGATCAATCCGATTCCGCCGCTGGGATAGGGTCCCCAGGACTTACTATGGCCCCAGGTGGGCAGGGCGCCGACGAGCAGGATGACCAAGATGACAATCAGGATAATTCCCATGACTTTCCTCCTCTCCTCTTCTTTATCCTCCTTTACAGAGGTAGGGTATTGGTGTCTAATGCAACCGTGGCCGCGGGCTCAAGGGGTGGCCGGTGCATGTTACGCGGCTCTCCTACTTCCCCAGGACCTTCTCAACTTGGCCGATCTTTTCCTGGACTTTCCCGGCTCTCTTTTCGTCTTTCCCTTCGGCTTCCAACTTGGGATTCATACTGAGTTTCCCGGCGATCTCCTTGAGCTTGCCCGTCGCCTTGTGAAAATTGCCTTCCGCTTGGTCCTTCGTGCTGGGTTTCATGGTATTCCTCCCGTCGAAATTTGGTTTGACTGCACGGTACGTTGGCTCATTCATCCGGGTCATTAAACTGCCGGCTGGGACCGCGTTTCCGTTCTCTTTTTTCCCGGCCCTACGGTGTAGAACACCATTTCAAAGGGCTCTTGGAGAAGGTTCATCGCCCCCCGAAGAACCTTGAAACGCTCCGACTTCAGGTGGCTATTAAGGTTCTCCGGGGTATCCCATTCCTCAAGAAGACAGAGTTCATTTTCATTCTCCATACTCCGGCAAAAATCGCAGCGCCGGCATCCCTTCTCCGTCCTTATGGAGCCGATCAGGGAAGCAATCGTCTGGGACAGCTCTTTGCTCTTCTCATCAAGAACCTTCATTCGTATGATGACCAGGATCTGCAATCCTATTTGCAAATGGATTGCCAACAATTGGGGAAAGGCAGGAGTTTGGAATCATCCTTTAATAACGCGGGATTAGATAGTAGAAGAGAAGCGTTGAGAAGGGTGAAATAATTTTCTGGGCCTCAATATTTGGTGGAACCTCCATATATTGAGGGAACCTTTGAGGGAGCCAATCAGAAAAAGGACCCTTTCGATGCTCTAATATTTTTAAAGGGGCCAATTTCCCAGAGTTTCCTCCCCAAAAAATCCTCATGTGAATAACCCAGCATTTCCACCAGGAATGGGTTCACATCCGATATTTGTCCTGTCTCGGCATCGAGGATTAATATTCCGTCCTGGGCTGACTCAAAGAGACGCCGATACCGAGTTTCAGAAATTTTTAGCGCCTCCTCCGACCGCTTGTGGTCGGTGATGTCCTCAAGAGCGAGGAGGATCCTAGTGCTTTGTTTTGGAGTCTGTTTTTATAATATCACCTCGCGCCGGATCGCTCTCAGATCTTTAATCTTCTTTAATCTTCGTTCTCCGCTCTCAGTAATTTTAGGTAGAATTTTAGACAATTGTAAATCGGGAAAGAATGCGATTTGGGATAAAGCTGATGAAAAATGGCCACTTGTCCCGCGTTTCGCGGGATTATCCTCATCCTTCGTATCTGGGCGTACTCCTATATACGCCCATTCCCCGGGATTGCGGATGCCTTGCATCTGGACTTCTTTGCTCATCCTCCGCAATTTGCTTTAAGACCCTGACGCGTGATATTATAACTTTTTTTTCGGTTATAACCTCTCGAAGGCGATAATCATGGCCGGCATAGAGATCATTACTGTGGAAGGAGGATCGGAATTAAAGGACTTCATTGACCTGCCCTGGAAGATCTATGCTAAGTACCCCAGATGGGTTCCCCCCCTTAAGAAGGAGGTTCGCCGGATGCTGGACCCCCGCAGACACCCTTTCTGGGAGTTTTCCGAGCGCATCCTCTTTCTGGCCCGACGCGGTTCGGAGACGGTGGGAAGGATCGCGGGCATCATAGATCGTCATTATAACCAGTTCCACGACGAAAAGATGGGCATTTGGGGATTTTTCGAATGCGCTGACGATCCGGAGGCCGCGGCGGCCCTCTTCTCTTCCGTGGAGACGTGGGTTCACCAGAAGGGGATGACCTTCATGAGAGGCCCGCTCAACCCGTCCATCAATTACGAGGTGGGGTTGCTCATTGAGGGATTCGATTATCCGCCTGCCTTGATGATGACTTACAACCCGCCGTACTACCCGGGGTTGGTCGAATCGTGCGGCTTCACCAAAGAGAAGGACCTGCTGGCCTTCCTGATAGATGGCGATTACCGGCTTCCCGAGTGGATGGATCGTCTTGCTGAACGGATCGCCCAAAAAAGAGGTGTCCACATCAGGCACTCTCGTCCAAAGGATGCGGACTCTGAGTTTGCTCTGATCAGGGAGATATACAATGACTCCTGGTCCGGTAACTGGGGTTTCGTCCCCCTGAGCGATAATGAGATGCGGGACATTCAAAAGAACGTGATGAAATTCGTGGATCCGGACTTGGTGTTCTTCATCTATTATGAGAATGAACCCGCAGCGGTCTGCGTGATCTTTCCTGACATTAACCCTTTGCTCAAGCGTCTCAACGGGCGGATCGGTCTGCTGGGTTTGCTAAAGTTCCTCATGTATCGGCGGGAGATCAACGGATTGCGGTTGTTGATGTTCGGGATCAAGGAGAAGTACCGACAACTGGGACTCCCCATGTTAGCCTTCCACCACATCTATGAGGTTGTGAGGAAAAAAAAGAAATATCATTATCTGGAGATGGGCTGGACCCTGGAGGACAACGAGTCGATCAACTCATTGATAGAGGAAGCTGGCGCAAAAAAATACAAGAAATATCGCATATTCAGAAAGTCTTTATAATTTTCCCCCGGATTACCCGAATGCGTCCGGGTTTCGACGGCACGGAGATCAGGCAGACTCATCCGTAGGCCCTGTTCGATCCGGCAGACCGCCGACATTCTGCTTGAGAGGAGTGATTTCGATTGTCAGAACCAGGGTTTTGTAGCCGACCGTTCTGGCGACGACGGCCAAAAGGGAAATCACGAACGAGCCCGCTGGGAGTCGGATGGTTCAGGCGGTAGTAACTGGTTGACGTTGGCCCGCAATGGTCGTGGGCCAAGGGTAAAATGGGAAATACCGAATGAATAGCAAAGCAACCGAACGAGTATATCGAGCGCGTCTCCTCGTGGTGATGATATTACTGACGGGGGTTGCGGCCGGATGCGCCCACCAAACGCCCAGGCTCTACGCTCCGATGCAACCCGATGGCTGGAGTGCCCAGCCCATCGCGATCGTGTGCCGCTTTGCCCCCGATGCCGACCTGGATCCCGCCACCGGAACGCCCGTGGGGGACGAGGGATATTACCTCTATATCCTGACCGAAGCTGCCAATTGGGACTTCAGCGATGCGACGTCGTTTCTCTTCTCAATTTGGCAGCGTCCGTGGGCGCATAGTTGGCTCATCCTGGAAAGTCCCCGGAATCGTCTGGAATTCGGCCACACCGGCGACTTCGGGCGGGAGAAACCGCGTTACCATGAGGGCGTGATTCAGAGGATTCGGGATGGGGATCCCAATCCTATCGCTTATTTGTGGCAGACGATGTCCGATGGCCAATTCCAGATCGGCAAGCCCAATCGCCCCCCCACGTTCGTCTGGAGAATGCCGATTACCCGACGACGGTATCAACTGATCTATGAATACGTGATGCAGCGGAAGTACGACCAGTTCGGCGTGAGGACCAACAACTGCACCGATATGGTGGTAGAGACAGCGGCGCTGGCGGGCATCAACCTGATCCACCGCATTCGCCTCACCTTGCCGCCGGAAACGAAGATTTGGGGTCGGACGCGTGCGTGTTTGGACGGATCCCCAATACCGCATACTGGAGTACAGCACGCCCGAAGTTCTGGAAGTGGATCTGCGCCAGCTTGCCCGGTTAGGAATCGGGAGTGATGTCACGGAGTGGTACCTGGCTTTGAAGCGGTGACGATCGCGCTGATACTTGGGCGTATCGGGTGGGATTGATCCAACTGGCGAATGGTCATTAAAAGGTGAACGTATGGCGTTGAAGCAGAGGTCTGACATAGTGGCTGAGCATCGGGTTTCTATCATCGGTTTCGTCTGGCGGCCTGAGGAGATCACCCCATCGGTGATTCAAATGGCTCAGCGAACAGGGAGCAGAGCCATCTTCGATTTTTCCATGATGGGGGTGGAAGGGTTACGTTCTTTCTTACGAAAGGCTGACCCTGCCGGCCACGTTAGGGATATCAAGATTTCTGTCCCTGCCTTCTTTGATCCATCTTTGGGGCAGTTATTGAAGGAAACAGGGGTCCACGACATCTGGGTAGAGTGCCACCCCCAGTTTTTTCAAGGAGATCCTTCCATCTTTCTACAGAGATTGAGGGAATTGTCGGAAAACCACCGTTGCTTTCCAATCATCGGTGACATGGATCTCCTGGCAGCGATTTTGAAGGATAGCTCGGGCATCGGGCGCATCGTCCTGAAAGGATGCGAGGCCTCCGGATTCGTGAGCGGTGAGACGACCATGGCTCTCTATTCGATGGTCAAGGAAATGCTGCGCACACCCTCAAAGCCTCTCGACATCCTCATCTGGGGAGGCGTCTCCACCCCTGAGGCGGCAGCGGCATTCCTGTCCACCGGGGCCACCGGGATCGTTTTCGAGAGCGTCCATTGGCTGACAGATCTGGTTGCCATTGATGATGTTCAACGCCAGCGGCTCTCCAATCTCCGCCTGGATTCTACCGATCTGGTTGGCCTGGACCTGCAGGTTCCCTGTCGCCTTTTCAACAAGGGAAACTCGCTTGCGTTCAAGGAGATCAAGACGTTCGAGGACTCGCTGTACGGAGCAGAGATCACGGAGGAAAGCCGCCGCTCCTTCGTAAGCCAGGTGCATGCCAGGGCCCTCCACCCTCTGGAGAGCCATTTCGGTCAGGACGAGGTCATCCCTCTGGGCGTGGAAGCTGCCTTTGCTGCGTCGTTCGTTGAGCGTTTTGGGGCCGGAACCGAGGAGGCCGTGAAAGCCTTCATGGACGAAATTCGTAACGTATGCCACCTGGCTGAGGCAAAAAAGGATTGCTTTCTGGACAGCCCTGTAGCCAGAGAGATGGGAACCCTATACCCCTTTATCCAGGGCGCCATGTCCTGGATCACAGATGTCCCGGAGTTTGCCTCAAGAGTTGCCGATGCCGGTGGATTGCCCACCATCGCCCTTGGCCTGATGGACGCGGAGGCCCTTGACCGGAGGCTGGGACGCCTGCCGGAGATCATGGGTGGGCGCCCTTATGCAGTGAATGTCGTCTCTTTGGCAGAGAACCCTTTCAGGGAGACGCATCTGGCCTGGATAAAGAAACAGAGACCCCGTTTTGTCGTGATCGCAGGTGGCGATCTCTCCCCCTTAAGAGAATTGATAGAATGCGGCATAGAGGTCATGTATATCGCTCCTGATGAGGCCCTGTTGAGGCTCGCCCTTGAAGCCGGCGTCCGGTACGTGGTCTGCGAGGGGTATGAGGCCGGCGGCCACGTGGGGCAGCATAGCACGCTCACCCTTGCTCAAATGGTGTTGGATCTGAAACGGCGCACGCCATCCCTGTTCCAAAACTGTCGCGTGATCCTTGCAGGGGGAATCTTTAATCGGGAGACCGCATTCATGGCCGCCATGCTCGGCGCGGACGCCATCCAGATGGGCACCGCCTATCTGGCCACCCGGGAGATCGTTGAAACGGGCGCCTTGACAGCGCTCTATCAGCGGATGATTCTGAAATCGCCCCCGGGGGGAACAGTCGTTTCAGGCCAGGACACCGGACTTCGGGTGCGGTCCTTGAGGACCCCGAGAGTGGAAGCTATTTTATCCCTGGAGAGGGAGTTTGCAGCGGGTCACCAGGACGAGGCCTCCTTCCGGACGAGAATGGAGGAGATGGCTGCGGGGAGCCTCTTCGCTGCGGCCCGAGGCATGGACAGGCCAGGCGGGGTGGCTCTGGATGAGCGGGGCTGTCTGGAACGCGGGCAATTCATGAGTGGGGCCTGCGCCGGCCTCATCCGTGAGGTCCAGAAGCTGCAGTCCTTTCACCGCGAGCTGGCCGAAGGTCCTCTCTTGCTGCATCAGCCCGTTGTGGGGTCGATCGAGAAAACCCCGGAAACTCCATCCTCCGGGGTCGGCCGTGGACTGAAGCGAGTCGCCCCCCACAGAGACGATCGGTGAAAGGGTTGCCATCACCGGGATGAGCATACTCAATGCCCTGGGGAAGAGTCCGGAGGAAGTCTGGGCTGCAAGCCTGGCCATGAAGAGCGGGATTACATTGGTTCCGCCTTCGCGGTGGGATCACGCGCTTTTTTATGATCCCCGGCCGCAGGTTCCGGACAAGACCTACTGCAAGGTGGGCGCCTTCTTAGACTTTCATATCTCCCGCAATGAACTCGGGATTCCTCCCCATGATTTCCGGACCATGACCGAGGCCACAAGGATCACCATGTGGCTGGCGGACAGGGCCATCCGGGCATCCGGTATCCTGGATTCGGACATCCCGCGCGAACGAATCGGAGTCCTCATCTCCCAAAACTCGGGTGAGGCGGCGGGGACCCTCACCAATATGATCATCAGGGAGTACGTTCATGATATCCTTGGCGCTGTCAAAAGGGCCGTTCACCTCACGCCGGATCAGGAGAGCGCCATCGAACGAGAGGTGAAGTCCGGACGCATGGCCCCGGATGACACCACACTCCTGGGCAGACTCAACTGCGCAGCGGCCGGCTTCATCTGCAACCGGTATGGGTTCATGGGGCCCAGCTATTCTGTCTCCGCAGCCTGCGCGACCTCACTGGTCGCACTTTACAGCGCCATCCAGATGATCCGGAACGGCATCATCGATGCCGCCATCGTCGGAGGGGGTGAAGATAATCTCACCCACTTGCATTTTCTGGAATTCTCCGCGCTGGGCGCACTTTACGGGCTGTCCGGACGGGAAAGACCCGCTCACGAGACCTCCCGCCCCTTCGATGCTGAAAGAGACGGGATGGTCCTCGGCGAAGGCGGGGGAATGATCGTCATCGAGCGGGAAAGCCTGGCCCGCGCAAGAGGGGCGCGTGTCCACGCCGTCGTGACCGGCATGGGAGCGAGCAACAACCATCTGGGCATGGTGGAGTCCTCCAGTGTCACCCAAGAGATCGCCATCCGCGCCTCTTTCCGAGGGATACCCTATGGGCCCGATGCAGTGGACCTGGTGGAATGCCATGCCACGAGCACCCGGCAAGGGGACGTGGAGGAGGTCCGTGCCCTGAAGGCGTTCTTCAATTCCTCCAAGCGCACCGTGATCACCTCATTCAAATCCCAGATCGGACACACACTGGGCGCCTCGGGCATTAACAGCCTCATTCGAGGAGTCACGGCCATGAAGGCGGGGGTTTTCCCTCCCACCCTCAATTATAAGCATCCAGACCCGGAAATCGACCTGGAAGGATCGGGTCTCCTCATCGCCCCGGAGCCGCTTGATTGGAAGTGCAGGGACGGCGAGCCAAGAAGGCTTCAGGTCAACGCCTTCGGGTTTGGAGGTTCCAACTACGTTGTGCAGGTGGAGCAGGCCATGGATGAAGCGGATACGATCCTGGTCTCCCCGGGCAGAGAACCCGGTCTCGATGGAGAGAAGGGGGGTGGCTCTCCCACGCTCCAGGGCGTCTCTTTCTTCCGGACTGAGATGGACGGCCGTAACTGCCGGATGGCCGTCGTGGCGCAATCCGAAGAGGAGGCGCTCACGGTCATCGAGAGGTCGGCCTCCCTTGCCGAATCCGGAATCGTCTCACCCAAGGCATTGAGGTCCCTGGCGCAGCAGGGAATTTTCATGAGCCGCGAGGATCTGCCGGCCCTACCGCTCGCCTTTGTATTTCCCGGACAGGGGTCACAGTATGGAGGAATGGGACGGGAGCTCTACGAGTCCTTTCCCGTCATCAGGGAGTGGATGGATCGGACTGCAGCTGCAGCGGACTTCGACCTCCTTCACTTATTGTTCCACGATCGAGAGGAGAACCTTCAGAAGACCCGGTGGCAGCAACCTGCCATGTTCGCCATGGAACATGCCATGGCTCGATACCTCACGACCCTTGGTATCCACCCTGTGGCCATGGCCGGCCATAGTTTGGGCGAGCTGACCGCCTTGTGCCTGGCCGGTGTCTATTCCCCGGAGGACGGGTTTCGAATCGTGAACAAGCGGGCCCTCTGCATGGACAAGGCCGCCGGCATGCACGTGGACCCCGGCGTCATGGCGGCCACGGACGTCCCCCCGGATCTGCTGAAAGAGATGATCCAGGGACGGGACGATGTCCACATCGGCAATATCAATTCACCGAACCAGATCGTCCTGAGCGGCAACACCGAGGCGGTCAAGGATCTGTGCAAAAGATTGAAGGAAATGGGCCACCGGGCCACCCTCTTGCGGGTCAGCATGGCCTTCCACTCCCCTATCATGAAGGTCATCCATGATGAGCTCGAGGCGTACATTGCCTCCATTCCATTTCATTCCCCGCAGATTCCCGTCATCTCCAACACGACCATGGCGCCGTATCCATCAGATCCCGATGAGATCAGGCGAATCCTGATGGCCCACCTGGAATCTACCGTCCATTGGATGAATAATGTCCAGACCCTTTGGAATGACTACGGAGTCCGGCTCTTCGTGGAGGTGGGCCCCGGCGAAACATTAAGCAATCTCATCGCCGACACGCTTCCTGAATCGGCATGTATCCAGACGTGCCTTCCTTCCGCAGAGGGCCTGACCTACAAGACCGCTCTTGCTCAGCTCTTCGTTCAAGGTCATCTGAAGGTTGAAGGAGAACCGAGGTTTGTTTCCCTCTCTGCATTCGGAAAAACTCCCGAATCTCACCGAATCGCCCCGGCACCCGCGTTACGAACGTCGGAACTTGGGCTTGCAGGCTCCAACCCGGTGGAGAGGATCATTCAAAGGGAAATCAACCGATTCGTGATGGAGACCTTCGGCCGACTTCCTTAAGCCCAACATCCTGGAAGCCATCCGCCAGGAGCTTGACCCAACATTCCAAGAAGGCGATCTATCATCCGTTATCAAATCCATGCTTGCGGGTTCTGGGCCTCCCGAGGGCCAGAAGCAGGTCTCTCCCGGGAAACCGGCATCCCCGCCTCTCGATTCCACCCCTGCCATTCCGGGACAGGCCTCACCTGCCCCCGGTGAGGCGCCTGAGGGCCAAGATCTTATGGAGAGGCTTATTCGAATCATCATGGATGCTACAGGATTCAATAGGGACGAGATCCAACCCGATATGGATCTCAGAAAGGACCTCTCCATCCGATCCAGCCGTCTCCCCATCATCATGGATGCCGCGGAACGCCAATTCGGGATCACCATCGAATTGGAGGATTTCATAGGCGTCCGTACCGTGAAGGACATCGCCCAGAGGATCTCCAAGGTTATCGCCAGGCAGGGAGGTACCAGCCTGCAGCCGGCCACCAAGGCTGTTGACCCCGACCCGGTGCGGGATGAAATCCTGAAGTCCTCAGAGGATGAGGCGAGCTTAAAGCGGCTCGTATTCAACCACGCCACGGTAGAGTTGGCGGCCTCTATTCCCATGGAATTGAGCCCGGGCGAGTCAGTCCTCCTTCTCTCACCTGACAGGGATGACGGGATTGCCGGAAGGGCAGGGGAGATCCTCCGACTGGATTACGGGGTTGACACGTTTCCAATGCTATTCATGCAAGGGAAGTTCGGTCCGGGCGTTGAGGGCCACGACATTCGAACCGATGAAGGGGCCTCCAGGGCTGTAGAGAGAATAGCGGGCCTGTCGCCCCTTTCCGGGATGGTCATCACCCTCTGTCAAGGCGGGTCGGGAAGGTTAAGAAGCATGGCGGATGTTTCGCGGCTTCTCAGGGGACTCTTTCTCCTCCTGAAGGCATTTCTTCAATCACCGGCTAAGAAATTCGTGGTGCTAATCCATTCCAGGGAGGATACCGAAACTCCCGTTCGGCTGCTGGCGGAAGGGATGCTCGGACTATTCTTAAGCGCAGCGCAGGAATACCCATCGGTCCAGTTTCGCACACTGGAAATCGACAGGGATACCGACCTTCGCGTTGCGCTGCGCAATGCTCTGGACAGAGGATGCTCCGTGGTGGAGATGATTCATCGTGATGGAAGGGTCTTCACTTCGGAGGGGCACTTGGCCCCGTCGGTCTTCGGGGATTCGTCAAGTCTGAATCTGAGCCCCGGAGACGTCGTAGTCATGTCCGGGGGCGCAACCGGGATCAGCGCCCACCTGGCCCGCTGCCTTGTGCCTTTCACGCCCCGCCTGGTCTTTCTGGGGAGGACCCCTCTCGATCCAGGCATCAATCCCGCAAAGCCGCACCCCGAACATTCGTCTTCCGAGGCGTTCACTTTCGACCACAGGGCATCGGAGATCGCTCGGACCCTGGCGGATTTGCACTCCTCAGGGATCGAGGCAACGTACCATACCTGCGATGTGACCGACCCCGAGGCGGTCCGCGCGATCATGGATGAGGTGGCAAGCCGTTATGGCAAGATCGACGGGATCATTCACGGCGCCGGAGTCCTCAGGGACGGTCCCTTAAGCCAAATGACCCCGGATGATTTCTCCATGGTCACGGACGTCAAATTCCTCGGGGCTTGGAATCTATTCTCGGCTGCGGAGGGGGCCGGTTTGAGGTTTTTCGTGGGCCTCTCTTCGGCGGCCGCGATCCAGGGGAATCCCGGCCAGGCCAACTACGCTGCAGCCAACCGGATGATGTCTGCGTTACTCAGAACCCTCCGCCGGAAAAACGGCGCCATCCGGTTCAAGGCTTTGATGCTTCCCCCTGTCGAGGGGGCGGGCATGGCCGAGGATCCGGAGGTCCGGGAACTGATGAAGCGGAAGGGCGTGGCGTACATCCATGTAAATGAGCTTGCGGGGCTCTTCTGCCGGGAGCTCTTTGTAGCCCCGGCCGACGACGATTGGGTGATGTTCATGAGGAGACTGCCATCCGTGAGGACGTCACTGCTCAATGATACAATCCGTCCTTCGCCCGGTGGAGAACTGGACGGAGGCACCGTCTCCTTCAGCCCCGAGGACTTCCCCATGATAGAAAGGATCTCTTGCCTGGACATCCGCCGGGAAGAACTGGAGGCCTTCAGATCCTTCTCCCTGGAGAAGGATCTTTGGATCGCGGATCACAGACCTTTCAAGTTCGTCAAGCATCCTCTGGTCTCAGCCGCCATGGTTCTGGAGACATTCATGGAAGCCGCCCGGATCCTGTATCCCCACCTGCAGGTGCGAGGAGTTCGCCAGGTGCGGCTCATGGACATGATCCAATGTCCTCCCGGGGTTCCGCGGCCTTCCAGGATCTCCTGCCGCCGGGCCGACAACGGCCTTCGGGAGGTATTGTGCGAGGTCTCTCTCGCCACGCAGGAGATCTCCCCCGCCGGGAGATTG
>CAVQIK010000009.1:0-149349 GCA_963712535.1 uncultured delta proteobacterium | reverse complement strand
AGTACCTCTTCATGCTCCACTCCAGAAGGTTAGGGGTTATGTTTGTTGGTTTATTGAGTTACGGAGGAGATACGATAATACAATAAAAATACACTTATCCGAATGAACAGTCCATAGAAAAATTGCCTTTGGAAATGGGCTTAGTTTCCAAGCCAAATTGAGGATTTGCGTTCGAAATGGTTCATTCTCGGAGAGATTCGCCCAAAAAACATTTCAGGAAGTAATCAGCATTCCCTCTTCGATT
The DNA here is from genome assembly GCA_963712535.1 of uncultured delta proteobacterium. Taxonomy (GTDB): domain Bacteria; phylum Desulfobacterota; class SM23-61; order SM23-61; family SM23-61; genus CAVQIK01. Next base: position 149,105 of record CAVQIK010000009.1, on the reverse strand, counting down.
GGATTCGTCTTGACAACTCATCAAAAGATGAGTACGGTAATTTTTCGTGGATCGCCAAATTTGAGCTGCGGATATTGCCCCTTAGCTATTTGGAGGGATAAATGGGCCGGACAGTTTTGCCTTACAGCCATGTTCTGGAAAAAGAAAAGGAAAGCTGGAAATTATTTCGGAAAGCCATGAGCAAGGAGGACCAGGAGGCGTTTGACCGCCTCTTCGACCGGGCAAAGTTCCACACCCACGCCGCAGTCTACCAGGCCCATTCCTTTCCCATGGAAACAATCCTCCTGTCCATCTGCCTGGAACACGAGAAGATGCTTGAAGAGATCCTGCGGAAGCTGAAACGCAGAAGAAAGCATAGAGATATGCCGTGTTCCCTGCATGGGGGGGCAGCTGGAAGACCCTCACGGAAACCCCTCGGAGTTGGCGTTCAGCCCCGAGACTGCACGCACCGGGAGGCAATCACTTCAACAACCCGACCCCCAAGACTTCGGCGACGACCACAGTCCACAGCGTTAGCACTGACGCCCGGTTCACCACAAATTATCTTTGAACGAACATCCCCTATTAGAAAGTCCCCTATTACTTCGGCGCGGTTTCAGAAGATTTAGGAATGGAAACCCTTTCCCACCAAAACTGCAAAAGTGAAGGGCGTCCCCAGCCTTCCACTGGACGCGATGAACGCGGCCGAGCGGCAGGATTACCTCCGGGCCCTGGAATTCGCCTGGCCCGCCTTCCTCTGGAGGCCGCCCAGAGGGCCCTCCGCAAGGCCGACCAGGACACGACCCCACGGCCAGGGGGAAGGCCTTCAAGGATGATCAGGGGCAACTGAATCCGGTTAGGAACCGGCGAGGCGATCGCCCAGGCTGGCCGGCTTTCGTCCGGAGCGGCTGGCGCGGATTCCCCGCGAGCATTGGAGCATGGAGAACGTTCGGAGCAACTTCAAGGGGCGGCGGGATGACCTCTACGCCCGATACCGCCTGGCCAAGACCCCAGGAGGAAAAGCAAAAGGTCATCCGGGATATGCAGCGGTTCAACATGGACGCGAGGAAGTACCGCGGGGTCATCTCCCCGATCACCGCCCCTTCTTTGAGGCAATCGGCTTTACCGAAGCCGGAGAAACCTTTCCTGGCTTTCGGCAGAATGATGGAGGCGAGCATGTGCGCATTATTGTTTTTGTTCGCCCCGAGCACTCTTTTGAGGATGCTTAGCTGAGTTACTTCACCTACTCCAGTGGCTGTTTTTACCGACTCGTTTGGGAAAAGACCCTAAACTTTTAACATAAAGAGAGGCAAACTCCTTTTTGTGCAAAGAAGTTTGCCTCAGTTATTCAGTCGGGATGCTTTCGCTCTTACCATTTAATCAGATCCCAGGTCGGTGGGTAGGGAAATGAGGAATCCAGGGCATCTCCCCCGCTCCAACCAACGGCGGTGCCATCCCGTCTCCAGCAGGCTCCTCCATGAATGAGCTCAGCTTCGGGTTCGACGTACGATGCCATTCATGCAGCCTGCGACAGCCCTAACACTGCTAATCGTGTACCCTAAATTTCGTAAGTCCGTTACAATTTCGTCAGGGAACCCGTACTCGACCTCTAAGGGTCCTAAATTCTTGCTCATGGTGAAGATTCTTGGCGCTTCCACCGCCTGCTGAATGTTCATGCCATGATCAATCACGTTCATGATCCCCTGCATCACCGCTCCAAAAATTCGAGTCCCACCGGGAGTCCCGATCGCCATAAAAGGCATCCCATCCTTTAAAATGATCGTCGGGGACATGCTGCTGAGCATCCTCTTCAGGGGAGCAATGCCGTTCGCCCTTTCATAACCGCATCGGGGGTCGGGGTCGAATAACTGCATGGTGTCGTTCAACTGCATTCCACTCCCCGGAACCGTCCCCGGAAGAATCACGCAGGATCCGAAGGAGCTATGGATTGTCTGGGTCATGGCCACCACGTTCCCCTCGATGTCTATGGCCGTGGCACTCGTGGTATTAGTCCCTTCGAAGGCGCCGGAGGAGGGGTTGTTGGACGCCAACATGATCCCTTCCGGTGCATTGAGCCCTGCATAGAAAAATTTCCCGGGCTCATAATCCCCCGGATTCGGCCAGTGGATTTCCTTCCTTCTCTTGTTGGCATAATCCTTTGAAGTCATTTCCTCTACCGGGGGCGGCGGATAGGGGCATGAGGGGTCCTTCCTGTAGGCATAGTCCGGATCGCCCATGTATTCGTCCCTGTCCGCCCAGGCGATTTTCATCGCCTCGGCTATGTAGAAGAGGGTTTTAGGATCCCCAAAACCCAGCTTACTCAAGTTATATTTCTCGAAGAATATTCAGCATCTCCACAATGAGCGTACCGCCGGAGCTGGTCGGCGCCGGGCCAATGATTTCATACCCCCGGTAATTGCCCAATACTGGATTCCGCAAGCGCAATCCTTGACTCATGGACACATCGTCAAGGCCGGACCCATAATACCAAGCCATGTCCGCCATCAGTGATGTCGCCGCCATTGGCTTGGAGGTAGTCGACAATGCCTTGAGCGATATCCCCCTTGTAAAATCTCGTCCCCGCTGCCTCCAGCTGTTGGGCAAAGGTCGAGCCCGCCGGGGCTGCATCGGCTAGGGCCTCCAGGGTCACGCTATAACCGGGCCGCTTGACTATATCCCCCGCCTTGGGAAGCACCCCCCCTGGAAGAAGGAATTCCTGCACCCATCCCGGGAAAGTGCCGCATCGACTTTTAGAGCCGCTAATACTCTGGACGAGATAGGGAGAAGCGCTGAAACCATTCTTCGCATAATCAATGGCAGGTTGCATGATCTCCCTTAAGGTTAATTTTCCGCTGCTGTGGTTTTTGAGCGCATAGAGCCACGCCTTCATTCCCCCGGGAACGCCGATCGATCTAAAGCCTGTGAGATTCACATTCCCTATCGTGCAATGGCCTCCGCCCGAAGCTTGTTTTGCTTCGTCATCATGGATAGCAGAGAGGGAACATGTTAGGGGTCGCGGAGACGGGAGCCACAGTATAATTGTCAATGAAGACTCTTTCCCCGTACTTGGTCACGAGGTTGATAAAACCTGCGCTGAACGGACTCACCGTGAATGGCTCGACCACCGAGAGCGCAAAAAAGGTCGCCACAATGGCATCCACTGCGTTCCCGCCCTTAGTCAAAATCTGTGCCCCCGCGGTCGAAGCTAAAGGATGATTCGAAGTAACAACCCCGTTTTGAGCAATCACTTCTTTCTTGAACGTGTTCAGATCTTTAAATTTTTTCAGTGACGGGTCTGAAGCAAGGACCACGCTCGACAAGGAAAAAAAGAAAAAACAAAGAGATAAAGCAATCACAATTGTTCCTTTCAGATGCTTCGAGTCCATTTTCTACTCCTCCTTTCGATTCCTTATCTGAGGCATATTCGCCCAAAATTGAAAATACCAACGTACCAAAGAGCCGAAAAAATAAGCCTCCAAGGAGTCTAGAAATAGAGATTCCCTGGAGGCTTCCTATCGGCACCTTCCTGTAAAACCCTTTCATGTGCCACTCCAGAAGGTTAAGGGATATGTTTCTAGGTCAATTCAGATACCTGAAATTTTCGGAGGGTCATCTCGACACCATTCGATGAACTCCTGCTCAAAAAAATTCCAGAAGGTTCTCCATGATCAATCTCCCTTCCGAAAATTTTGTTAATCAATCTCGGGAACGCTCGAAAGATCCCTTTGGCATCATGGTTAACCTCGGTAAACTACCAATCTCAGATGCCAGTCTGAACGTCAAATTCTGTCTTGATGAGGCTTCTGGGGTTGAGGAAAAACTGAAGCGATTAGCAGCGCAAAATGGTCGCCAAAACCGTTGGGGATTGGATCAGTTGGGGGAGAAAAGCCTCTAAGAAATGATGCGAGGTCCAGGAAATTTTCGGAACGGAGGAAATGGCTTCCGGTGTAGATACATTCGGGGGAGGGAACTGCTTCTGAGAAACTTTACAAATTCCGAAAATTTCCTGCTTTTCGTCCCGGAAGAGACTTCCACAATCTGGAAATTCGGGAGGGCTAAGCGATATAGATGCAAATAGACTGAACGATAAAACCAAGATTCCTGCAGGGTGAGTGGTTTCTACCTTCCAGTAATGGCCTTTCATAGGGCTCTCCAGAAGGTTAGGACTTGGTTGGATGATTTGCCAAGCTACGGTGGGTTCCTACAGTTAGTTAGAGGGAATACTCTCAATGGGATGCTTTGTCAAGAAAAAAATTGAAAAAATTGCTTTTGAAATAGGTCCGACTTTCACTGGATATATGAAGATTTGCATATCAAATCTTACATGCCGAGGTGAAATTCCAAAAAACAACATTTCAGGAAGAAGTCAACGGGTCAACAAGGGCACGTCTGGATACGAAATTATTCTTTTTCCTTTTCCCCTTGCACTGCTTTTCTCCGTGTCCTCCGCTTGCCTTTCGATTTGTGTCTTCTCAACCGGCGATCCCTCTGCGGACTTTTCTTCCGCCGGTTTCGATTCCTTGTTCGCGAGGATGTTCCTGACGTCTGCCTTATCCCATTTCGCAAGGTTTGAAAGCTCGCCCGCCTTGCCATCCCTGGGTTTATATTTTCCACCCTCCCATGCAACAACACTCGCCGGGCTAACGCCGACCAAGGAAGCAAGCTGCTTTTGGGATACTCCCAGCTTCTTGCGAAGCTTGCGGATTCTGGCGGCAGAGAATTCAGGAGCTCCTTTTTCCGATTTAACGGGAGTCTTCTCTCCTCTGACCTGCACCACCCCTTTCGCGCCAACTCGGGGCTTACGACCGGGCCTTCCGTTTCTTCTTCTTCCTTTCGGGGCCCCTGCTCCAGGCTCAACAACCGCCCATTCAGTTCCGCATTTGGGACATGGATTCCGAACCCACTCTCCGCTGCCAATCAGACTTTCGTCCATCTGAAGGTCCGTCCAGAATACCTGCCCACACCCGGTACATTGGATCTTTTTCATATAAGTTTCCTTTCAGCTGAATTCTAACTCCTGATTCCTATTTTACCGGGCGAACTTTGAATCTACAATGGGCAGTTGCCGTTCTGAAAAAGTGAACGGGACCAAATTCTGGGTGGAATATGGGGGGCAAATTCTTAATCTAATGGAAAGTACACCTACGAGAAAATCGGGAGGGCCATAATGAGAGGGTGAGAATTACGCATTGAAGTTGATAACGCACACATCACCGAGCGCCGAAGGCGTCTGGTGCATTTTTTTGTTGGCCAATCATCGAGTGAGCTGTCTTCCAGGCGAGATACCGCACGTAATTCCTCGCCGTGTGGGTGACCGGGCAAAGAACAGACGTCAGTCCAAGAAAGCGTAGTGATATCGGTACCTGTAGGTGCCGCGAACAGGCTTATGAGGACAACGGCGAAGTTCTTGGCCTGAGGGGAACAGACGCGGGCCGAACTTAGCCACGAATTCAGCCCTTAGTTGAATTTGATCCTTGTCTTTATCCTTCCCTTGTTTGCAGCCGACACCGGACAACCACTTGGCCTCCGCGAAGACCACCGTGTCCCTGGTAATGATTGCGCAGTCAATCTCCGGCCCGCCAGGAACCAGGGTGTCCGGGTGAGGCAGCCTTCTCTCCAGAGGCACACGCTTGAGTTTGTGGCGTGAACACCGCCAAGCAAGCAGAGCGCGAGTAGTCTGGAAACCCATGCGTTTCTTGCCTCAGCGTCCGAGTACGCCAGCGTGCCGAAAACTGACCAGGTAATCGCGTCCTCGCTATGAATCGACTGGAGGTCGCAGTAATGCCCGATTCCACCTGCTGCAATCGCAAGGTTTTGCTCGTCGAACGCTTTGCTTTGGTTGCTTTGATAGAGTTTCTGCACGACTTCAGGAGTGGGCCATGGGACGATTCCCGTCGATACTAGGTTCTCAAAGGGATGTGAGGTTACAAGAACACCGCCTTTACTTCGCGCCACCCTGATCTCACGATCGTTCCAGTCTTTCATATGTTCCCTTCATTCGCCAACATTGTTTGGGCGGATCCGCCTAAGGGGCCAGTCCTTGAAGCCGCAGTACACCTCCTAAATGCCTCCATTCTATTGAATATTCGGTCGAAATCTATCCCGCCTGAAGCCATTTGTCAAATCCACTTTCAGTGAAGAAGCCCTCGCATGCGTGTCGCGTGACCGGCCCTGGCGTAAGGGGGCTTATTAGCCTCTTCTTCAGGCATTCTCTGACACATCTCTAATCCGGTTTCTGGAGAGAGGTCTGATTGTCGGATGGATTTGTCTTGACAGCTCATCATATGATGAGTATTGTGATCCCTCTAAAGTGGTGAGCCATGGGATATAACTCACCGTATCTTTTTGGAGGGAAAAATGGGCCGGACAGTTTTGCCTTACAGCCATGTTCTGGAAAAGGAAAAGGAAAGCTGGAAATTATTTCGGAAAGCCATGAGCAAGGAGGACCAGGAGGCGTTTGACCGCCTCTTCGACCGGGCAAAGTTCCACACCCATGCCGCAGTGTACCAGGCCCATTCCTTTCCCATGGAAACAATCCTCCTGTCCATCTGCCTGGAACACGAAAAGATGATCGAGGAGATCCTGCGTAAGCTCAAAAACAAGGGAATTGAGAAGCGGTGATCGGCGGTGCCATCCTGACCGGGAACGAACGGGATGAATTCGGGGCCTTTCGCTTGGAATTTATGTAGGAGATCGCCTGGGATACGCCGGCCTAACGGACTGCCCGATCCACCTGGCATACCAATCAGATCGCTGGCCATACCGATGAGGATTATTGAATCGAGATCTCAAACAGGAAACTCTTTGACAGGCCTTCAGAGGTCTTCCCATGGACATCCTTTTCCACCAAAACTGCAAAAGTGAAGGACGTCCCCAAAGTTCACGTTCCAAAGTCAAGCTTTTCTTCCCGCTGGAATTTCTCCACAACTCCCTCGACTGGGGGAGAGGCTGGAGCATGGAGTGGATCAAGTATAGCCCGGCTGCCCGGTTAGCGAATACGTGCGCCAAAAAATCGGTCTGGGCGATCTCCACCCCCTCTTTTGCGGCTAGAGGCAAGTGGGAATCGACCGCAACCTCTTTTCGGGTTGGACACAGGCCGGGGCAAAGATCGGCTGTTTCGAAAACCAGGTCCTCGGCCCGGATGAAACGGCTGAAGCTTCGGGTGATCCGTCCGAAGATGAACTCGACGTAGGCATGAGCAAAAAGATTACGGGTATTCCGTAGGGTCCCTTTGATCAGGTCTGCCGCCCGGGCTTGTGCAGGATTCCGTTTTGGTTTGGGAGGCAAGGAACTCAGAAGCTTGTCTCCAGCCTGGTATATTTGCCGGGCGCGCGAGGAGTGGACTTCCAGTTCTTCTCCAGCCACCTGAGGTGGCAAAAAGAGAACTTGCAAGGCTTTTGATAAATTTTCCAGGGGTTCCGGAGGGGTGCCTGCCGCGATGATTTCCTGTTTTTGATGTTCAGTCAAATCATCCATCGAGCTTCTTCTGCCTTTCTCTCTTCCTACTATTATTTGAGGCCGAATTGAAAGACAAAGAGCCCTGCATGAGGTATCTACCCTCACTTCAGGCCCGTCTTTGGGAGGCATCTCTGGCGCCCCTCTATGCCTCATTCCCGGATAGGGCTTTTTTGGTTTTAAGATTTTTTACCATTGACCATGGATGTAATCCAGGGACCTATTGTTTCCTGTGCTCTTAGTAGGACGGAGAGATGTTTTGCGCCAGCAATAGTACCAACTTGAGAACGGGATCGGACAGACACGGCAAGACCTGCAAAGGCCAACACCTTTTCCGGCACAAACAGTTCATCCTCTGAGCCGATCCAGAGACCAAACGGACAATCAAGGGATGCAAATTGATCGCGGGGCGAAAATGGCGTGAGCGCTATGGACATAATTACCGTTATCGCTGGCACCATCCCGGGATCAGCTTTTAATAGCTCGGCCGGATAATTGAACTTGACGGCATAATCATGGCCATGTGCTTGGCCCCCGCTCATGGCGTAAGCGACAAAAGCGGAGGGGTCAACTTTGGCAAAAGGTGCGGATTGGGCCGGGCGGTCAGTTTGAGATCTAAACCCAAGTTGAGGAGAGAGGAAAATATAACCGATCACCGGTTCGTGATTTTGTTGGCCGGCATAGTTGAGGGCCAACCCTGCACCGGATGAATGGCCGCCGAGGAATAGTGGCAAATGCGGATAATCGGCACGAATTTGTTTAATGCAGGAAGTTATATCCTCCCAAACTTGTTGGGGATTAGGTGCATCGCCGCGCGGTCCTTCTGAAACGCCGTGTCCTCGAATATCGGGCGTGTAGACCACTATATCAAACTGCGTTTGCAGGCCATTGCCGATGTATTGATAGCCTGCTCCGCTGTGCGCCCCACCCCCGTGATAGAACAGAACTGCCGCCCGGGGAGCAGCAGGAGCATAGCGCCGATAGGATAACCTAATCCCATCAGTAGCTTGCAGTGATTGAGGGGGGGCCAAAGTGACTTTGCCTGCTTCGCTCAACTCGCGAAATGAAAAGGATGTTTCAGACATAGCAGACTCCTTGGATTGCCCCATCGCTTCTCTCGGGTCGGATCAACATAGAACCAAATGCGTACCCTCCCGCACCAATCATTATCGCTTTCAAAAAATCTCTTCGACTCGGATCTAAAATCTCGTTGCCCAAAGAAGTCCTCCCGACTGTTTCAAATCTGATGCCCAAAGAGTACTCTCTTGGGAATGAAGAATCAATGAGGGACTGCCGGAGATTGCCTCCCCTAATTGTAGCTATTTTTTTGGCCAAAATTGTTGATTTCGATTTGAAGTACGGCATCCTGAAGGAAAATGCCAAAAACTCAATTTCAGGAAGTTATCAACATTCCTCTCCGAATGGTTTTTTCTTGACAGCTCATCCAAGGCCGTTTAATTTTCCTATCCCCCCTAACGCTTAACACAAAATAGGTGCGAGACCCATCTGTATTTAACGGGCCTGTGGTTCGCCGTAGATAAAGTCATCCATCATGACGATATCGTTATTCTCATCGTCATCCGGTCCTGGTGCCGTGTCGCCAGCTGTGATCCGAACTCGCGCAATTAGCGGCTGAGCGAATACAATCCCGAAGAACGAAAGACTGGCATCGCCCGGCGACGCCGGCGCGAAGCTGCTGAACAGCACCTTTCCATTGGCGTCGAAATACTCGATCAGTGTGCTGGCGCCGCGGTTTCCTCTTTTCTTGCTGGGTCCGCTTCCATCCGGCTGGTCAACGTCCGTGAAAATCGCGCCGAAGCCGCGCACCGCGGCGCGAACTCTCCCGTTGGTGCCAGGCACAAAAAAGAAAGCTTCAGTGACGTTGCTACCCACCGGAGTGAACAACCGCGACGGACTGAAAATCGTAAAGCTACGGCTATAGGTCGGATTGTTGAAGAGCCCGACGAGACCGTTTTGGGGACCACCCGATACAGGGGCCTGCGAAAGGCCAAAACCCGGAGTGGTGAACCGTGCACCGCGTGTGTTCAGAAAGGTATCGAACGGTGTTACCGGATGCGTCGTAGTCACAATGGTCGTGTCGCCGCCATCCCAGTTTATCTCGCGTCGACCAACCCCGAGGGGACCGGCGTTATTCAGATTGTTGGGATCACCGAGCGCGCCGCGAAACGCATCGACTGTGCTCCGAATTGAGCCGGCTGTTTTGCCAGCGGATTGAAAAATGGCTGGTTTATTCGGGCTAGCTCCTGGCGGTGGCGGCACGGTTCCATTAAAACAATTAAACCATTCTACATGAACTGTAAGAGTAAACGGTTCCTGATTATTATCACAGTCCATACGAGTAAAAGCATCTTGTCCCGGGGATGCGTTTACATTTTCACCAACGCCGATACTCATTTGATAACCACCAGAAACATCAATTTTGACATACCCGGGCCAGTACGTTGGTGGGTGATTGGCATTTGTTCCAACACAATGCAAATACAAATGACCGGTTTCCTGAAATGGTACGTTATAACTATCATCGGTCATTAGTTGAGTACAACCGGAATCTTCATAAAAAGGATATTGGCCCACCTGTAGCACATTGACATTGACCATTAATGCGGGGGGGACAACAACACCAATAGTCTTTTGAGAAACTCTCGTTGGCATAAAAAGCTTGGCATTATCCCAACACATCCAACAACTAATACAAGTATAACCCTGCTTCTCATGGTGGTTTCCTCCCTCAGATAATTCCGCGGCAATCCGCTTTAGCTGACTTTCGAATTCAGTAACCCGGCCACGTCTATGTGTTGGGCGAGATCCGCACGTCCACCGCGTTATCGCGCGTAAACGAGCCGGTGAAATGAGGCGCCCTCGAACAGCTTGTCGTTTAAAAATGGTTTAAAAAGGTCGCTACGTTGAGGTGATGCAAATAACGAGGAAAGGAACGATATGGAGACGCACGTGGGGGCGCATCAGAATGCGAGGACAGATGATACTTATTCGGCGAGTGATCCACCTAATAATAATCTTCATTGAAGCCCGTTGCCCAGGATGGATTTCACACGAGAAATGGAAGAGAAGGGTAAAGGAAGAACATTTTTCATGTTTACTTACGTGGAGGCAGAGAAGATATGGGGTAAAATACGCCATTTTAATCCCCAAAAGTTTGTATTTGGAAGATTATCTCAAAAGTAGGGGTGATACAATCTCTTGAAAAGTCGTTAGATATATGAAGGTAAGAACGGAAAAAATCTCAGGAGGAAGACCCAACTCCTCAAATTTGGGCGGCTGTTCGCAAATAAAAAGTACGGATCGCTTGCCAAGATCCGCACTTCCGCCATGATGAAGATTTCCATTTGAAATCCGGAGCCGGAGGGCAGAGGACCATTTTATTGACTACAGGAAGCTATCAACATTTCCTCTCCGAACGGTTTCTTCTTGATAACTCATCATATGATGAGTACTGTGGATTGGGGTGACATTCCCAATATTCAGGAGGGATAAATGGGCCGGACAGTTTTGCCTTACAGCCATGATCTGGAAAAGGAAAAGGAGAGCTGGAAATTATTTCGGAAAGCCATGAGCAAGGAGGACCAGGAGGCGTTCGACCGCCTCTTTTGACCGGGCAAAGTTCCACACCCATCCCGCAGTATACCAGGCCCACTCCTTCCCCATGGAAACAATCCTCCTGCCATCTGCCTGGAACACGAAAAAATGATCGAGGAGATCCTCCGTAAGCTCAGAAACAAGGGAATTGAGAAGCGGTGATCGGCGGTGCCACCCTGACGGGAACGAACGGGATGAATTCGGGGCCTTTGACTGGGAATTTATGTAGGAGATCGCCTGGAATACACCGGCCTATGGACTGCCCGATCCACGTGGCATACCGATTGGATCGCTGGCCATACCGATGAGGAATTTTCAATTGAGATCTCAAATAGGAAACTCTTTGACAGGCCTTCAGAGGTTTTGCCATGGACATCCTTTTCCAACAAAACTGCAAAAGTGAAGGGCGTCCCTAAAGTCCAGACAGAACCGGTAGGTGGACTCCCGGGGTAGCAGGGGTGACACGCAGGGGAAGCCATATGGGGTAGCACGGGAGGCCCTTAGGGGTGCTGTGCAGGGCAGCAACGGGTGGATATAAGGAAACGAAGTTTCATCCGGCTCCTAAGGGAATCGGAGTTGCCCATAGTACCGTTTGGATCTCCAAGGACAACAGAACCTTGGGAGAGGGAAGGGGCAATGCTTTCATCATGTTTCTGAAGAGGGGAAGGAAGGAGATTGCCGTTGAGGCTGGAAACTCCAGAAAAGTCCGGGAACTTCAGAGGAAACTATACCGGAAGGCCAAGCAGGAAGTTGCGAAAGCCACTGGAAGAAGATGATCGGAAAGCCGTACTCGGGAAAACTGAATGTACGGTTTGATGAGGGGGAGCTGGAGATAGAGCCTTAAGCCACTACGCCAGCTCCCTACTCTACCTTCTACCTTTTCCCGCCTTGACGTTGAAAACCTCGTATACCGCTTGCCGTAACGTTTCCGTACATATCTGATAAGAATCAATTAACTCAATAATTCTATCTATTTGTTCTTTTGAGCGAAACGGCCGTGAAAAAATATCCTCCATCTGATCGTCATTCAAATATTGATTCAGATAGAGGTATGGGTCTAATTTTTGCTGCTTCAGGATCTGATTAACTAATAGGTTCCCAATTGCTTTCAGAGCTAAACCCATTAATTTGTCGCATGTAATTTAAATATTTTGCCAACTCTTGACCGATATTTGTCGAAAATGGCAACAAAAAGCCAGTTGTGAAATTTTTTCACATTTTTAAAATATTCCTCGAAAAGTTCTTCGACGTTGATACCTTCGCCATGCCTGGAGATATATGTTTTTGCGAGCGAGCTCCATTCCCTAAATCTTGAAAGCGTCTCATTGTCGAGTAGGAAGAAGACTGATCTACCCTCGCGTGAATGCTTTATTACCCAGTTTGCCTTGGTAAAGCGGATATGAGTTATATAGCGTCTTAGAGAGTGAATGAAGCTATGCAATTCATTGTTATTGAAATATCTTTCTATTTCAATCTCATATCCATCTATTTCATATTTTTTATAAACTCGCGACAATGATCCGCAAGGGCCATAGCGCACATGGTTGAACATAAAATTCCACGTTGAACTGACACTTGCAATTCATCCGCAAAAGGACGATTTATCAAGTTCCAAAAATCTGGCCTTGCGGATTGAGATTTGAATTTGTTTATAGATGACAACAAATCCTCCACCGCACTGAGAAATATCTTCAAGGATAATTTGAGCGGTCTTAATTCAGAGAAAATCTGTCCTCCGGGCAGTTTCTCGATTTCCGTCCTTGTGCGAACAAGATCTCTGAAATAGGATTTTCTTAAGTGAGCTTTGTCCCAAGGCCGCTCTCCCAAGAAGCTTTCTGGTTTTTCACTACTGTCTTTCATGAGTTACTTTTTCCTGATGGTCGTAACATAATATCCCATTCTATCGATTATGGTTTGAAACCTACATCTCTTGGCAGTGCATGTCAAACACTTCTTTCAGGAAGAAGTCCTTACCTTCCCGGAAAGTTTGCGGCCGCTCATCGAACTTACCTCTTTCACCAAACATTGGAGATTGGTCAGCACCACAGAGCAATGATTTCTATTTGAAAGAGATATAACACCATTTTGAACGGCGGCAAACGCCAAGGCAGGGGTGGTTTTGGAAAGCCACAAGTGATCGCCGACATTCCAGGCACCTGTTCGGCCAGAGTCTCAGTTGAGGGATACGATCTGCAAAGGCGTCCCATGATCTTTAAATTGTGTTTTCCTGACCAAACCGACTTTCCCTGCATGCTTTGAATCACGGAGTTGAGTTGCATAAAGGTGTGGCGTCATGGAAAAAAGTCTATATTGGGCATGTTCCTCTTCAAATGCAGCTATAACTAAGTCGATCCGTTTTAGCATCGTGTACAAGACCCCGACTTGGTTGTCGCCCTGGCTTGCACAGCGAATCGTGACCAATTTGCCCTGGAATGCAAATTCGTTGCTGTGCTCTGTGACGGGCACGGCACCGATCTTGGCAGCAATGGCTCGGGCAGTTGCGTGGCCGTATTCGTTGGCGGCTGCACCAGTTTCTCGCGTTTGCGGCATAATTCCTCCTGGCGGAACATTTGAGCTAGATTCTTGTTTGCCAAAGCAGCAAGTCTAGCATTTTTTCCTCCGTGACGGTCGCATTTGGATAGGCACACGTGAACTTCTTGACCAGATACCATCCGGTTTCCGTCATGAGGAAGGCGGCAAAGAGAGACGTAAGTTTATTGTGGAGCTTGCAAATCTGGGCTGCACGATCAGGCGTGGAGGCGTACGGGAGCCTTAAGTGCAGATTCTTAAGAACCATGGAGTCAATGACCGGTGCTGTAGGATTCAACGTCGCGAATAGCTTACTCGCGAACGATGCCTCGTACCTAGTTGTCGCTTTGCGAAGTAAATCGAGGACTTTATGGAACTGCAACTGCTCTCCCTTTGCCCGAGCCATTAGCCTATAGAACGATTCTTGCCAAGCGGCAGCACGGCGCACCCGGTGGAAGTGGTTGTACCTTCTCCTGAACTCGGGGTCTTCGTGGAAGCCCCTTGGGCCAACGACCTTTGACTGGATCCATAGGTATTTCTCCAGGCCCTCCGCAACCTTGGGAATCGCTGCGTCAATCTGCTGGGCGGTGAGTTGGATGTTCATTGCTAGGAGTTTGTCGGACTTTCATGTCCGAATAATGATATAGTCGCTCATCTTGAAATAAGGAGTGAGCGGGATGAGCGTAAATTTTGACGAATGGGACCGGAAGACCCATTTTTGCTTCCACCGTCCATCGAAGACTGGTTACCTGAAGGGCACCTGGCCCGTTTTGTAGTCGAGATCGTCGAACAACTGGACCTTAGCTCTTTGAAAGAATCCTATGCAGGCCGTGGCTCCCAACCGCACAATCCGTCGATGCTGGTCGCGCTTTTGTTTTATGGATACGCCGTCGGTGTTTTCTCCAGCCGTAAGGTGGAGCGCAGCACTTATGATTCAGTGGCCTTTCGTTATATTGCGGTGAACCGTCATCCGGATCATGATACCGTCGCCAATTTTCGGAAACGGTTTTTAAAAGAGCTGACCGGGGCTTTTCGTCCAGATTCTCTTTCGTGGCCCGCCAGATGGGGTCCTGAAACTGGGCAACGTGAGTCTGGACGGCAGCAAAGTGAAAGCCCATGCCTCCAAACATAAGGCGTTAAGCTATAAGGAAAGGGGGACGTTCGTGCTGAAAGTGCCCTTAGCAATTTCTCCACAAACGTCCCTCTGTCCATCGTCGGGTTCAGGGAAAGACAAATCCTGGGTCGGCAGTGTTTGGATTCGGCTACTCACTTTGGCATTTCCAGCACGGCGTCGTGAAAATCATGTTCATGCACGAGCAAAAGCTTATACCCTTCCTTTCGGAGTTCGACTGCTTTTTCTACCTTCCTTCCGTAGCAGCATAGGCCCAACAGGGATTCCCGTCTGCTCCGATGATGAGATAATCGAGAGCGGGGGTGACTGAGTTCGACACCCGCCCCCCGAGGCCAATCAGCACCTTGGTGAATTGGCTTCTCACATACTTTCGGGATGCCCCCGTGAAGCAGAAGAGAGAACCCCTAAACTTAATCTCGGGGCAGACAGCACAAAGCCCCTGTACCATTTGGCCGGTGGAGATTAGTGGTCGAGCAATGGCTCGGTTCTCACCGAGTGCGACAAACTCATCGAAGAACGCGCGAAGGGACTCATGCTCCTTCTCGTCGATTTTCTGATCGGTTAGGACGGCTGTTACGATACTGTCCACCTCGTCATAAGGCCAGCACCTGCGAAGGTGGTCATGATCATCGAGCCACTTCGAAAGCCCCGTTAGCTCCTCTTTTGTTATGACTCCATCGGAAGCGATCCCCCCCATGACCGCGTGAAGTCGCTGAAGATCAGCAGTGACCGCATCATAGTAGTCTGTCGAACGCAGCTTTTCGCACAGCCAGAGGATATCCGACCGCTTATCCTGGTGAGCAGCCCATCGGCTACCGCGTTGGATACGACCGGAAGAAATTCATTGAAGGGATGGCGATCACGATACGGCTGGTGAGCATCGAGCCAGTTCGTGAGGAAGGCAATTTCGGTCTTGTTTATCTTGGCGTCCACCGAAATGCCTTCAACGATGCCAAGGAGGGAGTTGATCGCTTTGTCTAGACGCGACCTTCCAGTAAAAGCATAGTACCCAAGGTGGTCTGGATGCATTGCTTTTCTCCTCTCGCCTCTCTAATTATTGGGATCGTGTAGGACTCTCTTCGTCTTGGTGTTTGTTCAAATCGGTGATGGAGAGGCTTTTCGCATACTCCAAGACCTGTTCCAACTCCTTCGGCGACAAGCCTTCGCAAGCCTGAAGGATTCTGTTGTCTTTTGTGGTGATCATCACTTTCCGACCGTACCGGCTTTTGATGAACGTCACCAACACAGTTGCAAGTGCGCCCCACATCGCAACATTTCCGACTGCCTGAATTATTTCGACAACACCCGGCATGGCCATTAGTATGCCAGAGCGAACCTCTCGCATTTGGTACTTCACTTGATGCTCGTTGAGAAGGGTCAAGAACGGACCAAAGCTGTCTTTGAAGAGGTAAACGGGCAAAATCTCCATGGCGGCTCCCATTAATGTCGACTAGTTCGGAGGCGTTTATATTGGTAGCGGAAGAAAGAAGAGCCAACGATCGCGGTCCGACTCATGGGTTCTCCCCGCAATGATGGACGATTAGGCGAGCGGCCTAACCATACTCCGATGAACGGCGATAGTCAAGATCGCGGAAAAAAAAGAAAACGCCGGGGCTGTTACTTCACCCCGGCGCGGTGTGGAGAGGGATCGAGGTTTATTGCATCCACAAGCAAGTGCCACAAGCATGAGGTTTTTCAATTTCTACTCTTTAATGTAACTCTTTGTTTTTATTGGTCGGGGCGGCCAGATTTGAACTGGCGACCCCCTGCGCCCAAGGCAGGTGCGCTACCAGGCTGCGCTACGCCCCGACGACTCGTTTTATAACACGACTCGAGAGGGCAGTGGCAACCTCTGTAAAAATCGCCGGCAGCAAACCGGGAGACTCCAAGCCTCTCCTTTATTCGATTCTCGCCAACACAGGTCCTTTCTGGTCCAGAACACGCCGGATCAGTTGGGAGGCCTCGCGGACGGTGAAAGGTTTCATGACGAACGCCTGAAACCCCAAGGACATGGCCTTTTCCGACGAGATCAGGTCGCTGTATCCCGTGCAGAGGATGACGGGGATGCCGGGCCGGATTTTCATGAGTTCTCTGCCGAGGTCCTCACCGGTCATGGAAGGCATCGTCTGATCCGTGATCACGAGGTCGAAGCGGGAAGGGTCTTCCGGAATCGGGGGACACATCACTCATTTCCTGGGATCCGAGAGGTTGCCGGGTTCCTGTTCCGCAGCTTCCGCCCGCTCTTTTTCACAACTGGGCTAAATAACCACTCAATCTTTCAGAAACTGGTCAAAGGCGTCCCGCAGGCCATCCCCCAGAAGATTGAGCCCGATTACGGTGAGGGAAAGGGCGAGGCCCGGGTAGATCACGGTCCAGGGGGCCAGCTCCATCATGGTTCGGCTTTCGGAGATCATCGCTCCCCAGGAGGGGGTGGGCGGCTGGGTCCCCATTCCCAGGAAGCTGAGGGCGCTTTCGACCAGGATGGCCGTGGAAAAGGTCAGGCTGGCCTGCACGATAATGGGAGCCACGATGTTGGGCAGGATGTGCAGGAGGAGAATTCTCATATCCCGGGAGCCCAGCGCCCGGGCCGCCCGGACGTATTCGTTCCCCTTGACCGAAAGGACGGAGCCGTTGACCAGGCGAACGAACGTCGGGGTGTAGACCACGCCGATGGTGATGATCAAATTCGTCACGCTGGGGCCGAGCATGGCAATGATGCCCAGGGCCAGGATCACCAGGGGAAAAGAAAGAATGATATCCATCCCCCGCAGAATCACCCCTCCCGCCGCCCCCTCGTAGTATCCGGCCAGGAGCCCCAGGATGATTCCCAGGGTCAGGGAGATGGCCACTGAAAAAGTTGCCACCCCCATGGAGACCTGGGCGCCATAGATGATCCGGCTGAGAAGACACCGGCCAAGATAATCCGTGCCAAGGAGAAATTCCCCGGAGGGGGGGCTCATGGGGACCGGAAACATTTCCACCGGGCTGTGGGGGGCGAGGAAAGGGGCAAGGACGGCGGTTAACACAGCGGCCAGCGTGATCAGCAGCCCGAAGACGCTGAAGTTGTTCCGAAAAAGCCGCCGCCACAGCAGGAACTTCTTCCAGCCGCCGGAGGTGCTTGCGGCCTGATTTTCAGCGATGGCCCGGCTTCCCGTCATCGTCATTCCTTGCTCAATCTACTCTTTCCCGGAAGGAGTTATGAGCAGTCCTATGATTATATTAACTTAACAAGTGCAAAAATATTCCCTACAAGTGCTTCCGCAGCCCCGGTTTCATTGGGTGAAAAAGCGTTCCAGACATTGTTGCAGGAATTCACCGCTGGTGACTTTTAGCCCCCCTTTTATTAAAGGGGGGCGGGGGGGGATTTCTGACCTGGGCTTTCCAAGAAAATCCCCCCTTTCCCCCCTTTTCCAAAGGGGGGAATTTTTGCATCGTTTAGGTTAACTCTGATTCTAATTCTCCAAGCCGTTCGTGCTGAGCTTGTCGAAGCATGAACGGCGTATCGACGCACCCTTCGACAAGCTCAGGGTGAACGGAGAAAGATGTCTATTCAATATGAGACCCTTGAGAAAAATTTCCATCTTCACCCCCACCCAGCCCTCCCCCGTCGAGGGCATAGGCGCTAACTTAACCCCACTTTGAAAAAGGGGGGGAGTAGGGAAAAATAATTCGTAAGTTAGCGCTTATGCCCGTCGAGGGGGAGGGAATTGATTCATATAGGATCAGTCCCTCTTCTTTTCATACGAAATCCGCGGGTCGATCACCGCGTAAAGGATGTCCACCAGAAGGTTGACGATCAAGAAAGACAAGGCGATGAAAAACACCACGCCCAGGACCAGGGGATAGTCGCGTTTGGAGATGGAGTAAATCACCAGCCGGCCCAGACCGGGGATTCCGAAGACCTCCTCCACGATCACCAGCCCTCCGATCAGGTATCCAAAACGCAAGCCCACCAGAGTCACCACGGGGATCAACGCATTCCGCAGTACGTGCTTGAAAAGGACCACCCGCTCGTTCAATCCCTTGGACCGGGCCGTGGTCACGAACTGGGCGCGGATTACCTCCAGCACGCAGGACCGGGTCATGCGGATGACGAGGGCCACCATGGCAATCCCCAGGGTCATCCCCGGGACCATCATGATCTTGAGGTTCAAAGCCGGGTCTTTGGAAAAGGGAACGAACTTCAGGATCGGGAAACCCGGAAAGTAGAGGGAAAGGATGAGGAGAAAAAGGGTTCCAATCCAGAAGGACGGCAGGGAAAACCCGATCACGCTGGTCAGCCTGAGAAGGTCGTCGGTCAAATGAAATTGCCGGGTTGCCGACAGGACCCCCAGGGGAATGCCGATCACGATGCCGACGACGGTGGCGATGATGGCCAGTTCCAGAGAGGGGCCGTACATTTCCAGGATCTGGGAAAGAACCGGGCGGCCGTTGATGACCGAAAGACCGAAGTCGCCCTGGACCAGTCCGGAGACCCAGTTCCAGTACCGCACGACAAAGGGTTTGTCCAACCCGAGGGTGCCGCGCAGGCGGGCGGCCAACTCGGGTTGGACCGTGCTTTCCAGGAGCACATCGACCACGTCCCCGGGGATCAGGGTGGTGAGGAAGAAAATGACCAGGGTCACCCCGACGAGAATCGGGACCATGGCCAGCAGCCGTTTGAGAAGATACTCTCCCATTACTTATCGAGCCAGGCCTCCTTCAGGTTTTCCCGCGAGCACTGGGGCAGCGGGACATAGCCCTTCAGGGCGTCGTTCCAGAACTCGAAGCGCTGGGGGTGGGCGTAGATGTAAAGGATGGGCGCGTATTCGGCGATCTTCTTCTCGATCTCGTGATAGACCGCCACGCGTTTTTTGTGGTCCACGGTGGTCAAACCCTCGGCGGTCAATTTGTCCAGGTCCGGGCTGCTGAACCCGGTCCGCGTCCGGATATCCCAGCGGTAGACGATGTATTCATCCGGGTCCGGCCGCCAGAAGTCGGTCATACACCCGATCTCGTAATTTTTTTCATTGATATTGCGGATGAGGGTTCCCCACTCCACCTGGACGAGGTCGATCTCCACCCCGATCTTCTTCCACTGGCGCTGGAGCATCTGGGCGGCGTACTGGTCGGTGATGTGGGCGGCGGAGACTTTGAATTGAGCCTTAAACCCGTTGGGGTATCCTGCTTCCGCCAGGAGCTTCTTGGCGCGGTCCGGATTGTAGTCATAGAAGGGCAGCTTTTCCGCCGGGAAAGCATAATCGCCCACTGCCGCGGGGAGAGCCCCGCACAGCTCCCCTTTTCCCATGACCGTCACCCGGATGAGCTCTTTCCGGTCGGTGGCCGAGCTGAGGGCCTGCCGGACCTTCACGTTATCCAGGGGGGGCTTGGTGGAGTTGATAAAGATTCGCTTCCGGGCCGTGGAAGCCGCCATGGCGCTGTGGACCCCCTTTTCTTTCATCAAGATCTGGACCAGCTGCGGTTCCATAATCCAGATGTGATCCACGCTCTTGGACCGCAGGGCCGCCACCCGGGAGGATGCGTCCTTGATGAGGCGGATCTCCAGCTCGTCCAGGTAGGGGAGGCCTTTTTCCCAGTACAGGGGGTTCTTTTTCAAAATCATGGTGTCGTTGGGACGGTAGTCCACCATTTGAAAAGGTCCCGTTCCGACGACCACCTTGCCGGGATCGGATTTTTCAATCACCCCCTTGGAAAGAATGGCGGAATGGGCGGAGGAGGCCAGGTAATTCAAGAAAGGGGCAAAGGGCTCCTTCAAGACAAACCGGACCGAATGCTTGTCCACCACTTCCACCCGGTCCACGGATTTGAAGGTAAGCGCCCGGGCAGACCCCGTCTTGGGGTCCAGGAGGCGGTCGAAGGTGGCCTTCACATCTTCGGCGGTAAATTCTTTGCCGTCCTGAAATTTCACCTCTTTCCGGAGACGAAAAACATAGGTGGTGGGATTGGGATTCTCCCAGGAGACAGCCAGCTCCGGCTGCAGGGCGCCCTTCCCGTCGAATTGCAGGAGGGAGTTGTAGATCTGCTCGAAATAGTTCAGGGAGGCGAAAGCCGTGGTCTTGTAAGGGTCGAGGCCGACGGCATCGATATCCTGCGCGATGACCAGTCTCCCCCCGTGCTTGGGCTGATCCGCGGCGCGGATCTGGCCTGCCAGAAACAATGAGACAATGACCATTCCGAAAACAAGAAATGCCGCCCTCTTCATAATGTCCTCCTTCGTCTTTGTGTGGTGCCGTCCTTATGAAAAACTACAAGAAGCGGCAGGGGGGGTTGGTATGGGGACGACAGTAAGGGCGGGGGAACCCCGCCCCTGCACCGGGCCCCTTCCCCGAGAGATCTTCCCTCCCTCAAATCGGAGGCCGGCGGTCGGCCCAGGGGGCGATGCGTTCAAAGGTGGCGGCCGCCCGAAGAACGGTTTTGTCGCTCAGGCGCTTACCGATGATCTGCATACCGACGGGGAGCCCATTCTGCGTCCACCCCGCGGGGACAGAAATGGCCGGGAGGGCCACCATGGAGAACGCGTAGGTTAGAAGATAACTCTCGATCCGGTTTTCAATGGACTTCCCGGCAACCGCCGGCGGAAACAGTTGTTCTGCCGGGAAGGCGGGGACGGACGTTGTGGGGCAGAGGAGGAGATCATACTTTTCGAAGAAGGCCTGCACCCGGAACCAGAGGGCCGAACGCTTTCTCTCGGCGGCGGCCACCTGGGCGACCGGGGTCTTTGCGCTCAGGTTCAGAAAGTGCTTGAAGAACTGGTTGTCGATCCCCTCTTCGACCCCCAGCAGATGGGCATAGTTGTTTACCGAGCTGAGGATCCGGAGTCCTTCGATGATCTCCAGGACATCCTGCAAATCCGGGAAAGCCTCCTCGACCGCGCAGCCCATCTCCTCGAATTTTTTCGCCGCCGCCTGACAGATCCGGACCACTTCCGGCTCTACCGGGCAGAGGCCTCCGAGGTCCGGGCTCCAGGCAACTCTTTTGCCCCGGTAATCCTGCTCAATTTCTTCCGCGAGAGAGGAAAAATCTTCCCGGACGGAAACGGGGTCCTTCTCGTGAAAACCTCCCATTACGGAAAGCATGAGAGCCGCATCGGAAGCGGTGCGGGCCATGGGCCCCGGGACGGAAAAGGTGTCCCAGGCCCAGTAGTTCGGGTATTTCGGAATCGTTCCCGGGGTGGTGCGGAAGCCGACGACTCCGCAGAAGCTCGCGGGGATGCGCAGCGATCCCCCGAGGTCGCTCCCCTGGGCGAGAGGGCCCAGGCCCGCGGCCAGGGCTGCCGCGGCGCCCCCGCTCGAACCCCCGGCGGTGCGGGAGGGGTCCCATGGATTCAGAGTCGTGCCGAACAGGGCGTTGGTCGTGTTGATCCCGATTCCGAATTCCGGGGTGTTGGTCTTGCCCAAGATGACGGCTCCCGCGGCCTTGAGGCGCTGCACCAGCAGGGCATCTTCCTGGGGCACAAAGTCTCTATAGTGCCTCGAGCCCCAGGTCGTCCGAATTCCCCGGGTAGGCGTCAGATCTTTTATGGACAGGGGGATCCCGTGCAGGGGACCGAGATTTTCTTTCTTCATCCCCTTCTGTTCCGCCTCCCGCGCGGCGCGGAGGGCGAATTCCGGAACCAGGGTGCAGTAGGCGTTGATGCGGGGATTGACGGCCTCTATCCTCTCCAGGACCGTCTGGGTCAGCTCCACGGGGGAGATCTCTCCCTCACGGATCATCCGGGCCAATTTCACGGCCGGCGTGAAACAAAGGTCGGTCTGATTCATAGAACCTCTCCTCTTCGTATCAATTTAGCGGTTTGGAAAGAGTTCCCAGAAATCCCTCCCAACCTCCCTTTTCCAAAGGGAGGAGATATAGTTCCCCCTTTGAAAAAGGGGGATTAAGGGGGATTTCTGAGGTTTCCTGTCAATCCTGGAACACTTTTCACAGGGGTAAACAGTTACTCCTCTTCTTTCTTTCATGCTCCGGGTTGACGATTTTTCCTTGAGACGGCCTGCTGAAACTCTTCCTTGATTTTCCGAGTGAGAGAGGGATCGGACATCAGATCGATGACCGTCATGCCAAAGGCCTTGGCGGTCTTCAGGGCGGCGTCGTGAGCCTGGGGGGAAGAGGCCGCCGCAGCCGATTCGGTCGAATGCCAGGCCGTCCCCTTGGGCGCAATGGCGATAAAGGGGTGGATGGAAGGAGCGACCTGGCTCACGTTGCCCATGTCGGTGGCAGCCCCTCTGCGGGACAGGCTTTCGAATTTCATCCCGAGGGCCTCCAGGTTATTTTGGAAAACTTGCCCCAGGGTCACGTTGTTCAACATGTTCACGTACGTGTTCGCCGATTTTCTGATGTTGATCCCGGCGCCGACCGCCAGCGCCGCCCCCCTGGCCGCGGCTTCGACCTTCCGGATGACCTCTAAAAAATAATCCGGGTCCTCCACCCGGATCTGCAGTTTGGTCACCGCGCGGGCCGGAATCATGTTCGGGGAAACTCCCCCCTCGGTGATGATCCCGAAGATTCGGGCGTCGTTCTTCAAGAGCAGGCGCAGCGAATTCACGGCGTGCCAGAAGAGCATGACCGCCTCGAGCGCATTGATCCCCTTGCTGGAATCCTCCGCGTTGCCGGCGTTGGCAGCCTTGCCGAGGAACTCGATTTCCAGGGCCTCCCGGTTGAAGGAGTCGCAGGTCACGGCGTTCACGTCCAGGGCGTGCATGATCATGGCCGCATCCAGCTCCTTGAACTCGTCGAGCATGACCACCTTGCCCCCGGCATTTTGCACCACCCCTTCCTCGGCCGGGGTTCCAAAGATCATGAGGGTACCGGAAAGTTGCGGCATCATCTTGGAGAGAGCCATTCCCGCCCCGGCGGCCGAGGCGGCACTGAGGTTATGGCCGCAGCCGTGGCCGATTTCGGGGAGGGCGTCGTATTCCGCCAGGATCCCGACCACCGGCCTTTCGGTTTTCCCCCGCAGCACGGCCTTGAAGGCCGTAGGAAGGCCGGCCACTCCCTGGTTCACCTCGAACCCGGCTTTGGCGAGCTCGGCGGACAGGCGGGCGCAGGCTTTGGTTTCCGCGTAGCCCAGTTCAGGGTTGCGGTGAAGGTAATCGGCGATTTCGATGACCTGGTCTTTCAACGAATCTACCCGTTCCTGCAGGATTCTTTTTATGCCTGACGCTTCATCCATTCTTCGTGCCCTCCTTTGGCGATGCTGGCTTTTTACGGTACACAATTGCAGGTCGATCCGCAAGCCCATTCCCGCCGTAGAGCAGGCGCGGTCTTCCACCGCTGAATCCGGCCACTCCGGATATGGTATAATCACAAGGAATGCCGCCGATTTCGCAGGAAGCATCGAGGAGAAGATGAGGAGCAAGTTTGTCGCGCTGTTCAACCTGGTGATGATTCTATATTTTGCCTACGGGTCCAACATGGACCTGGTGCAGATGGCCGACCGCTGTCCGAACTCGGCTACCATCAGCACGGCCGAACTTCCTTGCTACCGTTTCATCATCAATTCCTACGGAGGAGCGACCGTTGTGCCCGACCCCGTGTCCGCGGTCCATGGGCTCCTGTGGAACATCACCGAGGAGGACGAGCGCTCCCTCGACAAATATGAAGGAGTGAAAAATGGGGTTTACCGGAAAGATTATGTCGACGTCCTCCTCCCGGACGGGAAGAAAACGAGGGCCCTCATCTATATAGGAACGAACACCCAGCCGGGGACGGCTCGCAGCGGCTACATGGAAAAGGTCTATTCGGCGGCCCAGGGATGCGGCCTGCCCAAGTCCTACATCGACCAGCTGAAGGCCTGGATGTGCCGGTAGCCGGCAGTGGGCCGGCGCAGGGGTAATGCGAAACAGGTTGTAGGGGCGGGGTGACCCCGCCCTACGCTTTTGCGCCTCAGCTTTCAATCTTGAAGAGGATCAGATGGCGGAAATACCAGATGGAAAAAGTTTTGTCCTCCCTCCGTGCCCGGCACATCCGAGGGGTTTACGCCGAAAATCGGGAGGAGGCGGCAGAGAAAGTTCTGGCCTTGATTCCTGCGGGCGCGACCGTCGGAATCGGTGATTCTACGGGAATGCGCCAGGCGGGGATTCTTCCCGCCCTGAAGGCAAGGGGGACAAAAATCCTCAACCCCTTCGAACCGAGGGGAGAGGGCACAAGCGTCGAGGATTTCAGGGCGCGGAGAGCAAGTGTAATGCGCGAGGCGACTCTCGCCGAAGTGTTTCTGACCGGCTCAAATGCCATAACGGAAGACGGCAGGATCGTGAACGTGGACGCCACCGGGAACCGGGTGGCGGGGATGTTCTGGGGACACCCCCTCGCGCTCATCGTCGCGGGAAAGAACAAAATCGTCCGCGATCTCGAGGAAGCGCTGACCCGGATCCGGACGGTCATTGCCCCGACTCATTTTCGGATCAGGGATGAGCAGGGGGCAAAGAAAAGGCGCACGCCGTGTGTGGCGACCGGGGAATGCAGCGACTGCCGGGCCGAAGACCGGGGGTGCAACGTGTTCACGATCATCGAAGGCAAGCCCGGTTCCGTCGACTTGCATGTGGTCCTGGTCAACGAGGACCTGGGACTCGGCTGGGATCCTTCGTGGCCGGAGGAGCGGATCGGCAAGATCCGCGAAGCCTACAGAAAATCCGTTTGGATTCCGGTATAACCCGGGGATGTGAAACTTAGTACGGGATATTTGACCGGACAACCCTTTTCCGAAATCCCCCTACGCCTCTCTCCCTTTTTTCGGGTGAGAGGTGAGGGCTCGCCACGCATGTTCGCTCCTCTCCACGTAAAGAGCGACTACTCCGCTCGGCTACGGCACCGCGTTCGGCTCCATGATGAGGATCTCCCTCGGCCCGGCGCCGCCGCCGGAGAAGCCAAAGCCGAATTCGTTCGCAGGGCGCGGGGGGAGAAGCGCGGCACTCCCCTCGACCCTTCATTGGCCGACCGGCTCGAAGAGACTCACGGCCTGCTCCTCTACGAAGAGGATATCATGGTGCTGCTGAGCCGCCTCGGCGGGCTCACCCTGGGCGAGGCCGACGAGCTGCGTTCGGCCATCGTCCGGAGCGGCGGCGATCCGGGCATCCTGGACGCCCTCAGGCGGGGGTTCCTTGAACGGGCGCGGGGCCACCTCGGGACGGGAAAGGCCGCGCTCGCCAGGGCGGCGAGGGGTTGGGCGGCAGCGGCGAGGTTTGCCGCCTACTCCTTCAACAAGGCCCACGCGGTAAGTTACGGCAGGCTTGCCTATTTCTCCGCCTACACGAAAACGCACCACCCGGTCGAGTTCGCCTGCGCGCTGCTCAATCACCACCAGGGTATCTATCCACTGCGCACCCTGGCGGCCGAGTTTCTACGCATGGGCGTGGAACTTCGGGGGCCGCACGTGAACCTTTCAGCCTACCCGTCGCGCCTGGAGGACAGGCCGGCCCGGAAGAACGGCCCGGCGGTAAGAGTGGGGTTGGACAAGGTAAGAGTTCTTTCCCGCCGCGCGGCGGCAGGGATACTGGAGGAGCGCGAAAGCCGCGGAGCCTTCGGCAGCCTGGCAGACTTCCTCGAGAGGGTGCACCTTCCCCACCGGGAGCTGACCGCACTGGTCCTCTCCGGGGCCTGCGACGGATTGACTCCGCTCGCGCCCGACGCCTACCCCTTCGTGCACGAGGCAGCCCTCACGCAGCTTCGGAAGAAAGTCCCGCCCGCCGAGGTGGAGGGGTTGCGGATCCGGAAGCCCGGAGCGGAGGACGCGAGTTTTCGCCTGTACCGGGACCTGGTCCGCGTCCGGAACGAGCTTCGCTACCTGGAGATGCACCTCTCGGCCCATCCCATGGGACTCCTCCGGTCCGAAGCCGGAAGGTACGGGTGCGTCACGGTGCGGGGAGGCGGCCGCGTCGCCCGCAGGATCCGAGCTGCGCCTGGCGGCCACGGTCGCCGCCCTGCGGCGGGTCCCCACGGGGCAGGGGGCGATGCAGTTCCTGACGCTGGAGGATGAGACCGGGCTTCTGGAGGCGGCGGTGCTGCCGCCCGCGTATCGGGCGCTCGGCGAGAGGATCACGACGCCCGGCCCGTTCCTGGCGGAAGGAAAGCTTCGGCGGCTTCAGGGGGCGCCGCATCTCGAAGTGAGCGGGCTGACTCCCTTTCACCAGCGGGTTCGGCCGTTCGGCCACGGATAGAAAATGAACCACAGCGCGGCGAAGCCGCAACCAACCTTGCTAGGGGCAACCCTATGTGGTTGCCCATCTTTCGGGCGGCCCATAGGGCCGCCCCTACATTTTCTCTTAACGGAATTTTGAGAATTTGCACGATAGTGATACAGAGATGTTTCATGGGAACAGAATTGAAAAAGACGTATAACGGTAGAGTTTTTTTCTCTGTAGTACAATCTGTGGACTCTCAAAATTTTGTTAAGAAATTCCGGATTGGGAGACCCGCCCCAGAAATCCCCCCCAACCCCCCTTTGCAAAGGGGGGCAGGGGGGATTTCTGGGAAGGCATCGCAGGTCGGATTTTTTGGTTGCGGCTCTGCCGCGCTGTGTACTCTGTGGTTCACTTTTCTTCTAATCTGCGTTTATCTGCGGAAATCTGCGTCCCAAGAAAATTTAAGATTTTTTCTTCAGCATCCCGGCCACGACCCGCAAATCTTCCACAAATCCCTTCAGGGCAATTTTCCGGTCTTCGTCGGAGGGGGCGCGCAGGATCGAGGATGGGTGGACCGTCACCGTCGCGTATGGGACGCGGCCCCTGGACAGCATCCTGCCGTGGTCCCGGGTCACCCGCACCTCCTTGCCCAGCAGCGCCTGGGCCGCCGTCGCGCCCATGGCCACCAATACCTCGGGCCGGATGAGGTCGATCTCCGCGTCCAGCCATGGGAGGCAGGCGCCAATCTCGCGGGCGTTCGGTTTCTGATGAAGGCGCAGTCTGCCCCTGGGGACCCATTTGAAGTGCTTGACCACGTTCGTGACGTAGGCGTCCTGACGGTCGATCCCGGCGGTCTCCAGGGCCTGGTCCAGGACCCGCCCCGCCGGCCCGACGAAAGGATGCCCCTGCCGGTCTTCGGAGTCTCCCGGCTGCTCCCCGACGAGGATCAGCCGTGAACGGAGCAGTCCCTCCCCAAAGACCGTCTGGGTACCCCTTTCCCAGAGCGGGCAGGCGCGGCAGCCGGCGGCTGCCTCTTTCAAACTGCGCAGCGTAAGCCTCGCCGGGACCAGGGGAGCGGCCGTCCCCTCCTCCTCTCGCGAAATCTTCATCGCGTTCTTCCCCCTTCTGACTTTTTTCGGCTCTATTTCAAGAGTGATCTTCTCACTCGCTCCCCCTCACCCCCGCCCTCTCCCCCCGAATCGAGGGAGAGGGGGAGGGTGACTCTGGCCTTCTCCCCCTGCGTCGGGAGAGAGGGGGAGGGTGAGGGGGTAACTTGAAAGAGAACTCCTGCCGGATAGGCGCACGGTGCTAATCCGCCCCAGGTTTGACTGCTCACAGATCCCCGGCCGGAAAGCCGCGTAACCAGGGCCCATCAGGCGACCAGGAAAAGCAGGGTAAACAGGAATTCGGTGGGCATGAGATCGGGAGTTCCCGAAATCCGGGAAAAACCGCCGCCGATGGTTTTGCTGAACGCGCGAAGCAGGGTTGTTTTGGCGACGCCGGGCAGCCCTTTGAGGAGCAGATGCCCCTGGGCGAAGATGGCGATGGTGACCAGCCTTACGATGCCGGGCAGGCCCTTGATGACCCGGTTCACCTCGCTCTGGATTTGTAAGGAAATTTTCCTGTCCGGAAAACTCATTTCGGTCACTACTCCCATGTAGCTTTCCCGGAAAACCGCGCTTGTCGCGGCTTTTCCCTCTTCTTTAGAGTAGTGATTCCGGCAAAAAATGGACATCCACCGGAGTAAGTATTTTGCCGGGCAAATTTCCCCATTCGGCGGTCTAAAACTACCCGTTCAGTATTTTTTATCCAGAAACCCTCTCTCCTGTTAGGTAAGAGGTGGGGGGGATGGGGAATGAGAAATGGAGTTTTGAGTTTCCGAGCTGTTATCACCCGGGATAGGCTGATCCTCCTTGTCCGCCCGGGGATGGATGATTATATTCCACTCACGGCGCAGCCAGAATATAAACGGGAAGCTGCTTTCAGCTTTCCTCAAGGAGGCGAAAATGGAAAAGGAGTTCCGTTGCCGGGATTTAGGGAACGACTGTGATTTTGTGGCCTGCGGCAGCACCGAAGAAGAGCTCTTCGACAAAGCCAGCAACCATGCCAAGATGGAACACAACGCCAAGAGCTCGCAGGAAATCTTTGACCGGGCGGATGAGGCGATTCACGACGTCCAGTACTGCGAGCCTTTCGAAGGAGAATTCTTCGAAGATGACGTGGGGTGCTGTTAAGTAGTGGGGTGCTGTTAAGTGATGGAATGCAGAGGGCTCACCCCAGCCCTCTCCACCGAAAACGGGGGAGAGGGGAGGGTGGGCGCGCCCGCCCCGCCGGAAGGCCGGGCAGGGAGAACCTTCACTCAGGCGACACGGGTGCGGAGATCGAGCGATTCGGGCCACATCTGATCTTTCCGGTGAGACCCTCAAGGAGGCGGCGGAACCGGACCTCCCGCCCGGCCTTCCAGAAGGGGTGCAAGCTTTCGGATGAGCTCACGGGCAGTCTGAAACCGTCCGGCAGGGTTTTTCTCGAGACAGCGAAGAACCACGTCCGATAAGTCTTCCGGGATTTTCGGATTGAATCGCCCGGGCGGAAGGGGTGGCGCCTCTCCGATCTGGGGATAACGTCCCCGCAAGGTCTTCTTTTTGTTTGGGTCCAGCAGTTCGTCCTCGTTAGGCCATCGGCCGGTCAGCATTTCGTAGAGGATCGCCCCCAGCCCGTACACATCCGTCGACGGATGCAGTTCCTCCCTCAAACACTGCTCCGGGGCCATGTACGGATCGGTCCCGATGCGCCGGCCGGGTCTCCGGTTCGGCTTGAGTCGGTACGCGGCGTCTAAATCGACCAGAATGGGGATCCCTCCCCGAAGGATAATGTTGGAAGGTTTCATGCCCCGGTACACGTATCCCTGGGCGTGGAGGTGGTCCAGGGCAGAGCAGACGTGAATGGCCGCCTTTACCGCGTCCCGGATGGGGATCTGGCGGTTCGGGGAGTGCTGGTGAATGTCTCGGTTTGGACTCACTTCAAATCAGGCCGCGGTGAGACTTGAGGACTTCGAAGTTCATCATATCCACCTTGTTGATGATCACCGCTTCGGGCGTGCGCAGGGTCCCGTCCCCCTCGCTCGCATGGGTCGCTATGGTGTGAGCGATCTTCGAAGATATCCCGTTTCGCATGGCGATCACGGTGCCGGAGAAGGGATGCCGGAGATCCCGCCCGAGTGCGGACTTCACATATTTGCCGTCTTTGCCTTTCGAGTATTCCACGAGCTTACCCACGTCGTGCAGCAAGGCCCCGGCGATTAAAATATCGTATTCGAGGGGGACGGCATCCGCCCCCTGGTAGGTCGCGTTGAATTCGGCCCAGGCAGAATGGCACATTCTGGTGACCGCCCTTACGTGGCTTAAGTACGAAACGGAGCAGTTCGGGATGAGCAGGGTGAAGGGGATCTCCTTCATGTCTTGGACATTCCAACCGCCCGTCCTCAGGGCATCGGAATAGGTATCCGCTACGGCCTCGCGCAGTTTTTCATCTCTTATCCACAGGATCTCGGGAAGCAAATTGTTTAATTCGTCTTCCATTTTTTCACTCCCAAAACATCCAGTTCACAAATCAAACCCTATTTGTGAAGACATTCAACTCGCTTCCGATCGCCCCCTCACCCTCCCCTCTCCCCCGAAAGCGGGGGAGAGGCGCTAGGCGTGAGGGGTGATTTTCGGGATTTTGTCTTCTGAAATGTGGGCTCTTCATATTGCAGATTTCTTAATTGACATGTCCTCATCAATTCAAAAGTCAATCTGCCGATAGACAATCTTGCCGTCGAGAATGGTGAGCTGCGGGATGAGCCATTGATTTCCGGTGAACTTCCCGCCCACATTGTCGTAGAAGCTCACGGGTTTTTCGACCGCCCGGAAGACCGCCACATCGGCATGCGCGCCCGGCGCAAGGGTGCCGATCTTCCCGCTCAGGCCGATGAGCCCGGCAGGGACCGACGTGCACGCGGAAACGACCCGGTCGAGTTCCATTCCGAGGTTGAGATACTTCATCATCACGTAGGGGAGCCCGAAAGCCGACTCCCCGTAGGCGGTCCTCGCGGTCAGATCGGTGCTGATCACGTCCGGGAAAAAGCCTTCCGCGAGCGCGGTCCTGGCAACCTTGACGGAAAAGTGGTTTCGCCCGTTGGCCGCGTCGAAGAGAATTCCGGACTTCCGCGCTTCGAACAGGGCCGGCCGGATTTTTCCGTCGCCGCCCAGGATCGACTCCCCGATCCCATGATGGACATGGCAGTACACGTCCCCCGGCCGCAGGAGGGAGAGGAGCTTTTCCGGCGGCACCGGCGGGTTGGTCGTGTGTACGACCACCCGGCATTTTGAGCGCTCCGCGATCCGCACGGCGGCCTCGAGGGGTTTCGCCCCGAAGTCCCCGACGATCTCTTTGGACTGCCGAACTTTCAGGCCCAGGAGCTGGCCCGGGTGGCGGCTGAGCAGTTCGGCGATACGTTCTTCATCGTAAACCGCGGGGTCTGCGTTCTCGGTATAGCGTGAGGTCATGAGGCCCGCGGGACAGACGTGAAGGAAGCTGAAGATCCGGACCCGGCTGGCCGCGACGATGGTCCGGAGAAAACTTTCATAATTCGCCGTCCCGCAGCTTCCCGCGTCCACGGCGGTGGTGACCCCCATGGGAAGAAACGACGGGTCTGGGTTGACCCCGAGTTCATTGCCTCCGGCGAAGAGATGGGAGTGGAAATCGATCAGGCCCGGCAAAACCAGGCACCCGTCGGCGTTTACCGTCCGTTCGGCGTCAACCGTTTCTCCCGGGCCGGGACTCACAATCCATCCGGCTTTGATCAGGACCTCTCCCGGGCCGTGAATGCGCCGGTGGGGGTCGATCAATGTGCCCCCGGTGATCCTCAAGTCAACTTTCATTTCTTCGCAGCTCCTTTCCCGAAACGGACGTTTACCACATTCCGATCGCTTTCCAGTACGACAACCCGATGACAAAGGTGGTCACGAAACTGATCAGGGCCATGATGGCCCCGTTCTTCCACCAGGTCGCCTGATCGACGTAACCGGTTCCAAAGAGGACCGGGGAAAGGGCCCCGCCGTAATGGGTCAGCATGCCGCCGTAGCCCGCGGAAAAAGCGATGAGGAAGATGAGCGGGAGAAGCGGGACCTTGGCCACGAGGGCGAGCGTGAACAGGACGGGGATCATGGTCGCCACGTAGGCGGCCATGGAGGCGAAGAGATACCGGACGACCAGGCTGAAGAGGACGAGGGCGGCCAGGATGGCGATGGGGTTAATCCCGGCGAAATTCACGTTCGCCCCGATGACTTTGGCCAGCCATTCAAAAAATTTGGCCCTGGACAATGCGTCCGCCAGCCCGATGATCCCGCCGTACCACATGAAAGTGCTCCAGGCTGACTTGTACCCGAGAATGTTGTCCCAGCCGACCACTCCCGTCAGGAGGCATGCGGCCACGAACCCGACCGCGACGGCGGTGGCGTCAATCTTGAACACCGACCCCAGGGCCCATCCCAGCACGGCGAGCAGGAAGAGGATGGCCAGGGTCTTTTCCCGTCCGGACATGGGTCCCAATTGAGCAAGGCCTTTCTGGGCCAGCGTTTCATTCTCGATCTTCTTGATCTCCGGGGGATAAATTCTGTACACGACCCAGGGGATCAAAAACAAGGTCACCAGGCCCGGAACGATCGCCGCAGTGGCCCACTGGATCCAATCCACCTGCACCTTCAGAATACTTTTTGCAAAAGAGAGGATCAGGACGTTGGGCGCCATGGCCGTGAGGAAGGTGTAGCCGGTGGTGAAGCTGATGTAGTACAGGGTCAGCGTCAGGTAGGCGCCGACTCGCCGCGAGGTCGGACCGGGGGTGGAGTCCAGCGCAACGGCGATGTTTTGGAAGATCGGGTAAACGATCCCGCCCGTCCGGGCCGTGTTGGACGGCGTCGCCGGGCTGATGGCCAGGTCGGTCACCGCGGCGACGTAACCCAACCGGAGCGTCGTCCGGCCGAACTTCCTGATCAAAATATAGGCCACGCGCCGGCCGAGGCCGGTGGCCATGAATGCGGCGCCGATCATGAAGGCGGAAAAGACGAGCCAGGCGCTCGTGCTGGCATAGCCGCTCAGCAGGGCGCCCATATTCCCGAACGCCAGCCCCGATAGGGCGATCACGCTGAGCAGGATTACGGCCTCGGGAAAAGGCCGGAGGACGAGTCCGAAGATGGCGGCGAGATACATTGCAAAGAGGTGCCATGCGGCGGGGGTGAGCCCGGCTGGGCGGGGGATCAGCAAAATCACCACGGCTACCAGAACGCAGATTCCTAATTTCCATGCCCTGGAACCCATAAGTACCGCTCCTCTCCTTACATGAGATGAAAGAAGTTCATGTCAGTACACGCTGAGGTAGGTCTCCACGACCTCCGGATTCTCCAGGAGGTTCCGGGGGGTGTCATGAAAGCGGATTCGGCCGACCTGCAGGATGTAGATGCGGTCGGCGACCTCGGAGGCGAGCTTGGCGTTCTGCTCGGCGAGAAGCACCGTGAGCCCGGCCTTTCGCAGGCCGTGGAGGCTTTCGGTGATCTCCCCGATGACGATGGGGGCGAGGCCCATGGAGGGTTCATCGAACATGCACAGCCGGGGGTTGCTCATGAGGCCCGCGGCGATGGCGAGCATCTGCTGCTGCCCGCCCGAGAGGGTTCCGCCCAGCTGCCGGCGACGATCTTTCAGGATGGGGAAGAGCGCGAAAACGCGGTCCATGTTTTCGCGCACGCGCGCCGGGTCCTTAACCGTATAGCCCCCCATGAGAAGGTTCTCTTCCACCGACATGTTGGCGAAAAGGCCGCGGCCTTCCGGCGCGAGGGCCACGCCCGCGAGCACCCGCTCGAAAGGTTCCACCGCGAGAAGCGAACGGCCTTCCAGCGAGATGGAGCCCTCCGACGGCTGCACGAGCCCCGCAATGGCGCGCAGGAGGCTGCTTTTGCCGGCCCCGTTGGGACCGATCAGGCCCACGATCTCGCCCTGGCCGACGCCGAGCGACACGCGGTCGAGGGCCAGGAAAGGTCCATAGCGGACGGTCAGGTCAGCGACTTGTAACACGGACAGACCCCAAATAATGGCGGATCACGTTGGCATCCTGAAGGATGGCGGCCGGCGCCCCGTTGGCGATCATCTCGCCGCTTACCAAAACTACCACCCGGTCCGCCAGTTCCATGATCACCTTCATGGTGTGTTCGATGACGAACAGGCCGCACTCGGACCGCAGCTCCTTCAGGAGCTGAATCATGTCCCGGATCTCCGCCGGGTTCAAGCCCCCTACCGGCTCATCCAGCATGATGAGCTTCGGCCGGGAAATGAGGCGCATGGCCACTTCGAGCCGCCGCTGTTCGAAGAGAGTAAGCGAGCCCGCGACGGCCTCTTTCTTGTGCCCGAGGCCAAGCTTGGCCAGGAGGGCGTCGGACCCCTCGAGGGGTCCGGAACGGCCCAGGCGCCGAAAATGAGGAAGGGCGGCCACCCGCAGGTTCTCGGCCACGGGCAGCTGCGCGTACACCCGCACGGCCTGGTAGGTCCGCTCGAGCCCTGCCTGGGCGATGGCGTGCGGCCTTCGTCCCCGGATGGCTTTCCCGTCCAGGGAAACCTCCCCCCCGTCCAGCGCGAGGTGCCCGGTGACTGCGTTGATGAAAGTCGTCTTCCCGCTGCCGTTCGGGCCGATCATGCCGAGAGTCTCCCCGGGGTCCTGGTGAAGGCTTAGGTCCTTCAGCGCCCAGACGCCGCCGAAGCTCTTGTTGAGGCCGCGGGTCTCAAGAAGCCGGGTCACGTCCGCGCCGCCTCCTGTTTCGGCGATGGGGCCACTCGGGCGGCGGCCCGGGTGCGCCGGTAAAAGAGGATGCTCCCGTATACCCCCCGGGGGAGGAAGATCGTCGTGAAGACGATGAGCCCGCCGTAGATGATGTCCTTGTAAAGGTAAAGCTCCTGCAAAAGATACGGGATCGGCGCGAGGATCACCGTTCCCACGATGGGCCCGAGAATGGTGCCCTGCCCGCCGAAACCCACGATCAGCCATATGTTCAGGCTGGTCAGCACGTCGAAGCTGCGGGGCGAAACGAACCCCATGTAGTGGGCGTAAAAGGCGCCGCCCACGCCCGGCGATAAGCGAGCTGATGAAGAACGCCAGCACCCGGTACCGCACCACGTCGATCCCCAGGGCTTCGGTGAGCAGGTCGTCTTCGCGGATGGCCACCAGGTAGCTCCCCAGGGTGGACCGGGTAATGGCGCGGACGACGAAGACGGTGAGGATCGCGGCGATGGCCAGGGTCTCCTCCAGCCACACGCCCGTAAGGGGGAAGGTTCCGCCGGGCAGGGGGACGGTGGGAGGCGGGATCTGGGAGATCCCCGTGTCCCCCGCGGTGAGCTGGGGCACATACACGAAGAGCATGGTCAGGGCCGTCTGGATGACGAGGCCGGAGAGGGTGAAGTAGAAACCCCGGAGCCGCAGCGAGGGAAGGCCCAAGACCACGCCGACCACGGCCGCCACCAGCGCGCCCGCAGGCATGGCCAGCCAGAACGACACCGAGAATTTCATCACCAGGTTTACGGTCGTGTAGGCGCCGATTCCGGCCAGGCCCGCATACATGAGCGGCATGAGGCCGGTAAACCCCGACAGCAGGTTCATCCCCGACGACCAGAGGATGTAGAGATAGGTGATCCCGAGGATAAAGGCGTAAAACCGATTTCCGGAAAAGAAGAAGGGCAGCGCCAGCGCCACGATCACCAGGGCAGCCGAGGCCGCCCGCCGGTAAGCCATAGGGTGTATTTACCTCGCGAAGAGACCGCTCGGCTTGACGAGCAGGATGATGAGCATAACCACCAAATAGGAGAAGGTGGCCAGGGTCGGGCTGGCAAACAGGCTGACGGCCGCCTGGGTGAAACCGAACATCATGCCGATCACGACCGAACCCAGCACGCTGCCCGGCCCGCCCACGATCATGATGGCGAAGGCGATGATGGCCATGGTCCAGGACATCGTCAGGTCGAAGCCGTAGGCCATGGCGAAGAGCACGCCGCCGGTGGTGATGACCATCATCGCCAGCACGAAAGAGAAGCGGTAAATCCGGCGCACGTCCACGCCCCGCAGGATTGCGGCCTCCCGGTTCTGGAACACCGCCCGCAGCGCCCGCCCGACCCGATGGAGGCGGAGGAAGGCGAAGAGGCCGGCGAGCAGGGCCGCGGCGAGGAGCAGCACCAGCAGCCGGATGCGGGGGAAGGGAAAGGGGCCGATCATGATGGCGCCGGGCCAGGCGGAGGGGAGACTGAAGTTGTCGCTCCACTGCCCGTAGGTCCCGGTGAACGCCCCCGCGAAGATCTGGGCCAGGCCCAGGGTCATGATGAAATACACGATGTTCCTGTTAGGGACATTGTAGAAGGGGCGAATCAGGAACTTCTCCATGAGAAGGGAGAAAGGGATCGAGCCTGCGATGACGACCGCCGCGCCGAGAAAGGGCGAGAGCCCCCAGCCGATCACCAGGCTCCACATGAGGAGCGCGGCCAGCATGAAGAACTGGCCGTTGGAGGCGTTGGGCAGCCATATGGTGCCGTACATGATGGTTACCCCGGCGGCCACCAGGCTGAAAATGGCCCCGACGACGAGGCCGGTGGTGATCACCGCCAGGCCATTGAGCAAAATGGCTTCAAGGCTCATCGTTTTTTTCTCCCCTCTCCCCCATTCGGGGGAGAGGGACAGGGTGAGGGGGCTGGCGTTCAGGGGGATAATTCTAACCAACTAATGGCCGAGGCCCCTAGTGTGGTGTTTCTGAGATACCTTTGCAATGATCCGAAAGCTGTCATTCCTGCGAAAGCAGGAATCCAGGATTTTTAAAGGCATTTCTGGATTCCGGGTCAGGCCCGGAATGACGGTATGTAGACCTTTCGCTGAAATTCTACCCTAGGGAGCGAGCTGGTACACCGGGATGACCTCGGGGTCCCACTCGATGTAGAAGGCCTCCTTGGACTGGTAGATATCCTTCTTCACGTCCTTCATCTGCATGAAGTACATGAACTCCTTCCGCGCCCCGTTCTTGTCAAAGACGATGGGGATCCCGGTGGTGATCTCCTTGGTGTTGATGTGTGCGCATGGTGTCCCGGAATTTCGCCCGGTCCACCACCCCCGCCTTCTCCACCGCTTCCTTGATGAGGTACACGGTCGCGTAACAGAAGTTCTCGATGTAAGCGGGGACGTAGCCCTTCCGCTGGGTGAACTTGGAGATGAGCCCCTTGGCGTAATCGTTCAGGCCGCCCAGGGAATGGTCGAAGAACGTGCCGTAGTAGGAGCCTACGCTGCGGGGCCCCCAACCCAGGATCATCTTCACCGCGCCGAAGGGGTGGATGATCTGCTCGGGCTTGATCCCCAGGTCCAGGAGCTGGTTGGTGAGGGACACGTCGAAGGCGCCCCCGCCGGAGACCATGACGAAATCGGGGTTGCGGGACTTCACCTGGGCCGCCTGCACCGTCGCGTCGGTGGCGTTTTGCGGGAAGATGATGTCCGTCGCGATCTTGACCCCCGAGCGCTCCGCCTGGTACTTGATCCCGGCCACGATGGCCCGCTGAAGCGCGAAGTCGCTGTAGATGAGGGCGAGGCTGGCCCCGGGCTTCATCTTTTCCACGAACTTCACGATCGCATAGCCCCAGCCCACGGCGTCCGGCTCTACCCGGAAGGTCCACTGGGTCCCCGGGCGGGTGAGGCGCGGGAACGCCGCCACCGGCACCACAAACGGCACCTGGTTCTGCTCGGCGTACCCGTAAATCGCGAGCGAGGTGTCGGAGCTGGTCGGGCCGCTCAAAACCAGGACCTTATGCTGGGTGTCCAGCATTCGGGCGGCGCTCGCGGCTTGCGCGGGGTCGGTCCGGTTGTCCATGGGGATGACCTGGATGGGGCGGCCGAGCACGCCTCCTTTGGCGTTGATCTCCTCCTCGGCGATCTGGGCGGCGGTGAGGCCGGTTGCCCCGAAGAACGACCACGTTCCCGAAAGCTCCGCGATCCAGCCGATCTTGATCGGCTCCCCTTTCGGCGCCTCGGCCGTCCAGGCGTCGGGGAGGAGGAGAAGAGGAAGTGCTAGAGCGACAACGAAGGCGAAAAACCAAGTCGAACGCAGCGGGGCTCGCCCGCTTTTTCCACTCCGCATGATGTGACCTCCTTAGCGATTTGGGCTTACTGAATTCACGGCGTGCCGTGAAATGCAAGTCTGCCGACTGAGGATTTTCCACAAATTTCCGGCGGACGATTTAATTATTTTTTCTTCTGAGATGCGAGGTAGAGAGCGGCATCCAGCCCGAGGAAATAAACCTGGAGTCCCAGGCCCATGATGACTCCGGTGGCCGCCGGGGCGACGACCGAATGGAGCCCCCGCTCGTAGTGGTTGGATATGTGAATTTCCACGTACGGGATCCTGACCCCCTTGAGGGTGTCCCGGATGGAATGAGCGGCATACGTGAACCCCCCCGGGTTCATCACCAGCGCGTCCACCTTGTCGTAGTAGGCCTTGATGATCCGGTCGATGCATTCCCCCTCGGAATTCGTGTAGAAGATTTCCAGTTCAAACCCCTTGGCTT
The DNA here is from genome assembly GCA_963712535.1 of uncultured delta proteobacterium. Taxonomy (GTDB): domain Bacteria; phylum Desulfobacterota; class SM23-61; order SM23-61; family SM23-61; genus CAVQIK01. Next base: position 110,669 of record CAVQIK010000009.1, on the reverse strand, counting down.
TGGCATACTCGTTCATCTTCTTGTCGAGCTCTGCCGCGGTTGTCGCGCCGTAAATTTCGGGCTGCCGGACCCCCAGAAGATTCATGTTGCTTCCTTGGATCATAAGGATCTTGGCCATATTCCCTCCCTTTCTGTATTTTCATGAAGATGCATTTCAGGAGCCGCAAGAGATCTGAATCCGAGGTGGCCCGGTTGCGCCCCCGCAGCGGAAGAAGCAGGAAAAACAGGCTTATTATTCATATCGCCTGGAGGGCTGTCAATGAAAAAATGGGGTAGCCGGCCCTTGGTTCATGAGAGTTTACCGGTAGGTTCCGTATTCCAGGACGGCTTCATGGAGAGCGGTAATGTTTTCAGGTTTCACCCCCGGTCCGATCCCGTGAAGGGGCCCAAGAACGAACCCGCCGCCCGGTGCCAGGTCTTCTATCTGTGTGCGGACCGCCGCTTTGACCTCTTCAGGCGTAGCCAAAGAGAGCACCCGATCGGCCGGGATCCCCCCCCAGAAGGTCAGGTCCCGCCCGTACCGGGCTTTCAGGCTTCGGGTTTCATCCCTTCCGCCGGGGGATGCGTGCGCCAGGCTGCAGGCGTCCACCCCCAGCTCGATCAGGTCCTGCATGATGGGTTCGGCGGCTCCAGGGCAGGAATAGAGGACCTTCGCCTCCCCGGCATGTTCTCTCAGGAAGCGCATGATCGTCCGGTGCCTGGGCTTCAAGAGCCGGCGGTACAGGTCCGGGAAGAAAGGGGGGCTACCCTGTCGGGGCAGGTCGCCGCCGAAGGCGACGACGTCGGCGTACTCCTCAACTTCTTCCAGGAGGCGCCGCGACAGCTCCAGGAGAACGTCGAGAATCTTATCCATCAGGTATTCGAGCAGAGGCCGGTTCAGAGTGGTGTCGGCCATGAATTGCTCCGGCCCGCGCATGGCCATGCCCAGGCTGATCAACTTCAGCGGAGTATCCACAACCACTCCGAACCCTTCCCGGTGAAACCGGCGGGCGGACTCTTTGAGGCCCGCATACCGGGAAGCGTCGGAAGGATCGGGCCACGGGTAATTTTCAATTTCCCGTGTTGACCCTATCCGGCTGAGGGGCGCCTCTTTGATAGCTACATGGACCCAGGCCTGTTCGGCGGTTGCGTGAACGACCCCCCACTCATCCTTAGACCGTCTCCGGCCGGTTTCGTCGGCTTGAACTCCCTCCGGTGATTTCAAAGCAACCCTCTTCACATCCGCGCCGATCTGCCGGATCAGGGGGTCGTCCGCGCGCGTCGGGATGTTGTTCAGGGAAGGAATTCCCAGCCGGGTTCTCAGGCCCTCGGGAGCCGGTGGGGAGATCGTGCCGGCCGGGATTACGCAAAGGTCGATGGGTACCCGGTCCGGTTCCCGGTGGTTCAGGGCAATAAGAAATCTTTCTCTCGAATTCATCAATGACTCCCCATTTTCCCCAGAATACCGGCGGGAGTGCCAGATTTTAGGGGGCTAAGCTGGTAGTGTCATGCAGGACCTGGCGAAAACGAACAACCCGGGTGAATAAACGGAAAGCCTGCGGGGTGGCGACGGCAAAGCACAACCCGGGAAAATGAGAAGTCCTTTTCCATCGCGAAAGTCACAGGCGATGCCGATGCGCCAATTCATCCGCATCCCATTCGATATCCGCCCGGATGGGCAGGTGGTCGGAAGCGAGCTGGGCGAGCGGAGTGGAGTGAACCTGGACTTTGGCCCTTACGCTGTCCGGGATGACCCAAATGTGGTCGAGGGAAAGGAAGGGGAGAAGAGAGGGGTAGGTGGGCCGGTGCAGTCTGCGTCCGAAGCAGGACTTCAGCCTTCGGCTGCATCGGCTCTTCGGCAGCCACTCATTGAAATCACCGAGGAGGATCGTCACTCTCTCCCGATCCTCGTCGAGCACTTCCTTCAGGCGGCCGACCTGAAAACGACGTTCGCGCCCCCTGCGCCCGAAGTGGGTAACGAGCACCCGGACCTCGGCCCCGTTGTGAGCCAGCACTGCGTCGATAATCCCCCGGGGCTCCCGTCCCAAGACACTCAGGTCCACCAGGCGATGAGAAACCACGTGAAGGCTGGTAAAGAGGGCGTTTCCGAAACATCCGCGCTTGTCTTCAAAACAGGGCCCCGATATGGCTCGAAAGCCGGTGAGCAGGGCCAGAAAATCCAGTTGGCTCATCCCGGGAGCCGCGGGGAGGCGGGAGTCCACCTCCTGCAACCCGATCAAATCAGCGTCAACCCCCCGGATCACCTCGGCTGTCCGGCGGGGGAGGTAAAGCCGGTCCGTTCCGACGCACCGGTGAATGTTGTAGGAGGCAACCGCGAGGCGAAGGATTTTCCTGTCTCCCCTCTCACCCGATAATTTCCCCACCCTGCACTCCTTCCCCGGCCCCGCTCCTGAACTCCCCGATCCTTTTCAGCCGCAGATAACCAAGATAAAGGAGAACGCTAAGTCCTCCGAGAACGGAAAGAGTAAACCATCCGGGGTCCCGTACGGCAGCCATGAGCCGATCTCCGAACACGGCGACCCCCAGGACGAAAGGCATCATTCCGATCGTGGTCCCGATCAGATAATGGCGCAAGCTGACCCGGGAAGCCCCGGCGACGAGATTAATGATCGTGAAGGGCGCAACCGGGAGGATGTGGAGGACGGCGACTGCCAGGAAGCCGTGGCGCGCCAGACGGTAACTGACCCGGTTGACGCGGCGGCCGGCCAGCCAGCGAACTCTTTCCCGGCCTAAGGAATGGCCGATTCCGAAGAGGATGAGCGCGGTGATCAGGGACCCCGCCCAGCCGTAAAGGAACCCATAGAGGGGCCCCAGCAGAAAACCGGTGAGCAGGACCATGATCGTCAGGGGAATCAGGAAAAAAGCAGCCAGGAGATAAGCGCCGACAACCATGAGCGGGGCGAGGGGCATTTTCCAGAACAGATGGGCTTGCTTCAGCAAATCCTCGGGCCTCGCCCAGTCTCCCAGCACCCAGCGCCAGATCGCGGCCAGGCAGGATAGGGCGACCCCAAAGGCGATCACCCAGGGCAGCCTGCGGATCGCCGGCCGCTTGAACTCGTCGGGGAGCATATGGGAGACGATCATCTCCGGACTCACGGGGTGCTCGGGGTCGCAGAACTCGGCATCCAGGCAAATACTTTCGGCGACAGGCTCCATGCTGACTTCCATCGGGACGAGCGTTCGATTTCCCCCGCGCAGAGCCTCGACCGCCCGGGCAGGGGAGCCTTCCCGGCGGATGGCGTCTCGCACCCGTTCCGGCGAAATTCCGAGGTGCTCGCCGAGGAGGCGGTCGTGAAAGCCGGCGACACCCCGGGAAATGCGCTCCTCCCCGGCGGATTCGACCATGATGTCGCATTCCGTGTCGAGTCGCATGGAGCGGTTGCTCAAGTTGGCGGAGCCCACCCGGGCGACTGCGTCGTCCACCACCATGATTTTCGAGTGCACCTCCATGCGCTCGCCTCCCGGGAGGCTCGGGTTGTAGATGAAAAGGCGCCCGAATGGGTCGGCCCGCTTGAGTTTCTGCAGGAGTTGGGACCGGATGATCCCCATCGAGTTCTGCTCGAGCCACCCGGAGTTCTCTTTGGCTATAACCATGAGGATCTCCGGCCCTTCCGGCGTGATGAGCCGTTCCGTCAGCGCTTCGCAGATGCGGGCCGACGTGAAGTACTGGTTCTCGATATAAATCGAACTCCGTGCGGCGGCGATCATGTCCAGGAAGAGATTCTCCACCTCCCGGACACCCGGCTGGCCCTTCCATTCCGGCTCCGTCCGGGCGATCGCCACCCGGACATCTTCCAGGTCGGGGGAAAGATGACGGGGCCAGGAGTCGCTCTTTGCGGGGGGAGGAGAAAGGGAAGTACCGGTGGCCCGCCGCCACCTTTCGCGGGCGAGGTCCCCGAGGGCCGCGGCCGCTTCGCCCGAGACGGCCACCTGGACATCGTGAAAGGGCTCGTAGTAAATCCCTCCCGGATTCACGCGGCGGGGTTCACCCATTTTATGCTCGGGAGTATCCCACCTGTGGTTGGTGAGGTCGAACCCGCCGGAGAAGGCGACGGAATCGTCTATCACGACGATTTTCTGGTGGTGGGACCCCCCGCTCGGGTGATTCCCGTCGAGGAGAAAGCGGAGCCGCCGGTGGGCGCGCCAGGGCAGCTTGAAAATAGGAAGAAACTCCCGCTCCAGGACGTAGATCATGGCGAAGTCCCAGCTCAGGATGTGAACGCGGAGCTTCTTCCTCCGGGAAAGGACTTCATGCAGGAGCGGGCCCAGTTCGTCCGGCTGCGAGTGCCGCGCCCCGTCCCGCCTGAGCCACACGCGGCTGGCGATATCCCACCCCAGGATCAGGATCGAATGCTCGGCCCGCTCCATGGCCGCCGCGACGGCCGAAAAATAGGCTTCTCCGTCGATGAGGAAGGCGAGCCTGTCTGCGTGGGGACGGCGCCAGCAATTCTTTCCCTCATGGGCGATCAGAGGGGGAGGGGATGTAGGGGCACGCAGCAGCGTGCCCGTACGGAGTTCGGAGTTCGGAGTTCGGAGCGAAGAACCCGCGGGAGGAGAAGTTCGGAGTTCGTAGGGGCACGCTGCAGCGTGCCCGTACGGAGGACCGTCCGAAACTTGGCGAGAAATTCGGATTTGGGATGATTCCCGAAGCGCGGGATTGGGGTTCATGGGCTTCCCCGGACCGGGAACGTGGAATTGGGATTTCCGTCTGTCTTCGTATTCCATAAGAATCGGGCGGTCCGGTCCGATCGCAGGCTCTAGTACCGGAACAGGGCGGCCAGGGGATTCTTATCCGGCATCTGATCCGGCCCCGAGGCGTACACGGCCCCTCCGTTCACGAAGGTATGGACCGCCGAAAAATCGAGCAGGTCCTCATCGCCTTCGACGAAGTCCGGGTGAAGTTCGACGGCGTGCGCGGCTGGGTCGAACCGGCCCCAGCGCTGAAGGCCGACCGTCACGAATAGCGAATCTACGCGCCCCTCGTAAGCCGCGGGCACGATCTCCCGGAGGTCGCCGGAGGCTTTTCCGGTCCCGACTGCCTGCCGAAACCGGTCAGCCGCCTCTTCCTTCTGCTTCCGGAAGAAAGGGTCCAGGACCTTCAATGCTTTCTCATGGAGTTCCTCGTCCCGGAGGCCCTCCGGGTTTCCGAGAATCCCTTCTTCCGCGAGGAAAGGATGCGTGTTGGCTTCTTTGTAAATGGGGAAGAGATACTCCACTCCCGCTAAGACCAGCGGGGTTTTTTCACCCCGGAGCAGCTCGCCGATTCCCCGGTCGACCTGCTGGAAATACCTGAGTATCTCATTCTTGCTGTCTTCGCCGCCCGCGCCCGAGCCGTAATAAATCGCCGTTCCCTTCCCCTGCGCGGTGGCGGGCATCCGGGTGCGGAACTGGAGATCCTTTTGGAACACGTCGTACTTCAGCGCTTCAGCCAGACTGGTCGGAACATTCTGAAGGTCGAGTTCGTTGACCCTGTACCGGGAGCCCTCCAGGAACCTGATCTGGTTCTGGCTGAGGGCCAGGATATAGAACTTGCCGTCCCCGCTGAAGAGGGGGAGGAGGGGTTTCAAGTGAAACCGCCCGGTGACGACCGCCAGTTCCGGGACGGCGATCGGAAGACGGTAGGAGCGGAAGAATTCCGGAGAAACAAAGAGGGCCAGGCCGCCTTCCTGGTGGCGCCAGAAGCTCCCGTCATTCAGGAGGTCGGAGGCGGGTTTCAGCATTTTTTTCGCAGCCGGCGCGCGCATTCCCGCCGTCTTCAGCTTTTCCGCCGCTTCGCGAATCAGGTTTTTCAGGCGAATGGGATCCTGCTGGATATCGGCGCCGGCTCGGTGGGTTGGCTGGTATATGGAGACGAACGGCCCACCGGCCTGGGAGATGAGTTCCCTGAGGTCCTGCCTTTCCAAGCTATCCATCGCTCCCCCCTTTCGCTCGAGCTTATGCTTTATTTTATCATACCAGATATTTGAACGGGCCCGCGCTGTTGACGGCGGCCCGAAATTTGGATAGGGTGAGGAAAATAACCACAAGGAGCGTTGTTCCTTTGGGCGAAAGCGTTATTGGGTGGAGGAGGTTAATCGGCCTTGAGAAGAAAGCAGCATGCTCCCCCCGCGTTCATTCGGGAAGCCTGTATTCGATTTTTTGGAGGCAGGGCGCCGCGAAAATGAAATCTCGGTTCCGGGTCTTGTTCCTTATTACTCTCCTCTTCTCTTTCTCTATGGGGGGGAAGGCCGCCTCCGCCGGAGAGACCTTTCGCCCCGAGGTTCTGCCGACGACTGTGAAGCCGGGAGGGATATGCCTCGTCAGAATCTCCGGCCCCGCCTCTCTCAAGTCGGTCGAGGGGGAGTTCCGGGGGGAAAAATTCCCCTTGCCGGTGAACGAACGGAACGGAAAGTACGAGGGTCTGCTGGGAATCGACCTGAATACCCGTCCCGGCAAATACGAGGTGGGAATCGCCTGGATCCATGGGGAAAGAGGGGTGCGCAAAACCATTTCGTTAAAGGTGGAGAAAGTCGATTTTCCAATCCAGCACTTGCGGCTCCCCCGGTCCATGGTAGACCTGAACTCGGAAGATGCCGCCCGGGTCAACAGGGAAGAAAAGCGGCTGAAGGATCTCTTCCGGACTTCACGGGAGCAGAGGTACTGGAAAGGGGCCTTTCTCCGGCCCGTTCCGGGTGAGATCACCACCCCTTTCGGCCTGCGCCGCAGGATCAACGGCCGGCCCAAGAACCCGCACACCGGGATCGACCTGCGGGGGGAGGAGGGCGCGCCGGTTCTGGCTTCCAATGACGGTGTGGTCGTCCTCGCGGAGGAACTCTTTTTCGCCGGGAATTCCATCCTCATCGATCACGGCTGGGGGGTCTACTCTATGTACTTCCATCTTTCAGAGACCCTGGCTGGTGAAGGGGAACTGTTGAAAAAAGGAGCCGTGCTGGGGAGAGTGGGTTCGACGGGGAGATCTTCGGGGCCGCACCTCCACTTCGGGGTCGTGATTCGGGGGGCCCGGGTGGACCCGCTTGCTCTTTTGAAGCTGACGCAAGGTGCGGGGGAATGAATGTGCGTGAGGGGGAAGTACAACCCGGCTCCCCCTGAATTTACGAACGCAGGGTTGCCCGGATTGCGGGAAGCCGGGGCAACGCGGGAGTCCGGCAGGGCACCGCTGCGGCCTCCGGCGAATGCCCACTCGGCAGGAGGAACAGGGTCACAGAAAGGAGCCCTGCACGGCGGGAAAGCTTACAACGCTTTGTTCAAATCCACGTCCACGTTGGCCATCTTCATGGCCCGGGCGACCAGGAGTTTCCAGAGTCCGGCCGCATCCCAGGGGAGAAAGAGGCCCGCTGGAAGGTGCACGGGCAAATCGAACCCTTCCTCATAAAGGACGCAGATCAGGCCGGGTTTCAGGCGCCCGGCAACGAAACCCAGCTCGAAGGCAAGCTTCTGTCCAAGGCGGGGCTTTGCGTCGGAATGGTCCTGTTCCGGGCGGCCGCTGCCGTCCCCGCAGAGAACCGCGAGGGCGAAGGCAACTTCCGAGCCCCGTCCCAGGTCTTCCATCCAATTCATTTCCTGGGGGTTTTCCGGGGGCAGGACCGGCTCGAGTTCCATATTTTTCAGGAAATTCGTGATCTCTTTCTTCTTGCCTTCATCCAGGCCGGGGAGGATGAAGACTTTCCGGCGGGATTTTCCCGCCCGTTCGGCCCCCCTGCTGGTGTCCACTCCACCCTCTTTTTTTTCCGGAGGCAATTTGATCTCCTCCTCGTCGTTTTCTTCTTCCTCGCCCTCTTCCGGGGAATCGTCTTCGGCTTCCTCTAAATCATCGGGTTCTTCGTCTTCCGCCGGGTCCGCTTTGGATGACTCTGGATTCAGCTGTTTCATACAGGCTCCAAGCCTCTTCAAGGCTATTTCAAAATTTCGGCGCCGCATTTTTTCCAGGCTGGACTCGGGTTCGTAAGCCGAATAGGGTTTTTGCTCGCCGGCGTAAATCACGGCTTCGATGTACTCCGGCCGGGCGCCGAAAGCCTTGATCAGGATCTCCTTGGTGAAGAGATTCCAGTAGCGGACATCCTCTATGGACAGGAAATCGCTTTTCAGCAGCTCCTCCGCCCTTTTTTTCTGGACCAGCAAAAGCTCCAAAATGCCCCCCGGAGAAACCGCCGGAAGAACCGGAGGCTGGGGCGGGACTTCGACGCGCTTTTTTTTCGAGCCCGGCTTGTCTTTATGCATAGAGAAAAAAATGCGACCGTGAGTGCGGGAGAAACAACATTCAGATGGCCGACGACCCTTGCACTTAGGCTACACTTTCCTTCAAAGATGTCTTTTTTAGTAAAATTATCGTCTTTTTGGCATGAAACTTAAATTTCAGTGCCCGGGAGAGCGCAGTGGCGGGAGCGCAGGAGAAAACATTATGTCTTTCGACTTGCGCCTTTGAGGTCATCCCGCTTCGAGGGTCTCCTGGACCAGGCGGCGGACTGAGCAGTCCCCCTCACCCCGCCCTCTCCCCCCCGCTCTCGGGGGAGAGGGAAAGGGTGAGGGGGCGGTCGCAAGATAAATTGGAGTGTCTGAACAATTCTAGCCAGTAACGAACCGCCCTTTCTAATAAAGCCTGGCGATCTCCCGGGGGACGTGTTCCGGAGGGCGGACCAGCTTCATGGACCTGGCGGAACTCCGGCAGGATACGACGCAGCTTCCGCAACCCATGCACTTTTCCGGGTCGACCGAGGAGTGCTCCTGGTTCGTCTCCGCATCGGTTGTCATCCGGACGGCGCCGAACTGGCACTTGGCCAGGCAGGCTTTGCAGGCCTTGCACTTTGCCGGATCAACGGCCGCCTCAAAACGGCTCTTGGCGATCCCTTCGGTCAGGGAATGCTTTTTCTGGGTGAGCATGTGGATGAGCGGAGAGCAGCAGCAACGGTGGCAGTTGCAGACCAGCTGGTTAACCTCGGCCTGGTTCAAGGAGAGATGGACCATGGGGTATGCATCCGTCTCCTCGATGACCCGCAGGGCCTCCTCGGCGGTGATCTTTCGGCCGGCACCCCGTTTGATATTGTACTGGGCCGTCCGGCCCACGTTTATGCACACCTGGACGGGAACCCCGCAGCTCCGCCCGCGGTGTTCCCTCTTGCACGGGCAGTTCAGCAGCGCGAGGGTTTCCTGGCTGCGGATGATCTCCCGGATATCCTCCCACGGCAGGACCCCCGGAACGTTCTCGATGGATTTCCACCGGGGTATGATCCGGAACCGGGGCCCGTCCGGGGTGACGTAAATTTTGATCATATCGTCCAGGACCTCATGGTCCATGAACTCGGCGAACAGGTCGAAGTACTCAGCCCCCAGCTGGGCATCGTACTTTGGATTGCCCAGGGCGGCATCGTGGATTTGCTCGATCGTGCGGGCCATCTGCGGCCCTCTCTTCGTCGGGAAGACGAGCCCTTTCTCGATGAGCTCCTGGATGTGGCTTTCGACCGTGGATCTGGCCAGGTTTAACTTTTTGGATATCTCCTCCGGGGTAGACGGGAGCTCCCGGACGACCCTGGCCTGTTCGGGGCTGGCCAGCTTTGCCAGGATTTGAGGCAGGTATTTCGAATTTTTCTGTCCGAGCTTTGCGGCCATTTCCGAGTAAATTGGGTCGAGGCTTTCCATGGCTTCCCTCCCCTTCGTCGTTAACATGGGTCCTGTCCCTGCGGATAAGCTGCGGGGATCTACGGCGCGCAGAGCCGCCCGGGGCATTTCCGAATTTTGCTTCGGTGGGTAGATTATGGGCCCGCCATGGATTTCTTGTCAAGGAGCCGAGTGGAGGAGTTTATTGGGAATGAGAACTAGACGATCACCGGACGGGCTTACATGGAGGCGAAGGAGGACTTTTAGCCTACCACCCCATGCCCCCTTCCTTTTCGGGCAACGGGCTCTCTGAATCTGTTTCTCCACCTTCCCGGCTTTCGTCGAGGTGCTTCAGGTTTTCGTCGAAAATTTTGTTCATCTTTTCCCGGGCCCCGAGGGAAGGTTTGGACCTCCCTTCCTCCCAGTTTCGCACGGTAGCCGGGGAGACTCCGACTTCTTCAGCGAATTTCCGGAGGTCCCAGTTCAAACCTTCTTTCCTCAGTGCCCGAATGTCTCTTCCCTCCATCTTTTTCCTCTCAGGGGTGAAATTGGAAAATCTTATCAACTATTCGGAAAAGAGGGCCCGTTCCTGAAAGAAGGGATGACCTTTGGGTCCGTCAGCCTGACTTATCGATGCGGATGAACCACACGGAGAACCACCGGGAGGTAAACTTCAGCCCTGGAGTTCAGCAAAATCGCGGTGGGGATTTTTGGAGGCCCCTCTCCCGAAGAAGGAGAGGGGCGCGGCCTATCAGGGGGGAAAGATCCCTACGAAAAATTCATCTGGTTGAGCTTGGAATAGGCATTCAGGGTGGAGAGGATACTGGCCACGTTTACAATGTAGGCTTCGCTCTTGATTCCATTTCCCCGATGGTATCTGCCGAAATCACTGCCGAAATATTTGTACACATGGCACGTCAGGAAGATGTTTATGGAAGGGTCCAGCAGGTCCTGGCTGGTTAGTCCGAAAGGCTTGCCCCAGTGGTTCCAGTTAATCTGGCCGAGGCCGTAATCACCCGTCTGGGCGTTGATGCTCCTCTCCTTGAAGTTGCTTTCAGTCATGATAATTGCAATGATCTCGAGTGGATTTATTCCAAATCTCTGCGAGGCCTGACTGATCAACCCCGCATATCGTAATGCCTTATTCTCCGGTACCTGATCGTCGGTAACCAGCCGGATCATAGCCGCGAGGTGGACGACGGCCTCGGATTCGGAGTCGGCGGAGTTGGTGAAAGGAAGAAATTTTCCAATTTTTTGCGACCACCCAACCGGTGATGCGGCCGGCGCCAGGGGAGAGAAGTACTTGAGCAGGAAGAGAACGCAAAGCGCCATGATAAACGCGAGTTGGAGCGTGTCCAGCACCGTGTGGAGGACCATTCTTTTCCTGAACTTGCGGTCGTAATCGCTCGCCGAGCTGCAGGGAATCAACATGAGGTTAAAAAATCTCATTGTACCTCCTTGCGCCAAGGTTGTGAGCCTATCGTCAAGTGAATACTTGACGAAAGGAGCCATTCTACCACAAAAACCCGGAGAAACAACCCCTCATTTCGCCTTCGCTCCTTCCCATAGGGACAAGTATTGAAAATATAACGGAAAGTGACATCTGTTCGCCAGAAGGCTTTTTGCGCCCATCTCTTGTGCCCGGGCCTTAAGGTCGCATGGCGTTAGGTTTTAAGGATCATTTCCAATTTAGCTGATTGAATTCTTCGGTGAAAACCTCACAAGGGTTCGGAAGGAAAGGCGGATGCCGCCGCTAACGGGCCTGTAGGACAGACATCCCCGCCAGACCTGAACGGATAGGTGCCATGATTGTGGCGGAATTTGCCTTTCCTTCCGAAGCCCTGGAAGCACACCACAATTTACCTATTCCACTCTATTTCCCTCACGGAAATTGGAGATGATCCGATCAGGGAAGTGAAGAAGGGCAAGGCCATTTTGCCGGTGGTTTCTCCGGGCCAGCCTGGCTGGTCAGCCATTCGAGTCAGGAAGATGTCCGCGGCGGGCGGAGGTGCCGGCCGCGAAGAGCAAATCACCGGGGCAGGTCATTTCCGGCAGGAAATTGGGGCTAAACTTCCATAAACATCTTCAGATGCCTGGAACGCGAAGAATGGCGCAGCTTGCGCAGAGCCTTGGCCTCGATCTGGCGGATCCTCTCCCGGGTCACTCCGAACTCTTCTCCCACCTGTTCCAGGGTGTGGTCTTCCTTCTCGTCTATGCCGAAGCGCATTCTCAGGACCTTTTCTTCCCGGGGGGTCAAGGTCGAAAGAATCTTGCGGGCGTGTTCGTAAAGATCCAGTTGCGACATGGCCTCCGTGGGGGACTCCGCTTTGTGGTCCACCATGAAATCCCCGAGATGGCTCTCTTCGTCCTCCCCGACCGGGATGTCCAGGGATACCGGTTCCTTGTTGATCTTCATCATCATTCTTACTTTTTCCGGGGGCAGGCCCATCCTTTCGGCGATCTCCTCGGCGGAGGGCTCCCGCTGCAGCTCCTGGAAGAGCCGATTGGCCGTCTGGGTGAGCCGGCTCAGGCTTTCAACCATGTGCACGGGCAGCCGGATGGTGCGCGCCTGATCGTCCAGGGCCCGGGTGATTGCCTGGCGAATCCACCAGGTCGCGTAGGTGCTGAACTTGTAGCCCCGGGAATACTCGAACTTGTCCACCGCCTTCATGAGCCCGATATTCCCCTCCTGAATCAGATCAAGGAAGGGAAGACCCCGGTTGACATACCTTTTGGCGATGGAGACGACCAGGCGGAGGTTGGCCTGGATCAGCTTGCTTTTCGCCACGCCGGCTTTGGTTTCCCCGCTCTTTATCACCTGAAGGATCTCTTTCAGCCTCGGGGCCGGAACACCGGCCTCGCGCTCCAACTCCCGAATCTTCTTCCTGGCCTCCTGCACCTTTGATGCCTGGTTTTCGAAATGATCTCTTTTCAGGTTGAATTTACGCAGGGCGCTGCGGAAACGCTGCGGTTCTCTGCGCAACAGGCGAAGGACGCGCGGGAACTGGTCCGGGGAAATGCCGGTGCGGCGCTGAACCTCTTCGATTCGGGCCACGTTGCTTTGAACCTCTTCCGCCCATTTTTTAATTTTCTGAATTACCTTATCGAGATGCCGGGTCTGCAGGTTGAGGGACTGCAGGACGGTCACGAGTTTTTCCCTATTTTCCGCGACTCGCTTTTCCAGCCGGGCACGCTCCGCCTTCGTAATGTTTTTGGCCGAGAGCCGATCCTTAGCCCGCCGGAGCCGTTCCTGCAGGCTTTCCGCCTTTTCCACCAGCGAAAGGACCTGTTCGGCCTTGAACTCAGCCCTGGAGAGGTCCTCGTCCTCCCTTTCGCCTCCCGAATTACGACCCGCGGCCTCCAGGCGAAGCTGCTCGCCAAGCCTCGCGACCTCTTTCAGGGTCCAGGGAGATTCAAGGGCCGCCCGAATAAATTCCTTCTCCCCCTCTTCGATCTCTTTGGCGATTGTAACTTCCTCTTCGCGATTCAGAAGGGGTACGGAACCCATTTCCCGCAGGTACTTCTGTGGAAGGTCCATGACCTTGGGGGGGGCCTCGGCTTGGGTTGCCACCTCCTCTTCGGGGGGGACCTCGACCGCTTCCAGGGGGGCGATATCCCCGGGAAGGGCTTTTCCCGGGCCGATGTCTTCGACCAGTCCCTCGATCGAGAAATCGTCGATCACGTCATTGGGGAGGGCATCGGGGGAAAGAGGGATGTTCACCGACCCGACAGGCAGATAGTTTCCCGCTTTCCGCAAGGGGGGGGCTTTTCTGGTCTTCTTGTTTACTAAATTTTTCTCCATGGCTGTCTCTCTTTCCCGGGTTCACCGGACCCCTGCCTGGGCCTGGGGAAACTCCAAATATCGTCAACTTTTGCTAAGAATATAATTCTTTGTGGCCTGTCTTGCCGGAATACCAGAGGCGCCTGCTTCGCATCGGAGGGTAAGTGAGGCCGTTATCCTTCACAATTCCCGCATTTTAGATGCAAAAAAGGCTTTAAAGATGCGGGGGATGTTTTGGCGACGGTTCGCCTCCGGAAGGGGGAAATCGGCGGCAAACAAGTAATCGGGATGGCGCAGTTGGCTAGGAGACGCGGTTCTTTTTCACCTCCTCGGCAATCTGGGGCAGGATGTCACCGGTTTTGCCCTGGATAAAATAAGTGGAGATCCGCCTTTCGGTCAGGGGGGTCGGCTCGGCATTGACTTCAATGAGGATAGACTCCTGGCCCGGGGCCCGTTGCCTGGCCACTTGGGGGAGCCGGGCGAAAGGGTAGACCACGGCGGACGTTCCGCAGATCAACATGACGTCGCACTTTTCCGCCTCCTCCAGGCTTTGCTCGGCCATATCCGTCGGGATGGGCTCGTGAAAATGGACCACGTCGGATTTCAACACCCCCCCGCACTGGGAGCAGACCGGGGGCAGGCGGTTGGCGGCGAGGAGGCCGTGCAGGTCAAACTGTCCGGACTCGAAACGGGCACCGCAGGAGAAGCACCTCAGGCGGAAGGCGTTCCCGTGATAGTCGAGCACCCGTTTGCTGCCAGCTCTCTGGTGGAGGTTGTCCACGTTCTGGGTGATGAGTTTCTTCAGGACCCCGATTTCTTCCAGTTCGGCAAGGGCGTAATGTCCCCGGTTGGGCTTCATTTTCTCCAGATCGCCGAGAAGCGAAGGGCGGGTCAGCCGGTCCGTCCAATATTCCTTGGGATTTTTCTGGAACTTCGCGTAAACTTCGTATGCCCTCCTCTCCGCTTCCGGGTCCCGTGTCCAGACGCCCGAAGGCCCCCGGAAATCAGGGATTCCCGATTCGGTGGAAATTCCCGCCCCGGTGAGGGCGATGGCATACCGGCTCTTGACCAGGTCAGCGGCGGCTCTTTCAATGAGGGTGGGCATCGGAATTCCTCCTGAATCGGCTGAAAGTGGAGATCAAAAGGGGCCCCCGACAGCTCGCGGGGAAAATTCCTTTCCAGTATACCCCAGCGAAATTGACGAACGAAAGCAAAAATCGAAACGTCGATGAAAGGCAGAATCCGGCTTGGAATGAAATAAATCATAGGAAAAACAAGAGGGGGCGTAACTATAATGGGATAAGTTAGACTTATCGACATAAAGAAAGAAGGAAGAGAAATGAAAAGATTCTCCCGGAGGCAATTTTTAAGGTCGGCGATTCTGGCCGGAGCTGCGGTCTCGGCTTCCCCATTCATCTTCACGCCGAAAGCGCCCGCGGCCTGGGCGAGGAAGACCGTAGTCCACCCGAAAGTTGACAACCTGCGGGTGGTAGGAGTCACGGACTCCCGGATGACCACGGCGGTTCAGCCGGTTACTTCCTGGTCCCTCCAGGAGAAAATTGTGGTCAAGGAGGCCGTCTGGGAGAATATGGACAAGCTGGCCTGCGGCCTTGCCGAGACCGGAAGCCGGGAGGAGGCCTGGCGAACTCTTTTCATAAAACCTCCCCGCAAATCCTGGGCGGAGACGGTGGTGGCCATTAAGACCAATAACATCTCCCTCCAGCACACGCGGAGCGCGGTCATGTCCAAAGTGTGCCGGGTGTTCACCGATCTCCTCGGCGTGAGCGGGGCCAACATTCACATTTACGACGGGGTGCATGGCGGGTCCATGAAAAGGAACACCCCTTTCGCGTCGCTTCCCGAGGGAGTGAGGATTGAAGAAAAATGGGGCGGTCTCACTGCCTCGGTGGCCGTCCCGCCCCCCTGGGGAGAAGGAAGGAACACGAAGTGCGTGGGCCCCCTTGCCGACGGAACGGTGGATATTCTCGTCAATATCGCCCTGTGCAAAGGCCACAGCGATACCTTCGGGGGCTTTACCATGGCCATGAAGAACCATGTCGGGACCTTCACCCCCTGGTTTGTCCACCAGGACGAAGCGCTCGAATATCTTTTGGCCATCAACCAGACCCCCGAGATCCTGGGCCCCATGGATTCCTCGACGGGAAAAGTTATATACCCCCGACAACAGCTCTGCGTTATCGATGCCTTGTGGGCCAGCGAAGGCGGGCCGGGCGGGTATCCGCGAACCCAGCCGAACTTCCTGGCCATGGGTGTCTTTGCGCCGGTGGTCGATTACGTGATTGCGACCCGGTTTCGCAGGGAAAGGATGAAGTGGGACATCAACCCGGAACCCACCCGGCGTATGCTGACTGAGTTCGGATATCAGGAAAGCGACCTGCCGGCCGGCGGGAGGATCATCGAAGTATAGCGTTCTTGTTCTTGCCTGCTTGGTGGGTTAACCATTGGGAGGGATCCATCACTGAATGAACCGGAAAGAACAGCCGGGACCTGCCTTTTAAAACCCTCTCCTCTTTTTTTTGGACCCCCCCCAGGATATCTCCCAGACTCCCTCGGCAATTCGGGGCAGATCGTCGTAAACCATTTCGGTCCGGTGCTGAACAGTGACCGTTTCCCATGCAGCAACGGGTTGAGGGGAGATCCGGTAATCCACGTCCACCGGCAGGCGTTCCTTATCGACGAGCAGGTACTGAACATAAACCTGCTCGTCTCGTGAAGACTTATTCTTGATTACGACTCTCCATTCCCATTCGACCAGCGCAGCGGCGCGCGACGGACTCTTTCCCGTTCTTTTGACTTCCCCGCGGGAGGCCTGGATCATTCTGAAGCCGTGGCTCAAGACCTCCAGAGGATACCCCTGCGGATCGTCCCCGCGGAATTCTCTCCACTGCGTCTGATCTTTGGACAGCCGCGGCGCGGTTATTCGCGGGAGGCCGAATAACACGAAAACGATCATGCAGGCGAGGGCTCCGGATATCAGGAAAATCCATTTCCTGGTTTTTCCACGCCTGAAAAGTCTGGCAATCAATTTCCCCCCTGCTGAAAAATTCGATCAGATCCCGCGTCCGAAAGTTTAGCCCACCCCTCACTCGACGTCAATCCGTTCGCGAAAATCTTTTTCTGAGCGCCAATGCCCTTAGACAGGCAATCAAATTCAGGAGTTGGACCCATTTTCCCTCAAGTTCGGGAAAATTTCGGACGACAAAAGGGTTAGACCTTCTTTTAACCGCAGCTTCTTAAGATCAGGACTCAGTCGTACCTGGACCCGAAGGGGGAAACGGATGATGATCGGCGTAAAATGTCCCAAATGCGGCCTCATGCAGCTTGCCAAGGAAAACTGCGAATCATGCGGAAAAAAATTGGAGCCCCCGAAGAAGGCCGTATTCCCCAGGCTGGATCCGGACCCGGGCGTGGGACTTTCCCCTGCGCGGGCGGAAGGGTTCCCCGGACCCATGGTTCCTCCGGTAACGAGGGAAGGGGGCCAGCGCCGGAGCCTGGTTTTTTACGGAAGCGGCGGACCTCTTTTCGGGATGTTCTTACACAACACACTCCTGAGCATTCTTACGGCGGGCATCTACTCCTTTTGGGGAAAGGTGCGGGTCCGGAATTACATCTGGAGCAAGACCGTGTTCGAGGGGGACTGTTTTGCCTATCACGGCACCGGCCCGGAGCTTCTGGTGGGCTTCTTCAAGGCCGTTCTCTTCTTTGGCCTGCCCCTGGCCCTGCTGACCATGATTCCAAGATTTTTCGGGTCCCATGGGGTCCTGCAGTTTCTTCCGGTCCTGACCTACGGCGCAGTCCTCGTATTTATCCCGGTGGCCATGGTAGGCGCGCGCCGCTACCGCCTCGGCCGGACCTCCTGGAGGGGGATCCTCTTTTCCTTCCGGGGCCGGACCTCGGATTTCGTTAAGCTGTTTCTGCGGGGATATTTCCTGTCGGTGATCACTCTGGGGTATTACTACCCGACCTTCCTTACCAGGCGCCAGGATTTCCTGGTCTCCCATTCCTACTTTCGGAAACCAGAAGTTCGATTTCGACGGGGACGGCCGGGACCTTCGAAAACCATATTTTACGGCCTCCCTTCTGCTCATTCCGACCCTGGGGATTTATTGGTTCTGGTTCCTGGCGAGGAAGGAGCGCTATTTCTGGGAACACACCGCCTTTCGAAGGGCCTCCGCTTCCGTTCATCGGTGACCGGCGGGAGGCTGCTGGCCCTGAACCTGGGGAATCTGCTTCTCATCGTTCTCACCCTGGGGCTCGCCTGGCCCTGGGTCATGATCCGCAAAATCCGCTTTGCCTTCGGCAACCTTGCCATTGAGGGACTGCTCGATCCAGCTACCATAAAACAGGATCCCCAGGCGGCGTCAGCCACCGGCGAAGTCCTGGCGGGCTTCATGGATGCCGGCTTTGACCTGGGGTAAGACGGAAGAGAGGATCTTATCGGAGCCGTCCTCCCGGCCCGGCCCTTTCAAGAAACCGCTTGCATTTTTCCCATCCACGGAAAACGAACGCCACGGCGATGGAGATTGAAGGAATCTACCTGGACGGCCGGTCCCCCCTGCGGCAGAGAGTCCGAGTTCAAGCGACTCCCCAAGGCCTTTGGATGATCCATGGGAATGGGGAAAAGGTATGCTGGCCATGGGAGGAAATCCGTCAGTCGCGCAACTTCTACGGAGATCATCAGATCCGCCTCGAGAGAGGAAAGAACCCTCCCGAGATGCTTCTTGTGCCCGGGGGTTCCTTTCTGCAAACCGCTGGAGAAATGGCGCCCGAAAGGGTAAGATCTTTTCGCCCGCCCGAAGAACCGAAGGAATTGGGCGGCGGTGGCTCTCCTTTCCGCTCTCGGGCGTGATCGGAGCCGTCGTCCCTCTCTACCTCTGGGGCATCCCGGCCCTGGCTTCCAAAATAGCCGCCCACGTGCCCGTTTCGTGGGAAAAGAGGATGGGGGAGGAGGTTCTGAAGCATCTGGCCCCTCCGGAGAAACAGTGCTCGGACCCGGTCCGGTCCGGCAGGATCCAGGAAGTCCTGTCCACCCTCACTTCTTCCCTCCCTCCCTCGCCTTACCCTTTCCGCGTTATTGTAGTGAACCACAGCATGGTGAACGCCTTCGCGCTCCCGGGAGGGACGATCGTCGTGTGCCAGGGGCTGCTGGAGAAGACCGGGACGGCGGAGGAGCTCGCCGGGGTCCTCGCCCACGAAGTCCAGCACATCCTCCATCGACACGCCACCCGGGCGATTCTTCAACAGGCCTCCACCCATCTGCTTCTCGCCGGGCTGACCGGGGACGCGCGATCGATGGGTTTCGGCCTGGAGGGCGCACAGGCGATGGGAATGCTGCGGTACAGCCGGCAGTACGAAGAAGAGGCGGACCGCGAAGGCATGAAGCTGCTCATACAGTCGGGCATTCACCCGCAGGGGATGGTCAGTTTCTTCGCAACCATGGAAAGGGAGAGCGAACCCTCCGTCCAACTGCCCACCTATTTTTCCACCCACCCGAACCTGGGGGACCGCGTCCAGCGCCTGTCGAAGCTGGCCAGAGATTCCGAGTTCGCCGCGGTCAAGCTTCTCCGGGGCTACAACTGGAAAGACATGCACACGTTCTGCGGCGAGGAGAATGGGCGCCGGTGACCTCTCCTGCAATCAGCCAGGAAATGGTTGATTGCCGCGGCGGGATTTTGTTATAGTGAAAATAAGGACAGAGCGGTAAATACGTTTCTCCCCCAAGGGAGGAAAGTGAATGCCGGTTTTTTGAACACCCCATCTCTCCGCCGAAGAGACGGGGTTTTTTATTCTCCGGAATCCGCTGAAGATCGGACTCGTGCGTTTTAGACATCCGGGGAGAATTTGCCCGCGGCTTCGGATCGGTACCTGAAAGGAGGCGCTGTCATGAACCGGGAGGAGTTTATGGCCAAGGAAAAGGAGCGGGAGCCGAAACGCGCCCTCATCACCGTGGTCAGCGCGAATCTCATTCGCTGGCTCGGCGAAATGTCCGCCCTCCCGGGGGAAATCCTGGAAGCGGGAAAGGACGTTCTGCAAAAATCAAAAAAGGGCGGGGCTCTGCGCGATTACCGCCTCCTCGCCCTCGGCCGCGATCTCCACATCCAGCTGAACAGCCTGGGGCAGGGGCTCCACAGCCCGAAAGTGCACCGCCTGGCCTATGACGCCGCCGAGGCCTGCCTCAACCGGGCGGCGGAGATCGGTTTGTACCGGCCGGACCAGGGCCGGGATTTCTTCCGCCTGGGCGCGGGAGAGCGACTGTCAGCGCTGAATTTGCGTTCGGTGGAGTTTCCTTTTACCGAACGTGGATCGGAGCCGATCTTCGTCGCCAAGCTCATGAACGGGGCCGCCGGGGGATTCAACCGGATGCTTTTCAACCTCTTCTTTCACCCGGACAAAGGCTCGCACCAGAGGCTCGACGGCACCCGCTTTCTGGCGGTCGTGGAAAACGCGCTCGACCTTCGGGCGGGGAAAACCCAGCGGCGGGTTTTCGCCTTCGGCGACCGCCCCCTCGAAGACCCGCTCTTCCTGATCTACCCTTCCCTGAAAGAGGCCCTGGAGTTCCGCCGTGACCAGGTGGGCGACTGGGCGGAGCTCCTTTCCATGATCGCCAATCCCGCCGAATGGGTGCTGAGCGCGATTTACGCGGTGAACGGCCGGTTTGCCATCCATGGAGATGAGTTCCAGGCCAGCCGTCACGAGCCCGCGGCCGTGGTTTCGATCGAATCGGCCTCTCCGGACTGTCCGGCCTCCGACCCGGTGGCCATCCTCCGCCTCCAGAGCGGGCTTCCCGCCGTGGGGGAGGCCCATTTCAATCTCGGGGCCGATTTTCACTTCACCGTGGGCGGCCCCGGGGGAGGGTATCACGTCGGGGTCATGCCGGTCACCATGGCCGAGGCCCGAACCGCCCGGAACGAACCCGGTACCGCCAGGCTGGCGGCTTACACCTACCAATCGTATGACAACGGCCGCATCCCGCCCGAGCACGACGTGGCCGACGTCTTTTCCCAGGACCGCGTCCAGACGGAGTCGCTGCAGGAGGAAGCGCGCCGGTCTATCCTCCCCATGCTGCAGCATGGGGAGTTCCAGCCTTACGTCATCGCCGAAGAGGCCGAGAGGCGGGCGCGCGCCCGGGCCGAGCAGCTGAAGGCGCTCTTCAAGGACATCCCCGCCGTGGAGCAAGGGGAAAGAGACCCGCTGATCGTAGCGGCCAACGAGCGCTCGGGGGGTGAAACCCTTTGCGACATCAAGGCCGATGCCGGGGGAAAGGTGGGGCACACGACGCCGCCGGCCCTTTTCGAGGGCGTCGCCCGGGCCAGCCTCGAGGAGGCGCTGGAGAGCGGGCTCATAAACGATTTTCAGGTTTTCTCCGTGGGAGACGACGTGCACCTCCTCATGTCTCACCGCCGGGGCGTGGATTGCAACGAGGTCCACCTTCTCGCGTTCCGGACCTTCTGGCGAATGGTGTGGGTGACGAACGTGATCGGCTACAAGCCCTACGGGCTGGCCCAGGACCTGAAGATCGGGCCGGCCACGAAGGGCAAACACGTGGAGGACCTGGCCCAGCCGGAGGGGCGATTCCTGGAGGCGCTGGCCAGGCACCTTCCGGATGAGGAAAAGGGCTACCTGGAGAAGATGCGCGCCGACCAGGTGAGGTGGAAACGGGGCCGGGGAGAGATCGAAATCGTGAAACCTTTTTCCGGGAATGTCACCGGCCAGGGACCGGGGTTCGCGGAGCTGCCGGTGAAGAACACCTGGAAGGTCGGGCTGCTGGCCGCCGACAAGGCCGGGCCGGCGGCCTTCAACCTCCCCGTTTTTTACGCCGCGGGGAAGGTCTTGAGCGAAGAGCGGTTCCGGTCCCGGTTCGGGCAGAGCCTGGCCATGGAGATCTTCGACGTCCACAACCACCGGCGCATTTTCCTGGACTGCCTGGCGCACCGGGAGGATATCGCCGCCCTGCTGGGGGCGACCAATCTGTTCAACGTCAAGCGGATGTGGTCCCTTCCCCGGATGATCGCGGCGCGGGAAGAGGTGGAATCCGCGCTCCAGGATGTGGTCCTTTCGGCTTCCACGGAAAAGCTCGCCCTGATCACCGGCGGGGAGTACGTGGGGAAGGACGACCCCGTCCTCCTCGGAGTGGAGGAGCTGGTCACGCCCATCTTCGAGTACATAAAGACCGGGTTTTACATGACCCAGGGGGACGAACGGGGCTCGCATTACATGATGCTCATCCCCAAGCCTCTCCCGGAGGCGGTGGCCACCGTGCGCAGCCGGGGGCTGCAGGTCGGCCTGATGATCACCCTGGGCCAGAAAGGGATCGCGGAGGCGGAGGATGTCTTTGCCGGCCCGAGCTACCGGGAAGCCCGCCAGCGGATCGAGCGGATCAATTCCCGGATCTGGCGGTCCCAGGGTTCTGAGTTCACCCCGGTAGGGGTCGGCGCGAGAGATGTCGAGCCCGCGTATCCGTTGATGAAAGTATTGAACCGGCTGACCCAGGAGGGGTCTCCGTACGCCCGGCTGGTGAAGAGCGCCAGCAGGGAACTCTATGAAAAAATCAGCGGGACGATGAAATAGGGAGAGGACGCCTGATCAATATTGGCTTTATCGATTGGCTTTCATAGCCCCAGGTAGGCCTTCCGGATCATGTCCGTCTGGAGGAGTTCGGCGGGTTTTCCTTCCATCATCACTCGGCCGGTCTGGAGGATGTAGGCGTAGTGGGCGATCTCCAGGGCTTCCTGGACGTTCTGCTCGACGAGCAGGATCGTGAGCCCCTCTTCCTTGTTGACCCGCTGGATCATCTCGAAGATTTCGGTGATCAGCTTGGGCATGATCCCCATGGACGGCTCGTCCAGCATGAGGAGCTTGGGCTTGGACATGAGTCCCCGGGCGATGGCCAGCATCTGCTGCTCCCCCCCGCTCAGGGTCCCCGCCGCCTGGTTCTGCCGTTCTTGCAGGACCGGGAACAGCTTGAAAATTTTTTTGAGGGTGTTCTCGCGGTGCTCCGGAGATTTTCGGGTGTAGGCTCCCAGGGTCAGGTTCTGCTTCACGGTCAGGCGGGCGAAGAGGCGCCTCCCCTCGGGCACATGGGCGATCCCCAATTCCACCACCTGGTGGGCCGGCAGTCTGGTCGATCCTCTGCTCCTCGAAGGAGATGGAACCCTCGATCGAGGGGGAGAACGCTGGAGACGCTCTTCAGGATCGTCGATTTCCCGGCCCCGTTGGCGCCCACGATGGAGACGATCTGTCCCGGCTCCACTTTGAACGAAACCTCGTGCAGGGCCGGGACTTCGTCGTAGGAAACTTTAATGCGCTCGACGCGAAGCATGGTATTTCTCTCCCAGGTAGGCCTTGATGACTTCTTCGTTGTGGATGACTTTCTCCGGCGTGTCCTCGGCGATCTTTCTGCCGTACTCCAGGACCACGACCCGGTTGGAGATGGGCATCACCACTTCCATGACGTGTTCCACGAGAAGGATCGTCGTCCCCGAACGGCGAATCTTCTTGACCAGCTCCACCGCTTCCGCGGTCTCGGTCTGGTTCAGGCCGGCCATGGCCTCATCCAGCATGAGCAGGCTTGGGCTGGGTGGCGAATGCCTTGGCCACCTCGAGCCTCTTCTTGTCGGCGATGGTCAGCCCGCCGGCGAGCGCGTTTTTCTTCCCTGCCAGGCCGCAGAAGTCCAGGACCTCCAGCGCGCTTCTTCCGGGCCTTGGCCGGCGGAGTTGGTGCGGTTGAAGGCCCCCACCATCACATTGTCCAGGACGGGCAGTTCCTTGAAGACCCGCACGATCTGAAACGTCCGGGCGATGCCCCGCAGGCAGACCTCGTTCGAGAGGAGCCCGGTGATATCCTCCCCTTTGAACCGGACCTTCCCGCTGCTGAGAGGATAAAAGCCGGCGATGCAGTTGAAGAGCGTGGTCTTGCCCGCCCCGTTGGGCCCGATGAGACCCACGATCTCCCCCTCGTTCACTTCAAGGTCGATGTGGTCGTTGGCCATGAGGCCGCCAAAGTTTTTGGTGAGCTGAGTTACCTCGAGAAGGCCATCAGGCAGACTCCTTCTTGCGAAACCGCTTGGCAATGCCGATCACCCCGAACGGCTGGTAGACCGAGATGACGATGATCAAGAGCCCGTAGATGATCGAGGTCGGTCCCTTTCCCCCCGCCCCCTAGATAGATCCGGGTAAACTCGGAAATCGGGATGAGAATGAAGGCCCCGATAACCGGGCCCCAGATCGTCCCCACGCCCCCGAGGGTCGCGACCAGGCAGACCACCACCGAAAGCATCAGCGGAAAGACGCTGTCGGGGTCGATGAAGAGAACGTACTGGGCGTAAAAGGAACCGCAGAGGGAGGTGAAGAAAGCGCTCAGGGCCAGGGCGTAAAATTTGTATTTGGTCACGTGAATGCCGAGGCTGCGGGCCGCCACCAGGTCCCCCTTGATGGCCTTGAAATAATAACCGAGCTTGGAACGGTCAATCCCCATAGGTCGCGAGGAGGGCCAGAATCAAGAAACCGAAGGCGATGTAGTAATAGGGGAGCTTGGTGGTGTGAAACTCGAGGTTGATGAGAGACTCGGGGAGGATGGGCAGGGTCAAGCCCACCGCCGACCCGGCCCAGTCCCAGTTGAGCATCCAGACCTGGGCGATCTCCCCGATGGCGATCGTGGCGATCGCGAAATAATGGCCGGCCAGCTTGAAGCAGGGATAGCCGATGATGAAGGAAACGACCACCGAGACGAACCCGCCGGCCAGCATCCCCGCCCAGGGGCTGACCCAGAGCTTCATCAGCAGCAGGGTCGAGGTGTAGGCCCCGATCCCGAAAAAGAGCGCGTGACCCAGGGAAATCTGCCCGGCGTATCCCGCCGATCATGTTCCAGGCGAGCCCCAGGGTGGCGTAGAGAAAAATCATGATCAGCACGTGGCGGGGGAAAGGAAGGGTGAAGACCAGCGGGAAAATCAGGAAAACCAGCGGCCAGCAGGCCCAGCCAAATATATTTCCTGATCGAAACCCATGAACGACCCTCGCCGGGAAGAAAGTTTAGTATCGTCCCCACAGCCCCTGGGGCCGGATGAACACCACCAGGAGGTAGATGAGGAAGACGAACGCGTATTTGAAAGCCGGGGCGATGAAGAGCCCGCTCAGGAACTCCACCAGGCCGATGATAATGCCGGCCACAAAAGAGCCCGGGATGGAGCCGAACCCCCCCAGGGCGACTGCCACGTAGGCGATGAGCGAGAAGGAAAAGCCCACCTCCGGGAAGATGTAATAAAAGTTGGACATCAATGCCCCGGCCACCCCCAGGCAGGCCGCCCCGATCCCCCACCCCAGGGCGAACATCTTGTCGCTGTTGATCCCCATCAGGGAAGCGGCCTCCCGGTCCTCGCTGGTCGCCAGGAGGGCGGAGCCAACCTCCGTCCGGTTGATGAACACGTAGATGATGATGAAAGTGGCGACGCAGATCAGGCTGGCCACGAACTGGGGGATCCCCAGGGAGATTCCTCCCAGGTGGATATTCCCGGCGAGGATGGGGTTCTTGATGGTGCGGAAATCCGGGGACCACATGAACTGGGCCAGGTAGCGCAGGAAGATCCCCAGCCCGAAGGTGGCCAGGATCTGGGCCAGGAAGGGGGCCTTGATGATTTTCTTGATAATGATGAAATAAGTCGCCACCCCGATCATGAAACAGAATGATCATGCAGAAAGGGCAGGGAGAGCAGGGGGTCCAGGTGATAGAGGGAGAATCCCCAGAAGGCGGTAAACATGGCCAGCATGAGGAATTCGCCGTGAGCGAAATTCACGATCTCCATGAGCCCCCAGATCAGGCAGAGGCCGACGGCGACCAGGGCGTAAATGCAGCCCATGAGGATTCCGCTGATAATCGTCTGCAGGATGATTTCCGACGAGTACATAAAGGGTCCTTTTCGGGTGGAGCAGGAGGAGATCTCCCTTTAGGGGGAAAACCGGCCCTCTCCCCCGGAAGGCGCGAAACAATCCCATTTATCACCCCCACCCTGGCCCTCCCCCGTCCAGGGGGAGGGAATTTCTTCTTCCTGCATTTCAATGTTCTTCACCCTCTCCCATGGCGGGAGAGGGTAGGGTGTGGGGACCGCTTCGCAATTCTCTCACTCCTGTCCAAATTTGGGGAGTGGGAAAGAGGGCGAAGGGTGCGCTGCGGGGCCGAATTTTTGCCGCCGGGAGTCGAACTCTGTGGTCCCCCAACGGATCTGCCCCTGCGGGCGACCGGACTCCTATTTCCTCGCCGACCATTTCGGGATGGGGTAGATCAGATCCTTGGTGGCGAGGTTGAAGGGCCACACGGTATAGGACTTTCCCCCCTGCCACTGGATGACGATGGCGTCGCCCAGGATGTTCTGACCGGTTTCGTCAAATTTCACCCCCCGCCACGGGCGTGATCAGCTGGTCGGCGGGAATATTGGTCTTGATCAGGGCTTCCCGGATGGCTTCCGGGTTGGTGGACCCCGCCCGGTTGATGGCATCGGCCAGGACCATAAAACCCACGAAGGCCCGCGCGCAAGTGCCGGAAAAATCCCGCCCCGAGCGCTGCTTGAAGAGATCGTTGACTTCCTTCACCAGGGGCCTCTTAGCGGCCAGGTCCAGGGAGAACTCCGACCGGCTGGCAATCCCGTCGGCGTCCTTCCCCACCGCTTCGATGAAGGAGGGATCGGTATGCCCCGAGTTCTGGGCCATGATTGCCGCCGGGCTGTAATCCAGGTCCTTGGAGGTCTTCAGCAGAAGGATCGCATCGGAAGCGTAGGAAGTCGGGAAGAGGACGTCCGGGTTGGCCGCTTTCAGCTTCTGGACTTCCGAGGTCAGGGAAGTGGCCGACCGGCGGTAGGGAATGTCCGCGACCACCGTGTAACCCGCTTTCTGGGCCAGCTCTTTCTCGATTCGGCTGCTGTCCTTCCCGTACAGGCTGTCCTCGTAAGCCACCGCGATGGTCTTGAACTTCGTGCCCCGTTTCTTTTCCAGGTCTACCAGGCACTTGGAACATCGCCTCGGAAAAAGTCTCATCGTGGGGCGTGCTGCGGAAGAACCACTTGAAACCCCTCCGGGTGAGTCGGGGGGAGGAGGACTCGGGGTTGAAGAAGGGCATCTTCATCCGCTCGGCGACCATGCTGGCGGTCTCGGTCACGTTGCTGTTGTAGCAGCCGCAGAAGGGCGACGACCTTCTCCTGCGTGAGCAGGCGCTCCGCCTCGCTGAGACCCAGGTCGGGCTTCCCCTGGTGATCGGCGAAGATGACGCTCAACTTCGCCCCGCCCAGGTTGGGCAAGCCGGCGGTTTTCGCCAGGGGTAGATTCAGGTCCTTATGTTTGGTGGTGTTGATGATCTCCAGGGCGAGTTCGATGGCGTGCCGGTTGTCGAGCCCGGCCTGGGCGATGGGGCCGGACATGGGGTAAATCACCCCGATCTTTACATCCTGCTGCGCCGGCAGGCTGGGAGGGAAGGAAAGAAGCAGGAACAGAGCGAGAACCGGAAGAATAAAAGCATTTCTTTTCATACCCGACCTCCTTTTTTTTAATGCGGCCTATGAACTTTGTACCCGTTTACCTTTGGAGAGGGGAGCAATGGGCGGGTGGCCGCCGAACCAGCCGAGGTAAGGATCGTCGCGGCCTTCGCCTGCCACCTGGAACGCCGAAAACCGGTGGGTGTTGCCTGGATCTGCCGAAAGAAAATTTATTGGCTACACTGTTACAACATTCTTTTTTTTTAATCAATCCTTTTTTTCACTTCTTTTTCACTTCGAATGGCCGCGCCGGGGGGGTTTCCATGCAGGCGTTCCATGAAGGTTGCTGAACCCGCAGAAACTCGAAATTAGATCCCGTCATTCCGGCGAAAGCCGGAATCCAGTTATTTCAAAGGATTCTGGACCCCCGCTTCCGCCGGGGTGACGATAAACTACGTCATCTAATTTAAATTCCGTAAAACACAAGGCTGACGATTTTCCACCCCCCGGGCGTTCTGGCGAGGAGAAAATGATCATATCCCCGCGACACGCGTTCCCCCGAGGTCAGCTTCCAGAGGACGCGGACATAGGCGAACTGGCCGGTCAGGACCATATCCATGTCCTCTGCGCGTTCCGATAGGGGAGAGGAGGCCCGCCGGTGGGCTTCGATCTGACCGCGAAGAAAATCCTTCAAGTCCTGCCGGAGCGCCACCTCTCCTTTTTCCATGACGTAAATAGTCGAAGAGGGGTCGAAACAGGCAGCGTAGGTTTCCATATCCTTATTTGACCAGGAGGAAAAATACTGGAGAATCAATTTGCGCAGGGAAGGATCGTATTGGGGGGATCCGAAAAGATGGGAAAATCCCAGTCCGATGAGGCATCCCAAGAGTAACGCGCCCACGGTTACCGGGCGAAAGAGAGAAAAAAATCCGCCCCCGGAGGCATGGGCGGATTTCGGGGCGCCGGGGATGTTCTGGCTTTTCATATATTCGGCCTTCCTTTCGCCGGGCAACTTCGCTTACCTGAGGCCCCGGGCGACAATGTATTCCACGGGATTAAAATTATCGGTCAGCACGGGCGCCGCGGACGGGGCGGAGTAGTTGCCAGGGGGGACGTAGGTGGCCAACAACGCTTCCAGGCGAAGCCTCTCCGGGCCGGTCCTGCCGGAATTGATTTCCCTGGAAAGGGTGCGGTTCGAAGTCACCAGGATGACATTCTGGACCATTTCCAGGTCTCGGGGGTGGAGGGCGAAAACGTACACGTGCTGAAAAGCGCGGCTCAAGGTGTTGTGCACCGCACGGAAAAGCTGGGCCTGCTCTCCATTCACCGCGCTGATCAGGTTCATCATATACACGCCCCGATCGCTCAGACGCTTTTGAACGAGTTGGAAAAATTCCAGGGTCACAAGATGGGCGGGAATATAACGCAGGCCGTTGTAAGCGTCCCCGAAGATGAAGTCGTATTTATTTTGGCTCAAATACAGAAACCGCCGGGCGTCGGCCACTGCCGGATGAATTTGAGGGCGCTCATTCAAGCGGAAGAACAGACGCCCCACCTCCACAACCCGGCGATCGATTTCGACCACGTCCACCCGGGCATGAGGATAATCCCGCGCGAGCGACAGGGGCATGGTATAAGCGCCCGCCCCGAGGAAAGCCGCTGTTTTCAGGTCCGGGTGGAAGACCTTGATGAGCTCCCAGTAGCGCTGGTACGGGATGGGGATCTCCAGAGATTTTTCGTACTGCGCGCCCTCGACGGTCGTGTCCAGCAGCAAGGTTTTTTCCGAATCCCCGTTGGGGAGCTTTTGCTGAGCTACCCGGATCCGGTGATAAAAAGTGGTCTGGTCGAACAGAATTTCGGGAGGCGGGGGAGACCCGTACAGGGAAAAAGCCGCCGAAAAGACGATCAAAAAAATCGACATAAAAAAAAGGGGCTTCCCCTTCTTTTTCCAATTGGGAGAGACCATCAGGTATCCTGACAAGGAGAGAGAGGCCAGGAAAATGGCGATGAAGAAAAAAATCGTCCTCACCCCCATCTGGGGGATGAAAAAAAACCCCGCGCCAAAGGTGCCCAGGACGCTTCCCAGGGTGGAAACCATCCCGATGCTCCCCGCCGAAGTCCCGATGCGCCGATCCTGGTAAAGCAGGCTCGTGAGCCGAATGGCAAAGGGAGAGACGGAGCCCAAGAGGCAGCCGGGAACGGTAAACAGGATCACGCTGGACAGAACGGGCCCCCAGACCAGGTCGGCCTGGGAAAAAATGTCCTCGAGGGCTTCCTGGAGAAAAGGGATGAGCGCGGTGAAGAATGCCGAGGCGAGGAGAAGCTGGCACAGGGTCGCGAAATCCGGTCTCCGGTCCACCAGCCAGCCGCCGAGGTAGTATCCGAAACTCATCGCCACCAGGATGATTCCGATGAGACCCGTCCAGGTGTAAAGGCTGTTGCCGAACCAGGGAGCGAGCACGCGGTTCGCGCAGAGTTCGATAATCATCAGCGCCGCCCCGGAGAAGAAAGCCATAAGCAAAAGGAGAATCCGGATTTTGGCTTTCTGTGGAAGCAGAAGCGGTGGAACCCCGTTCTGGGAATGGGGTTTCTGATCCCCGAACATCTTCTTTTGGGACTTCTTCGACATTTTATTTACACCTCTTGTCGGGGGAACACTCGGGTACGGCCGACCTCGCTTCTGCAAACCACAAACAACCCAGAACATCTTTTCGTAAAGCAACCTGAAATTGTAGGGGCAACCCTATGTGGTTGCCCACGATTCGGGCGGCCACGCAGGGCCGCCCCCACATTTTTACCCGCAGGTGGCGAAGGGAATTTCGTCAGGTTAAATTAAACCAAAACGCCTCCTGGCGCAAGCGACTCGCGGCGGGCGGTCATTTCCTCTCCCACGCCCACCCCATCTCAGCGCCGATGATGAAAACTATGCAGGAGTAATATATCCACAAGACCAGCGCGAAGGCAAACCCGAAGGAGCCGTAAATCACACTCACGTCAGCGAATTTCAGCAGGTACAAGCGGAACGCATGCTTGGCGACTTCCCACAGGGCGCCGGCGCAGAGCGCGGAGAAGAGGGCGGTTTCGGTGCGCATCCGCCGGTAGGGGATGTATTTGTAGAGGCAGAAGAAGAGACAAAGGGTAAAGAAAAAAGCCAGAAGAACGCTGATCAATTCTCCCCGGCTCCCGAGATACACGAATTTCATAGTCAGCGTTTGAGAGCCGGTCTTCTTGAGGAGAGAAAAAATCGAAGTAACCAGGACGGTGATGAGAAGAAGAGCGGTGCTGAGGAGCATCATCTTCAGGTCGAACAGTTTCCCCCGAAAGAACCCCCGATCCTTTTTCACCTGGAAGACGACGTCCAATACCGTCCGGACCGAGCCGAAGACCCTGCTCAACGTCCAGAGCAGGCCGAGGAAACCCACCACTCCCCAGAGCTTTTGCGCCTTCACGATGGAAAAAAGATTGAGAAGGACCTGCTGGCTCGAGAAAGGAATCATCGCCCTCATGTAGGTGCTCATGTACTTTGTGGTTTCCCGCGGGGATTGAAAGAGAAAACCGAGGAGAATGAAGATGAGAAACGTGGCCGGGATCAGGCAGAGAAGAACATCGAAAGCCAGGCCCCGGGCCAGGAAGGGGGCGTTGTCCTGCCGGGCTTTTTGGGCCAGGGCGGAGAAAAAACCGAAGTTCCTCATACGGGCTTCCGGAAAAGGCCGTCGGCTTCTTCCGTGATGCCGCGAAGCCGGTCTTCCAGAAGAAGGCGCTTTTCTTCCAGCTCTTTTTTCCCCGTTTCCCGGGGGACCCACAGGGGCTCTCCCCAAAGGTACACCGCGCGGCAGAACGGAAGGGGCAGGATGAAACGGTCCCAGCTGCCGAAGACCTTTTTGCGGGAGGCGCTGTAGGTGACCGGGAGGATGGGCGCGCCGGTCTGACGGGCAAGCTCGACCGTGCCCATCTGGACGATGTGCCGGGGCCCCTGGGGCCCGTCGGGAGTAATGGCCAGGTTGGCGCCCGTGCGGTAAAAACGGACCATGGCCCGGAGCGCCGCAAGCCCGCCCCGGGTGGTGGAACCCCTGACGGATTCGATTCCGAAAAATTTCACCGCCCGGGCGATGAACTCCCCGTCTCTGTGCCGGCTGATCATCATTCCCACTCTGCCGGAGTGGGGGAGAAAAGGCATGAGGAGAAGCCGCTGATGCCAAAAAGCGATGATCACGCGCTGATCCTTATCCCAAAACTCCTGGGCGCGTTCGGGGAAAAGGACCTTCTTGCGGATGGTCAGGGAGAGCAGTCGGAGGACAAAAAAATAGAACCGGGGGACGATGAAAAAGAGCACTCTATCTTTCCAGGACCAAGGGGAATGTGATGTCAAATGGGCTAACTCAAATGTGGTATGGAGTGCCGTCTTAAATTCCCACCGCAGAGGACGCAGAGATCGCAGAATCTAAACCACTCTGGAAGCCGGAAAGAATCATCTTCTTTTTTCTGCCTTTACATTCATAATGATTCTCTGTGTTCTCTGGGGTTCATTATTTTTTATTCTTCGGAGGCGTTCCGTCGGATCGTGGTAAATTTCCAGCCGGCGGAAACGTTCGGCGTAGGCGAGCCCTTTCTCACGCCCCCATTCCCCAAACCAGGTCCGCACCATCCGTTCCATCATTTTAGGGTTCTTGATCTGGCTGGCGTGGCAGCGAAGGGCTTTGATCTTCAAGTCCAGGGAAGATTCGATGTCCACCCAGGTGTCGGGCTGGGAGGCGGCGAAAAAGTAAATCTCAGATACCGCGTGGGGGGAGAGCCCCTCGGCCAGATGGCCGGGATAAAAATTCCGGTTCAGGGCAGCCGGGTAGGCGGCGTCAAAGACCAGTTCCCCCACAACCCGGTGATCGGAGTGGAAGATGTACTGGTTGTCAAAAGCCCGGTTGGCGGGGTCATGGGTGAAAAGGACATCCGGCCGGTATCGGCGGATGACCCTCACCAGCTCTCCCTTAAAATCGAGGGAATACTGGAGTTCACCGTCCAATTTGCGCAGGAAAGTGACTTCCCGGGCCCCGACGGTTTTAGCCGCGGCCCTTTGCTCCTTTTCACGCAGAGCGGCCAGCGCCTGGTTGGAAATGGCCGGATCGTCGGTCCCCTTGTCCCCGCTGGTGCAGATGGCATAGAAGACCTCCGCCCCTTCCGCGGCCCATTTCGCGACCGTCCCCCCGCACCCGAAGTCAACGTCGTCGGGGTGGGCGCTGATGACCAGAGCGCGCAAAGACCTCTTCCCTTTGTTCCTTTGGGATTTCAATCTCATCTCTCCGGAAATGATCCGAATCCCAATGCCAAACCAATATCAAATCACAAAAACCAAATACAATGCGGAGTAGGCGCAGGGGAGATTATTCTGTAATTGGAGCTTGGTTTGGAATTTGGGCTTTGGAAATTGGGATTTGCTGTATAGCTCGAATATAGGATGCTTTCCGGCGGGGTGTCAAACCAAAATATCCTTTTCCGCCGTTTTTCTTGCCTTTGTTCCCGGAGGATTCTATAATCAGCCATCCTTTTCACCGGCACGCGAATAAGCCGGAAATCCGGGAATCGGTATGTCTCTGGCGCAAAATTTTGAGAAGCTCCTGAACGTCGGAATCGCCCTTTCCAGCATACACGACCTGGAAAAGCTTCTGGACCTTATCCTGCTTGAGGCCCGGCGGTTGACCCAGGCGGATGCCGGCACGCTGTACCTGGTGAAAGGGGACACGCTTGTTTTCCGGGTAAGCCAGTGCCAGACCCTCACGGAACGGCTGGGAGACGCGGGCATGCGGCAGATGTACCAGTCATTCGTGATGCCCATCTCCCGGGAATCGATTGCCGGGTACTCGGCCTTGACCAGAGAGGTCTTGAACCTCGCCGACGTGAACAGGATCCGCCCGGAGTCCTCCTACCGTTTCAATTCCTCCTGGGACGAGCGGGCCGGATATACCACGCGCTCGATGATGGTGGTCCCCATGCTCAACCGCAACGATGAAGCCGTGGGGGTCCTGCAGCTCATCAACGCCCTTCGGGGCGGCCGTGTGGTTCCCTTCCGGAAAGGATACGGGAAGCTAGCCTCCTCCCTCGCGTCCCAGGCCGCGGTGGCGATTGAAAATGCCCAATTGACTGCGGATTTGAAACAGGCCCACCTGGACACGATTTTCCGCCTGGGGGCGGCCGCCGAATACCGCGACAAAGAGACCGCCAATCACCTCAAGCGGATGAGCCGCTACAGCGCGGTGATTGCCCGAGGTTTGAGGTGGCCCGAAGGAGCCGTGGAGACGCTGCTCTGGTCCAGTCTCATGCACGACGTGGGAAAGCTTGGAATTCCCGACCGCATCCTGCAGAAACCCGGCGTTCTGGACCCGGCAGAACGGAAAATGATGGAGGGCCACACCACGATCGGGGCAAATATCCTCCAGGGTTCACAGGCCCCGGTGATGAAACAGTCGCAGGTTGTCGCCCTCACGCATCACGAGAAGTTTGACGGAACGGGATATCCCCGCGGGCTGGCCGGAGAGAAGATCCCCATCGAGGGACGGGTGACCCTTCTCGCGGACGTCTTTGATGCCCTGTCTTCGAAACGGGTATACAAGGAAGCCTTCGCGGAAGAAGAAGTGTTGCGCGCGCTGGACGATGGGCGCGGATCTTTTTTCGATCCTTTCCTCGTGGATGTGTTCCTGGCGAATCTCGGGGAAATCCGGGACATCCAGTACCGATACTCGGGTGCGGAGGAGAATTTCGACGGATTCCAGGGAGCAAATAAAATGGAGTAACGGGATCGCGCAGCATAAGGGGAATGCAATTCCACGAACGAAACCTGCCCGGGGAAAGCGCTCATCTGCGCACGTCGACACCCCTTTTACTTGACCCTAACTTCGCTAAGGAGAGAGACATGGCCGAAAATATCTTTGAGAGACTCCGGGAGCACCTGGATTCCCTGCCTACGGGGTTTCCAAGCACCCCAAGCGGTGTCGAGCTGAGGATCCTGAAAAAACTCTTCACGGAAGAAGAGGCGGAAATGGCTTGCCAGCTCAGGCCGGTGCCGGAGCCCGCTGAGCAGGTCGCAAGCCGCCTGGGCCGTGACCCTGCGGGCGTTTCCGACCTGCTGGACCGGATGTCCCGCAAAGGATTGATCCTCCGGGTCAAGGGAAAAGAAGCCTATCAGTACATGGCCATCATGTTCATCGTGGGAATCATGGAGTTCCAGGTTAAAACGATAGACCGGGAGCTGGCGGAGATGCTGGAGGAATACAGCCGAGAGGGACTTTCCCAGGATATGATTCGGCCCCAGACCCCTCAGCTTCGGGTTGTCCCGGTGCAGGAGAGTCTGGCGGGGCTCATGGAGATTCAGCCCTATGACGAGCTGCGGAAGATCATGGAGTCCCAGAAGCTGATTGTCGTCGCCGAATGTATCTGCCGCAAGAAGAGCGCTCTTCTGGGGCATCCCTGCGATAAACCCCTGGAGAACTGCTTCGTCTTCGGGGCGCTCGGGGAGTTCTACCTTGAGAATGGGCTGGGCCGGAAGATCGGTTTGGGGGAAGCCCTCGGGGTCCTGCAAAAGAGCGAAGCGGCGGGACTGGTGCCCAGTCCGGCAAACGCCCAGAAGGTGGGAGGAATGTGCAGCTGCTGCGGCTGCTGCTGCGGAGTGCTAAAATCGCTCAAGCTTCACCCCCACCCCAGCAGCCAGGTGAAATCCAACTACTTTGCCCGGGTGGACCAGGACCTTTGTTCCGGCTGTGAAACGTGCGTGAAAAGATGCCAGATGGAGGCGATCTACATGGATGACGACTGGGCCGCCGTCGACCTGAAGAGGTGCATCGGCTGCGGCCTCTGCGTAACCACCTGCCCCACCAAGGCCCTCAGCCTCTCTCCCAAAGACAGGAAAGAACATTATGTCCCCCCGCCCAGGCCTGTGGACACGTACCTGCAGATCGCGAAGGAGAGGGGAAAACTTTAGGGAAGAAATTCCAAATGACAAGCACCAAATCCCGGACAAAATCAAATTTCAAATTTCCGACATGAATCTGGAATTTGGTGCTTGGGATTTGGTGCTTTGTCGTCAGAGGGGTTGTTATGGCGCATCTTTTTGAGCCGTTGAACATCAGGGGTATCGAGCTCCGGAACCGGGTCGTCTTCGCGCCCGTGGTCACGAATTTCGGGCTTCGGAATGAGAAGACCCGGAGATATTACGCCGAGAGGGCCAGGGGAGGGGCCGGGTTGATCCTCGTTCACGGAACGCCTGTTGACCTTTTTCTTAAACCCGGTTGGGCTGAAAAGCTGCGCGACGTGGTGAAGGCGGTCCACGAGGAAGGGGCGAAGATCGCTGTTCAGCTCTGGCACGGAAATGACCTTAACGGGCAGGCGGTTGCGCCTTCGGCCATGGGGTCCTGCCGGGCCATAACCCAGGAAGAGATCCGGAAGGTGGCCGATAAATTCGCAGGGGCGGCCAGCCGTTGCCGCGAAGTGGGTTTTGACGGGGCGGAGATTCACGGCGCCCATGGCTACTTCATCCACCAGTTCTTTTCACCGCTCACCAATGGAAGACAGGATGAATATGGGGGGACCGTCGAAAACCGCATGCGCCTCGCCCTGGAGCTGGTCAGGGCCATGCGCAAGTCGGCGGGCGAGAGATTTTTGCTGCTTTACAGGCACAGTGCCGTGGACGGGGAAGAGGGGGGAACCACGATCGAAGACAGTATTCTCCTGGCCAGGGCTTTGCAGACCCATTGGTTGGACGTGATCGATGTCTCGGCGGGGCGGGGGCAACAGGGGAGCCTGTCGATTCCGGACGCCACGTCGCCGGAAGGGACCCATGCGGATCTGGCGGGAAAAATCAAAGCCGCGGTTTCCATCCCGGTGATCGCCGTTGGGCGGATTCAGACCCGGGAGATCGCGGAAAAGATCCTGGCAGGAGAGAAAGGCCGACCTGATCGCGGCGGGGCGCCAGCTTCTCGCCGACCCGTTCTGGCCCAAGAAGATTCAGGAAGGAAGAGAGGGAGAAATCGTCTTCTGTACCTATTGCGATACGTGCACCTCGGAAATGCGGGCCGGCCGGCCGATCTCCTGCCCTCAAAACCCGGACCTGGGAAGAGAAACATGAGGACCGCACTCCGCCTCGCGCAATTCATGCGGGGCCTATCCATTTACGCCGGGACTCTTTTCGTCCTCCTCGGGATGTGCCCTGCGTGCCTGGGAGAACCGGACAGTCCCGGCAGCGCGGGAGCCAAGGTTTTCCTGGCTTTGGGCATTTGTCTGGCCGCGGTAGGTCTGGTATTCTATATCGTGGTGAAGTCGCGGGAGAAAGAATGATAACGGCCGTGAGAGCGCAAGGGAGTTAGAAACGCCCTCGCGACTTGTGCCTTGCGACGCCTTATCTGATATGTCGTGGCATTTTCGAATCGGCTTTTTTACCTATCTGCGTCATCTGCGTTCATCTGCGTCCTAAATAATTTAAGGAGGATTTTATGAAGCTGACTCGGATTTTGGCCCCAACGGATCTTTCCAGGTATTCAGGCTTCGCCATGGAGTGGGCCGCCTACCTGGCCCAGGTGATGAAGGCCGAACTGGTTCTTCTTCACGTCCTTACGGATGAAGAAGCGAAAGTGATCGAGGAGGTCATCGGGGAGGGAGCGGTCGTTCAAATCCCGAGGGGGATTCGAAAAGAAGTGGTGGAGGACCGGGCGAACAAGCTGAAAAGCCAGTATGAAATGGTCGTTTCCCGGGACGTCAAAGCCACCCTGACCGTCCAGCAGGAGACCCGGATCGGGGTGCCCTTCCTGGAGATCGTGAAAGCGGCCAAGGAAAAGGACGTCGACCTAATCGTCATGGGGACCCACGGCCGGACCGGCCTGGCTCACGCCCTGATCGGGAGCGTGGCCGAAAAGGTGGTCCATCACGCCCACTGCGGCGTTCTCACGATCAAGCATCCCCAGTACAAGTTTATCGCCCCCTGAGTTCTTCCAGTGAGTATGTTGCGCAAATATCCAGCGCGCCCCATCATCGGGGTTGGGGGGATTTTGATCCGCGGGGACGAGGTCCTCCTGGTCAAGCGGGGGAAGGAACCCGGGTTGGGCGATTGGTCCATCCCCGGGGGCGCAGTCCGAACCGGTGAGACCCTCAAGGAGGCCGTGGTCCGGGAGGTGCTGGAAGAGACTCATCTGGAAGTCGAGGCGTTCACCCTGGTCAAGGTCCTGGAGCGCATCTTTCGCGAGCCCGAAGGGCGGGTCGCCTACCACTACGTCCTGGTGGATTTTCTCTGCCGCTATGAAAGGGGCGAACTGCAGCCGGACACCGACGCGCAGGACGCCCGCTTCGTCCCCCTGCCCGAACTCCCGTCCTACAACCTGGTTCCCGTAACGCTCGAGGTCATCCGCCGGGCGGCCTGGCTGCTGACGAACCCGGACCCCGGGACCTTCCAGGTTTCCCGGGAACAATCTATGGGTAAACGTTCCCGAGGGGAACTGGGGAAGCGCCTGATTTCGAAGGGCAGAACTTTTCCTGCCTGGGGACTCGCGGCCGTTCTTCTGACCCTTATCGGTTTGGCCTTCTTTTTTTCTTCCGCGGGGAAGAAGGAAAAAGAGGGCCTTATCCCGCCGGAAGCCTTATCCAAGATCCGCCAGGAGAAAGCGAACGCGCAAAAAGAATTTGCCGAATTCAAGGAGACCCCTGCCGGAAAGCTGTGGCAGAAGCACCCCTACTGGGATCCGGCCGACTGCCAGAAGATCGCCGAAGGGCTGGTTTTCCCCGGAATGAGCAAAGAACAGGCCAGGGAAGCCGTCGCGAAGGTTGAAGAGATCGTAAGGCCGAAAGGTGAAAAATCCATTGAGATCTGGATGGCCGAGGGCAAAGGGAAGGAGAAGTGGATCCTGAAATTCGAAGATAATACCCTTTTGTCGGTGGAAAACAGATAGGGAGTTCCGGCTCTGATGTTCCGCTGACACTCAAACCAACACGAGGGGCACGATGTCCCGCCTAGGCGGGATGCCCCTACAGATAAGAACCTCCAAACCTACCGGGGAGGCCCCTCGAATCCCTCATGTTAGAGGGCCTAATAGGCCTCCCCAGGGGTATTTGGTAGGTTTAGGTTACGCGCTTTTCCCTCTTCCTCGGAGGAATAAAAAAAGGCCATGGGCTCGATTCGCCCATGGCCTTTTAAGTTTTTTTCTGTTATCTAAAAACTTCTCAGGCAACGGGCTGATTGGGCATAAGCAAAAGGCCCAGTAAGCCCAAGGTAATTACCCGGGTAATGAGAAGAAGGTTGCCTGTTAGAAGTTTTATCATGTCAGTTTCTTCGTTCCTGTAAGTTACTTTTACTTTACTTTACAAATGCTGTCAAGATTAAAATTGCGTCAAAGGCAAAAATTCGCTTCCTTGCTCTCCGGCTCCATCCATGATAGGCTTGAGTCAACACGGGAATCGAAAAGCCTTCCGGGGTTCGGGGGAAGCAGCGAAACGGTTTCCTCAATCGGTTCCCTCCAATTTTCCCTCTTGCACTACGAAAGCCAACCATGATCGGGTACCGTTATTATTGGGGTAAGGACCCGGTTCCTTCCCAGGGTGCTGACGCCGAGCAAGTCCTCGATCAGCTCTCCGACCTCGTGTTGCGGGAAAACGACATCAGCAAAGCCCTCGACCTGCTGAAGCAGCAGGGGATCAAGCCGACCGAGGAGTCACAGGGGCTTCAGGGGATCCAGGAATTTCTGGAGCAGGTGCGCCGCCTCAAACAGAAGCTCCAGGAATCCATGTCTTCTTCTTCCAACCCCTCGCTCCTGGAGGAATTGAAGCGCCTGGAAAAGCTGGAGCATGAATTGCGGCGGGCTTCCTGGGGGCTCGACCTGGAGAAGATCGACGCCCAGCAGATTCAGGAACTCTTGGGGGAGGAGAGCTATCAGCTCTGGAACCAGATCAAATCCATCCCCCGCCTTCTGGAAATCAAGGGTTACATCGAGAAGCTGGGGGCCAAATACGAGCTGACCCCCAAGGGGATGCGGAAGATCGGGCAGAGAGCGCTTGCAGGATATCTTCGCCACCCTGGCCCGGGACGCCCTGGGGAACCACCAGACCCGGTTCAGGGGCAGCGGGTTCAGCTTCCTCCTGGAAGACTGCAAACCCTACCAGTTCGGAGACCCCTTTCACCTGAACCTGAGCCGCACCCTGATGAATTCCCTCGGGCGGCGGAACCGGACCTCCCGCCCGGCGGAAGACGGCCGCGTGCTGGAACTCTCAGCCGACGACTTTGAGGTGTACCAGACGGAGAAGCGGACCCGATCCTCCGTTGTTCTCATGCTGGACATGAGCGGCTCCATGGCCCGGGACGAGAAGTTCTTCGCGGCGAAAAAAGTGGCCCTGGCGCTTCACACCCTCATCCACACCCAATTTCCGCACGACCGCCTGCACCTGGTCGGATTCTCTTCCTATGCCCGCGCCCTCCAAAGCAAGGACCTTCCCAGCCTGAACTGGGACCTGGACAACCCCTACACCAACATGGAGGAAGGGCTCCTCCTGGCCAAATCATTCCTGAACCGGGAACACGCCCCCAACAAGCAGATCATCATGGTCTCGGACGGGGAGCCGACCGCTCACCGGGAGAACGGAAAGGTCTTTTTCCAGTTCCCCCCCCATCCCAAGACACTGGCCAAGACCCTCCTGGAGTTCAAGAAATGCGCGACCCTGGGCATCAGCCTCAATATTTTCATGCTCGGCCAGGATGCCCACCTGCTGCAATTCGTCCAGGAGATCTCCAGGCTGAACCACGGCCGGGCCTTCTATACCACCCCCCAGAACCTCGGTCAGTATCTCTTCGTCGATTTCCTCGCCCAGAAGCGGAAGTGGATCCGGACGTAAGTACTTAACCACAGAGAACGCAGAGAACACCGAGAAGAAATGTGAAGGCGAAAGACGATTAAGGCAGCAATCCCTCCCTCGTTTCCTGCGAATAAATAAAAAAAAAGGGGGCCGAAGCCCCCTTTTTCATTCCTTACTCCAGCCTAACCGACCGTCCACCAGCCGGTTTGTTTTCCAATCAGGGCGATAACGAAGAAGCCGTAGAAAAGAGCCATGAGGATTAGCATGATCTCTCTCCAGAGCGGCGCCCGGACTTGGGGGGGCAGGAAAGTACGATTCATCACGATAAGCTGCATGCTGGCAAGGACAAAGACGAACCCGGAAACGTTGGCGTTGATGAGCAGAAGCGTCATGGGAGCCGCCAGGTTAAGGGCGATGCACCCCCAGATGCAGAAAGCCGTGAGGGCGGTGTAATAGAGGATCTTCTGCCCGTTCTTCCGGTTATGGAACGACTTGCTGCTGGTCCAGACGATGTCGGTTACGGTTCGTACGACCCCGTCAATCACCGCAAGCTGGGTGCCCCAGAGGATCCAGAACCCGGTGAAGAGGGAGAGGAACCACAGGGGGCTCCAGAATTTGGCCATGTACTCGGCTTGATAAGCCCCTGCTCCCATTCCAGTCAGTTTCGTCCCTGCGGGGATAATCCCCACTCCCAGGAGAACGCAAAGGTACATACCCGCGATGCATCCGCCCCCCCACAGAACCGCCTGGTCCATGTGAAGGTACTTCCACCAGGTCTTCCAGGCCGAGAGATTGCTCGGCTTGGCGGGATCAAAGACGCTTCCGATTTTGGAAAGGACGATCTCC
This sequence comes from uncultured delta proteobacterium, assembly GCA_963712535.1. Lineage (GTDB taxonomy): Bacteria > Desulfobacterota > SM23-61 > SM23-61 > SM23-61 > CAVQIK01. Next base: position 70,160 of record CAVQIK010000009.1, on the reverse strand, counting down.
CTTCCGCCAATGGCGCTGGGGATGGCCCCCACGATGCTCCCCATGCCGAAGCCTTTATCCCGGATCCAACTGGCGGTCCAAACATTCCCCAGGCCGCCGGCCCCGGAATAGGCGGCAAAGCCTCCCAGCAGGACCCAGTCCGCCCCTTTCGGAAAATACCCGAATTGAAAAAACCCCGTGAACGTACTCCACCAGGTCCCGGCGGAGACGAAGTAAAGATTGAAAGCCAGAAGAAAGACCGCAATCCATATAACAATGAAAGTAGAGATTTTTTCCAATCCCCGTTCTACCGTCCCTCCAAAGAGCAAGACCGCAAAGCAACCGGCAAAGCTGACGTATCCCAAGCCGATCATCATTCCTCTATCGGCGGGTGTAGGGATATGGCCGAAAATGGCGGCATAGAGGGCCGATGCCGAACCGGCCGCCCACCCCGGCCAACCCGACCCGAAGAACGCGATGAGAATATAGGCTATTGCCCAGAAGGTCGGCCCCGGGCTGCATCTCATAAATCCCGCGTAAGCGGTCTCCCCGGTGTACATCACGTAACGGGCGCACTCCTGGTTGAAGATGACCTGGAAAAGGACGGCAACCGTGGTAATCCACAGAAGGGCCGCGCCGTATTGGGACGCAACCGCCGGCCCCATCAGCCACTCGCCGCTGCCGATGGACATGGAAAGGGCGATCGTTCCGGGCCCGATGATGGCCATGATGTTGCGCCTGACGAATGGCGGCGGAGCGGGAAGATCCGCTCTTCCCCAATCGTCCATTTTTCCATGGTCGATCACAAAATCGCCTGTTTTGCTCTTCTTCGCATGATCGACTGCAATCTCAGCCATTTTGTTCCTCCTTTCCGGAATAATAAACTTCCTCAGTTCACTATCGGAAAAAAGATGCATTTCAATCCAGGTTTTCACTCGGCGCCGGCGTCCTTATCCCCCATCACCCCCTTTCTCAGCGCCAATATTCTTTCCAACCTCAGGACCTCTACATTTCTGCTTGAGATAACGCGGGAGTTCCGCGACCATCCCGTCCTTCACGCGGGCCGCGGGGCTCGTGAGGGTGGCACCCGTGACGAGAAAAGGATTGGGCAAGGATATTCTTCGCTTTCCCTCTAACAAGCCGGTAAAGCTTGCTCATCCCGTCCATGCAACCCCCCTCGAGAAAAGGGTTGAGAAAATTACCTTCGGTGAATTTCGAAAGGCGAGAGGTTCTTTAAGACAAATCCTGAGCTGTCTCAAAAAAACAAAGGCTGCTCTTGGTCAAATCTGGGGAACATGCTGCAAAGCAAGGCTGTTCTTTTCCGGGGAATTCGAAAAACGGCAAATACGCCCAAATCAAAATGCCGGCCTAACCTTTCCTCACGGGGAATTGAAGCTCAATCAGGCATTCCTCGGGCTGGGCTCCGCTGCCGCCCAATCCTTTGAGGTGTACTTCTCTGCTCGGGCCGACGATGCGGTAACCGTTTTCTTCGGTCCATTTCAGGATCTCCTGGTAAGCCTCCGGCAATTTTTCCAACGGACCGGAGTGGGTAATACAGGCAAAGGCGCCCTTCTCCAGCTCTTTGCCTTTGACCTCTCCCTCCCCTTTGACTTTTCCTGAAATGGGCAGGCAGACTTCGAACTGGGCTTTCTGGAGGTCCATTCCTTTGGCGTCCCTCCTCGAGCAAGGCCATGGGGGGGTCGCCGGCAAGCTTGACTTTTTTTTCCTTCAGCGCCTGGGTGATTTGCTCCAGGACTTTGCCCATCTCCTCGCGCGGCCCTTTCTTCTGCCGCCGAAGCCACCTTCATGGGCATGAAGAATTTTATGGAGATATCAGCAGGCATGAGAATGACCTCCTTTCGTCCCAGAATACACTCCGCTGTGGAGTGGCCATGTCCTGAGGAAGACAATTCCTCAGGCATCATTCAGGAGGGGGTTCACCGCCAAAAAACGGTTTTCTTCCCGCCGAGCGGAAAGAAAAGGTCAGGTCATTCTTTGTCGTTCAACCGGCAACGGGTGGAAGGAAAAAGACTGGTACACTTCGGTGCGTATTCTACAAGGAAAGCGGAATTCGTGTCAATTGATTTCTGTGTATCCTTCCTGGGCCGCTTCCACGATGGCCCGGAGGTTGCGAAGGGGCGTCTGAAGGGGGACGGCGCACTCGGGCGCGAGGATATCCACCCCGGCCTGGACGCTGTAGCGCACCTGCGCGCGCACATCGTCCGGAGTGCCCCGGAGGAGCACGGTGGGATTGTTGATGTTTCCAACCAGGGACATCTCGCGGTTAACGACTTTCACCGCCTCTTTCGAATCCACCTGCCATTCGAAATGATAACCGTCGAAGCCGGCCTCCACGAACATGCGCAGCCGGTCTGCGCAGTTTCCGCAGATGTGCAGGATCAGCGGCCCGCCGATCCGCTCCACCATCTCTTTGTGGACGGGAAGGAGGAAGTGGGCGTAAGTTTTCGGGCTCACCAGGTCCCCGGTGGCATGGTCCGCTAAAACGACAACGTCAGCTCCTGCCTGGAACTGGGCCCGTGCGAAGAGGACGGTGACCTCTTTCAGGGCGTCCAGGAAACGACGCACTTTGTCCGGTTCGGTGGCGGACCAGAGGAGAAAGTTCTCGGTGCCCGCCATGTGATAGGAGATCGTCCAGGGGCCCATCACTTTCCCGATGATGGCGACTTCATCGCCGTACTGGCGCCGCAAAATGCCAAGGGCCTCCAGAACGACTTTCAGCGACGGCTTCTCCAAAAGGTTTTCGGGGATCTTCAAATCCTCGACCCTCTGGAACGGGTGCGTCTTGGCATCCGGCATCATGGAAGGGCTTCCCCAGTCCATCTCGCACCCCAGGGCGGCGGCCTCCTGCTGGACGCTGAATTCGGGCATGATGGAATCGAAGCCGAGGATCTCGTGGCCGGCGGCGGCAAGGCCGGCCATCTTGGATGGGTCCAGGTGAGCCTCGGGAAAGAAAATCCCCGTCTTCTCCATCAATTCGAGGGTTACGATGGAGGTGGGATTTCCAACCGGCGGACGGTCTCCCGGACGGCCGCCAAAGAGGGCGGACATGAATCTTCGCTTCGGGGAGAATCTCCTTGGCCATCCTTCGCTCCTCCTTAAAGACTCAATGGTCAATGATCAATGGGCAATTATCAATTATCATCGGGCTTATCGTCTGATTGAGCATTGATCATCGACCATTGACCATTCCGAATCTCTATGCTTATGACTCCTTCAATAACTTCAGCGCCACTTCCACTGCCGTAACCGCATCTCCTCCATACCCGTCCGCCCCGATCTCCCGGGCAAAGGATTCGGTCAAGGGCGCGCCTCCCACGATGACATGGGGTTTGGGGTCGAGGGTACTTCCTTTCACCGCCTCAATCACCTTCCGCATTTCCATCATGGTCGTGGTGAGGAGAGCCGAAAGCCCGATGATGCCGGCCTGGCTTTCTTTCGCCGAGGACAGAAATTTCTCCGTGGGGACGTCCACTCCCAGGTCGACGACCTCCAGCCCCGAACCCGCCATCATGATGGCGACGAGATTTTTTCCGATATCGTGGATATCGCCCTTGACCGTTCCAAGGACGACCTTCCCTTTCGTCTTCTGGCCCTCCCGGGAGAACAGAGGCTTCAGGATTTCCAAACCCTGCTTCATGTTTCGGGCGGCCAGCAGGACATCGGGGACCCACAGCTCGCGTGCCTTGAACTCCTGCCCGATGAGCCCCATTCCGGCGATCAGGCCGGCGTTGAGGACCTCCGGCGGCGAATGGCCGTCGGCCAGGGCTTTCCTGACCAGCTCTTCCACCGAGGCGGGTTCAATTTCCCTGAGAGCGCGGTAAAAATCAGCGGGATCCAACATATCTTTCCTCCGGAAAAGAAGTGATCAGTGATCAGCGCCAGTGAAAATGACGACTCCATTTTGGTTTTCTATGTGCACTGACACTGTACGGGCGGGTTTCAAACCCGCCCCTACCTTGCCTGAAAATTCGCTTTCCGCTTTTCGGCGAATGCCTTGGGCCCCTCCTTGGCGTCCGCGGTCTGCAACAGGTAAGACTGAAGGACGCATTCCAGACGGAGTCCCTCCTCCAGGGGCAAGGAGAGCCCCCGGATGATGGCCTCCTTGGCCGCGCGCACCGCGAGGGGGCCGTTCTGTAAAATCGCCTCCGCCATCTTCAGGGCCGTGGGCATGACCTCGGCGGCGGGCACCACTCGATTCACCAGCCCCAGGCGGAGCGCCTCCTGGGCGTCGATCCTCTGGGCCATGAGGATAATTTCCATGGCCTTGGCCATCGGAATCATCCGGGGCAGCCGCTGGGTCCCGCCCGCCCCCGGGATAATCCCCCGGCTCACTTCCAGCAGTCCGAACGTGGCGTGTTCGGCGGCGACGCGCAGGTCGCAGGAGAGGGCCATCTCCAAACCTCCCGCCAGGCAAAAACCGTTGATGGCGGCGATAATGGGTTTCCAGATGTTCAGGTTCCGGGTAATCCCGCCCAGTCCAGGGAACTTGTCTTCCCGCTCCTTCCTTTCGAAAGCGGACAAAGTGCCCAGCATAGGAATCATCTTCTTCAGGTCCGCCCCGGCGGAGAAAGCCTTATCCCCGGCTCCGGTGAGGATCGCTACCCAGAGGTTGGGATCGTCGCGAAAATCCGTCCAGGCCTTGCCCAGTTCTTCGCTGGTTTCCGGGTCGATGGCATTCATGGCCTCCGGCCGATTGATCGTGATCACGGCGATCTTGTCTCTCTTCTCAAAATTAACCGGCATCGTGATTCCTCCTTTGGGGTCCGCCAGAACGATATGATTTATGCGGGTCTACCCGAGTCGGTTCAAAACCAATTCTATAAAGGATCGACCCATGGGTGTCAAGGACAAACGGGGACGGGCGGGCCGGGAGTTCAAAAGAACGATCTTTTGAGAAGAATAATCTTGTCGATCCCGGGTTGGGAAGAAGTCCGACTTGCCATGCTGCAGCCGCTTTCTTATAATAGGCACCCGGTCAAAAATCCCTCATGCTGGAGAATCGAGTGGGAAAAAACAGATCCTGGGTCCGGAAAACCTTCTTCTTTCTTCACCTGTCGCTCTGGCTCGTTCTGGCGCTGGTCCTGGCGATTGCCTACAGCCCGTTGACCTTATATTTGCTGAAGCCTCTATCCGTTCAGGAGGAAATAAAGGATTCAGACCTGATCGTGGTCCTCGGGGGAGGGGTAAACAGAGGGCGATATCTTACCCTGGTTTCCTCCCACCGGGTGATGAGAGGAGCTCAACTTTATTATGAAGGAAGGGCTGGCAAGATTTTGTTTTCAGGAGGAATTTCCACGAAAGCGGATGTCGCGGAGGCAGCTGTTATGGCCCAGGAAGCCCGGCGGCTGAGGATCCCTCCCGCCGATATCCTCGTGGAAAAAAAATCCCACAATACCCGCGAGCAGGCGGAGGAAGTCAAAAAAATTTCCGATTCCCTGCGGCTGAAAACCATTCTCCTGGTCACTTCCTTCAGCCACATGAAACGGGCGCTCCTCTCCTTCGAGAATCTGGGGCTCCGGGTGTACCCAGCCCCCGCGGACCCTTATGAAAAATACACCGACGATCCGCTTGGCCGCCTCTGGCTTTTCCCAAAGTTAATCCATGAGTACGGGGGGATCGTTTACTTCAAGATCAGGGGGTGGATCTGAGATGAAAAAAAATTCGGAGTAATTCAGTTCGGAGTCCCTGCTGCTCTACTGGCCCTGCCTGCTGCCACTGCCTACTGCTTTTTCTGCTCCTTATTCCTTTCGATCTTCAGTGCCCCGTGTTTAATGCGTGTCCTGCAGGATCTTCAATATCTTCTCTGTGGCCTTCAAACCGTGCCCCGTGAGCGTCGATACGATGATCTCTTCCGGGTCTGACGTTTCCAGGTACTTGAAAACTGCGGCCACCGCCGCGGCCGACGTCGGTTCGACGTAAAATCCTCTCTCGCATGCCCAGCGCAGGGATTTTTCGATCTCCTCCTCGTCCACCGCCAGAAAACCTCCCCCGCTTTTCTTCACCGCCGTCACGATCTGCTCTCCCCTGACGGGGGTTGCGATGGCGATCCCTTCAGCAACCGTTTCCCGGGGCAGTATGGCAGGGATTTTCCCTGACCCTTGCCGAAAGGCTTTCACCAGGGGGGCGCAAGAGGCGGACTGAACACCGACAATTTTGGGTACACCTCGAATCATCCCCGCGTCCAGGAGTTCCCCAAAACCCAGGTAAGCTCCCAATAAAAGCGTTCCGTTCCCTACGGGGAGGATCACGGTGTCGGGTTCTTTCCAGCCAAGCTGCTCCCATACTTCGTAGGCGAATGTCTTGGTTCCGTGGAAAAAGAAAGGGTTCCAGGAGTGGGACGCGTAATAGCCCGTCCGGGCGGCGCCCAATACCGCTTTGGCCGTCTCTTCCCGCGAGCCGGGAATCGTTTTCAACACCGCACCGTAGGATCGGATCTGGACCAATTTCCCCGGGGAGGTGCTCTGGGGCGCGAAAATTTCGGCTTCGATCCCGCCCTTTGCGCTGTATGCCGCGATCGCGCAGCCCGCGTTTCCGGAAGAGTCTTCGACTACCTTGGTGATCCCCAGCTCTTTCACCTTGCTCATGAGAACGGAGGCGCCCCGGTCCTTGTACGAACCGGTGGGAAAGAGATGATCCTGCTTCAGCCACACGTCGTGCCCATTAAAATCGACGGGCAGAAGAGGAGTAAACCCCTCGTCGAAGGAGAGGATGTTTTCATCCCGCAGGATGGGAATGGCCTCGCGGTACCTCCAGAGGGTGGGCTTCCGCTTCTGAATTTTCTCGACGGGAAAGGCGGGCTGGAACTGGAGATCGAAGAGACCGCCGCAGGGACAAGCCCAGATCTTCTCGTCCAGCGGAAACGATCGATTGCATTTTGAGCAGAGCAGGCGATTCATGAAATACCGTTAGGGGTAAGCGGTTAGGGATAAGTGGGCCGTTATAGATATCCGTATGCTTCCCAGCCCCCGTCGATATTGATCACCGATCCCGTCATGTACCTGGATTCGTCGCTGGCGAGGTAAACCGCCAGGGGAAGGAGGTCCTGCACCTCCCCGATTCGGCCCAGGGGAGTCCTCTTCTCTATTGCGCCGAGGGGGAGCATCCCGCTATCGATGACTCCCTGAACCAGCTCGGTCCGGAAATAGCCGGGCGCGATGGCGTTCACCCGGATGTTCTTCTTGGCCCACTCGATGGCCAGAACTTTGGTCAGCATGTTGCAGGCTGCCTTGCTGGCGCAGTAGGCCGCCCTTCCCGGGGCAGCCACGAGGCCGTACACGGAAGTGATGTTGATGATGCAGCCTCCCCCCTGGGGGATCATCTTCCGGGCGGCGCACTGGGACCCGTAAAAGAGGCCCGACAGGTCGGTGTCCAGGGCGCGCTGCCAGTCGCGCGGGATTCAAATCCTCCGAAGGGCAGGCCATGGAGATCCCGGCATTGTTGACCATGATGTCTAAACGCCCGAAATGCTCCACGGCTTTTTCCACCATGGCGGAGACGCTTTCGTAACTTTTGACGTCCACTTCCATGGCGAGGGCTTTCCCGCCCTCTTTCTGGATTTCCCCGACATTCTTGGCAAGGAGGTCCATGGAACGGCTGGCCAGCACGACAGACGCGCCTTCCTGAGCGTAGCGCAAAGCGATCCCTTTGCCGATCCCTTTACTGGCGCCCGTGATCAAGGCTACTTTTCCGGAGAGTTTTTGCATGGAGTCTTTCCTTTGAGGCAAGATAACGGCGTGATGACCAAATCTTATTAAAACCACCGGCTGAAGGCAAGGAGATTGTGAAACCCACTTCAGGATTTCGAGCGATACCACCGTGCAAGGCTCAGCGGGGAGACTCCAAGGAAATAGGCGAGCACCATGACCTGGTTCATCAGCGTGGTTTTAACGACTCCAACGTTTCGCCAGCGCCGGGCGGAAGTAAGGGCGGGGAGGGGAACCGTGTGGACCCGGCCTGTTTTTTTCAGGCGCCGAATCAACTCGAAATCCTCCATGATGGCCAGATCGGCAAAGCCGCCGACCTCGCGGAAGAGTCCCGCCCGGAGGAAGATCGCCTGGTCCCCGTAAGGAAACTGGAGGGAACGGGACCGCCAGTTGGCGACCCTCTCGACGACTCGCAAACCCGGCATCCGGGCATCGAGCCGGAATTCGAAAGCGCCCGCGGCGATTCCCGGGAAGGCAAGCGTTTGGCGCACGGCTTCCGCAAACCCGTCGGGCAGGCGAGTATCCGCGTGAAGGAAGAGAAGCAAGTCCCCGGCGGCCAAATCCGCCCCCCTGTTCATCTGCCGCGCCTTCCCGCGGGGCGAAACCTCGACCTTCGCCCCGCAGGAGCGCGCGATCTCGGCGGTTCGATCTGCGCTTCCGCCGTCGACCACGATTCTCTCCAGGTTGGCCGCGTTCCGGGTGCTGGCCAGGCACTGCGCGATATTTTCTTCCTCGTTGAGAGCGGGGATGATGACGGAGAGAAGAGGGAATTTCAGGCTCACGAACCGGTCCCACACCGGCAGGTCTTCGGGCCGGTCAACGTCCTCGAGCGGCTCGAGGAGGAACGTCGAAAGGTGAAGATCCGCGGCCGCCCTGAGGGTTTTCTGCAACACCGCGTCCGTGCCCCAGGGGATGTTGCGGAAGATCCCGGCGGCGGACCGTTTCAGCCCGATCAGGTAATAGCCCCCGTCGCGGGCGGGGCCGAGGACTAGGTCGTTATTCCGGAGAGCCTCTATCGCTTTTGCGGCCAATCCCTCGGTCAGGCCCGGGATGTCCGTCCCCGCGATCATCACCCGTTCCATCCCGTCCCGGAAAGCTTCGTCGAAAGCGAGCTCCATTCGTTGCCCGATATCTCCGGCCCCCTGGGGGGAAAAAAACATATCCGGGCCGAGCCACTTCCGCATTGCCTCTTCCGTTGCCCCTTCGAAACGGACCTCAAGGGACAGAGGGGTGGCCTTTCCCTCGCTTCTCGCCCACACCAGGGCGTGCTCGGTCATTCTGCGCTGCAGGTCCGCGGCGCCATCCGGGCCGAGGGCGGGGATCAGCCGGGTCTTCGACCGGCCGGGTTCGGGGTAGCGGGTAAAGATGATCAGGCGGTTGCGGAATGCGCCCTGAACCACGTCGGGTTCAGGGCAGCCATGCACCCAACGTGGTGCATGGCGGATTGCGGAATTTTTAGATTTCACCCACAGCCCTTAAACCTTCCATGAAGGGACGGAAAGAAACGTTAGGCAACTTCGCGGTGGCTTTCAGACCAGGGCGCCGCCGCAGGAAGAGCCCGCGCCGGCGGTGCAGGCGAAGCAGTGTTCTCCGGTCACAATGCGGCGGGAACGGAGGTCCGGAGCCCGAAAGCTCCGAATATGATCGGGGGCCCCGTGATTCACCGGAAGGCCCAGGGCCAGGTTGAAATCGCAATCATAGAGGGTTCCGTCCCAGCCCTACGCTCAGCTGGTTGCGGCACATGAGGCCGGGCAAAGTTTGGGGGTTGAATGATTCTCGGAGAAGCTGAAGGTAATTCTTTTCCTGATTTTTCGTGCGCAGGTCCGCCTGAAATCTTCCCAGGGGCATGTTGGTGATCGTGAGGAGGCGGGTGAAGGAGATGCCGAAGCGCTCTCGCAGTTCACGCCGGTAATCGTCCTCCAGGCCCGCCTGCGGGGGAGGCAAAAAAGGGCCCCCCGGGTTGTAAACCAGGTTCAGGGGCAAATCGGGCTGGCATCCGTACCCCAGGGCATTCAGGCGACGGATGGCCGCGACGCTTTTTTGGTAAACTCCTTTTCCCCGCTGAGCCTGCACGTTCTCTTCCAGGTAGCAGGGCATCGAAGCCACGAGCTGGACCTGATGTTCCCGGAAAAAACGTGGAAGGTCTTCCAACGCAGGCTCGAGGAGCACCGTCAAGTTGGTGCGAACCTGGACTGGAATCCCTTTTTCCCGCAGAGCCTTCACAAGGTTCCGGAAATGCGCGTTCAGCTCCGGCGCGCCGCCGGTCAGGTCGACGAGCGTAGGCCTCAACTCCCGGGCGGTCTCCAGAACCCTTTCCAGGACGGGCCAGCCCATCGCTTCCTCCCTTTGGGGGGAAGCCTCGAGATGGCAATGGCTGCACTCCTGATTGCACCGAAGCCCGAGGTTGACCTGAAGGATTTCGATTTCCAGCGAATGCAATCCATCCCCGATGATCTCCTTCACCCGCGTTTCGAAGTCGTTCATGGACACAACCTCTCAGGACGGAAGATTCACATCTTTAAAATTATCTCATCCTTTATGTCCTCAGGTCCATGATTTTTCTCTTTCCCCGTCCCTGGAACCGGCTTGATTTCTCTCGAGTCCCATCCGCTTCTCAAGATGATCCTTCACACGTTGGGCTTTGAAGCATATCATAAATCATGGGGGCCGCCCGGATCTCCCGGGAAACGGGAAGAGGGCCCTTTCTCACACGCGATGGGATTCGCGCCCGCACTCTGCGGTGAATCTTTTTCTTTCGGAGGCCGTTTTGCAGAACCTCATACGTTTTCTCGTCCAGCACGGGTACAGCGTTTTATTTACCTGGGTGCTCGGCGAACAAATCGGCCTGCCGGTTCCGGCGGCCCCCTTGCTGCTCGCCGCGGGAGCCATGGCCGGCAAAGGGCTGCTGAAGTTCCTTCCCGTGCTCGGGATTTCGCTTACTGGCTTGCCTTATCGGCGACCTCATCTGGTTTTTCATCGGGCGGTCCCGGGGCGCCGCCGTGCTATCGGTACTCTGCCGGTTTTCTCTCAGCCCGGACTCCTGCGTGCGCCGTACCGTCGATTTGTTCTTCCGCCACGGGTCCCGGGCGCTCCTCATGGCCAAATTCATGCCCGGCCTGAGCCTCATCGCGCCCCCCCTTGCCGGGATGTCCCGGATTTCTCTTCTTCGCTTCCTGATATTTGACGGCCTGGGGTCGCTCCTCTGGACGGGCTCGTTCGTCGGCCTTGGTTACCTTTTTACCGATCAAATCGAGAGAATCGGGGAATACGTGATGAGGACGGGCACCTCCCTGGGGATTTTTGTCGGGGGAGGGTTGGCAGCCTACATTCTATGGAAATTTTTTGAAAGGCAACGGTTCCTCCGAGCGCTGCGCATGGCGCGCATCACGCCGGAAGAGCTGAAAAACAAACTCGACGCCCGTGAAGAGATCCTGCTCCTCGATGTTCGGCACCCGCTGGAATTCGAGGCCGATCCGTACATGATCCCCGGGGCCCTTTACGTTCCCCTGGAAGAACTCGAGCAGGATGCCGGGCCCATCGTGCCTGGCGGCCGGGAGGTCGTCTTGTACTGCAACTGACCTCATGAAACCTCCAGCGCCCGGGCGGCGTTGTTTCTTAAAAAAAAGGGCATCGCTCCCGTTCGGCCCCTTGCCGGCGGGCTTGCGGGCTGGAGGGAACACGGTTATGCCTTGGAACGAAGAGAGTCGCCCGCACCCATCCGGGAGACGTAGGGGCGAACTGCCGGGTCGCCCCTACAAGGGGCAAAGAACTCCCCGAAGCAAAACCCTGCGTTAGTCTTCCGCAGAGGAAAATGGGAAATGGCTTATTCCAGAACCGGGGGTGGCTGCTCTCCCTCAATTTCCCCCCTGAATTCTTCTTCCGAAACGACTCCGGCGCGATGGACGTAAACCAGTTCCCCGCCGAGCCAGCCGGATACAATCAACCCGGCAACGCCGGCGAGAGAAAGACCGACGGGCGCGGGGGCTTCCGGGTTCTTGATGCGGCGCAAAAGGTTATACCCGAAGAGCCCCGCGATCGCCAAATTGAGGCCCATGTGGGCGGCCCCGATCTTCTGAGCCTTCCCTTTCAGGGAGAGAAAGTCGATCAGCCCGGGTACTGCGGCCCCCAGGGCGCCGATGACTCCGCCGGCCATCGTTCGGGCGGCGACCTCCTTCCAGATCTTTTCGTTCTTCCCGTTTTTACCGATCAGGTCGGCGGCGCAGGAAAAATTCAGAAGGCCCAGAGGGAATACGACGAGCATGGGATGGATCGGGTGCTTGCCGATGCTTGCAGGACTTGACACAGACAGCCTCCTTTCGCGCGAGTTCCACCCGCGATGTTAGAGTTCCGTGCCCGGGGGAATGACCGCACCCTTGGGAATAACCGTAATTCCCCCCCGGACCCAGCAGTTATGGCTCTTGAAATCCCGAACCTCCGGGCGAGAGCGGATGCTCACCCCGTCTCCGATCCGGGCGTTCTTGTCGATGATAGCCCGCTCGATCGTGCAGCCCTTCCCGATCCCCAGTGGGGGATCGTCTTTCCCTGGCTTTTCGAAAGGGGTCACGACCCTCTCCCCCTCGTAGAAATCGGCGCCGAGGAACACCACTTCTTTCAACCGCGTGTTTTCCCGCACGATCCCGCGCATGCCGAGGACGGAGTCGCTGATCGCAGCCCCACTGACATCCGCCCCGTCGGCGATCAGGCTGTCCCGGATCTCCGAGCGCACGATTCGGCTGGGGGCCAGGAAGCGCGGCCGGGTGTAGAAAGGCCACCGGGGTGCGTACAAGGGAAAGGGGGGATCCGGCCGGGCCAGGTCGAGATTGGCCTGGAAAAAGGCCGGGATTGTGCCGATGTCTCGCCAGTAGCCGAAAAAGGGATAGGCCAGCAGGCGGTACCTGCCGACCGATGAAGGGATCACCTCTTTCCCGAAATCGGCCTGCTCGCTGCGGCTGAGGAGATCGACGAGGATCCTGGTTTCAAACACATAGATTCCCATTGAAGCCAGGAATTGATTGTGAGAGAAGGGGACCCCTCTGGATTCAAAGAGTTCCCGAGGGGCTCGAAATCGGTCGATCAGCGTCGGGTCCTGGGGCTTCTCCAGAAATTCCTCCACGACCCCGCCCGGGCCCGCCTTGAGCAGGCCCATTCTCGGCGCCTCCTCTGCGCTGACAGGGTAAACGCAGAGAGTGATGTCCGCCCGGGTTTCCCGGTGGAAGCGGATCACCTCGGCGTAGTTCATCCGGTAGAGCTGGTCCCCGGAGAGGATCAGCATCTGGTCGCTGGGGTAGTAGGTCGTGTGTTTCAGGGTGGCCCGCACCGCGTCCGCCGTCCCCTGGAACCAGTCCGAGCGCTGGGGCGTCTGCTCGGCGGCCAGGATGTCGACGAACCCCTCGGTGAAAGGGCCGAGCTGGTAGGTCTGCATGATGTGCCGGTGCAGGCTGGCGGAGAGAAACTGGGTGAGGACAAAGATTTTCTCGACTCCGGAGTTGATGCAGTTGGAAATGGGAATGTCGATCAGCCGGTACTTGCCGGCGAACCCCACCGCCGGCTTCGCGCGCTCGAGGGTCAGAGGATAAAGTCTCTCGCCCCGCCCGCCCCCCAGGATGAGGGCGATGACGTCGATCATTTTTTCACTCCTTCCCTCTCTGCGGCTTTGTTCGCCGGTCGTGCGGTTTCCTTCTCCCCATGCCGCCAGCCCTCGCCAAGAGGGAAAGTTTCCCCTGGCAGGGGAACTTCAACCAGCCGGGCCGCACTGATAAAGTTATTGTGCTCTTTTCAGGATCATCCTTGAATGGGGTAAAAGATGTATTCTGGACGGATGGTGAATCTATTTTTTTGTCTCGACCCCCGGGGAACTCTGCGGGGCAGGAATGAGGACCTGGGGATGGATCTCATTCCTGCCCTGTCTTCATTGCTTCGCGGCAAAGAGCTCCAGATACTTTCCGTATCCCTCTTTCTCCAGGTCCTCTTTCGGAATGAACCGGAGCGAAGCGGAGTTCATGCAGTACCGGAGGCCCGTCGGGGCCGGCCCGTCGTTGAAGACGTGGCCCAGGTGGGAGTCGCCGATGCTTGCTCCGGACCTCGGTCCGCTTCATGAAAAAGCCCCAGTCATCTTTTTCGCACGATATTCCCCGGCTCAAGGGGCTTCGTGAAGCTCGGCCACCCCGTGCCGGAATCGTATTTGTCCCTGGAACTGAACAGGGGCTCCCCGGAAACGATGTCCACGTAAATTCCATCCCGATGGTTGTCCCAGTATTCATTCCGGAACGGCGGTTCGGTCCCTTCTTTCTGGGTGACCGAATACTGAAGGGGAGTCAGTTTTTTCCTCAGGGTGGCATCGTCGGGTTTCTTATACGCCTCGTTATTTTCCGCTTTCACCGACTGCCCCTCCTTTCCCCATGCTTTTTCCAGGAACTGGTCCCGGCCGGACGCATACCGGTAATATTTGTACCGCAAGGGGTTCTTCTTGTAGTAATCCTGGTGATAATCCTCCGCTTCATAAAACCTGGTGAACTGGAGAATGTCCGTCACGATCGGCTTGTCGAACTTCCCCGACTTGCTCAGCTCCTCCTTCGACTTTTCCGCCAGGCGTTTCTGTTCCTCATCGTGGTAGAAGATGACGCTCCGGTATTGAGAGCCTCGATCCACAAACTGGCCCCCGGAATCCGTCGGGTCTACATGCCGCCAGAAGTAATCGAGCAGTTCCGCGTAACTGATTCTGGACGGGTCATAATAGACCTGAACCGCCTCGACATGCCCCGTCGTTCCGGCGGAGACCTCTCCGTAGGTTGGGCTCTCTTTCTTCCCGCCGGTATACCCGGAGACGACTTTCACCACCCCCGGCACTTTTTCGAAATCAGACTCGGTACACCAGAAACAGCCCCCCGCGAAGGTGGCAATTTCGGTTCTCATTGAACCCGCGGCATCCGTACCGGGGTTCTGTGCTTTCGCCAACGTGGCATTCTTTGCTGCTGCCATTGGGTAACTCCTCTCTGCGGCTGCGGGGTTATTCCATTTTCCGAAAAGTTCACAAATACCCAGAAAGGGGGCGAATACGAGAGCGAGGATCGCGATCCCTTTCAGTAAACTCCGAACCGGCCTGGGAGGCGCCGGTTTCATCGTGGGATTGAAATTCTTAGCTTCCATTTGGGTTCTCCTTTCTTCCAGATCTGCCATTCATTCGGTCACTCTTAAATCTCACTCGGGCATTTCTGGAATCGTTAAGACAATAGTAATCACCCCGCGTAAAGGCTTAATGAAGATCGGGTAAAGATTCGGTAAAGATCGGGAACCGGTTAGCCGTATGAAAAGGATTCCAAACCCTGCCAGGATGCCTCAGAAATCCCCCTTCATCCCCCTGAAGCTGTAAAAAAATTCAGCGGGCGGAAATTGGATAGTGGAACCACGTCCAGGGAACGGCAAAAATTTGCGGGCCAAAAGAGGCACTGATTCCTTCATAGCCCGTGGTGTACTGAACTTATGATGAACCAAAGTGAGAACATTGGTTTTTACCCGGGTTTAGATCGGGCCTGGCGACGTCCCTTTGCGGAACTCAGGTAAACCCGTTGGTGATAAGAAATGTCCCGCCGATTTTGGCCTGCAAATTTTTGCCGTCCCCTGGACAACAAGAGAGGTTGTCTGTGCCGACCGGTTCATTTTTTTCACACCTTCCCTTTTTCAAAGGGGGAAACACTATCTCCTCCCTTTGTAAAGGGAGGTCGGGAGGGATTTCGGGGAACTCTTTTCAAACCCCTGAAGTGACAGAAAATCGGATTGTTGATGATTTCAGAGAGGAAGGGAAAACCAGATGCGGATTTCTCCGGCGGCTATCTCCGCGCCCACCTGCCCGTCGTGCGCTTCGACCAGCTCTTTCACGATGGCGAGGCCGATCCCCGCGCCGCCGTGGTCCCGGGAGCGCGATTTTTCGCCGCGGTAGAAACGTTCGAAAATGAAGGGAAGGTCTTTTTCGGAAATCTCGCTCCCCGGGTTTGAGAAAACAATCTTCACTCCCGCACCGAAGGGTTCCGTGGAGACCCGGGCAGTGCCGCCCGGGGGAGTGTAATGCCAGACGTTCTCGAGCAAGTTGCCCACCACCTGGGCCAGCTTATCGGAATCTCCCCCGATCCGGTCGACCGCCGGGTGAAAACGCGTTTCCACCGATATCTGCCTGGCTTGAAACCGGGGGAGAAAAGAGTCGAGCTCCCGGGCAATCAACTCACGGATGGGAACCGGACTCTTATGGAGGGTGGCCCGGGCAGCATCCGCCTTTGCCAGGCGAAGGAGATCTTCCACCAGGCGGACCAGCCGCCCCGTTTCCTCCTGGAGGAGTTCCAGGTTTTGCCGGGAAGGGGGCAGGACCCCGTCCAGCAGGGCTTCGAGATATCCCTTCATGTTCGTGAGGGGAGTGCGGAGCTCGTGGGCCACGTCCAGGACCATGGTCTTGCGCAGCTGCTCCACTTTCCCGAGGCTTTCCGCCATTTGGTTGAAGGCCCTGGCCAACTGTCCAACTTCGTCCCGGGATTCGATGGGGACTTTTGCCGCGTAATCGCCGCGGGCGATTTTTTTGGTGATATCCATCATCCGGGTGAGGGGGCTCAAGACCTTCCTCAGCAGGAGAAAACTCGACGTCACCGCCAACCCGAGCGCGGCCAGGCTGGCCCAGATGAGATACCGGTGGACGGCGTGAATGAACATCCGGTGGGTGGTAGTGGGGGAGACGTTGTACTCTTTCATCAGGGCCGCGAGATAACCGGCGGCGAGATAATCCACAGCGAGCCACACGAGGAGGATCACGAAGGCGATGAGGAGGACGTGAATGGCCAGAAGCTTCCAGAGGAGCCGGTGCCTCAGGCCGGAATCCCCTTCCTTTTGACTTAAGGAATGAACCACAGAGGTCACAGAGTTCACCGCGATAAAGGCCAAAAATGCGTTGGGGACACGTAATATCGGAATGGGGAAAACAAATTGACCTGTGCTTTTTTAATGTTCCTATTTTCTCTGTAGTACTAATCTGTGGACTCTCAAATTTTTGTTAAGAAATTCCGAATTGGGAAACCCGCCTCAGAAATCCCCCCCAACCCCCCTTTGCAAAGGGGGGAAGGGGGGATTTCTGGGAAGGCAGTCACAGGTAATCGGATTTTTTTGGTTGCGGGTCTGCCGCTCTGTGATCTCTGTGGTTCAGCTTTTTGTCAATCTTCCGCGAATTGATACCCAACACCTCTGATGGTCAGGATGTAACGGGGGCTGGCCGGGTCTTCTTCGATCTTCTCCCTGAGCTTTCCTATGTGAACGTCGATGACCCGGTCCACGACGGCTTCCCCCCGGGGATAAAGCCGGTCCAGGAGCTCGGCCCGGGTAAAGACCTTCCCCGGCGAAGACATCAGGGCCTCAAGAAGCTTGTATTCATGGGGGGTGAGCGAAAGGGGGCGCCCATGCAGGGTGGCCCTGCGCTTTCCCAGGTCCATCATCAAATTTTCATGGGAGACAAGATTCTTCCCGGCGGTGGGCTGTGGGCGCGTCCTCCTAAGGATTGCTTTCACCCGTGCCACCAGCTCGCGGGGGCTGAAAGGTTTGGCGACGTAGTCATCCGCTCCCAGGGTGAGTCCCGAGACGCGGTCGACCTCCTCGCCCCGGGCGGTCAGCATCAGGATCGGGACGGCTGAGGTTTGCCGGAGCTGACGGCACACTTCCCATCCGTCCAGCCGCGGGAGCATGAGGTCGAGAATGATGAGGGCGGGCTTGTGGCGCCTGGCCAACTCCAGGCCCTGCAGCCCGTCGGAGGCGAGGACCGTCTGAAAGCCTTCCCGCTCCAGGTAAAGAGCCACCAGGGAAGCGGTCTTCTTATCGTCTTCGACGACCAGGATCGGGCCCGGCAAGGCGGCGGAGGCCATGGGCTTTTCGTTCGCCCCGGTCAGGGCCTGCGCGCCGAAGGTTTCGAGGCATCCCGCTTGTTGGCAATCTCCTTAAGCAGGGCAAAGAAGGAATCGGAGAACAGCTTCACCCCTTCTTTTTCGAGGTCATCCGTGACCCGGTCGATCTCCACCCCGACCGATTTTAGTTCCGCGAAGAGCTTTTTGGCCTCGTCCATTCCCTCGTGAATGGTGACCCGGAAGCGGCCGTGGTCGACAAAGGCCTTGAGGGTCGCGTCGGGAATGGTATTGATGGAGTTGGGGCCGATCAGTTCCTCCACATACTTGATGTCGCTGTACTGGGGGTTCTTCGTGCCGGTGCTGCCCCAGAGGATCTTCTGGACCCTTGCGCCGGGTAAATCCCGGAACCTTTTTCCCGAAAAAGTTTCTTCATACTTCTGGTAGGCAATCTTCGCGTTGGCTACGGCCGCCTTGCCCCGCAGGCTCTTGATCTTTTCCTTCTCAACCTCCGAGCCGGCCGAAGCCAGCCTTTCTTCCAGCCGCTTGTCGGTCAGGGTATCCACCCGGCTCACGAAGAAGCTGGCTACCGAGAAGATCTCATCGAGGGGCTTTCCCTCGCGGGCCCTTTTTTCCAGCCCGCGGAGGTAGGCTTCCATAACTTCCTCATACCGGCTGACGGCGAAGAGGAGGGTCACGTTTACGTTCACCCCCTCGGCGGTGAGCGTTTCAATGGCCGGAAGGCCGGCCCTGGTGCCCGGGACCTTGACCAGGATATTTTTCTTTGCCAGGGAGGAGAAAAGGCGTCTTGCCTCGGCGATCGTCTTTTCCGTTTCAAAGGCCAGGTCGGGGGAGACCTCGATGCTGACGAAGCCGTCCTGGCCGCCGCTTTCCCGGTAGGCCGGCCACAGCAGGTCCGCCGCCCGGGAAATATCTTCAAAGGCCAGCTGGAGGAAGATCTCCTTCTCTTCCCGGATTCCCCGGCCGAGAATTTTCTGAAATGAAGTATCGTATTCCTTGCTGCCCGAAATGGCTTTCTGGAAGATCGTCGGGTTGGAAGTGATTCCCGTCACCCCGACATCGTCGATCAAACGCTTCAGTTCCCCCGATTCGATGAGGCGGCGGCTCAAGTTATCGAGCCAGATGCTCATGTTTATATCTTTCAGCTTCTTGATCGGGTTCTCTTTCATTTCCATACCTCCCGCCGCGTGGGCGCGTTTAAGTCCCCGAGAAGGCCGGGGCTAGGGTGATTGCTTGAGATTTTTTGTAGAACGAGGGCGCCGGCCTGTTTTGCCCGCGCCCCCCGCTTTTCCGGGGTTTTGACTCAGGAGAGACTTCACTTTTTCGAGAATATGAGCAGGGGTGAATCCAAGCTTTTCCAGAACGACTTTCCCGGGCGCCGAGGCCCCGAAACGGTCGATTCCAATCGCGACCCCGCTGGGCCCCAGGTATTTGTGCCAGCCGAGCGTCGCGGCGGCTTCGACGGAGACGCGGGCGGTCACCCCGGGAGGCAGGACTTCCCTGCGGTATTCCTCCGGCTGTTCTTCGAAGAGCTCCCACGAGGGCATGCTGACCACCCGGAGGCGGATGCCGTCCGCGCTTGCTTTCTCAAAGGCTTCCAGGGCCGGGTGGACCTCGGACCCGGTGGCGATCACGATTGCTTCAGGTTTTTCCTCCGGCGGATCGGCGAGGATGTACGCTCCTCGCACGAGCCCTCCGGCCGGGGCGAAACGCGCCCGGTCGATCACCGGGACGGCCTGTCGGGTCATGAGCAGGGCCGTGGGGCCTTCCCGCCGCTGAACCGCTACTTTCCAGGCTTCCGCGGCCTCGTTCGCGTCGGCGGGCCTGATCACCGTCAGGTTGGGCATGGCGCGCAGGCCTGCCAGCTGTTCGACGGGCTGGTGGGTCGGGCCGTCTTCTCCCAGTCCGACGGAGTCATGGGTAAAGACGTAGATGACATGAATCTTCATCAATGCCGCAAGGCGAATCGCCGGCCTCATGTAATCGGAGAAGATGAAGAAAGTGCTGGCGTAGGGGCGGAGACCGCCGTGCAGGGCCATTCCGCTCGAGATCGCGGCCATGGCATGCTCGCGCACTCCGTAGAAGATATTCGCCCCGCCGTAGCCCCAGGTTCCGGATTCGGACCCCTGGACGGGCCCATTCCCTTTCCCAGGCGGATAAAAATTTCCCCGGCCTTTCAGGGCGGTGTTGGTCGAAGGGTTTAAGTCAGCCGAACCGCCGATGAGGTTCGGGAGGCGGGGAGCCAGTGCGTTCATGATCTTCCCCCCGGCAGCCCGGGTGGCGATCCCCTTGGAATCCGGCGGAAAGACGGGGACATCGCGATCCCACCCTTCGGGGAGTTTCAAGCTCAGCCACTGCTTCCCACTCGGCGAACAGTTGGGGAAAAGCTTTCCCGTACGACTCCAGCCTTTTTTCCCAGGCCTCTTCTTCCTGCGTGCCCTGGGCCGCGCTTTTGAGGAAGTTAGCCTTCGCCTCCTCGGGGATGTAGAACTTGGGCTCCAGGGGCCAGCCGAGGTTCTTCTTGGTCACGGCGACTTCCTCCGGACCCAGCGGGGAGCCGTGAACCTCGAACGTATCCTGCTTGTGGGGGCTTCCGTACCCGATGTGCGTCCTCACCGAGATGAAAGAGGGCCGGCCGGTCTCCTCCCGGGCGGCCTGAACGGCCCGGGAGATCGCCTCCAGGTCGTTTCCATCCTCGACGCTCTGCACGTGCCAGCCGTAAGCCTCGAAACGCTCTCCCACGTTTTCATCGAAGACCAGCCTGGCTTCCCCGGCCAGGGTGATCTGGTTGTTGTCGTAAAAACAGATCAGCCTTCCGAGGCGAAGCAGGCCCGCAAGGGAAGCCGCTTCCGACGCGATCCCCTCCATGAGGTCCCCGTCGCTGGCGAGGACGTAGGTGTAATGGCCGACAATTTCATGTCCGGGCCGGTTGAAGTAGGCCGCCAGGTGCCGCTCGGCGATCGCCATCCCGACGGCGTCGCCGAAACCCTGGCCGAGTGGGCCGGTGGTGCATTCCACCCCCGGCGTATCGCCGTGCTCGGGATGTCCGGGGGTCTGGCTTCCCCACTGCCGAAAACGTTTGATCTCCTCCAGGCTCAAGGGATATCCGGTCAGGTGAAGAAGGGAGTAGAGCAGGGCGGAACCGTGCCCGGCGGAAAGGACGAACCGGTCGCGGTCCGGCCACTTTGGGTTTTGCGGGTTGTGTTTGAGAAACCGGGTCCAGAGGACGTACGCCATCGGAGCCGCGCCCATGGGCAGCCCCGGGTGGCCGGAGTTCGCCTCCTGGACCATGTCCACGGACAACATGCGGATGGTATTGATGCAAAGCTGGTCCAAATCCATTGAAGACCTCAAAAAGTGTTCAGTGTTTAGTGTCAGTGTCAGTAAAGAGGATACTAAACACTGACACCGGACACTAACAGTTTGCTGAAAAATCTCTGAGCTGTCATTGCGAGCGAAGCGAAGCAATCTGATTCAGAATAAAATCTAACAAAATCGATTGCCGCGTCGCCTGGGCTCCTCGCAATGACCTCCTGAATTGGGTTCTTCCGCAAACTGCCAAGCTCTTATTCAAATCTCGTCACCTTCACCCCGACGAAAGGCATCTTCGCCAGGTAATCTTTCAAAACCACCTTCTTCACCGCGCCGCCCCGGTTTTTCGTGCCGCTTGCGTGAATGAGGTAAAATTGTTTCGCCCCGGTTTCCCGCTCGACCTTCACAATCCCGATATGGCCGACAGCCTCTCCTACCTTCCTTCTTGCCGGAGCTGTCATGAAGAAGAGGATGTCTCCGCTCTCGAGTTTTGTCAGCCCGTTCGCCAGGGCTGCGGGGTTCACGGCTTCCCAGAATTCTTTTCCCCGGGAACCGGCAATTCTCGTCGTAGGCGCCCAAAGGGAGGTGATCTCCTTCCCCCACTTCCCGCTCAGGACCATGTCCTCTCCGTATTCGAAGCGGTCCTCGTAATTGATCACTTTCCCATCACGGACAACCCCCCGCGAATGAAACCGCTTGTCGAGGGCGATCCGGACGGCTTCTTCGGGCGTCCGCGCCCAGGGCCAGCTCCACGGCCCGGAAGGTGAGGTACATGCAGTCCACTTTCTCGTCGGCCTCGATGGCGGCCCGGGTGACATATTCCCCCAGGGGGTCCCGATCGTAAGGCGTCCCGAGAAATTTTTCCGCCCAAAAGGCGATCTTCTCCCCGAGGGGTTTTCCTTCCAAGGTGGGCTGAACGTTCGCGATTTCCTCCGCGGAAAGGGCGAAGCTATCTCCCGCGGAGATGCCGGGAATAAGGAATAGCAAAAGAAAGAAAATTCGGGTTGGGCGAAGCATCGGGAATGAGTCTCCCCAGGGTTATGACGGACGCATGTCCATCTATATTAAAAATATACCAAATCCGGGGCTGGATGAAAAAGGAAATCCTCCGGCAGCACGGGGCCTCAACATTCAAACGAGCATTGTTATTGACGGCCGGGCCGTCATTATATATAAATACCTTTGCAGGATATCCTGAATGCCAGCGGAGAAATAAGGACATGAAAGATTTTTCATCCGAGCGCGCTCTTCGATTCACCGAATCCGTCATCCGGGACATGACCCGGGTCTGCCTCAAGCACAAGGGGGTGAACCTGGCCCAGGGGTTCCCCGATTTCGCGGCGCCCGCGGAGATCAAGGAAGCGGCCGTCGAGGCCATTCGCGCGGATTTCAACCAGTATGCCATCACCTGGGGAACGCCCGGTCTGCGCCAGGCCATCGCCGAGAAGTTCGCCTCGCTACAA
Source organism: uncultured delta proteobacterium (assembly GCA_963712535.1). Lineage (GTDB taxonomy): Bacteria > Desulfobacterota > SM23-61 > SM23-61 > SM23-61 > CAVQIK01. Next base: position 47,795 of record CAVQIK010000009.1, on the reverse strand, counting down.
CGGCGTGACCATGGACCCGGAGAAGGAGATCACGGTCTGCTGCGGGGCCACGGAATGCATGATCGCTTCCCTCATGGCCATCGTCAATCCCGGCGAGGAAGTGATCGTCTTCGAGCCCTTCTACGAGAATTACGGGCCGGACACGATCCTCTGCGGGGCCATCCCGAGGTTCATCACCCTCCACGAGCCCGACTGGCACTTCGATGAAAAGGAACTGGCCCGCGCCTTCAACAACAAGACCAAGGCCATCGTCATCAACACCCCCAACAATCCGACCGGCAAGGTCTTCTCCCGGGAGGAGCTGCAGTTCATCGCCGATCTTTGCCAGAAGTGGGGGGTCGTGGCGGTGACCGACGAGATCTACGAGCACATCCTCTATGACGGGGCCGGACACGTCAGCATCGCCTGCTCTGCCGGGAATGCGCGAGCAGACCATCACCATCAATTCCATCTCCAAGACCTACAGCCTGACCGGGTGGCGGGTGGGCTGGGTCATTGCCTCGGCGCACCTCACCGCCTCCGTCCGCAAGGTCCACGACTTCCTGACGGTGGGGGCGGCCCATCCCCTGCAGGAGGGCGCGATCCGCGGCGCTGCGCCTGCCGGCCGAACTATTACCGAAGCTTGGCGGAGGAATACCGGGAGCGGAGAGATTTCCTGCTGGGGGTTCTGGAGGAGGTGGGATTCCGGGTCTACCGTCCCCGGGGGGCCTACTACATCATGACCGACGTGGCCCATTTCGGGTTTCCGGACGACGTGGCCTGCTCTTTTTATCTGGTGGAGAAGTTCGGGGTGGCGACGGTCCCGGGAAGCTCTTTTTACAGCCGCCCGGAGCTGGGAAAGACCAAAGTTCGTTTCGCTTTCCCCAAGAAGATGGAAACCCTGCAGATGGCGGCGGAGAAGCTGAGGAAATTCAAACCGCCAAAAAAATAGGGGAAAAGACGAAAAGGGGAAAAGGCGAAAAAGGAATTTCGCCGATCAGCAGAATCGATTCCTCCCCTTTTCGCCCTTTTCCCCTCTTCCCCTTTTATCTCTTACCGTTTCGTCCGGATCCGGATCTTCTTGCCCTTTGCGCCATTCGTAGACGATCGGGCTGGCCACGAAGATGGAAGAATAGGTTCCGATCGACCACTCCGATGAGCAGGGCAAAGGAGAAGTCGTGGATCACCTCTCCGCCGAAGAAGAACAGAGCCAGGCAGACCAGGAAGACGGTGATGGAGGTGACGATGGTCCGGCTGAGGACCTCGTTGATGCTGCTAGTTCATCACATCGCCCAGGGGGTCCTTGGGGCGCAGCCGGAGATTTTCCCGGATCCGGTCGTAGACCACCACCGTGTCGGTCAGGGAATAACCGGCCAGGGTGAGAAGGGCGGTGACGAGGAGGAGGTTGACTTCTTTCCCGAGGATGAAAAAGATCCCCAGGACGGTCAGGACATCGTGAAAGGTGGCGATGCCGGCGGCCACGCCGAAAGAAAATTCGAAGCGCCAGGCGATGTAGATGATCATGCCGATGGCGGAGATGATCACGGCGATCAGGGTGTCGTGCTGCAGGTTCTTCCCGACCTTGGGGCCGATCTCCGTGGTGCTGTCCACGATGAACTTATTGTCGGTGAATTCCTTGGTGAAGATCTCCACGATTTTGTCGGCCACCTTCCCCTCGGAACCTCGATGGCTTTTTTGACCTGGATGAGAAGCTTGTTCCCCTCCGTGAACTGCTGGAGCTCGCTGTCCTTGAACCCGTTCACATCCAGGGCGTGGCGGGCTTTATCCAGCTGGAAGGGCTTTTCGAATTTGAGCTGGACCGACGGTCCCGCCGGCGAAGTCGATCCCCAGGTTGGCCTGGCCGCGCACCAGTCTGCACCAGGGCGATGATGCCCAGGGTCACCAGGATGGCGGAAAGGATGAAGGCGTATTTCCGCAGCCCGATGAAGTTGATGTTGGTTTTTCCTAAGAGTTCGATGCCCATGTAAGGGTTCCTTCCTTTCCTCAGATGCTCAGGGTCTTGAGCTGCTTCTTCAGGTTGATCCAGTCGAAGATCACCTTGGTCCCGATCAGGGCCGAAAAGAGGTTGATGATCACGCCCAGGCTGAGGGTGACGGCAAAGCCCTTGATCGGGCCCGGTGCCGAACTGGAAGAGGACCACCGCCGTGATCAGGGTGGTCACGTGGGAGTCGATGATCGTGAAGAGCGCCTTGTCATACCCGGCATCCACGGCGGCCCGGACGGTTTTCCCCAGGCGCAGTTCTTCCCGGATCCGCTCGAACATCAGGACGTTGCTGTCCACGGCCATCCCGATGGCCAGGATGATCCCGGCGATGCCCGGCAGGGTGAGGGTGGCCCGCATGGAGGCCAGGGCCCCCAGGAGATAGATGATGTTCAGGACCAGGGCCCAGTCGGCGATCAAGCCGGACAGGCCGTAGTAAACGGCCATGAAGAGAACCACCAGGATCGACCCGATGAGGGCCGCCCGGATCCCCTTGTCGATGGAATCCTGTCCCAGGGAGGGGCCCACGGTCACGTTCTGGATGATCTTCACCGGAGCGGGCAGGGCGCCGGCCCGGAGGACGATGGCCAGGTCCGAGGCCTCTTCCGGGGTGAAGGAGCCGCTGATCTGGGCTTTGCCCCCGCTGATGCGCTCCTGGATCACCGGGGCGGAATACACGTTGTTGTCCAGGACGATGGCCAGCCGCTTCTTCACGTTTTCGCGCGGTGATCTGGTCGAAGAGCCGGGCCCCGTGGGCGTTGAAATCCAGGGAGACATAGGGCTCGTTGAAATCGGACTTGATGCGCATCCGGGCATCGGTGAGGACGTCCCCGGTCATCAGGGGCCGCTTCTTCAGAAGATAGGGCCGGCGGGTGACCACCCCGGTGTCCTTGTCCGTGACCTTCTGGTAGAGGATTTCGTCGCCCGGGGGGATATTGCCCTTGAGGGCGTCCTCCAGGCTGTTCTCATCATCCACCAGCTTGAACTCCAGAAGGGCGGTCCGGCCGATCAGCTCGATGGCCCGCTGGGGGTCCTTGATGCCGGGGAGCTGGACGAGGATCTGGTTCTCCCCCTGGGGAGCGATCACCGGCTCCGAGACCCCGAACTGGTCGACCCGGTTCCGGATGGTCTCCAGCCCCTGGCGGACGGCCGATTCCTCGATGGACTTGGCTTCTTTCGGGTTCATCTCCAGCGAGGTACTGGAACTTTCCTTCCTGTTCCCGGAAGGAGGCGACCTTCAAGTTGGCGAACTGGTCCGCGCGGATCTGGCTGAAGCGGTCGTTGGCCTTGCTGTCCGGCAGGATGACGGAAATCTTCCCGTCCGGGGTGCGCTCCACCTGTTTGAAGGGGATATCCTTTTTGGTCAGGGCTGTCTTTGATGTCGCTGGCATACTTGTCCATGGCGCTTTCCACCGCCTTCTGCACCTCCACCTCGAGCAGGAGGTGCATCCCTCCCCGCAGGTCCAGCCCCAGGTTGATCTTTTCCGTGGGCAGAACTTTCGTCCACCACTTGGGCAGGGGATCCGACCAGGGTGGGGATGAGGAAAAGGATGGAGAGGGCCAGGAAACAAGACGATCAGCCCCACTCTCCACTGGATGCTTCGCCACATATTCTGATCTCCTTTACATCTGCGCGGGAATTAAGAAACTCTGGACAACATTGTGCGAATGCAAGCCCGCAAGACTTCCCTTGACACGCTGTCCCCTGACCTGTCAACTTCGCGCAACTGGCTGGAATGGCCCGTCGGCGCTCTCGCTAAGGAGAGCCTGAGGTATCTCGTAACGCCTTATGAAATTCATCGGCGCCTCAAAGCTGGATTCTTCACCACCCCGGCGATGGAGCTGCGGGACACCTTGATGCGGACTTTTTCGGCGATTTCCAGGGTGACCACCGTGTCGGTGATTCCCGTGATCGTCCCGTAAATCCCCGAAGAGGTCACCACCTTGTCGCCTTTTTGCAGGTTGGACAAGACCTGCTTGATGGGCTTTGGCTTTCTTCTGCTGGGGCCAGATCAGCAGAAAGTAGAAGACCACGAACATCAGAATCAGGGGAAGAAAGCTCCCAGATCCCCCGGCGCTCCGCCCGCCTCCGCCCAATCCGCCCATGGCATACGCTACATCTGGAAACATGAATTCTCCTCCTTATCGGTTTTTCAACTATTCAGCTATCGCGAAGCATCTGCTAGTAGATTCCTGCGAAGGTTAAACAGAGCTTCGATTCCCGGAGAGCGTCGAGTCAGGCCTGAGAAGTCGATCTGTCCCGGCCTTCCAGGGATGCGTTCTTCTTCCGGATACCCGATGGGCGAAACGGACATTCTTGACCGAAACGAGCCTCCGGAAGCCGGTCTTCCGCGATGGCCTGGCGGATCTCCTTCATAAACTTCAGATAAAAATGAAGGTTGTGGATCGTGTTCAAGCGCATGGCCAGGATCTCTTCGGCCAGATAAAGATGCCGGAGGTAGGCCCGGCTGTAATTCCGGCAAGTATAGCAGGAGCAACCCGGGTTCGATGGGCGAAGCGATCTTCCGCATACCTGGCGTTCTTGATGACCAGTTTTCCCGAACGGGTAAAGAGGGTGCCGTTCCGGGCATTGCGGGTCGGGCAGCACGCAGTCGAACATATCCACCCCTGCGAACCGCCTCGAGCAATATCCCACGGCAGTGCCCACGCCCATCAGGTACCGGGGCCGATCGGACCGGAAGCAGGGGGGCGGTCTCGCGCACGATCTGGAACATCGATCTCCTTGCTCTCGCCCACGCTCAAGCCCCCGATGGCATACCCGTCGAAACCGATTTGCCTGCATAGTCTTCCGCGCTTCTCCGGCGAAGATCGGGATACATTCCCCCCTGGACGATTCCGAAGAGAGCCTGATCCGGAGCTCGGTGGGACTCCTTGCATCGTCGGGCCCAGTCCAGGGTCAGCTCCAGAGACCGCTCGGCCTGTTCGTGGGAAGCCGGGTAAGGGGTGCATTCGTCCAGGCACATGATGATGTCCGCACCCAGGGCCTCCTGGATTTCGATGGCCTTCTCCGGGGTGATGAAATGCCGGGAGCCGTCGAGATGAGACTGAAACTCGACCCCCTCCTCGGAGACTTTGACCAGGGAATTGAGGCTGAAGACCTGGAATCCGCCGCTGTCCGTGAGCAGGGGGTCGGTCCCAGTGCATGAAACGGTGCAGCCCCCCCAGCCGCCGGACCCGCTCGTGCCCGGGCCGCAGATACAGGTGGTAGGTGTTGGACAGGATGATCTCCGCCCCCATCTCCCGGAGCTCTTCCGGGGTCATGGCCTTGACCGTCGCCTGGGTCCCGACGGGCATAAAGGCCGGGGTGTGGAAGACGCCATGGGAGGTGATGCACCGCCCCAAGCCGGGCCCCTGTACGGTCATCTTTTTTCAGAATTTCGAAATGAAAAGCCATTTTTGATACACGCAAAGTGAAAGTTGATCCGATCGATCGGTCCAGGATCAATCTGAAATCCCAACTCCCAACACTCCTAAAGGATCAACATCGCATCCCCGTAGCTGTAAAAACGGTAATTCTCTTGAATGGCTTCCTCGTACGCGGCCAGGATCAATTCCTTTCCGGCAAAAGCCGACACTAGCATGAGCAGGGTGGAACGGGGCAGGTGAAAGTTCGTGATCAGCCCGTCCACGGCCCGGAACCGGTGGCCCGGCAGAATGAAGAGGCCGGTTTCGCCCTTGCAGGACTGAATTTTTCCTTCGGAGTCCACGGCGGATTCCAGTGCCCGGGTAACGGTCGTTCCCACTCCGATGACCCTTCGCCCCTCTGCGCGGGCATTCTGGATGGCCTCGGCGGTTTCCCGGGAAACTTCAAAAACCTCCGGCTCCAGACGATGGTTCTCCACCTCCTCTTCTTTCACCGGCAGGAATGTTCCGATTCCCACGTGAAGGGTCACCGGAAGCACGGACACTCCCTTTTCTGCGATTTCCCCGAGGAGGCCGCGGGTGAAGTGCAACCCCGCAGTGGGGGCGGCGATCGCCCCTTCTTTCCGGGCGTAAACGGTCTGGTAGCGTTCCAGGTCGGCGGTTCTCCGGGCTTTGTCGCCGTTCCGGTGAATGTACGGGGGAAGAGGGGCGAGACCGATCCGCCGCAGTGAAGCCTCCAGGTCCTCGTCCCCCTCCGTGGAAAGGGAGAGTCTCCACAGACCCCCGGCCGTTCTCTCCAGAAGTTCACCGATCACTGCGGAGTCAAACTCGACCCGCGTCCCCGGGCGCAGCCTGCCCGAGCTCCGCGCTAAACAATCCCACTCCCCGGAACGGGCTCCGGCGGGCGGGTCCTTTCTTTTCCGGACCAGGAGGATCTCGACTTTCCCCCCGCTCTCTTTTTTCCCGATCAGCCGCGCGGGGAGTACGCGGGTGTCATTTACGACCAGGACATCGCCGGGGCGCAGATGATCTGGGAGCCCGGCAAACGTGGCGTGTTCCAGCGACCCATTCTTGCGGTCCAACACCATGAGCCGGGAATCGTCCCTTTTCGCGGGAGGCGCCTGGGCGATCAGGTTGGGGGGGAGGAAATAATCGAAGTCGTTCACCATCATTATTAAAGTGCTTAGTGTCGGTGTCAGTGGACAGTATAAAATTCTAGCGCACGCTTAAGGAATCTTACCTATTTCCACATCCTGGTAATAGTATTTCAGAATAGAGCGGTAATCTTTTCCCGCTTCCGCCATTCCTTTGGTTCCCCACTGGCAGAGGCCGACGCCATGGCCCCAGCCGAGGCCCGAGAACTGGAAATTTCCATCCTTCTCGGCCATCACGAAATTCGTGGACCGCAGCTGATCGTATCCGAGGAGGCGCCGAAAATCTTTGCCGGTCATGGCCTGGCGGCTGTTTTCGGTCTGAAAGGCGAGTTTCAGTACTCGCCGGCTCTGGCTTCTTTCCTCGATTTCCAGCTTCACGACGCGGGCCGCGGATAATGGGGAGCCTCCCAACGCCGTGCCCAGCCGGTCTCCGTCCACGGAGTAATTCCAGAGAAAATGGGGAGAGTCGAGGCAGTAGGCACATTCGACTGCCCGGAGGTACGGAAAGTTTCCCGACCACATCTGCTCCCCGTCCTCCGTCTTCCCCCCGCAGCAGGAGGAGTAAACGGCAAAAATGGGTTTCCCGTTGTGGAGGATCAGTTCTCCCTCGGTCTCCCGGACTGCCCGCCGCGACCGGTCGTCTTCCCTTCCAACCCCTCCATACACCTGGTCGCTTACCCCCGAATCGACGTCGTACATTTCGCCGGAACGGGCGCCTTTCTGGTAAAACGCGTAGGTCCTGGCGGCGACCACCTGGGCCTTGATCGCCTCCGGCGTCCACTGGGAGGAGATTTCATAGTTGACCAAGCCCACCAGGTATTCCTCCAAGGGCAGGACGTTGATGACCCACACATCCCGGTTCGGCCCGGGAATGATTTTAAGGGTATTCCGGTAGTACCTCCCGTTGATGAGCACGGGGGTCTTGCGCGCTTCCAGCTGGAAGCCCTGAGCGGTTAAGGAGCGCCCGCGGACCCGGAGGCGAAAGCCCGGGTCGCGTTCGATCGTCAGGGACGAAGATCTTGTGTTTTTAAAGAGCCTGACGCCTGTTTTCAGGTCGTGCAGGGACAAACCTTCTCCCGAGACCTTTACCCCGGAAGCGTCCCTGACAATGAGAACCCGGATCTTGTCGCGGGCCTCCGCTGATTTTTCGGGAACAAGCACCCACGCCACGCCGAGGACGGCGACCGCGACGAGCGGAATCCAACGAAAAAAGAACCGATGCATTCGAGGGCCGACAAACGGGTTTATCCGCAACCTCGCGAGGGGGAAATGGAAATTAAACAATCCATACTAATAAGAAGGGTGGCGAATGTCAATCCATACGGTTGAATTTTTTAAAAGATAGTTGAAAAAAAGGATGTGAAGCGGCAGGCCCACAATGAAAGCCGTTATCACGGCCTGGCTGTAAAATGGACCACCAGCCATGACCAAAGGCCCCGGTGTCCAGACGAACGGCACGGGAGAGGCAAACCGCGCCCCGGCGAAGATGGCTGGAACACCTCCGTCCCGGGCCTGGCCGCACCGGCTGTCATCCCAAAATAGAAATGTCCTCTTTTGCCAATTTAGAAATGTCCTGTGGAATTGGTAAAAAGGCATTTCAGCAGGATGAGCGGGACTGCGTTTAGCCCTTATATGCTTACTCCAAACAGATCTGGCTATCAGAAGTCTCTTACCCAGTAAAATGGGCAAAGGGGACATTTCTACTTTGGGGAAAACGGACATTTCTAAATTGGCATGACAGCCTGGCCGCACCGGCTTGACAAAAATTCAAAATTCTCTAGTTTGGGCCTGGCTGGAAAAAACAAAGAACCCGGGCCGGATCTTACGAGTTCTCGGAAGATCGAAGTCCCTGGATCCGGAAAAGACGGAGAGGACGGAGGATTGCCGAATGAAGAGGCCGGGAAAGTTTTTGGGAAGGATTTCTCCCTCTGATAAGCCGGAGGCAAGTATGATCGGGGAAGGGATGTCCGTCGTAGGGACGTTGATTTTCGGGGACGGGGTGGTTCGGCTGGACGGGCATATGGAAGGCAAGATCATCGGGCAGGGTACCCTGGTTATCGGAGAAAAAGGCAGCATTCAGGGAGAAGTCGAGGTTCGCACCCTCATCCTGGGGGGCCTCGTCGAAGGGATCGTTTCGGCTAACGGGTGCGCCCACATTACCTCCACGGGAAGGTTTTTCGGGAAAATCCTCGCCTCTGAACTGGTGATCGACCGGGGCGGCATCTTCGAAGGGGAGGGGGAGACGAGAAACCTGATCCGAGAAGCCGTCCTCCCGGCGACGAACGGCCCTGGCATGACCGGCGGCGGACCGGGGGCCCCACTCACTCCTTCCATTCCCAGCGGAAAAAATCCGTCCCTTCCCGGCTAAGAATAAGTCCCCGATCCGCAAGCTTGGTCAGCTTGCTTTCGACAAATGAAAACGGCAGGGAGACTTTTTCGGCGACCCTGCGGGCGAGGGGAGACAGCGGGCCCCGATTCTCTTTCATTTTGGATATCTCGGCCCGGGGGATCTCTCCCAGCTCTTCGATCAGGTCCCCGGCGAGCAGTTTCCAGACGAAGTCCACCTCCAGCCGTTTTTCCATTTCCTCCCGGTAAGGTCCCCGGTAAGTTCCCGAGAGAGTCCCCCTTTTCATCTCTTCTATTTCCAACCCCAGGTTCCGGAAGAACGATTTGGCAAATGCCTCCACTTCCGCCGCGGAGATTCCCCCGGTCTCGGTAACCGCGTGGTCGGCGTCGTAAAGCGACCAGTCGTCGGTCAGGATCTTGATCCCGTATTCGGAGGAGCGCTCGCGGATCTTCGTCCCCGGAAAGGGAGCGAGAAGGTGGAAGCCGTAAGGGATCCCCAGGCTCTGGGCGAAAGAGGAGGTCTCTTCCATGCTCTCCCGGGTCTCTCCCGGCAGGCCCAGGATAAAAGATCCCAGAGGCGAGATTCCGGCCTCCTTGCAGAGTTCCACCGCGCGGCGGGCCTTCTCCAGGGTGGTTCGTTTGTGAGCGCGGTCCAGGATCTTCTGGTTTCCGCTCTCCAGGCCGAAACAGATCATCTTGCAGCCCGCGTCTTTCAGCTTGCGGAGGAGCGCCGCATCGACAGTGTCCACCCGGGCGAAAATGTACATGTTCATCTTCAGACCCCGGCGCCCCATCTCCTCGCAGATGGTGAAGACATGCCGGCGGCTCCGGGTGAAGAGGTCGTCGTCGATGCAGACCTCCTCGAAACCCAGCATGCGGGCGGACTCGATTTCGTCCACCACCCGGAAGGGGTTGCGGAAGCGTCCCTTCCGGCCGGTCATCCGGTATCCCACGCAGAAGGAGCAGTCCATCGGGCATCCCCGGCTGCTGAGGACGCTCACCGGCACCCGCATGGCCAGGTAGCGGGAAAGGGGGAACAGGCTTCGGTCCGGAAGGGGAAGGAGGTCCAGGTCGGAAATCAACGGGCGGTCTTCGGTCTTGTGGATGCTCCCGTTCCGGCGGAAGGTAATTCCCCTGATCTTCTCCAGGCTGCGCCCCGCCTCGAGAGCCGGAAGGAGCTCCCGGACCGTTTCTTCGCCCTCCCCGCGGACGACGATATCCACCTCGGGAAAATCCCGCAGGGTCTCTTCCGCGGTGAAAGTCACATGGGGGCCGCCCAGGATCGTGACCGCTTCCGGGGCCGTTTTCCGGCACTCCCGCAACGTCTCCAGCGCCATCGGGAAATTCATCGTGACGCTCGTCGCCCCGATGACGTCGGGCTGGAAGCGGGAGATTCGTTTTTCGATCTTTTCCGGGGCGTACCGGGTGGAAAGAAGGTCCAGGATCTCCACTTCAACACCTTCCTTGCTTGAGAAGCGTGCCCAGGGAGAGCAGGGCGGAGGAGGGCTTGGGGAATTCGGAAAACGGGTACGGAGGCTGGATCAGGAGGACTTTCATCGGCGCCCCTTCACGGGTATTTTTCCAAATCGATCTGCTGGACGGTTCCGAAGGAAGAGAGGGGCTGGTCAAAATCCTCCGCTTTCCCCACGACCATGAGGGTGGATTTCTCCGGGTGGAGGTGCTCCCGGGCGGCGCGGGCCAGATCTTCCAGGTTCACACCGGAGAGCCGTTCCCGGTATGTTTTCAGGTAATCCTGCGGGAGCCCGTCGTATTCGAGCCTCATCTGCTGCCGAACGACGTCAGCCGACGAGGTGAAGGAAAAGATAAACTGGTTGATCAGGGCGTTCTTGGCCCAGTCCAGCGTCTCCGGGCCCGGAGGGTTCTTCTTCATGTCCTCGACGATCCCGTAGAGAAGGGAGACGGCCCGGTGGGTGCTTGCGGATTTTGTCTGGCAGTAGGTGCCGAAGACCCCGTAGCCGACGCCGGCCGCGGTAAAAACTACCCACCGCGTAAGCAAGGCCCTGGTTCGAGCGGATCTCCTGGGTCAGCCGGGAGCTGAACCCCCCTCCGCCGAGGATATAGTTCAAAATCTGAAACGGGAAGTAGTCCGGGTGCCCCAGCGGCAGGGAAAGATGACCGAGAAGGATATTGGACTGGGGAGTATCTTTGGGCACGTAGTAAATGGATTTATCGTCCTGCGGGGTAGGGAGGGGAATGAAAGGCAGTTCGATCAACGATTTCGGCCACTCCCGGAAAGCTTTTTCCAGGGCGTCGATCATCTCCTCTCTCTTGAAATCCCCCGAGATCCCGAGGATCATAGTATTGGGGTGGTAGAATTTCCGGTAGAAAGCGATGATGTCTCCCCGCTGGATCTTCTCGATCGACTGCAACGACGGGACTTCGCCGCGCGGATTTCCCCGGTAGAGCGCTTTGCGGAATTCCCGGTAGGCGATCTCCTCGGGGTTGTCATTCGACCGGCGGACGGCCTCCATCCGCGCCTTTTTCGCGAGGTCCACCTGGTCGGCGTCGAAACCGGGATTGATCAGCAGATCGGCGAAGATGGGCAGGACCATCGGAAAATCCTGCTTGCGGACGAAAAAGGAGGCGCTCCCCGACTCCATCTCCATCGAGAACTCCACCTGTGCCGCCATTTTCTCCAAGGCCTCGTTCACGGCCCGGGGATTCCGCTCCAGGGTTCCTCCGTTGCGCAGGACGGAGGCAGTCACACCGGCCAGCCCGCTCTGGCCGGGCGGGTCGTAGATGGAACCGGTTCGAATCAGGGCCGAAGCCCGGATGAGGGGCAATTCGGGGTTCTCCAGGAGGTAAACGATCATCCCGTTCGAGAGAACCGTCCGCTCCGCCTGGGGGAGGTCGAATGACAGGGGAGGAAAGCTCATCTCCCGGGGGTGCTTCAGGAGTTCGCTCTCCTGGGCGTTCGCCTGTGCGGGGATCGCGATCCATACAAAGATGAGGGCAAGAACGATCCAGAATTTAGGGATCCCCGAGTTCATGACCGCAGAGCCTTTCGAACAGGAGTTTGAAGTTTGACACTTCCTAACGTGCCACTCGCTGAATTTCTAAGAATAACTGATTGGGGGCCGGCCTCAGAAATCCCCCCCAACCCCCCTTTACTAAAGGGGGGCAGGGGGATTTCTGGATGCGCCGCCACTTGATATCGATTATTTCCTTTGGGTGGCGCCGCGGTGCGTCCGCCGCGTTTATTCTCATTCCCCTTTGGCCGCATCAGCGGATCTTACCAGTGTGGCCACGGTGCGATTCCGATCGGTGAAGGTTTTTCGAGAGACCCGGAGCACGTCTTCCGCCGAAACTTTATCGTAGGCTTTCATCCTTTCCAGAACGGACCGCCAATCACCGAAGAGCACCTGTCCGTAAGAAAGCCAGTGGGCCAGCCGGGAGTTGGAGTCCAGGGTCCGGAGGAAATGGGTCTGGATCTGGTTCTTTACTTTTTCCAGCTCATCGTTTGCGACCGGCTCCGCTTTCAGGCGGTCGAGTTCCTCCTCGAGGGCTTTCTCCACCTCTCCGGCCGTGTGGGGATGGCGGGGCGTGGCGAACAGCGCGAAGAGATTGTCATAGCGCTCTCCGGGGAACCCGTTGGACGCGGAGACCGAGATCGCGATCTTCTCCTCCTCGACCAGGCGGCGGTACAACCGGGAGGTCCGGCCGAAGCTCAGGATCCCCTCGATAATCTCGCATACCGCGTCGTCCCCGTGGGGCGCTTTGGGCTTGTGAAACCCGAGGATGAGCTCCGGGCTCGCGTCATCCACCACCTGGACTCTCCTCTCTCCGAGCTGCTGAGGCTCCCGGGTCTTCAGGGGAGGCGGGAGAACTTGCCTCGGAATCCGGGCGAAATATTTCTTCACCACCTCAATGGCTTCCTCGGGCTGGAGGTCGCCCACCAGGGTGAGAACGGTGTTGGCCGGCGAATAAAACGTGCGGAAGAAGTCCTCGGTGGCCTTTTTCTCCAGACCCTGGATGTCGGAAGGCCAGCCGATCACCGGCCGTCCGTACGGGGAGGCCATGAAGGCCGTCGCGAGAAAATTCTCCGTCAGTTTCCTTCCCGGGTTGGAGTCGTAGGAGCGCCGCCGCTCTTCCATGACCACGTCCCGCTCCGAATAGAACTCCCGCAGGACGGGGTTGAGAAGACGATCGGATTCTATACGCGCCCACAGCTCCAGCCGGTTCGAGGGTAGGCTGACTACATAATTCGTGGTGTCTTGTCCCGTCGAGGCGTTGAATCCGACGGCGCCGTTCTGGGAATAAAGGAACTCGATCTCGTCCTTCACCATCCATTCCTTAAGGTCGGCCTGCAGCTTCTTCAGGGTCTCTTCCAGGTATTTCAGGAATTCCGGGTCGGCTTTCTCGCCTTTCGCCCTTTCGGTTTCCCGGGCTGAAACGATCGAGTCGATCCGGGTCAAAAGTTTTTCTTCCTCGGCGAAATTTTTTGTTCCCAGGGTTTGGGTCCCTTTGAAGAGCATGTGTTCCAGGAGATGGGCCGTACCGGTCATCCCGAGATTTTCGTCCGCGGCGCCGGCCCGGAAACGGATGGAAAAGGAGATGGTGGGCGACTGGTGCCTCTCCAGCATCAGCACCTTCATCCCGTTCTCCAGGGTGTACTCCTTAACCCGGTCCTCCAGGGCAAAGGAATAGAGCTGCCCGGGCGAGAAAACAAGCAGGAGGAGAAAAAAGACAGGCCAAAATTTATTTCCAGGCTTCACGACGGAGCCTCCCAAAATCCGGTAAACGGTAAAAAATATATCATAGGCAGCACATATGGGAAAGGTGGAAAGCTTTGAAGTCCGAGAATATTGTTCAACATCATTCCTTCATTCCGCATTATACTTTAATCTTCCCTCACCACAAACCCGGTGAGATTTTCTTTTTCCAGGTTGGGAAAATACCGACGGGCTTCCTCCTCGGTCCGGAAGGCACCCAGGCGGACCCGGTAAAACCGCCTGGTGTTGCTTTCCCACGAAAGGATGTGCACGGCTGAATGTCTCCGGGCGAGGTCTTCCCGGAGGCGATCGGCGTTCCCCCTCTCCGCAAAGGAGCCCACCTGGATGGCATAGATCCCGAAGCCGCTGGGGGAAGCGATGCCGGGCCACCCGATCACCTCCACAGCCACCCGGGCTGTCCCGGGACCCAGGATTCCCAGCTCTTTTGCCCCGCTCTTGGAGAGGTCGATAATACGCCCGGGGATGAAGGGGCCGCGGTCATTGATCCTGGAATCACATCTTTTCCCATTCTCCAGGTTTGTCACCCGGACGCGGGTGTTGAAGGGGAGCGTCCTGTGCGCCGAGGTCATCGCGTTCATATCGTAGATCTCACCGTTTGCCGTGCGCCGGCCGTGGTAATCCTCGCCGTACCAGGAGGCCAGCCCCACCTCGCGAAATTGAGTTCCCTTTTCCCACTCGAATGGACGGGAGACCTCCCTCGTTGACGCGCAGGCCCCCAAAAAAATGGCCGCCAGCACCAGGAGACTGGATTTCCACATCACGGCTTTCTCCTTCCGCTTTCTCAGATTCAAAGTTTTCCCAACCTCCTCTCTTCCCGGGCGGAAAGGTAGATTCCCACGAGGACCAGGGTCCCTCCCCACAACAGGTTGGCGCTCACGGTTTCGCCCAGGAGGAAGTAGGCCAGGATCGAGGCGCCGACGGGCTCCCCGAGGATAAAGACGGCGACGAGGGTAGCCGAGAAGAACTTCAAGGCCCAGTTCAGGGAAGTATGCCCGATCAGCTGGGGAACCAGAGCCAGGAGAAGAAACAAGACATAGGTTTTCGACGGGTAGCCGAAGAAAGAATCCCCGCTAAGGATTGCGAGAAAAATCAGCAGTAACGCGGCAACCCCGTAAACCAGGGTGATATACGAGAGGAGGCTCACTTTCTGCCGGACCCTCCTTCCGACCAGGAGGTAACCCGTGGCCATGATCGCCCCCAGGAGTGCGAGGAAATCCCCGTAGAGCTGATCTTCCCCTTTCCCCCAATCGCCGGAGCCGATGAGGATGCCGCCCGCCACGGCCGTGACCACGGATAAAAAGAGGACCGGGGAAACCTTTTCCCGGAACAGCAGGATGGAAGCCAGGGCGACGAAGATCGGGTTGGTGGTTACGAAGATCACCGAACTTGCGACCGAAGTGTATTTCAACGAGGTGATCCACAACGCGAAGTGAAAGCACAGAAAGAGTCCGGCCAGCAGGGAGGGGAGGATCTCTCTGCGGCTGAGCCCGCGCAGCTCCTTAAGCGTCCTGGAAAAAGAGATGAGGAGGAGGACGAGGGTAGCCAACCCCAGCCGGTACGCGGCGATAATCAGGGGAGGGGCCTCGCAGACCTTAATGAAGATGGAGGCGAAGGAAATGGCCACGAGTCCCAGGGGGAGAAAAATGAGTGCCCGGGAACGGCCTGAGGGGAGGGGTTTTCTTTCAGACATGAAAACGGATATGGAGGATGTCGCCATCTTGGACGATGTATTCTCTCCCTTCCACCCGGACCAACCCCTTCTCCTTCGCGGCGGCGAGCGAGCCCGCGGACATGAACGGGTCGAAAGAAATCACCTCCGCCCGGATGAAGCCCCTCTCCATGTCGGAATGGATTTTTCCCGCAGCCGTGGGGACATGCGTTCCCTTGGGAACGGTCCAGGCCCGGAGCTCAGGTCCCACGGTGGTGTAGAAGGTGATGAGGTCGAGGAGTGCATACCCCGCCCGCACGAGTTGGTTTAGAGCGGACTCCCTGAGGCCCATCTCCCGCAGAAATTCGACCCGCTCGGGGGGGGAGAGCTGTGCAATCTCGGCCTCCAGGTCGCCGCAGATCAGGACGACGGGAGCCTTCTCCGCCGCCGCTGTTTCTTCCACCCGGGGCACCCAGCGGCGGTCCTTCAACTCCCTTTCGCTCACGTTAGCCACGTAGAGAACCGGTTTTTGGGTGAGAAGCTCCAGGGATTGCAGAACCCTTTGTTCCTCCTCCCCATGGTCTAGCCGGGCGGCTGGAATGCCCCGGGAGAGCCGAGCTTGAATCTCCTCCAGGATGGGGACTTCCGAGGCGGATTTCTTATCCCCTACCTTTGCCTGGTGGACAGCCTTGGCGAGACGTTTCTCCACGGTCTGGAGGTCGGCAAGGATGAGTTCCGTCCGGACGATCTCGATGTCGCGCCGCGGGTCCAGCGTGCCGTACACGTGTGTGACTCGTTCGTCTTCGAAACACCGGACGACATGAGCCAGGGCATCCACGTTTCGGATATGGCCGAGAAACTGGTTCCCCAGCCCTTCTCCTTTGCTGGCTCCTTTCACCAGACCGGCGATGTCCCAGAACTCCAGATTGGTTGGGGTCACCTTTTCGGGTTTCAACGACCTGGCAAGCCTCTCCAGGCGCTCGTCGGGCACGGCCACGATCCCCTGATTGGGCTGAATGGTGCAGAAAGGATAGCTGGCCACCTCCGCCCCGGCCATGCTTAGGGCGTTGAAAATGGTCGATTTGCCGGCATTGGGTAAACCGATGATTCCGCAGATGAAACCCAAATCCACCTCCGCCGATGGCAGCGTTGACGGTCATTATACTCTAAATGAAAGCGGCGAGGCAATGAAGGCTTGACCTGAGTCCGACAAATGGGATACCGCCGCTAAGAGAAAGACTTGCCCTCCGGATAACGGCCGGGGATCATGACGGAAAAAATGCCTCTTTGACAAGGCCCGGCGGAAATTATAAAATCTTTATAGTGGTTTAGCGACTATATGGCAAGAAGTGGGGGACGAAGGAACAGGATAGATGAATTGTAGATACTCTCTCCAGGACCCAAAAACGCGGAACATGAGGCTCGGGAGAATCCTGGCCGGGATGATCGTTTTGGCCGGGTGGTTTTCTTCCACTCCGGCTTTTGCTGAACCGCTCAGGGCCTACACGGTTGATCTAACGACGGCCATTGCCGACACGGCCCAGAAATCGATGCCCGCGGTTGTTCACATCGAGGTGACCCAGAGGGTCCAGACTCCCTCGCCGGTTTTTCCTTTTGAGAGCGATCCTTTTTTCCGCTATTTCTTCGGCGGGCCCCAACGCCAGCGGTACGAGCGGCGAGAGCTGCGGGGCATCGGGACCGGGATGATCATCGACGGCGAGGGGTACATCCTGACCAACAATCACGTGGTCAGCGGGGCGACAAAGATCAATATCAAGCTTTCTTCCGGGGAGGAATTCGACGGGAAGCTGGCGGGCTCGGACCCAAAAACCGACTTGGCCGTAATCAGGATTCGAGCCCAGAGGAACATCCCCTCGCTCAAGTTTGGCGACTCGGATAAATTGAGAGTCGGGGAGTGGGTGGTCGCAATTGGGAACTCCCGCGGCCTGGAGCAGACTGTGACCGCCGGGATCATCAGCGCCAAGCACCGCACCGGAATCCTGGACCCTTCGAGTTACCAGGATTTCATCCAGACCGACGCGGCCATCAACCCCGGGAACAGCGGCGGCCCCCTCCTGAATCTTGCCGGCGAGGTGGTGGGAGTCAATGCGGCCATCGTTTCGGAGTCGGGGGGATTTGAGGGCATCGGGTTCGCGATCCCCAGCAACATGGCCGCGGCAATCGCGGACGCGCTCATCAGGACCGGCAGGGTCGTTCGGGGGTGGCTCGGACTCAGCCTTCAGGAACTCACCCCGTCTCTGGCCAAGAGTATGAACGTGAAAGGGGTCAGGGGCGCTCTCGTCGCGGACGTGACCCGGGGCGGGCCCGCCGAAAAGGCGGGCATCCGGAGGGGGGATGTGATTGTCAGCGCGGAGGGTTCTTCCGTGGACAGCGCGAACGACCTGAGAAACCGGATCGCCGGAAGCCGGGCGGGGAAAAAAATGGAGCTTGGCCTCTTCCGGAACGGTGAACGCTTCACCGCCCAGGCGATCGTGGAACCGTACAAGGCCTCCGAACGGTTGGCTTCGCTGGAACTGGAGAACAGGCTGGGAGCTGAGGTAAAGGAAATTTCCATCCTGGAAGCGCGGAAAAGAAGGTTGAACTCCCGCGAAGGCGTGATGATCACCAAGCTCGAGCCGCAGGGACCGGCGGCCGCAGCAGGAATGGAGTCGGGCGACATCATCCACCAGATGAACGGCCAGCAGGTCCGCGGGCTCAAGGATTACAACCGGATCCTGGAGCAGATTCCGGCTGGACAGGAGATCCCGCTCCTGGTCCGCGATTGGCGCACGGGTGAGATGGGCTATCTCACGGCAGTGATTCCATGAAGAAAGAAAAGAAAGACAAGGAAACTTCCATCCAGACGGATGTGCTGGTTCCTGGGACGGAGCCGGGGCCCGCGGAGAAGCCCGATGCTCTCGAGGTCTTCGACCCTTTGAAGAAGTACCTCATGGAGATCCGGAAGTTTCCCCTCTTGAACAGAGAAGAGGAGCGGGAGCTAGCCAAGTGCTGGTGGGAAGAGAAGGACCGCTATGCCGCTTACCGCCTCGTCGTCTCCAACCTGAGGCTGGTGGTGAAGATCGCCTTTGAATACCAGCGCGCCTACAGCAATCTCCTGGACCTGGTTCAGGAGGGAAACCTGGGGCTCATGCAGGCCGTCAAGAAATTTGACCCCTACCGGGACGTGAAACTCTCCTCTTATGCGTCCTGGTGGATACGCGCCTACATCCTGAAATTCCTCATCGACAACTGGAGTCTGGTGAAGATCGGAACGACCCAGGCCCAGCGCAAGCTCTTCTTCCGCTTGCGAAAAGAGAAAGGCCGCCTGGAGGCGATGGGCTTCAACCCGGGGCCAAAACTCCTGGCCGGAACGCTGAACGTATCGAAGGAAGAAGTGACCGAGATGGATCAGCGGCTGGAGGGGGGGGATCTCTCGCTCAACACGCCCCTGGAGAAAGATTCCCGGCAGACCTACATGGACGTCCTCTCGGCCGGGGAAACGGTCGAAGAAAAGGTCGCCGACAGCCAGTTCAGGGGACTGCTCAGCCAAAAAATCGAAGAGTTCACCCGGGTCCTGAAAGGGAAAGAGGCTTTTATCCTGAAGAACCGGCTGCTTGCGGAGGAGCCTCTCACCCTCCAGGCTGCGGGAACGGAGCTGAACATATCCCGCGAGCGGGCCCGCCAGATCGAGAAGAGAGTTGTCGAGAAATTAAAGGTATTCCTGGGGGCACAATTTCCCGACCTCGAGGATGTCCAAGTGCTGTTCCGAAAGTCAGAAGGGAACCGGAACGAGGCCTAGGGGCTCCTTCATTTCCCTCCGTTTCTTTTCCTCCGACGATTACGACCTAAAATTTCCTTCAGCATTGACAGTCGCCCCAATCGTGATTATCTTTTCCCCATGTTTTGACCTTTTTTCGCCCTAAAAAGACTGGAAAGGAGGAAAGACAAATGGCACTGATTCGATGGGATCCGTTTCGGGAGATGTCTTCGCTCCAGGAAAGGATGAACCGTTTGCTCTCCGATTACCGGTTCAGGGCTCCTTTCGGAGAGGAAGAGCTGGCCCAAGGCTCCTGGATTCCGCCGGTCGACATCCACGAAACGAAGGAAGCCATCGTGCTCAACATCGAGCTTCCCGGCGTAACGAAAGAAGACATTCAGCTCGAGGTCAAGGACAGCACGCTTACGATTCGGGGAGAGAAGAAAGTCGAGAAAGATGTGAGGGAAGAAAACTTTCATCGGATGGAACGTACTTATGGTTCGTTCATGAGGGCATTCACCCTGCCCAGCATGGTGCGCCAGGAGAGCGTGAAAGCCAAGTTCAAGGACGGGGTTCTGGAGGTTACGCTCCCGAAAGCGGAAGAAGCCAAGCCGAAACAGATCAAGGTGGATGTGGGCTAAATCGCAAGGGGGCGAAAGCCCCTTTTTTTCTTGTTTCAAACTTCAGGCCAGCCTTGTTCCCCTCCTTAATCCCTTCTTGAGGGACATTTTTTAAGCAAAAATTCTTCATTTCAACGAGGACTCAGGATGAGATTCGACAAGTTCACAATCAAAGCGCAGGAAGCCCTGCAGGAGGCCCAGGCCACTGCGGAGAAGCACGAGCACCAGCAGGTGGAGCCCGAGCACCTTCTCTTGTCCCTCCTACGGCAGGAGGAAGGGATCATCCCCCAGGTATTTCAAAAAATGGGAGTTTCCATTCCCGCACTGAACTCCCAGGTCGAGGCCGCCCTGGGGAAGGTTCCTAAAGTCCATGGAGGGGGCGCGGAACAGGTTTACATTTCTCCCCGGCTGAAAAAGGTTCTCGATGCTTCCTTCCAGGAAGCGGAGCGATTGAAGGACGCGTATGTAAGCACCGAACACATGCTCCTGGCCATCGTCGAGGAGAGGGGCGGGGCGGCAGGAGCCATCCTCAAGACTCAGGGAGTCAGCAGGGATGAACTCTACAAGGTTCTGACCACGATCAGGGGGACGCAGAGGGTGACGGATCAAAACCCGGAGGAGAAGTACCAGGCCCTCATGCGTTACACCAGGGACTTGACCGACCTCGCCCGAAAGGGGAAGCTCGACCCGGTGATCGGGAGGGACGATGAAATCAGGCGCGTCCTCCAGGTGCTCTCCCGGAGGACAAAAAATAACCCTGTGCTTATCGGCGAGCCCGGGGTGGGCAAAACGGCCATCGTGGAGGGGCTGGCCCAGCGGATCGTGAACGGGGACGTTCCGGAGACGCTCAAGAACAAGAAGCTCGTGGCTCTCGACCTGGGCGCGCTGATCGCCGGTACGAAGTATCGCGGCGAATTCGAAGACCGGCTGAAAGCGCTCCTCAAGGAGATCACGGAAGCCCAGGGAGAGATCATCCTGTTCATTGACGAGCTGCACACCCTCGTGGGGGCAGGGGCGGCCGAGGGCGCGATGGACGCTTCCAACATGCTGAAGCCGGCCCTCGCCCGCGGCGAGCTGAGGTGCGTGGGGGCGACCACGATCAACGAATACCGCAAACACATCGAAAAAGATGCCGCCCTGGAGAGGAGATTCCAGCCGGTGATGGTCGTCGAGCCTTCCGTCGAGGACACCATCGCCATCCTTCGGGGTCTTAAGGAACGATATGAGGTTCATCACGGGGTGCGCATTCAGGATTCGGCGATCATGGCCGCGGCCACGCTTTCTCACCGTTACATCACCGACCGTTTTCTTCCGGACAAGGCCATCGATCTGATCGATGAAGCCGCCTCCCGGCTGCGGATCGAGATCGACAGCATGCCCCTCGAAGTGGATGAGGTGGAGCGAAAAATCACCCAGATCGAAATTGAGCGGCAAGCCCTGCTGAAGGAAAAGGACAAAGCCTCCAGGGAGCGCCTGGAAAAGATCGAAAAGGATCTGGCCGACCTGCGCGCCCAGGGCGAAGTGATGAAGGCTCACTGGCAGAAGGAAAAGGCTGCGATCCAGAAGATCCGGGCGCTCAAAGGACAGATCGAAGAATCCAAGAAGCAGGAGCAGCAGGCGGAGAGAGAAGGAAACCTGGCCAAAGTGGCGGAGATCCGGTACGGCAAGATGAGCGAGCTCCAGAAAAACCTGGAAAAGGAAAATCAGGCCCTCATCACCCTGCAAAAAGAGAGAAAGATGTTGAAAGAGGAGGTGGACGCCGAGGATATTGCGGAGGTGGTGGCCAAGTGGACAGGCATCCCCGTGGCCAAAATGATGGAGGGGGAAATCGATAAGCTGCTGAAAATGGAGACCCGGCTGAAGAACAGGGTGGTGGGTCAGGAAGAAGCGATCCGGCTGGTATCCAACGCGGTCCGGCGCGCCCGAGCCGACTTGCAGGACCCCAATCGGCCGATCGGGTCATTCATCTTTCTCGGGCCCACGGGTGTAGGGAAGACCGAGCTGGCCAGGGCCCTGGCCGAATTCCTCTTTGATGACGAGCAGGCGATGGTGCGGGTGGATATGTCCGAATTCATGGAGAAGCACTCGGTGGCCCGGCTGATCGGCGCGCCGCCCGGATACGTGGGGTATGAGGAAGGGGGCTACCTGACAGAGGCTGTCCGGCGGAGGCCCTATTCGGTCATTCTTTTCGACGAGATCGAAAAAGCCCACCCCGAGGTTTTCAACGTGCTCCTCCAGATTCTGGACGACGGCCGTCTGACGGACGGGAAAGGGCGCACGGTTGATTTCAAAAACACGGTAATCATCATGACCTCCAACATCGGAAGCCAGTTGATTCAGGACCTTGGGGCCAAGGATTATGAGGAGATGCGGCGGCGGGTGCTCGAGGCGCTGAGGGGTCATTTCAAGCCCGAATTTCTGAACCGTATCGATGATGTGATCATCTTCCGCGCCCTCACGGTCGAGAATATCAAGTCGATCGTGGAAATCCAGTTGAGGAACCTCAAGAAACGCCTTTCGGACCGGAAGATCAACCTCACCCTGTCCGACCGGGCTAAGGAGGTCCTGGCGAAAGAAGGTTTCGACCCGGTGTACGGGGCGAGGCCGCTCAAACGCGCGATTCAGCGTTTCGTTCAGGACCCGCTGGCCCTGAAAATCCTGGAAGGGGAATTTTCGGAGGGGGACACCGTCGAGGTCGACGTGAACTCCAGGAACGAACTGGTATTCTCGAAGCTTGGGTCCAAAAGCAAAACCCGCGGAGCAGCCCGCGCCTGATGAGGAGGCGCAAAGGGCATGAGCCTTGCGGCGACAGTGGTTACCTCTGGTGGACGTTATAGGGCGGGGTAACCCCGCCCCTACGCTCCCGGAATCCAATAGCCAGCGGAACGGTTCGAAATTGGAAACCCTGTCATAGAGTGAGGCCCTGCGGGAGGTTTGTTGACAAGACGGGCAAAGATGACTAAGTTCAAGATAAAATCTTGAAATTATATTTTTTTTAAAAGCTACAAATTCAATGAATCGGAGGAAACAAAATGGCTAAAATTGTGGGGATTGACTTAGGCACTACTCTTTCCGTCGTAGCGGTCATGGAGGGCGGCGAGCCGAAGGTGATCATCAACGAGGAGGGGAACCGCCTGACCCCTTCGGTGGTTGGACTTCACCAAAGATGGGAACATCCTCGTGGGGCAGGTGGCCAAGAGGCAGGCGGTGACCAACCCTGAAAACACGGTTTATTCCATCAAGAGGTTCATGGGGCGCAGGTATGAGGAAGTCAGCGAAGAGATGAAGATGGTCCCCTACAAGGTGATCAAGGACTCCAGCGGGGCAGCCCGAATCAAGATTCGGGACAAGGAGTATTCCCCGCCGGAGATCTCGGCCATGATCCTGCAGAAGCTGAAAAAGTCGGCCGAAGACTACCTGGGGGAGAAAGTGACCGACGCGGTGATTACGGTCCCCGCTTACTTCAACGACAGCCAGAGGCAGGCCACTAAAGATGCCGGGGCCATCGCCGGGTTCAACGTACGCCGGATTATCAACGAGCCCACGGCCGCGGCCCTCGCCTACGGCCTGGACAAGAAGAAGGACGAAACGATTGCCGTCTACGATTTCGGCGGGGGAACCTTCGACATCTCGGTTCTGGAAGTCGGGGACAACGTCGTGGAGGTAAAGTCCACGAACGGGGACACCCATCTGGGCGGGGACAACCTGGATCAGAGGATTATCGACTGGCTCATCGCCGAGTTCAAGAAAGACCAGGGGATCGATCTCAGCAAAGACCTGATGGCCCTCCAGCGGCTGAAGGAGAGCGCGGAAAAGGCGAAGATCGAGCTCTCCTCCACCATGGAAACGGAGATCAACCTGCCCTTCATAACCGCGGATGCGTCCGGGTCCGAAGCACCTCAACATGAAGCTCACCCGGGCCAAGTTCGAGTCGCTGGTGATGGACCTCCTCGAAAAAAGCATTCCTCCGTGCCGCCAGGCTCTGGAGGACGCCGGGCTGAAAGCCGACAAGATCGACGAGGTTGTCCTGGTCGGGGGATCGACGCGGATCCCGAAGGTCCAGGATCTGGTCCGCCAGTTCTTCGGCCGCGAGCCCCACAGGGGAGTCAACCCCGACGAAGTTGTGGCCCTGGGCGCCGCGGTGCAGGCGGGGGTCCTGGCCGGGGAAGTCAAGGACGTTCTCCTGCTGGACGTCACCCCGCTTTCCCTGGGAATTGAGACTCTGGGGGGAGTCATGACCCGTCTCATCGACCGGAACACCACCATCCCGACGAGGAAGAGCGAGATCTTTTCCACCGCTGCGGACAATCAGACCAGCGTGGAGATCCATGTCCTCCAGGGAGAGAGAGAGATGGCGCGAGATAACCGCACCCTGGGAAAATTCCAGCTGATCGGAATCCCCTCCGCCCCGCGGGGGGTGCCGCAGGTCGAGGTGACTTTCGACATCGACGCGAACGGAATTCTTCATGTTTCCGCCAAAGACAAAGCTACGGGAAAGGAACAGGCCATCACCATCACCGCTTCCAGCGGCCTGAACAAGGACGACGTCGATAAAATGGTGAAGGAGGCGGAGGCGCACGCGGCGGAAGATAAACGCCGGCGGCAGGAAATTGACGTCCGCAATCAAGCCGATGCCCTCGTGTACCAGACGGAGAAGACCTTGAACGAAAACCGGGAAAAAATTCCGGTAAATGAGGTAAACGCCATCGAAGCGAGCATTAAGGAAGCCAAAGAGGCGATTGAAAGCGGCGACATGAACCGAATCCGGGAGAAGATGGAACTCTTGACCAAGGCTTCCCACCATCTAGCCGAAATCATGTACCAGCAGGCGTCCGGCAAACAGCAGCCGGGCGCTGGCGCAGGTGGCCAGGGGCCGGGGCCCGGGAAGCCCAAGTCCGAAGAGGACGTAGTAGACGCGGAATTCGAAGAGAAGAAATAGAAGAGCCCGAAGGGGGGGCGATGAGCCCCCCTTTTTTTTATTGTTGAATTATTTCCGAGCCCCGGGCCCTATGCCTCCAAGGTTTTCTGCAGTGGACGCGGGCTTTCATCTCCACATTTTGTGTTGAAAAGCGGGTGGGGATGTGATATAAAAAACTACTAATAATCCACTTCTTTGGAATGATCCGCGCACGACCGTCGATGGCTTCACAAAAAAATTATTACGACATTCTTGGGGTTCGGAGAGGCGCCACCGAAGAGGAGATCGAAAAGGCATACCACAGACTAACCCGAACCCATCCCTACGCCCCCCCTCCGAGCCAAAAGACCGGCGAGTTCCGTTTCAAAGAAATTCTGGAGGCTTACGAAATTCTTTCCAATAAAGCTAGACGGGAAAGATACGACCGCACCGGCGTCGAACTTCCTCCCCCCGATTTTCTATGGGAGGAAGAAATGGAAGAGGAGGAAGAAGAGGGCCTGCTGGAGGGGTTTGAGGATGTGCTCGAAGCAGGCCTGAGGTCCTCCGGAAAGATCCACCAGGCCGAAAAAAAAGGTAAAGATCTAAGATTCAACCTGGATATTGAATTTGAAAGCGCCGTCCGGGGAACGGTTACGCAGGTTCAGGTACTTCAGGAAATCCCGTGCAAGTCGTGCGCGGGAAGGGGGTTGAACCTTCGCGGCCCGCAGAGAGTTTGCCGGCAGTGCGGCGGGGCCGGGCAGGTTCAGGTGGGACTCCCGCCTTCAGCTTTTTTTCAGCCCTGCGGCCGGTGCGAGGGAAAGGGAAAAATCCGGATCCAACCGTGCCGGTCCTGCTCGGGAAAGGGGTTGGTCGCACGGAGGAAGAGAGTCTCCCTCCGGATTTCCCCTGGAGTCAACGATCGCTGCAGGCTTTTTCTCTCCGGCCTGGGTCACATGGGCCCCCAGGGGAAGCGCGGGGACCTGATAGCCGAAATCCGGGTGGGCGGGCATCCCTATTTTGAGAGAAAGGGGGACGACCTGCACCTGGAAGTGCCGCTCGACATCTGGGAGGCGGCTCTGGGAACCGTGGTAGAAGTCCCGACCCTGAATGGGCCTTATAGATTGAAAGTTCCCCCCGGCGTTCAACCGGGGGACCAGCTCCGGCTTTCCGGGCGGGGCGTTCCCTTTCTCCAGGGGAACGGGCAGGGGGATCAGGTGATCACGTTCGCGGTGAGAGTGCCCCGCGAGATCGATGCCCGGTCCAGGAAATTATTGCAGGAGCTCAAGAAAAAAAACTCTTCCGACCCGCGGGCGGAATGCGGCTGGCGGCGGAAATCCTGACGGGAGTCCGGGTCAGCCTTACAGATTTAAACGCATGATTGATCTAAGCAACTACAAAGACTATCTTTCCGAAAAAGCCCACAAGGTATTGGCTTCCGCCATCCAGGAGTCCCAGAAGCGGCAGCACCATTACCTCGGAGTGGAGCACATCTTTCTTGCCATCACGGAGGTGGAAAGCAACCTATTCTCGGAGATCGCCGAGAAGTTGAATTTCAGCCCCCGGGAGGTGGTCCTCTCCCTGCGGGAATACCTGAATACCTCGAAGCAAATCTGGGGGGGCGGGATGAAGGTGCCCCCTTCCACCAAGACCATCTTCAAGCTGGCCTGGGATTCGGCGATTAACTCCGGCAGAAAGGTGATCGAAACCACCGACCTTCTCAAAGCGATCTTCCAGGAAGGCCAGAACATCCCGGTCCGCATCCTGAAGGGGATGGGGGTAGAACCCCACGCCGCGACCCGGGTGATCTCGGTGGAAACCAAGGTCCTGGACGAGAAGAGCGAGGATTTCAAGAAGAGGTATGACCTTCCTCCGTACCTCAACAATTTCGGGGTAAACCTCAACAAGCTGGCCAGGTTGGGAAAGCTTCCCCCTATCATCGGTCGGGAAGCGGAAATCCAGCAGATGATGGAGATTCTCTGCCACCGGGACCGGCCTAATTCGGTCATGATTCTCGGCGAACCCGGGGTCGGGAAAACGGCCCTCGTGGAAGGGCTGGCCAGCAAGCTGGAGATGGCTCCCGGAACCGTCCCCAAGCGGCTGCGAAACTGCCAGATCGTCAACCTTCAAATGAACACCCTCGTCGCGGGCACGATGTTCCGCGGGATGTTCGAAGACCGCATCGAGAATGTGATCAAGGAGGTCAAGCGAAGGCACAACCTCATCCTCTTCGTCGATGAAGCCCACACCCTGATCGGGGCGGGGACGGCCATGGGGGTTCCCACGGACGCGGCGACGATCTTCAAGTCTTCCCTGGCCCGGGGTGAGGTGCAGATGATCGGGGCGACCACGGCGAGCGAATATAAGATGCACATCGCCGACGACGAGGCCCTGGCCAGGCGTTTTCGGATCGTCACCGTCCAGGAGCCTTCGGTGGACGAGGCCCGGGAGATCCTCCGGGGGATCCGCCCCCGCCTGGAGAAGAACTATTCCGTCAAAATCACGGACGAGGCGATCGAAACCGCCCTTTCCATGGCCTCCCGGTACCACCACAACCTGCGGCTTCCGGACAAGGCAATCAACTGGCTGGACACGGCCTCGGTGAAAGTGGAGATCCAGGACGCGGGGCGGCCGGTCTCGCCCGACGATGTCATCCAGATCATATCCCAGGAGACCCGCATACCCCGGGAAATGGTCTTCCGGAACACGGCCGAACGATTCAAAGACATGGAAGAGGCCCTCTCCCGCAGGCTGGTGGGGCAGAAAGAGGCCATCTCCGCGGTGGCCCGGAATCTGCGGCTGAACAAAGGCCCGCTGAAAGAGAAATTTGAAAGGCCGGACGGCGTCCTTCTTTTCCTGGGCCCGACTGGAGTCGGGAAAACGGAGCTGGCCAAAACCTTGGCCGAATTCCTGTTCGGGGATGAAAGAAAGATGGTTCGCCTCGACATGTCCGAATATCGGGACTCTGCCATTTCGGTGGACAAGCTGATCGGCATGCCCCGGGGGATCGTCGGCTCCGAGCGCGGAGGGATCCTGACCAACCAGGTCCGGGACAACCCGTACACCGTGGTGCTGCTGGACGAAGTGGAGAAGGCGCACCCTGACGTGCTCAACCTGTTCCTCCAAGTCTTCGACGAGGGGTTTCTGACCGACGGCCGCGGCCGGAAGGTTTACTTCAGCGACACGATCCTCATCATGACCTCGAACCTGGGTTCGGATGAATTCAAGCGATTCACCAAGCCGATGGGATTTCTGATTGACTCGCAGCATCTGGCCACGGTCAAGAAAGCGGTTTTAAAGGAAGCCGAGAATCATTTCTCTCCGGAGTTCCTCAACCGCATTGACGACATTCTGGTCTTTTCCCCGCTGACGCAGGAAGAGGTCCGGGAAATTACCCGGCGCTACCTCGTGGGCATACAGAAACACCTCGAGGCGCAGGGAAAATCCTTTCATTTTTCCGAGCCTGCTCTGCAAGCCCTGGCGGAGATCGGATTCAGCCTGAAGTACGGCGCCCGCTTCCTGAAGCGCCGGGTCGATGAACAGGTCAAAATTCCTGTAACCCTGCATTGGAACGAAGCATCCCATTTTCAACTGGAACTCGTGGAAGGCGAACTCCGGGTGACCTGGAAGCCCTGAAGGGTTTCCCGGGAGCCGGAACGAGGCGTTTTTCGTTCTTTTGGCCCGGGGCAAAAATCTGTTTCCTCAAAGGGGACTGAAGGCATGGAGAAAATCAGGCTGGCCATTGTGGGGGTGGGTAACTGCGCAAGCTCTCTGATCCAAGGCATCGAGCACTACCAGACCCACGAGGGGACGGAAAAACTGGGGCTCATGCACTACGATTTGGGGGGATACCAACCCGGCGATCTGGAAGTGGTGGCCGCCTTCGACGTGGACAAGCGGAAAGTGGGACGGCCCTTAGGCGAAGCCATCTACGCCCGGCCCAACTGTACCCGGGAGATCACCCCGAAAGTAACGGATTCCAGGATCACGGTCCGGATGGGCCACGTACTCGACGGGATTTCCCCCCACATGCGGGAGTATCCCGAGGACCAGACCTTCGTCGTTTCCCAGGAGAAGCCGTGCGACGTTGAAGGAGTCCTTCGCGAGATCCGGGGCTGAAATCCTCCTCAATTATCTCCCCGTGGGTTCCGAGGAAGCGACCCGATTTTACGCCTCCTGCTGTCTGAACACGGGGGTCGGCATGATCAACTGCATGCCCGTCTTTATCGCTTCTTCCCCGGAGTGGGGGCGGCGTTTTGCCGAACGCGGGATCCCCATCGTGGGAGACGACGTGAAAGCCCAGCTCGGCGCCACCATTCTTCACCGGGCCTTGACCCAGCTCTTCGTGGACCGCGGAGTCAAGGTGGACCGGACCTACCAGCTCAACGTCGGGGGAAACACGGATTTTCTCAACATGCTGAACCAGAACCGGCTGCGTTCGAAAAAGATCTCCAAGACCGAAGCGGTGCAGTCGATCCTGGATTCGCCCCTGGAAGACGGGAACATCCACATCGGGCCGAGCGACTATGTCCCCTGGCAGAAGGATAACAAGATTTGCTTCCTGCGCATGGAGGGAAGGGGGTTCGGGGGCGTTCCCCTGAATGTGGAGCTGCGGCTTTCGGTGGAGGATTCCCCCAACAGCGCGGGGGTGACGATTGACGCCATCCGCTGCTGCCAGATGGCCAGGAAGAGAAGGATCGGCGGACCGCTGATTTCGGTCTCGGCCTACACCATGAAGCACCCGCCCGCAACAGATTCCGGACCAGGAGGCCCGTCACAGGCTGGAAGAGTTCATCCAGGGATCACGGGACAGTTAGGGACGGCCCCAGCCATGCTGAAGGCAGTGATCGGGGACAGCCTTGACCCGTTCTTACAGGGGACATCGAACTTCATCCAGCGGCTCGGCCTCCGGCCCAACACGCTCACTTTTATCGGACTCGGGCTGAATGCGGGAGCCGCCGTGGCCCTGGCGAGCGGAGACTGGCTCCCGGGCTCCTGCCTGGTGGTGCTGGCCGGATTTTTCGACGTTTTGGACGGAGCCATGGCCAGGAATTGCGGCCAGGCGAGCGCTTTCGGGTCTTTTCTGGATTCGGTTCTGGACCGGTATTCAGACCTAAGCCTTCTGGTCGGGCTGCTCATCTTCTACTCGCGCCAGGGTTCGTTTCTGTACCAGGTTCTGGCGGGACTCGCGCTTCTGGGTACCGCGCTCGTTCCTTACGCCCGGGCCAGGGCGGAGATCCTGATCCCGCGATGCAACGTGGGATTCATGGAAAGACCCGAAAGAATCCTGCTGATCTTTTTGGGTGCCGCCATTTCTTCCCTCATGCCGCTGGTCATCTGGGTCCTGGCCATCTTCACCAATGTGACGGTGGTTCAGCGGATTCTCTACACCTGGCGTTGGATGCGAAAAAGCGGTGAGTAGAAAGAACCGGTGAGGGGGGTCGGGAAGTTTTCCTCCTCCTCTATTCTTCATTTCACTTTTTCATGGAGGCTGCATGGAAAGCGGAGAAGAGAAGAAGGGATTCACCATCCGGGACCGAAGGTCTTCGGCCAAAAGCGAGCCCGGAAAAGAGGAACCCGCCAAAACGGAAGGCGCTGAAAGACCGGGCCGGGGAGAGCCTGAGAGAACGCAAGAAGAAGAAAGAGAGCCGCAGCTGCCCGAGATCAGCTTCTCCTCTTTTATCCTGTCTCTCAGCACCTCGGCGCTCATGCACCTGGGAGAGGTCCTGGACCCCGTAAATCAGAAGATTGAGAAGAACCTTCCCATGGCCAAGCAAAATATCGACATGCTGGGGATGCTCAAGGACAAAACGCAGGGAAACTTAACCCCCGACGAGGAAAAGTTACTGGACCATCTCTTGGCCGATCTCCGATGGAGGTACGTCCGGACGAGCCAGCCCTGAGGCGCGCGAAAGGGACCCGTATCGCCCACACAAAATCCTCCATCCCTCCCTCCATTCTGTTTTCCGGGCACAAGGGAAAAGGTCCGGGCACGGAGCCCGGGCCGGCAGCGAATTCGGCTTGCGACCGGGCCGAATAGAGAAGGAGTAGAAGAATGAACACGGCAAATGAACGATTCGGGCCGGCATCGCGGCGTTTTGGACTCCTCGGCTTTGCCCTGGTGGCCGTTCTTGGACTGGCCGCTGGACTCCTGCTGGCCTCGTTTGTTGGGATCCGGCCGCTCGCGAGCCCCCTCGACTCTCATGGGCACCCAGAAAGTTGCCCTGACGAATGCTCCCGCTTCCCTTGCGCCCAACACCTTTGTGGACCTCGCCAAGCGGCTGAAGCCGGGAGTGGTCAATATCAGCACCAAGAAGGTGGTGAAAGGGGGAGGGAGAGTTTTCCGCCAGTTTTCGCCGCCTTCGCGGGAGCGCGATCCTTTTCGAGATTTCTTCGGGGAGGATTTCTTTAATCGGTTTTTCGGCGACGCTCCCCAGAAAGATTTTGTCCAGCGCTCTCTCGGGTCGGGTTTCATCATCGACAAAGAAGGCCACATCATCACCAATAACCACGTGATCGAGGGAGCGAGCGAAATTCACGTCCGCCTCTCGACGGAAAAAGAATACGATGCCGAGGTGATCGGCCGGGACCCGAAAACGGACATCGCCCTCATCAAGATCAAATCCTGGAACAGCTTGCCCGTGGTGGAATTGGGCGATTCGGAGAAAGTGGAGATCGGCGAGTGGGTCATGGCCATCGGAAACCCTTTCGGCCTCTCCCAGACCGTTACGGTGGGCATCGTGAGCGCCAAAGGGAGGGTGATCGGCTCGGGTCCCTATGACAACTTCATTCAGACCGATGCTTCCATCAATCCGGGAAACAGCGGAGGCCCTCTCTTCAACATGAACGGCGAGGTGGTGGGGATCAACACGGCCATCGTGGCTACGGGGCAGGGAATCGGGTTTGCCATCCCGGTGAACGTCGCCAAGGAGATTCTCCCCCAGCTTAAGGAGAAGGGGAAAGTGACCCGGGGCGGGATCGGGGTCTACGTCCAGAAGATGACGCCCGAACTGGCGAAGTCTTTCGGGATGGAGAAGAGTAAGGGCGCGCTGGTGGCCGACATCATTCCAGGGGGGGCGGCCGAGGCGGCGGGGATCCTGCGCGGCGATGTGATCGTCAAATTCGGCGGGAAAGAGATCGACGAGATGAACGAGCTCCCGCGAATGGTCGCCGCCACGCCCGTGGGGAAAGAGGTGGAAGTGGAAGTCCTGCGCGAGGGCAAGCCCCTGAAGATCAAACTCAAGGTGGGCGAATTGAAGGACGAGGCCGCCCCGGCCGTGGAAGAAAAAGCCAAGGCCGAACTGGGGATGAACGTTCAGGAGATTACCCCGGAGGTCGCCCGGCAACTCCAGCTCAAAGACCTCGCCGGGGTCATCGTGACTCAGGTGGAGACGGGGAGCGCGGCCGAGGAGGCCGGGGTCCAGCGGGGCGACATCATCCGGGAGATCAACGGCCACCCGATTCGGAAACTCGCCGACTACATGAATGCCGTCGAGAAAGTGAAGAAAGATGAGGTGGTCCGCCTGCTGATCAAGCGGGGGGAGCGAAAT
Source organism: uncultured delta proteobacterium (assembly GCA_963712535.1). Lineage (GTDB taxonomy): Bacteria > Desulfobacterota > SM23-61 > SM23-61 > SM23-61 > CAVQIK01. Next base: position 15,707 of record CAVQIK010000009.1, on the reverse strand, counting down.
CTGTACCTGGCGTTCCGCGCCCCGAAGTAGCCATGGAATTTCTGTCGCCGGCAAAGGTGAATCTTCACCTCGAGGTCCTGGACAAGCGGGAGGACGGGTATCACCATATCCAGACCCTGATGCACCGGATCGATCTCTCTGACCGGTGCGAAATCCGGGAAGGAGGCCGGGGCATCCGGCTCATTTCGGAAGGGGAAGGCGCCCCCGGGGGGATGGAGAATCTAGCCTCCCGCGCTGCCCGGCTCTTCTGCCTGGAAAACGTTATTCCGGAAAATCTGGAAATTCGAATCCGGAAGGCGATTCCGGTGGGCGCGGGGCTGGGAGGAGGGAGCAGCAATGCGGCCGCTACCCTTGTGGCTCTGAATGAGCTTTTCCAGACGGGACGTGATAAAAATTTCCTGATGGGCCTGGGGGCCAGGCTGGGAGCAGATGTCCCTTTTTTCATCCACGAGAGACCTGCCGTCGCGCGGGGCATCGGCGAAAAGTTAACCCCGGTCCGGGTTCCCCCACGGCTCTGGTTTTTGTTGCTCATCCCCATTTTCCGGATTTCTACGGCCTGGGCTTATGAATCTTACGACCGCCTGGCCGGGGGAAAGAAGCAGGGAAGTCCGCTGCCGGATTCTTACCCCGATCTGAAGTCTCTTCTTCGAGTGATGAAGAACGACCTGGAGCTCCCCGCTTTCGCCAGCTATCCCGAGATCGCCCGGATGAAGGAACGGTTGCTGAAAGAGGGGGCGAAAGGGGCGCTGATGTCAGGGAGCGGGTCGGTCATTTTCGGGCTGTTCGAGGACGCGGACGAGGCAAGGCGAGTCGAAGGACAGATTCCGCTTCCACCGGGTTGGAAGACGGTCATCACCCGGGGAATTTGAATTTACCATTTGTATCTTTCGGGGCACTGTGTTATCCTGTCCAATGGCTAATTTTCGGGGCGCATAGAAGCCCGAAGGGGAGGACTTGGCAAGAGGATCTTCCGCCTGGATGCGCGGCCTGAATGCGACGGAAAGGACCTTGCTGGGGCGTCGTCAAGCGGTAAGACACGGGTCTTTGGAACCCGCATTCGGAGGTTCGAATCCTCCCGCCCCAGCCAAAAATTTTTTAGGACGCAGATAAACGCAGATTTTCAGGATTATAAGAGGACAATATCCCCATTTGCTTAGGTCGTTTGTAATGATCTGCGTTGATCTGCGAAAATCTGCGTCCCATTTTATTAGAAGGAGGCGAAAACTTTGGACCAGATGAGAATCTTTTCGGGAAACTCCAATCTTCCCCTCTCCGAAGGAGATTTGCGGCATTTTGGGCGGCTGCCTGGGCAAGGCCAACGTGAAGACCTTCAGCGACGGGGAGATCCAGGTCGACATCGACGAGAGCGTCCGGGGAATGGATGTCTTCGTCATTCAATCCACCTGCGACGCCGGTGAACAACAACCTGATGGAGCTCCTGATCATGATCGACGCCCTCAAGAGGGCCTCCGCCAACCGGATCACCGCCGTCCTTCCCTATTACGGGTACGCGCGGCAGGACCGGAAGGTATCGCCCCGGGCGCCGATCACCGCCAAGCTGGTTGCCGACCTGATCACCACCGCGGGGGCCAACCGGGTCCTGGCCATTGATTTGCACGCCGGGCAGATCCAGGGATTCTTCAACATCCCCGTGGACCATCTCTTCGCCGCGCCCGTTCTTCTGGAATCACCTGCAGCCGCGTTGAAGGGCAGATGGTCATCGTCTCCCCCGATGCCGGAGGGGTGGAGCGGGCCCGGGCGTTCGCCAAAAGGATGAAAGCGGGCCTGGCCATCATCGACAAACGCCGGGACAGTCCCAACAAGGCCAAGTTCATGAACCTCATCGGGGAGGTCCAAGGGCTTGCAGGCGATCATCCTCGACGACATGGTGGACACGGCGGGGACCCTGGTGGAAGCGGCATCTGCGCTGGCCTTCGAAGGGCGCCAAAGGTGTGTATGCCTGCTGCGTCCATCCGGTGCTCTCCGGTCCCGGCGGTCCAGCGGATCAATGATTCGATCATCCAGGAGCTTACGGTGACCAACACCATCCCCCTCAAGGCGGAGGCGGTTGGAAACCGCAAATTCAAAGTTTTGTCGGTGGCCAGTCTGTTGGCCGAAGCTATCAAGAGAATTCACTGCAACGACTCGGTGAGCTCTCTATTCGTTTAAGGAGGAGTCATGGAACAGAGAGACTTAGAAGCGGAGGTCCGAACGGAAAAGGGAAAAGGGGAGGCCCGCCGCATGCGGCGGGAGGGAAGCATCCCGGCCGTCCTTTACGGGCGCAAGATGCCGACCTTTCATCTTACCCTCAAGCCCGAGCAGTTGAAGAAAATTCTGACCAGCGGAGCGCGCGAGAACACCCTGATCGGCCTCAAGGTGAGCGGGCCGGGGAGCGAAAAGGTCGGCAAACAAGTGGTCATGCTCAAAGACCTTCAAGTCCACCCGATCAGCCGGTCCTATCTCCATGCGGATTTTTACGCCGTGGCCATGGATGAAAAGATCGAGGTCGAAATTCCCATCCATCTCACGGGAAAGCCCGAGGGAGCCAAGGTCGGCGGGATCCTGGGGCAGACCCTGCGCGAACTGCGCATTCGCTGCCTCCCCTCCGACATCCCGGAGTTTATCGAGGTGGACGTGAGCGCCCTCAACATCGGCGATTCCCTGCATGCCCGGGACATTCCGCCTTCCACGGCGTGCGAAATCATTACCGACCCCAACATCAGCCTGGCCAGCGTCACCCCGCCGATTTCCGAGGCGAAGTTCGAGGAGATGGTTGCGGTTCCGGAAGCGGAGAAGGAGATCGCCCAGCCGGAGCGGATTGGCGAGAAGAAGGAAGAGGCAGCCGAGGCGGGGGAGGCCAAAGAGGCCAAAGAGGTCAAGGAGACCAAGGAACCCAAGAAAGAGAAGGAGAAGTAGCCGATCTCTGAGGAGGCTGGTTGAAACTCATCGCGGGCCTCGGGAACCCCGGCCGGGATTACCGCTGGACGCGGCACAATGCCGGTTTCCTCCTCATCGACTGCCTGGCTCAAAAACACGGCATCGAACTCGGCAAAAGAGGGTTGAAATCCGTCTATGGCCGGGGGAAGATCGGGGGGGAAGAGGTTCTTCTCGCCAAACCCCAGACTTTCATGAACCTTTCCGGAGAAGCCGTCTCGCGGCTTCTCCGTTTTTTTAAGATCCCCCCGCAGAGCCTCATCGTGGTCCATGATGATTTGGACCTGTCCTGGGGCACAATCCGGATCCGCCTCCGGGGCGGGCACGGGGGCCACAAAGGGATCCGGTCCATTCTGGAGGCGCTCGGGGGGTTCGATGAGTTCGTCCGCTGCAAGGTGGGGATCGGCCGGCCCGAAAACCCCCGCCAGGACCCCGCGGATTTTGTGCTGGAGCCCCTGGGCGGAAGCCGAACGGGAAGAATTCAAAGACGTGATCAGCCGGGGCGCGGAGGCGGTGGAGACGATTCTCCGGGAAGGCCCCCAGGAAGCGATGAATCGATATCATAAGGACAGTGAGAGGTGAGGAGTGAAAAGTTAGTATTTAACCCCTCACCCCTCACTCCTCACTCCTCACTCCTCACGTTTTTCTTTCGCTTGATTCCAAAGTTCGTCCATCTCCTCCAGGTTCGACTCTTCCGGCCGGCGCCCCCTTTCCCGCAAGCCTTTCTCCACCTGTGAAAACCTCCGGGCAAAGCGCCGGTTGGCTTTGCGCAGCGCCTCTTCGCTGGACACCCCCTGGAACCTGGCCCAGTTCACCAGCGAAAAAAGAAGGTCGCCAAACTCCCTCTCCATCCCCTCGCGGGAGCTCTCCCTTTCGGCCTCTTTCAGCTCCGCCATCTCCTCCTCGACTTTTTTCCAGACCTCCCGGCTGTTCGGCCAGTCAAAACCGACCCGGGAAACCCGCTCGGAGATGCGCCGCGCCCGTTCCAGCGCCGGAAGGGCCAGGGGGAGTCCGTCCAGGAGGGAGCTGCGCTTGGCGTACTTGCCCTCGCTTTCCTTGACCTTGCCCCAGACTTTGACGACGTCCCGCGCGCTCTCCGCGCGAACATCCGGATGATCCGGGCTGGGGAAGACGTGGGGGTGCCGTCGGATCAATTTCGCGGCTAGATCGTGGACCACATTCGAGAAAGTAAACTCCCCTTTCTCTTCCGCGATCCGGGACAGAAAAATGATCTGGAGGAGGAGATCCCCAAGCTCTTCCTGCAGCTCTTTCGGAGAACCGGCTTCAATCGCTTCCAGAGCCTCGTAGGCTTCCTCGATCAGGTATTTTTTCAGGGTATTTTCATCCTGCTCGCGGTCCCAGGGGCACCCGGAGGGGCTTCGCAGCCTGGCCATGATCTTCAGGAGATCGTCCAAATTGTGCTCCCTATCTCTTTGTCCTTTGGTTCTCATTCCACCCGTTTTCATTCTCCTGAAGCCCTTCCCCCCCAAAATGCCACTTTGGCACTAATTTTTTTTTGATTCCTGACACTCACACTCCCACTGAACACTTTTTTTATCTTAAGCTATCAGCGCCGGGCCATTCAAGAACATTGTTGAAATCCAAGGAGTTTATGGTATATTTAAAGAAAAAAGGCAAAGGCTTAAGCGAAAAATTGAGAAACGGCTCTCTTTCTTCCCTGTGCCCTCCGACCCGAGAGGGCATTTTTATTTGGGGAACAACTTCGTTTGGAGGAGACAGGCGGATTTGAAATCAAAGGCGGATGATCTTCCTTCGCGCCGGGTCGAGTTTGGCGACGCCGCCGCGGTTAAGCTCCTTTTTGGGGAGAACGACGGGAACCTGAAGCTCATCGAAAAAAACCTCGGCGTGCGGATTCACGCCCGGGGCAATACCGTCGCCGTTTCCGGAGAGCCGGAGAAGATCGAGCTGGCCGAGAAGCTCCTCAACGAACTGTACGAGATTCTGCGCCGAGGGCACCCCCTCTATCCCAACGACATCCTTTCGGCCATCCGAATCCTTTCCGGGAACCATTCGGCCAAGCTCAAAGATATCTTCCTGGACACGGTTTACATCTCCTCCAAACGACGGCTGATCACCCCCAAGAGCCTGGCCCAGAAACGCTACATCGACGCCATTCGCAAGTACGACATCGTCTTCGGCATCGGGCCGGCGGGGACGGGGAAGACCTACCTGGCCATGGCCATGGGGGTTGCCTCCCTGACCAAGAAAGAAGTGGACCGAATCATCCTGACCCGGCCGGCGGTGGAGGCGGGAGAAAAGCTGGGATTCCTTCCCGGGGACCTCCTGGAAAAGGTGAACCCTTACCTTCGCCCCCTCTACGACGCCCTTGCACGACATGATGGACTTTCGAGACCGCTTCGCGCCTGCTGGAAAAAGGGGTGATCGAAGTGGCTCCCCTGGCCTTCATGCGGGGACGGACGCTGAACGACTCTTTCGTCATCCTGGATGAAGCCCAGAACACGACCTCGGAGCAGATGAAGATGTTTCTCACCCGCCTGGGGTACGGTTCCAAGGCGGTGATCACCGGGGACATCACCCAGATCGATCTGCCCAGCGGCAAGATCTCCGGGCTGATCGAAGCCCGGAACATTCTGGCGGGGATCGAAGGGATCGAGTTCAGTTACTTCACCGAGGTGGACGTCGTGCGCCATCCCCTGGTGCAGGATATCATCCGGGCGTATGACCAGGCCTCCCGAAGGACTCCTTCCCGCTCTCCCGCCCCTCCCGTTTCGGAACAAGGAGGAACCAGGGAAGAGGGCGGCAAAAATCCCTGAGGAAGAGAAGATTGCCGGGCGAAATCTCCGTGAGCAATCGGCAGAAACGGGTGGCGGTGGATTCCGGAAAGATCCGGAAGGCGGCGCGAAAGATCCTGGGCGAACTGGGATATCGAGGGGCATGAACTCAGCATCGTGATCGTGGATGACCCCGAGATCACCCGCTTGAACCGCCGGTATTTCCGGCGAAACCGCGCCACTAACGTGATCTCCTTTCCCATGAACGTCGAGCAGGATGCTCCCGCGCATTTCCGAATCCTGGGGGATGTAGTCATCTCCGCCGAAACCGCCCGGCGCCAGGCCGAAGAAGCGGGCCGGGAAGGGGAGGAAGAAATCCTCTTCCTCCTGATTCACGGCATCCTCCACCTGGCGGGCTATGATCATGAGGGAGCGGCGGAGGGGAGCGGCGAAAAATGGAGGAGAAAGAAAGAGAGCTTTTTACCCTTTTAAAGAACCCTTCGCCGGGGAGACGCGGCCCCTCCCATGGGAAAAAGAAAATACCCTAAACATAAGTAGGGGCGACCCGGCGGGTCGCCCCTTAAATTTCGTCTTCATTCTGCAATCCGCAATCCGAAATCCGCAGTTAATAATTTTCCGCTAATACTTCAAAGTAAGCGCGGGGGTGGCTGCACACCGGGCATTCATCCGGGGCTGCGACGGATTCGTGCACATACCCGCAATTCCGGCAGTGCCACCGGGTCGGTGAACCCTTCTGGAAGACCTTTCCCCCCTCGAGATTCCTCAGCAGGGCGAGGTACCGGGCTTCATGAAATTGTTCCACCTTGGCGACCTGGCTGAAAGCCCGGTATGCCTCCGGGAAACCCTCCTGCTCCGCCACCTTCGCAAAGCCCTGGTACAGCGTGGTCCACTCGAAATTTTCTCCCGCCGCCGAAGCTTTCACATTTGCGGCCGTCTCGCCGATGATCCCGGCGGGGTAGCCGGCGCTGATTTCCACCTCTCCCCCCTTGAGCAGCTTGAAAAAGAGCTTGGCGTGTTCTTTTTCGTTATCCGCCGTTTCCAGGAAAATGGCCGAAATCTGCTCGTACCCTGCTTTTTTCGCCGCGCTTGCAAAGAAGGTGTACCGGTTTCTAGCCTGGGATTCCCCGGCAAAAGCCGCCAAGAGGTTCTTTTCCGTTTTGCTTCCCTTTGAATTCCATGATTTTCTCTCCTTTGAGTGTGAGAAGTACAACCTTTGATAACCGGTTCTTCGTCCATTATATGATCTTTCGCCCGAGGGAGGAAAATTAATTCTTTCACGCCGGGTGCCTTGTGTAGGGGCGATCCGGCGGGGCGCCGGATAAAGAATTCTCTTGACACCTCATCAAATGATGAGTATCGTGAAAATAAGTTCTGCGTTCCCCGGAAGTCAATTAATTCATTCAGGCAGGAGGCAGCATGGACCTTACCCCGCGGCAGAAACAGATCCTGGACTTTATCCAGATTTTTGCGGCGGATCAAGGGTATCCGCCCACAGTGCGGGAGATCGCGGGACATTTTCAGATTGACTACCGGGCGGCCATTGACCACCTGCGCGCCCTGGAGAAGAAGGGGAGCTTGACCCGTTCTTCCAAATCCCGGGGGATCCAGGTTTTTCGGCCTTTTTCCGCGGTGCAACACATCCCGGTGGTGGGCAAAGTCGCCGCCGGGCCTCCCCTGGAAGCGGTGGAAAACATCGAAGGGGCCGTCCCCGTCCCGGAGGAATGGGCCAAGGGGTCCGGCCTCTTCATGGTCCGGGTGGAAAAAGAGGGGATGAGCATGGTCCCCACCATTCTGCCCCAAGACTACCTCCTGGTGAAGCAGGGCGATTTTTCCGACGAGGGCACCATCATCCTCGCCATGATCGACGGGGAGGTGACGGTGAAGAGAATCTTCCGGGAGAAAGGTGCGGTCGTGCTGAAATCGGACAACCCGGCCATGCCCTCCATCCGGGTGGGGAAGGGCGAAAAGAATTTTCGGGTGCTGGGAAAAGTGGTCGGGGTGGCGTACCGGAAACTGTAAAATTCTAAACCACAGAGCGCACAGAGCAAGCAGAGAAAGATATAAATTGGAAAAACCACTCGCCGAATAGCGCCCGGAAATATTATGGGCCATTCCCAGTTCCATTCTTTTGAATTTTATCTTAGAGTTCGTCTATCGATCCTCCGCGTGCTCTGTGTCCTCTGTGGTTCATTCTTTAACCATGAAAAAAGATCTAGAAAAAACAAAAGGAGACTTTTTTCCTCTTTTGGACGTCCCCGGGTTCCCGGCCGGGAAACCGGTGCGGAAAGCTCTCCTGGTGGGGGAGCGGCCGGAGAGCCTCACGGTGTACCTTTCGGCGTTCGCCGCATCGGTCGGGTTTAAAGTCGTGGCCGCGGACGGGGCCAATTCCTTTGACCCATACATCATCTCCAAGTTTGCTCGAAAAGAAAGACTCCAGCCGGACGAGCTTTTGAAAAAGATTTCGGTGGCCCGGGCCTTTACCTGTCATCAGCTGTCCACCTTGATCCGGGAGCGCCTGGATTCCGTTGTCTCACCCGGGGGGCGTTGCCTCGTCGTTTTCCTGGGGCCGTGCACGATGTTCTTCGACGAGGATGTGCCCGGCGAAGAGGCGGCCCTTCTCTTCCGGAAGATGCTGTCCAAAGTGCAGGAAATGAGCGAGCGAGGCGTTTTTTTCCTCATGAGCCAATCCTTCTCCGGGTTCAACAAGCGCCGGAGTTTTCTCCTGCGGGACCTGGCGCGGTTTTCCGACGCGGTTTTGAAATTGAAATCCTCTTCCGATGTCCTCCAGGTAGCCCTGGACAAGCCGCCCCTCACCTTTCGAAGACCGTGGGAGGTGTTCGAAGAATTCAAGAAACTAACATAGGGCCACCCACCAGGGCGCCGATTGTAGGGAGCCTCGAGTCCGCCCGGAATATTTTGAAATTTCGTGTCAATTTAGCGGTTTAAAAAGAGTTCTCAGAAATCTCCTTCCCAATTTTCCCAGGGAGGAGATATGGTTTCCCCCTTTGAAAAAGGGAACCTGTGAAAAAATTAAACCGATGATGCATACAGCCTCTCTTGTTGTCCAGGGGACGGCAAAAATTTGCCGGCCAAAATCGGCGGGATGTTCTTATCTCCATTCGGTCCACCTGAGTTCCGCAAAGGAACGCCGGCAAATCCGGGGTAACCCAGGTAATTACAAGATGATTTCCATTTGCCGCTGTCACGCGAAACGGTGATTCAGTACCCCGCGGGCAAAGAGGGAATCTGTGCCTCTTTTGGCCGGGAAATTTTTGCCGTCCCCTGGACATGGTACCGCCCGCCAATTTCCATTCCCCCGGATTTTTTCACAGCTTCAGGGGGATTAAGGGGGATTTCTGAGATTCCCTCGCAATTTTGGGGCACTTTTCATAGGAGCTAAACAGTTACGAAATTTCGCGGATCGCTGAACGCTGCCCCGTGAATTAATCCGCATTTTTGGAGGCGAATTTACATTCCCCCAATCTGAATCCGCAATCCGCATTTGCAGGAGCAGGCCATGAAAGACTTCCGGAGACTGAAGGTCTGGGTGAAGAGCCATCATTTGGCGCTGAAGGTGTACAGCACCACCGAAAAATTTTCCCCGGGGGACTTTTATGGCCTCAAGAATCAAATGCGGCGGTCGTCGGTTTCCATTCCCATGGATATTGCCGGAGGGTGCGGCCGAAACCAGGAGGACGAATTGCGGGCGGTCTTCGAAACGGCCAGGAAATCCGCGAGTGAATTGCAGTATCTCTTTCTGCTCGCCCGCGATCTGGGTTTGCTGAGCAAAGAGGAGTGCAATGCCCTCTTGAACGAGATCGCCGAAATAAAAAAAATGCTCGCGCCGGGCCCCCAAGCAAAAGACTGTTTGTTCGCGCCTAACACCTGATCGCCCATGCGATCTTCCGCCATTCCGTACTATTTTGCCATGAAAAGGTCTTGTCATTTTGACGGCCTGTGGAGCAGGTCAATTTTTTCACTTTTGAAACAGCTACACGGGTATCGCATTCTTAACCCCGCAATCTGGCATTCAGACTGAGCTGTCTTTTATCAGGAGGAGCTATTTATGGGCCGGACGGTATTACCTTTCAGCCAGGTTTTGGAGCGGGAGTACGAGGAGTGGAAGAAATTCCGGCGGGCGCTGCGCAAGGAAGACCAGGAGGCCTTCGACCGCCTGTTCGACCGGGCCAAGCTGCACGTCCAGGCCGCGGCCTACGCCTCCCATGCCCCTGGCCCCTGGAATCCATCCTCCTCTCCATCTGCCTGGAGCACGAAAAGCTCCTCGCCGAGATCCTGAAGAGGCTGAAAGAAACAAATCCAGATCGAATCCCTCGTCTCCTCTGAGACACTGTGTCGTAAGTCCGTTCATGGTTTGACAAGCTCACCAGAACGGCACAGCTCACGATGAACGATACGACACATAAAAGCTCAATAGGTTAGCTCGTTCGGCCTGAGCTTGTCGAAGGGCCACGGTGACGGTGATTCGCAATTCTCAACTCTCAACACTCCCAACTCTCATATTATGGAACTCACCGGCTGTCTTTTGGACGTCTATCCCCTTCATGACCGGATGGTCCTCTGGGTGCGCACCGACCGGGGGAGAGCTTCTCCGCCTGGAAGACCCTTTCCGTTTTCCCATCTATGCCGCGGGAAAAAGGAGAATCCTGGACCGGCTGGCGGAAGCGGCCGTGCAGAAGGGTTTTGCCGCCGGCTACTCCTGGGAGAGAGAAAAAAGAACTCTGGAGCGGGAAGGAGATCGACGTCCTGGCCCTGGAGATCTCCGACTATGACCGCCTTCCCCGGCTCCTGCGCAAGCTGCCTTCCCTGGAGGATACCGTCTCCTTTTTCAACTGCGACATCCCCCTGGGCCAGTATTACCTGTACAGCCGGGGCCTCTTTCCCCTGGGGCGCTGCGGCGTAGAGTTCGAGGGCGGTGAGCTGCGGAGCATTCACGCCCTGGAGTCTCCCTGGGAGCGGGAGTACACCGTCCCCGGATTTATCCATCCTGGAACTTTCCTGCGAGGGGAGCCATCTGCTCCCCTTGGGCAGGGGGAACGCCCTGTCCGTCCGCAGCGACGGGCAAACCCTGGTCTTCGAGCCGGGCTCTCCGGAAGACCTGCTCCGGGAGCTCATCCGCCTCTTGCAGCGCTATGACCCGGACCTCATCCTTACCGATCACGGGGACTCTTTCCTCATCCCTTCGCTTCTTCAGCTCTCCCAGAGATGGCGCGTGCCCCTGCCGTTCGACCGGGAGCCGACGCCCATCCGCCGGGCCATCGTCACCGAGGGGCGCTCCTACTTTACCTACGGGCAGATCGTTTACAACGCACCGGACTATCCTTTCTTCGGCCGGCTGCACATCGACCGGGAGAACTCCTTCTTCTACTCGGTCACCGGCTTCGAGGGGATCGTGGAAGCGGCCCGGCTCTCCAAGATTCCCCTGCAGCGCCTGGCCCGGCGCGGCTCGGGCACGGCCATCAGCTCCATGCAGCTCGACCGGGCGATCCAGGACGGGATCCTCATCCCCTGGCGCAAGGGCGAGCCGGAGAAGTTCAAGACCGCCTTGGACCTTCTGGTGGCGGACAAAGGGGGGCTTACCTTCCAGCCGGTGATGGGCATGCACGACCACGTGGCCGAGATCGATTTTTCCTCCATGTACCCCACGATCATGGTGCAGCACAACATCTCCGCCGAGACCATCCTCTGCCCCTGCTGCCCGGATCCCAAGGTTCCCGAGGCGGGGTACAACATCTGCGAGAAGACGGGAAGGGCTGATCCCCAGGACCCTGCGGCCGATCCTGGAGCGGCGGAGGTACTTCAAGGCGCGGATGAAAAAGTCTCCAGGGCGCCGAGAAGGAGCTCTATTCCCGGAGGCAGACGGCCCTCAAGTGGTTCCTGGTGGTCTGCTTCGGCTACCTGGGGTACCGGAACGCCCGCTTCGGGAGGATCGAGGCCCACGAGGCGGTGACCGCCTACGGGCGGGAGAAGCTGCTCCAGGCCAAGGAGATCAGCGAGGCCCGGGGGTTTCGGATGCTCCACGGCCTTGACCGATGCCGCTCTGGATCACCAAGCCCGGCATGACCCGGCCCGAGGTCCTGGACCTTTGCGCCGAGATCGGCAAGGCGGCCGGAGGTGCCCATCGAGCTGGAAGGGATCTACAAGTGGGTGGTCTTCCTGCCTTCCAAAGTCAAGAAGAATTTTCCCGTGGCCACCCGCTATTTCGGGGCCTTCGAGGACGGAAAGCTGAAGGCCCGGGGCCTGGCCTTCCGCCGCGACGACACGCCTCCTCTGATCAAGGAGGCGCAGCAGAAGATGCTCGACCTCCTCAGCGCCTGCGGGAACAGCCAGGAGTACCGGGAAAAAAGCCGGGAGGTGCGGGAGGTCCTGCAGGACTACCTGACCCGCCTGGAGACCGGAGATTTGAAAAACGAAGAACTGCTCGTGGCCAAGAGCGTCCGCCAGAAAGCTAAGCGAGTACAAGGTCGACAATCTCACCGCCCTCGCTCTGCGGCAGCTGGAGGAATCGGGCATCGAGATCCACCCGGGAGAGAAGATCCACTACCTGATCAAGGACTCCGGGTCAAAGATCAAGGAAGAACGGGTCCGCGCCTTCCCCCTCGTCAGCGCCGATGATTTCTACGATGAAGAAAAATACCGCGAGCTGTTAACCAATGCCGCCGAAGAAGTCCTCAACGACTGAACTCTTCTTCTGCAAGAATTCTCCTCCCCTTGCCAAAGGGAGGCTGGGAGGGATTTCTGGAACGCCTATTCAATTGAATCGGACCAACTAAAGGGCCGCTTATAACGCTTGACGTTTAACGACATACGTCATAAAATAATTCTGTGATCAAGTCCTTCAAAGATAGTGAAACGGAGAAGGTGTTTAGTCGCCGCCTTTCGCGCAGGCTGCCACCGGATATTCAGCAAGTGGCGCTACGCAAACTTCGAATGCTGAATAATGCCTTATCGCTAACTGATTTACGCATCCCACCCGCGAATCGCCTGGAAAAACTGAGCGGAAGTCGGGTGGGACAGTATAGCATCCGCATCAACGACCAGTGGCGGGTCTGCTTTGAATGGCGGGACGGCGATGCCTTCAACGTAGAGATCGCAGACTACCATTAGGAGAAAATTCATGGTTAAAAAAGAGTTGCACCCGGTCCATCCGGGAGAGGTATTGCTGGAAGAGTTCCTGAAGCCAATGGACTTGAGCCAGAACCGATTGGCCCTGGATATCGGTGTCCCTCCGCGCCGCATCAACGAGATCGTCCTGGGAAAGCGGAGTATTACGGCGGATACGGCTCTGCGCCTGGCACGCTATTTTGGCAATTCGCCCCAGTTCTGGCTTGGATTGCAGAGAGATTATGACCTGGATATCGCTGCCGAGGCGCTGGGGGAACGGCTGGAGCGGGAGGTACAGGTTTCTGCTATGGTGAGAGAAGGTCGCATTCCCTATAGGAAATCCAACCGTCGCAGTTCGCGCTAGCTCACGGAGCACTCTTAAACAATATTGACAGCGTTGAACAAGAAGTGATAACTTTCAATCCTTCCCAACAGAGGAGGCAAGCCATGCCAGAGGCTAACTCCGGACTCATTCTTTCAAATTCACCCAGCCGATACCCGCGGATTGTCCAGCCTGACGCCGGTCAGAAACCCAAACTCCTGGACCGCCTCCGCGAAGCCCTTCGTTCCCGGCATTACAGCCGGCGGACGGAGGAGACTTACTGTCATTGGGTCCGACGCTATTGTTATTTCCACAACCTGCGTCATCCGGCAGAAATGGCCGAGCCGGAAATCAACGCCTACCTGACCCATCTGGCCGTCAAAGAGAAAGTCAGCGCCTCGACGCAAAACCAGGCGCTCAGTGCCTTGCTATTTCTCTATCGCTATGTGCTGGACCGCAAGATTGGAGACCTCGGGGAGGTGATCCGCGCTCGTAAACCCCGCCATCTTCCGGCGGTTATGACGCGCGAGGAAACGAAAGCCGTTCTGAGCCGTCTTAAGGGAGACAAGTGGTTGATGGCCTCCCTGATGTATGGCGCGGGGTTGCGCCTGATGGAATGCCTCCGCCTCCGCATCCAGGACGTGGACTTTGCCCGCAACGAGATTACCGTCCGGGACGGCAAAGGCGCAAAAGACCGCGTGACCATGCTGCCCGTATCGCTGAAAACGCTACTCCAGAAACATCTTGAGACTGCCAGGGAAATCCATAAGAAGGACCTGACCGACGGCTGGGGCCGGGTTCAGATGCCTTATGCTCTTGACCGGAAATACCCCAACGCCTCCGCAGATTGGCGCTGGCAATGGGTCTTTCCACAGGAAAGCCGATGGAGGAATCGCGAAACAGGGGAGCAGGGCCGTCATCATGTGCACGAGTCGATTGTCCAGAAGGCTGTAAAAGAGGCCGTGGCGAAGGCCGGCCTTGTCAAACATGTGTCTTGCCACACATTCCGGCACAGCTTCGCCACTCATCTGCTTCAAGATGGTTATGATATTCGAACGATTCAGGAGCTGTTGGGGCATAAGGATGTAAGCACAACGATAAAGATTGTATCCGGAATTCCGCTTCGCTCCACTCCGGATACAATCTTTATCGTTCGGGAGATTACACAATGAAAACAGTGCGACACCTACTCTCAGCGATTTTGCTGGTTTTCTCCATCTCGATTTCCTCCTTTCCCTCGTATGCTGCAAGCAATGAGATACAGACTGCTGCCCCAATGACCACAGACCTAGCCGGTGGTTCAGGGGCCACCGCTTTTCCTTCCGTGTTCCGCGTCCTATGCCCAGCCAAACAAAGTAGTGGCACTGGATTTCTTCACAAGAGTGGGAAGGTCATAACAGTCTTCCATGTCGTTGCCGGCTGCTCAGCGCAGGATATCGTCTTGCTCGGCGTCCAAGGTCAACCGTTCAAAGTAACAAGTATCGTGGTAGATGACGTTCTTGACCTTGCATTGTTGACCCCCGCGCAGGACATCAAGGCGCCTACCCTGGCCATAAGTGAAAGTGATCGACATGTCATCGGGTCTCAGGTTTCCACTTGGGGTTATCCCGCGGGGTATAGTGGCTTGGCGCCCTTGCTGAGTTCTGGCTATCTATCCGGAACAGATAACCTTCCAGGACCGAGCGGAAAGCGTGTGACCCGCATTGTTGTGAATGCGGCATTCAACTCGGGCAATTCCGGCGGGCCACTTGTTGAAATCGATGGTAACCGAGTTATCGGTGTTGTCGCGAGTAAGCTCGCCCCTTTGCCTGAGTATATTGAAAAGGCTCTGAAAGCCCTCAAGGAAGCTAAATATGGGCTCATGTTTACAAAAACGAAGCCGGATGGAACCAAGGAAACAATCTCTGAGGCCCAAGTTACCGAAGAGATCCTGCAGTATTTGAGAAGTCAAACCCAGTTGGTCATAGGTCACGCAGTATTGGCAAAAGATTTGAGAGCCTTTCTCAAGGCAAACAAGGTAGAACCATGAGACGAAGCTCCCGAACCAGTCGCTGAAGCGGATCGCCGAAAAACCTGGCTCCCGCTTAGCTTTTCGTTGGCGCGGAGAAGACATGAAAGACACCAGCGATTTAACCACTGAACAGATGTTCGCTGAGGGGGCGGCCGCTGGCAGGAAGCCCTACACTGTCGAGTCGATCCCAGAGATATCCTTCACGGAAGGCAGGCGAGTCGCCGACAGGCTCCAAGAGATCACGGCTCGGGCTGGCGCCGCTTATGCGAGCGGGTTCTTTATGGAGTACCTGTCCTTGATGGTGCTATTTCTGGAGATGTGGCTCAGGATCTTCCTGAACGCTCGCGGCCATTATCGTGACTGTAACATCATATCGGACAAGAAGACTTTCGGGCAGCTCGATAGGGATATGTGACCGTGCTGGCATGGGCGCTGACATCATTGACGAACTCCGGTTCTTGAATTCAATCAGAATTAGCTATATTCATAAATACCTTATCGCAGAAGAAGAGTATGGCGCATTGGCTCAATACAAAGCCAGGCT
>CAVQIK010000008.1:0-101059 GCA_963712535.1 uncultured delta proteobacterium | reverse complement strand
TCCCCCCGGACCAGGCGGATTTTCCATCCCTCGTAGAGTTCTTTCGGATAATACTGGGCCTGCAAGGGGTGGGGAGCTTTGGCGAAAGCCCATTCTTCTTCTTGGATGAAAATTTGAGCATTGGGGCATTCCGACGTGTTTCCGCAATGATCGTGGTGCAAATGGGTCTTGATGATGATATCCACGTCAGCGGGCTTCATCCCTTCCTTTGCTAGGCTGGCTTCAAAACCCTGAATGTCCTTGGATTGTCCCGGCCAATACTTGGCCATCAAGCCGGCATGAGTGGCCGTGTCAACAAGGACCCGGCCGCTTTTATTCGGGGTGCCTTCGATGATGAAATAAGTAACCTCCAGCTTGATCTTTGTCCCCGGGAAAACCATGTAGGTGAAACCCGACTTGTCCGCATCCGAAGTCACCAGGACGACAGGCTTCACTTTGTATTTGGCCATATTCCTATCCTTTCGAAAAGTTTTGTTTCCCGAGGTATTTCGGAAAAGAAGCTCTGCGCGTGGTTCAAGCAGGTTTCCTTCGCCGCGGAGAATTCTTTCAAAATTTTCTCCAGTTCCCTCCGGGCCATTCCTGGGCATACTGTTCAGTCGGCTCGGTAAAAATCCTTCCGTCCCTCAAATGGATGCGCAGGATCTTACCGGCATACGCGAACAGCTTCCCTTCATTGGGCATGGATATCCTCCTTTTTTTGTTAAATCGCCGTGAGGGAAATAGGTTTTTCACATCCGGATGGGCACCCGGGGGCATGCAATTTCCACTTACTCGAAAGGTAAATCGTTCGGCCCGCCCGGACGGAATGCCGTCCCCGGGTTAACTCCTCCGCTTCGGCGCCGGTGACGAACCGGAGGGCCCCCCCGATGCAGTGCTGGACGCAGCTGGGCTCGATGCCGGATTCTACCCGGGAAGAGCAGAGGTCGCACTTCCCCGCTTTGCGGGTCACCTCGTTGAAGTACATGGCGCCGTAAGGGCACGCGGCGACGCACTGCCGGCACCCGGCGCATTTTTCCTGGTCAAGGAAGACCCGGCCGTCCTCCTTTTTACCGATTGCCTCCGCAGGGCAGAACCGGGCGCAAAGGGGGTCCTCACAGTGGAGACACATGATGGGGACAAAATCCAAGTGGAGCTCCCCTCCGGCCTCCCGCGGGGGGATGGTCTGCACCCGGCACCACCTGGATCGGGTTTCGGGGCCGAGGCCGTTTTCCTGACGGCAGGCCACCTCGCAGGCATAGCAGCGCACGCAGGCGTCCAGATCCACGGCTAAAAATTTTTGATCCATCTTCATTTTTCCTTTTTTCGGATGCGGCAGAGCTGGCATCGCAGCTGAGCGCTTCCCACCACCGGGGCGCATTTTTCATTGTCCATGATCAGATTGACATTGCTCTTCCCCGGCCAGTGGCTGGCGACCTGGACGACCCGGGGGTCGATCCCCGGGGTGAAGTCGGCGATCCCCTCTACCGCCCCCCGGGGGGATTCCACTAACATCCAGTCCCGGTCTTTGATCCCATACCGGGCGCCTGTTTCGGGATGCAGGAATATGGTCAACTCGGGGACGATTTCCCGCAGGATGGAGATATTGCGAAACTCGGCGTGGCGGTATACCGGGACTCTACCGCCGGTGGTGATGATGAGCGGGTATTCCCGGGCAAGCTCCGGCGCGTTCACCGGGCTTTCCGCCGGTTCCACGTAGGCCGGATAAGGATCGAAGCCGAGGCTTTCGAGTTTGGTGTCGAACAACTGGACCTTTCCGGTCGGGGTGGCAAAGCCGTTCTTTTCGTATTTCTTATATTCCCAGGGGAGGCGAATCAGGCCTTTTCTCTTGAAATCCTTGAAATTCATCTCCGCCGGCTGCAGGAGGAAGTCCATAAGCGACTCCTCGGTGGCAAACATCCGGTCGGCAAATCCGAGGCGGCGCGCCAAGTCGTTCAGGATGGTTACGTCCGAGCGGCATTCGCCGACCTGGGCCGTCTTTTGCTGCAAGTGGGCGCTGTCCGGGGAGACCTGGTCGCTGCAGGTCACGAAATCCCTCTCCATCCAGGTCGCAGCTGGGAGAATGATGTCCGCCCACAAATTGGTTTCATTGGGGTAGAAGTCCACGCAGGCGAAAAAATCCAGGCTCTTGATGGCGTCCAGGACCATGGTAGAGTTGGCGTAGGAGAGGACCATATTGCTCCCCTGGCTGTACATGGCGCGGATGGCATAAGGTTTTCCGGTCAGCATGGCCTTCCAGGCGTCGTAATTAAAGGCCGAGGGAGGAAAAGAAACGCTGTGTTTTCCCGAAAGGAGAGGGTACTTCCCGCTTCCGAGCCGCCGCTCGTGCTGATCCTCCGTAAGAATGTTGTTGAGGGCCAGGTCCCCTTTCAACCAGAGACCCACCGGGACGGGCATTTGGATGAGGTTTCCGCCGGGAACATCGATGTTCCCGGTAAGCCCTGCCAGCATGGCGATGGCCCGGCACGTGGAAAGAGAGTCGGCGTTCTGCTCGATCGCGACTACGATCGTGATGGAGGAAGGCTTGCGGGTTGCGTAGAGCCGGGCGGCTTCGGCGATCTTCTCCTTGGGGACCCAGGTGATTTCCGAGACTTTCTCCAGGGGGAACTCCGCCGCCCTTTTCTTCAATCCTTCAAAACCATGGCACCACTTTTCTACAAACGTCCGGTCATATAATTCTTCTTCGATGATGAGGTTGATCATGCCCAAGGCGAGGGCTGCATCCGTCCCCGGCCGAAGGTTGAGCCAGAGGTCCGCCTTGGAGGAGGCCTCGGTCAACATGGGATCGACCACGATCAGCGCCGCTCCCCGGGTCCAAGCCTCCATCATGCCCCGGCCCTTGGCGGGGAAGGTGGAGGTGGGATTCGCTCCCCAGATGAGCATGCACTCCGTATGGGCGTAATCGGGGTTCTCCAAAAATCTCGTGCCGCCCACCAGAGTGCTGGCGGTGAAGCGGGGCAGGGCACACTGGGCTGTGCCCGGGGCCGTATATTGAACTCCGTAGGCATTGGCAAAGCGGTAAAAGGGCAGGAGCCAACCGCGGGAAGTCCCCGTGGCGAGCATAATCCCGTCTTTGCCGTACTTCTTCTCGGTCTCGTTCAGCCGGGCCACGATGGCGTCGAGGGCTTCCTCCCAGGAGATGCGCTCCCAACGGTTTTGGCCCCTCGCCCCCACCCTCTTCAGCGGGTACAGGATTCTATCGCGGTGGTGGATGTGCTCCGGAGAAGCGAGGCCCTTGGTACAAAGGATCCCTTGGGTGACATGGGAGCTTGCGTCCCCTTCCACCCGGACCACTCTCCCTTCCTTCACATGGACCACGGCGTCGCATCCCTGGTTGCAGCTGAAGCACTCGGATTTATAAACCGTCGTGCCCAGGCGGGAGTCCTGCTTGACGGGCTCAAGTCTTTCCTTTCGCCGCACCGCGAGGGGTTTTGCCCGGGGGACCTTCCGAAGTTCTCTCCCCACCAGATTCCGGCTGAAGGATTTCAGTTTGCAGTCCCGACAAACAAGCAGAAAGGAGGTGTCCGCGATCCCTTTTCGGCCGGCCGCGGCGATAAGCCTTTTATGCAATTCGGAAGAAAGAGAAGGTTGGCCGCACACGGGACAAACCAGATCCGGCATAAAAGCGCCTTGTTTTCTATTTTAGGATGTCCTGAATCTCTTTGGGCAGGTTGGCTAACACTTCCGGCGGTATCCGCCGCATGATCGTCCATGCCCGGGGAAGCTGCGGAGTTGCCTCATACGTTTCGTAAGGGATCGGGTAAGTATAATCGCGGGAGCTTGTTGCTTCCAATCCTTCCATCATCTCAAGAAATTTCTTCCGGGCCAGGCCGGCCACGAGGTGGTGTTCGCTGGCCCCGGCAAACACCCTCATCCCCGTGCAGCCCAGGGTTACGTTCAGTCCCTCATTCAGAAACGGTACAACGACCCCGTCCGCGCATACCCCCTGGCTCGTGCTGGTGGTAAAGGTTAGCCTTTTTCCGTCCTTCCAGGTGGCGGACTGGGCCACTCGCCAGATCTGGGCCGGATAGCCGAAGATCAGGACGACATCAGGGTCCACCGGGGTTTTTTCCAGGGGCGCGACGATAACGGTCTGGAATTTTCCCGGCGAAATCTTCGGAATTTCCTTCTGCAGGGTTTCGGCCGCCTGGAGGTCTTTCACCTTCCGGC
This sequence comes from uncultured delta proteobacterium, assembly GCA_963712535.1. GTDB lineage: Bacteria > Desulfobacterota > SM23-61 > SM23-61 > SM23-61 > CAVQIK01. Next base: position 96,892 of record CAVQIK010000008.1, on the reverse strand, counting down.
CGGCGTCCCGCTTCCCGCTCATCACGCCAGGAGGGGTCGCATACAATCCGAGCGCACTGGCGCCCTTGCAGCAGATCAAATTCTCCGCCGTACCCTGGAGAACTTTCCTTTTCACCCGGGCCTGCTGGGTAAACTGGCAAAAAGTAAACTCCTTTTTCGGGGTCTCCACTCCGGTTAAGGGCTCCCTACGAAGACTGACCGCAACGGGAGAGCCTTCCAGGCAAAGTATTTCCTTGCATTTTTGCGACAGCTCGACCCATTTTCTCATGATCCTTCTCCTAAAGCTTGCCTTGCCTCGGCTTGGTATGGAAGGGTAAATTCATCATCCTATGGCCTCAGGTTGACAACGGGCGACGATCTTGCCTTGCCTCAAATCATTTCGGCCACCAACTCGGCTATGTTTTTCAGCTCAAGCCCGAGGGCCCCGGCGAGCCTATCCTCTCATCGGGATCGGAGGAAAGGGTCCTCCATAATCCATTCCTTGAGGTATTTCGCCTCCTCACTCTTGGTGTCCAAGGTGATGATAATCAGGACGGTGTTCTTTGCATTTTGATCCGGCATTTCGTGGTCCACAGAGAATTCAATTGATTATTCCCAGCAGTTCCCGAAAGTCTTTTATGCAGTAATGAGGATGAAAGGCCATCAGCTCCTTCGCTTTGGTCTCTTCCCGGCAGATCAGGACGGTAGTTGCGCCCGCCCGAATGCCGGCGACGATATCCCATTTAGCATCGCCAATCACATAACATTCCTGGGGGGAAAGGGATATCATTCGGGCCGCCGCCTGGACGATTTGCGGGCTGGGCTTTGCCTCGGCGACCATTCCTTCTCCGACCACCCCCTGAAAGAATTTATCCCACTTGAATTTCTCGAGCCAGCCACGGACCCGGGCGGCGGAATTGGAAGTCATAACGGCCATGGCGTAACCCCGGCGGAAGAGGCCCTCGAGGCATTCTTCCGCATCCGGATACGGCTTTGCCTGGTTGTAGAATTCTTCATACGCTTCGAGCCGGCGGCGCAGGATCAAATCAGTCGTCTCGGGGGAATCTTCGGGATAAAGCGTAACGGCGATATCGCGCGCGACCAGCCCGACGAGCCCCCGGAAGGTGGATTCATCGATGGTGCGGCCCAGCGATTCGAGCGCCTTTTCCCAAATCCGAAACAGCCAGGGCTCGGAGTTGAGCAGGGTCCCGTCCCAATCGAAGAGCGCACCTTTCATCATTCCGCTTCCATCCTCTTTGCCCGGGTCTTACGGCAGCCGGTAGAACATCAGCCGGACGCCGATGATCAGCAACACGGCCCCCGACACGCCCATCATTTCCGCCAGGGCGGGAATCCAGGAAATTGTCCTGGATTCCCCGGTCCGTGGCATTCATGGAGTTCTGAATTTTGCGAAGCGTTAAGCGTCCAAGAAGGGGGAGGCCTGAGGCCCGCCCCCGAGCTTACCTCAAACGGGCCAATTCCAAGAAGTCGTCCTTAAGGTGGGCATACAGTTTCTTATAAAGCTGGAAGAACTTCTTGTACCGATCCACATTCTCCCGGATCGGCTCCACGACTTTTTCGATCTTGATCACGCGGTCGGCCGCTTCGACCATGTTTTTGTAGATGCCGACCCCGAACCCGGCGAGGATGCTGTTGCCGATCGCCTCGCTCTCCTTCACCTTGACCACTTTGACCACTTTTCCGGAGACATCGGCGTGCATCTGCTGCCACATAAGGCTCTTCGATCCGCCGCCGCTCAGGAAGACCTCGTCCATCTTCATCCCCATGTCGCCCTCGAAGATCTCCAGGTTGTGGGCGAAAGTGTAGGCCACGCCTTCCAGGACCGCCCGGATGATGTCCGCCCGGGTATGGGTCACGGACAACCCGAACAACACCCCGCGGGCATAGGGGTCCCAAATGGGGGAGCGTTCTCCCGCAAGATAGGGGAGAAAGATAATCCCGTTGGCCCCGGCGGGAGAAAGGGCGGCTTCCTCGTCCAGAAGGTCGAAGGCGTTCCGCTTCATCAAGTTGGCCATGCTGACTTCCTGCTGGCCGAACTGGTCCCGGAACCACTTGATCGAAAGACCCGCGTTGTCCACCGCTCCGAGCGAGAACCAGCAGTCGGGGACCCCATGGCAACAGTTAATGAATCGGGGGTCGAAGATGGGCTTGTCCAGGGTCACCGACGGCCGGGCCGTCGTCCCGATGATCTGGCAGGTCCTGCCCGGAGCCACGCAGCCCGTGCCGATGCCAGCTGCCGGGGTGTCGGCCATTCCGCCGACGACCGGGGTCCCTTTGGCCAAGCCGGTGATCTTAGCGGCTTTCTCCGTGATCCCTCCGATGATCTTCCAGGAGGGGACCAGGGGAGGAAGTTTTTCCATGGGAATATCCAGGGTGTTGCAGATTTCCTTGGACCAGCTCTTGTTTCCACCGGTTTCAAAGAGGCACGTCCAGCTCGCGCGGGACCACTCCATGTTGAATTCGCCGGTGAGCTTGTAATTGACGAAACCGCCCGGCCAGAGAAAATAATGGGTCCTCTTGAAAATCTCCGGCTCGTTCTCCTTCATCCACAGGATGATCGGAGCGCTCGTGCCGCTGGCGGAAGGCTGGTTCCCGGTGATCTTGATGACCTTGTCTCCCAGCTTGGTTTTAATGCCCTGCACCTGATCGATGGTCCGCTTGTCGAACTGCATGATGGCCGGACGGAGCTGATTCCCCTCCTTGTCCACCGCGACGAGGGCGTTGGTGCAGCTGATGGATATGCCTTTGATATCCTTTGGATCGATTTTACTTTTTTGGAGCACCTCCTGAACGGTATCCACCGTCGCCTTCCACCATCCGGCTTCCCCATCGTGCTCCACCCAGGAAACTTTCGGGAAAATGAGGGGATACTCCCGGTAGGCCCGGGCCGCCGAGCTCCCCTTGACGTCCATCAATTCCGTTTTGCAACCTGTGGTACCCACATCGATCCCCAACAAGTAGGGGGCTTCAAACTTCTCCATTTCAACCTCCTGGTTTATTTAACTGGCCAGCCAGCCGCCGTCTACGTTGATAATCTGCCCGGTGATGTAATCCGAAGCCTCGGAAGCGAGGAATACCGCTGTCCCCGCCAAATCTTCGGGCAAGCCGGTCCTTCCCAGCGGGATCTTGTTCAACACCCATTTCGATCTTTCGGGATCCTTGAACAAATCGGCGGTGAGGGCGGTCTTGAAATACCCAGGACCGATGGCGTTGACATTGATGTTGTACTTGGCCCACTCGACGGCCCACTGCCGGGTGAGGGTGAGGATTCCCCCCTTGCTCGCCCCGTAGATGCTGACGTTGGACAGGCCGATAAAGCTGGTCAGCGACGTAATGTTGATGATCTTCCCTTTCTTGGCCTTGATCATCTCCTTCGCCGCGGCCTGGGTAAGAAAATAAACAGATTTCAGGTTCACTCCGATCAAGTGTTCCCATTCCTGTTCGACAATCTCGACGGCCGGCTTACGGACTTGCGTGCCCACTGCGTTGATGAGAATGTCCACTTTTCCGAATTGGGCGACGGTTTCCCCGACCACTCGCTGAAGTTCCTCAATTTGGGACAGGTCGGCCGGAATGATGTGAGCCTTGCTCCCCGCTTGGGAGATCATTCGGCCCGTCTCTTCCAGGGAGGATTTCGTCCGGGCGACCAGGGCGACCTTCGCCCCCGCCTCTCCCAGGGCGAGAGCCATCCCCTGGCCGAGTCCCCGGCTGGCCCCGGTGACCAGCGCCACTTTTCCATCCAGATTGAATTTATCCAAAATTTTCATGAAAATCCTTTCCGCTGCTGATCGACAAGATGACCCCCAGGAGCGATCGGCTCCTGAGGGGATGAATGGTCCCGGACCGTCACGGGTTCGCAGGGCATCGGGAGATGAATTGAACCGTGCTGATCTTTATCCCCGGCTGGTAAATTCCCGGTTCTTAACCTCCACCTTGATTTTGCGGACCTCGGCGAGGAAATCCACCAGGTAGTTGGAGAACCGCTCGAACAGTTTCTCTCCCTTTTCCGCCGTGGCCCGGAAGGGATTTCCCACGACCCCGACATCGCTGTACTCATGATGCTCCATGGGGATGACGATGTATTCCTGCCTTTGAAAGGTGACCCCCGACGAGCCGTCCTGCTTGGAGAAAGCCTGCCCCATCCAGGTGGGCGCATGGGTCCGTCTGATCCACCGCCCGGTCCATGCGCACCAGTTTCATGTTAAAAGCCATGTCCTGGGCGGTTTCCATCTCGCTGCAGTGCCAGCCCGGGGTTTCTTCCTTGGGGTTTTCGATGATATCCTGCACCAGGGAGAGGTCCCGTTCCGAATAGGCCTTGTACATGGCGATAAAGGCGCCGGTTTCGTAGCGGAGGTTGCGGAGCATGGGGTCGAGGACTTTGATGTTCGACCCGTGCCCGGTGACGTAGATGATCTTGTTGAAGCCGTGGTGGATCAGGCTCCGGCCGATGTCATAGAGGAGGGCCTGGAAGGTCGCCGAACGGAAGGTAATGGTTCCGGCGCCGCTGCCCACGGGTCGCATGTGCTGGGGGGAATAGCCGCACCAGACCACGGGCGTATGGGGGACGTTGGCCTTTTTGGCCGCCCGGCCCGCGATCACCTCGGCGGTAATGGTGTCGGTCCGCAAGGGAAGATGGTTGCCGTGCTGCTCGCAGCTGCCGATGGGGACCAGACAGATGTCGGTCTCTTTCAGCCAATCCTTGACATCCACCTGGCTGCAATCGATGAGGTTGTTCGGTTTGGTCTGACTCATTTTTTTCTCCTTTCGGTTTTTTAATGTGCGATCCTTGTTTCCGGCTCGCATTCTGGGCTGAAAAACCGCGGTGTCGCTCCGCCTTTCACGGATACAAGGTGGACGTGAAGATGTATCGATCGCCGCGATAGTATGTTTCAAAGATCCCGATCGGGGTCTGGTTGGGATTGACAAACACTCGGTTCATGTGAAGAAGGGATGTGCCTTTTTTGATTTTTAAAATCCGGGCCTGGTTTTCGGTGGCATTCACCGCCTGGATTTTCTGATAAGCATAATCGATTTTGAGGCCGTACTTCTTCTTCAAAAGCTGGGTCAAGGACACGACCCCCAAAAATGTTTCTTTCACCAGTCCGGGATAAAGGCTCACCGGGATCAGGGTGCGGCCGATGGCGATGGGCTGGTCGTTGGCCGTGCGCAGACGTTTGATCTCCAACACCGTTTCTTCCGGTTTCAGATTCAGAACATTCCGTTCTTCTTCCGTGGGATGAACAATTTTCCTTTCCAGGATGATCGAACCCGGCTTTAACCCCGCCCTCCTCATGTCTTCGGCCACGCTCGATAATTTGGCCACCTTGCGTTCGATCTTCGGGTCCCCCACAAAAGTCCCCCGCCCCCGCCGGCGGTAGAGCACGCCGTCGCTCACCAGCTTATTGATTGCCTGGCGGACGGTCATCCGGCTCACCTGAAAATTCGCGGTAAGCTGTTCTTCCGTGGGGATCTGCTGATGGGGCCGATATTTTCCCTTCTCGATGCTGCGCAGGATAAGGTCAGTGATCTGATAATAGAGAGGAATGGGGATCCCCTTGACGATCTCCCCCAGGTTTTTGTGCATCATGCGAGAACCCCTTGCTTGCGCCATGCTGGCCCGAACCCCGCTGCGAACGTCAAATTTTTCCGGAATCCTCATTTCTTCTCAACCTGGTCCCAAGGGGGGCTTTTTTTCATCCGGCCTCACCCCACGAAACTGGGAAGGTAGGTGCTCAGAATGGGGAAACACAGGAAAAGAATCAGGCTTACGACCTCCGCGACCAGGAAAGGAATGATGCCGCTGATGATATCCTCCAGGCTGACGTCCGGTTCCGCTACCCCTTTCGCAGCATAGAGATTCATCCCTACAGGGGGAGTAATGAGACCGATCTCCACCGAGACGATGACGATGGTGGCATACCAGATCGGGTCGATCCCGGCCTGCTGGATGATGGGATTGAACACCGGGATGGTGATGCAGAGCATGGAGATGCTGTCCAGGAAACAGCCCAGAATCAAATAAATGACGCTGAACAGCAAAATCAGGGTCATCGGAGAAAGCCCCCACTCTTTTACCAACCGGGAAATCGAATTGGTCATGCCGGTCAACACGGTAAAATTGGAAAAGATGGTCGCCGCCCCCAGGATCAGGAAGACCAGGGCGGATGTGGTGGCCGTATCGGTCATGATGGTTTTGAAATCCCGCAGGCTTTCCTTCCGCTTGGCCCCCCGGCTGGGCAGGATCTTGATGAACACGTAATAGACAATCATCACGAAGGCGGCCACGGACGCCGCTTCACTGGGAGTGAAGATCCCTCCGTAAATCCCCCCGAACATCGCTCCGGCGACCAGGGCGATGGGCCACCAGGTCTTCAGACTGACGATCCGCTGGCGCCAGGTCGCGTTCTGAAGATAGGGATCTCTCTCGATGAATTTGGGCTTTATTTTAGGCATGATCAGGACGGCGAGGCTGAAGAGGACCGCCCATATGAGCCCGGGCATCACCCCGGCCATCAGTACTTTGCCGATGGAAATGCCGCTGAGCATCCCGTAAACGATGGCCAGGATGCTCGGCGGGATCAGCATTCCGATCGATCCCGCGGAGGCGCAGATGGCATAGGACATCGCTTTGGAATACCCGTGGCGGCGCATCTCGGGGGCGCAGGTTTTGCCGAAAACGGCCGTGGTGACGATGGAGGACCCGCAGACGGTCCCGAAGGCCGTGCAGGCCCAAACCGTGGCGATTCCCAGCCCTCCCCGAAATTTTCCCAGCCAGAGGGCGAGGCTGTCATACAGGGCCCCGCTGATTCCGCCCCCGCTGGCCAGGTACCCCATCAGGATAAACAGGGGAAGGGTGATCAGCGCCGGGCCGGAAACCTTGTGGTAGATGGCGCTCACGCTCATGGTGATAGCCTGCTCGAACCCGGACATGAAGACCACCCCCAGAAACCCCGAGAGGGCGAGGGCGATACCGATGTGGGTGCCGATGGCCAGCAGCGCGAATAAGAGAAGCGCTCCCAGTAAACCAATCGTGAATGGATCCATGTTCATCCCCCCACCAGCGGATTTTTTTCAACGTCCTGGTGGGCGAAATTATTGACAAATTTCATCAGGTAGCGCAGGGTCAGGAATCCCATGCCGATGGGCATCATGATTTTCCCCGGCCACCAGGGAACGTAAATCGCCGCAAGGATTTCCTCGCCGGTCGCGAATGAAGTTTTGAACCGCAGCCAGGACCAGTAGGTGATGAGGGCGCACAGGGCGAAGGAAATTAGATTGGTGATCATCTCAAATATCACCTGAACTTTGGGGGGAACTCGTTCCTTGACCAGGGACATCTTCACGTGCTGGTCCATGGTCAACGTATAGGCGAAGGCCATGAACACGATGGCCGGCATGCATACTTCGCTGATCTCCCACGTCGCCGGGAGAGGATGGTCGAAAAAGAACCGCATCACGATATCGGTAACGATCATGACCGTAACGGCGATGGTCACGATCCAGGAAACGGCAGTGAGGGCCTTCTCGATTTTTATGATCCCTCGGTCAAATTGATTCAAAGTCATGGGGATCTCCTTGGGGCCTCCGGGAAGGGGGGCGAAATGAATCGTCCCCCTTCGCAAGAGGAGGCCATCTCGTCTATTTCTTAACCGCCCATTTCCGGGCCCATTTAAATCCATGGCTGGCGGTGATTTCCTGCCAACGCTCCATCATCTTGAACCCCGGGTACCCTTTGCCCTCGATCTCGGCGGCAAATTGAGCCGGCACATCCTCCAAAGTCGCGGCCCATTTCATGATCTCCGAATTGGGGAAATCGACCTCGGTAACCCCCTTGGCTTTCCATTCCTTCTGGACCCGGTCCCACCATTTGGGGACGATCTCTTTGGCCGACTTCACTTCCATCTCTTTCCCCGTTTCGACGAGGATCTTCTGGTATTCCGGAGAAAGCTTCTTGAAGGTATCCAGATTCATCATCGTGTGGGCCCAGCAGGCCGTCGTCAGATTAATGCCCAGGTGGTATTTCGCCTGTTCGGCCAGCTTGAAGGCATACATCAGATCGAATGGGTCGATGTTTACCGACGTCACCCCGCCTTGAAGAAGGTCGTACCGTTCCCCGCCCGGACGGACGACGGCCTGCGCCCCGGGGGGAAGCCATTTTCCGAAGAATCGCCCGATCAGGGCCACTTTTTCTCCCTTAAATCCGTCCACCGTGTTGATGGGCTTCTTGGCGAGCATGGTGTACACACCGCCCGGAGGCGTGCTGAGGATGATGACGTTCTCCTTGGCCTCGTCTCGGGCAAACTCCGGAAATTCCGTGCGCATCTGCCGCATGGACTTGGCCACCACCTCATAATCGATCGGTCCGAAAGGGAACACATACTCAAAATGCCCGATGGGGAACTTGCCCGGGGTGTACCACTGGTGAGTCTGGGCCAACTGCACCGTCCCCTTTTTGACGAGCTCGATGTGCTCGGCCGGGCTGGCCATGGCCCCTCCCCAGTAGTTCTCAAAGGTGATGCCGCCTTTGGTCTGTTTGGTCACTTCCTCCTGCCATATCTTGGCAATCTCGGCCAGCATGGAAACCTCTGGAGGAGGAAGGAAGGACGTCATCTTGAGTTTGACCGGTTGCTGGGCCATTGCAAAAGTCCCCAGAACGAAAACGAAGGCTACGAATGTTGCCCCCACGAAAAACGCCCTAGTCGCCTTTCTTTTCATCGCTACCCTCCTGTAGTTTTGAATTTCCGGTTTTCCGAATGCCGGTCAGATCTTTTTTCTTCGGATTTCCAGATTCGATTTGAGCAGGCTTGCGGAAATGGAACGGCGCTGTTTTTCTAATAGGGACCGATCCGCGGCAAGGAATAGGCCGATTTCCATCCCTTGGTGCCGGGCTCTTTCAGGTACGGCGCCATTTCCGCATTGGTTCGGAAGGTGGTCTTTTCCGGATCAGGAACGCTGCCCACCGGCCAGGTTTTTAATATCTCGTCCTGCAGGAGGACGAGATATTCGCAGATGGCCGCAATCACCCTCTTGGCTTTGTCGGCCGTCGCGATGGAGGCTTTTCCCACCACTCCTTCCGGAGTGGCCACCACCTCGAGAGGAAGGTCTCCGGCCCGGGTTTTGTAAGTGTTGGGACGGTTCAAGTCTTCCGCCGAGAGGTCGAAATGGCCCGCAGGAAGGTATTTGAAATCGGCCAGGGTTCCCGTATCCACCACGTACTCCATCTTGATCATTTCCGGGAAAAGCAGGAGGGCGAAGGCGGTTTCGGCCTCGTCCGCGTGGACGAAACGGGTGGCGAATTTCCCGCCAAATTCCTCCGTTTCGAAGAATTCCCGGACGGCACGGGTCCACTCCAGAGCGAGGTAGAAGCCCGGAAGCTGGTATGTATTCAGGAACCGTTTGACGGCCTTCTCCAATTCGTTCTGGTGAGCGTGGTTATTGATCCAGATCTGTTTCCGGAAGCCGTCGTTCCAAAGGCCGTACATGACCTGCATGATGGATTGTTCGAAGGCTTCATCGTTGACCATGACCGTCCCGAACATCCCCTGATGCCACGGCGGATGACAGCCATAGTTAAGGGGATAGGCGATATGAATGGGAGCCCCCGATTTTCCGGTTTTCCTCCGAACCGCTTCGGCGATACGGCAGACCTGCAGGGTATCGTGGCCGCTCACCGAATGGGGGCCGTGATTTTCCGTCGATCCTACGGGGACAATGACGACGTCGTTCCTGCGGCGAGACTCTACGAGTTCTTTTCGGGTGGTGTTCTGAATGTAACTCCCCGGTTTTTCCATTTCGCCGGGGGATGGGATGGCGTATTCTTTCAAGAGCTGATCGATTTGCGCGTCCGACATTGCGTAAATTTTTTGCTTCAGCTTGCCTACGGCCGTCTGCTCAAAAAAAGGAATTTTAGCCTGTTTTCCTTCCATATCTCGCCTCCTCATGAGTGCTGCTGCTTCCTACGCTATGAAAAAAAACTGCTCCTTCGATCACCTCCCTTCTTGGCATCCTTGTCCAGGTTTGAATCGTTCACGGCCCCCGCGCCACTCGGAAGAAAATTCCAGCCGGCCATTTTGATCCATGTCCCCTCTTGCAGCTTTCTTCTTGTGGCCGCATCCCTGATGCTTGCTGCCTCTCGGAAGATCGTCGAGGTCCCGAGAGGCCCCCGGCGGGGATCAGTTGTCTAGACATATATGCTTTAGGTAAAACCTTGTCAAGAGAAATCCGAAGGCGATTTTGTCTTGTGGTTGAGGCTCCCCGGGCAAGGAACGAGGCCTTTCCGGCGCGGGGGTGGCGTTGTGAGGGCGAAGTCGCAAGCCGCAATGGGGGAAGGATTTTCTAACCTTTTTCCTCTGCGCTCTTGCGTGTGGAGCTATTCCCTGATATTGTTCTCTCCGGTCAATTTTTTCTTTTTTTCCGGCAGATCTGCCAGGCGATGCACCGGGTACGGAATTTACAGTGCCCTTTGGGGTCCGCGCAGGCGCAGCATTCCTGACAGTAACCCCGGTTGTGTTTCAGGCAAACGGAAAAGGCGGGTCGATCCGGGTGGCGGATGCAGTTCATCTGTCTTTCAATCGCCGGAATTGTGCGGGGGAAGGAGACTTAGCTGATCCTGCAGGCTGCGGATTTGGTTCTCGAGCTCTTCGATGGCTGACAGCTGATGCGGGCGGATCGAATGAGCCGGGAGGCTTAACTCCCGCTCCTTCAACTCGGCCTTCAGCTTTGCCAGTTCTTCTTCAAGATCTTTCCGGCCGCTTTTCTCCATTTTGACTAGTTTCCTTCCCCGGTTTTTGTTAAGGTTGGATGATCCTAACAGGAAAAAGGGTTCAAACCCTCAACCCAGGAGGGGGAGATGCCGCGGAACTTGGAAAAGGTGCTATTTGTGACTTCTTTCCTGCCCGTCGCGGCTTTTAAGATCATCGCCCGGGTGGGAGACGCCACCTGGGGACAGGCCAAGGCTGCGGTCGTCATCGGGCTCTTCCTGGCTTTGTTTCAATACGTGGGCGCGCGAAGGATCCTGAAATACAACACCTACCTCGAAAAAGCATTCCTGGGCTTTCTCCTTGCGGGAACCGTCTGGGTTTATGGTTTCCCGGAAAACGTCGCCCGCGTTTTCGTCGACAACTCGGTGGCCTTTCTTTATTTCACCCTTTTCCTGATGAGCCTTTTGCCCCAGTTGCTGGGTTATGAGCCGTTCACCTATGCGGTCGCGCGGCAGTGGTATCCTCCATCGGTCTGGGGTGCGCCCGATTTCCGGCTGATCAACTACCGCATCAGCTATGTCTGGGCCGGAATCTTTTTTGCCTGCTTTCTTTCGAGTTCCCTGGGTCGCGGAAGGCCTCTTTACTCCATCGTGATCCCCTTCGCCCTGTGCATCGGAATCGGGGTCGTATTTTCCAGAATATATCCTCCCTTCTATCTGAAAAGAAAATACCGGGTCAGCCCGGAAGCTGCGGCCAGAGTTCCCGCCTCGGCGGATAAGCTGATCGAGGGGATGCCCGATTCTTTCAACCCTGCCGCCGCCGGAGACCTGCGGGCCGAAATCCAGTTCGACATTTCGGGGGAGGGCGGCGGGAAGTGGGTCCTCTCCATAGCGGAAGGGCGCTGCGCAGTCTCCGCGGGGGAGTCAGTTTCCCCTGCACTCACGATCGAATGCCCCGCAGACGTCTGGGTGAAGATCGCGCGGGGAGAAATTGACCGGCCCAAGGCGCTCATGGACGGCCTGTACAAGGTGAAGGGAGACATGAAGATCCTGTCGAGGATGCCCCAGCTCTTCGGCGGAGGGAAGGGTCCGCCAACTTAAGAAAGCCATGAAATTGAGAAGAAGGGCACGAAAAAGAGCCGAACGCAGCCGTGCGGCCACGGGCCTTTTTTCTTCTTATAACGGAGAGTGTTTGATAAAATTGATCTGAGCATAAGAAATTTTCTTTGGGTGAATCTTTTCTGGAATCGGGGCACCTAAAGAGTAATTTTTTGTTAGAGAAATTGCACGAAGGAGGACACTATGGGGGAGGGAACCGGGCCTATCGCCGTAACCGACGCTTCATTCCAAAAAGAAGTCCTGGAGTCGGGACAACCCACCATCGTCGATTTCTGGGCGTCCTGGTGCGGGCCGTGCCGGATGATCGGACCCATCTTTGAAGAGCTCTGCACCCAGTATTCAGACAAGATCAAGTTCGCGAAGGTCAACGTCGATGAGAACCCGAAAACCCCGGCCAGTTACGGCGTGAGGGGGATTCCCACGCTGATCATGTTCAAGGACGGAAAGATCTTTGACCAGGTGGTGGGGGCGGTTCCCAAGAGCCAGCTTGAAAACATTGTCAAAAAGGCCTTATAAGGACGGCGAGAAACTCATGAGTTTAAAAATTATTGCCGGGCTGGCGATTGGAGCCGCGGTGGGATACGGCTTGAGCCTCGTTTCCGCGAAAACCGGAAGCGCTTGAGGCCTCACCTGCAACCCGTATCTCACCGTGATTTTCGGGGCGTTGATCGGGTTGCTGATGGCTTTAGGGTAAAGCCAAAATAATGAAAGGGAGTTGATCGGATGGATCGGTCCTATCACTCCCAACTCCCAACTCACATTTTTTTATGGAGGTAATCTGTGCCTATTTATGAGTATCAATGTTGCAAGTGTCCCAACCGGTTCGAGATGATCCATGGGGCGTCGGAGAAGGATTTGAAGATCGTTTGCCCCAAGTGCGGGGCCGCCGACCCCCAGCGGGTGATTATTTCCTCCTTCTCCTGCGGGGAATCCAAGGCCGGCGAAAGCGGAACGAATTCCGCATGTGCTTCCCGGCCGGGGCGATTCACCTGAAGGTGAGCGGAATCGCCGCCGTGGGCGGCCCGACAACAAGAAGGCCGGGGAAAACCCGGCCTTCTCATCATCCGCAATGCCCCGAAATTCTACCTCTGCTTCATCAGTTTTTCCCGGAGCATGGTTTCATCCTTCAGCAGTTTGTCCAGCCCGTCCTGGAGGACCTGGTTGATCTTCGTCTCGGCGTATTTCGGCCCGTAGAGGGGTCGGTCGGTCTCCGAGGCGCTACCCTCGATGGTCTTCGTCATCCAGCTTCGCTCCTGCGGCAGCCCCCAGATCACCTGGAGACGAAGGCGGGCATCGGTGTCCGTTGTGGTGTACCCGCTCTTGGCCTCCACCCACAGGGCCTCAATCTTCCCCCCAAGGGCAAGGTCCCCGGGGATCTCCTGGAAATTTTCCTTGTCCGGGTTTAAAGCGCGATTCACCACGGCCACTTTGAAGCCGGCTCTCTCCATGATCTTCACCACCGATCGCGTGATCACCTGCTCGACCGTTCCCTCGTCGGGTTTGAAAAAATCCGCCTTGCCGTCCCGGTACACCCTGCGGCCCAGGTAAAGACGATCGGGCCGGACGTCCTGAAACTGGTACAGCGCCACGGTCATCGGCCGCGCCCCGCCTCCCCAGAACGGGGGAGTGCGCGAGGCGTCGTAGGAGAGGTGAAGCAGGTACGTTCTGCTCCCGGCGCAGCCGGCCATGAATATAAGCCCGGAAAGGATGAGGATGACTGCGAAACAAAAGCCTGTTTCCTTTTTCATCGGATCCCCCCTAAGGTTTTAAATACTGATAGTTTTGGACGATTCCATCCTTGAGGATCACTTCAAAAATCTCTTCCTTCTCCCGGTCGAGAAAACCGCTCGCCTGGTATCCTCCCGGGAAAGTCAGACTGTTGATGTCCGTGGACTCGTAGAGGAGCCTCTGGCCGCCCCCGAGCACGCGTTCCTTTTTCGTGGGGGGCCCGAGGAGAGTTAACAGTTCCATCTCCGTTGTCCGGCCGAGCTTGATGTTCTCAATTTGACCGGAGCTTACCTTGACTCCTTGCGTTGAGTTGAGCGAGTACGAGCATGCGCCCAGCAGGAGGGACAATGGCAGAAGAATGCTTAAGGCCAGGAGGAATCGAGATTTCTTATCCATTTTTGAGCGGCTCCATTATATCCGGCAATGGGAATGAAACAAACCTATTCGGGGTGGACCGGACACCTGGTCAGGTTCTCGCAGGGGCGGGGTCACCCCGCCCCTACAGTGGAAAAGACCCGGCGGGCCGGGAACGAGATTTAAGTCCCCGGCTCTCTCAAGGCAATCCTTTTAAGAGCCTTGCGGTCTTTTCCACGTCTTTCCTTTTTCCCATGAGGGTGACCTGGTCGCCCGCCAGGATCTCCGTTTCCCCGTCCGGGATGATCAGTTCCGTTCCCCGGAGAACCGGGCCCAGGAGGACCTCGCGGGGGAGCTGGATTTCCTTGATCTTCTTCCCGGCGGCGGGAGACAGGAAAGAAACCTCGACCCGCTCCAGCGCCCCGTTTCCTTTCTCCAGGTTGGATTTCAATTCCCGGGACTCTTCCCGCCAGCTTCGCTGAAATTCTTCTTTCAACCGGGTCAGTTCCTGTTTCCTGGAGGAAATCTCCTGAAAGAGAGATCGGGCTTCCCCGTCTTCCGCGAAAGGGAGTTCCTTCTTGCTGAGCTCGTAGGTCCGGCTTCCCAGGCGCAGCAGGAAGGTTTCGATCTGGTTTTCCAGAAATACCATGCGCAGCTTCACTTGCAGCGCCTGGGTCTTATCCTTGATCTGTTCCCAAAAAGCCATGCTTTCCGCCTCGGGCTACAAAAAGTCAGGGGACATATTCCAGGAGATCCAGCAGCCGGTTCAGCATCGCGGTCGGACGGGCTTCTTCTAATTCTTCGCGGGCGGTGTTCCCGGTGGGAACGGCGAAGACTCGCAGGCCGGCGTTCCTGGCGGTCTGGATGTCGATCACCGAGTCGCCCACGAAAGCCGTGTCTTCCTTGGGGACGCCCATTTTGCGGATGGCGTAGTAGATCATTTCCGGATTGGGTTTGTTTTCCGAAACATCCCCGTCTCCGATGATCGCTACGAAGAAGTTCTGCAGGGAAAAGTGCTCGAAGATGGCCCGGGAGAGATGGCCGAGCTTGTTGGTGGCTACGGCCATCCGAATCCCACGAGCATGGAGGTTCTCCAACACCTCGGGAACGTCCGGCAGGAGGACCGTATTCGTCCGGAAGACCTCCGCATATCTCTGGCAGAAGAGAGAAAGAGCCCGATCGACCTTCTCCTGGCCCAGGAGCTCCTGGAACGTACGGCCCAGCCCCAATCCAATGGCCTTTTTGACCTCCTCGATGGACAAAGGAGATAGCCCCATCTTTTCATACAGGTATTTGAAAGAAAGATAAATAGCCTGGTACGAGTCGATGAGCGTCCCGTCAAGGTCGAAGATCACCCCGGCGACTTTCCGAGCCTCTCCCATCCGCTTTCCTTTCCCTTTTCCTTGAACTTCCGCAGCAAATCGCCCTGCTCGGCGAACACCCGGCCGAGGGCCACGTCGGGCTTGATTTCCTTCCCGTGGAAATCGGAACCCGCAGTCACGAGGAGACCGCGGTCTTGGGCAAGAGCCCGGAAGGACTTTTCTTCCCCGGGCGAATGATAGGAAGAGTAAACCTCGAGGCCCTCGAGGCCGTTTTCCACCAGTCCCAGAATCGTTTCCTCGGCGGTGTCGGAAGGGTGGGCAAGGACCGGGATCCCTCCCATCCTCTTAACCTTGCGGATGGCGTCCAGGGTCGAGACATCTTCCATGGCCGCAAAGGCGGGTTTTCCTCCCCGGAGATAGTCGCGGTAAAAATTAACATAGGGGGAGCGGGATCGATCCCCGTCGATATAAGGGCGCAGGCGGGGGTCGCCCTGGTTTTCCGGGCGGCTGAGAATGGCCTGGAGATAGGACCTGCCCGTTGGAATACGGCCGTCCGCATACTTGCGCAGGTCGTCTTCGGTGAAGACGAAGCCGAGCCTGTTCAGGTTTTCCACCCTTTCCTTCGCCTGCTCCATTTTTTTGCGGCGGATCTCCTCGAGCCACGTCCGCAACTCCGGGCTGCGGGGGTCGATGAAGTAGGCTAGAAGGTGGAGGTCGAGGCCCCCGTGGAGCGTGTTCAGCTCGATGCAGGAGAAGAATTCAATCCCCCATTCCGCGGCGAGCTGAAAACCTTCTTCGACATTTTTCACCGAGTTGTGATCGGCAAAAGAGATCGCCCGAAGATTTTTCTCCCGGGCCATCGCGAAAATTTCGCTGGGGGAATGCTGGCCGTCCGAGGACGCGTTGGTGTGGATGTGCAGGTCAATCACAAGTTGATATTAATCAGAAAAGATGGAAAAATCTACTTGAAAAAAACCGCGAGAGCGCAAGTCGCAAGGCGCAAGGCGAAACACCCAAGTGGCCAGTCACAAGTCGCAAGGGGGGCCTACAATCCGTTTACGCCCTCGCGCTCTCGCGCTCTCGCGACTTGCGGTCTTCTTCCCCCCGCGCCTGGCGCTCTCGCGGTTTTACGTCGTGCGCTCCCGAATGACTCGCCGGGCGAAAAAGGTCAAGGCGATCAGGAGGGCCGCGGTGAAGAAGAAGAGGGGTCTCATCCCGACGAACGCCGCCAGGAACCCTCCCGAGATGGGCCCGAGGACATTTCCGATAAGCAGTCCGCTGCGGGTAATCCCGAGAACCCCCCCGCGCCGTTCTTCCGGCGTGTGAAGCGAGGTCAGGGTGTAGAGCGCCGGGAAAATTCCTCCCACGAACAAGCCCTGGACGAATCGCAGGATAATCAGCTGGTAAACCCCGGTGGCCAGACCCTGGGGGGCGTACGAGATTCCCGTTCCCAGCAGAGTGAAGGCTAGTATTTTTCTGTACCCGAGCCGATCCCCCCGTCTCCCCCAGTATGGGGCGGCGAGCAGGCTGGAGAAACCGGTGACGGCGAAAACCGCTCCGGCCATGGTGGCCAGGTTTTCGGGGCTGGACCAGAGCCTTTCCACGAACAGGGAAAGGACCGGCTGGACGGCCATGATGGCCAGCTGCACAACCAGGCCGCAGGCGAAAATGGAGGACAAAATGGGGGAGGTGAATACAAAGCGGTAGTTGGAGAACAGGCCGGGGGCCTGGCTCTCCTCCTTCGGCCTCTGGGTTTCCCGGACCAGAAAGATGACCAGCATGCCCGCTAAGAATCCGAACCCGCCGGTCAGGAAAAAAATGTTGCGGTAGCCGATCTGGTCGGCCAGAAATCCCCCGATGAAAGGACCGATCACCCCACCCGTGATCATGGAAGTCTGAAGGACGCCCATGGCATAGCCCATATGTTCCCGGGGCGTCGTCGTGGCGACGATGGCCAGGGTGGCGGCGATAAACCCGGCCACCCCTCCCATGACCAGGCGTAGGATGAATAGCTGAACCACGTCCCTGGCGAAGGCCATCAGGAACGAAGTGACCGCAAAACCGAAGACGGCACGGATAAGCATAATCCGCCGGCCGTACCGGTCTCCCAGCCAGCCCCAGAGAGGCCCGGTAAAAGTGGCCAGGAAAAAGGGGGCGGCGTACACAAGCCCGCTCCACCGCTTGACGGCTTCGGGTTCCGTCACGCCCAGTTCCCGGATGTAAAAGGGGAGAAAGGGAAGGACGAGGGCCATGCCGAGAACGGCCAGAAACTCCGTGGTCCAGAGGCTATAAAGGTTGCGTTTCCAGGGTTCCACGAAAATACTTTCACCGCGGAGGACGCAGAGGCCGCGGAGATGGCCTCGAAAGGGCAGCATTACTCCGCCCCCACATGGGGGCAAAGGAGCCCTTTGCGGAGTGTTCCCAAATTCATGAGGTCAGCGCGTAACCGAACCCCCAGTAGTCTTATCACTGATTGGTCTCTGCGTTCTCTGCGCCCTCTGCGGTTAAAAAAACGTGGACGAAAAAAATAGGATGGGGCTCTTAAAGACCCCATCCTATTCCTTGCACGATCGGGGAGAATGGATCAGCTCGTTTGCTTGCCTTTCTCCTCCCGCTGGGCACTCATTTCCGCTCGCTCCGAGCTCATCTCCGCCCGCTCCGCCAATCTTAAGAATGGCTTGATCAGGTCGATGGGGATCGGGAAGATGGTGGTGGAATTCTTATCCGAGGCCACTTCGGTCAGGGTCTGAAGGTACCGCAGGGTCAGGGCCATGGGATGATCGGCGATGATCACGGCGGCGTCCTTCAACCTCTCCGCGGCCTGGAACTCGCCTTCGGCGCGGATGACCTTGGACCGCCGCTCACGCTCGGCTTCGGCCTGTTTGGCCATGGCCCGGCGCATCTCTTCGGGCAGGTCGATGGCCTTCACCTCCACGGCGGTGACCTTCACTCCCCAGGGTTCGGTGTGCTTGTCCAGAATTTCCTGGATCTGGAGGTTGATCTTATCCCGCTGGTAGAGGATGTCGTCGAGCTCCACCTGGCCGCAGACCGAACGAAGGGTCGTCTGGGACGAGCTGGGAAGTTCCGTAGAGATAGTTTTCAATCTCGATGATCGCCTTGATGGGGTCCATGACCCGGAAGTAGATGACCGCGTTCACCTTGAGGGAGATGTTGTCCCGGGTGATGACATCCTGGGGGGGAACATCCATGGTCACGGTCCGGAGGCTGACTTTGACCAGTTTATCGACGACCGGGATGAGAAAGATCAAGCCGGGTCCCTTGGCCTGGGGTTTCCCTCCGACCGTGCGCACCCGGCCCAGGCGGAAGATGACCCCCCGTTCATATTCGTTGAGGATCCGCAGGGCGCTGCGCCAGAATCATCAGGATCAGGATCAGCAGTACCGCAAAAGAAATCAATTGCATCGTTTTTTCCTCCTATGATTTAGTGAATTCTTTGTGGCGCCGGCGGATAAGGTAGACGCCCTTCATTTTTCAAATCCGGAGTGGGTGCGGAGATCGTTTCAAACAGTTTTCCCGAAACCGACGTTTCGAGAAATTGCGGCCCCGATCAGGGCAGCTTTTCGACCTTGAGCCTGAGCCCTTCCGTCCTGACGACCCGGATCTTCTCCCCTTTTTCGATGGGCCGTTCCGCGTAGGCGTTCCAGAATTCGCCGTGGACGAAAACCTTCCCCTCGAGGGCGAGAGGGGTCACGGCCGTCCCGGTCTCTCCCGGCAGGCCTTCGGCTCCCGTGGCGGGCTTGGCCATGTGGGCCTTGACGGTCATCGTTACCGCGAAGATAAAGAAAGCGGCGGTCACGATCACGGTGGGAAGAATGACGGCCAAAGATGCCCGCAAATAGGGGAGAGGAGATTCAAAGAGCATGATGGACCCCAGGGCGAGAGATACGACTCCCCCGACGGTGAGGAGCCCGTAACTGGCAATTTTGATTTCGGCAATGAAGAGAAAGACGCCCGAGCAGGATCAGCAGGACCCCGGCATAATTGACCGGCAGGGTGCGGAAGGCGAAGAAGGCCAGGATCAGACAGATCCCGCCGATGATCCCCGGGAAGATGGCTCCCGGGTTGGAGAGCTCAAAATACAATCCCACCAGCCCGATCATCATCAGGATGTAGGCGATATTCGGGTTGCTGACCGTCGCCAGGAAACGCTCGCGAAAGCCCATCTCGATCTCGTTGACCTTGGCGCCCTTGGTGGCCAGCTTGAATGTGCGCTTGGCTTTTTCCACCGTCTTCCCGTCGATCTTGACCAGCAGATCGTCCAGGTTCTTGGCGATGAGGTCGATGATTTTAATCTGCAGCGCTTCGGTCTCGGTGATGGAGACGCTCTCCCTGCACGGCCTGGGCGGCCCATTTGACGTTCCGTCCCTTCTTGGCGGCGATGGACTCGATGTAGGCCACGGCGTCGTTCACCACCTTCTCGGACATGGTCCGGTCCATCTTGCCCCCCCATGGCCACGGGATGGGCGGCTCCGATGTTGGTGCCGGGGGCCATGGCCGCGACGTCCGCGGCAATGGTGATGAAAACCCCCGCCGAAGCCGCGCGGGCGCCGCTGGGGCCCACGAAAACGACGATCGGGATGTCGGCGTTCATCATGTCCTTGATGATGTCCCGCATCGAAAGGTCCAATCCCCCCGGGGTGTCCATCTGGATGACGAGACACTCGGCCCCGTTCCTGACCGATTCCTCGATGGATTTCTGGATGTAGTCGGCCACCGCCGGAGTGATGGCGTCGTTGATCTTGATGAAGTCAACCTGCTTGGCCTGGCCTGTCTTTTCCTGAGCGGTCCTGGCCGAGGGGAGGACCAGGAGAGAAAGGCCCAGGAAAATCAAAGCGAAGAAAAAACGTTTCCCATTCATCGGAACTCCCTGCATCCGCCCGTGCCTGAGAGCGGAGATAAATCAAAGCTGATCATACTCGCGTCTTATTTTCTTCATGTCCTCCCAGACCTCCCGCTTGTTGTGGGGGTTCCGGAGGAGGTAAGCGGGGTGGAAGGTGGGCATGAGCTGGATGCCCCGGTAGGAGTGAAACCTTCCCCGAAGGGATGAAATTCTTTCCTGGGTCTTGAGAAGGGTCTGGGCAGCGAAGGTCCCCAGCGCGCAGATCAGTTTGGGCCGGATGACCTCCAGCTGCTTTACGAGAAAAGGCTCACAAGCGCTGATCTCGTCCGGCTCCGGGTTCCGGTTCCCCGGAGGACGGCACTTGACGATGTTGGCGATGTAAACCTCCTGCCGGGTGAGCTGGATCGCCTGGATGATCTTGGTCAAGAGCTGCCCGGCAAGGCCGACAAAGGGCTCTCCCTGCAGGTCTTCGTCCCGTCCCGGCCCCTCTCCCACGAACACCAGCTTGGCGTTCGGATCGCCGCACCCGAAGACGATCTGGGTTCGCGAAGAGTGCAGCTTGCATCTCCGGCAGTCTCCCAGTTCCTCCCGGACGGCCTTCAGAGTGTCCAGCGCGCGGGGCGAAAAGGGGGCGGGGGTGGAAACGGCTGGAGGCTCCTGCCGCCCGGAAGAATGTCGAAGCGGCCATCCTTCCAGCCCCAGGGCCTTTTCGTTTTCCAGGTGGCGGCGGAGGCCGGCCACGAGGTCCCGCAGCTCCGACTGCAGTGCCGCAGGCCCGAGACTTACCGGGTGGGATTTCGAATTCATCATTTCCTCAGCTGAAGAATGCGGTCGAAAAGGCGGTCGGCCAGCTCTTCCTTGCTCATCAAAGGGAGCTCGTCGATCAGGCCGCCGGGTTCGATGAATTTGGCGATGTTCGTGTCCACCTGAAAACCCGCACCGGGTTGAGAGACGTCGTTGGCCACAATGAGGTCCAGGTTTTTTTCCGCCAGCTTGCGCCGGGCATTCTGGAGCAGGTTTTCCGTTTCCGCGGCGAAGCCGACGAGGAAACACTTTCCTTTGCGCTTGCCGGCCTCTCCCAGGATATCAGGGTTTAGTTCCAGGTCCACAACCAGGCTCCCCGAATTTTTTTTGATCTTTTCCGGGAACCTCTCTTTCGGCCGGTAGTCGGAAACCGCCGCCGCCATGATCAGGATTGAGGACCTCTCCAGGTTCCCGAGGACCGCCTCGCGCATCTCCGCCGCCGTTTGCACGCGGATGCCCTTCACCCCGGCAGGAAAGGGGAGGGCGCATGGACCGGCTACGAGCAAGACCTCCGCTCCGCGGCGGGCTGCCGCGCGCGCCACGGAGAATCCCATCTTTCCCGAAGAACGATTGCTGATAAATCGGACCGGGTCGATCGGCTCTTCCGTGGGACCCGCGGTGACGAGCACGGTTTCTCCCTTCAGGTCCTGGGAGGAGAGGAGGCCCCGGATCCTCTCGACGATGGCCGGGATTTCGGCCAGGCGGCCTTTCCCTTCGTACCCGCAGGCCAGCTCGCCGGATTCGGGATCGATGAAATGATAACCGCGGGAACGAAGCCTGCCGATATTCTCCTGGCAGAGCGGGTTCTCCCACATGTGAACGTTCATCGCCGGGGCAAGGAGGACGGGCGCCTGGGTAGCCATGACAATGGTCGTAAGCATGTCGTCGGCGATTCCGGAAGCGATCTTGCCGATGATATTGGCCGTGGCCGGGGCGATCACCAGCACTTCCGCCCGGTCCGCCAGGGAGATATGCCCGATCTCCGATTCTTCAATGAGGCTGAAGAGCTCGGTTACAACCTTGTTCCCGGAAAGCGTCTGGAAAGTGAGGGGAGTGACGAAAGCCTGGGCGGACCTGGTCATCACCACGTGGACTTCCGCTTCCGCGCGCACGAGCTCGCGCACGAGTTCCGCCGCTTTGTAAGCGGCGATGCCCCCGGTGACTCCCAAGACGATCTTCTTGCCCTTCAACATGATCCCCGATTCTCCGGGATTAACGGGGCGAACTCCCTCTGGCGGGCGTCGCTCCCGGTTCGATGGGGCCCACCCGTACCTCCAGGGCGGTGCTGAACGTCCCTTCCCGGATGGTTATTACGCACGCGCGGTCCTCTTTGAGAAAAACGAGCATGGTTCCCCGGAACTTCATGACGCTGATCGGGCGCCACCCGTCTTTGGGCATGTTGTTCTGGAAGAACAAAGCAAGGGATTCGTTTTCCACCCGGCCGTTGAAAGTAAGGACTCCCGCCTTGTAACGGGTGGTGCTGTAAATGAAGGAATCTTTGCTGTCCAATTTCATCTCCGCGGGAATAATGACGTCTTCGAAATCATAATAACTGGCCCGCGATTTCATCTCGGGGGAAGAGGGCGCCCCCTCTTTTTTGGTGGTTGCACAAGCGAAGAGGGCTGCTCGAGGCGAAAAAAAGGAGGACAATCAGGCTGGCTCTTTTGCGCATTTTTGGGCTCTCCCTTCTTGAATTTGTTCTACTATTGCAAGAAAATCCAGCGATGTCAAGGAAGTTGTGGATTTCTGCGGGAACAGGAGCTGGAAGAAAATTGGCTCACCTGTGGTAACAAAATTGGCTTTTGCACAGAGCAAAACATCCATTATGATGGAAATAAACAAGGTCTTTCCATTGATTTTGCAGGGGCGGGGCTCCTCCGCCCCTACGAAGGCCCCCCCGGTTCGCTCTGGCCCTGATATTGTCGATGCTGGGTTACATTTCTCAGAAATTATTCTGTGTTCATGCGTGTCGAGCTTAAATGCGGGGTATGAAATGGGAGGGAATTGCATGAAAGGCAAAAAAGTATTATGTCCCAGATGCGGAAGCGAGGTATTCCGTTATGAAAACCCCGTCCCGACGGTGGATATCATCATCGAAATCGAGGCGGACGGCCGGAAGAAAGGCATCGTTCTCATCCACCGGCAACAGGAACCCCGGGCTTGGGCCATACCCGGAGGGTTCGTGGATTACGGGGAAACGGTTGAGGAGGCCGCGGCGAGGGAGGCCAGGGAGGAAACCGGGCTTGAGATCGAATCCGTGCGCCAGTTTCACACCTACTCGGACCCGCAGCGGGACCCGCGGCGGCACAGCATTTCCACCGTTTTCGCCGCCAAAGCCCGGGGGACGCCGCACCCCGGAGACGACGCGGAAAAAGCGGAAATCTTTACCGAAGAAACTCTCCCGTCCCCGCTGGCCTTTGATCATGCCCGGATTTTGAAAGATTATTTTTCGGAGGCCAAGAGGATTTGGGCCGCAGAGATACCAGCGAAAAATTAAAAATCCATCACCCAGGAAAACCCCTTAAGCGGTCGGCGATTTGGAGATTGATCAGCACCTGGACTATCACCACAGGGAATGGAAGCTAGAGCGGGCCGTCTGGGTCCTCATGGGGTTTATTGCCCTTTACGCTATCGTGGAGCGAAGCGGAATGATCCCCGTGGTGCCGCGGCGGGAGTGAACTTGTTGTTCATTACCGAACCCGCGATAGCTCCCGCCAACGGGGGGTGTGTATCGAAACATCTCTCCGAACCGACGAATTGTCCATCTCACCTGCAGTTCCTCCGCCCTGCCATCCAGGCCGAAGTTCTCTTGGCTCTCCGGGGATCAAGGTGAATCCTTCTTGCAGGTCTTTAAAATCCCTGATAACGTCACAAAGGGCCCGATCAAAAGACAACCATGGATCAGAACAGGAAAAATAAAAAGTTGGGGAACCTTCCTGCCGGGCTAAAGCCATTTTTCTGGGATTACGAATTTCACCGGCTGAGCTGGGATGAAGATCGGGAGGTGGTGGTTGCCCGCCTGCTCTCTCATGGGGATTGGAAAGCACTCCGATGGCTGCACGCCCATATGAAAAACGAAGGGCTGCGGGAATGGATTTTGACCAGAAGAGGAGCCGGGTTAAGCGCTCGCCAGTTGCGGTTCTGGGAGCTGATTTTGGAACTGCCTCACCAGGAAGTGAACAAATGGTTAGAAAATAAACGGAGAATGACCTGGGAGAGGAGAGCCATGTAATGCGCTTTCATCCTGAGACACTGACTGTAGTCCAGAAGAGGATTTTGCAGCGGCTAGCGCCTTTCACTTCCCGCCACAGCTTTTACCTGGCGGGCGGGACCGCCCTGGCCATCTATCTCGGTCATCGCCGTTCCCAGGATTTTGATTGGTTTACATCTTTCTCTATTCCTGACGCTCTCGATCTCGCGGCGTCGATCCGCGAAGAAGGCCTTCCCTTCATTACCGGCACGATTGAAAAAGGAACGCTGAACGGGTCGATTTCGAAAGTACGGATTTCCTTCTTTGAATACCGCTATCCCCTGTTGCAGAAGGAAATACCCTGGCCGGAGTTTGGTTGCCGCCTGGCTTCCCTTCCAGACATCGCCTGCATGAAGCTTTCCGCCCTTGCCCAAAGGGGACAAAAAAAGGATTTTGTTGACATCTATGCCCTGGGTACAAGATCTTTCCCCCTGAAGCAGATGCTCACTTCTTATCAGAAGAAGTTCGGAGTCAAAGACATTGGACATGTCTTATCAGCCCTCACCTATTTTGACGATGCCGAAAAAGAAAGAATGCCCGTGATGTTGTGGCAAGTCGACTGGAAATCCATCAAGAGTACCGTTCAAACCTGGGTGAAATCTTTTTCCGGCCTCCGGAAATAATATGGAAGATCCTCTTTTCCACACACCCATTCCCCTGCAAAAATAAATCCGTTCTTGACTCCGAATAAGGTTAGGAGTATTTGTTAGGGGATTTTCCCATCCGTAGCTAAGTAAACCCACCAGCATAACCTCTAACCTTCTGGAGGAAGGCATGAGAAGGAATTTCCAAACGGTGTCCGTGAGGAATTTCCGAACAGGCCCCCAAAAGCATTCTTCACTATAAAGGCATATTGGCTTTCTCGAGGGATCAATACGTTTCGAAAATGCGTGAAATATCTGATGACGATGTGATGAAGGAAGAGATTATGGCACCAAAAGCGGGAAGCATTCAGGCAGCCAACGAAATTTTCATGAGTACTTTCGCGAGAGGTGATGCGGCTGGAATGGGCGCCCTCTACACGGAAAACGGGCAGCTCCTTCCGACGAACAGTGATTTTATCACCGGCAGGAAGGCCATCCAGGACTTCTGGAAGGGCGCCATGGACATGGGCATCAAGGCCGCGAAGCTGGAGACCATCGATCTGGAAGAGCATGGCGACTCTGCCTATGAGGTTGGGAAGTATACCCTGAGCGGAGCGGGCGGGCAGATTATGGATCAGGGGAAGTACATTGTCATCTGGAAGAGGCAGGGGGGAGAATGGAAGCTCCACCGGGATATCTGGAACACAAGCCTGCCGGCGCCGGGAAGTAGGTGATAACACCATGGACTTAAGAAGGGGGTGGGGGGAGTTCAGACCTAATTGTTTTATCTTACTATTCCCAGATATTCTTCACTATCTTTTTTGCGGCATCGCCAGGATAAAGACATCCCTGGAAATAATCCGATAATAAGCCCTATAATCCCTGCGTCAAAGGGGATATAAGGGCGGTAACGCCTTAATAAAGGAGTGTCAATCCGATGCAGGATAGTTAGTGCGAATTGTGGATCCTTTATGAGAAAATAAGGCCATGAATTCTTCGATAAATTTCTCCCTCTCCGAGATAAAACAAACGCTCTTACCCCTCTTCCAAGAGCCCGGGTTGAAGATCGTTCTGCTCTTTGGGTCTCAGGTTTCGGGGAGAGTTCACTCGACGAGCGATATTGACCTTGGGGTTTTGTTTGACCGCCCTGCGGACGTAGTCGGAATCGCCAATCGAGTAACCGGTCTTTTGCGCACCGACCGGGTTGATCTGGTTGATCTCAGGCGGGCAAGCCCTCTCCTGGCTTTCGCGGCTGTCTGTAAAGGCCATCTTCTTTATGAGCGGTCTGCGGGTCTATTCAACGAGTTCTATTCTCTAAGCTTCCGAAGGTATATTGATACCAAAAAATTGCGGGATGCCCAGAAAAGGGCCATTCAGAATTTTCTTGAGGGAAGGGAGCTTCCATGAGCCCTCTCGACATAGAGATTATTCAAAGGAAACTCGCGGTCATTCTGGAAAACCTCAAGGCCCTTGAAGCGATTCAAGAGATGAAGAAAGAGGAATATTTCCGCGATATATACAGGAGAAAAGCAACGGAAAGGCTCCTTCAGGAGTTGATTGAGGCAGCCATCGACATTAATACTTATATGATCGTGGAGACCGGCCATGCTGCCCCGGATGATTATTATCATAGTTTCATTTTAGCGGGCGAAATTGGCATTATCCCTCCCGAGTTGGCCGAGAAGCTGGCTCCATCCGCCGGACTGAGGAACAGGCTTGTTCATGAATACAACGGTCTCGATCATGAAACGATTCTAAAAGCCGTCGGCACATCCCTGAACTTGTATCCGCAATACGTCAAAGCAATTTCTGACGCTCTTTCCAGAAAAGGCGAAGATTTTCACGAACCAAAGTAGGCCATTGCTTTCGGACTTCCACCGTAAATTTGTCCTATTCCTGTGGGAATGACAACGGAAAAGTGACCCACTGTGATAACGGAAATGGGCCCCACCCATGGCCGACGGGGGCTCGGCGGAGACTGTCGAAATCCGGTGTCGCCTACAAGCCGGAACCCAGGAAGTAAAAAACTCGATTCGACTGAGCTCACGCCAAAGGCTTCCGCAGGAATGATGAGGCCTAACAAACCTTTTTCGTCCATCTTCTTCAAACACCTAAATTGGTAAGGCAAATCAAAGCCGGGAGAGCAGTCATGAATTGCCCGAAGTGCCAGGCGGAAAATCCCGAAACGAAGAAGTTCTGCACCGAGTGCGGAGCAAAGCTTTTGAAAACCTGCCCGAAGTGCACTTGCGAAGTCTTTCCTGCAGATAGTTCTGCGGCGAATGCGGGCACCCGTTGGCCGTTGCCTCAAGACCAGCACCGAAAGAACTCTCCTTCGATGAGAAGCTGGCCAAGATCCAGAAATACCTTCCCGGCGGATTAACAGAGAAAATCCTGGCCCAGAGGGGGAAGATTGAAGGCGAACGGAAGCAGGTCACGGTGATGTTCACGGACATGGAGGGGTTTACTCCGCTGGTAGAGAAGCTTGGGTCCGAGGAAGCTTACTCCATAATGGATCAGGTGTACGAGATCCTGATCCACAAGGTCCATAACTATGAGGGAACGGTAAATGAGATGACCGGAGACGGGATCATGGCTCTGTTCGGGGCTCCAATTGCCTTGGAGGATGCGCCTCAAAGGGCAATCCGCTCCGGATTGGCCATCCACCAGGAGATCGCCCGGTTCAGCGAACGTATGAACAAAGAAAAGGGCATTCCTCCGATTCGGATGCGCATCGGCATCCACACGGGCCCGGTCGTAGTAGGGACGCTGGGCGACGATTTGCGCCTTGAGTTCACGGCGATTGGAGATACGGTCAATTTAGCTTCGCGGCTTCAGAATCTGGCGGGAGCAGGCACGGTCTACGTAACGGGAGAAACATTCAAATTAACGGAGGGGCTCTTCCGTTTCGAGTCCCTGGGGGAGCGACAGGTGAAGGGCCCGGGGGAGCCGGTCCGGGTCTACCAGGTAATTGCCCCCAGTTCACGGCGCACCCGCTTTGATGTGAGTGCCGAGAGGGGATTGACCCCCTTCGTAGGCCGGGAGCGGGAAGTTGAGCTTCTGCTGGACGGATTAGGGCGGGCGAAGGAAGGCCGGGGGCAGGCTTTCTCGATTGTCTCCGATGCCGGGGTTGGAAAATCAAGGCTCCTTTATGAATTCCGCAAGGCGGTAGCCAACGAGAATGTGACCTTCTTCGAAGGGAGGTGCCTTTCCTACGGCCGGGGGGGCTGCCTATCATCCTATCATCGATGCCCTGAAGTCCTCCTTTGGCGTTCGGGAGGGAGATCGTGATGAGGAGGTAAAAGAGAAGGTCCAAACCGGTCTCAAATTCATGAAAATCGACCCGGCGTCGTCCCTGCCGTTTGTTCTTGAGGTTCTTTCGGTTAAGGATAGCGGAATCGACCGGATTTCGATGAGCCCCATCTTCTCGCGTACCGGACCAGGGAGTTTCCGCCGGCTCCCCGAGGACCTAACTTGATTCCGTAACCCCGCTTCTCCCCGTTCCTGATACGCCTTCACCCACCGATAAATTACGTCTTTACTGACTCCCACTTCCTTGCTTAACAAAGAAACCGGCAAACCCTCTTCCAACTGCAACTTCACACAACGAAGTTTCAACTCAAATCCATACCGCTTCCCAAACCGACTCTCTTTCCCCTTACACTTCCTCTTGACTTCCTCTACATTTTCCATCATGACACTCCCTTTCTCTCTCAAGAGAGTGTCACCCTTTTTTACCCTTTTCCTGGCCCTACGATCTGGTAGTTAGCTCACCCCCGTGACCTGGCGATAATCCTAAAATTATTCTGATCCTTGTTTTTAGAGCGTCGAGCTTAGATCCTGATCCGCAGATAGAACCAATTCAGGTTTGCCGTCCGGCCAATGACCCCTTCCTCAGTTCTTCGGAGGTTTCATCTCGATTCCTTCAAGACGAATTCTTTCCTCTTCACAATAGTCCAGTAAAAATAGAAGAAGTTTAAGATCGCGGTGAGGATGAGACAGGCAAACATCGATGGATAACTGAACTTTTCGAGAACCGTCCCCATAAGCATCGGCCCCAGACCAGCCCCCAGATCAGCCAGGGCGGTGAACGTGCCCATGGCCGGGCCTCTTTCCAGGCCGGCCTTCTCAATGACCTGGATAGTCAGGAGGGGATAAAGAAAAGCCCATCCTGTTCCCAAAATGACGGCGATCAGGATGAAAATTCCAAGGCTGTTAGCCAGGGGCAGAATGACCAGGCCGATGATGATGACGGACAGGCAAAAAGTACCTACCTTCTTGCGGTCATAGACATCCAGCATTTTTCCCCCCAAGACTCGGCCGACCATGAGGGTGGCGGCGAGGAAAATAAAGAAAATTCCCGGATTTGAAACCCCGTGCTTCAGGGCATACAAGGGGAAAAAAGCGGCTAAACTTCCCCATATGAAGTTAAGCATAAAAGCCACAACGGCCGGCGGAAGCGCTGCCCGGCTCAGGAAGGATTGGGACTTTCCGGATTTCTGGTTGGGGACGACGGATTCCCTCTTTCCCAATTTCGATGTGAGATAAAAGGAGCATAAAGACAACCCCGTACAAACCAGGAAAAGAATAGAAAAATGAAAGTTGTTGATGAGGAGCATGCCGAGATACGGCCCAAGGGCAAAAGCCAGGTTGAAAGATAAATAGTAATAACTGATCAGCCGGCCACGATTAGCCTCCGGTAACATACTCGCTAACAAGGTGAAGGAGGCAGTCGCAAAAAAGGCCAGGCCAATCCCATGAACGACCCGCACGATCAGGAGCGGCCAGAACGGAGGGGCGACAAGATAGGCAAGGCAGGAGAGCACATACAGAATCGTCCCGGCAATCATGAAGTCTCTTTCGGGGATACTCAAAAGAGCCTTCCCTACGAAAGGACGAAGGATCAACGAGGAGACACTGAAAATTCCGATAATAAATCCAATCTCCCCCTCTTTGGCTCCGAATCGTAAGAGATAAATGGGAAGGGTAGGAATCAGGATGCAAAAGACAAATGAAAAAGTGAATTGAGCGAGGAAGCTGAGAAAGAAAGCACGGCTTAAAAGTTTTGGGACCGTCATTGTTTGTTTTTCTATTCAACCATTGAAAGTTCCATCGCCCACAAAGAAGCTAAGAAGCTTATCGACCTCTTTCAGCCATTTGGCGGTAGCGGAGATCGATCGGTCCCGGGGTCACCCAGGCAATTCGACATTCACCACCGTTACCGGACTTCCTATTGGGATGCGATGATCATCGCCGCAGCGAAGCGGGCCGGATGCTCGAAGATTGTCAGTGAGGACCTATATGTGGGGCAACGATACAACTGCTAGATTTAAACCGCGCCGGAGCGGAGGAGGGCGTCCTTCAATAATTATCGCGGCTCTTGAATGACCTCCTCCGCTCTCTACTGTCGATTCTTATTTCAGCTTTTTCAAAGCTTCCTGCATCCGGTCCATTCCTTTTTCGATGTTCGCCATGGAAGTCGCATAGGAGAACCGGATGTACTGGTCGTTTCCGAACGCCGCCCCCGCCACCAGCGCGACATGCGCCTCTTCCAGGATGAAATCGGCCACGTCCCATGAATTGGATAGAGTCCGGTCGCGGTCGCCCCATTTTTTGCCGAAAAGCCCGGAGATGTTGGGGAAGACATAGAACGCGCCTTTCGGAAGCTGGCACCGGACCCCCGGCATCGCGTTCAGGCGCTGGACGATGACCTTCCGCCGCCGGTCAAACTCGGTGATCATCTTCTGCACGGAATCCTGGGGCCCGGCCAGGGCTTCCACGGCGGCTTTCTGGCAGAACGAGACCGGGTTGGAGACGTTCTGAGTCTGGATCTTGTCCATGGCCGCCATGATCTCCGCCGAGCCGGCCGCGTATCCCATCCGCCAGCCGGTCATGGAGTAGGTCTTGGAGACCCCGTTCACGACGACGGTCTGGTCCTGGACCTCTTTCCCGAGTGAGGCAATGCAGGTGAAGACGGTTCCGTCGTAGACGAACTTTTCGTAAATGTCGTCGGCGATGATGAGGATCTTTTTGGGCAGGAGCACCTCCGCGAGGGACTTCAGCTCCGCGGCCGTGTACGTCGCCCCGGTGGGGTTGCAGGGGCTGTTGAGAATGATCGCCTTGGTGCGCGGGGTGATGGCGGACTTGAGCTGCTGCGCGGAAATTTTGAACCCCTGCTCCTCGGAGGTGGGGATCACGATCGGAGTGGCGTCCATCAGGAGGACGATATCCGTGTAGGAGACCCAGTAAGGGGCGGGAACGATGACCTCATCGCCCGCCTGGAAGAGCGCCTGGGCCAGGTTGTAGAGGATCAGCTTGGCGCCGGCCGAAGCGAAGACCTGGGACCGGTCGTAGGTCAGATTGTTGTCCCGTTTGAATTTCTGAATAATGGCATCCTTCAGCTCGGGGAACCCGGACGCCGGGGTGTACTTCGTGAAGCCGTCTCGTATGGCCTTGTAGGCCGCCTCCTTGATGTTGTCCGGGGTGTCAAAGTCCGGCTCGCCCTGGGCAAAACTGATGACCTCGATCCCTTTGGCCCGCATGGCCGCGGCTTTGGCGGCTGCCGCAAAGGTCGGCGACGGTTTGATGCGGTTGACGCGTTCGGCAAATTTCATCTTTGACTCCTTTCAAAAATAAAACGGGCGAAAGGGCGAAAAGGGCAAAAGGCGAAACGGGAATGAAGAATACGCAGTCCATTTCGCCATTTCCCCTTTTCCGCTTTTCCCCCTTTTCTTTCAATGGACATCCCTGTAGGCAGGAAGCTTATCTTTCAGCCTTTGATGCACGATCTCCGGAACCAGCCCTCGGACAGATCCGCCGAGCGAAGCCGCTTCCTTGATAATCTTGGAACTGGTGTAAAACCATTTGTATCCGGTCATCAGAAACATGGTGTCTACTTTCCGGTTGAGCTTGCGGTTCATCAGGGTCATCTGGAATTCGTACTCGAAATCCGAGAGGGCGCGCAGCCCGCGGATGATGACATTCGCCCCCTGCGATGAGACGAATTCCACGAGGAGTCCGCTGAACGAGGCCACCGTCAGGCGGGGGTCGTTTTTCAGGGCGATCTGGATCATCTCCAGCCGCTCCTCGACGGAGAAGAGGGCGGTCTTGTTGGGGTTGTAAGCCACAGCGACGATGAGCTTGTCAAAAATCTGGAGCGCCCGCTCAATCAGGTTCACGTGGCCGTTGGTGATGGGGTCGAAGGACCCCGGGTATACGGCAATTTTATCGTTCATCGAAACCTCCGCGGGTGGTCAACGGCAAAATTTGGACGCAGATGAACGCAGATTTGCAGGATTTCAAGATCCTTATTCCTCGTGCTTTACGATAATCTGCGCCTATCTGCGGAAATCTGCGTCCCAATAAAAATCAATCTTGGTTCCTCTTTTAGGGATTAATAAAGAACGAAACCAGCGTGCTTCCGTATTTCCGGCGGTCCACCTGCTCCAGATGGGAGATGGAATCCAGGTCCTCGGCGGGGGAGTGTTCCGCGATAATTCGGGCGCCGGGGGCCAGAATCTCACCTTCCGAGAGCGCTTCCAGCGCAATCCGGGCCAACCCTCTTGCGTAAGGAGGGTCCAGAAAAACGAGATGGAACGAGTCCCCCCTCCGGGACAGCGCTTGAATTCCTCGGGGGACCTCCAGGGCCAGCACTTCGGCCTGCGCCTCTAGCTTGCATGCCTCGATATTCTTGCGGAGGACGGCCAGTGACCGGGAACTTGCTTCCAGGAAAACAGCGCTTTTCGCCCCCCGGCTTAACGCTTCGATGCCCAGAGCGCCGGTCCCGGCAAAAAGGTCCAACACCACCCGATTCTCGATCGAGTTCTGCAGGATGTTAAAGATCGCTTCTTTCACCCGGTCGGAAGTCGGCCGGAGCTCGAGGCCTTTGGGGGTAAAGAGCCTCTTCCCTTTCAATTTCCCGCTGATGACCCGCAAAGGAGAATCATCCCTCCGCGATCGTCGATTGGAGCGGAATTGATTCTAGCATGAGGT
The DNA here is from genome assembly GCA_963712535.1 of uncultured delta proteobacterium. Taxonomy (GTDB): domain Bacteria; phylum Desulfobacterota; class SM23-61; order SM23-61; family SM23-61; genus CAVQIK01. The sequence goes on along the minus strand of CAVQIK010000008.1, from coordinate 64,182 downwards.
TTTGAAATACCGCAACAAAGAAGGGAAAAACCGCAAAAACCGGAGGCGCGAGGGCGCGAGAGCGCGAGGCGTAAGGACATGCCCCTCACCTAGGGCTTGTGCCCCTTTATTGTTAATGCAGCGTAATTGATCTTTGGTGTCGTGCGGCGGGTTTTTACCCCTTGCGCTCTCGCGCCTTGCGACTTGCGGCCTTTGTTATCTTTCGATCCCCACCCTGCTATCGATCCCCTTCCTGTAATAATGCTTGACCTCTTTCATTTCCGTCACCAGGTCAGCCTGCCGGAGAACTTCCGGTTTGGCCCATCTTCCCGTGAGGACCAGCTCCACATCTTCCGGCTTATTTTTCATCAAAGCCAGGAGCTCTTCCAGGGGGACCAGCCCGTACTTTACCGCAACATTGATTTCATCCAGTATCACCAGCTGATACTTTTGCCCCTTTACGGATTCCTGAGCCAGCTTCCAGCCGTCTCGAGCGCACCGCCGGTCCACCGGATGAGGGTTTCTCCGATCGACGAAACATTCTCGCCCTACGGGAAGGATGGTGAGGTAGGGCGACAGCTTCCCGGCCGATTTCAGCTCCCCGTAGGCGATGCCCCCCTTCAGAAACTGGATCACTAGAACCTTGAACCGGTGCCCGGCGGCTCTCAGCGCAAGCCCGAGGGCGGCGGTGGTCTTGCCTTTCCCGTTCCCGGTGTAGACCTGGATCAGACCCTTTGGGAATTTACGGTTTCTCATGCCAACCTCGCTCTTGAGGAGCCTCGCGGCTGGGATCTGTTTGAAATTTGGTATCCGTTTAACGGTTTGAAAGGTGCTCCCAGAAATCCCTCCCAACCTCCCTTTTCCAAAGGGAGGAGATGCAGTCTCCCCCTTTGAAAAAGGGAAGGTGTGAAAAAATTAAACCGAGGATACATACAGCCTCTCTTGTTGTCCAGGGGACGGCAAAAATTTGCCGGCCAAAATCGGCGGGATGTTCTTATCTCCAATGGGTTCACCTGAGTTCCGCAAAGGAATGCCGGCAAATTCGGGGTAACCCGGGTAATTACAACATGATTTCCATTTGCCGTTGCAAAAGTTCAGTACCCCCCGGGCAAAGAAGGAACCTGTGCCTCTTTTGGCCGGCAAATTTTTGCCGTCTCCTGGACATGGTACCGCCCGCCAATTTCCATTCCCTCGGATTTTTTCACAGCTTCAATGGGGATTTGGGGGGATTTCTGAGGCTTCCAGTTAATTTTGGAACGCTTTTTCATGGGGCTAAACACTTACACAATTTGGAGTTCGGGATTTAGGAATTCTTGTACTAGCCCATTTTCAACGCCAAAATCAGAATCCCGATTACTGCCGCCAGCACCCCATAATCTTTCTTCTTCATCTTAAGTTCATGGAGGTAGGTCCGTTTGGCGCCGCTGACGTATCCGCGGGCAAGCAGGGCGACGGCCAGGTCGTCGGCCCGCTTGAAGACACTGTGAAAAAGAGGAGTCAGGATCGGAAGGAGGTTTCTGGCCCGGCGAAAGAAGTTGCCGGATTCAAAATCCACTCCCCGGGCGCTCTGGGCCTTGATGATCCGCTGGGTTTCTCCCAGGAGAATCGGAATGAACTTGATGGCCAGCATGGTCATCAGGGAAAAATCCCCTACGGGCACACGAAAACGTTTCAAGGGGGAGAGGAGTTTCTCCAGGCCGTGGGCCAGCTGCAGGGGGGACGTGGTCAGGGTCATGAGGGAGGAGAAGAGAATCGCCAGGAGAGCTGGGCGGCCACAAAGACGCCCTTTGGCCAGGCCCGGCCAGGTGACATCGATGAATCCCAGGGGAAAAAAGGGCAGGGAAGGGCCGGGGGTAAAGAAGAGATGGACCGCGGCGGTGAACAGGAAGAGCCAGAGGAAGGACCGGACGCCGCGGAAAACGTAACCCCAGGAGAGGCCGGAAAGCGTCAGCGCCAGGAAGAAGAAGGCCCAGAGCAAGACCAGAGCCGGGTAGGACTGGATCAGAAAAGTGACGATCATGAGCAACGATCAGGGAGAGGAACTTGGTCCGGGGGTCCAGGCGATGAAGAAAGGAATCCCCGGGCATGATACTGCCCGAGGGTGATGTCCTGCAGGAACTTCATCAGAGGTATTTTTCGATCAGGATCTCGGCGATCTGAACCGCGTTCAGGGCCGCGCCCTTGCGGATATTGTCGGAGACGATCCACATATTGATCCCGTTGGGGATCGATTCGTCTTCCCGGATTCGGCCCACAAAGGTTTCGTCCCGGCCGGCGGCATGGATGGCCAGGGGGTATTCATTCAGGGCGGGGTTGTCGACCACCTGAACACCGGGCGCCTTGGAGAGGATTTCTCGTACCTGCTGGGCCGTGATCTTCTTTTCCGTCTCGATGTTGACCGACTCGGAATGGCTGTGAAGAACGGGAACCCGCACGGTGGTGGCGGTGACCCGGATGGTGGGATCCTCCATGATTTTGCGGGTCTCGTTGACCATCTTCATCTCTTCCTTGGTGTACCCGTTCTCCAGGAAGGAATCGATATGCGGGCAGGCAGTTGAAGGCGATCTGATGAGGGTAAACCTTCTTCTGGATTTCCTGCGAATTCAGGATATGCCCGGGTCTGGGTCAGGAGCTCATCGATGGCCTTGAGGCCGGTCCCGGAAACGGCCTGGTAGGTGGAAACGACGATCCGTTTGATCCGGGCGACGTCGTGGATGGGCTTCAGGGCCACCACCATCTGAATGGTGGAGCAATTGGGATTGGCGATGATTCCCCGCTTTTTGTACTGGGCGATGGCATGGGGGTTGACTTCCGGCACGACCAGCGGGATTTCCGGGTCCATGCGGAAGGCGCTGCTGTTGTCGACGACCACGGCGCCGGAAGAGGCCGCTGCGGGGCCAAATTCCAGGCTGCGGGAGGCCCCGGCGGAAAAGAGGGCGATCTGTATTCCCTGGAAAGAGTCCTTGGTCAGCTTTTCGACCTTGACTGGCTTTCCCTCTGAAGCGCAGCTCTTTTCCGACGGAACGTTCCGAGGCCAGAAGTTTGATGGAGCCGACGGGAAATTTCCGCTGCTCCAGGGTTTTGATCATCTCCAGGCCGACGGCCCCCGTGGCTCCGGCCACGGCCACTGCGTACGATTTGCCTTTCATCCTGAATCTCCCGCGGAAAATTATGAGTTTCGGTAATCTTAATTGATAGAAAGAAGAAGATGTCAAGAATATAGATCGGCCGCTGGAAAACCGCATGGAGGCTGTGACCTGAGACCTGCAACCTGAAACCTGAAACTTGTTTTCAGTGGCATTCCAGGCTGGCAAGGGAGTCGAAAATTTCCTGCAGATCCGACTCCTCGCATTTTCCGGTGAAGTGCAAAAAGAGGGTGTGCTGCAGCTCCGGGCAGTAGAAGCAGAGGCGAAGGGTCTTGTAGGATTTCTTTCTTGATGAAACCTTGTTTCACCTCTCCGAAACAGTAAGAAGCGGGATGGCCGCCCACGATCCCCGAGCCCTGGGAAGAGACCTGCACCCCTTTCAGATCCAGGGTATCGTGTTTTCCCCGTTTGATCTGGATCATGAAATCGAGGGCAATCCTCCGGTGGCGGTTGAATACGATCTGATCCGCCTGGCCGGCCTCCACCCAGGTCATCCGCCCCCGCGTCACGGTGGAATGAACGTCCGGCTCCAAATAACTCCGGATAATCCCCCAGCCTTCGGGGAGGGACAGGATCAGGAAATAGCCGGTCCCGAATAGAAGGTTCTTGGCGGCGACGATCTGCTTTTTTCGCTCAGAGGGCGGTGCGGACGGCGGGAGGTCAGGCATTGCCCAGTTCTTCCCGGAGGAGGCTGTCGAGCCGGACTTTGTCCTTTCCCGTGTATTTCTTCTTCTTATTGATGATGAAGGCCGGGTAGCGGAAGGCCCGGTAGCGGATGGATTTATAAAACCCCTGGAGGGATTGGGCGTCGGTAATCCGGATCAAGATATTTCTCCCGGTATTTTTGGGATAACTCCCTGATCCATCCGGAGAGAAACAGGTAGTCCTCCTTCAGGTCCTTCGGGATAATCGTTGAGGTCCTGGTTATCCCGCTTGTTCCTTCAGACCCACCTGGTCTGTGACATACTCACAGTGAGTTCAGCTGGCGAAAAGGCCGGGGATCAGGGAAATGACTTCGAGGATAATCGGTTTCATTCTTTTACCCGATGAGGCTTTTGGAAGACGAATGATCAAAAAGAAGGAACGGAGTTCGGAGTTCGGAGGAACTGCCTCCTTTTCTCCGAACTCCGATCTCCGAACTCAATTACTGCTTTCCTGATTCCCTACTTGCACTTCCGCCGATGCCGGGCACCGCAGCCGGTTTGCCCGGTGCTCGCTTTTCGCTGGTGAATTTCCTTATGGCCGCAAAGCCGTCTTTGATCAAGACCGCCGCACAGTAAACCAGGAAGAGGGCGATCAGGCCCGTGAGCCAGTCGCCGACGGCCCGGTCCGTGGTGATATTCGGCGTGATGAAGAAATGTCTGATCGTCTTGTAGGAGATCCAGATGGCCGCCGAGATGGTGGTCACGAAGAGGAAGATGGACGGGTAGAGGGTAAACCCGTACGCCTTCTTCTCGTAGGCCAGCCAGCAGGTGGCGATGAGCAAGGCCATGGCGGCCAGCATCTGGTTGAACGCCCCTCCCAGGAACCAGAGGGTGGACAGAACCCCGGTGAAGCAGAAGACGCCGAAGATGATCAGGGTGAAGATGGTGGAAAACTGGACGTTCTTGAAGATCGGCCAGTGTTCCCCGAGCACATCAGCCCCGTAGAGGCGCATGAACCTCACCCCCAGGTGGATGAGGGTCATGGCGATGACGGCAAACATGATGTTGCCGAAGACAAGGGCACTGCGCGATCGGAATTCCGATGGCCGCGAAGAATTTTGCGCCCCCGGCAGTGAAGACCGCGGGCGGTCCTCCTCCCTTCATAGCGGCGGCAAACCCATCAAAACTCCCGAAGGCCGATACGGCGATGATCAGGGCCAGCATGCCCATGATCATCTCCAGGAGCATGGCGCCGCCGGCCACCGGCAGGGTGTCGGTTTCCTTCTCCAGCATTCGGGCGGTTCCCGAGCTGCCCACCAGGGAATGCCAGCCCGAGACCGCCCCGCACATGAGGGTCACGAAAAGGATCGGCCAGAGAGGATTGGTCCCCCACCACCATCCTTTGTAAGCGGGGAAGTTGGCGAAGGAGGGATTCCAGAAGATGATTCCCAGCGAAATGCAAACCATGCCGATGAAAACCACCCAGAACCCCAGGTAGTTGATGGGCTGGGCCCAGCGCCAGATGGGCAGGATGGCCCCGAAATAACAGAAGATCAGAACCGCGATCGTCCAGATGAACTGGGCCTGGTTGGTGACCCCGAAGATGATGGGGGGCTTGTCGCCGCCGCTGATCGCTTTGAAAAATGCCGTCACCGAGGGCAGGCTGGTCAGGTAGAAGATCCCGAAGAAGGTGATGACCACGGTCACCAGAGTGGTGGTCACAATGGATTGCTTCCATTTGTAAATCATCTGGCCGGCCAGGAGGCCCATCAGGACCCAGATGATGATTCCCAGGGGACCGGTGGGGACGGTGAAGTTGGAGGCGATCATCACCGCAAAGGCGCCGAAGCTGAGCATGAGGTTGAAATAGATGAAGATGCTGATCAGGGTTCTGGCCCGGGGAGAGATCAGGGTGTAACTCATGCCTCCCAGGCTCATTCCCTCCCTGCGGACGCCGACCATGGTGGAGGTGTAGTCATGGACCCACCCGAGCAAAGCCACGCCCAGCAGGAGGTAGAGCATGGCCGGCAGCCAGCCCCAGTTCGAGGCGAAGATCGCCCCGGCGACAGGTCCTATGCCGCAGATGGATTTGTATTGGAAACCAAAGAGGACGTTTTTGTTGGCGGGCATGAACTCCACCCCGTCCATGTACATGACGGCGGGAGTCGCTTTCTTGGAGTCGGCCATGATAATTTTCCGGTCTATGTATTTGGCGTAGAATTTGTAGACCAGAACAATCCAGACGATGCCCAAGATCAAAGCATATAACGACGTCATCTTTCTCCCTCCTTCGAGTTAAGTCTTGAGGGACCTTATTCTTGCTCTCCCCAAGCCATCGGGAGAGGCCGGACACGTTCGAAGACACGAACCTTTTCAGGGAGACGCGTGAACCTTCGATCACCTCCTTTCACAGAAAAATTTTCGGCTCAGACCTATTTGGGGCTATTTCTGGCACAATACGGGTAGGATGTCAACATTATTTTTGTTCGGAAGAACGCGGACAATGATGTAGATCATCCTTCCAAAGCCCCCGCCCGCTGACCCGTGGCTCAGGACCCGCATTCAGGACCCGTTCCCGACTATTCCGGATTTTTTTATTTGACATTCTTCTGCCGTGGGAATATAATGGCATCCGATGGAAAATTCGGCAAATCAAGACGCTCACAGGAGAAGGGTCAATGGCCAAAGAGGAAGAAAAATCGAGGAACAAGAAAGGCATCTTCGAGCAGGTTTGGAAAAGCCGCCAAGGAGATGATCTACGGCATGGCGGCCCACGACACCGCCCGGTTCGCCCTGAAAACCCGGGGGAGCATGGAGCACCTCTTCATCCTGATCACCATGGGTGACCTGCTGGGGGTCCCCATTCTGCCTCCTTATTATTCCCTGCGTATTCTGCCCTATGTGGTCCCCCAGATTTCCACCTGGAAGCGGAGGATGCTCCGGGAGCGGGATCTGACGGACGCCCTGGCGTAAGGGATCCAGCCAAAGCGGGCGGGAATTCGAGCCCGGTCTCATGAATCGCCCAATATAAATTCTTAGGCAGCCAGCGTATGTCTTCACCCATAGAAGGAGGTGTGCCATTCCACTCGCAGACATTTTTGAAAAGTTTCCCGACCGGCGGTACATCATGTTCGGCGGAAAAGGAGGACTGGGAAAGACCACCTTCTCCGCGGCTACGGCCTATTACCTGGCCAAGCAAGGGACACAAGGTCCTGGTCTTTTCCGTGGACCCCCAGGCCTCGCTGAGCGACATCTTCAAGCGGGACATCTTCGGCAAAGGGCGCGGTGGAGATCATGCCCAACCTCTACGCCCAGGAGATCGACGCCGACCGCCGGATCAAGGAATACCAGGACGAGATTCGCAAGAAGATCCTGGATATGTACGGGCTGCCGAAAGTTCCCGAGGAGATCGAAGGCTACATCCAGGCCGCGGCCGCCGAGCCGGCGATGGAAGAGAGCGCGATCTTCGACGAAGTCGTGGACATCGTGGTCAAAGGCGGCTATGACTACTACATCTACGACCTCGTTCCCCTGGGTCATGCCCTCTACTACCTCTCCATGGCCTCGGTGTATGACGCCTGGATCGATAAAATTACCCACCTCCGGGGCGAGATGGCCGAATACGACAAGGTAGCGGCCATCGTGAAGAGGGAGAAGGAAACGGAGGAGGACAAGATCCTCACCGAGCTGCTTGTGGATCAAAGACCGGATCAACAAATCCTCGAGCATCCTCACGGACAAGCAGAAGACGGCCTTCTTCTTTGTCATCGTGCCCGAGGAGATGATCATCAAAGACACCCAGAAGGCCGCTCAGCTCTTCGCCAAGTTCGACGTCCCCCTGAGCGGGTACATCATCAACCGGGTCCTTCCCCCGGAGCTGAAGAACCAGGACATCCCCGAGTATCTGCGCCACCGGATCACCATGCAGGACAAATACCTGAAGCTCATCGATGAGACTTTCAAGAACGAGATCCTGGCTTCGGTCCCCGAGATGGAACGGGATGTCACCGGTCTGCCGATGATCGAAAAGATGGCCAAGGCCATGTTCGGCAACGGAGGGAAAACATGAGCGGAATCACCACCAGCATGACCGACTATATGAAAGCCAACCCCAAGCTCAAGTACGTCTTTTTCGGGGGCAAAGGGCGGAGTGGGCAAGACCATCATGGCCGGGGCCGCGGCCCTGTGGTTTGCCAAACAGGGGAAGAAGACCCTCCTGGCTTCCACCAACCCGGTCCACAGCCTGAGCAACCTGCTGAACCAGGACGTTTTCGGCAAACCGGTGTCTGATCTGCGACGAGAAACAATGTTATGCCTTCGAGATCGACACCAAGGAATCCATCGAGCGGTCCAAACAGGCAGATCCGGGAAAAGATCGCCTGGTTCCTCAAATTCGCCGACATTACCATCAAGGCCGAGGAATTCGTCGAGTCGGCCACGATGAACCCGGCTTTTGAAGAGTCGGCCATGTTTGAGAACATGATCGACCTGATGTTCAAGGACGAATACGAAATCTACGTCTTTGACACGGCGCCCACCGCCAATGCCCGGCGGCTGCTGGGTATGTCCAAGGTTTACTCCCTCTGGGTGGATAAGATGCTCAAGAGCCGGGATGAGGCCAAGGTCCTGCGCAAGGCCCTTTCCTACACCAAGAAGGAGGAGAAGGACCCCTTGATGGACTACCTGCTCCAGTTCAAGGACCGGATGGCCAATGCGAAAGTCCTCCTGACCGATCCCGCGATGACCTCCTTCTTCTTCGTGACCCTGCCGGAGAGCCCTCCCCATCGCGGTCATCACCCGGTTCATCCAGTGGTTCCACGATTTCGGAATTCCGGTGGGCGGAGTCATCGTCAACGGCCTGATCCAGAAGGAGACGGTCAAGGCCGATTCTCCGGAATTCGTGCGCAACCGGGTGAAGATGCAGGACGAGCACATGGAGGAGATCTGGCAGGCCTTCGGCGATGGAGTCCGTTCCATCGTTCCCCTCTTCGAAACCGAGATTCAAGGGCCGGTCATGCTGCGGAAGCTGGCGGATCATCTCTTCGTCTGAAAGACAACCATTAATAGGCCGACCTGAACTCCTCGGGAGTGGGGCTCATCGGCCCCACTCTTTTTTTTCGCCCGGCAATCGGCCTGTTTCTTGCTCCCTATCTGGCCCAATAAGGGTATAATAAAACTGTCGAATTCTGTAACGGTTCAAAATTTCATGTTTCGGGAGGAGCTCCATGGCGGATCTTATAAAATACGCAGGAAGTTCCGGTTGAAAAATTGCGGTGGCGCTGCCCTCCCGAATCGCTGCCCTTCGAGACGACGAACGAAGTTCAGCCCTGTCTCGGATATCATCGGCCAGGAGCGGGCGCTGAAAGCCATCCGCCTGGGCCTGGAGATGGACAGCCTGGGCTACAACATCTTTGTCGTGGGGCTGGTGGGGACCGGGCGCAACACGACGATCAAATGCCTTTTGGAGGAGATCGACAAAGCGGGCAAGATCCCCGACGACCTCTGCTACGTGAATAACTTCAAAGACCCGGATCAGCCCAAATGCATCTGCCTGCCCGCGGGCCAGGGGAAGGTCTTCAAGAAAGACATGGACGATCTGATCGAATCCCTGAAGAAGAAGATCCCGCTCATCTTCGAGAGCGAAGAATACCAGAAGACAGAGAAGGGAACTGGTGGAAAAGCACCGGGAGCGGGAGAAGGGGATGGTCAAGGACTTTGAAGCCCGGGCCAAGAAGGAAGGATTTGCCGTGGTGCAGGTCCAGATGGGTCCTTTCACCCGTCCGGACGTCGTCCCCATGGTGGCCGGCAACGCCATGCCCCTGGATCAGCTGGAGAACCTGGTGGACCAGGGACAGTTCCCGAAGGAGACCTTCGAAGAGCTGAAAACCAAATACAGCCAGCTCTAAGCACCGAGATGGAGCAGGTGCTGAAGGAAACGCGCAAAGTGGAAAAGACCATCCAGGAGGAGCTGTCCGCCCTGGATAAATCCGCCATCTCCCACCTCGTGGAAGGCGCGATCGGCGACATCCGGGAGAAATACAAACAGCCCAAGATCCACGCCTACCTGGATGAAGTCAAAGAGAACATCCTGGAAAACCCGGCCCGATTTCAGCCCAAGGCCGAGACTCCCCAGCTTCCCATCCCCGGCCTGATGATGCCCGCCGCCGGTGGATACCTTCAGCGAATTCCAGGTCAATGTCCTGGTGGATAACTCCGAAACCAAAGGGGCGCCGGTGATCATCGAGACTTCCCCCACCTACCGCAACCTCTTCGGAACGATCGAACGGAGCATGGGGATGGGCGGGATGCTGGAAGACCGATTTCACCAAGATCAAGAGCGGGTCGTTCCTCCGGGCGAACGGGGGGTACCTGGTCCTCAACGCCCTCGATGTTTTCATCGAGCCGGGGGTCTGGATCGCCCTGAAGCGGACCCTGCGGAACCGCTCGCATGGAGATGCAGTCCTTCGATCCCTTTTACCTCTTCGCCAGCTCGGCGCTGAAGCCCGAGCCGATCGACGTCCGGGTGAAAGTGGTCATGATCGGCGACTGCCTACCTATACGAGACCCTCTATTACGCGGATGAGGATTTCAAGAAGATCTTCAAGATCAAGGCCGACTTCGACACGGTGATGGAGCGCAAGGAAGAACCAGGTGCAGTACGCCGCTTTCATCCGCAAGATCTGCCAGGATGAGAAGCTCCTGCCCTTCGACCGCAGCGGGGTGGCCGCGGTCATCGAATACGGGGTGCGGCTGGCGGGACGGCAGAAGAAGCTTTCCACGGAATTTCACCGCATCACGCGACATCCTGCGGGAGGCGAGTTACTGGGCCAGGAAGGATGGGAAGCGACAAGGTCTACGGAAAAGCACGTGGACCAGGCCATCGCCGAGAAGATCTACCGCAACAAGATGATCGAGGACAAGATCCAGGAGATGATCGAAGACGGGATCATCCTGATCGACTCCGACGGGGCCAAGGTGGGCCAGGTCAACGGCCTTTCGGTCTACGATCATGGGGGAATACGCCTTCGGCAAACCCTCCCGGATCACGGCCAAGACCTCCATGGGCAAATCGGGGATCATCAACATCGAGCGGGAGGCCGACCTGTCGGGGCGGACCCACAATAAGGGGGTGCTCATCCTGGGCGGGTACCTGCGGGGGAAATACGCCCAGGACAAGCCCATGACGCTCACGGCCAGCCTGGCCTTCGAACAGTCCTACAGCGGGGTGGACGGGGACAGCGCTTCTTCGCACGGAGGTGTATGCCATCCTCTCCAGCCTGGTCGGGGTTCCCCTGCGCCAGGATATTGCCGTTACCGGATCGGTCAACCAGAACGGCGAAATCCAGCCGATCGGGGGAGTCAACCAGAAGATCGAGGGTTTCTTCGACGTCTGCCGCGCCCGGGGGTTGACCGGGAACCAGGGGGTGATGATCCCCCACCAGAACATCGGAGACCTCATGCTCCGGAAAGATGTTGTGGAAGCGGTAGCGGCGGGGAAATTTCACATCTACCCGGTGCAGACCATCGACCAGGGAATCGAAATCCTAACCGGGCTCGCCGCGGGGGAAAAGGGGAGCGACGGAAAATACCCTGCAGGAACGGTGAATTATCTCGTCGATGAAAAGCTGCATGACCTCGCAAGCCGAATGAAGGAATTTGACGCGGAGAGGGATAAAAAATAGGGGGGCTGCCCTCCCTCTTTTCCTGGGGCGCGGTTACCGCGCCCCTCCCATCCCCCGGACATATCCTCGCGGAGCGCGCTCAAATGCCTCTCCGTTATTCCCAGACGGCTAGCAATGATCAAGGGTACGCATGAGGGAACGAACCCTGTCCTGAAATTCACTCGGGATCTCGACCCCGGTCTGATCCACTCTCGCGTACTGGCCGGCCCTGTTGAGGAGATCCTCTTCCGTTTCCGCGCAGATGTAATCACACTCGAGATCCACATCCCCGCAGTTTAATAGCTTGGCCATTTTTTACCTCACAAAAGCTCGATTTGTAAGATTTGACCCTCAATGCAACTGCCTTCGCCCCTGCCGCCTACCCGCTACGTGCGGACGACTCACCCTCCATAGGCCCTCCCTCGTTTCCTATTTTTTGATGCCAATTTCCGGGAAATGGTTTTCAGGGAATCCTGCGCCAACCGTCATGATTCGTTCAGCCGCGAATTGGCAGGCTTAACGGGCATCAGAAAAATTTACCTGATGATTTGACGATGTACATATATGAACTACAAAATCTCAATTTCGAACCCGCCCTAGACCCTTGATTTCAGATAAAACCAAATAATTTCCGAGTTCTGCGGATGCTGCTCCTTGGCCTTTTTCTTGCTGTTCCCAAGGCGCAGTTTTCAGGTCGATGCAGTCGAGCATGGACATGGAATGGATCCATCATCGAGAGGAGGTCATATGAAAATTGCGATTTTTTTCCTTGGAGCGATTTTTGCATTTCTCATAGCGTCGGGAATGCCGAGTTACGGCCAGGGAAATGGGATTCATGGGTGCTTCCAGAAGAATGACGGGCAACTAAGAATCGTAAGCAGCCCGGGCGCCTGCCGATCCTCCGAGAACCCGATCTTCTGGAATAAAACAGGCCCGCAGGGTCCCCAGGGGCCCATGGGACCGGCAGGACCTCAAGGGCCGGCCGGGTCCAGCTCCTCGAGCAGCGTGAAAGTTGTGCAGGGACCCCGGGTGTACGACGCAAAAGGACAGTTTCTTGGAATTCTGCCAAACGACCTGGAGGGGTATCTTTCCGTATTCATTCCCTCGCTTTCCCGGTTCATCACCATATCCTCGAACACAGGAGATCTGGACCCGTTCTTTCCCTCGGTGTACCTGTATTTTGAGGGGGAAGGTTGCACGGGGAATTCCTACGTGGACACGAATTTGCGCTACCAGATCGTGAGATCCGGGCTGGCGTATCTCCGGCCTGAAGATGCGGAGTCGGAGTGCAAAGATATCCGCTCGGTTTCGGCGCCGGACTGGGGAGGGGGCCGGGAATGCCGTCCCCGGAGTTCCACCTGCATGCCGGTTCTCCCGTACCAGGAGGTTCGTTTGCCTTTCACGATGCCCGTTGCCTTACCCCTTTATTTCGAATACTGATGGCCTTGAAAGGTGAAAGGCCTTCGATGGGGTGGCGGGGCCCCGGGCTTTGACCTGCTCCCGCGCTCACCAAAAGGTCCCCCGACCCTGAGTAGTGGGCGGCTCACCGGCAGGTCAGAATTTCAAGTAGAAGAAGACAGGCGAGGATCGAATGGGTGATGAAAAGGAAGATTCGTGGCAGCTCCTGCCCATAAGAGATGAGGCGTTCCCCGAGGCAGTCGAGGTCACGGAGGAGGACGCCGGAAGCCTTCCGCTTGAATTCGTCCGTGAACCCCAGGAAGATTACACGGCGGAAGAACGGGAGAAACTGGGTCGTAAAATCCTGGCGATGGGGGCTCCGGAAAAATTTCGTCTTGCGGTCCTGGGAAATCGGGAAGCGAGGAATCTTCTCATCCACGACCCGAACAAGATCATCTCCGCCGCTGTGCTCAGGAACCAGAAGCTAAACGAAACAGAAGTTCTGCAATACGTCCAGAGGAAAAACCTGTCCCAGGAGATCATCCTGGGAATCGCCAAAGATCAGAAGTGGCGAAAAAGTTACCCGGTCCGATTCGCCCTCGCCTCCAATCCCAAGACCCCGGTGTCTATCTCCCTTAATTTCCTTCCTCATCTACTCGAAAAAGACCTGAAGGTCCTTTCCCGGGGCAAGGATGTACCCCCTGCCGTAAGCCGGACCGCCGAAAGCCTCCTTAAGAAAAAGGGGAAATGAGGGGCTAAAGGGCGGGGGACGTGGGGCAATCTTGGCGAGAATGTCGCGGTTTTATCGCATCCCGGAAAATCCATGAACGCTCATGCCGCCGCCGGCGCCACGCTGCCCGCCAAAAAAACCTGACGATCTTCCCGCTGGCGCACTGGAACCCTGAATCCGCGAGGCGGAAGGCGGGCTGAAAGCCCGGCCGCGAGAGGCGGAATTGGGACTTTCTCCTCCGCGGCTGGCCGTGAAGGCTCCGGGTTGGGTTCCGCGGTTCGGAACGGAGGTCCTCCCGGCCCAGTTACCTGTGCCGGCAGAAGTTTGTGGAAGGTTTGCGGGGGGCTGGAAGACCTGCCCGGAAGGGCGGGGCTCCCCGGGCCGAAGGACCCGTCTGCGCGGCTGCGTTCTGCCTTTCGGTCACACTGGGCTGGATCGGTTTCACTGTCACGACGCTGGGGCCGGAGGCGCGCGGAGTGGTATTTGGCGCTCGGTTGATGTTCGATCCGCCTGAGAACCGAGGATTTACCGGCTGAATCGGGCGTATCTGCTGCTGTGCGCCCCTATTGCCAGCGGTCGAGTTTCGAACCCAGCCGTTTCTTCCGCCCGGCGCGGTTGAGGGGTTCACCGGCTGGGCCCCCTGGCGGCTCTGAGTGACAATGGAGCGTGCGCCGGCTTGCGCGGAAGGAGTCTGGAAATGACGCGGAGGGGACACCTGGGGAACCGCTCCTCTCCCGAAGCGGCCTCTCGTCACCGGGTCTACCCGGAACACGGTGCGCGTCCGGGGATGGACGGCATGGTTGCTGATAACGAACGGCCGGTGGTGGAAGGTCACCGTCCGGTGAAAATCGTGAAGGATGAAGAACCCCGAAAAATGAAACGAGGAATACCAGAACGGATACGGAACCCAGGCATACAGGTATGAATACGCCTCCGGGGGCGGATAATACGTAACCACCGGCGGCCCATTATTGTAGTAATAATTGTTCACGACCTGCTCATTGGGGGGTAGCGGGGCCGGATAGGTGGCGTAGGGATCGGCGGAATAGCCGTTCGGGGGCGGCGTTTCCGCGTAGTAGGTGCCCGCAGCATCCGGCGGAACCGGCCCGCCGGCGTCCGCGCTCATCAACCCCAGCTTGGCCGCTGTTTCGTCTGCCGCCCTGAGAGCCGCGTCCCTGTCCAGATTCAGCTTCCGAGCATCGGCCGCCGCCGCAATGCCCTGATTGATTTCAACCAGGATGTCCGGGGTCACCGGGTAATCGCCGATCCACCCATTCCTGGGTTCGATGCCGGCCGCGCTCAGCAGGTTTTCAGCCTCAGCCTCGTTTTGAACCTGCCCGAGATTCAGAGCCTTGGCCAGCTCGACCGCCAGCAGACCTTCGGGCACAAGAGGCGGGGCAACCACCGGGGAATTTGACGCACTCTGGACAACTGTTCCGCCCTCTTCCTGCCCGTAAAGCACCGGCGGGAAAAAGACCAGAGCGCTGATTGCCATCGTCAATAGAAAGAATCTTCTGGTTTTCATTTTCATTCCCCCCGACGAAAGGGTCCACCACAGCCGGCCCGATCTGAATCCTTGTCTCACGCCCTTCCGCCCCGTCCCATGCGAGGCTATTTTGCTCCTAATCTACCTAACGCACCACGCCGGGTTTCCGTTTACCCTCCTTCGGGCTATTGTTCTGAAATTCTTGATTTTGATTACATGATCTGCGCAAATCTGCGAAAATCTGCGTCCCATTAAAGATTAAGGTTTGTTCCCTTTCCCTTTTTCGAGTTCCTTTTTCAGAAGCTCACGCTGCTGCTCGACGGTCATCGATTTCCACCTGGCCCGGGCCTCATTGCGCTCTTCTTCTGACATCTTGTGCCACCTGTCCAGGAGCTCCTGCCGCTGCTCTGCCGGCAGTTCCCAAAAAGCCTGCGACTCACGCCGGATCCTTTCCTGCTCTTCAGAGGGGAGCCTGTGGAAATCCCGGTACTTCTTACGGATCATCTCCCTCTGCTCGGGGGGCATGTCATGCCACCTTTTAAAGCGCTCCTGCGCCTCCTTCCGTTCCTCCGGGGTCATGCGCTGCCAGCGTTCCGCCCCCCTCCGAAGCCGTTCCTGGCGTTCCGGGGGCAGCCGGTTCCATTCCTCCTGGTGATGCTTCAAGATCTCCTGTTCCTGTTTGCTCAGCTCGTTCCAGGAGACGGCCAAGCTTTCTCCTTGAAGAGTTCCGAACATCAAAAGCATCAGGAACGCCGCCCCGAATGAGAAACTGATCATTTTCCGCCCCCCGGCGATCGTCCATGCAAGCCGTGAAGGAACCCGGTCATCCTCACGAGGATTTCCCTTCCGCCCTGTCTTTTTCAGTTGCCGCCAGCCAGCGGTAGAAATCCAGATCCTGGTAAAAATCTATTCTCTCCTGCGAAGTGATGATTTCGAAATCCTCGATCGGTCCGGCGGGCAAAACCCCGGGGGAGGCGTGCAGCCACATGAAAACGGCAGCCGCCGCCGTCGCCGCAGTGGCGAAACTGCCGAACATCAGCCAGCGCCGGCGCATGAACGATCCCCAACGGCTTTCCCCGGCCGCGTCCAGCGCGTCCATCCGGGCCTGCTCCAACCGCCTCTTCGTCCGGGCGTCCAGGTTTTCCACCTTGTCGTCCAGAAGATCTTTGACCATTCCTAAAATTCTTTCCTCTTCATTCGGGTTCATGGACGGATATCCTCCAGCAGGCCGCGCAGGGTATGGACCGCGCGGGAGTAGTGAGTCTTGATCGTCCCCTCCGAGCATCCCATGGCAAACGCGGCCTGGGCCACGTCCATCCCTTCCCAGGCCCTAAGCAAAAATGCCTGCTGCTGCCGCAGCGGGAGCCGGCGCACCGCCCGCTCCAACGCAACCCGCAACTCCTGGCGCTCCAGGTCTCTCTCGGGATTTGCGCCTCCGGGATCCGGGAGTCTTTGGAGGGGGTCTTCTTGGTCTTCTTCCCCCTCGGCCCGCCCCAGCCAGGAGAGAATTCGGGTTCGCACGGATTTCCGGCGGTGCCAGTCCGTAATCCGGCTTTGCAGAATCCGGTAAAAAAGAGATTTCCATTTCTCCCGGGGCTCATCCGAATAGCGCCGCACGAACTCGAACATCGTTTCCTGCACCAGGTCCAGGGCTTCATCGGTGTTGCGCGAGGCGAACTTCGCTACGGCGAACGCCCGCCGCTCGACGCCGGACAGAAATTCAGTCATCGTTTCTTTCGAATTCGCGGCTGCCACATTCTTCCCCGCACGGGATGCAAGCTCACATCTTTTCCTGATTATTTTAACGTACAAAGGTGGAATCGGTTTACAGGAAAATGTTAAGATATTGAATCATTTGGGAGCAGATCCTCAACAAATCTATCTCCAAGGAGGGAAACATGGTCAAGAGAAAAGGGGCAATCATTCTGGCGGTGGGATCTTTCATCCTGACTCTTTCCGCGCTCGCCCTGGCCCATGGGCCCTCGGCCGCGCCTCACCAGTTTTTTCAGATGGGGGATTTCAAGCTGGAGAGCGGAGAGGTGATCCGGGATTTCGCCATCTCTTATGTCACCCACGGAGTCCTCAATGCCAAAAAATCGAATGCCATCCTTATGGTCACGGCGATCAGCGGGAACCACCACCGGCTGGATTTCCTCATCGGGCCGGGAAAAGCGCTGGACACAAGCAAGTACTTTGTTGTGGCGACCGACGCCATCGGGAACGGGCTCACCACTTCGCCCTCCAACAGCAAGACCCAGCCGCGGATGCAGTTCCCCCGTTTCACCATTCGCGACATGGTGCAATCCCAGTACCGCTTAATGAAGGACCATCTCGGGATCAGCCGGGCGGTTGCCGTGGTCGGCCCCTCCATGGGGGGGATGCAGGCCCTGCAGTGGGGAGTGAGCTACCCCGACTTCATGGACAGCCTCGTCGCCCTCGTGCCCCTCGCGAAAACGCCCGCCTGGACCGTCCTGATGCTGGAGACCACGCGCAAGGCGCTCATGCTGGACCCGGCCTGGAACAACGGGAACTACACCAGCCTCTCCGAGGGGAATCTCCGCCTGTGGCGCGAACTCCAGGTCTTCGTAATGTCCCGGAACCCGACCGCCTACCGGCCGCTCTTCGCGACCGGGCTTGACGTGCTGCCCTGGCTCAAAAAAACCGAAGAACCCATGTTAAAGAATTTCGACCCAAACGATTACATCTACCAGACCTGGGCCTATGACGCCCACGACCTCAGCACGACCCCGGGCATGGGGGGCGACATGGTAAAAGCGCTCCAGTCGATTAAAGCCAAAACGCTGATCATGACCGGGGTGAATGATCTTCTGAATCCGGAGTGGGAACCGATTGAGGCGGCGAGGTACATCCGGGACGTGCGCTGCGTGACCATTAACCCGTCCTCCGTCACGGGGCACCTCGCCGCGGGTGGCGTTATCCCGGCCGACGTGGAGTTTCTCAACCGGGAAATCGCCGGGTTTCTGGAGACCGTAACCGATCAGGGAAGAAAGCTGAACTGAGAAATACGGACACATCCCCATGAGTCGGCCTCAACCCCCCTCTCCTGCGACGGAGAGGGGGGTCTTCCGGGCTGGACGGCCCTCCTTTTCCCCTTCCTGTCCAATTGGACCCCGAAGGTGCAAAACACGGATATTTGCAGGGGAAAAATAATTTCCCTGCATGCCTTTTCCGACGAAAATAACGACTTGACCTTATTTTCTTCCGGATGCATCCCTATTACCCTAAGAATTGCAGGACTCCGAAATGCCTCCGCCTGCCGGTACCAGAAAAGGGCGACAAATCATGAGAGTGGGCGGGAAGCAATTCCTGGCGGAATTGTGGAACGAAATCGACGAGGACAATGTGTTTACCGGGGCCGCGGCGTTATCGTTCTATCTCCTGCTCGCGATTTTCCCGGCAACCATTTTTCTGCTCTCGCTCCTTCCCTACCTCCCTGTCGCCAACCTGGAGCAGGCCATCATGGACCTTCTGCACCAGGTATTGCCGGAGCAGGCTGCCGGCCTTTTCGAGGGAACGGTAACGGACATCACCTCCCAGAAAAAAGGGGGAGGGGTCCTCACCTTCGGGTTTTTGCTTACCCTGTGGTCGGCGTCGAGCGGGTTATACGCCGTCATGCAGCAACTCAACATCACCTACGACGTGAAGGAGGGCCGCCCGTTCTGGAAATCCCGCGGCATCGCCGTCCTGCTTACCCTCCTTTTTTTCATTTTGGTCATTGGCGCGTTCGCCCTGGTGGTCTTCGGGGGCGTGATCCAGGACCGGATCGGCAACGTCATCGGAACGAGCGATCTCCTGCTCACTGTTTTCGCGACCCTGAGATGGGTGATCATCGGGTTTTTTCTGCTGCTGGGGTTTGCCGTTATCTATTACTACGGCCCGGATGTGGAACAGGAATTCCGGTTCATCAGCCCGGGGAGCGTCGTCGGGGCGGTTCTTCTCGTTCTGGCTTCCCTGGGCTTTCGCTACTATGTCTCTAATTTCGGAAACTACGGCGCAACCTACGGCAGCCTCGGGGCGGTGATCATCTTGCTCATGTGGCTTTACATGGCCGGGGTGGTCATTCTGATCGGTTCGGAAATCAACGCGGTCATCGAGCACTATCACCCCGAGGGGAAATCAAAGGGGGAGAAAGAGTTAAATTCCTCGCAGGCGAAATAACGCGCGGAGTCCCCGGCCGTCGAGGCAGAAACTTCAGAGCTCATAACCTGTTCCGCAGCGCCGCTGGGATGGAGACGATTATTCTTCAACGAGGTCTCCGATGAATTCTCTGCGGCCCCGCGTCTCTGCGCGGAAATCATTCGGTGAGGAGTAACCTTATGCCTACCAGCAAGGTCTGGCCGGGAAAGCCTTATCCCCTGGGAGCAACCTACGACGGGTCGGGCACGAACTTCTCCCTTTTTTCCGAAGTGGCGGAGAAAGTGGAACTCTGCCTTTTTGACGAAAACGGGAACCAGACCCGCGTGGATCTGCCGGAAGTCACCGCCTTTTGCCGCCATGGCTACATCCCGGGGCTGGGACCCGGACAGCAGTACGGGTTCCGGGTACACGGGCCGTGGGCCCCCGACCAGGGGCACCGGTGCAACCCGGCGAAAGTCCTCCTGGACCCGTACGCCAAGGCGATTGAAGGGGAGGTCCAGTGGAACGAAGCGGTTTTCCCATACTCCTTCAAGGAGCCCGAGGGACCGCCGAACACGGATGACAACGCGCCCTTTGTCCCCAAATCCGTCGTCATCAACCCGTACTTTGATTGGGAACGGGACCAGTCTCCTCGAGTCCCTTTGAATGAAACGATGATTTACGAGGCTCACGTCAAAGATTTCACTATGCGGCATCCCGATGTTCCCCCTGAAGTGCGGGGCAAGTACGAGGGCCTGGCCCATCCGGCGATGATCGAGTACCTGCTGAACCTGGGGATCACAGCCGTGGAGCTCATGCCCGTTCACCAGTTCATTCATGATCCTCACCTGATTAAGCGAGGGCTGCGCAACCACTGGGGGTACAATTCCATCGGGTACTTCGCCCCGCATAACGAATACTCAGGCCGGGGCCAGAAAGGGCAGCAGGTCCAGGAGTTCAAGCAGATGGTGAAGGATCTGCACAACGCCGGAATCGAGGTCATTCTGGATGTGGTGTACAACCACACGGCGGAAGGAAATCACCTGGGCCCGCAGCTTTGCTTCAAAGGCATCGATAACGCCGCGTACTACCACCTGGTCTCCGACAAGCGGCAGTATTACCAGGATTACACCGGGACCGGGAACAGCCTCAACATGCGCCATCCTCACGTCCTCCAACTCATCATGGACTCCCTCCGGTACTGGGTGCTGGACATGCACGTCGACGGGTTTCGTTTCGACCTGGCAGCCACCCTGGCCCGGGAGCTCCACGCCGTGGACCGACTGGCCGCTTTCTTCGACCTGATCCAGCAGGACCCGGTGGTGAACCAGGTGAAACTCATCGCCGAGCCGTGGGACGTGGGGGAAGGAGGGTACCAGGTGGGCAATTTTCCGCCTCTCTGGTCGGAATGGAACGGCAAATACAGGGACTGCGCCCGGGACTTCTGGCGGGGGGAGGACCGGAACCTGGGGGAGTTCGCCTACCGGCTGACGGGGAGCTCGGATCTGTACGAAGCCACCGGGCGCCGCCCTTTCTCCAGCATCAATTTCATCACCGCGCACGACGGCTTCACTCTTCATGACCTCGTCTCCTACAACGAGAAACACAATGAGGCCAACGGGGAAGAGAACCGGGACGGGGAGAGCCATAACCGGTCCTGGAACTGTGGGGCTGAGGGACCGACCGACAATCCGGAAATTCTGAACCTGCGGGCCAAGCAGAAGAGGAACTTTCTGGCAACCCTGTTTCTCTCCCAGGGCGTGCCCATGCTCCTGGCGGGGGATGAAATCGGCCGGACGAAAAAGGGGAACAACAACACCTACTGCCAGGACAATGAGATCTCCTGGTACGATTGGGCCGCCGCGGACAAGGATCTTCTTGAATTTACCCACAAGCTTATCAAATTTCGACGGGAACATTCGATCTTCCGGCGGCCCCGATGGTTTCAGGGGCGGCCGATTCACGGAACGGATATTACCGACATCGGCTGGTTTGCCCCCGACGGGACGGAGATGACGGAAGAACACTGGGGAGAAGGGTTCGCGAAATCGATGGCCGCTTTCCTGAACGGCGACGCGATCCCGAACCTGGACGCGCGGGGTGAGAGAATCACGGACAAGAGTTTTTACCTCCTCTTCAACGCCCACCATGAACCCATTCCCTTCACCCTTCCCGAACCCCGCTGGGGCCGGAAATGGAAGAAGATCCTGGCAACCAGTGAAATGAAGTTCGCCGATCAGGAAGAGGTCTTTTCCGCGGGAGATAAAGTGGTTGTCGATTCCCGGTCTTTGGTCCTGCTCTCGAGGGAGGAATAAGAATAGATCAAAGGGCAGAAAGGAACAAGAAATCAAAGGGCAAAGGTCAAAAGGCAAAGGGCAAAAATGGGTTTATCGGGGAGGAATGCCTGACGTTTATTGGGGCTTTGCGCCTTATTTTTGCCTTTTGATTTTTCATTTACGGATGTTCCAGGCTGATCTTTTTCCCGTAGGCCCTCTCGCTGAAAAACTCCGTCGCCTCCTCCAGGCCCATGGCCGGGAATTCCATTTTAGAGACATCGGTTTCGCCGCAGCCCAGCTTCCCGGCTTCATAGATGTGCTGCACCCCCTGAACTTCAAAGCCCAGAAGGCGCGCGCCCACGGTGTCGGCAGCGAGAGCGTCGGTGCTGGCGATGACCAAGCCCGCCCGATCCGCCAGAGACGACCAGACTAGACGGAGCGCATTTTTTCAGGTGGCGGAGAACCGCCCGGAGGGTGTCCGGCTGGGTAATTGCGCTCCTGTCCTCGGAAGAAGCCCACGTATCGTTGGGCTTGACGGCAACCCTTTTTCCCCTGAAAAGCTTTTCTCTCTCCTCTATGTATCCCAACGCCTCTTCGATGGCGCGCTCGATATCTTCATTCCTCGTAATAACGACTCTGGACATTTCCCTCTCCCCCCGCCTTGAATAATCCCAAGCGCTATCCGTTCAATCGGCCGCGAAAGAATCAGAATTGCAGGGCAAGCCCCTATGGTTGCCGTGTTGCGGGCGGTCCCGCACGGGCGGGAGGGCCGCCCCTACAAATCCTGTTTGATTTCGGCTCGCGTGAATTTTGAAAATATAATGGTGAGGGCGGAAGATGTAAAGTGAGGCGGGGATTTTCCCTCGGGGCGGCGGCCCCGACGCTTTTCAGGCCAGCAGGCGAATGAGCCTGGAGAAAGCCGCGGCGGAGAAGCAGGGGAGCCAGATCCATCGCATTTCGTTTTGCAGGACCGCGTATCCCCACTTGCCGAAAAAGGAGCGGAGGCGAATGGGCGAAGCCATGATGGGCGACCAGGGGAGAAAATAGCGGGTGTTGTCGAACGGGGCAAAGAAGGTGACGCCCCTGCCCCCGTTGGTGAGAGCGTCGAGGAAGCCGTGGCTCGCGAAGGTAAGAAAGAAGAAGAGGAAATAGGAGAACCACCTGCCGGAAAAAGCCTCTATGTCCGGGAAGAAGAGCAGCCAAAAGAAAGTTAAGACCAGACCGAAGAAGAGGGAGTGAAAAAAACCGCGGTGTCTCCACAGGTCGCTGTAAGAACCCTGGATTACAAACGAGAGCGCGTCGGCGTCGGCGATCGTCGCGCTGAGGACGGCCACCGGCCAGAATTGAACGGGCGCTCCTGCCGGGGCGAAGGCCACGGCTGCCGCCGCGCCCACGGCGGCATGGGTGAACATGGAGGGCATTTCTTCCGTCTCTCTCCGAGGTTGCTTGCAAGGAGCGGGCACGCCGCGTTGGCTTCCTGAATAACGGCGGCGGAAGCGATCGGGAATCCGATCGCTCGGTGAGCTTGCCTCCCCGGGAGATCCGCTCCGACATAAATAAACGGAAGCCGAAACCGCCGGCTTCCGTTTTGAAATCATTCTAGACGGAGGGTCCCGGATTGTCAATGGCGGGGGCGTTTCTGCGGCCTTAACGGTCGGTGTCTTCGGGGATCAGCTCGTCGGGGGGGACCATGGGCGCGTCGTCGGCCGCGAAGTCCGATTGCTGCGCCGGCGGGACCGGTAATCGTTCATCCTCAATTTGGCCTTTCAGCTTCTCGTCGGGCGTCCGGTCCTCCCTTTCCCAAAGCACGGGATCGACCGAGAGCTCGTCGACTACGTCCTGGAACCCCAGCGTGTCGTGAATAATCTGGAGCAGAATCTGGCGCTTTTTTTCGCTGAGCAGAAAGCCGGCGAGGTACAGGATGCCGTCCCGGCAGCGGATCTGAAGCTCGTCGGTCTCCACCCGGCCATCCGTTTGCAGCGTGTCCATAACGCCTTCCACGATCTCCTCATCGCTCAGGCCTTGGTAATCGGGCGGGAGCGGAGAAGGCCGGACGATCGCTCTTTCAGGAGTTTCCGAAGGGGCCTGTGCCTCCCGGTCCTTTCCACACCGGTTACACAGCTTTGTCCAGGGGACCGATTCCATGCGTTTTATACCTATTCTTTTCCCGCAGGATTCGCAGATCCCGTACCCCCCTGCTTCGATTCGGGCCAAGGCCTGGTCAATGGCTTCGAGCTCGTCTTTCTCTCTTCGATCCAGCTGGCCCATGATTTGGGCCATCTTCTCTTTTTGTGCCTTCTCCACCCTTTCGATCTCCGGTTCATGGAGGCTCAGCCGCTGTTCGTGGATTTCTTCATGGGTTTCAAAAATCCGGATTCGCCGCTCCAGGAGTCTTTGCCGGAAGTGGGGGAATTTTTTCGAGCTGGCCATGGACCCTCCGAACTTTGAAAAGAAGCGTTCCGACCGGAATATCGGGGCTGGGACGAGATCTCTCAGCTGTTCCTATCGTATGGAACCTGCCCAGCCGTGTAAATACGGGGAAACCAGTATTTTGGCCAGGGGAAAGGGGTATTCTTTCTACCGGGGCCATTCTCAGGCCGTCGCCGCCGGCATCCAGGATTCCAAAGGCCGCATTGACGGGCTCCCTCCTTTTCTTTTACTATGAGGCAGCTTGAAGGCACCGACGGGACTCGCGAGGAACATGACGGGGATCGGATTGGACTTCTTTGCCCGGAATACGCTTGAAGTAGCCCGGGATCTCCTGGGAAAGAAGATGGAGTACAAGGGATGCGCGGGCATCCTGGTCGAGACCGAAGCCTATCGGGACGACCCGGCCTCGCACTGGGTGCGAAAGCCGCGAAGCGCCCGTCTACTTCTGGATACCTTCGGCCATATTTATGTTTATTTCATTTACGGCCGGCATTACTGCCTCAACTTCACCACCGAGCGGGATGGCGCGGGGGCCGTCCTCATCCGGGCGGTGGAGCCCACCCGCGGCCTGGAGATCATGGAGCGGCGCAGGAAAACGCGGGCGGTCGCCCACCTGACCAACGGGCCGGGGAAAGTCTGCGAGGCCTTCGGAATCGGCCTGGAGCTGCTCGGGAAACCCGTGGGAGGGGAACTCAAAATCTATCCTGCCGCCGAACCCGCCAGGATCGAAACATCGCGGCGGATCGGCCTTTCGCGGGCGGTGGAGCTGGAGTGGCGGTTTTTTATTCCCGGAAACCCGTTTGTCAGCCGGGGAGGTGCCGGTGTTTAGTTTTCATCCGTAAAGTACCTCCCCCCTTGGGATGCTGTGCTAAATACGCCAGGCCCGCGACGGCGGCATCCGGGCGAACAGGTCTCAGATTACGATATTCCGAACTGATTTATCCTCCATGGGGAAGTTGGCTTCTTCCCATTCTTGAAACCCGCCTTTCAGCGCGTAAACTTTTTGATACCCTTCCCTGATCAGCTGCTGTGCCACCCAGGCACTAGTCTGTTCAGCGGGTCAGGAGCAGTAGAAGACCAGGGTCTTGTCCTTTGGGTACTTGTTTATCCAGGAGGCAAGATCGGCGGGGTTCTCGCGCACTGCCCCTTGGATTTTTTTA
The DNA here is from genome assembly GCA_963712535.1 of uncultured delta proteobacterium. GTDB lineage: Bacteria > Desulfobacterota > SM23-61 > SM23-61 > SM23-61 > CAVQIK01. Next base: position 39,135 of record CAVQIK010000008.1, on the reverse strand, counting down.
TCGCTTCCCGACCATTCCTCGCCGACTCGGACGTCGAGCACAACGAGGTCAGGCCTCCCAAGCATCGCCCTCAGCTCCTCCTTGCTTATTCTCGGCACGCGATCCTGGGCCAGGGAAGTTACGGCCCAAAAAGCGAAAGCGCTCAAAAAAATGGCCATGCCAGCTCTTTTCATCTTGCCTCCTTCCCGACTTCGTGGTTTCATTCTACGGGATGGAAGAAATGGAAGAAATAAGGTTTTCTCCCCATTTTTTTGGAATATCCGGGTAGGTCGACGGTGGATGATGGATTCAGAAGGGACATATCCGCCGGTTTGAAAATAAGGAGGAAGAAGAAATGAAAACTTATCGAATTGTGGTGATCCCGGGCGACGGCATCGGACCTGAAATCGTGGATGCCGCCGTGGCCGTCCTGGAGAAGGTTCAGGAGCTGTCCCGGGATTTCCAGCTCTCCTTTGACTTCCGCCAGGCCGGAGCGGCGTACCATGTCAAGCACGGGGAGAGCATCTCCGCCGAGGCCATCGAAGCGATCCGCCGGGCCGACGCGACCCTGAAAGGCCCCGTGGGCCTCCCCGGAGTGCGCCGGCCGGATGGCACGGAAGCCGGAGTGCTGGGGGGGATTTTGCGGAGCGGGTTCGACCTGTACGCGAACATCCGTCCCCTCAAGCTGTTCCCCGGGGTAGCGACGCCCCCTCCGGGACAAACCCCCGGGAAGTATCGACTACGTGGTCGTCCGTGAGAATACCGAAGGCCTTTACGCATCCCGCGCAAGGGGCCTGGTCCTGGAGCAGGCGGCTTCCGACACCCTTCTGCTCACCCGCAAGGGGTGCGAGAGGATCTGCCGTCGCGCTTTCGAGATGGCCTCGAGGAAAGCCGAAGGCGCGCCGCAGGACGGCCGGAGAAGGGTCACCCTGGTGGAGAAGAGCAATGTGCTGAGAAGCTTCCATTTCTTCCGGGAGATCTTCGCGGAGGTTGCCCGCCAGTTTCCGGCGGTGGAGGCGGAGACCCTCTACGTGGATGCCGCGGCGGCGGCGTTGGTTATGCGGCCCGGGCACTTTCACGTGATTGTCACCGAGAACATGTTCGGGGATATTCTCAGCGACCTCGGGGGCGCCACCGTCGGGGGTCTCGGGATGTGCCCCTCTTCCAACGTGGGGGATGACCGCGCCTACTTCGAGCCCATCCACGGCTCGGCTCCCGACTTGATCGGCAAAAACCTGGCCAACCCTCTCTCCCAGATCCTTGCCGGGGCCATGATGCTGGATTATCTCGGGAGGAAGAAGGACGCGGCCCTCCTGGAAAGGGCCGTCTGGCGGGCGCTGGAAAAAGAGCGGTTCCGGATTTCAGCCGCGGGCCAGGCAGAGGGCGGGGCGAAGGCGGTAGCGGCCGCGATTTCAGAGGAGCTGGAGAATTGCTACCGGGAGGGTAACTCTTTGGCCCTATAAAAAGTGTTCCAGAATTTGCCGGGAAAACTCAGAAATCCCCCTTAATCCCCCTTTTTGAAAGGGGGAACAATATCTCCTCCCTTTGGAAAAGGGAGGTTGGGAGGGATTTCTGGGAATACTTTTCAAACCGCTAGATTGATATTGGGAGGAGAAATAATGCCGACAGGGGCAGAAGGGGACCGGGGGTGAAGTGAGAAACTGTTGGGAAGAACAAGTCCCTTGAAGATCAGCATGAATGAAAACAGGATCGTGCTTGCCGTCCCTCTCTGGATGGACCTGAGCAGCAGCATCTTCTACCTGGCCGCCCCGCTCGCGGTCATAGAAATGGGGGGAAGCCCCGTTGAGCTGGGGCTCATCGGCACTCTCACCGCCTTCTTCCACATGACCTTTGCCCATCTGGGGGGGCGCCTTTCGGACCGCTTCGGAAGGCGAGCCCTCATCGTGGCCGCCCCGGTAATCTTCAGCGCCTCGTGTTTTCTCATGATCCGGGTCGGGCAGGTGAGATGGGTCCTGGTCCTCGCGGCTCTCAACGGGTTCGCATTTTCGATCTTCTGGCCTTCCTTCCAGGCCTGGATCGCCGACCTGCAGAGCGGTCCGGGGCTGGCCCGCAACATTGGAACTTTCAACATGTCCTGGACCGCGGGGAACATCATCGGGCCCGGGCTGGCGGGGGTCCTCTTCGGCCTCCATTCCCGTGTCCCTTTCCTCCTGGCCGGGGTCCTTTCATTCTCGCTTTTCTTTTTCCTGAGGGCTTCCGTGGGCGAGGGCCAGCCTCGGCCGGAAAAAAAGAGCGCACCCCTCTCCGCGGCGGCCGAGCAACCAAGGGCTCAGATGAGCTTTCTTTACGCCATCTGGGTCGCCAACTTCGCCTCCTGGTTCATCCTGGGAAACCTGCGGTACCAGTTCCCCAAGCTCGCCCGGGACCTCGGCTGGGCACCCCACACCATCGGCCTCCTCATGAGCTGCCTTGGGTTCGCCTTGTTCCTGGGATTCTTTCTCCTCCGCCGGGACGAACGCTGGCATTTCAAACGGGCTTACCTGCTCGGCTCCCAGCTCCTGGCCGCCGTTGCCCTCTTCCTGCTCGGGGTGGCCAGCCATCCTCTCCTGGTCATCCCCGCGTTCATGCTGATCGGCCTGGGCATCAGCCTGAGCTACTATTCGAGCCTCTACTACGTGGTTCTCCTGCTGAAAAAGAAAGGGAAGGGGACCGGCCTGCATGAATCGATCCTTGGGAGCGGGGTGGTCCTTGGCCCCCTCCTCGGGGGGATCGCCGCCCAATCCGCGGGCCTGCGGGCCCCGTACCTCCTATGCATGGGCCTCGTGGCCGCGGCGGTCCTGGTGGAAATGGGCTTAACCCGCCGCAAGGCCGGATCGGACCCATCTAATCAATAGCAATTTCGGGAAGAGTAGGTTGAAGAGGCCGGAATGTATCCAGCGACTTGGTTACTGCCTATAGACCGGATCCGGAACTCCGGTCCGCGGATTTCCTGAGGAGAAGAAGATGAAAAAGAGAAAGCATACCAAAATCGTTCACGAAGGTGCCTACGTGGCAGAAGTGGAAATCGAGCTGATCGACATTGGTTCTGGTTGGGAGGTATCAGGAAGCGGTGATCGGCGGGATCCTCCTGACCGGAAAGGACCGGAGTGAATTTGGCCGCGTGTTGATGGGAACGGATCATGCGACGATAACGGATACTTCCCCACGGGGTTTGCGCGTAGACTTGACGGTGATCTGAACATCCTGGCCCAGGGCTACGAGAAAGTTCATCAACCGTTCAACGGAGAAAGCCCCAGATTGGCCACGCATGAGGCTCGAGACGTGCGGCTGCTTGATGCCCAAAACTTCCCCGGCCTGGGCCTGGGTGAGCCCGCGTCCTTTGATAAGGCGATAAATTTGCAGGGTGAGGCGGGCTTTGAGCTCCTCGCGCTCGGGATTGGCAAAGCCGAGGTCGGCAAAGATGTTGCCGTTCCCTTCCTTGACCCGAATCTTGGCGTTTCGTTTCATTTTAGTTGTGCCTTTCTCTGTAATCCTGTTCAGCGGCCGCAAGCCGCTGTTTTATCAAGTCGATTTCCTTTTTGGGTGTTGATACGCCCCTCTTGGACTTCTTCTGGAAAGCATGAAGCACGTAGATCGCGTCCTCGAAGCGCACCGTTCTAACTCTCGGTGATGCTTACAAACTCGACGAAGTTCGAGAGGCTCTTCGTAGCGGGGACATTGCCAGAGCCTCAAAACTCTCCCGAGTTTTTGCTCTGACGCCAGTGAGCGCTTGAAATTGTTTATCGCTGGTGGCTGGGTGGCTGGGGTCGGGCCACGCTATGTGCTTGATTAGTAGGAGTTAACTTTTCAGAAACAGGCGGTTTGGGCGTCTATCTCCTCTTTTTTGGGGCCAAAAAGGGAATTATAGGGAGCAGGTGATATGCCAGGAATACGAGTTGATGTATGGCGTTGGCTCTCGACTTCCATTTTCGGTATCAAAACGGCTTTTTTAGCCCCGAAAAACTCAGTATAGAGCCATTTGGGGAGGATATTTCAAGATACTTCGGAAAAATATCCGCTGCTTACGTGGCCCGACCCCGTGCCTACAGGTAGGTCCAGCTCATCAACGGCCTCGGCATAAACGCCGTCAGGGTCGTACCAGACCACGACCCCGTTGTCGTCGACCTGCTTGGCGATCAGATTGAAAAGGTATCCCGAGACGATACCCATCAGTCAATTGTCCTCTTAAGAGGTTTCGCCTTTACCCGGAAAAACCTCCTGCAAGGCTGACATGAATTCAGCGAGCTGCAATTCGGGCCTATAGTAGCGGCTTTCCCTCAATCGGATCATACCCAAACGGTCAAGGGCGGAAAAGTGCTTCGAGACCAAGTTCCCCGCCTCGATAATGTATGGATCGTCTACCCGTTGATCACGGAATCTGAGAGCATCCCTCCACTCCATCTCGCTCGTAGTCGCCAGGATGGTGTACAGATCCAGGGCATGGTAGCGTCCGAATTCCTTGTCCGCATCGTCGAGCCGGTCCCTGAAAGCAAAAAGCTTCATCATCAGAAACGTGTAGGGATGCGGCAGGAAAATCTCAGCTTGCCAGGGCTCGCCTGAACCGAGTTTTCCCTCCAAAGTTACAGGCAGCAGGCCATCTTCCAACGTCGGCGTCTCGTCGACGGGATGGGCGTGAATTCCAACGGAAGGATGGGGCCGGGCGCGGCGTGTGTCCGTCTTCACCTTTGTGCCTTTGAAGCGGCTCTGTGGTCCGGTAAGGATATCTATCTTGATGCTGCCTGCTTGACTGCCTGCCGGGCCGGGCTTGACGAATTGGTATTTTTCCGCTCCGGGGACGACCTGATAGCCCAGCCTGGCAATGGCCCCTGCCAATGGTTTTAGTTTTGCCGAATGGATGAGCAGTTCCGGCCTAAGAAACAAATCGAGGTCGTTGGTGGACCGAGGTTCGGGCCATTCACGGAGAAGTGTTCGCGCATCTAACCGGCGCACGTGCTCCGTCCTGAGATATATGCCGTACCCGCCGCCTATGATGAGTCTGATTTCCGTGCCTTCCACTTCGTGGAGCAGGTCAAGCAAGGCCGTTTGAAGGTCGGGTATGGTGATCATTGCCGCACCGGCTCAAGATCCTTCAAAAGAAACGACTTCACCTGTTCAGCGGTCTCCCGGTCGCGCTTGTCGCCGGCCATCAACTCCAAGTAGACCTGCACAGGGGAGGCCCACCAGAAGTTATCCTTCCTGCCGGGCATCGAAGTAGACCGTTTCATCCTCCGTCTCGACGAGTTCGAGGTTCGGAAAGCGATCCGACTGGCTTCCGGACAGCCGCTCCAATAGCATCTCCAAACGTGGGCAGTAGACAGACAACAGATCCCCTCGCTGCATAACTGCAAATTGCGCAACCGATGATGTCCCTGCCGCCACGAGGGGCAAATTCAACGCCTGAGATTGCTTGAGTAGCAATTCCTCGATTGTTGCACTCTCTTCCGAGACCTTGAGACGGACTCGCTCCTTGATTTTCGGGGGGACATAGTTCCCGCTCAATTTTTCCAGAAGCTTGTCGGGTTGTAGAAGGCGAATGACACCTTTGCGCTCGACGATCAAGTCTTCCTCCAAATTCTTCAAGGATTTCGATACGGTCGACAGGCTCATGGGCCTTTTATCCCAACGATTCACCAGCATGTTTCGCTGGTTAATCTCCGAGCAAATCTCTTGAACGGTGTCGTAAGCGGAACGGACGAGGAAGACCCTCCCAACCATCGAACTGTTCTTCCGGTAGATGTTCTTGATTGGAGCTGATGAGGAAAAAAGATTCTTCTCTCCGCTGCGGAATACGGCAAACTTGCCTGGCGCGATGACAACGCCATTGCCGCACAAGTCGAGGCCGCTGATCCCCTCCCGCTCCAGCTCCTGTAATTGCTGTCCATTTAGGAAAGGCATGATAATCATGGGCCGGTAGCCCTTCGGGAGCGATAATGATTTCAGCAGGTTGAGTCCATCCTGAAATGCTTTGGGCGTCGAAATGGATTTGCATTCGACGGCGAACCTTGCCGTGCTGTCCCGCCATGATGCCTCAACAAATGCATCGAGACGCCGGTTTCCGTCTTCCTTTGGCTGAACTTCCAGAAGGCGAAAAGACAGCGGAGACAGTGAGACCTTGCCTCTTCGAAGCTGGTCTATCATTTCCTTCGTCGTTGTAATTTTCCTATTTTTTATCATTTTCCTAAATAAGAAAATACCATATTTCAGGAAAATATACAACCCATTTTAGACTGTACTGCTGATTCCTCATTTTACCAGGCCCTTTTCCCGCATTTGTTTGCCAATGCCAGACCATTCGTACTTGCCCTCAATGAGTTCATCCCAATATTGCTTGGCTTCCTTCCAGGGCACGAGTTCCTGCAATGGAGCGATATTGAGGACCACGCCGTCGTTGAGGTCCGGCTCAAGATTGAGGTTCGCCGCGTGACGCAGCTTGTCCGTGAAGTCGCGCAGCTCGGAGACGAACTGCTCCTGGCGGTCCATGTCTTTTTCGATCTGCTTGGCCTCGCGGCCGGAGCTTCCCGCCGCTTCCTTTCGGCCGCGTAACGTCTTCAGGCGGTCTTCTTGTTCACAAGTAAATGAAATGAATTACGTCCCCTGCTCCATGATTGGAATCTGGATTAGGGATGATGGGTGGCCTCGTTTCTGCGGGGCATACCGGATAAACGTAACGATGAGATCCAAGGTTCGTCGATGGTGAGAGATTCGTCGAAACGCGCAAAGCTCTACATAGAGCTGCATGGATTCGTCTAGCCCAACAAACCGCAGATGGCTATCTGTTGACTTTTCCTGACTCTCTTTTTTGTCTTCTTGACAGGGGGAATATAGGATGTCCCGAAAGCGCCGGGTAAAACCGGTAGGGTGTAATGAATGAAAGAGTCATCACGATGAAGGCCTAGCGAGCCACATCGGCCCCGAGTCATGCGCCTCTGCCCGTAAGGGCGGGGGTGAAGCGTTGACAGGGGTACGTGCGGGCCGGGTATGGAGCCGTGAAATCCTATTCAACTTCAGGGTGCTGACGCTGTGGGACAGGTGGAAGGCAAAACTGGTTGGGTCGATAGCGCGAGATCCAGTCAGGCCCTGCGCGGTCGTAGACCCCGAGCACGTACGGAAACACCTTACGCGGGAACCGGGAGGTCCCGTAGTTCTGCCTTTAGACCAGAGGGGTCTGGAGGTCGCATCGAGAAGTCTGAGGACCCAAGTCGATGATGAAACGGATATGGGAAGTCGGACAGCCCCATAATACCGAAGAGGCCACCGAACAAAGCTTTGGCTGCGGAGGGGGTGGAGGGAAGGGGGCTGGCCAAGGGGAAGCCTGCCCGAGCACGAGGCGTCCCGGACGCAGGGCCGGGACTGGTGCGCCAAGTGCACTGGAGCGGGTACGTCAGGCAGCGGTAAGGGAAAGGAAACAGCGGTTCACTGCGCTCTTTCACCACGTCTATCAAGTGGATCTTCTGAGGGCGGCGTATTTCGAATTGAAGCGTGACGCCGCCCCTGGGATAGACGGGGAGACTTGGCGACAGTATGGGAAGAAGCTGGAGGAGAACCTTCAGAATCTTTCTTTACGGCTGAGGCGAGGAGCGTATCGGGTGAATCCGGTTCTACGGGTTTATATTCCCAAGGGGGATGGTCGGCAGCGTCCGATTGGTATTCCTGCGTTGGAAGATAAAATCGTACAGCGAGCCGTCAGCCGAGTCTTGGGGGTCATCTATGAGCTGGATTTCCTCGGATTCTCGTATGGATTCCGGCCGGGGCGAAGTCCGCATCAGGCGTTGGATGCGCTATCGGTGGGGAATCCTGACGAGGAAGGTGAACTGGGTGCTTGATGCCGACATTCGTGGGTTTTTCGATACCCTCGACCACGAATGGTTGGGAAAGTTTATCGAGCACCGCATTGCCGACCGGCGCATTGTGCGGCTCATCCGGGAGTGGTTGGAAGCCGGTGTGTTGGAAGGAGGGGAGCGAATACAGAGTGAGGTGGGTACCGTACAAGGGGGGAGTATCAGTCCCCTTTTGGCGAACATCTATCTACACTACGTATTTGACCTGTGGGTCCAACGATGGAGGAAAAGCCAGGCCAAGGGCAACGTAATTGTTGTTCGCTGGGCGGATGATTTCATCGTGGGATTTGAGCATCGATTCGAAGCGGAACGTTTCCTGTCGGAACTGGTCGAGCGATTGGCCAAGTTTGGGTTGGAACTTCATCCCGATAAGACCCGCCTGATCGAGTTCGGCCGATTTGCGGTCACAGATCGAGAACGGCGAGGTGAGGGAAAGCCGGAGACTTTCAACTTCCTTGGGTTTACGCATAGTTGTGGGAAGACCCGAGGGGGAAAGTTCACGGTGCTTCGGACGACGATGCACAAAAGGTGGCAAGCAAAGCTGAAGGAGGTCTATGCCGAACTTTGGCGGCGCATGCACGATCCGGTGCCAGAACAGGGTGCTTATCTACGATCGGTCATCAGGGGACATGTCAGATATTACGGCGTACCCATGAACGGGCCTTCGTTGGCGGCCTTCCGTAAGGAGGTCTGCTGGCTGTGGCGGAAGGTGTTGAAGCGTCGCAGTCAGAAGCACCATTTGACCTGGGATCGGATGAAACGCCTGATTGACAGGTGGCTCCCTGTTGCCCGTGTTTGTCATCCTTACCCTTTGGTTCGCCTTGGCGTTACTACCTAAGGCAAGAGCCGTATGAGGTAATTCCTCAAGTACGGATCTGTGCGGGGGGTGCCAGGTAACTGGCGTTCCTACCGCGACCCATTCGACGGGATTAGCGATTACCAAGAGAAGTCATGCACTCGATCAAAATATCGAAAGGATATTCCGACATTTTCTATGTCTGGGAAATAGAGGAGATAAGCAGATTCAAAAACCCAGCCTCTATAAATGTTCGCCTAATTCCCGTTTGAGCGACTGTTCGGGGCCCTTCCGATCCAAGACACTCCGAACGAGTTCGGCCCCCTCCCGAAGGGTAAAGGGCTTCAGAATAAACCCCTGAATCCCTACATCCCTTGCCTTTTCCGCGGTTATCAAATCGCTGTATCCAGTACAAAGAATAATGGGAATATCCGGCCGGATGCGCATCATTTCCTTGGCTAAATCTTCACCGGTCATGGAGGGCATCGTTTGATCGGTTATAACCAGGTCAAATTGAGAAGGATCCTGAGAGAAAAGCTTCAATGCTTCAGAGGCATTTCTTAATGCAGTCACATTATATCCGAGGCGGTTTAGCATGTTGCGGACTGAGTGAATCATGATTTCCTCGTCGTCCACGAACAGGATCCGCTCTTTTCCTCCGGAAATCGGTTCCGGGGCTATTTCCTGCATCGAAACGGCCGTTTGGGCCTTTGGCAAATAGACCTTGAAAACTGAGCCCTTTCCCGGTTCACCCTGGACCGTAATGCCCCCCTTGTGGCTCTTCACAATCCCATAAACCACCGAAAGCCCGAGCCCCGTCCCTTCCCCAGGAGACTTCGTGGTAAAGAAAGGCTCGAAGATCCGCCTTCTGACCTCCTCATCCATGCCAGACCCCGTATCCTTTACAGTGAGGACCAGGTAGTCTCCCGGAGACATTTCTTTGTCAGGAAGGAAATCCTTTGAGTCGAGAGTGATGGTTTCCAGGCCAACTTCGATCTTTCCCATCTTTCCCCGCATGGCATAGGTTGCGTTTGTGCAGAGGTTCATGAGGATCTGCTGGATCTGAGAAGGGTCCGCGTCGATGACATCGGAGTTGGTTTCCAGGTGGAGGTCCATCTCGATCGTGGTCGGCAACGAAGATCTCAGGAAGGTAAAAGTCTCCGTAATGAGAGGGCCCAATTTTAACACCTTCTGCTTCTTTTCAGATTTACGGCTAAAGGATAGAATTTGCTTCACCAGGTCTCTGCCCCGTATTCCTGCCTTGACTACTTCCTCAAGGCTTTCACGGACTGGAGATCCCAGAGGGAGGTCAAAAAGAGCTGTCTCTGTATTCGCGATGATAGCCGCAAGGAGATTATTGAAATCATGGGCAATCCCACCGGCGAGGGTGCCGATGGCTTCTATCTTCTGGGCCTGCCAAAGTTGCTCTTCCGCCCGACGGCGCTCAATGGCATAACGGATGGAACGCTCCAGGAGAGGGGCATTAATCTCTCCTTTGACCAGATAATCCGCCGCTCCGGCTTCCATCGCTTCGATGTCTATTTTGTAATCTCCCTGTCCGGTTAGAAAAATGACTGGCGTCCGGTTGCCCTTTTCAAATAACTTTCCTAGTAGCTCCAGGCCGGTGTGCGGGCCCAGACGGTAATCGAGGAGGTAAACATCGTGCCGGCTCCTTTTCATCTCATCCATGGCGGAATCAAAATCGGCGATCCAATCCAACTGATATTTGGACGGAGAAATTTCGGCAAGCATGTCCCGCACCAGGGTGTAGTCGTCCTCATCGTCCTCGATCAGGAGGACTCTTATCTTACGCTCCTTCATCTCAGCCCTCCTTCCCTTTCAGAGGCAATTCCACGATCTCGAAGCCAGTATTTGCCCAGGGATTTGACGGCGTTGACCAGCCCCGGAAAGGTGACCGGTTTGGTGATGTAGGAATTGGCTCCGAGATTGTAGCTCCGGAGGATGTCCTCTTCATGCTTTCGAGGTCGTGAGAATGACGACGGGAATGCTTCTCAGGTCGGGATCCGACTTTAATCTCCTTCAGAGCCTCCCTGCCGTCTCTTCCTGGGCATGTTCAGGTCAAGAAGGATGATCCCCGGCCGTGGAGACGAAGACGGGTCTTTATATTTCCCCCGGCGACGGAGATAGTCCATCAGTTCCTCCCCGTCTTCTACGAAACGAAGGCCATTGACCAGAAGTCCCTCCTGAAAGGCCTCCTTGATAAGAAGGCAATCGTCCGGATCGTCATCGGCAACGAGAATGACAACAGATTTCTTTCCATTCTTCATAAAGCTGCTCTCCTCCCGCCAAGGTACCATTAAACTAAATTTTAACCCGCCGAACCGGCAATGGAAATACCTCTGACTCGAAAACTCATTCTCCCCCTCATTCCAACGCCTTTCCCCCGGTCATCTCCCTCGCTTGAAGCCTCGACGGCTTCCATCGTTTCTGTTTCACAGGCAGTGTGATAATGAACGTGGCCCCCTTTCCCGGGGTGCTCTTCGCCGTGATCGTTCCTCCGTGGCGCTCCACGATCTTCCGGCAGATCGCCAGGCCCATGCCCGTTCCTTCGTACTGGCTGCGGCCGTGGAGGCGCTGAAAGGGTTGGAAGATGCGGTCGAGATACTTCTCGTCAAACCCGATCCCGTTGTCCTCCACAAGGATCTCGACCCATGGTCCTGCCGGGGATCCTCTTTTCCTCGGCCGGATCATTCACCTGATTCGCGGAGACCTTGATGACGGGCTTCTTCTCGCTGCGGTACTTCAGGCTGTTGCTCAGAAGGTTCTGAAAGAGCTGCCGCATCTGAGTGAGGGCTGGATTCGATGACCGGCAAGTCGCCCACCTCCACCCGGCCTCCGGTCTGTTCGATGCGGGCGGCCAGGTCCGAAACGACTTCCTGAACAAGCGGAGTCAGGGCAACCTGGGAAAAAGGCTCCGGCCTGGTCGTCACCCTGGAATAGGCTGAGAAGAGCCTGGATCAGGGCCTGCATCCGGATCGCGGCATTCTGCATCCGGTCCAGATAATCGCGGCCTCCTTCGCCGAGACTGTCGCCCCATTTCTCCTTCAGCCGGTCGCCGAAGGTCTGGATCTTCCGGAGGGGCTCCTGAAGGTCGTGAGAAGCCACGAAGGCAAAATCCTCCAGCTCCCGGTTGCTCTGGGCAAGCTTCTGGAGAGTAAGCTTCCCGCTCCTTGTTCTGATTCATTCAGCCGCCGGGTCATCTCATTGAAGGCATGGGCGAGCCGGCCGATTTCGTCCTCGCTCCGGATGTCCACCCGGTGATCGAGATTCCCTCCGGCAACGATCTCGGTCCCCTTCTGCAGGAGCTGCAGATCGGTCAGAATCCTCCTGCTGAGAAAAAGGGAGATCACAATGGAAGTGCCGATGGCAAGAAGGATGGAGACCATGACCAGGGTAATCGCTCCCTTCTTTAGCATCCGACAAGCCCTGGTTGCTTTCCTGAATCAGCAGGAAGGCATGATTCACCATCTCCTGCCCTTTAGCGGTCAAATTGGTTATAAGCCTCTCGTATGCCTCCCGGATCAGGACCGCTTCCTCTCCCGAGGCCTTGTCCAATCTTTCGGCGAACGATGACGATCTTTTCGAAAGAGGGCCTCCATCTCATCGCATCTCTGTAAAAGGATTTCAAGGTCTTCATCTCGGGTACTCTCGTCAGTCTGGGCGTCCTTGATCATTTTTTTGAGGGAAGCAAGCTTCAGATTCCACTGTATTCGGGGCCGCTCTTCCCGGTAGGTGAGATAGGTGTTGGACACCATGAATAGTTCGAAGACGCTCTTGGAGATCCGGTCCGCCAGGAAGGTTCTTCTCCATCTCGCGGTCGATCCTTCGGTCCGCGTAAAAGAGGATCCCTGCCGACGACCAGGGCAAGGCAGATCGAAATGAGGATGTTGATCTGAAACTGGGTCTTGATCTTCATTCGCGTTTCTCGAAAATTTCTCAATGAATGACGCTAACGGCTTCGGGTCTGATCTTTTTCAGCCCCTCCAGATAGAGAAAGTTAAAATAGTTCGGAATTTTTGTCGAATCGACGTATTTGTTCTTCATTGCCCAGCGGGCTTCGTCTTCCATCAAGGTCAGAAGATCCTGATCGAGACGAACGCGAAAACGGGTTTTCGACCAGGTGTTCAGGAGCGTCTCGTGGTCAAGATTCAGCCTGCGCGCGACAATACTCCTGGCCTCCTTTTCATTCCTTCTTAGAAACGCCTCTGCCTCAAGCACCCCTTTCAAGAGACCGGTGATCGCCCGAGGCCGGGTCTTGATCACTTCCTCCGTTGTAATCAGGAGGAAGTAGTAAGCCTGGCCGCCCTGTGCCGGCCACGAGACGGCATTGCTGAGCCAGGTTTTTCTTCATTGCATCCGTATAAGGAGGGAAGGAACTGGCGGCATCGATCTTGCCCTCAGAGAGCGCCGTAACCATCTCAGGAGGGTTCAGGTTAACGATCTGAACTTCCCTCAGAAAAATTCCGTTGAAGGAAAGAAACGTGTTCAGGAAAAATTCATTGATGGTTCCTTTGTTGATTCCCACCCGTTTCCCCTTCAAATCCTCCGGCTTCCGGATTCCCCGGTCCCTTCTGGCAATTATCTCTACGTTGTCCGCTGAAGAAGAAATCGTTCCCACGGCCCGAAGGTTCTCATTCTTGAAACCGTTCATGGCCAGAACAAACCCTGCGGCGGTCGCCACATCGACCTTCCCCGCCAAGAGATCTTCCACTGAGGTGGGCCCCGTTTGGCAATTCTGAATGGAGACGTTTGGTACCGTCACGGCGAAACATATCTTGTTGTTCCGCGATGTAAACAAGAGCGCTGACGGGTTGGGTAACCACTCCCAGCCGCAGTTCCTCAACCCTTTCCGGATTGCTCGATTTCGTGAGGAGAAAGAATGCCAGAACCGCGAGGATAACGAAGGACCCCGCTCCGAGAGCGACGATTGTCTTCTTTTTCATCTCCTGTTCTCCGCTTGAGGCACTCGAGGCAATTCTTAAAGGGCTGGATCGGACCGGGATGAGAGGATTTTCCAGATCATCACTTTAGCTCCACATCGCAAAGGATAATTGAAATCAGCCCCGGAAGTCGTTTGAGCTTCCCGAGCCCTTCGAGATAGAGAGAGTTAACCCATCAGTTGCATAAAAAGTGTGGTTTAGAACTCGATAATAATTGAAAGGTGGCCTCAGCATTGGGTAAAGTAGGTTTGCACATGCACTAAAATACCCGTTGCAGGAGGCCACCCCCGGTGCATGGGGAATCAGGGGACACATCACCTATTTCCTAAACCCGTTGCCTCCCTATCTAGTTTCGATTCTGCCAATTACGCCCCGGTTTTCATCGCGTTCCCAGAAAATGTGAAAAGAAATAGGTGTTGTGTCCCAGAATCCGCATCCACTCCTTTCCCATGAAAACAATCCTCCTGTGCATCTGCCTGGAATAGGAAAAGATGATTGAAGAGATCCTAACTGTCTCCGTTTCGCTTGTTCAAAAGCCGGGTAACCACCGGGTAATTCCGCGCCTGAGCTTTCGCTGTACTATTGGGCACTAACCATAAGGTTCCTTGCTTCACTTTTCCCCGGATACCGTCCGCCAGCCCAAGCGCTTTCTTATCCGACCATGGGTGCATTTTAAGGAAATCGCTTGGAGCTGTAGGCCGGAAATGGAGCTGATTATGGCTATCATTCCGCCATTCCAGGACAACGGCCCAACCATAAAAACCAGGATCCGTTCCCTTACTCGGTCCCTTGGTCTTTCCATAATAGAAAAAAATGCTGTCACCTGGCGCCGGGACCTTATTCTTCGGGTCTTTCTGCCGACCGGCCACGCCCAACGCTCCCCTTCGCAAATGTCTGTCCGATATCGTTGGGGACTCCACTTTTCTTGAATCATCTGATTAAACCAGTCTCCATAATTTCTCTCCTATTGCTTTACAGAGTTTAGATCATTTCCGGAGCTCGTTTAGCCTGACCCAGTCACCGGGGGCGCGCTCGTAATTCCAGAACATCCAGCCTGTACACACTTCTATTCATGAGCGGAAAAAGGGGAGGAAATTGGGTGACACTTTTTGGGGGTATGGACGTTGATAAATCCTTTGGACCGGAGCCAGAACTTGACGGCGATCCTCCAGGCTGACTCCCGGGCGGCCTTTCCCCACTGGTTCATAGACCCCAAAATCCTCTCGACCCTCTCCAGCAAGATATCATAGATCTCTCTTCGCTCCAATTTCGAAAAGATCAGGTTCTCCTCCGAGGAAAAAAGTGCCTGACACGATGTCTTCCCCTGAAGGCACGGGCGGAGACGATGGTTTAAATCATGAGCCGCCACCTCCGCATACATAGCAATTGGATCATGAGAGCGGGGGATGCCAACTACCAGCCTGGTGTGTCCACCAGATTCCACCACTTCGGCATTTTTGAACCACAGAGAACATACGGAGTTCCCGGGTCGGACCTGTTTAACCGGTAGGAATCGCAGGACAACACTCCCAAAAGAAGTGGTTTTTTGCTCTTAAACGATCATTTTTGGCGGCGAAAATGTGGATTTAAGGTTTAAGATGCCGAGGAAGAGTCAATATTTCGTTACGCTATGCATGGCATATCATAGTTACCCGTTGTAGCAACAAAAGGAGTTCTTTTGATACCATGGATTCACGGGCTTGACTGATTGTTCAGTGTTCCTCTGAAAGCCTGGGCCGGAACCGCTCAATCTTTCAGAAACTGGTCGAAGGCGTCCCGCAGGCCATCCCCCAGAAGATTGAGCCCGATCACGGTGATGGAAAGGGCGAGGCCCGGATAGATCACGGTCCAGGGGGCCAGCTCCATCATGGTCCGGCTTTCGGAAATCATCGCTCCCCAGGAGGGGGTGGGCGGCTGGGTCCCCATTCCCAGGAAGCTGAGGGCGCTTTCGACCAGGATGGCCGTGGAAAAGGTCAGGCTGGCCTGCACGATAATGGGAGCCACGATGTTGGGCAGGATGTGCAGGACGAGAATTCTCATATCCCGGGAGCCCAGCGCCCTGGCCGCCCGGACGTATTCGTTCCCCTTGACCGAGAGGACGGAGCCGTTGACCAGGCGAACGAACGTCGGGGTGTAGACCACGCCGATGGTGATGATCAAATTCGTCATGCTGGGGCCGAGCATGGCAATGATGCCCAGGGCCAGGATCACCAGGGGAAAAGAAAGAATGATATCCATCCCCCGCAGGATCACGCCGCCCGCCGCGCCCTCGTAGTACCCCGCCAGGAGTCCCAGGATGATGCCCAGGGTCAGGGAGATGGCGACTGAAAAGGTGGCCACCCCCATGGATACCTGGGCCCCGTAGATGATCCGGCTCAGAAGACACCGGCCAAGATAAGTCCGTCCCGAGGAGAAATTCCTGGGAGGGGGGGCTCATGGGGACCGGGAAACATTTCCACCGGGCTGTGGGGCGCCAGGAAAGGGGCGAGAACGGCGGTAAAACCGCGGCCAGCGTGATCAGCAGCCCGAAGACGCTGAAGTTGTTCCGAAAAAGCCGCCGCCACAGCAGGAACTTCTTCCAGCCCGCCGGTAGGTAGTCTTGCTACCTCTATTTCGGTCTTTTCTGGCTTGGCCCGTTCCTTTCCCGATTCCCGCTCAGGATCTCATCCCTTTCCCTCGAAACTTGGGACCACCATGCATCTTGCACCATCCAGCCTCCTCGAGACGAGGATCAGTCCGCCTTCTTTTCATACGAAATCCGCGGATCGATCACTGCGTAAAGGATATCCACCAGAAGATTGATGATCAAAAAAGACAGGGCGATGAAGAACACCACGCCAAGAACCAGGGGATAGTCGCGTTTGGAGATGGAGTAAATCACCAGCCGACCCAGACCGGGGATTCCGAAGACCTCCTCCACGATCACCAACCCTCCGATCAGGTATCCGAAACGCAAGCCCACCAGAGTCACCACGGGAATCAGCGCGTTCCGCAGAACGTGCTTGAAGAGAACCACCCGCTCGTTCAATCCCTTGGACCGGGCCGTGGTCACGAATTGGGCCCGGATCACCTCCAGGACGCAGGACCGGGTCATGCGCATGATGAGAGCCACCATGGCGATCCCCAGGGTCATTCCCGGGATCATCATGATCTTGAGGTTCAAAACCGGGTCCTTGGAAAAGGGGACGAATTTCAGGATCGGGAACCCCGGAAAATAGAGGGAAAGGATGAGGAGAAAAAGCGTTCCAATCCAGAAGGAGGGGAGAGAAAACCCGATCACGCTGGTCAGCCGCAGAAAGTCGTCGGTCAAATGGAACTGCCGCGTTGCCGATAAGACCCCCAGGGGAATGCCGATCAGGACGCCAACGACCGTGGCGATAATCGCCAGTTCCAGGGAGGGGCCGTACATTTCCAGGATCTGGGAGAGCACCGGACGGCCGTTGATGACCGAAAGACCGAAGTCGCCCTGAACCAGTCCGGACGCCCAATTCCAGTACCTCACGACGAAGGGCTTGTCCAACCCGAGGGTCGCCCGCAGACGAGCGGCCAACTCGGGCTGGACCGTGCTTTCCAGAAGGACATCCACCACGTCCCCGGGGATGAGGGTGGTGAGGAAAAAAATGACCAGGGTCACCCCGATGAGAATCGGGATCATGGCCAGCAGTCGTTTGAGAAAATACTCTCCCATTACTTATCGAGCCAGGCCTTCTTCAGATTTACCCGCGAGCACTGGGGCAGCGGGACATAGCCCTTTACGGAGTCGCTCCAGAACTCGAAACGCTGGGGATGGGCATAGATGTAAAGGATGGGCGCGTATTCGGCGATTTTTTTCTCGATTTCGTGATAGATCGCCACCCGTTTCTTGTGGTCTACCGTGGTCAGACCCTCGACGGTCAATTTGTCCAGGTCCGGGCTGCTGAACCCGGTCCGTGTCTGGATGTCCCAGCGGTAGACGATGTATTCATCCGGGTCCGGCCGCCAGAAATCGGTCATACACCCGATCTCGTAATTCTTTTCATTGATATTCCGGATGATGGTTCCCCACTCCACCTGGACGATGTCGATCTCCACCCCGATCTTCTTCCACTGGCGCTGGAGCATCTGGGCGGCGTACTGGTCGGTGATGTGGGCGGCGGAGACTTTGAATTGAGCCTTGAACCCGTTGGGATATCCAGCCTCCGCCAGGAGCTTCTTGGCCCGGTCCGGATTGTAGTCGTAGAAGGGAAGCTTTTCCGCCGGGAAAGCATAATCGCCCACGGCCGCCGGCAGGGCCCCGCAGAGTTCCCCTTTGCCCATGACCGTCACCCGGATGAGCTCCTTGCGGTCCGTGGCCGAGCTCAGCGCCTGCCGTACCTTTACATTGTTCAGCGGGGGCTTGGTGCAGTTGATAAATACCCGCTTCCGGGCCGTGGAAGCGGCCATGGCGCTGTGAATCCCCTTTTCCTTCATCAAGATCTGGACCAGCTGCGGTTCCATGATCCAGATGTGGTCCACACTCTTGGCCCGCAGGGCCGCTACCCGGGAGGAGGGGTCCTTGATGAGACGGATCTCCAGTTCGTCCAGATAGGGAAGTCCTTTCTCCCAGTACTGGGGGTTCTTCTTCAAAAGCATCGTGTCGTTGGGACGGAATTCCACCATTTGAAAAGGCCCCGGTTCCGATGACGACCTTGCCGGGATCGGACTTTTCGATCACGCCTTTGGAAAGAATGGAAGAATGGGCGGGGGAGGCCAGGTAGTTCAAGAAAGGGGCGAAGGGCTCCTTCAAGATGAATCGGACCGTGTGCTTGTCCACCACTTCGACCCGGTCCACCGGCTTTGAAGGTAAGCGCCCGAGCAGATCCCGTTTTGGGGTCCAGGAGGCGGTCGAAGGTGGCCTTCACGTCCTCGGCGGTGAATTCTTTGCCGTCATGAAATTTCACATCTTTCCGGAGCCGGAAAACATAGGTCGTGGGATTGGGATTCTCCCAGGAGACGGCCAGCTCGGGCTGCAGGCGCCCTTGCCATCGAATTGCAGGAGGGAGTTGTAGATCTGCTCGAAATAGTTCAGGGAGGCCAAGGCCGTGGTCTTATAAGGGTCCAGACCGACGGCATCGATATCCTGCCCCATGACCAGTTTCCCCCCGTACTTCGGCTGATCCGCAGCCCTGATTGACCCGCCAGAAACAATAACCAACGGCCATTCCGAGAAAAAGAAATCCTGCCTTTTTCATAATGCCTCCTTCGTATTTGGTGATCGGGTAGCCGTCCTTATGCAACAAACCTTCGAGAAGCGAAGAGGAAGTTGATATCCAGAGACGACAGTCAAGGGCAGGGGAATCCCGCCCCTGCGCTCGGGCACGCTTCCCCGAGGATCTTCCCTCCCTCAAAGGGGAGGCCGACGGTCGGCCCAGGGAGCGATGCGTTCCAGTGGCGGCGGCCTGAAGAACGGTCCTGTCGCTCAGGCGCTTCCCGATGATCTGCAGACCCACGGGCAGTCCATTCTCGCGTCCACCCTGCAGGGACGGAAATGGCCGGAACGGCCACCATGGAGAACGCATAAGTCAGAAGATAACTCTCGATCCGGTTCTCGATGGACTTTCCGGCAACCACCGGCGGAAACAATTGGTCTGCCCGGAAGGCCGGGACGGACGTCGTCGGGCAAAGGAGGAGGTCGTATTTCTCGAAGAAGGCCTGCACCCGAAACCAGAGGGCCGTGCGTTTTCTCTCGGCGGCGGCCACTTGGGCGACCGGGGTCTTTGCGCTCAGGTTCAAAAACTGTTTGAAGAACTGGTTGTCGATTCCCTCTTCCACCCCCAGTAGGTGGGCATAATTGGTCACCGAGCTGACCGATCCGCAGGCCCTCGATGATCTCCATGATATCCTGAAAATCGGGGGAAGCCTCCTCCACCGTGCAGCCCAGTTCCTCGAATTTCTTCGCCGCCGCCCGACAGATCCGGACCACTTCCGGTTCTACCGGGCAAAGGCCTCCGAGGTCCGGGCTCCAGGCGACTCGTTTCCCCCGGTAATCTTGCTCAATTTCTTCCGCAAGAGAGGAAAAATCTTCCCGGACGGAAATGGGGTCCTGGTCGTGGAACCCGGCCATTACGGAAAGCATGAGGGCCGTGTCGGGTACGGTCCGGGCCATGGGCCCCTGGACGGAAAAGCTATCCCAGCCCCAGTAATTCGGGTATTTGGGAATCGATTCCCGGAGTGACGCGAAAGCCGACCACCCCGCAGAAGCCGGCCGGGATCCGCAGCGATCCTCCCAGGTCGCTCCCGTGGGCGAGAGGGCCGAGGCCCGCAGCGAGGGCCGCGGCAGCGCCCGCCGCTCGAACCGCCGGCGGTCCGGGATCGGTCCCACGGGTTCAGCGTGGTGCCGAACAACGGAGTTGGTAGTATTGATCCCGATACCGAATTCAGGGGTGTTGGTCTTGCCCAGGATGATGGCCCCGGCCGCCTTGAGGCGCTGAACCACCAGGGCATCCTCCTGGGGGACGAAATCTTTATAGTATCTGGAACCCCAGGTAGTCCGGATTCCCTTGGTGGGCGTCAAATCCTTGATCGATAAGGGGATTCCGTGCAGAGGGCCCAGTTCTTCTTTTTTCATTACCTTTTTTTCCGCCTCTTGCGCAGCACGGAGGGCGAACTCCGGGACCAGGGTGCAATAGGCATTGATCTGGGGATTCACCGCCTCGATCCTCTCCAGGACAGCCTGGGTCAGCTCCACTGGAGAAATTTCTCTCTCCCGAATCATCCGGGCTAATTTCACGGCGGGGGTAAAACAAAGTTCGGTTTTGTTCACGGACGCCTCCTCGGTTCTATTATTTTATCTGTGCGGGAAATTTGCAAAAATCTTTTCTTTCTTTGCTTTAAATTTTTCACCGCAGAGACGCAGAGCTCGCGGAGTCAAATCATTCCAAAGATAAAATTCAAAAGCCAGGTCTTTTTTGCGTCTTTGTATTTCAATCTATTCTCGCGTTCTCAGCCGTTAATATTTTATTTTTTTATTGCCTTCATCGGGGTCATTAACGCGCGCGAACCTGGGTCCGAATCCTCAATTGGGTCTCTTTTTAGACGGGCCTGCTGAAACTCCTCCTTGATTTTCCTGACCAGAGAAGGATCAGAAAAAATATCGATGACGGTCATGCCAAAAGCCTTGGCGGCTTTCAGGGTCGCCTCGTGAGCCTGGGGAGAGGAGGCCGCTTGTGCTGATTCCGTGGAATGCCAGGCCGTGCCCCTGGGAGCAGTTGCGATGAAAGGGTGAATGGAGGGGGTAACCTGGCTCACGTTCCCCATGTCGGTGGCAACCCCTCTGCGGGATAGACTTTCCACCTGCATCCCCAGGGCAGTCAGGTTGTTTTTGAAAATCTCTGCCAGGGTCAGGTTGTTCAGCATATTGACGTACGTGTTCGCCGATTGTCTGATATTGACCTTGGCCCCGATGGCTAAGGCCGCCCCTTTGGCGGCGTCCTCGCACCCTCCTGACGATTTCCAGAAAATAATCCGGGTCCTCCACCCGAATCTGCAGCTTGGTCACCGCCCGGGCCGGAATCATGTTCGGAGAAACGCCCTCCTTCGGTGATGATCCCGAATATCCGGGCATCGTTTTTCAGAAGCAGGCGCAGGGAATTGATGGCGTGCCAGAAGAGCATGACCCCCTCCAGGGCATTGATCCCCTTGCTGGAATCCTCTGCGTTGCCCGCATTGGCGGACTTTGCCGAGGAACTCGATTTCCAGGGCCTCCCGGTTGAATGACTCGCAGGTCACGGTGTTCATGTCCAGGGCGTGCATGATCATGGCGGCATCCAGAACCTTGAATTCCTCGAGCATGACCACTTTGCCCCCGGCATTCTCGGCACGACCCCTTCCTCGGCCGGCGTTCCAAAGATCATCAGGGTCCCCGGCAATTTGGGCATCAACTCGGGAAGAGCCATGCCCGCGCCGACAGCCGAGGCGGCGCTCAGGTTATGGCCGCAGCCGTGCCCGATTTCGGGCAGGGCGTCGTATTCCCCCAGAATTCCGACAATCGGCTTTTCGGATTTCCCCCGCAGTACAGCCTTGAAGGCCGTAGGAAAGGCCGGCCACCCCCTTCGTCACCTTAAACCCGGCGCTTTCGAGTTCCTGGGCGAGCCGGGCGCAGGCTTTGGTTTCCGCGTAGCCCAATTCAGGGTTTTGGTGGAGGTAATCGGCGATTTCGATGATTCTGTCTTTCAGCGAATCCACCCGTTCTTGCAGGATTCTTTTTAAGCCTGGCGCTCCGTCCATTCTTCGTGCCCTCCTTTGGCGATGCTGGCTTTTTACGGTACACAATTCCTGGCCGATCCGCAAGCCCATTCCCGCCGTAGAGCAGGCGCGGTCTTCCGCCGCTGAATCCGGCCACTCCGGATATGGTATAATCACAAGGAATGCCGCCGATTTCGCAGGAAGCATCGAGGAGAAGATGAGGAGCAAGTTTGCCGCGCTGTTCAACCTGGTGATGATTCTATATTTTGCCTACGGGTCCAACATGGACCTGGTGCAGATGGCCGACCGCTGCCCGAACTCGGCTACCATCAGCACGGCCGAACTTCCCTGCTACCGTTTCATCATCAACTCCTACGGAGGAGCGACCGTCGTGCCCGACCCCGTGTCCGCGGTCCATGGGCTCCTGTGGAACATCACCGAGGAGGACGAGCGCTCCCTCGACAAATATGAAGGGGTGAAAAATGGGGTTTACCGGAAAGATTATGTCGAGGTCCTCCTCCCGGACGGGAAGAAAACGAGGGCCCTCATCTATATAGGAACGAACACCCAGCCGGGGACGGCTCGCAGCGGCTACATGGAAAAGGTCTATTCGGCGGCCCAGGGATGCGGCCTGCCCAAGTCCTACATCGACCAGCTGAAGGCCTGGATGTGCCGGTAGCCGGCAGTGGGCCGGCGCAGGGGTAATGCGAAACAGGTTGTAGGGGCGGGGTGACCCCGCCCTACGCTTTTGCGCCTCAGCTTTCAATTTTGAAGAGGATCAGATGGCGGAAATCCAGATGGAAAAAGTTTTGTCCTCCCTCCGTGCCCGGCACATCCGCGGGGTTTACGCCGAAAATCGGCGAGGAGGCGGCCGAGAAAGATTCTGGCCTTGATTCCTGCGGGCGCGACCGTCGGAATCGGTGATTCTACGGGAATGCGCCAGGCGGGGATTCTTCCCGCCCTGAAGGCAAGGGGGACAAAAATCCTCAACCCCTTCGAACCGAGGGGAGAGGGCACAAGCGTCGAGGATTTCAGGGCGCGGAGAGCAAGTGTAATGCGCGAGGCGACTCTCGCCGAAGTGTTTCTGACCGGCTCAAATGCCATAACGGAAGACGGCAGGATCGTGAACGTGGACGCCACCGGGAACCGGGTGGCGGGGATGTTCTGGGGACACCCCCTCGCGCTCATCGTCGCGGGAAAGAACAAAATCGTCCGCGACCTCGAGGAAGCGCTGACCCGGATCCGGACGGTCATTGCCCCGACTCATTTTCGGATCAGGGATGAGCTGGGGGCGAAGAAAAGGCGCACGCCGTGCGTGGCCACCGGGGAATGCAGCGACTGCCGGGCCGAAGACCGGGGGTGCAACGTGTTCACGATTATCGAAGGCAAGCCGGGTTCGGTCGACCTGCACGTGGTCCTCGTCAACGAAGACCTGGGACTCGGCTGGGACCCCTCGTGGCCGGAGGAGCGGATCGGCAGAATTCGCGAAGCCTACAGGAAATCCGTTTGGATTCCGGTATAAACGGGAAATGGCAATTGCCCCTTGTCCGTCCCGAGAGGGATGATTATATTGGTTTCACGGCGCAGCTTGACAACCAATGTAAACGGGAAGCTGCTTGAGCTTCCGGTGAGGAGGACAAAATGGAAAAGGAGTTCCGTTGCCGGGATTTAGGGCATGACTGTGATTTTGTGGCCTGCGGCAGCACCGAAGAAGAGGTCTTCGACAAAGCCAGCAACCATGCCAAGATGGAACACAACGCCAAAAGCTCGCAGGAAATCTATAACCGGGCGGATGAGGCGATTCACGACGTCCAGTACTGCGAGCCTTTCGAAGGAGAATTCTTCGAAGATGACGTGGGGTGCTGTTAAGCTATAGAGAACAAATCTTCCAGGCGACCCTCCCCCCTCTCTCTCCCTGTTCTCGGAGAGGGCCGGGGTAAGGGGGAAACGCCATAAGTTGAATTCCACAAGGGGAGAAAATTCTCCCCTTTTTTTTGCCGAAGGCACGCCCGCCAAGGGCCAGGCCGCGCAGAGCCTTCGCACTCAGGCGACACGGTTGCGCAGGTCGAGGGACTCGGGCCACATCTGATCTTTTGCGTCCAGAAGGGTGGCAAGCTTTCGGATGAGCTCACGGGCTGTTTGAAAGCGTTCCGCAGGGTTTTTCTCCAGGCAGCGAAGGACGACCTCAGATAAGGCTTCCGGAATTTTCGGATTGAATTTTCCAGGCGGAAGGGGCGGCGCCTCCCCGATCTGGGGATAACGTCCGTGCAGGGTCTTCTTTTTGTCCGGGTCGAGCAGCTCATCCTCGTAGGGCCATCGACCGGTCAACATTTCGTAAAGGATCGCTCCCAGCCCGTACACATCGGTGGACGGGTGCAGTTCCTTCCTCAAACACTGCTCCGGCGCCATGGACGGATCAGTCCCGATGCGCCGGCCGGGCCTCCGATTCGTTCACCCGGAGGGCCGGTGAATACGTTTTTGGATTCCCCTCAAATCAGGCCGCGGTGGGACTTGAGGACTTCGAAGTTCATCATATCCACCTTGTTGATGATCACCGCTTCGGGGGTGCGCAGGGTCCCGTCCCCCTCGCTCGCATGGGTCGCTATGGTGTGAGCGATCTTCGAAGATATCCCGTTCCGCATGGCAATCACCGTGCCGGAGAAGGGATGTCGGAGATCCCGCCCGAGTGGCGGACTTCACATATTTTCCGTCTTTGCCCTTCGTGTATTCCACGAGCTTGCCCACGTCGTGCAGCAAGGCCCCGGCGATTAGAATATCGTATTCGAGGGGGGCGGCATCCGGGCCCTGATAAATGGCCTTGAATTCGGTCCAGGCAGAATGGCACATTCTCGTGACCGCCCGTACATGGCTTAAGTACGAAACGGAGCAGTTCGGGATGAGCAGGGTGAAAGGGATCTCCTTCATATCTTGGACATTCCAACCGCCCGTCCTCAGGGCATCGGAATAGGTATCCGCGATGGCCTCGCGCAGCTTTTCATCTTTTATCCAGAGAATCTCCGGAAGCAGGGTCTTCAATTCGTCTTCCATTTTTCATCCCCAGGCATCATCTCCCATTTACGATTCGATGAGCTCAATTTATCGTTCTCTGCCCCGGGAATTAGGGTCCGGTTCCTCGGGGCCAAAACATCTTCAAGACAAATCGCCTTTGGATTCATGCGCATTCGTCAATCCTAAAAATCAATCTGGCGATAGGCAATCTTGCCGTCAAGGATGGTGAGCTGCGGGATAAGCCATTGATTCCCGGTGAATTTCCCGCCGACATTGTCGTTGATGGTGACGGGTTTCTCGACGGCACGAAAAACCGCCACATCGGCATGCGCTCCCGGTGCAAGGGTGCCGATCTTGCCGCTCAAGCCGATGAGTCCGGCAGGGACCGACGTGCACGCGGAAACGACCCGGTCGAGTTCCATCCCGAGATTCAGATACTTCATCATCACATAGGGCAAACCGAAAGCCGAATCCCCGTAAACGGTCCTCGCGGTCAGATCGGTGCTGATCACATCCGGGAAAAAGCCTTCCGCGAGCGCTGTCCTGGCCACCTCGACGGCAAAGTTGTTTCGTCCATTGGCCGCATCGAAGAGAATTCCGGACTTTCGCGCGTCGAACAGGGCCGGCCAGATTTCTCCGTCGCCGCCCAGGATCGACTCCCCGATCCCATGGTGGACATGGCAGTACACGTCCCCCGGCCGCAGGAGGGAGACGAGCTTTTCCGGCGGCACCGGCGGGTTGGTGGTGTGTACGACCACCCGACATTTTGAGCGCTCCGCGATCCGCACGGCGGCTTCCAGGGGTTTGGTGCCGAAGTCCCCGACGATCTCTTTTGACTGCCGAACTTTCAAACCCAGGAGTTGGCCCGGGTGGCGGCTGAGCAGATCGGCAATACGGTCTTCATCGTAAACCGCGGGGTCCGCGTTCTCGGGATAGCGTGAAGGTCATGAGGCCCGCGGGACAGACGTGAAGGAAGCTGAAGATCCGGACCCGGCTCGTCGCGACGATGGTCCGGAGAAAACTCTCATAATTCGCCGTCCCGCAGCTTCCCGCGTCCACGGCGGTGGTGACCCCCATGGGAAGGAACGAGGGGTCCGGGTTGACCCCGAGTTCATTGCCCCCGGCGAAGAGATGGGAGTGGAAATCGATCAGGCCCGGCAAAACCAGACACCCCTCGGCGTTTACCGTCCGTTCGGCGTCAACCGTTTCTCCCGGGCCGGGACTCACAATCCAGTCCGCCCTTGATCAGGACCTCTCCCGGGCCGTGAATGCCCCGGTGAGGATCGATCAATATGCCCCCGGTGATCCTCAAGTCAACTTTCATTCTTCGCAGCTCCTTTCCCGTAACGACGTTTACCAGATTCCGATCATGTTCCACCAGAGGAACCCGAAGACAAAGGTGGTCACGAAACTGATCAGGGCCATGATGGCCCCCTTCCTCCACCAGGTCCCCTGATCGATGTAGCCCATTCCAAAAAGAACCGGGCTCAGGGCGCCCCCGTAGTGGGTCAGCATGCCGCCATACCCCGCGGCAAAGGCGATCAGGAAGATGAGCGGCAAAAGCGGGACCTTGGCCACCAGGGCGATGGTGAACAAGACGGGGATCATGGTCGCCACATAGGCCGCCATGGAGGCAAACAGATAGCGGACGGCCAGGCTGAAGAGGACCAGGGCGGCCAGGATGGCGAGGGGTTGAATCCCGGAAAAATTCACATTCGCCGAAATCACTTTGCCAGCCATTCGAAAAATTTGGCCCTGGACAATGCGTCCGCCAGGCCGATGATCCCGCCGTACCACATGAAAGTGCTCCAGGCTCCCTTGTACGCGAGGACGTTCTCCCAGGTCACGACTCCCGTCAGCAGGCAGGCGGCGACAAAGCCGACGGCAACGGCCGTGGCGTCAATCTTAAAGACCGACCCCAGGGCCCACCCCAATATGGCCAGAACGAACAGGATGGCGAGGGTCTTTTCCCGTCCTGGACATGGGGCCCAGTTCGGCAAGGCCTTTCTTTCCCAGGGTTTCGTTGTCAATTTTCTTGATCTCGGGCGGAAAAATCTTATAGACGACCCAGGGAATGAGGAACAAGGTCACAAGGCCCGGGACGATCGCCGCCTTGGCCCACAGGATCCAGTCGACCTGCACCTTCAGGATGCTCTTGGCAAAAGACAGGATCAGCACGTTGGGCGCCATGGCCGTGAGGAAGGTGTACCCGGTGGTGAAGCTGATGTAATACAGGGTCAGAGTCAGGTAGGCGCCGACCCGCCGCGCGGTCGGCCCGGGCTTGGAGTCAAGCGCGATGGCGATGCTTTGAAAGATCGGGTAAACGATCCCGCCCGTCCGGGCCGTGTTGGATGGGGTCGCCGGGCTGATCGCCAAATCCGTCACCGCGGCGACATAACCGAGTCGGAGCGTCGTCCGCCCGAACTTGCCGATCAAAACAAGGCCACCCGCCGGCCGAGGCCGGTGGCGCTGAAAGCCGCGCCGATCATAAAGGCCGAGAACACAAGCCAGGCGCTCGAGCTGGCGTAGCCGCTCAACAGGGCGCCCATATTGCCGAAGGCCAGCCCCGAGGGCGATCACGCCGAGCAGGATGACGGCTTCGTCAAAAGGCCGGAGTACAAGTCCGAAAATGGCGGCGAGATACATGGCAAAGAGCTGCCATGCGGCGGGGGTGAACCCGGCTGGGGGAGGGAGCAGCAAAATGATCACGGCGACCAAAACACAGATTCCTAATTTCCATACCTTGGAATCCATATAAGCCACTCCTCTCCTTACATGAGATGAAAGAAGTTCATGTCAATACACGCTGAGGTAGGTTTCGACGACTTCCGGATCCTCGAGGAGCTTCTGGGGGGTGTCGTGGAAGCGGATTCGGCCGACCTGCAGAATGTAGATCCGGTCGGCCACCTCGGAGGCCAGCTTGGCGTTCTGCTCGGCCAGAAGCACCGTAAGGCCGGTCTTCCGCAGGCCGTGAAGGGTCTGGGTGATCTCGCCAATGACGATGGGCGCAAGACCCATGGACGGTTCATCGAACATGCACAGTTCGGGATTGCTCATCAGCCCCGCGCCGATGGCGAGCATCTGCTGCTGCCCGCCCGAGAGGGTGCCACCCCATTGCCGGCGCCGATCGCGGAGGATCGGGAACAGGCTGAAAACGCGCTCCATGTTCTCGCGCACCCGCGCCGGGTCCTCCACCGTATAGGCGCCCATCAGGAGATTCTCTTCCACGGACATGTTCGGGAACAGGCCTCGGCCCTCGGGCGCCAGCGCCAGGCCCGCGCGCACCCGTTCGAAGGATTCGACCGCAAGAAGAGAGCGGCCCTTCAGTTCGATGGAACCTTCCGATGGCTGCACGAGACCCGCGATCGCGCGGAGCAGGCTGCTTTTGCCCGCACCGTTGGGGCCGATAATGCCCACGATCTCTCCCTGCTCCACACTGAGAGAAATTCCATCGAGGGCCAGGAAGGGCCCATAGCGAACGGTAAGGTTAGCGACTTGTAACACGGATAGACCCCAAATACTGCCGGATGACGTTGGCGTCCTGCAGGATGGCGGCGGGCGCACCGTTGGCGATCATTTCGCCGCTCACCAGCACGACGACGCGGTCGGCCAGCTCCATAATTACCTTCATCGTATGCTCGATCACGAAGAGGCCGCACTCGGACCGCAGCCCCTTTAGAAGTTGGATCATCTCCCGGATCTCCCCCGGGTTGAGCCCCCCACGGGCTCGTCCAGCATGATGAGCTTCGGCCGGGAAATCAGACGCATGGCGAGCTTCGAGCCGCCGCTGTTCAAAGAGCGTGAGCGAGCCGGCCACGGCCTCTTTTTTTCCTTCAGGCTAAGTTTGGCGAGGAGATCGTCGGCCCCATCGAGGGGGTCGGAAAGTCCCAGCCGCCGGAAGTGGGGGAGCCCGGCCACCCGCAGGTTTTCGGCCACAGGAAGCTGCGCGTAAACCCGCACGGCCTGGTAGGTCCGGATGAGTCCCGCCTGAGCGATGGCGTGGGGTTTTTTCCCCGTGATCGTTTTTCCAACCAGGGAAACCTCTCCGCCGTCCAGGGCGAGGTGGCCCGTAACGGCGTTGATGAAGGTCGTCTTGCCGCTGCCGTTGGGGCCGATCATCCCGAGCGTTTCACCCGGAGCCTGGTCGACGTTCAGATCCTTCAGGGCCCAAACGCCGCCAAAACTCTTGTTCAATCCCCGGGCATCCAAGATCTTGGTCATGATCGGGCCGCCTCCGATTTTCCCTGAGCCGAGGACTTGGCCGCGGCCCGGGTGCGACGATGGAACAGGAGGGACCCGTAGACCCCGCGAGGCAAAAAGATGGTGGTGAAAACGATGAGGGAGCCGTAGACGATGTCCTTGTAGAGGTAAAGCTCCTGCATGAGATAGGGAATAGGCGCCAAGATGATCGTGCCGACGATCGGGCCCAGAATCGTTCCTTGGCCGCCAAAGCCCACGATCAGCCAGATGTTCATGCTGGTTAGCACATCGAAGCTGCGGGGCGAAACGAACCCCATGTAGTGGGCATAAAAGGCGCCCCCCACGCCCGCGAACAAGGAGCTGATGAAGAAGGCCAGCACCCGATACCGCGTGACGCCGATCCCCAGGGCCTCCGTGAGCAGATCGTCCTCGCGGATGGCAACCAGGTACCTCCCCCAGGTGGACCGGGTCACGCGATGGACCACGTAAACGGTAAGAAGGGCGGCGATCGCCAGCGCCTCCTCGAGCCAAACCCCGGCGAGGGGAAAGCTCTTGCCCCCGGGCAGGGGGATCATGGGGGGCGGGATCTGGGAAATCCCCGTGTCTCCCCCCGTGAACTGCGGGATGTACACGAAGAGCATCGTCAAGGCCGTTTGGATCACGAGGCCGGAGAGGGTGAAGTAGAAACCCCGAAGCCGAAGCGACGGGAGGCCCAGCACCACCCCGACTACGGCCGCCGCCAGGGCGCCTGCCGGCATGGCCAGCCAGAACGACAGGTCGAATTTCATCACCAGGTTTACCGAGTGTGTAGGCTCCGATGCCGGCAAGACCGGCATACATCAGCGGCATGAGGCCCGTAAAGCCCGAGAGCAGATTCATCCCCGAGGACCACAGGATGTAAAGATAGGTTACCCCAAGAATGAAGGCGTAAAACCGGTTTGCGGAAAACAAGAAGGGCAGCGCCAGCGCCAGGATAACCAGACCAACCACCGCCGCCCGTCGATAAGCCATAGAGCGCATCCTATCGGGCGAACAACCCGCTCGGTTTTACGAGCAGGATGATCAGCATAACAATCAGGTAAGAGAAGGAGGCAAGGGTCGGGCTTGCGAACAGGCTGACGATCGCCTGCGTGAAGCCGAAGATCATGCCGATCACCACCGAACCCAAAACGCTCCCCGGCCCGCCGACGATCATGATGGCAAAGCCGATAATGGCCATGGTCCAGGCCATCGTCAGGTCGAAGCCATAAGCCATCGCAAACAGGACCCCCCCCATGGTAATGACCAGCATTGCCAAAACGAAGGAGAAGCGATAGATCCGGCGCACATCCACCCCGCGCAGAATGGCGGCTTCGCGGTTCTGGAAGACCGCCCGCAGGGCCCGACCCACCCGATGCAGGCGGAGGAACACGAACAGGCCCGCCAACAGGGTTAAGGCGATGAGCCAGCACCAGCAGGCGGGTGCGGGGAAAGGGGAAAGGGCCGAGCATGATGGCCCCGGGCCAGGCCGCCGGCAGACTAAATTGGTCGCTCCAGCGCCCATACGTTCCGGTGAAGGCCCCTGCGAAAATCTGGGCCAAGCCTAGGGTCATAATAAAGTAAACGATATTGCGGTTGGGGACATTGTAAAACGGGCGGACCAGAAACTTCTCGAGAAGCAAGGAGAAGGGGATCGAGCCCGCAAGCACCACAACCGCTCCCAGGAAGGGAGACAATCCCCAGTTGACCACCAGGCTCCACATCAGGAGGGCGGCCAGCATGAAAAACTGGCCGTTGGAGGCGTTGGGGAACCAGATGGTCCCATACATGATCGTCACCCCGGCGGCCACCAGGCTGAAAATGGCTCCCACGATCAGCCCGGTGGTGAGCACCGCCATACCGTTGAGTAATATGCTCTCCAAGGTCATCTTGGTTCCCTACGGGGCAAGTTGGTAAACAGGAATGACCTCGGGGTCCCATTCAATGTAGAAGGCCTCCTTGGATTGGTACGTGTCCTTTTTGACTTCCTTCATCTGCAGGAAATACATGTACTCCTTGCGGGCGCCGTTCTTGTCGAAGACCATGGGAATTCCGGTGGTGACTTCCTTGGTGTTGATCGTGCGCATGGCGTCCCGAAATTTTGTCCGGTCCGTGCGCCCGCCTTTTCCACCGCTTCTTTGATGAGATATACCGTCGCATAGCAGAAGTTCTCGATGTAGGCGGGGATATAGCCGGCGCGCTTGGTAAATTTGGTGATCAGCCCCTTGCCGTAGTCGTTGAGACCGCCCAGGGAGTGGTCAAAGAACGTCCCGTAATAGGACCCTACGCTCCGCGGTCCCCACCCGAGGATCATCTTCACCGCGCCGAAGGGGTGAATGATCTGTTCCGGTTTAATTCCCAGGTCCATGATCTGGTTCGTGAGGGTCACATCGAACGCTCCGCCGCCGCTGACAAAGACAAAGTCCGGATTTTTGGATTTAACCTGGGCCGCCTGGACGGTGGCGTCGGTGGCATTCTGCGGGAAGATAATATCCGTGGCGATCTTGACCCCGGAGCGCTCGGCCTGATACTTGATTCCGGCGACGATGGCCCGCTGCAGGGCGAAGTCGCTGTAAATGAGAGCGATGCTGGCTCCGGGTTTCATCTTCTCAACGAATTTCACGATGGCATAGCCCCAGCCAACCGCGTCCGGCTCCACGCGGAAGGTCCACTCGGTTCCCGGACGGGTGAGGCGCGGGAAAGCGGCCACCGGCACCACAAAGGGCACCTTGTTCTGCTCGGCATACCCGTATACCGCCAGCGCGGTGTCCGAACTGGTGGGCCCGCTGAAGGTCAGGACTTTGTGCTGGGTGTCCAGCATTCGGGCGGCGCTGGCCGCCTGCGCGGGATCGGTGCGGTTGTCCATCGGGATGACCTGGATGGGGCGGCCGAGCACGCCTCCTTTGGCGTTGATCTCCTCCTCGGCAATCTGGGCGGCCGTAAAGCCGGTGGCGCCGAAAAATGACCAGGTGCCTGAGAGTTCCGCGATCCAGCCGATTTTGATCGGTTCCCCCTTCGGCGCGCTCGGCCGTCCAGGCGTCGGGGAGGAGGAGAAGAGGAAGTGCTAGAGCGACAACGAAGGCGAAAAACCAAGTCGAACGCAGCGGGGCTTGCCCGCTTTTTCCCACTCCGCATGATGTAACCTCCTTAGCGATTTGGGCTTACTGAATTCACGGCGTGCCGTGAAATGCAAGTCTGCCGACTGAGGATTTTCCACAAATTTCCGGCGGACGATTTAATTATTTTTTCTTCTGAGATGCGAGGTAGAGAGCGGCATCCAACCCGAGGAAATAAACCTGGAGTCCCAGGCCCATGATGACTCCGGTGGCCGCCGGGGCGACGACCGAATGGAGCCCCCGCTCGTAGTGGTTGGATATGTGAATTTCCACGTACGGGATCCTGACCCCCTTGAGGGTGTCCCGGATGGAATGGATCCGCGCGCGCCCGAGCCGGCCGGGGCGCGGGGCGCCGGGCGAGCGTGTCGTGGTCCTGGGCGGCGATCGCGTCGCAGAGGGCGAGGCCGCCGGCGCTGAACATCCTCATGTCGAGGGCGACGCGTCGCGGCACGAAGCGGTGCAGGGGCGCGCCGCGCAGCAGGTACTCCCGGGCGATCCCGACCTCGCTCTCCACCAGCGCGCGCACCTGCGGCGAGGCGACCAGCTGCCGCAGGTCGTCCTCGGAGACGCCGAACCGGTCCATCGCCTCGCGGGGCAGGTAGATGCGGTCCCGGTCGGCGAGGTCGCGCGCGATGTCCTGCCAGAAGTTGACGAGCTGCAGGCCGATGCAGGTGGCGTCGCTCATGCCGACCCGCCACGGGTCGCGGTAGCCGAGCACGCCGAGCACCATCTCGCCGACGGTGGTGGCCGAATGACGGCAGTAGTCAACCAGCTCCTCGTGGGTGTCCCAGCGCGAGCGGCGCTGGTCCATCCGGTTCGCCTCGATCAGGCGCAGGAACGGATCGGGGGTGAGCTCGCGGCGGGCGATCAGCCGGGCGACGGCGGTGAGGCCGGGCCCGGGCCGCGCGCCCTCGAGCGCGGCGCGCAGGTCGTGCTCCCACGCGTCGAGGTCGGCGAGCCGCTGGGGCGGCCCGCCGGGCCCCTCGTCGCCGATGTCGTCGGTCGTGCGGCAGAATGGTTTCTTACAACCCGGGCTACCAAAATGTCTGAAGGATCTAAAGCACAGCACGCGCCAGCGTTTCGTGGCGCTGGATTTTCAATTCCCCGAGCCGGCGCGCGAAGCGAAGATCATCGCCCATGAATCCGGCATCGACCAAGAGACAGCGATGCAATTGGCCAAGCTTGGCCACAAGGTGCGCAACTTGCGCGAACATGGTCTCAAAGAAGGCGCAAGCACGCGCGTCCTGATCTACGCCGGCCGATTCATCAAAGAAGGCATCGCGCCGCGCCGCGCTTGCCATGTGGCGGTGAGCTTGGGGCATCACCGATGACGCACAAGTTCAGCGTAGTTTGGAAGAAGTCGTGGCGGCGATCTTTGCGTGAAGAAATCAGAAATTTAACCGCAAAGAGCTTAGCGCAGCAGAGCCGCAACCAAAGTGACAGAAACAGAGCCATGATGTAAGAGGAAGTCATGGCAACAAACACAGAGAATCAGAGCAAGCACGAGGTTGGGCAGGCGTTCGTAGAACATCACCAAAGCGAAGTGATCGGAGTACTGCACGGGTGGGATCGGCTGCGGCTGCAAGGGACACTGCGCAGTTTGTATTACTTAGCGGTGATGGAACAGTACCTGAGAAAAGCCGGGGTGTTGTGGAAAGATTTCAAGAGATACGCCATAGGACTGAGCGGGCGGGTGTGCCAAGCGGCCGAGGAGTTGGGCAAGCAGAACCAGCGCCCGGTGATCTATCTGGCATCGAGCCAAGCGAGCAAGGAGGATGAGGCGCGGCGGATTCAACAACGCGACGGGATAAAGAGCGGGCTGATCGTGGTGATGAGTTGTGTGGAGCCGTGCCGGACGTGGCGGATGCGAGGCAACCACGAGACTAAGAAGTTGGAGCTAAGGTTGGAATGGGGGAAGTGCAAACATCTTTACTTTTATTGGGAGCATGAAGATTTGGGATTTTTGCATATGCGGTTGCAGACGTGGTTTCCCTTTTCAATCCAGTTCTGTGTGAACGGGCGAGAATGGCTAAGGCGGCAGATGGACAAAGAGGGGATGGCCTACCGGCAAGAGGACAACTGTTTTCCATGGATAGCCGATGTGGGGCGCGCGCAAGAGTTAATGGAGGAGCAGCACAGAACCGATTGGCCGAAGGTATTGGAAGAGTTGGTCAAGCGGTGTCATCCGGTGCACGAGGAAATTAGCCGACCGCTGGAGCTGGGGTATTACTGGACGGCAGCCCAGAGCGAATACGCTAGCGATGTGATGTTTGGCGATCGAGGGGCGCTGGAGCGGATTTATCCGACATTGGTTCATCACGCAGTGATGCACATGGGAGCCGAGCAGGTGATGCGCTACATGGGGCGGGCGGGGCGAGTGGGAATCCATGACGCGGTGGTGACGGATCGGCGGCGAAGAAGTGAAGGAGTGCGGGTCAAGCACTGGCTCAATAAGAATTCGCTGAAGTTTTATGACCGGGGCAGTGTGTTGCGCGACGAGGTGACGATCAACGAGCCGAAGGACTTTCGGGTATGGCGCAGAGCGGAGAATAAGCCACACAGTAAGCAGCAGTGGCGCGTGTTGAGGCGCAGCGTGGCCGATTTTGGACGGCGCGCCGAAGTGAGCCGCAAAGCGACCGATCGGCATTTGACGGCGCTGGCGGCAGTGGAGATAGCCAGCCCCTTGGCGCAAGAAGCGGCCAAGCTATGTCGGTCCGTAGGACGCGAGCGGCAGCGGCATCGAGCGCTTAACCCGATGGGGGACGCCGATGGCGAGCTGATGGCAGCGGTCAACCGAGGTGAGTATACCATCAACGGATTTCGCAATCGTGATGTGCGCTCCCGGCTCTATGCACCGACCTCGGACAAACACAAAGAACATCAGCAGATGACGGCCGTCGGAAGAAAGATTAGGCTACTGCGCGGGCATGGATTGATCGCCAAAGTGGCCAAGACCCACCGTTACGTGGTAACGGAAAAAGGCCGACGAATCATGACCGCACTACTAGCAGCGCGCCAGGCAAGTACGGAGAAACTTACGGCAATGGCGGCTTAGAAATTTGCGCAGCCGGAGGAACATTTTTCGTATAGCAATGCAAAGTACGCAAAAAGGAATTTGCACCATGGCCAATCGACAGTTTGAAATTACAACTTAGAGCTAGTTTCCACCACGAAGGACATGAGGAGCACGAAGGAAGCACATTGTAAGACTCGGAGCGAGATCTACTCTTATTTTGCGACCTTTGCGCTCTTTGCGGTTAAACATTCCGATGTCCGTTCCTGATTCACCCGCAGTTGAACTGGCGCCGATCCGGGAAATGTTGCGGCTTTATTGCCACGCGTTGACGGAGCGGAGCGTCGAACTGCAGGATTTGAAGCAACTGGTCGACAAGAATATCGGCTGGTCGAAGAACGACGTGGCGACCAGTGACGGCGCGGCAATTTTTCTGCCGTCCATTGTCGAACGGTTCGACGCGCAAGCCGACAACTTCGACTTTCTTAAAGTCATGCTGACGCAGCAGGCGGGGCATATCGAGTTTGGCAGTTTCGATTTCGAGTTCGATCGGCTCTCGACGAGATTCACCGACATTCGGCCAAAGCTGACCGCGCCGCCGGAATATCATGATCACGATCATGGTCACGAAGGCCACCATGATCGGCCGCACGTAACTGAGCTGACGCGGTTTTTTAGGCTTTTCCCGAATAAACGTTTAGCGCTGGATATTTTTTCCATCGTCGAAAGCGCGCGCGTCGAAGCGCGCATCATGCATCGAGTACCGCGGCATTGCGACTTCGTACGGAATCTTGCGCGAGCGTGCCTTAGAGCTAAGACAAGCCGTGATTTTCCTTCCCGCCCGCGAGGCGCTGCTGGAATTCATGGTCCGTCTAAGTCTTGGCCAGACCGTTTCGATGGAGGTTCCGCGAAAGCAGAGCGAAGATCGCCGCGGAGATCTACCAATGGTTTCGCTTGATCGGCGAGTGTGACGCGACGGTGGAAGATGCGGCCGAGGCGACGCTACGGATTTACGCGCGACTGGCTAGAGTCAAAAACAACTATCTCGATGAGAACGAGTTCGCATTTCTTAATACTGAAGAAGGGAGTTCAAGACGTTCAAATCGTTGGGAAGATAAAGATTCGAAAAAGGCCAGCGACGTGTTGCCGGAACTCGATCGGCAGAAGAAAGGGAGTATCTGGCGCCGCAGGGTGTGGATTATCGTGGTGATTTTCGCCCGGAGTTGGCGCAATTGTTTGACCCAGGCGCGGGCCAACTCGCGGGAGCAGCGCAAGGCGCTGACACCCGAAGAGTTGGCGGACCTGCTGCGTAGTCAGCGGACGCCGAAGTCGCGCGACACGGATGAAGAGGGAGAAGAGCAGGATTCGCAGACCCACCAGATGGTGCAGAATCTTCTGCGCGAGCTCGACAAGCGCGATCCGCGCATGCAGAGCGTGCCAGCGCCGTCCTGCGCCGAGTCAACGACGACGATACCGGTCCGCTGACGGCGACCCAGCCCAACACTTTCGTCTACGACGAGTGGGATGTGCTTGCCAGAGTTTACCGAACCGCGATGGTGCAAAGTCTACGAGAAGATGCTTGGGTATCGGCGATCTGGCTTTTTACCGGGACACGTTGCTCAGTCATGCGGGACTGCTGCAGCAAATTCGCCGCGAGTTCGAGCAAGTGGTGCCGGAGCTTTATCACAAGGAAAAGCGTTTGCCGGACGGCTCGGATCATGACTTGGACGCGGCCATCGAGGCGATGACCGATCTGCGCATCGGTGTCAGTCCGTCGGAGAAAATTTTCTGGCGCCATCATAAGATCGAGCGCGACGTGGCGGTGGCTTTTCTTACTCGACATGAGCGGCTCGACCGGGGAAGCGATCAAGACCGTTATCGCCGGCCGGTCGCACCGCTGTCGGACTCGGGCCGATGGCCGAGCGTTCCCAGCGGCGCATCA
Source organism: uncultured delta proteobacterium (assembly GCA_963712535.1). Lineage (GTDB taxonomy): Bacteria > Desulfobacterota > SM23-61 > SM23-61 > SM23-61 > CAVQIK01. The sequence continues at coordinate 2,061 of CAVQIK010000008.1, read as the reverse complement.
TCGACGTCGAAAAGGAAGCGATCGTATTGATGATGGATGCGCTCGAAGCGATCGGCGACCGCTACGGCGTTTACGGCTTTTCCGGCCACGGCCGCGACAACGTCGAGTTCTACGTGATCAAAGATATCGACGAAGAGTTCAATCTGGACGTGGCCAAACGCTTTGGCCGGATCGGGCCGCTACATGCCACGCGCATGGGGCCGGCGATCCGCCACACAACGGCCAAGCTGCGTCTGCAGCAGACCCGCTCGAAGTTTCTGTTTCTGATCAGCGATGGCCGGCCGCAGGACCGCGGCTATTCGCAGGAAGGCGCGGAGAAAGCGTACGCCGTTCAGGATACCCGCATGGCGTTGATCGAAGCGCGGCGCGAGGGCAATCAACTCTTTTTGCCTTACCGTCGATAAAGACGGCAACGATTATCTGCGGACGATGATGGATGATTTCAGCTACGAAGTGCTGCCGGATGTGAGCTTGCTGCCGCACCGCTTGCCGCAGCTTTATAGAAGATTGACGATGTAGCAATGGGAAATTAACGTTCAAATCGTTCAAGCCGTTCAAACTGTTCCAGCAGTTTCGTGAACAGGAAAGATACCCGCTGGCTTTAGTACGCTTCCAGCACCACATCAGTTTCGGTACCCAAATGATTGATCTGAATATCGAAGAAGATCAGAAGATTTCGCCGGATGCGACGAAATCGCAATCAGAATGCTAGGGAGGGATGGCCCGTCTCTCTTTCCCCACGATTCGAAGACTAGAGGTCGTTAAGATTCGATTCGGTAATCAGCTTCCAGAGGCGCGGGGGAAATCGTGAATCCAGCTCAAGCAGGTACACTTCGTCATTGGACTGGTCTATGGATTGGGCTTGTTCAAATGTCAGGTTCAACAGTGCCCGCAGGATCATTTGGTTCGTAATCAAGTGGCCGACGATGAGAACCGCTCCTGAGGCATGCCGGCTTCGAATCAAACCCATCGTGACCCGAACACGGCGGTAAAACTGGTTTAAAGACTCTCCTCCGTCAAGTGCATCGTCGGGATCGCCAGCACGTCTTTTGTACTCCTCCGCCGCAACGGCGTCGCTGGCGTCGGTCCGCTGCCCCTCGAACTTTCCTTGTTTCCGTTCGTTCAAACCAGGTAGACTTGTCAGAGGCGCTTTGCCGCGGGCGACCTCAGCCGTATCCCGGCTTCGACGCAGAGTACTTGAATAGACTGCGTCGAGCCGAACTCCGTTAAGGCGCTCCGCAAGATTGGCTGCTTGCTGTCTGCCAGTCGCGTTGAGTGCCGTGTCGGTTCCTCCTTGCACTCGGTGCTCGACGTTCCAATCGGTCTCGCCATGTCGGACAAGATAGATTCTGAGCGTCGCACTAGACTGTCCTGAAACGGGTTGCGCGGCACCGAAAATCAGAACGAAGGAAAGGTAGAAAAGGCAGACGAACCAAAAAAAGTGATTACCAGCGCTCTTAATCGATATCTTGTACTGAATACGTCTACGCATTCTCCTCCCGATCCAATCCCGTCATTTTCAGTAAAGGTCGATCAGTTACCGAAAACAGAATCGCCGGTTCCGTATTCGACAGATTCTTATGGGCGTGCCAGCGCCAGGAGGGGAGGCTGAAGCTGTCGTGCTCGTCCCACTGAATCTCCACCGAGTTATTCTTGTCAACGAGGGTTGCGCCGCGGCCTTGCACGGTGTGGTAGAGCACGGTGCCGGTGTGGCGGTGAAAGCGTGTCTCTTGTCCGGGTTGGAGCGTTTGCAGATGACAGGTCATGGTGAGAAAGGTGTGGCCACCGTCGACGGGGTTTTTGTACTCGATAAACAGCCCGTCGTACGGGTCGTTCATTCCTTGTTCGCCCAACTCTTTCATCGCTTCGAGAGCTTCGCTCCACTTGTAGTGATACGGCACACCCGCGGCACCGTCGTAGTCGACTTTTGGTTGGCGCGCGGCGCCGTAGAGGCGGCGCGCGGCGCCGTTGGTTTTGGTCAAAGGCTGTTGTTTTCCCTCGGCCCATTCTTCGCGGAAGATCGAGAGTTCGTCAACAAGAGAGAAAACCGCTGGATGCGTA
>CAVQIK010000007.1:0-371705 GCA_963712535.1 uncultured delta proteobacterium | reverse complement strand
ACTAAATTTATTAAAGAACACCGGCGCTACAAGCTGATCAGGAACGAAAAAAACCTGGGATTTGCCAAAGGATGCAACCAGGGCATCGACTCTGCGTCGGGGGAATATATTCTGCTGTTGAACAACGACGTAGTGGTGACGAAGGATTGGCTCTCCGGAATGCTTGAGACCCTGGTCAGTGCGCCTGACGTGGGGATCGTCGGCCCCATGACCGACAACATCAACGGACGGCAAAGAATCCCCTTCGAAGAACGGCCGGCCCTCACGGCGATCGACGCCTACGCCGCGGAATTCCGATCCACGAACCGGAACCGTCGTGTCCCCGTGCCTGGGGTCATCGGTTTCTGCATTCTTTTCCGGCGCGGCCTGGTGGAACAAATAGGGGGTCTCGATGAACGGTTCGAAGTTGGTGGTTTCGAGGACGATGATTTCTGTTTGCGTGCCCGTCTCGCCGGATACCGGAATGTCATCGCCGGTGACGTGTTCATTCATCATTACGGCAGCAGAGGCTTTGTTGGAAACCGAATCGACGCAGATGCAGTCTTCCGGGCAAACTCCAAGTGTTTTTTCGAGAAATGGCGCCTCGAAGGGCGGGGGGCTGATGGGAAAAGGCTCGCCGCGATCCAGGCAATGGAGAAGGCAGGCGACTTCTTTGGCCGGGGGGACGTGCAAAAGGCCACCGAGGTTCTGATCGCCGGAATTCGAGATGCCCCTCAAGAAACTGAAATTTTTTTGAAACTCGCGGAAATGCTGATCAATACCGGGCTTTTTCAAGAGGCCCTCGAGGTGATCAACGCCATGCCGTCCCAGGCGCGGCGGGAACTTCGGTCAATTGTGCTCACGGGATACTGCGAGAAAGGGCTCAATCTGCTTTCTGAAGCAGGAGAGTATGCCGACCAGGCCCTCTCCCTGGATCCAAGATATGCGCCAGCTCTCAACCTCAAAGGAGTTTTGGCTTGCACCCAGGAAGACCGCTCGGGGGCAATCGATTTTTTTACCAGGGCAATCGCTGCTGATCCTTCCTACGGCGAGGCGTATACGAACTTAGGGGTCGTGAAATGGACCGGCGGCGAGCAAGAGGATAGCCTTCCGCTTCTCATGCGGGGGTTCATTCTGTCTCCGGGTGTTCCGGACTGCGCCCTAAACTTTCACAAGGCGGCGAAGGACTATGGTTGGATCGCCGAGGCGGCGCGGACCTTCCGCGCGGCCCACTGTCTTCATCCCACGGATAAGCGCCTGGTCTTCCTCCTCACGGACCTTCTTATCCAACAGGAACGATTCGCCGATGCCCTGCAGGAGATCGAGAACGCGATCCTGTATTTCGGAATCGATGAGCAGTTTCTCCCCGCGGCCCTGGAAGTGAGAAACAAAATTGGGCCCTTGACCATCAGCGCAAAGTCCGGCGCAAACGCCTCCGTGTCTCTCTGTATGGTTGTGAAGAACTGCGAAAAGAGCCTGGCCAAGTGCCTGGCGAGCGTGAAACCGGTGATCCAGGAAATGATTGTGGTGGACACCGGGTCCACCGACCGGACTCGAGAGATCGCCCGGGTCTTTGGGGCTCAGGTCTATGATTTTGCCCCGGCCGACGATTTTTCTGCAGCCCGGAATTATTCAATGTCCAAGGCCGCGGGAGACTGGATATTCGTCCTCGATCCTGATGAAGCGATCTCCGGGGCGGACTATTCCCGTTTCAAGAATCTGATCGCCGGGAAGAAAGCGGGCCCTGCTGCCTATGCCTTCACGACGAGGAGTTATGTCGACGTCAGCGGCGCAGAGCCCAGTGATCATCATTACGGTGAACAGGCGGGGAACGGCTTAACCCCGAGCAGAAGGGTAAGGCTTTTTACCCGCCATGAACAGATCTCGTTCGAAAACCCGGTTCAGGAATCCGTCGAACCATCCCTGGAAAGACTCGGCGTAGAAGTCAGAGACTGCCCTATTCCGATACACCAGGATGGAACATTGGAGTCACAAGAAAATAGAATCGTAGGCGACTCCGGAGTCGAACCGGGCACGAAACAAACACGGGGCGATATTCCGCAGGGAGACCAGGCCATAAATCTTGCCGGGTCGAGACCAGCCGCTGCGGGGTCTGAGAGCAAGGAAACCCGGGCTGATTTGGTTTCCATTGTGATTCTCGCGTGTAATGAACTGAGATACACGAAAGAGTGTGTCGCAAGCATTCGCCGGCATACACCCGAGCCGCATGAGATCCTCTTTATCGATAACGGGTCAAAAGACGAGACGATATCCTGGCTGCGGGCGCTGGTCAAAGAAAATCCGAAATACAAACTCATCGAAAATAAGACGAACCTTGGTTTTGCCCGAGGATGCAATCAGGGCCTGAAGGCCGCGACCGGCGAATATCTCCTCCTTTTGAACAACGATGTCGTCGTGACGGAAGGATGGCTCGGGGGTCTTAGGGAATGCTTGCAAAGTTCCCCTAAAATCGGAATCGTGGGTCCGATGACCAACCAGATCAGCGGCATCCAAAAGATCGAAAAGGCCGGATACAGATCTCTGGAGAGACTGGATGAATATGCCCGCGGGTTCCGGGAAAAGAATCGGCATCGGCGAATCCAATGCCGAAGGCTCGTTGGATTCTGCATGCTCTTCCGGCGTCGGCTCATCGATGAAATCGGCCTTCTGGATGAAACTTTTGGCACCGGAAATTTCGAGGACGATGATTTTTGTCTTCGCGCGGAACTGGCCGGATTCCGGAATTTCATTGCCGGCGATGTATTTATCCATCATTATGGCAGCCGGAGTTTCATCGGCAATAAAGTTGATTACGGTAAAAGCATGAAGGGCAACCACAAACATTTTCTGGAAAAATGGAATACCCTGAACCCGCAGAGCGTTGAAGGGAAAAGATATCTGTCTTTGCGGGGCCGGGAAACCGCAAGGTCGGACTATGAAAGGGGACAGTCCAAAAAAGCGGTGGATCGACTGCTGGCGGTCATTCGGTTAGGAGTCGAGGCCCGGGAGGTTTATTATGATCTGGCGGACGTTTTTTTGGACGCCAAGCAGTACGATCAAGCCTTGACCGCTTTGAACCAGATACCCGGCTCGGATCAGGATGACCGGAAATATGCCCTTTTGGGATACTGCCAAGAGGGACTGGCTAAACCGATGGAGGCCGACAAACTGGCCGAGCAAGCTTTGTCCTTGAATCCTTCCAATGCCTTAGCCCTAAACCTCAAAGGAATTTTGGGCTACCGAAAAGGAGACAAGGAGGAAGCGCAGACTTTTTTCCAAAAGGCCGCCGCCGCGGACCCCGGCTTTGGCGAGCCCCATACCAATCTGGGGGTGATCCGGGGAGAAGAAGATCGAAAGGAGGAAGCCCTCCATTTATTCGAGAGAGGATTTATTCTTTCTCCTACGATGACTGACATCGTGCAAATGTACCATGCGGTCACGACCCAAGAGAAAGAAGTTGCTCGCGCGGAGCAGAATTTCCGGGAGGCGCAAGCTCTCCACCCCTTCCACAAACACATTCGTTTTTTCCTGATCGATATTTTGCTGAAGCAAGGGAAGAACGAGGAGGCGATGGAACAGATTGAGCAGTCCATGAGCCTTTTCGGGATCGAAGATGAAATGCTAAAAGCGGCCCTCGAGGTCAGAAGAAGGATCGGCGCCCAGGAGAAATCCAGCCGGGGCCGGGGACGCATTTCCCTTTGTATGATCGTCAAAGACGAGGAGAACGACCTGTTAAGATGTCTCCGGAGCGTAAAGCCGCTGGTCCATGAAATGATTGTCGTGGATACCGGATCGGCGGACCGCACGAAAGACATCGCCACCGCCCTCGGGGCAAAGGTCTACGAGTTTCCCTGGGAAAATGATTTTTCGGCGCCGCGAAACTTTTCCATCTCCCGGGCGAAGGGGGACTGGATCCTGGCCCTGGACGCCGACGAGGTGATTTCCCCTCAGGATCATGCCCCCTTGATTTCGCTGACCAAGAGGGGAAGCCCCAGGGTGGCGTACACTTTCGTAACCCGGAATTATTTGAATACCCTGAACGTCGCTCAGTGGACGGCCAATGACGGAAGCTATGAGGAAGAAGCAGGAAACGGGTGGATTCCGAGCGATAAGGTCCGGTTATTCCCGAGAGACCGAAGGGTTCATTTTGAGAATCCTGTCCATGAATTCGTCGAACCTTCCCTGGAGAGACATCGGATCCCGATCAAGAAATGCAGCGTCCCCATTCATCATTACGGGAAGCTGAACCCGAATAAGGAGAAGAGGAAGGGGAAAGACTACTATCTGCTGGGGAAAAAGAAACTGGAAAAATCCGACGGGAGCATTGCCAGTCTGAGAGAACTCGCGGTCCAGGCCAATGGTCTGCAACGGTATGAGGAGGCCGCCGAATTATGGCATCAGATCATACGGCTCAACCCCGAATTGGCGGAGCCTCATTTCAATCTAACCTCGATTTACCTGAACCTCGGGAACTTTCAGGAAGCGTCCATCCATTCCAAGAAGGCGATGGAATTAGATCCGGAGGGCAAGGAGGCGTTGCTGAATTATTCCGTCGCGGAGTTCACCTTGGGGAATATAAAAAATGCGATTTCAAGCCTTGAACGCCTCCTTTCGAAAATTCCGGAATATCCCCTGGCCGTAGCCCTGTTATCCGTGGTCTACAGGCTTGACGGACAGTGGGAAAAAAGCCAGCCCCTCATCGCCAAAATTAAAAAAGCAGGATTTTTTGACTACGATATGTACCTGCAGAATACGGCCAGGAACCTTGCCGCCCTGGGGCGAAGCGCGGAAGCCGCATTGCTTTTGGAAATGACGGGAGGAAAGAGGTTCCCGGAGCCCATGTCGGCAGTTTCGGTCCCCGGAGGGCTGGTGTCTTGACGAAGAAGACGAAGGAAGAAATCGAAAGTCTATTACAAAGGGCTGTCGGCCACCACCGCAATAGCGAGTGGGAGGAGGCAGAAAGAGGGTACCACCGGGTTCTCCAGAATGAGCCCGCGCATCCCGACGCCTTACATCTTCTTGGTCTGGTGAACCAGCAAAAAGGGCAAACCGTCCGGGCCGAAGACCTGGTCCGGAAAGCCATCTCTCTGGATGGCCGAGCCCCGATTTTTTACCTCAGCCTCGGAAATATTCTTTCTGCCCAGGGGAGAGGGGGGGAGGCCATGGAAAGCTTCCGGCAGGCTTTGCGCCTGGAACCGCGGCTTCCCGAAGCACATTATAACCTGGCCAACGAGTTATTAAGAGCCGACCGGATTGAAGAATCCGTCTTCCATTATCAGGAAGCCCTGAGGATCAAGCCGGATTTCCCGGAAGGGTATTACAACCTGGGGAAGGCATTTGAGAAGCTGGACAGGCTTGCCGAAGCCGAGGCATCCTACCGGCAGGCCGTTGAAAGGAACCCCCACTACTTTGACGCCTGGTTCAACCTCGCCATTTGCCTCAGCGACCAGTGCAAACTGAAAGAGGCGGAGAGATGTTACCGGCGGGTCCTGGCGATGAGACCGGATGATGTGGATAGCCATTGGAACTTGTCGCTGGTCTGGCTTCTGGCAGGCAATCTAAAGGAGGGCTGGCCAAAATATGAATGGCGGCTGAGACAACCGAAATACCAATTTTTGCAGCCGCGGAAAAAGAGGTGGCAGGGAGAGGGAGCTCCGGCGAAGACCCTCCTCGTCCGGGCCGAACAGGGGCTGGGGGACGTCATTCAATTCGTCCGCTTCCTTCCCCTCCTCAAACCGAAGGTAGGGAGGCTGTTGTTTGAATGCCAGCCTTCATTGACGCCTCTATTCCGCAACTTTTCCGGGATCGATCAAATGTTTTCGCGGAAAGCGGACCTCTCTCCCCCGGATGTTTCCTACGATATGGAAGCTCCCCTTTTGAGCCTGGCAGGAATTTTAGGGGTAACCCTGGATTCCATTCCGGCCCAGGTGCCCTATATTTCGCCCGAAAAGAACCGGGTAGAAGATTGGAAACGGAGAATTCCTCCGGGTACGAAGCCGATGAAGATCGGAATTGCCTGGGCGGGACATGTGGGGCATAGGGGGAATAGCAAGAGGTCGACTTCTCTCTTCACATGGGCGCCCCTCGCCGGAATCCGGGGGGTAACCTTTTTCAGCCTGCAATTGGGAGAAGCTGCGGTAGAGGCCCATAATTCTCCTTCCGGCATGGACCTGTTCGATCTGACGGACTTTATCGGGGATTTTGCCGATACGGCCGCCTTCATCTCCCTTTTGGATCTAGTCATTTCGGTGGATACGGGTGTGGCCCATCTGGCCGGGGCCATGGGTAGGCCGGTTTGGACCCTCTTGCCCTTCACCCCGGATTGGCGATGGCTCCTGGGAAGAAAGAACAGTCCTTGGTACCCAACGATGCGTTTATTCCGGCAGAGGGTCCCCGGAGACTGGAAGGGTGTATTTGAGGAGGTGGCCAGTACTCTGAGGGAAATAAGCGAGTCCGGGATTCCCCTATTCCTGAGCGGCGGAACCGCTGAGTCCGGCGGCAATATTGAGGTTGATATTGATGATGGCGTTCAACTTTTCGGGGGCGGGAAAGGACATGATCTCAAAGATTCTTTTATCGATAAAAGCACTCAGCGACAATAGGTCCTCCTTGAGCTTTTTGGGCAGAGGATTTTCCGGATTGGACAACTCCGTCTGAAAAACGGTCCAGACTTGCTGGTTGTATCTTAGAGCCTCCTTCAGATTATTCTCCCGGTTCGAAGCCTCCCAGTTGTTCTGGCATAACGTCAGCTTTTGCGCCGCTTTGGTGAGGACCGCCGCTTCCAGCTCGCGACCGGTCAGGGTCATTTTTTGCACATTTCTATACGTTTCGATTGGCGCGGATTGCATGGGCAATGGCCTCCTCCTCATATTCGACCAATTTTTTTGCCAGCTTCAATGCCTGGTAGTGGCGGTTGTTCAAAATATGCTCGCTGATGCGATCGATCAAAGCCAAAGTGCTGGGTGCGGCTTTGAGGACATCCTTCACCAGATTCCAGTAAGTGTGGTGATGGGTGGCCAGATTGCCGGGATCGATGTACATGAGCTGGATGACGAAATAGATCCGCCGGCAGGGGGTCGTAGCTTCATTTTCCCCCATGATATCCTTCTGCCGCAAAATGGGAACCTGGTTCCCGACCAGAAGCTGGGCGGTGGTTTTCCCGTTGGTGATGACCGCCCCGCTGATGATGATTCGTTCCGCGGGCTTTAATAGGATTTTTAAGGCCATTACCCCAATGCTCTCAGACGATGTTGTTCCGGGCCCATTCCTTTCTTGATGGCCGCCAGCTCTTTACCGATTGCCCTGCTTTTTTCTTCCCCTGCCTTCTCGTCCAGGTCCGATGGGTGGATCTCCCCCAACGCCTTCTCAAAGATCTTCCCCTTTTTCGATTCTCCCTCCTGGTAAAGGAGTCGGGCCTGTTGCGACCGGGTTCGCTTTTCTGCCGAAATCGCCTCCTTGGCCCATTCCAAATATTTCAAGGCCTCCCGGATTTCCTCATCGGTTGCTTTTTCCGACAAGCTGGGAATATGGAGGCAATCGGAGGGCAGTTCGGTGGGAGGCATGAAGGCTTTCCTTGCTTGCGGTTCTAGAAGGTCCTTTCACCCGTTCCATCCGCGCCGGGAATGGATTCCGCAGGGGAAAGGACCCTCGAGGGTTCTGCCGCCGCCGCGGAATTCTCCGGCGGCGGGATCGTCAGCTGGTCGATGAGTTTTCGAAAGCCGGCATAGTTCCGCAAGATGCTGATTCTGTCCTCGCTTCCTGGAGGAAAGGGAGGGAAATTCTTGATGATTCTCTCTAACTGTGCCTTCATGCGGTCGACGTAATTTTCAAGATTATTTAACATCTTATCATCGGTTCGCTTCTTTTGGGCAACTTCATTTGAAAATTCATTGATTCTTTGGAGTTCGGCCCACGTGGAATGATTTTGATGGAGGGAATCTTTTCCTGCCAGGTTGCCGATCTCCTGGACGGTATTTCCTCCGGTTCCCCTTTGTGGACCGGCGGGGATAACCCTGTGCGTCACCACAGGAACAGATTCATTCTGGATAGGATAAATGGCCATTTTTCCAACCCTCTCAGCAATTAGTTCAGGGGAGGCCGGAGCCTCCCCCGAAACGCAGGGTTAGAATAATCTAAGCACCGACTGAGCCGCCTGGGAAGCGAGGCTCAAGGCAGTGGTGCCCAAGGCCTGGCGGGTCTGGAGCATGAGCAGGTTGGCCCCCTCCTCATTCATATCCGCCAGGGTGAGGTTATCGGCGCCCTTTTGCAGGGTATTGATCATATTCGTCGTGAAATCGAGACGGGTATTCACGACCGCCAGGTTGTTGGACATGCTCTTGGACTCGGTCCGCAGAGACGTGGAAGCCGTATCCAGTTCAGTTATGGAGCTAGTAATGGAATACTCGCCGCCCAGTAAGCGTTAGGTGAGCTGATGGACAGACCCGTGGTGCTGGCATCGGCAGAGAAGCCGTTGATGGTGAGGGAGTTTGTGCTGTCTTCGTTGAAGTAGACTGTCAGGTCGGAATTCTGCAGCAGGTTCGTGCCTTTATAATTGGCATCTTCCGCCAAGTTGGAAATCTGTGCCCGGACGGTGCTGAACTGGGCGGCGTAAGTGGACCGGTCAGTCGTGCTGGACGTAGCAAGGGCCGAGTTGGCAATAGACTTGGCCTGGGCGACCAGGTCCGAGATCGCAGTAATGCCGGCATCGGCGGCCTTGAGCGTCTGAATCGCTTCGTTCATGCTGTCCTTCAGGGAAGAGAGATCCCCCGCGCGGTCGGTGTACGATTTGGCGGCAAAGTAGGCGATGGGGTTATCCAGGGCGCTGTTGACTTTTTTCCCGGTGGCCAAACGGTTCTGGGTGGTCTCAAAAAGAGTCGAGGTATTCTGGAGGGACAACACGTTGGCCCTCATGGCGGCCGTCAAAGTGATGTTATTAAGTGCCATTTTTTTTCTCCTCTTCTAGGATGATCTCTTTTGGCATTTCTTGCCAAAAGGTGTTGCCGGTTCTTTGGCTCGATTTAAGGCAAATTCCCGGTCCGTTCGGCTTTGTGACTCCCTCCCTTCTGACCTGTTTCGGCCTCTGCCTCTTGAAATCCTTATCGGCCGCCCCGGGGCGACCTTTACTCATTTCTTGAAATTTTCGTGACTAAAGAGATAGAGCCGATCGGCCGATGAATAGATTAAAGGACCCTTGCATAAAGAGACGGCGATAGGTAGGCAGGTAACCTTGCCTCTCGCTTTCAAGAAAGACATCGGATCGGAAATCGGCGCAGGGATTCACAGATGAATGACGGATTTTCAAGAAACCCGTTTGCTTCAGGGGGCGGAAAAAATTCAGATCCTGGTTGTAGAGGATGACGATTCCCTGAGGGAAGTGATCCTTGAATTCTTAAAAAAACCGGATCGGGATATTTCCGGTGAGCAAAACGGAAAGGAGGCCATTCAGGCCCTGCAGTCCCATCCTTTTGACCTGGTCATCAGCGATCTCGTGATGCCTGGAGCCGACGGAATGGAAGTATTGCGGGAAGCAAAAAAGAGAAATCCCGATTGCGTCGTGATCCTCATCACGGGATACGCCTCTTTGGATTCAGCCTTGCAGGCCATCCGGGGAGGGGCGTACGACTATCTCCGGAAACCGTTCAAATTGGATCAACTGGAAATCGTCGTCAACAACGGCTGCGAGAAGATCGGCCTCATCCGGGAAAACCAGCGTCTCCTGCGGAAACTGAAGGAAAACATGGAAGAGATGAAAGGTTTAAGGAAAGCTTGCTCTTTCCATGGGTACCCCCCGGAAAACCAGGTCCCCGCAGACCTCGATCATAAAATTTTCGAGATGGATGTTCTTCTGAAACAAATGCTCCCCTTGGACTACGATTTCAAAAATACAGAGGGCCTGGAAAAAGCTTTTCAGCACCTCCAGAGACTCATGGAATACCGGAGGGAAGGCCTGCTGAACGATGCCGAGTTCTCGTCCATCAAGAAGAGGCTGCTGCCGTTCCTGCAGGACTGAGCAAACCCAAGGCCCGAGCCCAGGGCCCATACGCTCGCGGATCGAATTTCGATTGCATTGCCCTCCTGGACTGTGATATAGCAATTTCGAAAATTCGAACAAAGTTGGATGAAGCGGGACCTCCGATCAGTCCCGTCTCATGGCGAGAAAGGAAAATACTTCGTGGGGCGCTCCAGTCATCCTGACCATTCCGATTCCGGACCCGAATCCACAAAGCTATTGTCGGCGTTCATCGATCGGTACCGCTATTCCACTCTGGGCGAGCTTCTCAAGGGCATCATTCACAACCTGAACGGGTCTCTCCAGATCTTATCGATGCAGATGGAGCTCCTCCAGCGGGCGCTTTCCCATGGCGACGCGAAAATTCAAGACCAGGCGAAGAGATGCCTTGGGCAGATCGACACGTTTAAAGGCATGCTGGACCTCCTGATCCAAAAGGGGGTTCATGACGAACAGGACTCTCCGCACCCCATCAACGTCAACAAAATCCTGGAAGAAGAGCTTTCGCTCCTCCACCACAATTTGTTTTTCAAGCATCATGTGCGGGTTCATAAGGAATTATCCTCCTCCCTTCCGCTGCTAAGAGGATATTACCTGGATTTCAGCCAGGCCTTTTCCAACCTCATCCGGAATGCCCTGGAAGCCATGGAGAACTCCGATCCCAAGGAACTGACCCTCACCACCCAGGTTAAGGGGGAAAGGCTCATTGTGGCGATACAGGACACCGGGTGCGGCATTCCGGAGGAGGTGAGGCCTCACCTTTTCCAGGCATTCTTCACCAGCAAGGGGGAAAAGCACGCAGGGGTCGGACTCTACGTCGCGCGCGAGCTGCTGGCCCCCTACGGACCGTCCTTTCGTTTTACTTCCGGGGAGAAGGGCACGTTGTTTGAAGTCCATTTCCCCGTCTCGCTGGGGAGCTCCGTCCGGCAAGGCCCGTGTTAGGCGCCTTTCCCTTCCGGTTCCGTCTCTTTTTCCTTTGCGCTCAGGATGACGATGTCCACCCGCCGGTTTTGCGTGCGCCCCTCGGCGGTCTCATTCCCGGCGATGGGCCGAAATTCCCCGTAGCCGGCGGCGGACAGCTGGTTGGGCTCGAATTGGAAATGAGTTAGAAAATAGCGGACGATGGAAGTGGCCCGTGCCGTCGAGAGCTCCCAGTTCGAGGGGAACCGGGAGGTGCAGATGGGAACGCTGTCCGTATGGCCCTCGACGCGAATGTGGTTGGGAATCTTCTCCAGGGATTGGGCCAGAACGTTCAGCGTCGGGAGAACCTCCGGACGGATCGAAGCATCCCCGGAATGGAAAAAGAAGCGCTCCGAAAATCGGAGGACCAGCCCGCGCTTGTCGATAATGAATTTCAGTTCGGTCAGGCTGACCTGTTTCTCCCCCCCGAGGTTCTTGATCCCGTCCTCCATGTTCTTTTTGATGTCGGCGGCCAGCTTTTCAAAATCCTCCTTGGCCGCGGCCTGGGCTTTCTCCGTCACCGAGACAACCGCCACTTCGAGCGGTTTGCTGCTGTTCTGGAAAGCCCCCGGCTCCTCCCGGCTCATTTGAATCAGGAAAGTGGATCCCAGGGCCCTCTGGAGGGATTCCACCACGGACCCGAGCTTTTTTTCATCCACCCGGGAGATGGCGTACATGGTGACAAAGAAGGCGAAGAGCAGGGTGATGAAGTCCGCGTAAGAGACCAGCCACCGGTCGAGGTTTTCGTGCTCTTCTTCCTGACGCCTTTTCCTTCTCGGCATGACCCTTCAATCCTCTAGCCGCCCGACGCGGCGGCTTCACCGACTTCCCCGGGTTTCCTCCGGAAGCCCGGCAATTTACTGTTTTTCTGCAGTTCGGAAAGGAAGGAGAACAATTTTTCTTCGATGAGCCTCGGGTTTTCGCCGGTGGACAGGGACACCACGCCTTCCAGGATCATTTCGTTGGTGATCATTTCATGCCGGTGTCTGACCTCGAGCTTGGTGGCGAAAGGCAGGAAAAGGATGTTGGCCGACCCCACGCCATACACGGTGGCTACGAAAGCGACGGCGATCCCGGCCCCCAGCTTCGAGGGGTCCGAAAGGTTCTCCATCACGTGGATCAGGCCCAGAACAGCTCCCAGGATGCCGATCGTGGGAGCATACCCTCCCGCCGCCTTAAAGACCTTGGCGTTGACTTTCCCGTATTCGTTGGAATATTCCAGTTCGGCTTCCATGGCCTCCCGGATCACATGCGGTTCGATCCCGTCCACCGCCATGGTAAGCGCCTTGGCCAGGAAAGGGATCTCCACGTTCTTGATTTCTTTCTCCAGGGACAGGATGCCTTCTCTCCGGGCCTTGTTGGCATAAGAGGTAATCTGGCTGATGATCTGGAAGGGGTCCTGAGGGGGTTCTTTAATGATCTTGCCCAAACCTTTGAAGGCCCCCACGACGTCTTTGAATGGATAGCTGATGAATACCGCCCCGAAGGTCCCCCCGAAGACGATCACGGCGGCGGTGAGCTGCAGGATGGAGTGGAGCTTTCCCCCTTCCAGAACCTGCCCCCCCACGATGGCTCCCAAGCCGAGCACCAGGCCAATGAGCGTTGCTTTATCCATACCGCTCTAAACGATGGGGGCGGAGGGGTTGAAGATGCACCTTCGAAATTCAATCACGCGCCGGATCACCTCTTTCACTTTTTCCTGGACGGCGATCTTCTCTCCGTTGGAAAGGGTGATCATCGTGTCCGGAGTTTCTTCCATGGAGACGATCAGGTCCGGGTTGATCACGAGGCGGGTGTTGTTCAACCGGGTAAGAGCGATCATAGGGGGATTCTCCCTCGGAACTCTACGTTTATTATCGAGTCGGGGCGGCGATAACTTCAGGCCGCGTTCCTTTTCCTGTAAGAAGGGAGCCGCGACTTTCCCCGACAGGTGCCGCCAAAATCCTGTGTCTGCCTGTATATCGGCTGAATTTCCATGAAACCCAAATGCGTTTGAGAATCACAGAGGTCTGAAGATGGCGGTCCGGAGGGAAGCGATTCAGGCTCAATAGAGGAAGAGCATTAATGAAACCTGGTACAACACGACGGTAAGGTAAATCAGGCAGATTCCGAGGAGGATTTTTTCCACGTACCGGAACTTACTGTACAGGCACAACACTGTCACGTTGACTGAAACAATCCCGAACTTCCATACCCAGAAATGGTCCCCGTACACGGCAATCGCGGACTCGACGATGGGATTCAGTTCGTGTCCTCCGCATTCCAAAATCATGAGGGTAAAAAGCGAGTCCAGGATGTTCAGGCCCACGATGAGGAGGATCAGAAACAGTAAACGGGGACGGTAGCGGTCGACGTACCCTCCCTTTTCCCGATCTTCCTTCCTTCTCATGCCCATGCGCCGCCCCCAGAGAGTGTAGCGGCTGAAGGGAGGGGTGGGCCGCACCCGCCGGTCCTGGATTTTCCGCTCCTCCGACTTCTCCACGAGTTCTCCTATGAAATCAGAAAGAGTAAATCTCAATAGTCCTGCAAGATGAATGCCAAAAATAATCTTCTGAGCGCTCGTCGGGCGCCTGGTTCCCTCCCCTGTTCTACCCCAAAATTAGCCAAAAAAGATGAACTTCATAGCTTTGCCCGGGCGCTATTTGTGTTTGGCACAAGGGCGTTTCTATGCGATTCAAATAGGCATATACTCTGGTGTTCGTTAAGCATTGAGGATGGTGGGGGCAAAGCTAAATTCGTGAATTCACTTTCGGGTAGCGGTTGCCGGTATACTCAAACGAGTTGCAGAAATGGAGAGAGCTGCTTTTTTACCATTATGAATCCAAAATAAAAATCCATACAGTCAACTTATTGGTGTCCAGCCGGATTCAAGCAAGTTGCGATGCCATAATAATATCGTCCCGCTGGAATTCCGTTCTTTTTCACAACGATCTCTTCTATCACGCCCAAATCCCATCCGCTTGTGCGTATCAGGTCTCTGTTGAATTCGTGCATCTCTCGACTCACGAGGATGAGGGGATGCCCCTTTCTCGCCAAATCCCTGCCCTGCGGCTCCCCGGCCCAGTACTTGAACATCAGGCTTTCCATTCCAAAGAGTTGACGTCCCGTAGTGGCATCGAGCGCCTCATCGTGTGAATTTCCTTCTGTGGCGCTCTGTTTATGCCTGTAAAATGTGAGCTCGCTCGCAATCTTGTTCTTGTCCATGCCGACAATAATAGGTTCAACCCCTGTAGTCGATTCCAACCGATCCTCAATCGCTTCTATCTGCGAAGCCAAATCTTTCCACCCGAACAGGTTAGAAATCTCCCCGAGCTGGGGATAAGGAAGGCCCGCAATTCCGAGGGTCAGGAAATGAAGGAGACCGCCCGATATCAGCACGGTCACAATGAATGTTGGAGACCAGGCGCGCTGGAGAAATCGGTGGAACCGCGTGGAAATCGGGGAGGTCTCCGGGGACATTTGCCTTGCGATGAAAGGAAGCACCCCGAGCCAGAGGGGCCCCGTCCAATTAAGCTTCGCATTTCTAACCAGGCTGAATGCCAAAAACATCAGGAAAGGTAACAACGTGAAAACAAATGCGAAGAGGCGTTCCTGGTTCGTGAGGAGCCGCTGTCCCCATTCCCGCCAATTTTCTTTGGTATTGCCGATGAAAAAAGCCAATGAAGCCATTACCCCTGTCGGTGTGATAAGCAAAAGGATACTCCCGATCAGCGCCGGCAGTGTGAAATCAAACGACTCCTGGAACCGGCGCGATCCCTGAAACACAAACGAAATCCAATTGTTCCTGGCATTCCACAATATAACCGGCAGGAAAAGGAGGAATCCCAAGACGACAGCAAGGTACAGTTCCGAGCTCTTTAGATAACCTCTGGATTTTCGGTCCACCAGGATAAAAATCATTATCCCTGGGATGAGGATGGCTATGGTGTATTTCGTCAACAGGCCAAGCCCCATCCAAAGCCCCACCCCCCACCAGGCCAAAGGCCTCCTGCCTATAAGGCACCTTTCCAAATAAAAAAGGGTAGCTGCCCAGCACGCTACGAGTGGGGCGTCGGGGGTCATCAGGAATCCGGCGGCGCTGAAGAAAGGAAGCGTAGCAAGGAGCAGAAGAACTCGGAAAGCGGTCGATCGGTCAAAAAGATTGCGAGTCAACTTGAACATGAAATACGAGGCAACAAACCACGAAAAGAAGGCTCCGAAGCGAACACCGATTTCCGTGTCACCCGCGACGCCCTTGAAGACCCATATGATCCAGGCCACCATGGGCGGATGGTCCAAATAACCGATATCCAGGTGCTGTGCATAAATCCAGTAATAAGCCTCCTGGGGCAAGAGCTCCGGCCCACCGAGATAGAAGAGCCGAAGCAGAACCATATAGGCGACAACGGCCACAGCCGTTACGGGGTTTTCTAATCTGCCGGCCTGGAGCAGACCTGCGGGGGGAAAAACCCAGAAGGTCATTCCCAACGAATAGATTATGGCCGACGCCGCAACGGCGGGGATAATGGCGTGCTGCGGCACCCAGCCGAATGAATCGGTGAAGGTTGCAATAACCCCTCCCCGCAGGAAGAGTGTCATCAGGGCAATGACCCAAAACCGTCCGAATTGGCGCAGTGCCAATTGGCGGTTCCCGATTTTCATTGTAGCAAAGGCATTAAGGAGATAATTGGGTACCGCGTTGCCCACAAAGCTCAGGATATGCGCATTCCCGAGGGAAAAAGACGCGGACAGGAGAAGGAAAAAGATCGCCAGATCGATTCCCATTCCGATGAGGCCCATGATCACCAAACGGCTTCTATTACCTCTCAGAAAGGAAAATAAAGGACTCTTATTTTTTGCGGAGGCGAAGATATTTTCCATGCTTTAGGCTGACGATGCACGTCCGGATCGTCGGCTCGAGAGATGAATCTGTTCCAAGAGTGACACACCACCTTTAGATGATGCCCATTTCAATCCGCCTTGAGCGGTTCACGGGTTTTTCAAGCCTCCGCCTCTGGCGGAGGTCATGACTCCTCGATGATGAGGGTCTTTTCATTCTCAGATACAGTCGTGAACCTTCCAAACGACATTCGGACCTCACAGAAGCGTCCGGTCCAGGCTGCGGTACTGGATGGCCTCGGAGATGTGGGAAGTGGCGATGGATTCCACGCCTTCCAGGTCGGCGATGGTGCGGGCGATCTTCAGGATGCGGGTGTAGGCGCGGGCGGAGAGGCCGAGTTTGTCGATCGCCTGCTCCATCAGCGTCCGGGAGCTTTCGCCGATCTCGCAGTACTTTTTCAGAGTGCCGGGGGGTCATCTGGGCGTTGCAGAAAATCCGCTTGCCCGACAAAGCGCTCCCGCTGAACATCCCGGGCGCGGTTCACCCGGACCTTGATCGTCTCGGAATCCTCCCCGGAGGCGTCTCCCGGTCAGGTCCCGGTACTTCACCGCCGGCACTTCCACGTGAATGTCGATCCGGTCCATGAGGGGCCCGGAGATTTTGGACCGGTAGCGGAGGATCTGGGGAAGGTGCAGGTGCATTCCCGGTTGGGGTCCGTGTAAAAGCCGCACGGGACAGGGGTTCATGGCCGCGATGAGCATGAAGGACGAAGGGAAGGTCAGGGAAGAGAGCGCCCGGGAGATGGTCACTTTCCCTTCTTCCAGCGGCTGGCGCATCACTTCCAGAACATTTTTCTTGAACTCCGGAAGCTCATCCAGAAAGAGGACCCCGTTGTGGGAGAGGCTGACCTCCCCCGGCTTGGGCATTTGACCGCCGCCGATCAAGCCCGGCGTCGGAAATGGTGTGGTGAGGGGACCGGAATGGCCGGGTGGCCATCAGAGCGCTGTGGGGCGGGAGCAGGCCGAGGACGCTGTAGATCCGGGTCACCTCGATGGCCTCCTCGAAGGAGAGGTCGGGCAGAATGGTGGGGATGCGTTTGGCCAGCATGGTCTTGCCCGCGCCCGGCGGGCCGATCATGATGAGGTTGTGCCCGCCGGCGGCGGCGATCTCCAGGGCCCGTTTCACATGCTCCTGCCCCTTCACCTCGTTGAAGTCTTCCGAATAATGCTTGTCGCGCCGGAAAATTTCCTGAAGGTCCACCGAGGTTGGCCGAATGGGCTTTTGCCCGTTAAGAAAATCGACGACCTCGGAGAGAACCTCCACCCCCAGAACTTCGATCTCCCGGACCACGGCGGCTTCTTCGGCATTTTCCCTGGGAAGAAGGACCCCTTTCTTCCCGTTTTCCCGCGCGGTCATGGCCAGGGACAGGGCGCCGCGGATCGGTTTCACCCGGCCGTCGAGGGAAAGCTCTCCGAGAAGAAGGTAATCGTCTAACAGGGTCGGGGAGACAACCTCCAGGGCGGAGAGAATGCCGATGGCGATGGGCAGGTCAAACCCGGCCCCTTCTTTCTTGACGTCGGCCGGCGCGAGGTTCACGGTAATGCGCTTCGGCGGGAAATCATAGCCGGAGTTCTTGATGGCTGATTTGACCCGCTCCTTGGATTCCTTTACCGCCCCGTCGGGGAGACCAACGGTCGCGAAGACGGGCAGGCCCTGGGCGATGTCCACCTCCACCTCCACCACGTAAGCATCGATGCCCAGGATCGCCCCGCTCAGGACTTTGGCCAGCATCCGGGTTTCCCTCCTGAGAAACCGTTGGTTCGATTTAAGTATTGCTGCGGACAAGGAAAATTTTTATACTTATACCAAAAAACCCGGGGGCAGGGCAAGAACGTTTATCGATGCGGAACGCAGGAATGTTCATCCGTGTTCACCCGCGTCTGAATTGGGGGGCAAATATGGGAAAACTAAGCCATTTTGATTCCGAAGGGCGGGCGAGGATGGTGGACGTGAGTTCCAAGCCTGAAACCCGGCGGATGGCCATCGCTTCCGGGCGTGTAGGCATGAAAGCCGAAACCCTGCGGAGGATCATGGATAAAGAGATTGAAAAAGGCGACGTTCTGGGGATTGCCCGGGTAGCCGGAATCATGGCCGCCAAGAAGACCGGAGAGATCATTCCTCTCTGCCATCCTTTGAGGATCGACACCGTGGAGGTATATTTTCAACCCGACGTTCAGCGTTCGGAAGTGAGGATCGAAACGAGGGTGAAATCCACGGGCAGAACCGGCGTGGAAATGGAGGCTTTGGTAGCCACCGCCGCATCGGCGCTCACCATTTACGATATGTGCAAGGCCATTGACCGGGGGATGAAGATTTCCGATATCATGCTCCAAAAGAAATCCGGGGGGAAAAGTGGAACCTATATCCGCCCGGCCGAATAAGCCCGGATTCCAGAGGAAACCGAAAAAACACTATTCTTTTTGGGGGGAAAATGTGATATAAGATAAGATTATTCGTTGCCTTAGCAGGGGGAAAGATGGAGAAGGAGAGACTCGAGTTTTTCCGGGAGCTCTTGAACGAGCGATTGAGAATCCTGATCGAAGAAGCGGAGAAGACGGTGAGCGGGATGACCAACGACAAGGATACCTTTCCCGACCCGACCGACCGCGCCAACCTGGAGACCGACCGGAATTTCCTGCTGCGAATCCGCGATCGGGAAAGAAAGCTGATCCTGAAAATCAAAGAAGCGCTGGCCCGCATCGAAGAAGGGACCTTCGGAATTTGCGAAGAATGCGGAGCGGAGATCTCCGAGGAACGACTAAAAGCCCGCCCGGTGACCACTCTGTGCATTGAATGCAAGACCAAAGCTGAGGAAGAAGAACGAAAGAAACTGACCACCGTGTAAGGGGCCAGACGATGAATCTGAAATGGTACGGCCATGCCGCCTTCCTGATTACCTCCGCTTAGAAATTTTCCACCCACTTTCCGAAGTCGAAACCAGCCCGCCTAAGCAAACACTCCTCGAGATCCCCGTCATGCAGGCGGTTAATTGACCTGACCAAAATTTCACGGGGATCGTTGTTGACAAGCTCAAGAAGCCATGATACCAAACGAATTCAAAGCGGAGAGACGCCACGACAAGCCAGGCGCTGTACCGGGCCTCGCGGTCCCGAACGCTTCCTACCTCGAAGGCGGACGGCCTCGGGAATATTCGCTGGTTTTAAGAGTAGGCACACAAGTGGTGCAGGGCGGCACCGACATGCGCTTCACTACGAACCAATTTGGGGCCCTGGAGATATGTCTGAATGACAACAACCTGGCTGATAATAAGCTTGGGTATCAGATCGATATCGAAGTCGATCAGCTCGGCCCATAGGGATCGGGGAGATCACTTACCCCCGCAAATGATGGCGTCTGCACACCTTGCAGCTTGTGTGAAGAAGAACAGATACGGCCGGGTTGCAACTGTGCACAGAGGCTCCCCTCCCGTGCATCCGGTGACGCACTGGTCGGGGAGGATAAAATTCCGTTTAAACACGCATTGACTCGTCGTCGCGGGAGGCATAGTGGTAAGGTCCACGACGACCAGTCCTACGATGATTAAGACGGCGACAACTCCGATTCCGAGGACAAATTTTGGCACGGAACCTCCCTTCAACCCTCCCTTCAACAGTCTTATATTCTTAAACTGCAAGAAATCCCTTCAAAGTTGGCGCCCGTGACGAATGAGATTTTTCTAATCTATTTCCCCAACACATGCCCATCCAGGTTCAGGCAAACAAAATCGCTCTCGAAGACTTTCTGGCCGTTCTGATTTACGACCTCGCACCGAACCTGGCTCTTCTTTCCCTCGGCCTTCGTGACCTGCGCGTGGGCGGTCATCCGGTCTCCCACGGCAACGGGCTTGAGGAAACGGGCTTGGGCCGCAAGGAGGACCACGAATGGATCGTTCACGGCCACCATAGCGGCGTAATCCGCCAGGCCGAAGGTGAAACCTCCATGAATTAACCCCCTCTCGTCCACTTTCATCCTTTCATCCGCCGTCAGGCTGACTCTCGATGACTTCCCGCTTTCGATCCTCTCGACCTTGCCCACCAGTTCTGGAGAGGCCGATAAATGGGTCTTTTGAAGGTCCCCTGTTCCCGGTTCCATTTCTTCCTCGCCGTCGTCTGTTCGCGCGTTAAATTCCTTCTGTCCGTAATTATACAGGGAAAATCGTATCCGCGCTTCCTTTAAGATAGGTGGCCGGCCAGCGGCCAAGGAGCACTTATCTCATAAGTTTGTGGGGGCGGGGTGACCCCGCCCCTACGGTGGAACAGCATTTCCCACCCGTTGCTTTTTAGCCGAATTGTGGACGTCGGCAGGGGCAAGAATCTCCTTGACACCATTTCCTTCCCTGCTAGAATCCAGGGAGTTATTCTCTCCTTGGCCTTATTGTTCCACCTTTTTTACAAACCTGAACTGAATTCCTCCGGGGGATTTCAGTGGCGAAAACTTTCCGGAAAATTCGTTAGAAGGCTCCGGGGGCGCCCCTCCGGGGCCTTTTTGCTTTCGGCCCGATCTAGCCAGGACGTGTAACCGTTTTCCTTTCTTAGAAACCCCATTCATTCGAAAGGAGGTCCGGTATGAAAGGCCATTCTGGAGGACGTGCACCTGACAAAGGTTCCAGGGAGGTGCGCGGCAAAGAAGGAAGAAGGGGGAGAATCAGCCGGCGCGAGTTCCTCAAAGCCGGAGCGGCCGGGCTGGGTGTGGCTGCCCTCGGAGGAATGCCCCGGCAGGTCTTCGGCCAGGCGCCCGCGGCCATCAAGGGGACGCGGCTTTCCATCCTGCAGGGAACCTACTTCATCCCCGCCGCCCAGGAACTCTACAAAAAACAGGCGCAGGATTGGGCCAAGAGCAGCGGGGTCACCGTGACGACCGACTTCCTCAATTGGCCGGATCTTCAGCCCAAGATCGCGGCCGCCGTCCAGGCGGGCGGGGTGGATATCGTGGAGCTCTGGCCTATCTGGAACTTTCTTTACCGAAACAACCTCCTGGACGTTACCGACCTGGCCGAGGAAGTCGGCCGGCGAGGCGGCGGGTATGAGGCTTTCGTCCTGAACTCCTGCATCGTCGGCGGGAGGTACCTGGGGATCCCCTCCGGCCAGTCCGGAACGGCGGTCAACTACCGGATCAGCTGGTTCAAAGAAGCCGGGGTCGCAGATGCGGAAGACGGGCGGAAGCTGGATATGACCTGGGACGAGTTTTTTGCCGTCGGCAAGAAGCTGAAGGCCAGGGGGAAGCCCTTCGGACAGGCTTTGGGGCACAGCACCGGCGACCCGCCCAGCTTCTGCTATCCCTACATGTGGTGCAACGGCGCTATGGAGGTGGCCAAGGACGGGAAGACCGTGCTCTTCAATAAACCCGAATTTGTGGATGCCATGCGGCGGTTCTTTGAAGGCTGGAAAGATGCTTATGACGAGACCGGCACTTCCTGGGACGACAGCAACAACAACCGTGCTTTCCTCGCCGAGCAGATATCTTCCACCATTAACGGGTCCAGTATTTACGAGGTTGCCAAGAAGAACCAGCCGGAGATCGCCAGGGATATGAACCATATGCTCTTCCCCCGCGGGCCGGCCGGCCGGTTTTACCAACTGGGCAGCCGGACCTTTGCCATTCTGAAGAACTCAAAAAATATCCCGGCGGCGAAGGAATTCCTGAACTGGTGGTTCCAGGACAAGCAATACGACGAGTGGTGGCGCCTCCAGGGGGGCTATCACCTGCAGCACGTCACCCGGCTGGCCAAAGACCCCATGTGGGACAAGGACCCCAAGATGTCCTCTTTCCGCGACGAACCGAAATACGGCCGAACCCAGGGATATGCGGGGGAGCCGAACGAGAAGGCCTCCCTCGCCTGGTCGAAGTACATTATCGTGGACACTTTCGCAAAGACGGTACAGAGCGGCGACCCCAAGGCCTCGATCGAGTGGGGGGCGGAGCAGCTCAAGCGGGTTTATGGGGGCTAAGGGGCGATGTTCCCCCAGGCCAGGGCGCAAGGGTTTGGGGCGGGGTGACCCCGCCCCTACGCGCTCCCGGGTCTGAGAGGAAGGCAGGAAAAGGCTCAGGTTGCAAAGCCTGGGCTTTTTTGTTATGAGTTCAGGGCATAGCCCCAGAAATTCGGAAGAACAGGCGAAAACACAAGGTTGAAATCGGAAGGAGCCTCATGAAAAGCACAGCGCTTATCGCGGATATTTTGAAGCGTGAAGGTGTGGAACACCTCTTTTGTTTTCCGGTAAACCCCTTGATCGATGCCGCCGCCGAAGCCGGGATCCGGCCGATCATGCCCTGCACGGAGCGGACCGTCATCGGAATGGCGGACGGTTACAGCCGGGTCACGAATGGCCGGCGCATTGGCGTTTGTGCCGTCCAGATGGGGCCGGGGATCGAGAACACCTTCGGGGGCGTAGCCCAGGCCTATTCGGATTCGACCCCGATCCTTTGCCTGCCGGGGGGTCCGCCGCAGGCGAGGTTATCGACTCCCCCGAATTTCGACCCGATCATGAGCTACCAGCAGATCGTCAAGTGGGTGGCACGGATCAATCAGGCGGAGCGGATCCCCGAATTCCTGAGGCGCGCCTTCACCTGCCTGAGGACCGGCAGGCCGGGGCCGGTCATGCTGGAATTGCCCATGGATGTCGCCGGAGGGCAGGCTGGGGACGCCGCTGCCTACAAGCCTGTCAACCGTGCCAGGACGATGGCTGATCCCGAATCGGTAAGGGCATCCGTGAAAGCGATCGTCGCCGCCCAAAAGCCCCTCATCCACGCGGGAAGCGGGGTATTGTATGCCGAAGCGTGGGACGAGCTGAAGGAGCTGGCCGAATTACTCCAGGCTCCCGTGATGACAACCCTTCCGGGCAAGAGCTGCTTTCCCGAAGACCATCCCCTCTCCCTGGGCTGCGGGGGTCTCACCGGACCTCGTCCCGTTGCAAGGTACCTCGCCGATTGCGACCTCATCTTCGGCGTGGGCAGCAGTTTTTCCATCTCCGTTTTTGCCGCCCCGATCCCCCGCGGGAAGATGGCGCTCCAAGTCACCATCGACGAGAGAGACTTGAATAAGGATTACCCCGTCGATATCGCGATGATGGGAGACGCCAAACTCGCCCTGCGGCAGATGGTCGAGGAGGCAAAACGCCAGCTTGGCCCGGAGGGGAAAAAAGGAGATCCTCGTGCGGCCCGGGAGGTCAAAGCCATGAAAGACGAATGGCTGAATGAGTGGATGCC
The DNA here is from genome assembly GCA_963712535.1 of uncultured delta proteobacterium. Taxonomy (GTDB): domain Bacteria; phylum Desulfobacterota; class SM23-61; order SM23-61; family SM23-61; genus CAVQIK01. The sequence goes on along the minus strand of CAVQIK010000007.1, from coordinate 348,675 downwards.
GAAACTGACCTCCGACGAGGTTCCGATCAACCCGTACCGAGTGATCTGGGACGTGCAGCAAGCCCTGGACCCGGCAAACACGATCGCAACTCACGATGCGGGAAACCCGCGAGATATGACGGCCCCCTTCTGGAAAGCGGTCGTCCCCAACAGCTACATCGGCTGGGGCAAATCCACGCACCTGGGGTACGGCCTGCCCCTGGCGATGGGCGCCAAGGTCGCCAGGCCGGAGAAGACGGTCGTAAACATCATGGGAGACGGAGCCTTCGGGATGAGCGGGATGGAGATCGCCGCCGCGGCCCGGAATCGCATCGGGACCTTAACGATTGTTCTCAACAACTCCTGCCTGGGGGGATATGAAAGGCATATTCCAGTCGCCTCGAAGCTGCACAGGACGAGGTTCCTTTCGGGTAATTACAGCAAGGTCGCCGAGGGGCTTGGCGCTTGGGCGGAAAGGGTGGAGCAGCCCAAAGAAATCATACCCGCCGTGCAAAGGGCGCTAAGGTCGACAAGCGAGGGACGTCCGGCTTTGCTTGAGATCATCACTAAGGAAGAACTTCAGCTATCCAGGTACTGGTAGCGCAACGGGGAAGTCTTTCTCTTCGGCGAAATGTAGGGGCACGATGCATCGTGCCCCTACGGCCTCTCATGCAACATCCTCCATGGGATAAAAGCCTCCAGGTTCATCTCCTCTGCGACTCAAAGATCGTCCAAACCTTCCGGATCGTGTCCGCTTCCTCGGGGGATTTGTCTTCCCGGTATCTCTTGACGCGGGCGAATCTCAGGGCGAGGCCGCCCGGGTAGCGCGGGCTCTCCTGGAGATCGCTGAAGGCCACCTCCACCACGAGTTCCGGTTTCACGTACACCGTCCACTCGTCCCGGCTCACTTCGAGCTGTAAGAGCCTCTCCGTCTGCCACCGAAGCATTTGATCGGTCATCCCTTTAAAGGTCTTCCCCAGCATGACCCAATTTCCGCTCTCCGGGTCCCTGGCTCCCAGGTGGAGGTTGCTCAGCCAACCCCTTCTCCTCCCGTGCCCCCACTCCGCGGCCAGGATCACCAGGTCGAGGGTCTGGGCCTTCTTGATCTTCAGCCACTGGTAGCCCCGCTGCCCGGCAATGTAGGAAGACTCCAGCCCTTTGGCCATGAGGCCCTCGTGCCCCGCCTCCAGGCTCTCCCGCAAAAAGTCGCGGACCTCTTCCTGGTCCGCCGTGACGATCCGCGGAATGAGGTATTCCGAAGGGATTCGTTCCGCCAGCAGGTCAAATCTCTCGCGGTAAGGGTTCTCGAAGAGAGCCTGCCCGTCCATGTGGAGGAGATCAAAAAAATACGCGGTGACGGGAATCTCTTTCCCCATCCTCTCCAGATCCTGGATCCGTCCGAAGCGGCGCATCGTGATCTGAAAAGGAAGAGGCCTCCCATCCTTCCGCGAGGCGATCGCCTCTCCTTCGAGGACAGCCCTTCGCAAAGGGAATCCTCTGGCCATCCTGACCAGCTCCGGGACGCTGTTGGTGACGTCTTTCAAGCTCCGGGTGAAGATCCGGACCTCTTCTCCTTCCTTGTGAATCTGGATCCTCGCCCCGTCCACCTTGAACTCCCACCCCGCCTCTCCCAAACGCTCCAGGGCCTCCTCTTCCCCTTCGGCAGGGTTCGCCAGCATGGGGGAGATAGGTTGGAAAATCCGGGGCTGAAATCGTGAAAGCCCGGCCGTTCCCCCTTCGAGGGCGGCCCTGGCTACTTCCCCGATCTCCCCTGAAAACATGAGGGCCTGGCGCAGCCGCCCCGCCGGAATCGTTGACGCTTCGGCCACCGCCTCCAGAAGAAGCCCTTCCAGCGCCCCCTGGCGCACTTCGCCCATAATCAGACGCACGAGAAAGTCCCTTGCCTCTCCCCCCGCCCGGGAAAAAAGCTCTTTGAGAAGTCTGACTTTTCTTTGGGCAGACCCGGGTCCCTGCTCCCGGGAAATTGCTTCAAAGATTTGATCTGTTTCTTCAAGCGTCAGAGGTTTCGGGTTGCCGGTAAGCCCTTTCAGGGCTTCCCGCACCGTTGCCCATCCGATCCCCGGGCGCCCTTGAGGGATTTGCCCGGAAAGGTAGGCCGCGGCCAGAACGATCTTTTTTCCTCTCGCTTCTCTCAAAAAACCGGCTAGAAGGGAAATTTTTTCTTTTTTCCTGGTTGTGGAACCCACTCTTTCCGAAACTTTAACCAGGTCCGTAAGCGGTACCATGCAGGATATTCCTTCTGAGGTTAAGGGGCGATTCGCGAACCGCCCCTACGAACCAATTGGAGAGCGGTTCTTATTGGAACTCGTTGACATACGCGCCCATTCCTTTATATATTAAGCCGAAATAGGCCTGAATTGTATGCGCTGAAAGCGGGCCGGCTGTGCTACCGGCCCACCCGCCCTCCGTTTGGGAGAGGACCTGATCTTTGAGGCAATAGTTACGGTTAAATGTTTCTTTTGGTTGCGGCCGGGCCGCATTGGGAGGGAAAAATGGCCACGGATGTTTCCACCCTTTGGATCGCCAAGGGAAAGAAGGAAATCGGGGTTCTGCCGAAGATGGCAAACCGCCACGGGCTGATCGCCGGGGCTACGGGCACCGGCAAGACCGTCACATTGCGGGTCCTGGCCGAGCAGTTCAGCGGCATCGGGGTCCCGGTCTTCATGGCGGACGTGAAAGGGGATCTTTCGGGGCTCCCCCTCCCGGGCGGCGAGAATCCTAAGGTCATCGAGCGGGTGAAACAGCTCGGTCTCTCCGATTTCAGAGTTCAAGGATTTCCGGTGGCCTTCTGGGATGTCTTCGGCGAGCAGGGTCACCCCGTCCGCACCACCATCTCCGAAATGGGCCCTCTCCTCCTCAGCCGCATTCTCAACCTCAACGAAATACAAAGCGGCGTGCTGAACATCATCTTCAAAATCGCCGACGACAACGGCCTTCTCCTCCTGGACCTGAAGGATCTGCGGTCCATGGCCCAGCACGCGGGCGATAACGCGGACCAGTTCAAGACCCAGTATGGGAACATCTCCGCCGCGAGTGTCGGCGCAATCCAGCGCAGCCTTTTGACCCTGGAGCAGCAAGGAGGCGAGAAGTTCTTCGGCGAGCCGGCCCTCGATCTCCACGACCTCATGCAGACGGACGGCGCCGGGAAAGGGGTCATAAACATCCTGACCGCGGACAAGTTGATGCAGTCCCCCAAGCTTTACGCCACCTTTCTCCTCTGGATGATGGCCGAGCTTTTCGAGCAGCTTCCGGAAGCAGGCGACCCGCCCAAGCCCAAGCTCATCTTCTTCTTCGATGAAGCCCACCTCCTCTTCGAGGACCTCCCGAAGATCCTTGAAGAGAAGATCGAGCAGGTGGTCCGGCTCATACGCTCGAAAGGGGTGGGGATCTACTTTGTCACCCAGAGTCCCCTGGATCTGCCCGATGTCGTCTTGGGTCAGTTGGGGAATCGCGTTCAGCACGCCCTGCGGGCGTTTACCCCCCGCGATCAGAAGAACGTAAAGGCCGCGGCCGAAACCTTCCGTGCAAACCCCAAGCTGAATGTGGCCAAGGCGATCACCGAACTGGGCGTCGGCGAGGCGCTGGTGTCGACTCTCGACGAAAAGGGGTCTCCCGAGAATCGCCGAACGGGCCCTGATTCTCCCGCCCCGCAGCCGCCTGACCCCTCTCTCTCCGGAAGAGCGGTCCAGAATCATTCAAAGTTCATCCCTCTACGGTCATTATGAAAAGACCGTCGACCGGGAATCCGCTTTTGAGAAGCTCAAAGAAAGGACCGAGGCCAGGAAAGTTGAGGAGGACGCCCCACCCAAACGCGGCGCCGCAGCCCAGCGCTCCCCGGCCGAGAACCTCATGGGGGCCATGGCCAAGAGCGCGGCCCACGCGATCGGCAGCCAGATCGGGCGGCAAATCATCCGGGGGGTTCTGGGTTCGCTGTTTGGAAGTAGCCGGAGACGTTAAGAATGGGGGCATTTGCCCATTTACTTTTTCTTCGCCCCAATTTATCATGTCGGCAAATAACTTTCTAAAGGAGAAATTCTATGAAGAGAATCATCGTCGTCGTGGGAATCCTTTTGCTTGCGGCTTCCTTCGCCATGGCCGCGGGGCCAAAGACCTATCAGGTGACCGGCCCGGTCCTCGAGATGAAGGACGACAGCATTACGGTGCAAAAAGGAAACGAAAAATGGGAAATCGCCAAGGACGCCTCCACTAAACTAACCGGAGACGTGAAAGTGGGATCCAAGGTGACGATTCAGTATCAGATGAAAGCCACGGAAATCGAGGCCAAGGAGGCCGCGAAGAAGTCCGAAAAACCTTCCAAGAAAAAGTAACAGAGGCTTCCGCTACAAGATCGAGGACTATACCGGCGTCCAATAACCATCGGGTGACTTTCTTCGCCGGTCGGCAAAGAAGCCGGATAACAAAAGGGGCAGCCGTAAAAAATATCGGCTGCCCCTTTTCATTTTACGAATTCATCCGGTCTTTCTTAGCAACCCACATTCAAACCTTTTTCAACTCCGAAGTGCAGTTAGGGCACCGGACGGCTTTGATGGGGATCGCGGTGTAGCAAAACGAACAGTCTTTCGTGGTTGCCGCGGCTGCCGGAGCCGGTCTCTTGAGGCGGTTGATATTCCGGATAAGCAGGAAAATCGCGAAGGCCACGATGATAAAATTGATGATCGTGTTAATGAACAAGCCGAAGTTCATCGTAACCGCTCCGGCAGCTTTCGCCGCCGCGACGGAGGGGTAAGGGCCTGGTACCTTCCCTTCCTTGAGAACCGCAAAGATGTTGGAGAAATCCACGTTCCCCAGAAGCAGGCCGATCGGCGGCATGAGGATGTCATTTACCAGGGAAGCGATGATGAGGCCGAAAGCGGCCCCGATGATGATGCCGACGGCCATATCCATCACGTTTCCCTTCATCGCAAATTCTTTAAATTCTTTAATCATTTTATCCTCCTTCATTTTTGAGGGTTCTTTTACCCGGTATGGGCTCACTCATTAGAATGAATACTGCAGCGCCAGGATGGTAGTGAAATCGCTTTATCAAACCCGGCTGGAGGATCGCTGTCCCGGTCCCAGATATTGGCCAGGCGTAGGGCCCAGCCGGAACCCAGGGGCGAAATCAGGGCGGCCTCATTCCGGAGGAGATACTCCCCTCCGTACTTCAGGTTCGGATAAACCACCAGGCGGTCCGTGAAAGTGAGGAATTTGAAGATCTGCCATCGGAAATCCGCTCCGAGCCGGCCAGCCGGGTAATCCGTGTCCTCCCCCGTGTAATGGTCCTCCCGCCCTCGACCCGCACGACCGTCCCGGTCAACCGGTCCCCGTTGTCCAGTACGACCTCGTCCGCCAGAACCTGCCCCACCGGCGCCAGAAAAATTGCGCAGGATGCGACCAGGGCAAGTGCCCACGGCTTCTTTATGACCATAAGCGCCTCCTTTCAAGATGATTTGATTAATTAAGGGGCAATTTGTCAGGCTATTCAACACACTTTCCTCAGTAAATAGGGTATTCTACCCTTTTTTAAAAAAAAATACCCGACTTCACCTTAGGCTCGACAGGGTCGATTGGCCGAGGCGCCCGCCGGAACTGCGGGGACCCCGGCAATTCCTCCCTCGCACTTAGCTCGATGCCAGGCGGGATGGACTCGGCTCGGTCGGGCGCGGAACAGAATGGAAGACCCGCCGGAGCACCAGGCTGTCCGTTCGCGTGCGTGGCGATATAGGGTCTGGATCAGGGCTTGAGTCCTTTAGCCGGAATGTTTGCTTTGGATATGCCGATTCGTGGCTATCGCCGCGCAATTGCGCTCTTTTACCCCTTGACGTTTCGCTCCCGAACTCTTTATATGATATATATCATTGGGACTACGGGGGAAGGTTTATATTTTGAAGAATCAACAATTTCTCACCCCATTTTCCCCCCTCGCACGAACCCGAAATCGAAATTTCTCTACCGGAGGCTGAGTTGTGATGGAAACGGACGGATTTCACTTAGGATTGGATGTCGGGTCGGTTAGCGTCAATACGGTTTTGATTGATGGAAGAAAGAACATAATCGAAGAACATTACACCCGGACGAAAGGACAGCCCCTGGAGACGGTGGTGAATGTCGTCTCCGAAATTCTGACCCGCGTTCCGGCGGAAAAAATCAGCAGTGTTACGGTGACAGGAACGGCGGGGAAGCTGATCGCCGAGCTCCTCGGGGCCGAGTTCGTGAACGAAGTCATCGCCCAGAGCAAGTCCACCACTTTCTTTCATCCCGAGGTGAAGACCATCATCGAGATGGGCGGTGAAGACTCCAAGCTGATCCTCGTGGAAAGCGCCCCGACCAACGGGGATTACCAGATCCAAGATTTCTCCATGAACACCATCTGCGCCGCCGGGACGGGATCTTTTCTCGACCAGCAGGCCAACCGGCTCCATTACACAATCGAGGAGTTCAGCGAGCTGGCCTTGAAGTCCAAGACCCCGCCGCGCATCGCCGGGCGCTGCAGCGTCTTTGCCAAGAGCGACATGATCCACCTGCAGCAGGGCGCCACCCCGGACTACGACATCGTGGCCGGCCTCTGCTACGCGCTGGCCCGGAATTTCAAGTCGAACATCGGCAAAGGGAAGAACATCATCCGGCCGGTCGCCTTCCAGGGCGGGGTCGCGGCGAATGCCGGCATGCGCAAGGCCTTCTTCGAGGTCCTGGAGCTGAAGGATGGAGAGCTCATCATTCCCCGGCATTTCGCCTCCATGGGGGCGATCGGGGCGGCGTTCCTGACCCTCGAGCAGCCGGAGAAGCGGAAAAACGTTCCAGGGGCTGGATCGCCTGAAAGAATATGTGGGCAATCTGGCGCCGCCGGAAGCGCCGCTCGATCCGCTTTCCCTCTCCGAGCACCACCGGAAAGAGAGCGCCTGGGAGCCCCTGCGCGGCGGGCCGGAGAGCCGGAAGATTCCCGCCTACCTGGGCATCGACGTGGGTTCCATCTCCACGAACGTCGTGGTCATGGACGCGAGTAAGAAGGTCCTCTCCAAAAGGTACCTCATGACCGCCGGCCGGCCCATCGAGGCCATCCGCCAGGGACTCAAGGAAACGGGGGAAGAAGTGGGCCACCTCGTGGAGATCCAAGGGGTCTGCACCACGGGTTCCGGCCGGTACCTCACCGGTGACTTCGTGGGAGCGGATGTCATCCGCAACGAGATCACCGCCCAGGCCACGGCAGCCGCGCACATCGACCCCGACGTGGACACCATCTTCGAGATCGGCGGGCAGGACTCCAAGTACATCTCCCTGGAGCACGGGGCGATCGTGGACTTCGAGATGAACAAGGCCTGCGCCGCGGGGACCGGCTCGTTCCTGGAGGAGCAGGCGGAAAAGCTGGGCATCTCCATCAAGGAAGAGTTCGGCAGCCTGGCCCTGGGTTCCGGATTCGCCCATCTCACCTGGGAGAACGCTGCACCGTCTTCATGGAATCCGACCTGGTCCACCACCAGCAGAAGGGGCCAAGCGCGACGACCTCGTGGCCGGCCTCTCCTATTCGATCGTGATCAACTACCTGAACAAGGTGGTCGGGGACAAGCGGGTCGGGAAGAACATCTTCTTCCAGGGCGGGACCGCTTTCAACAAGGGCGTCGTGGCGGCTTTCGAGAAGGTGACGGGGAAGAAGATCACCGTCCCCGAACACAACGAGGTGACCGGCGCGATCGGCTGCTGCCTCATCGCCATGGAAGAGAACAAGTCCGGCAAGAGCAACTTCAAGGGCTGGGACCTGAGCAACCGGCCCTATGAGCTTACGTCCTTCGAGTGCAAGGAGTGCCCCAACCACTGCGAGATCCGGAAGGTGACGGTCGAAGGCGAAAAGCCGCTCTTCTACGGGAGCCGCTGCGAGAAATACGATGTGGACCGCACCCGGAAGCGCCGCGACGATCTTCCCGACCTGTTCGCCGAAAGGGAAGAGGCCCTCATGGCCTCCTACGTGGAAGAGAAGCCCCCGGCCGACGGCGCCCCCGCCATCGGCATCCCCCGGCTTCTCTATTTTCACGAGATCATGCCGTTCTGGAAGGCGTTCTTCACCTCCCTTGGGCTGCGCATCGTCTTCTCCGACCGGACCAACAAACGCCTGATCCACAAGGGAGTCGAAAGGATCGTGGCGGAGACCTGCTTCCCCATCAAGGTAGCCCACGGCCACCTCCTGGACCTCATCGACAAGGGAGTGGACACGATCTTTCTCCCCAGCGTCATCGACATGCCATTGACCCATCCTTCCCTGGACCGTTCCTTTAACTGCCCCTATGTCCAGGCTTTCCCCTACTCGGTGAAGTCCGCCCTGGATTTCAAGTCCTGCGGGGTCAAGGTCCTCTCGCCGGTGGTCCATTTCGGCGGGGACCGGAAGAACCTGGAGCAACCGTTGATCCGGATGGGGAAAGAACTCGGCAAGAGCGCCGATGAGGTGCGGGAGGCGATCGGCAAGGCCCGGGCCGCCCAGGACAGCTTTTATGCTTCCATGAAGCGAAGGGGAAGAGAGGTCCTGCAGAACCTGAAGCAAGGGGACCGGGCCATGGTGGTCGTCAGCCGGCCGTACAACGGCTGCGACCCGGGAGTGAACCTGGGCCTTCCCCAGAAGCTGCGGGATCTCGGGGTCATCGCCCTCCCCATGGACTGCCTGCCCCTCGACGAGGTGGACCTGTTGGACGACTGGCAGGACATGTACTGGAAGTACGGCCAGAAGATCTACAGCGCCGCCCATATCGTGCGGGAAGACCCCCGGCTCCACGCCATCTACATCACCAACTTCGCCTGCGGGCCCGACTCCTTCATCCTCCATTTCTTCAAGGAGAAGATGCGGGGCAAACCCTATCTCCAGATCGAAGTGGACGAACACAGCGCCGACGTGGGGGCCATCACCCGCCTGGAGGCTTTCCTGGACAGCATCAAGAACATCCGGGAGCTGAAGCTCCAGGAGGAGCGAAAGCCCAAGACCGTCGTACTCACCAAGGACGCCAATCACCGGAAAGTGTACATCCCCTACATGGCGGAGCAGGCCCGCGCCCTGGTGGGCGCCTTCCAGTCCTGCGGCATCGACGCCGAGGTCACCCCCAAGTCCAACCAGGAGACGGTCTATTGGGGGAGAAAGTTTACCTCCGGCAAAGAGTGCTACCCGTGCATCCTGACCACGGGGGACATGGTGCGGGTGATCAAGAGCCCCGGGTTTGACCGGAACAAAGTCGCTTTCTTCATGCCCTCGGGAAACGGCCCCTGCCGTTTCGGCCAGTACCACCGCCTGCACCGGCTGATCCTGGACGACCTCGGCTATCCCGACGTGCCCATCTATTCCCCCACCCAGGACGAGCACCTCTACCGGGACCTGGGGATGATGGGAAAGAATTTTACCCGCCTCACCTGGCAGGGGATGGTGGCCATCGACCTCCTCGACAAGAAGCTCCGCGAAACCCGGCCCTACGAGGTTCACCCCGGGGACACCGACGGGGTGTTTGACCGCTCCATTCAGAAAGCTTACGAGGCCGTGCGGGACAGCCGGGACAACCCGCGCAAATCCCTGGCCGAACTCGTAGGGGTGCTCCAGGATGCCCGGAGGGACTTTGGGAGGGTCGAGCTCCGCGCCCCCGGGTCCAGGCCGCGGATCGGAGTCGTCGGGGAGATTTACATCCGCTCCAACGCCTTCAGCAACGAGTTCATCGTCAAGGAAATGGAAAAGCTCGGGGCCGAAGTGTGGCTGCCCCCGATCTCCGAGTGGTTTTTGTACCTCAACTTCACTTCCCGCCGCTACAGCCTGCAAAATCAGCGCTACGGGTACTTCTGGCGCACCTACGTCACCGAGCTCGTCCAGAAAAGCGACGAGCACGAGCTGGAGCATGTGTTCAACGGGGATCTGGCCAATCATCCGGAACCCTCGATCAAGGAGACCCTGGTCTCGGCCAAACCTTACCTGGATGATTCCTTCGAGGGGGAAGCCGTTCTCTCGGTGGGAAAGTGCGAGGATTACGTAAACAAAGGCTGCTCCGGACTGGTGAACGTCATGCCCTTCACCTGCATGCCCGGCACCATCGTGGGCGCGGTGATGAAGAGGTACCGGGAAGACCACCGCAACATTCCTTTCTTGAACATGGCCTACGACGGGCAGGAGGAGACGAACACGTTGACCCGCCTGGAGGCTTTCATGCACCAGGCCCGCCAGTTCCAGCGGCAAAACGGAGGGAAGAAGACGGGGGCTTAAGAATAGGGAACTGCGTGGCGTACGCCATTTTGGCTATAGTGAATGGCCTAAATTAAATTTTCATCGCCAACTCAACTTCAATAACCTGTGGGCTGCAGAAATCCCCCCGTGCCTCCCTTTTAAAAAGGGGGGGTGGGGGGATTTCTGGAGAGGACTGGGTTGACACCGGCTCCTTTTTTAAAACGTCAACTTACTTTTGTACCCCGAAGCGGGTGACTTCCTGCCCAAACTCATGAAAAAACCTGCTCTCTCCTTTTGCCTCTTCTGGACCCTTCTTTTCTTCTCAGCCCCCCATTCATTTGCCGCTGAAGACCCGCAGTTCGTTCAAGCCCGCCGGAGGATGGTGGAACACGACCTGAAGGGGCGGGACATCTCCGACCCAAAGGTACTGGAGGCGATGGGCCGGGTCCCGCGCCAGCTCTTCGTCGAACCGTCGTTGAAAAACAAAGCCTACGCGGACCGCCCGCTGCCCATCGGGGAAGGCCAGACCATTTCCCAGCCTTACATCGTCGCCCTGATGATCCAAACCCTCCGGCTAAAGCCGGGAGACCGGGTCCTGGAGGTCGGCACCGGTTCAGGGTACCTGGCCGCGGTCCTGGCGGAAATCACGGACCAGGTGTACACGATTGAGATCCTGGACAGCCTGGCCAAGGAGGCCGCCGGGCGCCTGAAAGAACTGGGGTACGAAAAGGTTCAGGTGAAGTCCGGGGACGGGTATATGGGTTGGGAGGAAGCCGCTCCTTTCGACGGCATTCTCGTCAGCGCCGCGGCCGGCCATATCCCCCCGGCGCTGGTCAAACAACTCAAGGAGGGGGGAGGCTGGTGATCCCCGTGGGGAGCACCACTTATGGGCAGACCCTGACGCTCGTCACGAAGAAAGAGGGGAAGCCCGAGGTCCAGCACCTCATCGGGGTCGCCTTCGTTCCCATGACCGGCGAGGCCCAGAAAAAATGAACCCTGCGGATCCCCAAGACCTCCCTCCCGCCACACTCCGCCTGGCGATTGCCCGCTCCTCCTCATTTTAATCATGACCGGATCCGATTCCGTCGAAGTCGAGTACCGCCGATCCATCCTCCTCTCCTGCTTCTCCACGTTGTTCTTCTGGGGCGCCGTTTACGTGTACATGCCCGTCCTCGCCCCATACTCCAAGATGGTCAGCGGGTCGCTCCAGTCCGCCGGTTTGGTCTTGGGAGCCTACGGCCTCGCGCAGTTTATCTTCCGGATCCCCCTCGGAATCGGGTCCGACCGGTGGAGGAGGAGGAAACCCTTCTTCCTCCTTGGATTTCTCTTCGACGGGCTCGCTTCTCTAGGCTTGCTCCTCTCCGGCAGCACGGCCGTGCTTTTTTTCTCCGTGTTCACGGCCGGCATCGCGGCGAGCATGTGGGTGCCGTTCACCGTCCTGTTCGCCAGCTATTTCCCGGCGGGAAGAATCGCTTATGCGATGAGCCTGATCCTCTTCTTCACCCGTCTTGCCCAGATCATCAGCAACTATGCCGGAGGGGCCATAGCCGACCTGTGGGGGTGGACAGCCCCCTTTTATGCCGGGATCCTCCTTTCCGCCGCGGGTTTTTTCCTGGCCGTGGGGATGTCCGAAAAACGTCCGGAGAAGGGGTCGGCGGCATCCTTTCGGCAGCTCCTGCTCCTCAGCCGTAATCCCCTGGTCCTGACCCCTTCGATCATCTGCACTCTTCTGCAGTTTACGATCTGCTCCACCACCTTCGGGTTTACCCCGATCTATGCCCAGCAGATCGGGGCGTCCAAGGGGCAGCTTGGGGTCCTCCTTTTTTACTACATGCTTACCAACACCCTGGCGACCCTCTTGTCCGGAACTGTGGGCCGGCGGTGGCTTTCGGAGAGCCAGATGGTTCTCTCCGGGTTTGTCCTGATTGCGGCGGCCGTTTTGCTTGTTCCCCTCGCCGGCCGTGTGGAGGCCCTTTACGCGCTCCAGGCGGTCCACGGGATCGGGGTCGGTCTGCTGTTTCCCCTTTTGATGGGTTTGGCCATTCAACCCATCGCCCGGGAGCAGCAGGCCACCGCAATGGGATTCTACCAGTGCCTGTACGCCTTCGGAATGACCCTGGGGCCGATCCTCTCCGGGCTGGTCGCCCAGCCTCTGGGAATTTCCTGGGTCTTTGTTTTCAACGGCCTGCTTTGCCTCGGCGGAGCCTACTTCGGGTTTCTGAAGATTGCGGCCGGCCGTTCTGAGGTCCCGGGGTGAACGACAAAGAGGGCAGTCGTCGTTCATCCGGCAATTCCCTCTCCCCTAGTGTAGTGTTTCAGTGAAAGGTTTACAGATCGTCATTCCGGGCTTGACCCGGAATCCAGAAATGCCTTTAAATTATCCTAGATTCCTGCTTTCGCAGGAATGACGGATTGGGATCGTTGTAAAGGGATCTCAGAAACACAACACTAGCAGACTGTGTCGTAATTCGCTCTGGCCCTTCGACAAGCTCAGGGCGAACGGCTAAGTGATTGATTTTTAATGTGCCACTTCCGTTCGTGGTGAGCCTGTCGAACCATGAACGGAATTACGACACAGTCTCTCACAGGGGGAGGGTTATAATTTAGGAAGGAGCCCTCATGGAACTCTTTCAAGCCGTTCAGAATCGAAGAAGCATCCGGCAGTTTAAAGCGGACCCCGTTCCCGGGGACTTGCTCCGGGAGATTCTACAGGCTGCCGTGTGGGCTCCTTCGGCCATCAACACCCAGCCGTGGGAATGCTGGGTCGTCGGCGGAGATTCTCTTGAACGAATGGGCCGGGAGATGTACGCCGAAGCCGAAAAAGAGAGCCCCTCCCGGGCGGACTTCAAGCTCACCGAGAGATGGAAAGAAGCCTACCTCGGCCGGATGAAGGAAAACGGGAAAGGGCTGTTCGGGATTCTAGGTATTGGAAGGCAGGATAAAGAGAAAAGGAAAGCTTTTGGGCTTTCCATGTACAAGTTCTTCGGCGCCCCCCAGGCAATCTTCCTCTGCTTGGATTCCAGCCTGGGGGAATATTCGGTTTTCGACTGCGGCTGCTTTGCCCAGAACATCTGTCTTCTTGCTTTATCTCAGGGCCTGGGCACCTGCATCCAGCATTCCGCCGTGAATTATCCGGATATTATCCGGAAGCATGTACCCATCCCGGGAGAAAAGAAAATCCTGGCGGCCATCTCCATCGGTTATCCCGATGAAGATGCGCTCGTCAATCGGTTCCGGAGCAGCCGCGAGCCCCTGGAAAAAGTGGTCCACTGGCAGCTCAGATAACTTTGGCCTTTTCCAACTCCTTCACTTCCTCCCGGGAGAAGCCCAAGAGGCCCTCGTAAATTTCGGCGTTGTGCTGCCCGAGAAGAGGGGCGGGGCCGGGATATTCGGAAGGGAGCTCGGCGAAGCGGATGGGAAACCCGGCGGTCTTGAGGCCGGTGCCGCCGCTCGACGGATGCTTCAGTTCCTGAATCATCCCCCGGGACTTGAGCTGCGGGTCTTCCAGCACCTGTTTGGCTTCCAGAACGGGATCGCAGGGAACGCCTTTCTGCCGCAGGAGATTCAGGGCCTCGTCCGTCGTGAATTTCCTGCTCCATTCCGTTACCATTTCCTCCACCTCGACGGCGTTCTTCAGGCGGTCTCCCAGAGTCTTGAACCTGGGGTTCTGAAGCCACTCTTCCTTCTGGATCGCTTCCACAAACACTCTCCACTGGTCATTCGTGGCCACGCACATGGCGATATTTCCGTCCTTGGTGGGAAACGTGCTCCACGGGACCGCCCGGGGATTTCGGTTCCCTTGCCTCGTTGGAATCCCCCTGGAAAGGAGGAGGTCCAGGGCCTCGTCCATGACGAGGGAGAAGCAGCAGTCCTGCATGGAAATATCGATCCTTTCTCCCCGCCCGGTCTTTTCCCGCGAAACCAGCGCGGCTAAGACCGCGCTCAGACCGTAGAGCGCGGGAACCAGGTCGCCGATCCACACACCGCACCGCGTCGGGGCGCCGTCCGGAAGCCCGGTCACGGCCATGATGCCGCTCGTTCCTTGAATGGTGAGGTCGAAGGCGCCCCGGTCCCGGTACGGGCCGGTCTGTCCGTATCCGGATATCGAACAGAAGATGATTCGTGGATTGACGGCCTTGAGCGCGGGATAGTCGATGCCGAAGCTTTCCATGGTGCCGGGGGCGAAATTCTCCAGGACGACGTCTCCCTTGGCCACCAGCATGCGGAAGATCTCCATCCCCCGCTTGCTTTTCATGTTCAAAGTGACGCTCTTTTTCCCCTTGTTTCTCTTCAGGTTGATGAGCGAAAGGTCCTCCTCGCCCCTCTCATCGGTCCTCACACCCCTGGGTCCGGCGCAGGGAACGGTCTGGCGGGTGGGGTCGCCGACCCCGGGCCGCTCAATCTTAATGACCTCGGCTCCCATCCCGGCCATCTGCATGCTGAGAAAAGGACCGGAAAGCCACGCGGTCAGATCGATGACCCGGATGCCGTCGAGATGTTTTTTGATTTGGGTTTTCAACGATCTCTGCCTCCCTCCGAATAATTTCCGGATTATCTCCAATTTCGCGCCACATAAGACTGCTTTAAACTGTAGGGGCAATCCCCTCTGGTTGCCCATGTTGCGGGCGGCCACTCGGGGCCGCCCCTACAATTATGCTTTAAAGATTCTGATAACTATAGTGCCCGACGAAAGAAAGTGGACATTGCATGTTAGGCAATCCCGGTAAATCCCCCCCCCCCCCCTTTATCAAAGGGGGGCAAGGGGGGATTTTGCGGGTCAACCAGAGGCCAACAGCATGTCAACTTATTTAAGTCGTTCACTATAATACTAACGTAATAAGTTATTGGTCATTCGGGGGTGTAGGGGCGGGTTTGAAACCCGCCCCTGCGAGGTCTTTCGGGATGTGAACCCTAATTTCGCAATAATAATTCTCGCGTTCGTATTAATTGTGTCATTAGCAAGTTCCCCAACTCCTAATTTACAGCCGCCCGTCATGACCCGTCGTTTGAGCCTTCATCAATTCTCTCCCGATCACCAGGAGTTGAATCTCCGATGCGCCCTCGTAGATTCTCGGGGCCCGGACGGCGCGGTAGAGGTTCTCGATCCGGGCGGTCCGGTGAAGCCCGGCTCCTCCGTGAATTTGGAGGGACTGGTCCACGACTTTCTGGGCGGTCTCCGTCGCGAAATATTTCGCGGCGGAAGCCTCAAGGGTCGTCTTTTCCTTCGCGTGGTCGGCCAGCCACGCCGCTCGATACACCAGGAGAGACGCCGCGTCCATGGCCACCTTCATTTCCGCCAGCTTGAATTGGGTCACCTGGAATTCCGCCAGGGTCCGGCCGAACATCTGCCGGTTCTTGGCATGTTCCAGGGCCAGGGAGAAGGCTCTCCACCCCATCCCCAGGGCCGCTGCCCCGACCGTGGGCCGGTAAACGTCCAGGTTGCCCAGCGCGATGCGCATCCCCTGGCCTTCTTCGCCGAGGAGGTTTTCCCTGGGCACCTTCATGTCCTTCATCACGATTTCACCGATGTTGCACTCGAAGGTCAAGCGCTCGGTCCTTGCCTCGTAGCTGGACTGCTCCCGGTCCACGATGAACGCCGAGATCCCCTTGCCCGCCGCCGCCGGGTTCGTTTTGGCGAAGACCACGGAAATATCGGTATGTCCCGGCTTCGAGACATACCTTTTCCGGCCGTTCAGCACGTAAGAGTCCCCCTCCAGGCGCGCGGTGGACTGGATGCCCGCGACGTCGGAACCCGAGCTTCTCTCGGTGAGACAGAAGTTGGCCATCCGGGAACCATCGAGGAGAGGGGGGAGGTATTTGGCCTTCTGCTTTTCATTCCCGAAGAGCACGATGGGGTTGCTGCCCAGCCCCTGCATGATAAATACCTCATCCGCGAAAGTGGAAATCTTCGAAAATTCCTCCCGGACGATGCAAAGGTTCACGGATGAAATGCCTTTCCCGCCGTAAGGGGCGGGAACGACATACGCGTAGAATCCGGATTTCTTGATTCGATCCATCCCGCCGGGGTGATAATCATACGCCGCGTCCAACTCCTCGGCCAGCGGCGCGATCTCCTTTTCGGCAAAAGCCCTCGCCTTTTGGCGAAGCTCCATCTGATCGGAAGCGAAGGTGAAATCCATAGTTCCTCCTTGACGGCAAAGTGTTTGGAAAAGCGGGATAGGAGCAAACGCCTTTCGCGTCGACCGTCTTGCCCCGCTACCCAAGTCGATTTTTAAGCGAATACTATTTTGCCCGTGTCATTGTCAAGTTTTTTCGGAATCGTTTTTGGGAACCCTTTTAAACCCGGGGGGCCGATGCCAGCAATGGAGCTACACCACTTGGGGGAATTCTGCTATCATTGGCGCCGATGCAGGTGCCAGGGAGAAAAAAACGCGAAGGAGGATTCTGTATGAAGGGCGCGACATCCGGATGGAAAGGGGAGAACCGAATGGGGAGTTCTTCCTGGTGGGCCGTTTTTCTCGTTTTCTTTTTCTGCCTGGGGCTGGTCCCGGAGCGAGGTTTTGCTCAGGAGAAATACCCGGCGAAACCGATCAATTTCCTCATCGGTTTTCCGGCCGGCGGAACGACCGACGTTTGCGCCCGGCCCCTCGTCGCCGCGGCGAGCAAGACCCTGGGACAGCCGATCGTGATCGTGAACAAGCCCGGCGGGGCTTCCGCCGTAGCCGTGGCCACCCTGAAAAACGAGAAGCCCGACGGCTATACCATCGGGATCCTGGGCAGCGGGGCGGTCCTGAGCCAGCACATGCGGAAGGTCCCCTATGACAGCGCGAAGGACTTCACGCCCATCATGCAGTACGCCGTGTATCTTTACGGGCTGGTGGTGCAGGCCGATTCGCCCTGGAAGACCTTCAAGGAGTTCATTGAGTACGCCAAGAACAACCCCGGCAAGATTCGGTACAGTACGGCCGGCCCCGGCAGCCCGCAGCACCTGGTCATGGAACGGCTCGCCCTGAAAGAAAAAATCAAATGGACCCACATCCCGTTCCCGGGGGGAGGGCCGGCAGTCACCGCGCTGCTCGGCGGGCACGTCGAAGCGTGCTCCCAGACGACGGAGTGGAAACGCCATGTGGAATCCGGGCGTTTGAGACTCCTGGCGGTTTACGGGGAGAAGCGGATGATCGACTTCCCGAATACCCCCACCCTCCTCGATTTGGGATATGACATCTCGGCGGCAAGCCTCATCTCCATCGCCGGGCCCAAGGGCGTCTCTCCGCAAATCGTGGAGGTCCTTCACCCCGCTTTCAAGAAGGCCATGGACGACCCGGACTTTATCAAGGTGAGCCGGCAGCTCGACCAGCCGGCAGTTTACCGCAGCCCCGAAGATTTGGGGAAGCACCTTGTCAAGATGAACGCGGAGCTTGATGAGTTGATCCGGGGTTTGGGAATCCGGGAGGAATAGCATTTACGTATGGCCGTGTCAGATGGAATGGGAGCGCGGAGGAGAATCCATTTTCCTCCGCCTAAAAGTTCTTTGGCCGGGCCCCGCAATAGACCTGCGAGACCCGGGTTCACCCTCGCATCAGATCCTTCCTGAAACCAAGCCCCAGCTTGCTGGTTTTCTTTTCGTGTTGGGCGCGCCCGCTATTCACTGAATATTCAGGACCTTCAAAAAATTAGCTATCCGGCTCCATTTTGCTGTTGACAAATATATAAAGAATATATTAAATATATATTTACGATATTTTTAAATGCCCTCTCCGAAAGATATCCATGATCCTGGGATTGAGTCACGTAGGCCTGACCGTCAGCGAGCTGGATCAATCGGTCAGGTATTACCAGGATCGATTCCATTTCCCCGTCTTAAGTGACGCCGAAAGAAAAGGAAAGTCCGCCGAAAGAATAACCGGCATCCCCGGCATCCATACCCGAAATGTTTACCTGTCGGTAACTCCCCAACAACATCTGGAAGTGTTTGGCTTCTATCACCCCCCGGTCCTCCCACCCGCAAGGGAGAAAGAGTTCCGGGTGGAGATCTCGTACGTTGCGTTCATGAAGGACGAACTGGCCCGTCTCGCGGATTCACCCGGCGCGGAACAACAGGGCTGGGTTGAAACCCTGCGTCCCTTCGAAGAAACCCCCTATCAAGGATCCCGGGTCGCCACCCTGCCGGACCGGGATGCCCTGGTGCTCAGGGTCGTTGAATTCCGGGGAAACGGCTTGAATCCGCCGGGCCATTCCGGGGCCCGCCTCCTCTACCCTGCCTTAATCACCAGGGACATGAAATCTTCTCTCGACTTTTTCGTCGGCATTTTGAAGCTGGAGATTGAAAGCCAGGGAGAGCAGCCCTGGCCGATGAAAATGGCCTCCGGCCCGGAGAATTCAGGATCAACGGCACGCTGGACATTGCTTACGGCGGCGGCCGGAACCTGTTTGAAATTGATACAGCCCGGGCATGTGAAAGTCGGGCCGGCGCCTGCATGGGAGATGCAAAGGGTGGGCTTCACCCACTTTGCGTTCGCCGCAAAAGACCTCGATGCATTCTATGAAGTTCTATTGAAAGAAGGGGTGCATTTTCACTCCTCTCCGCAGAGCGCGACCACGGGGCCTCACCGGGGGGGGAAGGGCGTTTATATGAAAACCCCGGATGGGTTCGTCGTTGAGCTTATCGACAGCCCATTGACCCGCGGGCAGATGGAAAGGGAAGGCTAACAGGAGAATGAGCGAAGGAGGGGACAAAGGAAAGCACCAGGGGATCCCGGTGGCCCAGACCATCCCCCTGAAAGGCATTCGAAAAAAAATCGCGGAACACATGATTCAGAGCCACCTGAACTCCGCCCGGGTCACCTCTCTTCACGAGATCGACGTTAACGAACTCGTTTCTTTCAGAAGCGAGCTCCTGAAAAACCCGGAGAGGACGGGGGGGCTGAAGGTCTCTTACACCCATATGCTGATCAAGGCCGTCTCCCAGGCCCTGCGCAAACACCCGATGCTGAATTCCGCGCTCGGGGAAAACGAAATCCTAGTCTTCGAGGACATCAATATGGGGATGGCCATGGCTTTGCCGGATGGAAACCTGATCGTACCGGTCATTCATCAGGCCGACCGGAAAGATCTCCTGGAAATCGTCCGGAGGACCAAAGACCTGGAGGACCGGGCCCAAAAGGGAAAGCTCACCGTGGCGGATATGCAGAAGGGTACGTTCACCCTCTCGAATGTGGGGATGCTCCCCGAGGCCCGCTGGTTTACCCCGATTATCAACCAGGCTCAGTGTGCCATCATGGGCACGGGCGCCATCCGGCAGGCCCCTGCCGTCCGGGACGGCCAGATCGTCATCCGCTGGGTGATGACCACGAGCCTAACCTATGACCATCGCATCTTGAACAATGGGATCTACGTCGAATATTTCATCCAGACCCTGGTTCAGCTTTTGCAGAACCCTTCCACGATCGAATGGGACTTGCCGGTCCCGGGCAAAACGTAATGGAATTTGAAGGCTGCGTCCCGACACATGATCCGCAGAGAGGAGCCGATCCTTGATCATCGAGATTAAGATGCCGGAGCTGGGGGAAAATGTCACCGAGGGGACCATCGTCGGCTGGCACCGGAAAGTGGGGGAAACCGTCGCCAGGGGAGAGATTTTGGTTGAAGTCATGACCGAAAAAGTCAACAGTGAAGTGGAATCCCCCGTTTCGGGAATCGTTACCGAAATCCTCTACCCGGAGGAATCCATCGTCAAAGTCGGCGAAACCATCGCCAGAATCGAAGAGAAAAGTTGAAGAAAAATTTCTCCCGGAGGACTCAGTCGGAAATGAGGAGCAGGCAGAAGGCGGGCCAACTCTCCTCCAAAAGCGCCAGCTTGCTGGTCTATGACGAGATTAAGAAAAAGATCCTCCAGAACGAACTGGATTCCAAGAAACCCCTGGACGAAAAGATCTTTTCGAAAGAGTTCAGCACCAGCCGGACCCCCATTCGCGAAGCCCTGATCATGCTGGAGAGAGAAGGCTTGATCACCAGGCAGGACGGGAAGGGCTTTACCATCAAGCAGTTCAGCATGAAAGACATCCAGGACCTCTACGAGTTCCGGGAGATCAACGAAACGGGCATGGCGGGCGTGATCCTCTCCAGGCTCTCGCCCCGGAAGTTGGAAGCTCTTACCGCAATCCTGGATGAAGTTCAGCCCCTTCTCCAGAAGGGCACGCCGGGAGAAATACTGGAAAAGAGCTTCCAGTTCCACATCAAGTTCATCGAACTCTGCGAAAACTCGGCGATGATCGAGGCGATGAAAAATTGCCACGAGAGGATCCTCCGGATCGCCTGGTCCTGTAAAGAGGAAGCGACGAGTTATAAGGATTATCAGGAGCACAGGAAGATTCTGTCCGCCTTGAGAAAAGGGAATGTGGAAGAATTGCAGACGACCCTCAGCGAACATATTCAGATCGCCAGGGACAACGCGCTCAATATCGTGAAAAACAACATCGACAGGCTCTACTTTTTCCCCTGAACCGCGGCTGGGGGATGCGCCTTTACACTTCTCCGGAGGGGAGACGATGAAAATTGAAGTCGGAGCCAGGAACTTCATGTATCCCATGCCCACGACGCTGGTCGGCGCCAATGTTGCCGGGAAGCCCAACTACATTACCATTGCCCACGTGGGCATCATGAAATACGCCACCCTGTCCGTCTCCCTGCACAAGAGCCACCACACCAACGCTGGGGTCAAGGAACACGGGACCTTCAGCGTGAACCTGCCTTCCGCCCGGATGGTGAAAGTCACCGACTACTGCGGGCTGGTCTCCGGCCGGGAGGTGGACAAGGCCGCCCTCTTCCAGACCTTCTACGGGAAGCTGAAAACGGCGCCCATGATCCAGGAGTGCCCGGTCAACATGGAGTGCAAGTTGATTCACACCCTTGACTTGGGGACCCATGAAATCTTCATCGGCGAGATCGCGGAAACCTACTGTGATGAGGAATGCCTCACGCAGGGCAAGGGGGAAGACCTGGCCCGGGTCGATCCCATTCTTTTTTCCATGAGCGGGGCGAGGTACTTCAGAGTGGGCGAGCAGATCGGCCTGGCCTGGACCGCGGGAAAAGAGCTGAAGACAAAAGAGGTAACGCTGAACAGCCCCCCTGCCTTGGCAAAGGACTGAGGGCAGGGTTATCCCGCCCGTATATATTGAAGGAGGAGAGATGGATCTGAGCAAGGAAGACCTGCTGTCCATATACAGGTTCATGGTCGTGGCCAGGGAGATGGACCGGGCGATCTGCAAGGCGACCGGGAAATGGCACCCGACCAGCGGAGAAGAAGGGGCGATTGTCGGCATGTACTACAACCTGCCCAAGGACGACGTGATCGCGCCCCATTACCGGGGGTCCATCATCGCCTATTACCTGCGGGGCGCCTCGATGAGAAAACTGCTGGCCGGGATCCTCGGCAAGGAGACCGGGTACCATAAGGGCCGGATCATCAGTAAGTGCGGCCTGCCGGAGTTCAACGCCCTGGGGTGGCTGCACTCCAACGTGGGCCCCCAGATCTACCTTGGCACGGGAGCCGCCCTGACGGCGAAAGTCCTGGGTAAAAACTACGTGACCCTCATCTCCTTTGGCGATGGAACCAGCAACCGGGGAGAATTTCACGAGTGCATCAACCTGGCGGCCTCTTTGAAGCTGCCGGCGGTCTACGCTTGCCAGAATAACCAATACGCCATCTCCATGCCCGCTTCCCGAGGCCTGGGCTGCAAGACGGTCGCCGATCGGGCGGCCGGGTACGGAATCCCCGGCGTGGAGGTGGACGGGAACGATGTCTTGGCCGTCCACCAGGTCGTCCGCGAGGCGATGGAAAGGGCCCGGCAGGGGAAAGGGCCCACCCTCATCGACATTCGGACTTTTCGGGTCGCAGGCCACTGGATGGCCGACCCGGAGGTGTACCGCACCCGCGAACAGGTCGAAGAGTGGAAAAAGAGAGATCCCATCCTCCTGGTGGAAAGGAAAATGATGGAAATGGGCGTTTTGACCGGGACCCAGGCCGAGAACATTCGGCAGGCGGCGGGAGAGGAAGCTTCCTCGGCCATGAAGCAGGCCGAGAGCGATCCTTTACCCGGGGAAGAACTTCTGGGAGCTGCGGACATCTTCGCTCCCTCCCCGGCAGGGAGGTGAGGAAAATGAGACGAATCACCTATCAGGAGGCTCTGGTCGAAGCCATACGGGAAGAGATGCGTCGGGACGGGAGAGTCTTCATCCTCGGTCAGGATGTGGGGGCGTTCGGAGGATTTCAGCAGTCCACCAAGGGGCTGTGGGAAGAGTTCGGGCCTGCGGGCCGGGTGATCGACACCCCCATCTCCGAGACGGCCATGGTGGGCTCCTGCATCGGCTCGGCCATGACCGGGTGCCGGCCCATCGTAGAAGTCATGGCCGGCGCCTTCCTCCCCAATGCCGCCAGCCCAATCGCCAACGACGCAGCGAACGTCTGGTATTATACCGTGGGAAATGCGAGAGCCCCCATGGTCCTCCGTACGAAGTACGGGTGGGGCCCGTACCAGGACAGCTCCCAGAACTGGGAAGCTTGGTTCGTTCACGTGCCCGGGCTCAAAGTCGTCATGCCATCGACCCCTTACGACGCCAAGGGGCTCATGAAGGCCGCCATCCGGGACGACAACCCGGTCCTTTTCTTCGAACACATGTACCTTTACCATGGACTGCGGGGCGAGGTCCCGGAAGAAGACTACACCGTCCCCCTCGGGGTGGCGGAGGTGAAGAGGCCGGGAAGGGATGTGACCGTGGTGGCGACAGCCTTGATGCTCCACCGGGCCATGAATGTGGCCGGGGAGCTGAGTAAAGAGGGGATCGAGGCGGAGATCGTGGACCCGCGGACGCTTGCCCCCTTGGACATGGAAACCATCCTCCTTTCTCTGAAGAAGACAGGTCGCATGGTGGTGGTCCACGAAGGGTGGAAGACCGGCAGCGTAAGCGGAGAAATCGCCTCCCGGGTCGCCGAAGACGGATTTCACCACCTGAAGGCGCCGGTCATCCGGGTGGGGGCCCCGCACATGCCCTTTCCATTTGCCATGGCTTTCCAGAAAGCCTTCGTCCCGGATGAAGCGAAAATCAAGGAGGCCATTTACAGGGTCCTGAGTTGATCATTCGTCGGTTGAATCTTCTTGAGAAAGCCTTCATCCGGAGGCCGTCCCCGGTGGAAAGGAACGGTAAGACATGGGAGGGTTCGAAACCTTTGCGGTCCAGGGCATGCATGGCCTGGTGTACGGGATGCTCATCTTCCTGGTGGCCTCCGGCCTGACCTTGGTCCTGGGCATGGCCGGGGTGCTGAACATCGCCCACGCCGCCCTTTACATGCTGGGGGCCTATTTCGGGTACTCTTTCACCATTTACCTGGGGAGCTTCTGGCTGAGCCTGATCCTCAGCCCCATCGTCGTCGCCCTCGTGGCCGTCCTGATCGAACGTTTTCTCCTGCGGAAGACCTATGCCAAGGGCCATGTTCCCCAGATCCTCCTCACCTTCGGCCTCCTGTACATGATCAGCGAAATCGTCCGGATGGTATGGGGAACGAGCCCCCTCCGTCTCCTGGAGCCCCCGCTTCTCCGGGGGGATATTCCTTTCCTGGGCCGGACCTATCCCATCTACCGCCTGTTCATCATCGGGTTCTCCGTGGTGATCCTCCTCGGGATGCTCTATTTCCTGATGCGGACCCGGATCGGCATCGTGATTCGGGCCGCAGTCCACGACGCCGACATGGTGGGGGCCCTGGGGATCAACGTTCCCGTCTATCTCTTCGGGGTGTACGCCGCGGGGGCGGTTCTGGCTGCCGTCGCCGGGGTGATCGCCGCGCCCTTCCTGACCATCTTTTCGGGAATGGGCGATCAAATCCTGCTGGATTGTTTCGTGGTCATCATCGTGGGAGGGTTCGGAAGCCTGCTGGGGGCGTTTGTGGCCTCGCTGATGGTCGGCCAACTCCAATCCTTCGGGGTCTTGTGGATTCCTCAACTGGCGTTGGTGTTTGAATTCCTGTTGATGGCTGTCGTTCTGGCCATCCGGCCCACGGGACTCTTTGGGGAAGAGGCATGAAGCGTCTGCGACTCTACCCAATCGCGGGAATCCTCCTCCTCCTGGGGTTCTTTCTCCTCGCCCCCAAGATCCTCCCCGAGATGAAGATCCATCTGCTCGTCGAGATTCTCATTTATGCCCTTTGGGCAGTCGCCTTTAATCTTCTCTTCGGCCACGGGGGATTGCTGGCTTTCGGATTCGGAGCCCCTTTCGGAGTCGGCGCCTACGTTACCGCCCTGATCTTCCGGGACCTCGCCGGAATCCCCCTCCTCCTGACCCTGGGAATTGTCTGCCTCACCGGTTTTGCAGCCGGTATCCTGATCGGCTCCCTCGCCGTCCGCCTGAAGGGGGCCTACTTCGCCCTCATCACTTTCGCCTTCCAGATGTTTTTCTATGCCATCGCCCTGAAGTGGTATTCCGTGACTCTGGGAGATGATGGGTTTGGGGTCCGGCGGCCTTCCTTGGGCCTCCCTCTCCTGGGGGAATTGGCCATGAAGGATGTTTCCTCCGTCTATTACTTTACTCTCGCCGTCGTCGCCCTCGCCGTCCTGGGCACCTACTATTTTCAAAAGACCCCCCTGGGAAACTCCATCGCCCTGGTGCGCGAGAACGACGTCCGGCCCGCCTTCCTGGGGTACAACGTTTATCTGGTTCGCCTCACCGTATTCTCCGTTTCCTGTCTTCTCGCGGCCCTGGCCGGGGGTCTTTTCGTTTTCTTCAATGAATTTGTCTCCACCGCGGTCATCGACATGAATGTTTCCATGGTCGTCCTCCTCATGGTGATCATCGGGGGCAGCGATCGCTTCCTGGGTCCGGTTCTCGGCGCCGCCTTCTACGTTTTGGTCCAGAACTGGCTGTCCAGTCTTACGAGCCGCTGGTTTCTGGTGATGGGAGCCATCTTCATCATCGTGGTTTTGTATTTGGAAGGAGGGCTTATCAGTCTCTTCCGGCAGAAGAAAGCCCCGTCCGCAGCGGAACCTCCGCGGAGGTAGCATGGCCGTCGTTCTCAAGCTGGAAAATATTTGCAAGGACTTCTCCGGCCTGGAAATTTTATCCGGGATTTCCCTGCAAGTACAATCGGGGGAGCGCCATGCTATTATCGGGCCCAATGGCGCGGGGAAATCCACTCTCTTCAACGTGATCACGGGCTTTTACCAGCCGAGCCGGGGGCGGATCTTCTTTCAAGAAAAGGACATCACCGGATGGCCGAGCCATCGGATCGCCCGCCTGGGTTTGGCCCGCTCTTTTCAGATCACGAGCGTCTTTCCCAAAATGACGGTTTATGAAAATGTGCGGGGGGCGATCGTCTCCAAATTGAACCGCCGTTTCAACTGGACCTCTCTTTTGGCCGGGTCCCGGGATATCCAGATGGAGACCGAAGGGATCATCGAACTGCTGCGCCTCGGAGGGGTCCGCGACACTCCGGCGATGGAGATGAGCTACGGCTGGCAGCGCCGCCTGGAGGTGGCTCTCACCCTGGCCCGGGACCCGAACCTGATCCTCCTGGATGAGCCTACCGCCGGGGTCGATGTGAAGGAGACCCGGGCCTTCGTCCAGTTCATCAAGGAAGTCACCGTGGGAAGGACCCTGGTGATGATCGAGCATGATATGGACGTGGTGTACAACCTGGCCGATCGCATCACGGTTCTCAACCGGGGCCAGGTTTTGGCCACGGGAACCATGGATGAGATCCGGAAGAACGCCGAAGTCCAGAAGGCTTACGCCGGGAGAAAATAGGATGCTTTTGGAAGTCAAAGGGATCCATACTTATTACGGCAAAAGCCACATCCTGAACGATGTGTCCCTTCAAATCGATAAGGGGGAAACCGTTGCCCTGCTGGGGAGGAACGGGTTCGGCAAGTCCACCACTCTGAAATCCATCATGGGCCTGGCGCCGCCCCGGAGCGGTTCAATCCTCTTCAAAGGAAACGAGATCGCCGGCCAGAAACCCTATCTGGTCTGCCGACAGGGGATCGGTTTTGTCCCCCAGGAACGTCGCATATTCCCCAACCTGACCGTCCGCCAGAATCTCCTCCTCGGGGCCCGGCCGAATAACAAGGGGGGAACCCCGTGGACAATTTCCATGATCTATGAGCATTTTCCCCAACTGGAGGAGAGGAACCGGCAAAGAGGCCGCTTCCTGTCCGGGGGGGAGCAACAGATGCTCACCATCGGGAGAACCCTCATGGGAAACCCGGAGCTCCTGCTGGTAGACGAGCCCACGGAGGGCTTGTCCCCCCTTATGATCGACCTCGTACTGGAGATGATCCAGGCTTTGCAGCAGAAAGGGCACGCCATCATTCTGGTGGAACACACCCTGGATATCGCCCTGAAGATGGCCGGAAGAGTGTACGTCATGTCCAAGGGGGAAATCGTCTGGGGGGGGACGAAGGCCGAGTTCTACGAGGATGAAGGGGTCCGGCAGAAATATCTCGAAGTCTGAGCCGGGGTGGGCCGCACGGCTTCCTGAATACTTCATTAACGCCAAAAGGAGGGTGCCATGGGATGCAGAAAATGGGGGATTTTTTTGACGGGATTGTTTCTGACGTTGGCCGGGTTCAGTTTCGTTCCTTTACCGGCCGGGGCTGCGGATACGATCAAATTCGGGGTGATTGACGTCTTCTCCGGACCTTTTTCCCACTCCGGTCCGGCCATCACCGGGGGGATGAAATTTGCCGTGGATGAACAGAATGCGAAGGGGGGCCTTTTCGGTAAGAAGATCGAGCTGGTCATCGAAGATCATGAAATGAAGGCGGATGTGGGGCTGCGGAAAGCCAAAAAGCTTATCCTGGAAGATAAGGTGGACATTTTGAGCGTCGGCACCGGCAGCCACGTGACTCTGGCCTCCATGAAGTTCGCCGAGCAAAACAAGAAGCTCCTCTTCACCACCCATGGGGCCGCCGAATCGATCACCGGAAAGGAATTCTCCCCCTATGTTTTCAGGATCGGCCATCACAACTATGGATATACCGCCGGCATGTTCCAGCTGTTGGCCAATACACCCTACAAAAAATTCTATTTGCTCAACATGGACTATGCCGCGGGGCGGGATTTTGCCGGCCTCTTTGTGAAAAACATCAAGAATTATATTCCCGACGCGCAGGTGGTGGGGGAAGACTTTCCCCCTCTTAACAACAAGGATTTCGGCCCCTACATCACCAAGGTGATCAATGCCAAAGCAGACGCCGTCGTCACCATGAGCTGGGGGCCGGATCTGACCCTGATGATCAAACAAGGCCGCGCCCTGGGCCTGAAAGCGCCTTTTCCTTTTGTCGCCGTATTCGCCGCCGAGCCCTATTTCGGGATCGATTTGAAAGACGACATGGTGGGAAACTGGGGGGTTGCCCTTTACGATATGCGCATCAAGACTCCGGAGAATGAAAAATTTGTCCAGGCCTATCACCAGCAGCATAAGAACGACAAGGACTTCAACACCTGGTGGCCTTATGGAGTCGTCGGGGCGGCTTACTGCGGCTGGAAGACCGCTCTGGCGGGGATGGAGAAGGCCGGAGAGCTCAAAACCGAAAAGATGATCGCCTCCCTGGAGGATTTCAGTTATAAGACCGTCGTGGGAGAATGGAAAATTCGCAAATGCGACCATACGGCCATTTATCCCCTCTTCGGTTTCCAGGTCGAAGGGGGGCGGAACCCCTATTTTAACGGAAGCATCAGGCCGGATGTGAACTTCCCCTGGTACGGGCCGAATTACGTGACCATCCCCGCTGACAAGGTGGCCCTTCCGGCAACGGCCGATTACAACCCGAGGTGTAAGTAAACACCCCGCATTGGGGATTCCTTGGACTGCGCAAGCCATGCTTGCGCCTTTAAGGCGGCAGCATGGCTGCCGCACTCCAAAACAAGGGGCGACCCGCTGGGTCCCCCCTACCATGCGAACAGACAATTCCAACCGAGGTGAACGATGAAAGCCATGGTGATCGTCCCGGCAAAAGAAGGGGGTACGCTGGAATTGCGCGACCTTCCCAAACCCGAACCGAAGAGCGGAGAGCTGCTGATGCGAGTCAGGGCGACTTCCCTGAACCGCGCCGATCTCTACCAGCTCAAGGGCACTCACCCCACGCAGTCGCGGGGGTCCTTTACCCTGGCCGGTCTGGAAGCGGCGGGGGAAGTGGCGGGGATCGGCGAGAATGTCTCCGGATTCCGAATCGGCGATCGGATTATGGCCACGTGCGCGGGGGGATACGCCGAGTACGCGGTTCTGGATCACCGCTTAGCCCTGCCCGTGCCCGAACGTTTGAGCTGGGAGGAGGCGGCGACGATCCCGGTCGCCTACATGACCGAACACGACGCCCTGATCACCAACGCCCGTATGCAGCCGGGGGAAACGGTCCTGGTGCATGCAGCTTCCTCGGGAGTTGGTATGGCGGGAGTCCAGATCGCCAAGCTCTGCGGGGCGCGAATGGTGATGGGAACCTCCGGTTCGCCGGAGAAGATCGCGGCCCTCAAGCCCCTGGGGTTGGACCTGGGCATCAATTACCGTACCGAGAAGTTCGCCGACGCGGTCCTGGCCGCCACCAGCGGCGCGGGCGTGGATGTGATCATCGACCACGTGGGGGGAACCTATCTCCCGGAGAACCTTCGCTGCATGGCCCTGAAAGGGCGCCTGGTCAGTGTGGGCCGGCTGGGTCAACAGACCGGCGAACTCAATCTTGACCTTCTCGCCCTGAAGCGGCTCCACTTGATCGGAGTCACCTTCCGCACGCGCACCCTCGAGGAGAGGGTCGCGATCGCCCAGCGGGTGAAAGAGGACTTGCTGCCTGCCCTGGCCGACGGCCGCCTGAAGACCGTGATCGACCGGGTGTTTCCCTTCGAACAAGCCCGCGAAGCGCAGGCCTATATGGCCTCGAATAAACAGACGGGCAAGATCGTGCTGAAAGTTCAGTAATGGGAAATTGTTTAGCCATCCCAGAAATCCCTCCCAGCCTCCCTTTAATAAAGGGAGGAGAATGGTCTTCCCCTTTGAAAAAGGGGGATTAAGGGGGATTTCTGGGGGTTCCCTGGCATCTTGGAGCTTTATTTTTCATAAGGCCAACAGTTACAGTAATGGAAATATCAAACCTATCAAGGAAGGGATCATGAAAGCAATCGTACTCAACTCCTTCGGCGGCCCTGAGAATCTGCACCTGGGAGATTGGCCCAAAGCCGACCCGAAGGCCGGCGAGGTGCGCATCCGCATCCTGGCGGCGGCCTTTAACCCCGCGGACTATAAATTGCGGAAAGGGGTTCGGGGGGTGGAGGTTCCCACGGTGCTGGGGTTCGACCTGGCCGGCATCATCGATGCCGTGGGACCCGGAGTGGCGGACCTTTCCCCGGGAGAGGAGGTCTTTGCCTACCTGGGAGGGCCGAAGAGCAACGGATCCTATGCCGAGTTCACCTGTGTCTCTGCCCATTTTGTGGCCCGGAAGCCATCCAATCTGTCGATGCTTCAGGCGGCGGCTGTTCCCCTGACCGGGCTAACCGCCTACCAATGCGTGATGGACAAGGCCAGGGTGCAGCCCGGCGAGGCGGTATTCGTCGCCGGGGGTTCCGGCGGGGTCGGGTCCATGGCGATTCGACTGGCCAGGCATGCCGGAGCTCACCCCATTTTAACCACGGCGCGGGGTGAACGCGAGGCTGAATATCTTTCTCAGCAACTGAAAATATCTCCCCAGCATATAGTTCGATACCCCGGGTTGAATTTGCAGCAATTGATCGATGCCGTGCTACGAATGAACGGGGGTAAACCCGTTGCGGCGGCCTTCGACTTCGTAGGGGGAGACATGAAGCGCCTGTGCTGCAATATCGTTGATTTCGACGGCCGGGCGGTCTCCATCGTGCCCGAACCGGAGACTTTTGTTTTCAATCTCTGGGAGCGGAGCGCCGTTGTCTCCTCCAGGTCGGCATCGGTTCATTTCGAGTTTCTCGGCGCCAGGGGTTCTTTTGGCCCGACGGAAACATGGGCGGTTTACCGGAAGGAGCTGGAGATTCTCCGAAAACTCCTCGAAGACGGCCGGATCGATCCCCCCCAGATCACGAAGGTCGGCGACTTTTCCTTGGAAACCGTCCGCCGGGCCCACGCCCTTCTCGAGGAGGGCAGAACCCTGGGCAAACTCGTCATGTCCCTGGCCTAGTTCTCATCCGGAAACTCAAGACTTCCCTCCCCCCTGCGAGAGACTGTGTCGTTATGCCGTTTATGGTTCGACAAGCTCACCACGAACGGAAACGACCATTAATGAATCAAAACTTAGCCGTTCGCCCGAGCCTGCGACGGGCCAGCGACGAATTCTCTTCGCCTCGCGCCGATGGAGGGCGAGGTGATAAAAGGTTCAATACCAGCAAGCTTTCCGCAAAGAGGCCAGAGAAAACCTATTCAAGATTCGCCTTTCATCTCTCCGAGCTCATATTCGAGGAAGTCCCGGACAGGCCGCAGCCGCCAAAGAGCCCTTCGTCATCCTATTTCATCCCAGCCTTCCTCCTGACTGGTCAAAGACGAATGGAGGTGAAACAATCAAATCCTTGACTTTAAATTGCCCTTAAAGGTATTTTAAGCAGGTAAGGAATTTCTCCGTTCCGCGACGATCCTCTGTACGCTCCTGCAAGCAAGGTGTAAAAACTCTCAATAGAAAGGAGATCCCCATGGCAAAAGCAAAATTGGATTATGAGGTTCCCGCCCATCTGAAGCGGGAGTTCGTATTTCAGACCGCCGGCATTCTCCCGCCCAACGGCATTCTTTTCGGGTTCAACACCATCCAGAAAGTAGGCGAGCAGGCGAAGAAACTCGGAGGGAAACAGGTTCTTCTGGTCACCGATGAAATCATGGTGCAGTTAGGGTATGCGGACCTGGTGAAGGAACTCTTGGAAAAAGAAGGGATGAAGGTCGACATTTTCGGAAAAGTGGACCCCGAACCGCACATGGAGACCGCGGATGCGCTCTATGACATGGTCCCGCAGGACCAAGTCCGACCTGGTGATCGGGCTGGGCGGCGGAAGCTCCATGGACATGGCCAAACTGACCTCGATCGTGGCCACCAACCACCAGACCCCTCTGGAGCTGATGACCAAGAAGGTGGTGGCAAACCCGGCCTTGAAAAAGATCCTCATCCCCACCACCTCGGGGACGGGGAGCGAGGTCTCCATGTTCTTCGTGTGCTCGGGGGGCAAGGATAAATACTTCATGGGATCTCCCTACGCCTACCCGGAAATCGCCATCATCGATCCGGGCCTCACCATTTCCATGCCGCCCAAGGTGACGGCCTCCACCGGGATCGATGCCCTCTCCCACGCCGTCGAAAGCCTCATGAACAAACTGGCCAATCCTTTCTATGACTGCCTTGGCCTCGGCGGAATCGAACTCATCGCCAAGTACCTCCGCCGGGCCACCTTCAACGGCCAGGACCTGGAGGCCCGCTATTACATGTCCATGGGCGCCACCCTGGCGATGATCTCCATGACCGGCACCGGCGGTCTGTACGCCCACAGCATCTCCTATGTGCTGGCCATGTTCCAGCCCACGGCCCACGGCATCGGCTGCGGGGTCGGCCTGCCCTACACCATGGCCTTCAACCTTCCGGTGATCGAAGAAAAACTGGCCCTGATCGCCCGGGCCATGGGGGAAAAGATCGATTCTCTCTCCACCCGGGAGGCGGCAAGCAAGGCCGCCGAGCTGGTCTACGA
The DNA here is from genome assembly GCA_963712535.1 of uncultured delta proteobacterium. GTDB lineage: Bacteria > Desulfobacterota > SM23-61 > SM23-61 > SM23-61 > CAVQIK01. The sequence goes on along the minus strand of CAVQIK010000007.1, from coordinate 316,808 downwards.
TCTGACCGCCGACGTGAAACTGCCGGTGAGCCTGAAAGAGATGGGCTTCCAGCACGAGGATGTCTCCAAGATGGCGGAGATCTGCATCACCAAATACCCCCGGCCGAACAACCCCCGGTCCATGTCCAAAGAGGAATGCCTGGCCCTGTTCGAGGCCATGTGTGAAGGGAAGCTGGGCAGGCTTTAAGAAAAGAATGCGAGACAGGAGTCAGAATTCAGAAATTGTTTAGCCATCCACAGAAATCCCTCCCAGCCTCCCTTTAGGAAAGGGAGGAGAATAGTCTCCCCCTTTGAAAAAGGGGGATTAAAGGGGATTTCTGGGGGTTCCTGCCATCTGGGAACTTTATTTTCCATAAGGCTAAACAGTTACAGAATTCAGAACAGAGTTCCCTTTGTATTCTTCTGGCTTCTGTATTCTTCCTTCTGGCAAGAGACCTGTCTAAGCGGCAATAGGAGATTAGGACCTTATCCTTAAATAAACCTCTGCGTTAAAATCCCCCTTTGAAAAAGGCGACAAGGCCGGATTTGCTTTAGATCGCTTTCAAAAATCCCCCAACCCCCCTTTGCAAAGGGGGGAATACTATTTACGGACAAGCTCTAAGAATGTAGGGTGCGTTCCCCGAACGCACCGATGGACCGCTTCCGGCTGATCCCCCTCCGCCCTCCTCTCCCCCTCGGAGGAGCAGGTTAGGGGGGAAGATGTTACCCGCGTTGAATTCATGCGGCGGTTCTTCCTTCAAGATGGATGTTGCCAGAACCCCAGCTAACATAGCCCTGTCCGGGATTCAAAAATGCTATAATATTTACGAGCCCAAATCCCTGAAGAAATAATATGATACCTTTGCTAAAAGAAAACCGCTATCGCATCGAAGAGCTTTGCCGGAAGTACCGCGCTTCCAGGCTGGAGGTTTTCGGCTCCGCCGCCGGTGACAGTTTTATCCCTGAGAGCTCCGATGTTGATCTTCTGGTAAAATTTGATCCCGATTCGGATTTGGGCCCCTGGATGGCTCACTATTTCGAATTCCGGGATGAATTGCGGGAGTTATTAGGGTCTGAAGTGGATCTGGTTATGGTGTCCGCTTTGACGAACCCCTATTTCATAAAAGAGGTCAATCGGACACGAAAGCTTTTGTATGAAGCAAAAGTCTCCGAAATGGGTTGAGGATATCCGTTCCTCGGCGGCCTTCATTTTGAGGGCTTCAGCAGGCAAGACCTTTCACAGATTATCAATCTGATCCTTCGCTGCGGGCGGCTATTGAGCGTCACTTCGAGATTATCGGTGAGGCGATGAACCGCCTGGTCCGCTATGGATCCCGATATTGCCCCCAGAATCGGGGATTACCACGGATTATCGCCTTCCGAAACTTGCTCATCCATGGATACGACTTGATCGATCACGAACAGGTATGGAAAGTCATTCGGGAGCAGGTGCCTCTCTTACTAAGGCAGGTTGAAGTTATTTTAAAAGAGATCCAGGACCCAACCACGGAAGACCGCGGATGGAATTCCCCGGAAACCTAACCTCCCCCCATTCTGTCAAACACCGGCTTTCCGCTTTTTTTGCCTTCCCCCCTTCATTTTCATGATCGCAGATACTATAGTGCCCGGCCAAAGAAAGAAAGTGGACCTTGCATGGGCAATCCCTGGTAAATCCCCCCAAACCCCCCTTTATCAAAGGGGGGCAGGGGGGATTTTCTTGGAAAGCCCGGGTCAGAAATCCCCCCCGCCCCCCTTTAATAAAGGGGGGCCAAAAGTCACCCACCAGCGGTGAATTCCTGCAACAATGTCTGGAACGCTTTTTCACCCAATGAAACCGGGGCTGTGGAAGCACTTGTAGGGAATATTTTTGCACTTGTTGAGATAAGTCAATAACAGGCAACTCGATGTCGCCTTACTTAAGCCGTTCACTATAACGTAGGCACGGGCTCAAGGATGGCGCGCGCAGAAAAAATCGGCCGGGAGAAGCTTTTCGCCGGAGTTCGAGCCCGTTTTCGCGAGATGTGCGGGCCAACGGGCGACCATCCGGCTGCCCTAACAAAGAGAAGTCGTGGAGGGTCTTCCAATAGCGCGGCCCGCCTATCCCATGAAAGCATGAACACCTCATGATTTCTGCTCGCGTCACCCTTGAGCCCGGGCCCGGGAATGCTGGACATTTCTTGGGATTGCGCAAGCCAAGCTTGCGCATGCATATGGCAGCATGGCTGCCGTATTCCTCTTGACTTTCACTACTTGGCGCAAAATGTAGGGGGGAAAACAAGCTCCTTGACTTTTCCTGATAATCTGATTTATTCTGATAATAAGAATAAGGAGGAAAAATATGAAGTCCTTTGCCTCTGTACCCAGGCCCGGAAGGGTAAGAAGTCGTGGGCAGATCACGATCCCCCGGGATATACGGGAGGAATTGAACCTGGACGAGGAAACCACGATCAATTTTTTCCGGGTCGGAAAGGTCCTGCTGATGACCCCTAAGCGATTGCAGCGGGTTGCGCTGGCCAAGAAAGTAGAGCGAGAAATGAAGCGTGAGGGACTGACTTTGGAAGACCTGTTGGCGGATTTGAGATCTCAAAGGAAACGAACCCGTTGAAGAGGTCTCCTCAAAAGATCAAGGTATTCATTGACCCAAACGTTTTGATTGCGGGTATTGCTTCGGTAACCGGCGCCTCCGCCGCGGTCTTGGATCTCTGTGAGGCAGAAATCGTCCAGATGGTTGTCAGCCGCCAAGTCCTGGTTGAGGCAGACCGAAACGTATCGGGCAAACTTCCAAATTTCGTCGGCCAATATCGAGAATTTATCCGGACTCTTTCTCCTCTGTTGGTTGAAGATCCCCCTTCTGTGGCTGTGGAAAAGGCGGCAACTCTAATTGACCGGAAGGATGCGGGTATTCTTGCCGCCGCCATAGAGGCAAAAGTCGATTACCTGGTTACGCTGGATAAGAAACACTTTCTAAAGCAGAAGGTCCATCGCAACGTCCCAGTTGAGATCTGCACCCCAGCTGAGTTCCTGCGAATTTTCGAGCGACTTTGGTTCGAGGATCAGTCTTGATGATCCCGTAAAAAGCCCAAAAAAGAGTCATTGCGAGCAAAGCGAAACAATCGGATGGCATCTAAACTTAAGTATTGCATAAATCTTCCCGGCAAAGGTCACCAAAGGTGAGATCCAGCAACATTCTGCGGATGCCCTTCCCGGCCAATAGAAACAAGGCTCCGCAATACGATTACTGATGTTTTTTTGCACCTGATGGGTAAATATTTGATTTCATGAGATTGCTTCGTGGCTGCGCTCCTCGCAATGACCCATTCGCATACTTTTTACGAGTCCATCAGTCTTAGTCTTTTTAATTCCTCCACACCGCTCATTCTTCCACGGCCAATCTTTCCACTTGACATTATTCCCCCAGATTAGTACGGTAGGCCCGATTGATCTTTCCTTGCAGGATTCCACCGATTTTTCCATACCCGTTGATTCCCTTGCCCCTGCGGGTTTGCTTTTATTTTTGATTTTTGCCCTTTGCCTTTTGCCCTTTGATTTTTGATTTGGAAATTCGGGAAAAGCCTTTCATTCAATTTTGAATTTTTCATTTTGAATTTTGAATTGAAGTTTAGCCCTTCTTTCAAAGGGCTAAACGATCATCCTCCCTCTTACCCCAGGATCTGAACTTTACTTGCAGTAAAAGTTTTTAAATCCACGCGGGAGGACAAAAGGGGATGGACAACGCTCTCTCTCATTTCAAACTCGCCCGCTACCGATTCATCATCAAGGTGCTGGATGCCCTCCATCTCCCCCCTTACAAGGGCTCGACCTTCCGCGGCGGCTTCGGCCATGCCTTCAAAAAGGTAGTTTGCGTCACCAGGAGCCGGGACTGTGGCTCCTGCCTGCTCAGAGAACGATGCGTTTATTCCTACGTCTTCGAAACCCCGCCCCCGCCGGATACGATCAAGATGAGGAAATACCCTTACGCCTCGCATCCATTCGTGCTCACCCCCCCGCTCGAAGACAGGACGGAATACGAAAAAGGGGAGCCCTTATCTTTTGATCTCACCCTGATCGGTAAAGGCATCGACTTCCTCCCCTATTTCGCGTAAATCTTTTGAATGCCTTCCAACGCGTCAAGGAAAATCAGGGCGCGGCGGGGTTGGATCTCCTTGTTAGGATTTCCCGATTAGAGACAGTGGAGAGGGAAGAGGAAGACAGCATAAGGATTTATTGCCTCTGCGGCAGTTGTGAAAGGGTGATACAGATAATCGGACGCGGGGAAGTAACGAAGGACCGAGATGTCTTTATCTTATAGATACTTACACGGAGCTCGGAATACCTTCAAAACAGGGGATAGGTTACAGGAAAACGATAACTGTGCAAATCTGTTTTATAAATTGAACGGAAGGTGCCAAAACTGAATGAAGAAAGGGGGTGAATGGGGGTGAAAAGGGGCGGTTACAGGAATATGGCCCGTAATTCCTTGATTTGCGTAACGAAAAAAGGGGGTAAGATTGGAAAACGTGACCTGATTAAGAAGGGATGCGACAAGAAAGATTCAAAGATTTAAAATTCAAGATTCAAAAGTTGAAAGGATTGAACGGATTAAGGCGAAGGGGCAAGGGACGGGGAGAGGGTTACAGTACCGTCCCTACGACGAGGGTATAGGCCGAAGTAGCGCCGCATATAAATTGCCACGATATTTAGGCATATGATAAGATGTAATAAGATGATGCTATGAGGAGGCAGCAATGCGGACCACCCTGGCGATTAAAAAGGATTTGTTGCAGGAAGCAAAACTTCTTGCCAATGTTAAAACAAACAACGCCGCCGTGGAAAAAGCGCTGGAGGAATTTGTTAAGAGAAGAAAGGCAAGAAAGTTATTGGACCTCGAAGGGAAGATCGAGCTTTCTTACACCACCAAGGAATTGCTCCAAAGAAGGAGAAGAGATGTTCCTCATCGATAGCTCCGTCTGGATCGAATACTTTCGACCAAAAGGATCGGCAAAGGCCAAAGAGGCAGTCAGAGGTATTCTTCAAAGGGAAGAAGCGGTTTGCTGTGGGATTGTGCTGGTCGAGGTTCTGCGGGGGGCCAAGAACGAAAAAGAATATGAATTTCTTAAAGAAGCCCTCACCGCCCTTCCCCAAATCCCCCTGGATGAGGAAGTGATTGCAAGGGCATCCCAATGGGGGTACCAATTGGATCGTAAAGGGAAGTATGTTTCCACAACGGATCTCCTGATAGCCTCGGCAGCCTACCCCGAGGGCTACCTCATTCATTCTGACCTTGATTTCAAGACCATCGCCTCCATCGTGGATTTAAAGGAAGAAACGATCTAATCTATAGGGAACGACAAAAGAAAGTAGTCATTGTTGTCCGGCATTCCCCGCAGAAATCCCCCCAACCCCCCTTTATAAAAGGGAAGCTGTGGAAAAAATTCCTTTTCGGTCGTCACCCCGGTGAAAACCGGGGTCCAGGATGTTTTTAAAACTTCGAAAACACTGGATTCCGGCTTTCGCCGGTCAGCGCCGATCAAGATCGGCAGGGATGTAGTGAATGAAAGAGTCATACGGTGAAGGAGTAGCGACCCACACTGGCCCCGAGTCATGCGCAGGAGGCCGCAAGGCCTCAGGCGAAGCGTTGACAGGGGAACGGGCGGGCTGGGTATCGAGCCGTGAAATACCAAAACTCCAGGGTGCCGACGCTCTCGGCGTTGCGGAAGGCAATACCGCGCGGGGCGAAATCGCGAGTCCCGGGCGGACCCTGCGCGGTCCAAGACCCCAGGCACGTCCGGAAACATCTTGCGCGAGAATCGGGAGGTCCCATGGCTGCCTGGCGGGGGAGGGGTGCCGGCCAGGACGCGGCGGGAAGTCCAAGGACGTAATCCGACGATGAACGGCCAGGGGAAGTCTGACAGCCCCATAGTACCGACGAAGTCCCCGAACAAAGCCGTTCCAACGGTGGCGGAGGGGGTGGAGGGAAGGGGGCTGGCCAAGGGGAACTCGCAAGAGCAATACGCACTCCGGACACAGGGCCGGGTCAGTGCGCACAGGGCGCTCTCGCGGGTACGTACAAGGGTTGGGAACGTTCATTATTTACCTTCCTAGAGCCAAGGCGTTTGACCCGAGGCAGGAGCCGTATGAGGGAAAGCCTCACGTACGGATCTGTGCGGGGGGCGCCGGGTGACCGGCGTCCCTACCGCGAAGAATGACGGGAAAGAGACCCAAGCCAATTTTTTCACAGCTTCAGGGGGGCAGGGGGGATTTGGGATTGAGATTTCTAACTACTACTGAGCTCGACATTTAAGGGAAGAAAGGGGCCCTTAAATAATTCAATTGGTTGGAAAACGTTACCTGATGAAGAAGGGATGCGACAAGAAAGATTCAAAGATTTAAAATTCAAGATTCAAAAGTTGAAAGGATTGAACGGATTAAGAAGGGATTGAAACCCTTAAGCGCAAGGGGTTCCAATCCTTGTCTCGATGAAGAGGGAATTGAAAGTGAAGGAAAACTCAATATTTAAAATTCAAAAGTGCCGTTGAATTTCGAATCTTGAGTTTTGAATCTTAAATTTTGAATTTTCTTTCGCTAGGCTCCTATTCTGCTCTAAAGCGATCACTCTTGACCTTGCACCTTATTTTGCAGGCCGATGATTTATTTTATTTTCTCCGGGTCTACCCTTTTGATCTGGAGGATTAGGTCGAAATGGCTGTCCGCGGAAATGATCTCTTTGATTCCGTTGTTGGCGGCGTGAATGGCATCACGGGAGGTGACGGACAGGCTTGCTTTCATCAACTCAAGGGCCCTTTCCATTTCTGCGAAGGTCACGGGAAAGACGGAAATGCACGTTTAATTGTGGAGGTGTAGGCCTTCCCATCTCTGGTAATCCTCACGAACTGGAACTTCCGGCGGAGAGAGGGTCGGTCCCACAGCCTCGGCGATTTTAAAAAAACAAAGCTTGGGAATTTTTCTGTATCATGGAATAGAGCCGGAAGGTCTCCAAGAGGCCAAAAAAAACAAAAAATGATTCCCAAACGGATTCTCTAATATAATGGAGAAGGACTCATCGTGAGAAAGTTCATCCCTCGCCATGGGCAAGTTAGGGAGCAGAAAGAGAGACAAGAGCATGAGTGCGGAAGAAGCCAAAAAAATCAGATTCCACCACGTCGGCATCGCCGTGAAAACCCATATCATAAAGGATTTGTTTACAGACTTTGTCAAACTGACGGAACGCACCTGGTTTAACCGGGAGCAAGGGGTCGAGGTCACCTTTCTTCCGGTGGGCAACGCTTACCTGGAGATGGTCTATCCCCGCGGCAATGAGAGTATCGAGCGGTTCATCGAGAAACACGGGGAAGGAATATACCATTTCTGCTTCGAAGTGGATGATCTGGACCACTGGGCCCGGCAGTGCGAAGAGAAGGGGTTCAAGATCGTCAGCCGGGACCAGAGATGTTTCTTCATCCATCCCAAGACCTTTGGCGGCATTCTCGTCGAATTCGCAAGTTGGCCCAAAGAAGATTCCATGTCTGTTTTGACCCTGCTGGACAAGACGGACGACAGCGCCAAGGTATAAGTTTCCCTGGCCCGCAAGAAGGAGAGAGGATGACTATGGAGCTCGTGGGGAAGATTGCTCTCGTCACCGGGGCGAGCCGCGGCATCGGGAAAGCCATCGCCATGGCGCTTGCCCAAGCGGGCGCCGATGTGGCCGTCAATTTTCGCGCCCGCAAGGCGGAAGCCGAGGAGGTTTGCTCACAGATTCAAGGGCTTGGCCGGCGGAGCCTGTCCGCAAGGGGTGACGTTTCCCTCGAGGCGGAAGTTTCCCGCTTGGTGAAGATGGTGGAGAAGGAACTGGGGCCGGTTTCCATTCTCGTCAACAATGCCGCCATTATCCGGCCTCAGCCTCTTGAGGAAATCACCGAGCGGGACTGGGATGAAATCCTGACGACGAACCTGAAATCCTGCTTCCTGGTCACTCAGGCCGTCCTGCCGGAGATGCGCGCTCAAAAGTGGGGGCGGATCATTAACCTCTCTTCGGTGGCCGCCCAGCTGGGCGGGGTGGTGGGACCCCATTACGCGGCCTCCAAGGCGGGCATCCTTGGGCTTACGCACTCGTACGCCTCCCTGCTGGCCAAGGAAGGGATTACGGTCAATGCCATTGCTCCGGCATTGATCCAGACGGAAATGGTGACCAGCAACCCCAGAGCGCGGGCGGATCTTATTCCCGTGGGGCGCTTCGGGACCATTGAGGAGGTGGCCGAGGTTGCCGTCATGCTGGCCCGCAACGGGTATATCACTGGGCAGACCATCAATGTGAATGGCGGGTGGTATATGAGTTAAAGAATGCCTAGAAGTAGGGACGCGATGCTTCGCGCCTGGTATCGGGCATGCGGCAGCGTGCTCCTAGGAATTCTAAAAATGCCTAAAACTATGCGGAAGTGGGGAAGTCCTGGATGCGGCCAGTCGCTTCCGGGGCTCTCCTTCCACAGAAGAAATGGATGAAATGGCCAAAAGGAATGAGATGTCCTCCCTTTTTGGATTTGGTCCTTGGTGGGCATTTCCATAAATATCGTATCGTATTTTTTCGCTTAAAAGGGTTCACAGTACGGCAGAGTCAGAGACAAGCAAATGGAGTTCCTTGATACGTCCCTTCCAGAAATCCCCCCCGCCCCCCTTTATCAAAGGGGGGAAGGGGGGATTTCTGAGGCTTGTTCTCATGGCCAGGGTTTCCTTTTTCCAAACTCAAGAGCCTGCAACATAGTACAGAAGCAGGCCGCTGCGTAACCTGAATACGTTAGTGAATTTATGAACTACTGTACTTAGTTTCCCGGTAGAATTTTCCCCGCCACATTCTTTCCCATTCCCCTTCCAACCGCGTTTTGGACCTGGCTTATCGCCCGAGCCGGGAAATCCTGGAATATAATGTTCTGCGGGTGGGACGCGGTGGAAAATTTACTCCTCCATTTCTCGGGAAGGGCTGCCAGCGCTTTCGGGACGCTCATCCGTGGTTGAACAAACATGTCAGCGACCAGAAGCTAATCCCGCAGGCATCGAGTTCCGCGCCGCCGGGGACCCGAAAAGTTCCGAATGACCGCCGCCTTCCGGTCCTAAGCCCTCATCTACCGACCGGCAGGTCATGGACAGTCCATGACGTCCGCACCCTCTTTTCCGCCATGCGGTTAAACACCGCCGTGCCGCTTTTTTGTGCTTGACATGTTTCATTCAGTGAACTAATCTTTGTAAGCTTGTTTCACTCTATGAAACATGGAATCGCCGTGAAATCTCCCCCCACCCACCAGTCCCTGGAACGCGGCCTTCGGATGATAGAGCTCATCTCCGTCATCGGCGGCTCCGCGACCTTGGCCGAGATCTCCCGGAAAGCCGGGCTGCCCCGGAGTACGGCTCATCATCTCCTCCGCGCGCTCGTGGAATTCGGCTACCTGGTTCAGGAGGGGACCGCGCGGACCTACACCCTTGCGCCGAAGCTTTTCCAGCTTACCGGGCAAACCTGGAGCAAGGAACAGCTTGCCGAAATCTCCATGCCGTTTCTCGATGATTTGAGCCGCCGAACGGGGGAAGGCACCAGCCTCGCGGTCCTGCGGGATGGGGTCGTAACGGTCGTGGCCAAACGGGAGCCTGACGGTCCCGTCCGCGTCATCCAGGAAGTCGGGGCCAGGAGGCCGATTCACTGTACGGCCGTGGGGAAGTCCCTCGCCGCCTGGCTGCCCGAAGAAGAGCTCGCCGGCATCATCGCCCGCACCGCTTTCGACCGGATGACCCCTCAGACGATTACGTCCCCTGCCGCGTTCCGCAGGGAGCTGGCTCGCATCCGGGCCGCCGGCTTCGCCATGGACGATGAGGAGCACATGGAGGGCATCCGCTGTATGGCCGCTCCCGTCCGGGACCATTCCGGAGAAGTCCGGGCCTCGCTCTGCGTCGTTGGCCAGAAAAATCATTTACCCCTGCGGCGGATGCCCGAAATCCGCAGGGCTCTCGCCGTGGTGGCAGCCGATTTTTCCTTACGGCTCGGCTATGGATTGACGGCAGGTCCGGAGCGAAAGGTACAAGTGCGCCAAGCGAACGGGAGGTCGGGTCCCATCGGAAAACAACCCACAGAAAGGGGGGCAAAGGTCAAAGATTCAAAACCATAGGGCTGCTCAGCAGGCAATATGGACGGACAAGAATGCCGGCCGGATTCATGAGGTCCCTGAAAATCCCGAATAACGGAAGATCCGAGGAGGTTTGACATGCATAGCGGAAAAATAATAACGGTGTTTGTGAGCGTACTCCTTTTCACCCTCGCAGTCGTTTGCGCGACCGCCTTTGGACAGCAGAAGTATGTCCTAAAATTCAACCACGTATTGGGTCAAAAAGAACCTTATCACCTGGGATTTACGAATTGGGCAAAGGCCGTGGGTGAGAAGACCAAGGGCGGCCTCAAAATCGAGGTCTTTCACAGCGCCCAGCTCGGCGTTGAAGAAGATATCATTGAGCAGATCAGGGCGGGGGCGAATATCGGGCAGAATACCGACTCGGCCCGCATGGGAAATTACGTTCCGGGAATCGCGATTATGAACGGCCCCTATTTCGCTGAGAATCTGGAGGAAGTGGCAAAACTCACGAAATCGCCGACCATCAAGGGATGGCTGGACGAGCTGGCCAACAAACACGGGATAAAAATTCTATCTTTCAGCTGGGTCCAGGGCTACAGACATTTTTTTACGAATAAGCCTGTTCGGAACCCCGAAGATTTAAAAGGTCTCCGCATCCGGACTCCTCCCGCGCCCATATGGCAGGAGTCCGTCCGTGCTCTGGGCGCGACACCTGTGGCTCTTGCCTTTGGAGATATGTACCCGGCCCTTCAGCAAAAGGCCATGGACGGAGTCGAGCTGGTATACAACAATATCCCCGCCGGACGTTTCTATGAGGTCCTGAAGTACGTGAGCGAGACACGGCATATCATGCTCGTGAATTTTGAGGCGGTCAGCGCAAAGTGGTTTAGTACTCTGCCCCCTGACTATCAAAAAATCCTGGTAGAGGAATGTGAAAAAGCCGGAATTGAGACCTCCAAGCTCATCATGGGAAAGCTTGAGAAGGAGGTCAAGGAGAACCTCACGACCAAGAGAGGGATGGTCGTCGTGGATAATGTGGATATTGCCGCTTTCAAAAGAGCCGGGGAAAAAGCTTATGATGTCTTGAAGCTCTCCGATGCCAAAAACAAAGTTTTTCAGGAAATTGGAAAGAAGTAGGAATGGGGTATAAGGCGGTCAACTTTCGTGGGCTTTCCCCCTCACCCTAGCCCTCTCCCCCGCAACGGGGGAGAGGGGAGGGTGAGGGGTTGCTTAGAATATTTTTACAATACTCAGGTTATGTTTTGCAGGTCAAGAGTAGAGGTGTGGGCTGATGAAACGAATCTACGAATTCATCTGTAAGCAAGAGATGCTCATCGCCAAATGTGCCCTGGGGATTCTTTCATTGTTGGTGCTTTCCGCGGCGGTGGGGCGAACCTTGTATCATCCCCTGAACTGGGCGATGGATGCCGCGACCTTTCTTTTTGCCTGGACGGTTTTTCTGGGCGCCGATGCCGCCATGCGATTGGACAGGCTGTTCAGCATTGAGGTGATCACGAGCAAACTGAACCGGAAAGCGCAGCTCTATCTCAAAATCATCAACTACCTGATCATCGTTATTTTCCTTGCGGGCATGATCGGATACGGTTTGTGGCTTTCCTACACCACCCGGTTGAGGACCTTTCAGGGGATTCCGGGTTTCAGTTATACGTGGGTTACCCTCAGCGTCCCGGTGGGTTGTGCTCTGATGCTGACCACCTCGATCTTGAAAATCAAAACTTTTTGGCGGGCGATATCGACGGGTGAGTCGATCAAGCGTGAAGAAGGCGTGAGCGGGGAAATCATCTGAATCGGGTTTTGCGATGATCGGGCGATTGGGATTGTAAAATGACCTTGGTATTGATTCTATTCTTTCTGTTTATGTTAATGGGAATGCCGGTCCCTTTTGCGCTTGGCATCTCCGGGGTCGCCTTCTTTCTGCTGAATCCAACCCTGCCTTTGACCATGCCCGTTCAACAAGTGCTTTCCCAAACCCAAAACTTCCTTCTGCTTGCAATTCCGCTGTTCATTCTGGCCGGCAACTTACTCAATGCGACCGGGATTACCGAACGGGTGATGAAACTGGCGTCGGTTCTCACGGGACATATGCGGGCCGGGACGGCGCAGAGCAACATGGTGCTGGCTGCATCGCTGGGCGGGATTACGAGTTCGGCGATTGGGGACGCCGCCATGCTCTCGCGCGTGTTAGGACCGGGGATGATCAAAAGGGGGTATTCCGGAGGTTTCTCGGCAGCCGTCATCGGTTGCAGCTCGCTCATCACCACGATGATCCCCCCGGGGATCGGGCTGGTTTTATATGGCAGCATCGCCGAAGTCTCCATCGGAAGGTTGTTCGCGGCGGGAATGGTTCCCGGTATTTTAATGACGATTTTCCTGATGGTTGCGGTAGCTTTGAGGGCCAGGCAAAAAGGTTACCTCCCTGAAAGAGAAATACGGGCGCCTCTCAGGGAGATTGCGAAAACTTTTGTCGATTGCATCTGGGCTTTTCTTTTCCCGGTCATCCTCATAGCCGGCTTGCGATTCGGCATGTTTACCCCGTCCGAAGCAGGTGCTTTCGCGTGCGCATATGCCATTATTGTCGGCACGGCCGCCTACAAGCAGTTGTCCTGGAAAACCATGCTCCAGACACTCGAGAGTACGGTCATCGACATAGGGATGGTCATGCTGCTGATCGCTTTGTCGGCGACCTTCAGTTACGGGATTGTCTGGGATCAAATACCGCAACAGATGGCCCAATTCATGCTGGGGATTTCCACTACCCCCTGGGTCGTCATGCTGATCATTATCGCCTTCTTGCTCTTTGCCGGAACGGCCATGGATTCTACCGTGTTAATCCTGATGTTGACTTCCATTCTCGCTCCGGTCGCACAGGAACTGAATGTCGACCTGGTGCACTTTGGGATCATCATGGTCCTGACCCTGACCATTGGGCTGTTGACCCCGCCCGAAGGAGCGGTCCTTTTCATTGTCTGCACGATCTTCAAATGTTCGCTCTGGGATTTTGTTAAGGAGGGTTGGCTGTTTATGTTGTCGATCGTCGTGGTGGTATTAATGATCATTTTCTGGCCGGATTTGGCTTTATGGCTTCCGAATCTGACATTTGGAATCGATTAATTCAGAACATCACTTCTTTCCACCCATGCTTGCCCCCACCCCTACACCAGCCGCCTTACCCTGACCCCTTGATCGATCCTTGGCCATCGAAAACTGGTCTATAATAAGTCATGATCTCCACCAGAGGTGGAGGCTTGAAAAACCGTGAACCGCTCAAAGCGGATTGAATTTTCGCCACCCCGCATCTCGCGGGGTGGCCAGCTCTTGCCAAGGCCCGGGGGCAAGGGCGATGCGCGCAGAAACCCTGAGGCAGGTTTCGATTCTTGGGTCGGGCGAAACCTCTGCCGCCGCAACCTCCCCGGCTCAGGCTTTGTAGTCCCGCTTCTGGGTCTGAAAGGGGCTTCCGCCTGTTTCTCGCGGAAACCCGAAGGAATCCTCTGCCGGACATTTCGCCCGCCGAGGCTTTCTGCGCGCATCGCCCTTGCCCCCGGGCCACAACACAAGTGGGAGCACAAAAATCCCCGGAAACGTCACCTTATGAGTCCCCCGGCAGAGCCGGGGGTTTACCTAAATGGAATTAAGAGGTTCTTGGCTGCTGCCTTACAAGAACCCAAGCGGAGGAAATCGATGGAATGGATGAGTGATCCGAGTTCCTGGGTCGCCCTGGCAACCCTAACAGCGCTGGAAATCGTGCTGGGGATCGACAACATCATCTTCATTTCCATTTTGACCGGCAAGCTTCCCCAGCGAAAGCAAAACCGGGCCCGTATCGGAGGGCTCGCCCTGGCGATGGTGAGCCGCATCGCCCTTCTCTTCACCCTCACCTGGATCATGCGCCTCACCCGCCCTCTCTTCACCATTCTCGGCAACGAGATTTCCGGGCGCGATCTCATCCTGATCGGCGGAGGGGTTTTCCTGCTGGTGAAGAGCACCCTGGAAATCCACGAGAAGCTCGAGGGAGAGGGGGAAACCCGCGTGGAAAAGCGCGCCGGCGCGTCTTACCCGAGTGTCCTCGTCCAGATCGCGCTGCTCGACGTTGTCTTTTCCTTTGACTCGGTGATCACCGCCATCGGAATGGCCAATGAGCTTTCCATCATGGTGGCCGCCGTGGTCATCGCCGTCCTCTTCATGATGGCGGCATCGGGGGGCATAAGCAGGTTTGTGGAAGGTCACCCAACCATCAAGATCCTGGCCTTAAGTTTTCTCTTTCTCATCGGGGTCATTCTGATCGCGGATGGGTTCGGCCGGAACATCCCCAAAGGCTACATCTATTTCGCGCTGGCCTTTTCGGTGGGTGTGGAGATGATTAACCTGAAAATCCGCCGGCAGGCTCCCCCGGGAAGCCCCCCGGCCGCTGAAAAACCGGGAGAGGAGAACATAGCCGGTGATTAGCACGTTGGGAATTATGGCGGGTCTGAATGCCGCCTCGCTGAGCACGGGAATTCTAACGCTTTGTGGAAAAGCTGGACATATAACCAAAGATGTCATTCCGGCGAAGGCCGGAATCCAGTCCCGCCGCCGGCGGGATTCAAAGGCATTCTGGACTCCCGCTTTCGCGAGAGTGACGAATTTCGATTTTTTTTGGGGCATGTCGCTAGTGGCAAACTCCCCGCCAAGCCGGGCTCGCGAGGGTCATTTCTTCTTCTGCACTTCTTTTAAAATACTCTTGTAGAAATCGGAATAGATCACGCACCCCGTCGGGGCCTGGTTTCGGAGTAGGGTGGAACAGCCCCCGCACGCGATGCAATAGTCGATCTCCGAAGTTTTTCCGGCCAGGATTTTTTTCGCAAATAGAGGGTCGGCGAGAGATTGCCTCCCGAAGCCCACCAGGTCGCAGACCCCCTGTTTCAAATTTTTTCCCGCCCAGTAGAGAAAACTCTTCTTCGCCGGGTCCGTCTCCTTCAGCTCGTTCTTTCCATCCCGCAGGTAGCTGTATCCCGAAGCGATGATCGGCACTCGAACCCGGCTCTTCATGGCCCGGGCCCACCCGAAATGCCGGTAAACGCCCTCCGGGTAGCTCCTGGTGGGCCGGACGATCTCGGGGGTGATCGCCGGGATCCCGCCGGAGACATTGATGTAGTCCACCCCCGTTTGCTCCATGAGGCGCACGAAGGCAAGGGGTTCAGACAGGTCTTCAATGACCTCGCCCGGCCCGGGAGTTCCGAACCCTCCCGGGATGCCCTCGTAGACCGAGAAGCGCGCCCCGAGGAGAAAGGAGCCGCCGCCCGCGGCCTTTTTGATCTTCTGCAGGGTCTCGGTGAAAAAACGGGTGCGGTTTTCGAAGGACCCCCCGAAGCGGTCGGTCCGGGTGTTTGCCGGCCTGATCATCTCGGCGCACAGATACCCGTGGCAGTGCTTGAAATCGATTCCGTCGGCCCCAACCTGCCTGGCGATGAGGGCCGCGGCGGCAAAATCGTCGCCGATTTTTTCGATCTCCTCTTCCGAAAGAACGTGGGACTGCTGTCCGGGCAGGGGATACACCGAGACCAGGCGGGAAAACCCCGCCCCGCTCTGCTGCCCCGAATGGGTGATCTGGAAAAGGATGATCGAATCCCGGTTGACCTCCCGCATCTCCTTGACCAATTTCTCGAGCGCTACGGCAGTCTGCGCATAGATGCCGAGTTGATTTTTCCGGGCCCGGCTCTCCTGGGAGATGGTGAGGGCCTCCATGATGATGACCCCGGCGCCCCCCTCGGCCAGTTTTCGATAGCGCGCAAAAGTCCGCTCGGTCGGACTCCCCGCCTCGTCGGCATCGTTGCACTCCATGGGCTGGTTTACGATGCGGTTGGGAGCGGTCTTATCCCCGATTTTGATGGGTTGACTTAACACGGATCTTCCTTTCTTTTTTGCATCATTTTAGCGGGTTGAAAAGAGTTCCCAGAAATCCCTCCCACCCTCCCTTTTTCAAAGGGAGGAGATACGGTTTCCCCCGTTGGAAGGGAAGCTGTGTCGGATAAAGTATTTTCCTCTTCTGTCTTCCAGGGTGTGCCAATATGCTTCCGCTGCTCATCCGACTTTGAAGAGGACAGGGAGGACCAGAATCAACCAGGGCCAGAAGGCGATCACGACCAAATCTCCCACCAGGATAAGCGTGTAGGGGATGAGGGGGCGGATGGTGTCCGTCAGCTTGATCTTGGCCAGGCTGCAGATGATGACCAGGCAAAGGCCGATGGGGGGGGCGACGATCGATATCCCCACCACGGCGATCACCAGAACGCCGAAATGAAGAGGGTGAAGTCCTAAGGACTGGGCGATCGGGTAGAGAATCGGGAAGAAGATGAGGATCGCAGGCAGGCCGTCGAGGATCATCCCGAAGAACAAGAAGACCACAATGGTCAGGATAAGGAAGATCACCCGGCCTTCGGAGACAGACCCGATAAAATCTCCGAGGGCCTGCGGCACCTGGTGAGTGGCCAGGATCCAGGAGAATCCGGTGGCGGCCCCGACGAGGAGGCAAACGACCCCGGTCAGCACCGCCGTGTCCATCAGGATTTTCCCCATGTCCTTCCATTTGATCTCTTTATAGATGAATACGGAAACAATGAAAGCATAGACCGTCGCCACGGAGGCAGCTTCGGTGGCCGTAAAGACGCCGCTGAAAATCCCCCCGAAGATGATGACCGGCATCATCAGGGGAATCACGCTGTCCTGGAAGGAAGCCAGGATCGCCCGAAAGGGCGCCCGGGTTCCTTCTGCTCCGGGGAGGATCCCTTTCGAAGACTGAATGTAGATGATCAGCATCAGCGTCGCAGCCATCAGGAACCCGGGAAGAAATCCCCCCATGAAGAGGCCGGCAATGGAGATATTGGCCATCGCCCCAAGGACCACCATATTCAAACACGGAGGGATCATCATGCCCATCCCCGTGGCCGCCGCCACAATGGCCGCTGCCCGGGGCGGCGTATAACCTGCCTTCATCATCGAGGGCAAGAGAAGCGATCCGATGGCGGAAGCGTCAGCGATGGAAGAGCCGGAAATTCCGGAGAAAAAGATTTCCGCGACCACCACCACAAACCCCAATCCCCCTTTGATGTGGCCAACCAGGTTCCTGGCAAATTGGACCAGCCGCTGAGAGATCCCGCCCTGCTCCATGAACCCTCCCGCGAGGATGAAGAGGGGGATGGCCAGGAAGGGGAACGTGTCGATCCCGGAATAGAGCTTTAAGGTGACGGTGGATACGGGAATCGCTCCCTGCCAGAGGAGGGCCAGGATGCACGCGAGGGTCATGGAGAAGGCGACGGGAACATTAATGACCAAGAAGACAATGAAAGTGCAAAGGAGGATGAGAACGGTCCCCACGAGTTACTCCCTCTCCCCTCTCTCGCCCTTCAGCCGCCGGACTTCCTGCTGGATGAGGTAAATGACCATCAGCACGCCGCTGACGGGAATGGGCAGATAGGCCCAAATGTAGGAAAGATCCATGGAAGAATAGATCCGGTTGCGGTTGAATTGGATGAGGCTGTAGCCCTCCGTGATCAGGGTCACCGCCACGATGCCCAAGATGAAAGGAACGACAATTTCAATCACGTGGCGCGTCTTTGCGGACAGCTTCCTCACCACCAGCTCGATGCCGAAATGGCGCATCCGCTTGACCCCCACCGCCGCCCCAAGAAACGCCACCCATTGGAAAAGGAGCATGGCCAGGTCTTCCGACCAGGCGAGGGGCGCTTTCAAGACGAACCGGTTGAAGACCTGAAGGAAAACCACTACGGCCAGGGCAACGACCAGAGCCATGCAGGTCCCTTCCACCAGACTGTCCAGAAACCTCTTCAACTTCAGCTCCTTTGCTCCAAAAAAAAGGGGGAGCCATGCTCTCAAGAGACACGGCTCCCCCGGGGTCGGGAAAATCTATTTCTTCTTGTTTACGGCTTGAACCTGCGCCAGGAGTTCTTTTCCGAAGGCGTATTTCTTCACGAAGTTCTCATAAACCGGCTGGATCCGCTTCTCGAAGGCCGGCTTGTCCACGTCGGTGATGATTTGAACGCCCTTTTCCTTCGCCCATCCCAGGGCTTTGTCTTCATCCGCCGTGTAGATCTGGACGAAATATTTTTCCGCCTCCTGGGCCGCGTCCCTGACTTGGCTCTGGAGGTCCTTGGGCAGGGAATCCCACCACTTCTTGCTCGCCATGAGCGGGGTGGGCAGCCAGAACTGCTGGGTCATGGAGTAAGCCTTGCAGACCTCCCAGTGTTTGGAGGTCCAGAAGAGAACCGGCGAGTTCTCGGCCCCGTCCAGCACTTTCTGCTGGAGGGCCAGATAGACTTCGCCCCACGCCGTGGGGGTGGCAATCCCGCCCATTTCGTTAATCGATTGAATGTGAATGGCGCTGGGCTGCACTCGAATCTTGAGGCCTTTCAGGTCTTCCGGCTTCCGGATGGGCTTATTGACGGTGTAGATGCTCCGGCCGCCGTCATCCGCCCACATCATTCCAACGAGGTTCTGCTTGGCGTAGGTCTCATTGAAGAATTTCGCACCTACCGGGCTCTTGAACACTCGCCACATCTCCTCGCGGTTGTTGAACAGGTACGGAAGGTCGAATACGTAAACCTCCGGAATCCATTCCCCGGTAAAGGAGGTGGGCAACTTGGCCATTTCCACGTTGCCCATCTGCATGCCGAGATAAAGATCTTTCGTCTGGCCCAGCTGTCCGCTGTGGAACACCTGGATCTCTACCTGGCCCTTGGTCTTCTCTTTTACCTTGTCGGCAAAATAGACCCAGCTCCGGGTGTGGGGATGATCGGGAGAAAGAATATCGGCCAGTTTGGCCACATACTTCTTCTCCTGGGCCTGGGCGTTTCCGGAAAAAACCGAAAACACGAAGGCTCCGATCAAAAGAGAAACAAAGACTGCCCAAACTTTTTTCATTTCGCTCCTCCTGAGTCGTGTGTGAATCCTCTTTTCCCTTATCGCAGAGGCGATCCCCCGGGCCCGGCCCAAAAAGGACGCATGCGGCACGAGAAATTCCGAGAATCTAACGCTTTATACCACGCCTGATGAGTTATTAGCAATAAGATGCCGTGCAAAGGAGAGTACGTTCTAAGGCTCCGCAAAAAGATCCTTACCCAGCTCCACCCGCATGCCTTTTTCGGCTGAAAGGTACGCCGCATAGATTGCTTTCACCGTATCCACAGCGAGATCCAGCCCTGACACAGGTTCGCGGCCGGTGAGCAGGCATTCGGCAAAATCTTCCAGCTCCTGGGGGTATCCCCGGACCCAGTCTTCGTCCGGGCTGGCAAAATTCCACCCGGCCTTGGTTTCCAGCTTCTCGGCGATGTACTCGTCCCCGAAGATCTGCGGGGCGGGCGCGTAGGCCACGACCGTGTCATTAGGGTTGATGTTCACCTGCACCACGGCGTTGGACAGATAAACGGTCATGGTGTTCCGCACGCCCCCGAGGACTCCGTCGGAAGCGCTGATCACGGCCTGGGAGCCGTCCTCGAAATTCATGATCATCGGTCGCCCAGTCTTCCACGTCCTCCCAGGCGCTGACGATCCACTTCTTGGGTTCCTTTTGAAAGGACTCCATCCGGGTGTGCCGTCCGACCTCGGCGGTCACCGATTTCAGCCGGATTCCTCTTCCCCCCTTCAGAAGCCCCTCATAAGATTTGAGGTGCAACACGGCCGAGACGGGGTGGGCCCCCAGTCGCAGAAGGGCGCCGCCCCCCGCCGTCTTCCACCTGCGTGAATAGGCCGCATGGGACCCGGAATGGCTTTCCTCCGCCCGGACGTCCATGACCGTGCCCTGGCTCACCTTCATGAGGTTCTTCAGCTTGGCGACAGGCGGGGCATAGACCCAGTTCTCCGCGTAACAGAACTTAATCCCCGCCTCCCGGACGGCTTTGGCCACCGCGCTGCAATTTTCCAGCGCTTCTTGCAGCATCGTCTTCCGGTCCACGGCGAGACCGACCAGGTCTTCGGGCCGGTCTTTCCCGAAATACCCCGTCAGGGGTTTTTCACAGATCACGTGCTTCCCGGCCCGGGCCGCCTGGATGATAAATTCGTGGTGCAGGTCCGTGGGCACGCAAAGGTCGACGGCATCAATATCCTTTCGGTCCAGAAGGCGGCGGTAGTCGTCTGCAATTTCCGGGATGTTGAACTCTTTCGCCGTCGCTTCGGCACCCGCCTTCGTCCGCGAGGCAATCGCCGCAATTTCGACCTTCGATCCCCGGAGGGGTTTGTAATTATGCAGGTGGAGCCGCGCAGCGAATTGGGAACCCACCACAGCTACTCGCAAAGGGTCCATGAATGTCTCCTTTTCCTGAAACCTGTTTATGGAGGGCGGATTCGGTTCCGCAAATTTCAGTATATTTCTCAAATTATAATAAGCGAGGGCATTGTTCAACCCTCAAAAACTGGGCTTGCAAAAGAAACAGGAGATGGAGTAGGCTATTTCAAATTTGTTCGCGGAGATCGTTCCTTGCAAAAAACCTTCCTGATAAACGATTTGGTTTGGATAGGTTTAGCCTCTCTCGTGTGCCTCGGCGGGCTGAAGCTCGGGTTCGGCAGTTTTTCCCAACCACACGCAGGGTTCATGCCTTTCCTTTCGGGACTCGCCCTGGGCCTTCTGGCCCTCGGGGATTTGACCTCCGGACTCATCACCCGGTGGAAGTCCGATAAACCCGACCGGGAAATCTGGGCCGACATTCACTGGGGGAAGCTTTTGCTGACCATGGGCGCCCTTTTCGTGTATTCACTTTTTTTCACCGCACTGGGATTTTTGATCAGCACCCTCCTGCTTCTGTTCTACCTTTTCCGCGTCATGGAGCCGAAGACCTGGAAATTCGTCCTGTTCGCCTCCCTCTTGACCACTTTTTTATTCTACCTCGGGTTCAAGGTGGGCCTTGACAGTCAGCTCCCCGGCGGTTTTTTGGGATATTAATACAAAAGAAATAAATAAATTTACATAAAATGTAGGGTGCGTTCCCCGAACGCACCGTTTGAAGGCCTGATCGGGGATCAGGCCCTACAAAATTGTCACCAAACAAAATACGTTGGTATTAGTCCCGGAGCAAGATCTCCGGTTCGGCAGCGATTTTCAAAGGAGAAGATTTGGACTTAGTTGGCTTATTGCTTCTCGGGTTTCAAGTCACCTTCCAGCCTCAAAACCTTATATACTGCTTCGTCGGAGTCGTGACGGGAACTCTGGTAGGGGTCCTACCCGGGCTCGGGCCGGTCGCAGCCATGTCCCTTCTCCTTCCGGCCACGTTTCATACCTCGCCGGTGGGGGCCATCATCATGCTTTCCGGGATCTACTACGGGGCCCAGTACGGCGGCTCCACGACTTCGATCCTGGTCAACATCCCGGGCGAGGCCGCGTCGGTCATGACCTGCATTGACGGGTACCAGATGGCCCGGCAAGGGCGGGCGGGGCCGGCGCTGGGCATCGCCGCTTTTGGCTCTTTCATCGCCGGGACCATCGGGATCATCGGGCTGGTAGTGATCGCTCCTCCCCTGGTGAATTTTGCCCTCCGCTTCGGCCCTCCCGAATACTTCTCGCTCATGATCCTGGGCCTGACGGTCCTCACCTTTCTCACCTCCGCCTCGATGATTCGGGCCCTCATGATGGCCGCTTTCGGCCTGATCCTGGGAACCATCGGCCTTGACAATATTTCCGGCCTGGCCCGGTTTTCTTTTCAGATTCCCGAGCTGCTGGACGGGGTCGGGCTCGTCCCCCTGGTCATGGGCCTTTTCGGAATTTCCGAAGTTCTCCTCAATATCGAAACCAAAATCAAGCGGGAGGTCTTCACAACCGAAATCAAAGGACTCCTCCCTTCGAGGAAGGACTGGGGCCAGGCCATAGGCGCGATCCTCCGCGGAACCGTGGTCGGTTTTTTCCTGGGCATTCTCCCGGGAGGGGGAGCCGTGATCTCTTCCTTCGCCGCCTACGCCATTGAAAAGCGGGTGGCCAAGCATCCCGAAAGGTTCGGCAAGGGAGCCATTGAAGGAGTAGCCGCCCCGGAGGCGGCAAATAATTCCGCCGCCCAAACGGCTTTTATCCCCCTGCTCACCCTGGGCATTCCTTCCAATGTGGTCATGGCGCTCCTTTTGGGCGCGCTGATCATCCACGGCCTCACCCCGGGCCCCCTTCTGCTGGCCCAGAATCCGGAGCTCTTCTGGGGCGTGGTGGCAAGCATGTACGTGGGGAACGCCATGCTCCTGGCCTTAAATCTTCCCCTGATTGGAATGTGGGTGCAACTCTTGCGGGTTCCCTATGCCATTCTTTTTCCCCTCATCGTTCTTTTCTGCCTGATCGGGGCGTATTCCATTAATAATAGCTCTTTCGATATTGCCATCATGCTGGGTTTCGGAATCATCGGGTACATCATGAAAAAGCTCTCCCTGGAAGCCGCCCCGATGGTTCTGGCGTTCGTCCTGGGGCCTCTTATGGAAACCGCCCTGCGCCAGTCTCTCATTAAGTCCAAGGGCGGTTTTTCCATCTTCTTCACGCGCCCCATTTCGGCGATCTGCCTCATCATCGCCATTGCTTTGATGGTGATGCCCTTACTCCCCTGGCTGCGCGGCCGTCGGCCCGGGGTGAAGATCGAACCGGAGGATGTGACCTGACATTCCCCCTCCTGGAGGGGGCTCACGGTTTCCGCCGGGCGCGCGGCCCGGCAATAAAGACCTGAAGGAGGAAACATGCCATCTTTAAAAAAGTCGCTTTTCTGGTTGCTGATCGTTTCGGCGGCTGTTCTTGCCGGCGCACCCCTTTCCGCCGCAGAGTTCCCCACCAAGCCGGTCACGCTGGTGATCCCGTATCCGGCGGGGGGGTCCACGGACCTCACCGGCCGGGCTTTGGCCGTCGCCGCCAAGCAGTATCTTGGACAGCCGGTCATCTGCGAAAACAAGTCCGGCGGCGGCGGGACGGTAGGTCCCAGCCTGGTGCTCTCGAAGCCGCCGGACGGATACACAATCGGGATTTCCAGCGGCGCTGTCACCATCGCCTACCACATGGGTAAGCTCAACTTCAACCCGCTGGAAGATTCCACCCCGATCATCCGGTACACCTCCTACGTGTTCGGGATGGTGGTCCGCGCCGATGCCCCGTGGAAGACCATCCAGGAATTCGTGAAGTACGCCAAGGAGAACCCCAACAAGGTCACCTACGGGACCCCGGGCGTCGGCACCAATCCGCACCTGGCCATGGAGGAGCTCAGCATCCTCACCGGGATCCAGCTGGTCCACATGCCCTTTAAGGGGGGCGCCGAAGCCAGCACGGCTCTTCTTGGGCGGCCATATCGACGCAGTCTCCGACTCCACGAGCTGGGGACCCATGGTGGACGCCGGTAAGTTCAGGCTGCTGGTGACCTATTCGCCCCAGCGGATGCCCAAGTACCCGGATGGTCCCCACGTTAAAGGAGGCCGGGTACGACATGGTGTACACCTCGCCCATTATTTATGATCGGCCCCAAGGGCATTCCCAAACCGATCGTGGCCAGGCTGCACGATGCTTTAAAAAAATCCCTGACCGACGCCGATTACCAGTCCATCCTGAAGAAGTACGACATGACCGAAAACTATCTGGGCCCGGAAGACCTGGACCGGGCCATACGCCAGGAATCGGAACAGATCAGGCGGGTTGTCCA
Source organism: uncultured delta proteobacterium (assembly GCA_963712535.1). Lineage (GTDB taxonomy): Bacteria > Desulfobacterota > SM23-61 > SM23-61 > SM23-61 > CAVQIK01. Next base: position 293,068 of record CAVQIK010000007.1, on the reverse strand, counting down.
AAAGCTCGGGCTGGACAAGAAGTAACGGGTTGCGCACGCACCAAATTCCTTGACACCGACCCGCGCGGTTGGTATTTTTCAGGCAACCAAAAATCCTATTTAAGGAGGGGGCATGTACGATTTCAAGAAAGCTGCCGCGCTCATGGCGATCTTCGGGTTCGTCCTGGCCTTTGGCTTCCCGGCAGTGGCCGCGGAATACCCGACCAAGCCCATAAACCTGGTTATTCAGTATCCCCCGGGGGGTTCAACCGACCTGACAGCCCGAGCCCTCGCTAACGGCGCCAAGAAGTTCCTGGGGCAGCCGGTTATCTGTGAAAACAAGGCCGGAGGCGGGGGAACGGTGGGCGTTGCCCTGGTGGCAGCCAAGCCGGCCGATGGGTATACGATTGGAATTGTCACCAGCAGCCCGGCCATGGCCTACCACATGGGGAAGCTGAACTTTCATCCGGTGAATGACCTCACCCCCATCATGCGTTGGGCGAACTATCTTTTCGGCATCACCGTGAGGTCCGATTCCCAGTTCAAGACCATCCAGGAACTCCTCCAGTATGCCAAGCAGAACCCCGAGAAGCTGTCTTACGGCTCGCCCGGGGTGGGAACCCCCCCTCACCTTGCCATGGAAGAACTGAGCATGGCTACGGGCCTGAAATTCACCCACATCCCGGCCAAAGGGAATAGCGGAGAATAACACCGCCCTCCTGGGCGGCCACATCGATTTGATCTCTGACTCTTCGGGATGGGCCCCCCTGGTGGATGCGGGAAAATTCCGGCTGCTGGCCACCTGGGGGGAGAAGAGATGCGTCCGGTACCCCCAGGTTCCTACGTTTAAGGAGGCCGGGTACGACGTGGTGGCCCGAAGCCACTTGGGAGTGATCGGGCCCAAGGGAATGCCCAAGCCGATCGTCGCCAGGCTGGCCGAGGCTTTCCGGAAATCCATGGATGAACCCGAGTTCCATGAGATTATGAAGAAGTTCGACATGGACTTTTACTATCTCGGGACCGACGATTACGCGAAATACATGCGCAGCGATTTTGAGAATATCGGCAAGCTGGTCCAGAAGCTGGGGCTGAACAAGCAGTGAAATCAGAGAACCTGAGCTGATCTCTTCGGCCGGGGAATCGACCCCCCGGCCTTTTTTTTCCGCAGCTCTGGTTTGCCATCCAGACGGCGGACGTCAGAATCAGCCTCGGACCTCTGACCCAGACCTGTTCGGGGTAATCTCGGGCCACTTCTCCACCCAGGCTGACGTGGGTTTCGGAAGTCTAATGTCTAGCTCTTTGGCCCTTTCCACCGTTTGCCAACCGGTTCGAGTCGGGGTATAATTTTTTTTATTGGATCATCTCCAATTTAGTTGAAGGAAAATACGGCGGGACTGGTAAATTGTGCTGGGATTCCAGGGGTTCGGAAGGGAAGACCCATTCCGCCACAATCATGAGGCACCTATCCGTTCTTGGTTCTGGCGGGGGTGTTCTTCTGTCCTTTGAAGCAGGCCCGTTCAGGCCCCCGCTGCGCATTGCGGAGAGCCATTAGGTCCTTGTAACCCAAGCTTTATCCCGCCAAAGCTTGTGGCGGAATGGGTCTTCCCTTCCGAACCCTTGTTAGGTTTTTAGAAGAATTCGATCAACTAAATTGGAGATGATCCTTTTTATTTAAACGGAGGATCCTTGAGCTTTTTCCTGACCTTCGAGGGCGTTGAAGGGTGCGGCAAGACTACCCAGATCGGCCATCTCACCTCTTATCTCCAGAGGACGGAACGCGCCTTCCTGCTCACCCGTGAACCCGGGGGCACAGGCTTGGGGGAAAGAATACGCCAGATCCTGCTCTCGTCAGAGACCGGCGCGATCGATCCCATGGCGGAACTTCTGCTCTACACCGCGGCCAGGGTCCAGCATTACCGCCAGGTTATTAGGCCGGCCCTCCGAGGCGGGAATCTGGTCCTGTGCGACCGGTTTTTCGACGCAACCCTTGCCTATCAGGGGTTCGGCCGCGGCCTGGACCCGTCGTGGATCGAAGAACTCCACCTTCGGTCCGTCGAGAACGTGAAGCCGGACCTGACTTTCCTCCTCGACCTTCCCGCCGAAGAGGGCCTGAGAAGAGCGTGGAAACGGATCGAAAATCACCGGGTGAAAGAGGACCGGTTCGAGAAGGAGGCCCTGGACTTCCACCGCCGGGTGCGGCAAGGCTATCTCACCTTGGCCGAAAGGGAGCCCGGTCGGTTCGTCATTTTAGACGGGATGAAAGACGAATCGGCCCTTCACCGGGAGATCGTCTCCATCGTCGAAAAGAAATGGGGGGCCTAAGGAGTGTCCTTCGACCGGATTCTCGGCCAGGATAAAGCCGTGGCGGTTTTGCGCGGAGCGCTTCGGAACGGGCGCCTCGCCCATGCCAATCTCTTCATCGGTCCCGAAGGCGTCGGCAAGTTCTTGACCGCGCTTACCCTGGTGAAGGCGATGAACTGCAAGTCCCCTCCCGCGCCGGCAGACTGCTGCGAAAAATGCCCGTCCTGTGTCAAGGTAAACACCGGTAACCACGCGGATGTGATCCTGCTTGAACCGGAAGGCGAGGTCATGAAGATCGGCCAGATCCGGGAGATGCAAAAGAAGCTTCGCTTCCGTCCCATGGAGGGAGGGCGGCGGGCCTGCATCCTGGACTCTGCGGACCGGCTCAACGAGGAGGCGTCGAACGCCCTGCTGAAAACCCTCGAGGAGCCTCCCGGAGAAACGCACCTGTTCCTGATCACCTCCCGGCCTCACCGGCTCTTGCCTACGATCCTCTCCCGCTGCCAATGGGTCAAGTTTCAGCCCCTGGGCACCGCTCATATCGCGCAGATCCTCGAGAGCAGCGGGGGTGTGGACCGGGAAAAGGCCTTGTTCTACGCCTCGCTCGCGGGGGGAAGCGCGGGCCAGGCCCAAACCCTAAGCAACCGGGTGGATTTTCAGAAGCGGCTGGAATGGCTGCGGGTGTTCTTCACTCTCCCCGACACCCCCGCCGAAGAGATTTTTGACACCTGCGAAAAGATGGCCAAGGAAGAGGAAGAGGTTCAGGATTTTCTCGAGCTCTGGAAGATCTGGGTCCGGGACCTCATGGTCATAAAAACAGGCGGGGAAGGTGCCGGGGAGCGGCTCATCAACCAGGATCTCAAGGAGGAAGCCGCCCGGGAGGCGAAGAAGTATTCCTTCGAAAGCCTGGACAGGATGTTCCAGTCGATCTCCGAAGTACAAAAAGCCCTGGCCCGGAACGTGAACCGCCAACTGGCCCTGGAAACCCTCATGCTGGAGATTAAGCAGAAAAAGGATGCCGGAGCCAAGGGACAGAGGGCAGCAAATAATATTTTGAATTCCGGCTTCTGACTCCGGTCTTTCATATCTAAATATTGGAAGAGTGGAAGTGAGCGCACTCGGTCAGCGTAGGGGCGGGGTCACCCCGCCCCTACAATCTTGCGCCTTGCGGCTTTTAGAGGATTTCTGAGGTTTCCTCGGCAGTTTTGAAGAATTTTCACCCGGGAAATCGTCCTTCACTTTAGGCACTTTGGCGCACTTTAGGCATTTTAGGCACTTTTATGAAAGTCGTAGGCGTGAAATTCAGAGACCACGGCAGAGTCTGTGACTACGATTCCACCGGGTTGGACCTGAAAGAACGGGACATCGTGATGGTGGAGACCGACCGTGACCCGGAGCTGGGTTTCGTCGCCCGTCCTCCCCTGGAGAGGGACCCCCGGTTCTTCACCAAGCCCCTGAAGAAGGTCCTCCGCCTGGCTGACGCAGCGGACATGGAACGGGGCCAGCGCAACCTGATCCGCGAGCGGGACGCGAAGCGGCTCTGCCTGGATAAGATCCAGGAGCACAAGCTCCCCATGAAGCTCATCGGCGTGGAGTCGTTCCTCGACGGCAGCAAGATCATCTTCTATTTTGTCTCCGAAGGGAGAGTGGATTTCCGCGCCCTGGTGAAAGACCTGGCCGGCGCCTTCAAAACCCGGATCGAGATGAGGCAGGTGGGAGTCCGGAACGAAGCCAAGATGATCGGCGGCCTCGGCACTTGCGGCCGGGAATTCTGCTGTTGCAAACTCCTCAAGGAATTTGAGCCGGTGTCGGTGAAGATGGCCAAGGAGCAAAACCTGGCCCTCAACCCGCAAAAGATCTCCGGCGCCTGCGGGCGGCTGATGTGCTGCCTGGCCTATGAGGTGGGCACCTACACGGAGATGAAAAAAGACCTGCCCAAAGTGGGAAAGAGGGTGGTCACGCCGCAGGGAGCCGGCAAAGTCACCCAGCTGAATGTCATGAACCAGAAGGTGCGGGTCGCTCTCGACGACGGCAAGGAATCTGATTTCGGACTGGAGGAAATCCGGGAGGAGTCCTTCTTCGACCGGTACAGGAAGGGAAAATGAAGCGGGCCTATTTCACGACTCCGATCTATTACGTCAACGCCGAGCCCCACATCGGGCACGCCTACACGACCATCGTGGCCGACGTGCTGGCCCGGTTTTACCGGCTGGCCGGCTGCGAGACGTTTTTCCTCACGGGAACCGATGAGCACGGGGACAAGGTGGCCCAGGCCGCCCGGGCCGCGGGGGAGACTCCCCAGGCCTACGCCGACCGGATCAGCGGCCTCTTCCGCTCCCTCTGGCCCAAGCTGAACATCACCAACGACCGGTTCATCCGCACGACGGAAGAAGCCCACAAGAGAGTCGTCCAGCTCATCCTCCAGAAGGTGTACGACGCGGGCGACATCTACTTTGGCGAATACGGCGGCCATTACTGCCGGGGGTGCGAGCGTTTTTTGACGGAAAAAGAACTGGTGGACGGCAAATGCCCGGATCATGGAACCGAGCCGGACTTCATCAAGGAGAAGAACTACTTCTTCCGCATGGGAAAGTACCAGCAGTGGCTGATCGACTATGTTCAGGAAAACCCCGAATTCATCCGCCCGGAGCGCTACCGCAACGAGGTCCTGGGTTTCCTGCGGGACCCGCTGGAGGACCTTTGCATCTCCCGTCCCAAGAGCCGCCTCGAATGGGGCATCCCGCTGCCCTTCGATTCCGATTACGTGACCTACGTCTGGTTTGATGCCCTGATCAATTACCTGACCGGAATCGACTACCCCGACGGAGAAAAATTCTCCCGCTTCTGGCCCGTTTGCCAGCACCTCATCGCCAAGGACATCCTCAAGCCGCACGGCATCTACTGGCCCACCATGCTGAAGTCCGCGGGCATCCCGCTTTACCGGCACCTGAACGTGCACGGGTACTGGGTAATCTCCGAATCGAAGATGTCCAAGACGCGCGGGAATATCGTGAGGCCGCTGGACTTGCGGGACAAGTACGGCCTCGACGCCTTCCGCTACTTCCTTTTGCGGGAAATGGCCTTCGGCCTGGATTCCAATTTCAGCGAGGCCGCCCTGGTCGGCAGGATCAACGCCGACCTGGCCAACGACCTGGGAAATCTCCTCAGCCGGACCCTGGCCATGGTGGAGCGTTACCGCGGGGGAACCATCCCTCCTTCGGGCGGGCTGGAGGAAAAAGACTCGGAGCTGAAAAACCTCGCGCTGAAGATCGCCGCCGAAGCCGAGCCCATGGTGCGCGAGCTGGGTTTCCACAAGCTTCTCATCTCCACCTGGGAGCTCATCAACCTCGCCAACCGGTACATCGACGGGATGGCCCCCTGGGCCCTGGCGAAGGATCCCCAAAAAGCCGGAGCGCCTCGACACCGTCCTTTACCAGCTCCTCGAGGTGCTCCGTTTCGTCGCCGTCCTTCTTTCCCCCTTCATGCCGGCGAGCGCCGGGAAGATCCAGTCGCAGATGGGGATCTCCGATCCGGGCAGTCAAAACCTCGCCAGCCTGAGGGAATGGGGAGGGATGAAACCGGGCGGGCAGGTGCGGAAAGGGGAATCCCTTTTCCCAAGGGTGGAAGAAGATCTCAAGAAAGAGGAAACGGAAAAAATGGAACCCTCCAATACTATCACCTATGAAGAATTCCAGAAACTGGACCTCCGGGCGGCCAAGATCCTCGCCGTCGAGAGCATCAAGAAATCGGACAAGCTCCTGAAGCTCCGCGTGGACATCGGCGAAGAGCGCACCCTCGTCGCGGGGATCGCCCGGGCCTACAAGCCCGAGGAGCTCGTGGGGAAAACGATTATTATCGTGGCCAACCTCCAGCCAACCAAGCTGATGGGCGTCGAATCCCAGGGCATGCTTCTCGCGGCGGACGGCGCCGACGGCACCGGTGTCGTCCTGGCGACATTCGATAAGGAAGCGAAACCGGGGGCGAAGGTCCGCTGACACGATCCGCGGCCTTACTTTCGTCAGGAAATGGAAGACTCCCTGAAAGGTGCATAGGCGAAACGCTAAAGGTAGCTCTTTCCTTTCAAATGAGCGAGGATCTTCTCCTTCAGCTGTTCCGTCTCCTGCCGCAGGGCGATGAAATCGTCTTTGGTAAAAACATAAGCAGGGTTGTAATCCGCTTCTTCTCTGTATTTCATCAGCTTGGAAAATATATGGGAAGCCTTTGCGTCAAAAGGCCCTTCTTTGACAAAATGGAGGCTAAAAAGCCTCGGCGCTCCTTCATGGCTTCTGGGCTCCAAGCCTTCGGTGAGAAGAACCGCCCGGATTGTGTACAGCAGGGAATAATAGAGCCTCGAAACCGCTCCGGAGACAAAACCGTTCTGGAAAAGTAATTCGGCCTCGGAGAATGTCTTCGCCGCCCCATCCAGTTCCAACCGGATATTCTTCTTTTTGTTCTCCTCGGTCATAGCGGAATCCCTTCTCTTTCAATGTCCAGGGCCATCCTTCTCTCCCTTTTCTTAAGATCACGGAAAACACCTTCGGAAATGACCAGGGTTGAGAGAGGGGTCAGATACTTAAGTTCTATATCGGCAACTTTATCCAGGATTTCGTCCTTGAGATTTTTGGTAAGATCGGGAACGATGATCGCGATATCCAGGTCGGATCGTGCGTCGAAATCTCCCCGGGCTCTCGAGCCGTAGAGAATCAGCCGGGTACGAGATTCGGTAAGCTCCCTCAGGGCGGTTTTGAGTTCTGTAATCGCGGCCTTTTCTTCTGATGAAAAAGGTTCTTTGCTCATGCGATGTTCTTGTCCTTGTTTGGCGCAAGTTTCCCGGGTGCAGCTAGCCCGCGACCGCATTCTAGCATTAAAATAAGAGCTTGAGATAGGAAATTGACGGATGTACGGCTGAGAGAATACGCCGTGCCGGCCGGGGACAGGTAGGGGCGGGGCCACCCGCCCCTAAGCAACTAGATGCGGCGGAGTTTCGTCATGGCCGCTGCTTTTCTTATTTGCGAGCGATCTTTCGTGTAAAAGGCCTTCTTGCTTCAGGAGATCGCCGCCACGTTTTATTTTCTTGCCGCTGATTTTTGAACTGCCGACTTCGCCACCGCCTGAATCAGCCCTGCGGCTTGCGGGTTTCTCACCTCGTGGCGAATGAGTATGTCGGTCGGAGTGACCTGTTTGCCGTAATAAGCCTGGTTCAAAGCATCCCGCACCGCTACCACGGCTCCATCGAGAGCGATCCCCCCGTACAGCCCCTTGGATCGGGAAAAGCTAATAACGTCCGCGCTGAGGTTAGCGGTCGACGCCGCGGCCCCGATCCCGATCGGTCCTGCCGCGACACCCACGTCGCCCTCCAAGTTTCACGCTATTCCCCATGAGGGCGTTGACCCCGCGCTCGGTCATCATGAGGAGAATCACCTCCGATGCTTCTCCCCCGATCTGCAGGCCGAAACTCGCGCCGCCGATCGTGTAAAAAGCAGGCTCAGACCAACCTCCGGTCTTCTTATCCCGGACCAGGAATACCCCGTTTCCGCCCGAAGCGCCGACGATAAACGCTCCTTTCAGCAGCTGGGGGGCTATAAAGACACCCTGCGCTCGACGGAGGAGGTCTCGAAAAGCGTTCATGCTCTCGTCATTCATGAAATTTTCCATGGTGAGCCGCGCCTTCTCGACTATCTGGGCCGCTTCCTGCCGGTCGTCAGCGGATGCGGGACTTGCTTGAGCGACAAGCAGTGTGCCACCGAGAAATAAGGCAGCCAAAATCCATTGTAGAAACATCAACGCTGACTGTTGCATCCTATTCATTTTTTTCATTTTCTTTCTCCTTTCTCAGCCAATAGGAGCATCCTGCCTGGGAAACATTGTGCCTCCCTGCGTCACGAAGCTCATGCCCCTACTTTTTTGACTTAGGGTTTCAATAAATATTACCCCTTGTTGATAATTTGGATGTACACAAGGCCAACCGGATTCCTGGCGGGCAAAAATGATATAAGATATCGATATCGTTATCTAATTTTAGTTATCTTCTGCTGAATTCCGTGCGGGGTTGGCCTTTGGACCTGGAAGTGGGGGTAAACGGCGGTTGGGGTTAAATCCGGGAAGCCTGAAATGAGGTGGTAGATTTCGCGTCGATAAGCTGTTGACGCAGGATTTCGAAGAGGATGACGGCGCCGGAAACGGCCGCGTTCAAGGAAGAGACTTTCCCTTTCATCGGTATACGGACCCGAAAATCGCAGTTCTTAAGAACCAGCGGGCGGACCCCTTTCCCCTCGCTGCCGATGACCAGCCCCACGTTCATGTCGAATTTCATTTCGTAGAGACCCCGGTCTCCCCGGGCGTCCGCCCCGACGACCCAGAAGCCCTCTTTCTTCAGCTCCTCCAGGGCGGCGACCAGGTTCGTCACCCGGATTACAGGAAGGTGGAAAGCGGCGCCGGCGGAAGCTTTGACCACAGCCGGGGTAATTCCCACAGCCCGATCTTTCGGGATAATAATGCCGAGGACCCCGGAGGCTTCCGCCGTTCGAATGAGGGAACCCAGGTTCTGCGGGTCTTCGATGCTGTCCAAGACGAGGACGACCGCATGCCCGCTGGCGGATCCAATCCTTTCCTGCAGATCCTCCCAGTTGGAATAAGCGGCCGCGGCCGAGATTCCGATAACCCCCTGGTGGTGTTCGGTTCCCGCCAGCCTGGCCAGCGCATTTTTCGGGTTGACGTGAACGGGGATTCCTTTCTGCCGGGCCAGTTCCCGGATTTCACGAATGGAAGCCCCTTCTTTCCCCGCGGCAATGATAACCCGATTCAGCGCCTGCCGCTCCGCCCGCAGGGCCTCGAGCACCGGATTGATCCCGTAAATGACTTCTTCCGACATAGGACAAAGAATTAACCACAGAGAACACAGAGATCACCGAGATAAAAAGAGAAAAGGGCGTAACCCCTCCACCGACTGGTATTTCCAATTCTCGGTGATCTCTGTGTCCTCTGTGGTTAGAAAAATAAATTAATATCTTCTTCTCGAAGGGCGGGGCTGAAACAGCTTCACCGCAATGAGGCCGACGCCAAAGCCGCCCAGGTGGGCAAAAAAAGCTACGTTGGACACGGCGCCGCCCCAGACCCCCATCAGCTGCATCAGGAACCAGAATCCCAGGATGTAGAGGGCGGGGAGGCGGATGAACTTTATGAAGACGAAAATAAAGAGCAGGGTCAAAATTCGCGCGCCGGGAAAGAGGAGCAGGTAGGCGCCCAGAACGCCCGCCACCGCCCCGCTCGCGCCGATCATGGGAACCGTTGAGCTTGGGTTGGCGAAAACCTGGGCCGCCCCGGCAGCCAGCCCGCAGACGAGGTAGAAGACCAGGAAGCGAAAATGGCCCAACCGGTCTTCTATGTTATTCCCGAAGATCCACAGATACAGCATGTTCCCGAGGATATGAAAAAATCCCCCGTGGAGGAACATGGAAGAAAAGACGGTCAGGGGTAAAGGAATGGGCGGAAACTCGTGGAGGACTTTTCCGTAGATGATCTGGTACGGGATGGCGCCCCAGCGGAAGACGAAGTTCTGGCCGTCCACGGCGTCGAGCGTAATCTGGTGGAAAAAGACGAGACAGTTGGCCAGGATGATACCAATTGTGACCAGGGGGAAAGTCGAGGTCGGATTGTCGTCCTTAAGGGGGATAAACAAGATCCGGTTCCTTGTTCAAAGAATCAAGCCCATAATTCATGTAAAATCCTTTTGGAAAACGTGTCAAGGAAATTCCCCGGCCACGCCCGTGTGAAAAAGGTCCTGCCCGGCCGACGTGTAATTTCCCCGGGAATCGAACAGGAAGAGCGGGGGTAAAACCTTCAACTGGGGACGCCCTTCCTTCACCGCCTCGACTAGCATCAGGCAGGCTTCATCCCCCTCATGGGAATGGACGAACCTCAGGCGTTTCGGTTCCAGGTGAAACCCGGCCATCGCCTTCAAGACCTCGGCCCCTCTTGATGCCGGGTAAATCATGTCCAGCCGGCCCTTGTCCCGGAGCAGGCGGCAGGCAGCCCGGAGCACGTCTTCCAGGCTCGCGTTTATTTCGTGGCGGGCGAGCGACTTTTCCGGATCGGGGTTGACCCGGCCCGAACCGATTTTTCGGTACGGAGGATTGCTCACCGCCAGGTCGAAAGCTCCCTTCAGGTCTTCGTCCTTCAGCTCGTTAAAATTTTTCTCCCATATCTCTATCCGGGAGGTAAGCCGGTTCAGGGCGGCATTGCGCCGGGCCAGGTCTGCCAAGGGGGGCTGGACTTCCACCCCGATCACCCGGGTTGTTTTCTTGCGGAAGGTTAAAATCAGAGGAATGATTCCGCAACCCGTGCCCAGGTCTATGACCCGGTCCCGCGGACCCGGGTCGGCGAAATGGGCCAGGAGCAGAGCGTCGATGGAAAAGCGGTATCCGTTTTTCTTTTGGACGATCTTCAGCCGGCCCTCGAAGAGGCTGTCCAGGGTTTCGGTAGGATCATTCCAGGTTAATTTCTTCATCGGGTTCGAGGGGATTGATAACCAGACCGCTCAGCAGTTTGGGATAAAAGAAAGTGGATTTGGACGGCATGGTCTCCCCCGCGAGAGAGACATCCCTCACCTGGTAGACCTTCGTGGGATTGAGAAAGAAGGCGATCTGCCCCATCCCCGATTGAACGGCGGAGGCGGCTTCCGCCGGTTCTTTGAAATAGAGGACCTGCTTCCCCGCGGCCAGTTCCCGCGGTCCGATATTCAACCGTTTCTGAAGGATCAGGATGTGGAGGAGGTTTACATCCAGGGCTTTCAGACTGGGTGAGAGCCCGGGCTGGGCCTCATCCAGGGACTCTTCCCGCTTAAGCGAAAGCAGAAAATACTTCCTCTCGCCCCCGAGAAGCATTCCCAGGGAACGGCCCCGGTCCGCCCGCGAAGCAAGCTCCCGCAAGAATCTTTCCCTTACGGCGCTTTCACTCTCCGTTCCAAAATCAAAGGCCTGAACGGAGAAATCCGGGCGGAGTTGCTCCAGGAATGAGGAGCGCCGTGAAGTTTTCCAGGTTGTGAACCACCCTGTGCGTCGGGAGGATGAAGATCCCGCGATCCTCCATGGCGGCCAGGTACATCATCGTAAAGTTGTACGTCTCTCTTCCGCTGTTCTTCGGAAATTTCGACCGCTGTCCCTCCCGGTACGCAAGGGCGGTTTCATACCGATGGTGGCCGTCCGCGATGAAGATCTGTTTGGATTTCATGATCCCCGAGATTTTGCGCAAAATCTCCCCATCGCGGACCCTCCAAACACTGCGGGCGACCCCTTCATCGTCAGTAACCTGGATGTCCGGAGCCCTGGAGGAGAACACTTGAGCGTAAATGGGCGCCATAGCGCCTTCTTCATCCGAATAAAGGGAAAAAATCTGGCTGAAGTTCGTCCGGCAGGCCTCCATCAAGGCGAGGCGGTCCGCCCGCGGCTTGCTCTGGGTCTTTTCGTGCGGGAGGACCACCCCGGCGCCGTACTCTTCCAGGCGAATCAGGCCGATGAACCCCTGCCGTACGATCGTCCGGCTGCCCGGCTCCGCCGCCCCGGGAGGAAGGATGGACGCTTTGAATTCCTCCCGCAGGAAACAGAACTCGGGCCCGGGCGCGCGGACCAGGACCCCTTCTTTCAGCCACTCCCGGTACAAGGCCGCCGAGCGCGTGTACCGGTTCTCCCCCGGATGATCCGCGGGGGTTTCTTTATTCAAGATGAGACGGACTACATTTTTCGGATGCCGGCTGTAAAGGACATCCTGGGCCTCGGGGGAGATGACGTCATATGGGGGGGCGACCACCCGGCCCGGGTCGCCGACCTTCGCTGGGCTGTAATAAATGCCGCGGAAAGGGACAATCAAAGCCATCGTTGGGTTTCTCCCTTCTTCAAAAATGGAGGAGTATTTATAGCAAAAAAGGGAGGCCTTCGCAAGCTTCCGCCTTCCCTCCTGGCCGAAAGGAAGCGGCAGCCGGATCGCTTCCGATCCTCCAGGACTCACCTGTTTGCCGGGCCGCTAACTGCGCTAAATGGGGAAAATAGTTGACAGAAACGGTTGAGTATAATAGCTTGTAGTTAGAAACCCGTGAGGAGAGAAACGATGACTTCCAAGACCCTTGTCCTTCATTTTTCCAAGGAAAATTGGAAAAAACCGATCGTGTACAAGCTCGTGAAAGATTTCAACCTGAGCTTCAACATCCTGAAGGCGAGTGTGTTGCCGCGGCAGGAAAGCTTCATGGTTCTCGAGCTCAGCGGCCCCAAGGCGGATTTCAAGCGCGGGATGGAGTACCTGGCCGAAGTCGGAGTGGGGGTCGAGCCAATCGGGAAGGACATCGCCAGGGTGGAGCAGAAGTGCATCCATTGCGGCGCCTGCACGGCTGTCTGCCCGACCGGGTCGCTATCCATCAGCCGCAAGACCATGGAGGTCACTTTCGATTCGTCCAGGTGCAGCGCGTGCGAGCTCTGTATCAAAGCCTGCCCCCCGCGGGCCATGGAATCCCGGTTTTCCTTGTAATGCCCTGATCGGCGGCGGGCGCCCGGGGCGATCTTCGGATTGCGGATTGCGGAATACCCTCCCTCCCGCTCTTGCAGCAAAATCGGGCGGGGGCGCATTCCCCATTCCACAATTCGGCTGCTCCCTTTTGAAAAACACCTTCTCTTCCGCACGGATGAGCCCGCGAAAAATTCACTGTGAATGACTGTTTGCAAGGAGCGAACCCATGAGGCGCGTTTATCTGGACCACAATGCAACGACCCCCGTTCACCCCGAGGTCCTGGCGGCGATGATGCCCTTCTTCCAGGAGCATTTCGGGAATGCATCCAGCATTCACTGGGCAGGGCGGGAGGTGAAGAAATACCTGGATGAAGCCCGGGAAAAGGTCGCGGCCCTGATGAATGCGAACCCCGAAGAGATCATCTTTACCGGGTGCGGCACGGAAAGCGACAACATGGCCATCAAGGGAGTGGCCCTCGCCCTGCAGGAGAAAGGGCGCCACATCATAACCACGCAGGTGGAACACCACGCCGTCCTTCATACCTGCCAGTTCCTGGAGAAGATGGGTTACGAGATCACGTATCTCCCGGTCGATTCCACCGGGATGATCGATCTGGAGGAGCTCCGGCGTTCCATTAAACCGCAGACGGTCTTGATCAGCATCATGTTCGCCAACAATGAAACGGGGACCATTTTCCCCGTCCAGGAGATCGGGGAGATCGCCCGGGAGAAAGGGATCCTGTTTCATACCGACGCCGTGCAGGCCATGGGAAAGATTCCGGTCGATCTGAAAAAGCTGCCCGTGGATATCCTTTCTCTTTCGGGACACAAGTTAAATACCCCCAAGGGAATCGGGGCCCAGTACATCCGCCGGGGAACAAAGATGTCTTCCCTCATCCATGGAGGCGGCCAGGAGCGGAACCGGCGCGCCGGTACCGAGAACATCCCTTACATCATCGGGCTGGGGAAAGCCTGCGAGGTCGCGCAACGGGATTTCGAAGCGCGGCACGCTCATCTCACTCAAATGAGAGACCAGCTCCACCAGGGGATTTTGCGGACCATTCCCCATGTGGAGTTGAACGGGCACCCCACTCTCCGTCTGCCGAACACCCTCAATTTGAGCTTCCATTTCATCGAAGGGGAGTCCCTCCTGCTCAATCTCGACCTGGAGGGCGTCGCGGTCTCCTCAGGTTCGGCCTGCACCTCCGGATCCCTGGAGCCCTCGCATGTCCTCCTCGCCATGGGGAAATCGCACCTCGTCGCCCAGAGCGCCATCCGATTCAGCCTGGGCTGGACCAACACGAAAGAGGAAATCGATTATGTCCTGGAAGTCCTGCCCCGGATCATCCAGCGGCTCCGGGATATCTCGCCGTTGTACCAGAAACAAGGCAAAAAGCCGTAAAGTTTTCATTAATTTTTTGGGACGCAGATGTTCGCAGATTTGTGATCAGCCAAGAATAAATTTAAGGATTAGTCGTGGAATAGGGATTCTTGAATCCTGCAAATCTGCGTCCATCTGCGTCCGAATTAATAGATCTATAATTCCCAGAATGCCTACCTGCCCGGTAAAGAAAAAACGCGTCGTTGTCGCCATGAGCGGCGGCGTAGACAGCTCCGTGGCCGCGGCCCTCTTGCAGGAGCAGGGGTACGAGGTGATCGGCCTGACCATGCGCCTCTGGGATCAGCCCGGGGGCGGACGGAGCCCCGCCGGGCGGCTGCTGTTCCCCCGATGATATCCGGGACGCCCGCCGGGTGGCGGATCAACTGGACATCCCTCACTATGTGATAAACTTGAAAAAGGCTTTTGAAGAAGAGGTCATCGGCGGCTTTATCGAGGAGTACCTGGGGGGCCGCACTCCCAACCCCTGCATTCACTGCAACGACCGCATCAAATTCGGCTTTCTCCTCCGAAAGGCGGAGGAACTGGGGGCCGCAGCGTTGGCCACGGGGCATTACGCCCGAATCGTTTGGGCCCCCGATGTCGGTCCCGGAAGAGAGTCTAGATACCTCCTTCTGAGAGGAAAGGATCGCAAGCAAGGACCAGTCCTACTTCCTCTTTACACTGTCGCAGGAACAGATGGCCAAAGTGATGTTTCCCCTGGGTGAAATATCCAAAAGCGAAGTCCGGCGGCAGGCCTCAAGACTCGGGCTCCGGGTAGCCGAGAAGGCTGAAAGCCAGGAAATCTGCTTCATTCCGGAAAATGACTACCGGCGGTTCCTGGAAGAGAGAAAAGGAAAGGAAATCTTAGAACCCGGTGAGATCGTCGATCGAGGGGGAAAAGTGCTGGGTTTTCACCGGGGCCTTCATTCCTTTACCATCGGCCAGCGGCACGGATTGGGACTTGCCGCTCCCCATCCCTATTATGTCCTGACTCTGGACTGTGAACGCAATCGGGTCGTGGTCGGGGCGAAGCGATGAGCTTCTGGCCGGCGGGCTGGTGGCGCGGGGAGTGAACTGGATCTCCTTCTCCAATCCCGGGGAAACCCAGAGGCCCTGGTTCAAATCCGCTACCGCCACGCCGGGCGTTCCTTCGTCGCTCACCGCGACGGGCGAAGGAAAAATTGAGGCGCGTTTTGCAGACCCCTCAAAAATCCGTCACCCCTGGGCAGGCGGCGGTGTTCTACAGGGGGGAAGAAGTGCTGGGAGGGGGATGGATCGAGAGGGCCCTCTGAAAATCGCCTTCGCTACGCTGGGGTGCAAGGTCAACCAGAACGATGCCGCCTGCCTTGCCGCGGAGCTCTCTAATCTGCGGGCACCGGATCGTCCCATTCCGCCAATCTGCCGATGTCTTCATCATTCACACCTGCACCGTAACCCAGAAAACGGATTTCCAGTCCCGCCAGCTCATCCGGCGGGCGGCGGCCCGGAACCCGGACGGCCGCATCGTCGTCACCGGCTGCTACGCCCAGGTCTCTCCCGAAACGCTCGCCGAAATTCCAGGCGTTGATTTCATCGTAGGAATCGGCGAAAGGGGCAGGATCCCCGGGATGGTCTCCGCGGCCGGGAAATGCGAGAAGCCGCGGGTCTTTTCCGCCCCCCTCGCGACACCGCGGCTCTTTGAGGAGGCCCCGCTCCCCCTTTCCCCGCAGCGAACCCGGGCCTATCTCAAGGTTCAGGACGGGTGCGACTCCTTCTGCTCTTACTGCATCGTCCCTTTTGCCCGCGGCAGAAACCGCAGCCTTCCCCTGGACCGGGTCTTGACGCGCGCCCGGGAATTGTCCGAGAAGGGGTTCAAAGAAGTGATCCTCACCGGAATCCACCTCGGCGCTTACGGGGAGGACCTCTCCCCCCGGGCTTCCCTGCTGGAGTTGCTGCGGGCGCTGGAAAACGTCCCCCTGGATTTTCGGCTCCGCCTCAGCTCCATTGAGCCTGCGGAATTCACGCCGGAGCTCGTGGACTTTCTTGCCGCCTCGCACATAATCTGCCCCCATCTGCACATCCCGCTGCAAAGCGGCAGCGACGGGGTCCTCCGAAGGATGAACCGGGATTACACCCGGGCCTTTTATCAGGATTTGGTAACCGGCCTCACCCGGTCAATACCCGGTCTGGCCGTGGGTGCCGACGTAATCGGCGGTTTTCCGGGAGAGGACCAAACGGCATTCCAGGAGTCGCTTAGCCTGATCGAGGCGCTTCCTCTTGCTTACCTCCACGTCTTTCCTTATTCCGGGCGTAAAGGGACGCCGGCGGCCGATTTCCCGGGTCAGGTCCCCTCCCGTACGGTCCGGGACCGGTGCGAAGCCCTGCGGGACCTGGGCCGGGAGAAGCGCCGCCAGTTTTACAGGTCCTTCCTGGGGGAAAAAATGAGAGTGCTCGTCGAAAGCAGACGGGATAGGGAATCGGGCATGCTCAGAGGGTACTCGCAGAACTACATTCCCGTTGTGTTCACTGGGAAGGATGAATGGATGAATCAGGTGGTGGAAGTGGAAGTTACCGGGACCGGCGAGGATAAGGTCTTCGGAAAAGCTCATGACCTGAATGCCCCTTAGTCACGACTGCGAGGAATACAGTCGAAGAGTTCTGCTAAGAGCGCGCCCCCTCACCCCTGTGAAGAAATCCGGGGGAGTGGAAATTGGCGAGCGGTACCATGTCCAGGGGACGGCAAAAACTTCCCGGCCAAAAGAGGCACAGATTCCTTCTTTGCCCGCGGGGTACTGAATCACGCGTTTCGCGTGACAACGGCAAATGGAAATCATGTTGTAATCACCTGGGTTACCCCGAATTTGCCGGCGTTCCTTTGCGGAACTCAGGTGAACCCATTGGAGATAAGAACATCCCGCCGATTTTGGCCGGCAAATTTTTGCCGTCCCCTGGACAACAAGAGAGGCTGTATGCATCATCGGTTTAATTTTTTCACACCTTCCGGGGGAGAGGGGAGGGTGAGGGGGTATGGATTTCGTTGCGGCTCTACCGCTCTGTGCCCTCTGTGGTTCATTCGTTAAATGGATAAAGAAAGAAAAAAAACACTGCGGGAATTTCAGAAGAAGATCGGGTACCGGTTCAAATCCCTGGAGCTCCTGAACCAGGGTTTGCGCCACAAGTCATTCGTGCATGAGAATCCGGGGGAGGAAGGGAAGGACAACGAGCGCCTGGAGTTCCTGGGGGACGCCGTCCTGGACCTGGTGATCGGACACATGATGATGGACCGCTACCCCGATTATCCCGAAGGGAGCCTCTCCAGGCTGAGGGCGGCGGTGGTGAACGAATCGGGCCTGGCCAGGATCGCCCGGGACCTTTCTCTCGGAGATTACCTCCTCCTGGGCAAAGGGGAAGAGATGACCCGGGGGCGGGAAAAGAGCTCCATCGTGGCGTCGTCCCTGGAAGCTTTGCTGGCCGCCATCTATTTGGACGGGGGTTTCAAGAAAGCTTTCAAGGTGATCTCCCAGCTTTTCTCGCTGCCATTAGAGATGGCCGAGAAAGAAAGCTTTTATCAGGATTTCAAAACCAAGCTGCAGGAAATGTCCCAGGATGTCCTGAAAGCCACCCCCCGCTATATCCTGGCCAAGGAATTCGGGCCGGGCCACGACAAAATCTTCGGCGTCAAGGTCTCGATCAAGGGGAAAGTGGCCGGGGTGGGAGCGGGCAAGAGCAAGAAGGAGGCGGAACAGAGGGCCGCCCGGAAGACCCTCCAGAAATTGCACCTTTTCGTGGAACAGGAAAATGGGTGAAGAAAAAGGCCCCGGGTTCAAGTCCGGGTTCGTCTCCCTCATCGGCCGGCCGAACGCCGGGAAATCCACCCTCCTTAATCGGCTCCTCGGGGAAAAGATCGCCATCATCTCCCCCAGGCCCCAGACGACCCGGAATCGAATCCTGGGCATCAAGAACCTTCCTGCCGGCCAGGTTATTTTTCTGGACACTCCCGGCGTCCATCACTCCCGGACCCGTCTGAACAAGTCCATGGTGAGGACCGCCCTGGCTACCCTCGAGGAGGTGGACCTGGTCTGTTTCCTCATCGAGGCGGATCGCCCGGAAAATGACGAAAACGACCTCATCCTCAAAAACCTGAAAAGGGCCGGAAAGCCGGTCGTCCTGGCCATAAACAAGATTGATCTCGTCCCCCGGGCTGAACTCCTGCCGGTGATCGGGCGCTACTCCCAGTTGTTCCCTTTTCGGGAGATTATCCCCATATCCGCCCTTTCGGGGGACGGGGTTGAGATCCTGGCGGAGGAGATCCTCAGAATGCTTCCCGAAGGCCCTCCCCTCTTCCCCGAAGACATGGTGACGGACCAAACCGAGCGTTTCCTGGTTTCCGAGTTCATCCGTGAAAAAATTCTCCACCGCACCAGGGAAGAGATCCCTTACGCCGCGGCCGTGGTCATCGAGGAATTCAAGGAGAAGGAAGAGAAGAACCTGGTCGTGATCAGGGCCACGATCCTGGTCGAGCGGGATTCGCAGAAGGGAATCCTGATCGGGGAAAAGGGCCGGACGCTCAAGGAAATCGGCCGCCTGGCCCGGGAGGAGATCGAATCTCTGCTTGGAACGAAGGTGTTTCTGGAACTCTGGGTCAAGGTGGAGAAGAACTGGCGCGACGACCCCCGGGCTCTCCGGCGCCTCGGATATTGATCTAAAGAACCCTGTGAACGGCCTTCCCTGGCAACGCGCTTGGCAATTTATTGACGCATATGGGACGGCCGGACGGGGCCAGCCTCTAGTTTTTTATTTGCTTTTCAATGACTTACCGGCTTATCGCGGTGGCATAAGAATTGCGTCCGGGAACAGGGAACCAGTCAAATCCACGGGGAACGATACGTGCGGGTGTGATGTTAAAAGGGCTATTCGGCGGAGCTGCAAAGGAAAAAAATAGGAATCTCCTCTCCGGCAGAACCGGCAAGGACGCGGAGCACGCGGCTTTGTTCCAGGTCAGCACGGCCATCAAGGCCCAAAAGGATATTTCCGCCATCCTGGAAATCATCGGTCGGGAGTCGGCCCGCTGTCTGAAAGCTCAGCGCTCGACGGTCTACCTGGTGGACGTGGGAAAAGGCGTGCTGAAGAGTCAATTCACCTATTCCCCCGATCATCCCGACAACAGGCAGGGTTTACCGGAGGACAAAGAGATCGCCCGCCAGGCCATCGTCGAGAAGAGAGCCATCCTGCTCAAAGACCCCGGGGAATTTCCCGAATTCTTCAAGAAAGATGAACGGAGCCGGAAGGTGACCTCTCTCCTGAGCGTCCCTTTTGGAGTCCAGGGAAAGATGATCGGGGCGGTGAACCTCTTCACCGCCAATGGAAGGCGCAACTTCGATGAAAAAGATTTGCAATTTCTTTCTATCTTTGCCAATCACGCCTCCATTGCCCTGCAAAACCAGTATCTTCTAGAAGAGGTTCGGAAGGCCGCCAGTTTACGGCAGAACTATGAACGCTACCTCGACGACCTGATGCACCAGCTCCAGAGCCTCTCCGGGGAAGAGCGCCGGCGCATTGATGAGCATATCGGAAGGTTCCTCTCCGGGCTCAAAGCGGATAAGCCCGTTCCCGCAAACCCCGTGGAGAAGTCTGCGGCGGGAGAGAAAGGGGTCATCAACCTGGCTGGGGAGATGAGCTTTGAAGATTCCCCGGAGAACCTGACGGAAAAGGTGCAGGTGGAAATCGAAGACTTTATCGGCAAGCCGGGAGCGGACGTGAGCCGGGCGGGTGTTTTTATCCCCACCGGAAACCCCAGAGACTTGGGGGAGCAGTTTATCTTGCGCCTCCACTTGTCTGAAGGCCGGCTTCTCGAACTCCCCTGCAAGGTGATCTTCACCAATAAATACGGAAAGGAGAGCCAGAACCTGCGCCGCGGCATGGGAATAAAATTCCTGGAGCTCCCTAAGGATGTTCAGAAGCAGCTGGAAGATTATGTGAGACTGTGCAAAGAACAGGGGGGCTCAACGCCTGAAGAGCCTGACGAACCCACGCCCCCGAAAGAGGAAGAAACCGAAATTCCCGCAGTGGAGCTGAAGTTCACTTCCGACCCGGGTTAGTTCGGCGGCCGGTCCACTCATTCCACCCGCTTGAAATTCTCCTTCTTCGTCCGGCAGACCGGGCATTCCTCCGGTAACTTTTCGGCAAAAATATAGCCGCAGACCTGGCACACGTGGTACTCGGTCTCCTCCTCTTTGATCATCGCTTCGAGGGCCTCTTTGTACAGGGAAGCGTGCCGCTCTTCCACGTCACGGGAGCGGGAAAAGCTCCAGGCCACGTCTTGCCGCTGTAAGGCGAAAGCCTCCTGGATGAAGGCGGGGTAGAAATTGTTCTTGGCCTTGATCTCATTCTCGAAGGCCGCTTTCAAGTTCTCTTCCGTATCCCCAACCACGCCCTCCAGGTATTTCAGGTACTCCTCGGCGTGGACCCTTTCAGCGTCCGCCACGGCGCGGAACAAGCGCGCGATCTGGGGAAATCCGTCTGTTTCCGCTCTCCGGGCGAAAGCCCCGTTGCGCACCTGCGCTTTGGCTTCCCCGGCGAACGCTTCCCGGACCCTTTTTTCCAGGGTTTCCGGCATGGGTTCGTACAGGATGAATTGGAATTTGTGGGCCCCGCAAACGGGACAAACATCCGGCGGTCCGTCTCCATCGTGAAGGTAGCCGCAGACGGTACATTTCCATTTCTTGGCCATGTTCTCCTCCGGGGCAGGCGTCGGTAAATTTCAGCGGCCCTTCCGAACGGCTGCCCTGTATGTTGGAATGGTCATCCTGACTTCCGTTCCTTCCCCTTCCCGGCTTTGCACCTCTATGGAGCTCCCCGGATGGGATTCGACGATCCGCTTGCAAATCGGCAGGCCCAGCCCGGTGCCTTTTTCCTTGGTGGTGAAAAACGGAGTGAAGATCTCCTTCTGAATTTCTTGGGGGATCCCCGGGCCGTTGTCGCGGACGGAAACATGAATTTGCCCCCCCATTCTCGCCGACTGGAAAGACAGGGATCCCCCATCTTGCAAGGCCTCCACTGCGTTGCGGATGAGGTTCAGAAAGACCCGTTTCCACTTGTCCCGATCGCCCTCGACCCATGCGGGACCTTTGCCGGTCCGGCATTTCAGCTCGACGTTCTTTTCTTCGCAATCGTGCTTCGCCAGGGCGCAAATTCCCCGCAAGAGGTCGTGCAGGTCGAATTTTTCAAATCTAGAGGTTCGCAGGAGGTAGTATTCGTTGATCTCCGAAAGGAGGCTCTCCAGCCTCTTCACCTCTTCGGCGATGAGTTCCAGTTTCTGCAGGCTCCATTTGTCCCGCGTTTTGCGCACGACTTGGCGCGTATAAGCGCCCATGATGAGCAGCGGGTTCTTGATGTCGTGGGTGATTTCCGCGACGATCTGGCCGAGGGCGGCCAGACGCTCAGCCTTGGCGACCTGTTCTTTCAGCAGGTTCGTCTCGGCAAGGTCCCGGAGGATGGCGGTGAAGAACGCCCGGCCTTCGAGGTGGGCAACGGAAAAAGAGATGGAGGCGGGGAACGTCTCGCCATTTTTTCGGGTTATGGAAACCTCGGTCTCATGCTCGATGGCCCGGGCAGTTCCGGCCGCGAGGTAGCGCTTCACCGCTTTCCGGTGGTCCCGGCTGCAGGCGGGAGTCAGGATGAGGTTCAGATCCTTGCCGATCACTTCCGCGCGCGTATACCCTAACATTTTTTCCGCAGCCCGGTTAAAGAAAAGGACCCGGTGGTTCTGATCGATGGTCACGAAGGCCTCAGTGGTATTTTCCAACGCCCCCAGGAGGAAGAGCAGTTCCCGGGAATTTTCTTCACGTTCATCCATATCCTTCTCCCCGAATCAACCACAGCCTGCACGGCCCGAGGCTTGGGCCATTTCATGGGTAGGGCGCCATTTGCCGCCTGAACCCCAACCAGATCATGTAAACCAGCATAAAAACCGTCGTGATAGTTGCGGGCACGGCGGTTTTATCGCTAAAAAGGGATAAGGCCAGTCCGGCGGCCAGCCCCGTGTTTTTTTGAGTTCCCAGCAACACCAGGGTGATTCGGGTCCGCGACTCCACCCGGATCACCCGGGTGATCCTCTCGATCAGCCAGCCCAAAAAAAAGGTGCTGGCCAGGGCGATTAGGGCCGGCGGAACCAAGGTCTGGGGGCGGGTAAATAACATCTCCCGGTTCAGTCCCACGATGGTGTAAGTAATTAAAAAAAAGCTCCAGTTGGTTATCGTGCCTTTGTAGGGTTCGATCCGTCCAGCCCACCCGCCCCATAGCAAGACCCGGGAAAGGAAGAGGGGGAGAAGGATCAATTCGAGCATGATCGCGGCGATCTTCCCCGGGTCGGCAAAGGATCCCCCCAGGAACTGCAATGCGATCAGGGGGGTCAGGAGGAGCGCCCCCAGGTAGCATCCCAGGGTAGCGACGAGGGCAAAAGTCTGGTTTCCGTTCAAAATGACGCTGAAAGGGATTACGGCGACAGCCGGGGGGACGGCCGCCATAATAACGAACCCGATCCGGATGGGTTCCTCCAGAATGAACAGCATGCTCGAACCGAGGAGGATCCCTCCGAGGAAAAAAAAATTCAAAAGGATCCCCACCACCGCCGGGATGACCAATTTACGGGGATCGAGGAAAATGCTCGCGGGAACTCCCATGGTGGAGAGCGTCATCACCAGGGCCAGCGCGGGGAGGATGGCCTTTTCCGTCCACCGGGCCCCGCCGCCCCAGACCAGGCCCATAAGAAGGGAGGCGACGAGGATAAAGTTTCGGTTGCGTAGAGTACGTGTAACTCTTCCCAAACGCCTCCCCTATGATGCGAGTGTTTCCCGGAAAGCGGCTAAACCCTTCAGGGGCTCCTTGCAGGCGTGCCCTTCACAGATGTAGATCGTTGTTTTTTGGTCCAATGGGCGCATGTCGGCGACGAACGGGGATAAGGCGGAAAGCCTCTTGCCGAGGTCCTCTTCAGACCGGAAGAGAAGGACCTTGTTGGGTTGAAACCGCTGCCGGATCAAGGCCGCGACCGTCCGGTTCTCTTCCTCTCCCGGGTCCCCGGCAATGACAATCTCCTGGCTGGGGCCCAGGAGGAAATCCAGGAAGACCAGGAACTGGGTGTAAGCCATGGGGGCCTCACCCACTGATTTCGAGAAGACCCGGACCATCCGGGCGGCCTTCTCTTCCCAATCTTCGTTCCCGGTCATCCTGCCCAACCGAAGAAGGTTCAGGGCGGCTGCCGAGTTTCCCGAAGGGATCGCCCCGTCATAGATCTCCTTGGGCCGGCTGATGAGCGCTTCGTTTTCGGGGCCGGTAAAATAGAATCCCCCTTTTTCCTCGTCCCAGAAGAGCTCCACCATCTTCCGGTGGAGGCGAACGGCTTCCTCCAGATAGGAAAGCTCGAAGGTGGCCTCGTACAACTCGATCAAACCCCAGACCAGGAAGGCGTAATCTTCCAGAAACCCCTGAATCGCAACCTCTCCCTGCCGGTACCGGCGGTAAAGCCCGCCGGAGGAGGTCCGCATATTCCCGAGGATAAAATCCGCCGCCCGGCGGCCCGCGTCGGAGTAGGCGGGATCCTGGAAAGCCTGGGCCCCCTTGGCCAGGGCGGCGATCATTAGCCCATTCCAGGAGGTCAGGATCTTGTCGTCTTTGAGGGGGTGAACCCGTTTATCCCTCGCGTCGAAGAGCTTTTCCCGGGCCGCCCCGAGCGCCCGCTTCAGGTCATCCGGGTCCACCTTTTCCTCCCGGGCGAAGAGGTTCAGGTCGCGGGCGATGTGAGGAGCGCTCCGCCCTTCCTCGAAATTCCCTTCCGAAGTGATCCCGTAAAAACGGCAGAAAAGTTTTCCCTGCTCTGCCCCGAGGTGGTCCTCGATCTCCTGCGGAGTCCAGACGTAGAAGCGCCCCTCGTGCCCTTCGCTATCCGCGTCTTCGGCCGAGTAGAAGGCTCCGTCCGGGGAGGTCATGTCCCGCAGGACATAAGTAAAGATTTCTCGCGCCACCTCCCCATATTCTATCTTTCCCAGCGACTGTTGGGCTTCGGTGTAAGCCATGGCGAGCAGGGCCTGGTCGTACAGCATCTTTTCGAAATGGGGGATCAGCCATTTCTCATCCACGGAATAGCGGTGGAACCCGAGCCCCACCTGGTCGAAGATGCCCCCCCGCCGCATGGAGTCCAGCGTCTTTTCCACCATGCCCCGGGCCTGGGAATCCCCGCTGCGCCGGTGCCACCTCAAAAGGAATGTGAGGTGGTGGGGCGTGGGAAATTTAGGAGCCGTACCAAAACCGCCCCAGGTCGGATCGAAGGTTCTCCGCAGCTGGTGAAACGCCTTTTCGAGAACTCCCGCATCCAGGTCCGCCCCTGAGGCGCTTGCCTGGCTTTCCCTCTGGAGTGCCCGGCGGATCTCCCCGCTCCCGTTCAAAACCCTTTCCCGGTCCGAAACCCAGAGGTCATGGATTCTTCCCAAAAGATCCAAGAACCCGATCATTCCTCCCCGGCTTGTCTTGGGAAAATAGGTTCCGGCAAAGAACGGGCTCCTGTCCGGGGTCATGAAAATCGTGAGCGGCCATCCCCCCTGGCCCGTGAGGGCCTGGCAAACCGACATGTAGATCTGGTCCACATCCGGCCTCTCCTCCCGGTCCACTTTGATGGAAACGAAGGATTGATTCAGGGCATCCGCCACCTGGGGGTCCTCGAAGGATTCATGAGCCATGACGTGACACCAGTGGCACGTGGCGTAACCGATGGAGAGAAAGATGGGCTTGTCCTCCTGCCGGGCTTTTTCAAAGGCTTCGTCGCCCCAGGGGTACCAGTCCACCGGATTTTCGGCATGCTGCAGGAGGTAGGGACTTTTTTCATGACCCAGGCGATTGGTCTTTGCCCTCGTTTTCTTACTTTCAGCCATACAACTCTCTCCTTCGAGGAAGTGCGAATCCCCCTCAGCCCAAGGGACGCCCGCCTCTCCTGAGCCTTGCCCGGCACGTTGTCCAGGATTTTTGAAATGGTTGGATGGGGGCTTTCCCCCTGGAGAGAACGCGCCCAGGCGGAATCATTCTCTCCCTCTGGATCAAAAAGCCCCCTGGACGGGGACTTTCGATCGCTGCTCCCCGTACCCGGTTTAAACGGGAACAAGCGGGGGAACGGATTGGACGACCGGGGTGAATTATTCTTCCGGCGAAAAATCGGTCTTGCTCGCACCACAAACCGGGCAGGTCCAATCGGCGGGAAGGTTCTCGAACGCCGTCCCGGCTTTCACCCCATTCTCCGGGTCGCCGACCGCCGGATCATATACATAACCGCAGATGTTGCAAGTATACTTTTTCATCCCTTTCTCCTTTTGCTTATTTAATCCTTGGGGTAGGTCCTCCGGGAATGAGGTCGGTATCGGATTCGCAATCGGATTCGGTTTCGATTCCGATTCCGATCGCGATACCGAAGAGGCTGTCTGAGGATACCTCATCTTCCGTTCAAAAAGGTTGGTGGCGCAGGGTCTCCAATTCCCGGCTCAGCAAGGCCACGTGGCGCAGCTCCTCCTGGATGATTTCCTCGACCTTCCCCCGCCCCAGCCTTTCCGGGACCGCGTCCTTCATTCCCACGTAAAAGACGATCGAATCCTTCTCGAGGGCGATGGCGGTCTGAAGGATAAAGCCGAGGTTTTCTTTCCCCGTCAGTTTTTCCGAGGGGTCGCTTCGAAGGTCAAACACATTCTGATCCGCCCAGGCGCGCAGGTATTCTGAAGATTCCTCTCCGCGATCGTATACCTTTTTTTTACGCTCCTGGTCCGTCAGGCCCTCTCTCATCCGGGCAAAGATTTTCTCGTGGGTCTCCTCCATGGCCGCCAGCCGCAGGAGCAGCTGCCGGCCTGCCGAATTCCCGATCCCATCGGCCGCCCGCTTGTAGAATCGGACCCCGTTTGTCTCAATCCGCAAGGCCATCTGGAAAATCTCGTCGGCATTAAACTCCAGGCTCACGATTTCCTCCTTTTAAATAAGAGATATCAGACGACAAACCGTATTTGTGTTCAGAGGTGTTTACCGGGGTCCAATGACTTCGCTGCTACGAGAAGGGATCTTTATGTAGATCTGTTTGCAACCCCGAAAGGAATATAAATATTGTACTGAATCCGGCGGGGTTTGTCAGGAATTTTCGGGCAAGGCGCCCGCTTCCCTTTCATCCTCTACTTTTTCCCGTCATGGGGGGGAGTATCGGAGAAGAAGATCTCGCCATATCCGATCTCCCCGGACGACTGGGTATGCTGGGAATTTATATAAAGGAGTATGCCCCCTACTTCAGGGGGGTCTTCGTTAAATAATTTCCGGTAATCCTGATACACATTCCGGCTTTCCGAGACCCATTGGTCCAGGTTGCTGGTGCCGCTCTGGAGAACAAAGTATTTCATTTTTCCGTAGGCGGTGCTCGTGCCGGAAGACCCCTTGGGAGCGCCGGATTCCCACAGGTAGCCCACTGAACGGGTGTTCACCTGTGCGGGAAACTTGGGGAACAAAACGTAGACCTGGCCGGCCTGGTCGTCCGTCTCCTTCTTCCGGACGTCCCCTCCCTTCGGAAGTCGGAAAGCCTTCCAGCGCCAGTTCAAGTAAGGGTATTTTTTTATCTGGAAGGAGAATTCCTTTTTTAGGCCGAAATTGTCGTTCACGCTAAGCATACGGACATAAGGGCCTTGTTTGTCCTGCTCGATGGCAATTTTCGAATCCTTGCCAGGAGTTTTTTCCAGGATCCATCCTTTGGGAATGCCTTCCGCGTCCACTCCCCCGGCAAACCCATCTACAATAAAATTCTCCTGTTTTTTCTCCTGCCCTATCCCTGTCCCGTACCCGCCGATTACAAGAAAAAGAACCAGTATGACTTTCAGACCAGCCATGTAAACCTCCTACCCCACGTCGTCGTAGGGCCGCGATTTGAACCTGACGTTCAACTCTTCCTCTGCCAACTTTCGGCAGGCCTCCACATCCACCGAGGGCATCTCAACGACTGTGGCGGTAACCTCTGGAATGTAGGCTTTCGCCTCGCGCAGAAAATTAACCACCCCGCGAAACCCTTCCAATCCGAAAGGCGAACGGCACAGGAGGTGGTATTTTTCCGCCGTTTCTGCGTTCAGGCTTACCGATATGGAATCCACGAGTCCCTGCAGCTCGGGCAGGATGTTCCGGCCGTAAACCAGGTTGGCCTGCCCGTCCGTGTCAATGCGAATCCGTGCCCCTCTCTTTTTCAACTCGGCCGCCACCTTTTTCACCACGTCGAGCCGCAGCAGCGGCTCCCCGAAGCCGCAAAACACAATCTCGGTGTATTTCTTCGGGTCACCGACTTCCCGGAGCAGTTCTTCGGCCTCGGGCTCCCGGCCGAGCTCGAGGTCGTGTCCCTTCACCACGAAGGAAGCGTTCTTCCAACAGAAAGCGCAGCGGTTCGAACACCGGTTGGTGACATTCAGGTACAGGGAGGTGCGGATGGGGTAAACGATCTTTCCCCGGGAAACTTCCTCTCCCACCCCAAAGAGCATCTTGACGTTTAATGAGGTGATCCGCGAAACGTCCTCCACGCTCAGCCCTTTGAGCTCGGCCACTTTTTCCGCCGTCCGCCGCACAAAAGCGGGCTCGTTCCTCTTCCCCCGGTACGGCTCGGGAGCAAGGTAGGGGCTGTCCGTTTCGAGCAGGATCTTTTCCGTGGGCACTCGCCTGACCACTTCCTGCTGGGCCGCGGATTTCTTGAAGGTCACGGTTCCGGGGATGGAGATATAAAATCCCATCCCGATGACCGTCTGGGCCATGGCGTAATCGCCGGAGAAACAGTGGAAAACGCCCCTCCAGGACCCGTTCTTCTCCTCTTCCAGTATGCGAAGGATCTCCTCGTGGGCATCCCGGTCGTGAATAACGATAGGGAGGCTCAGGTCTCTCCCAAGTTTGACCAGCTCCCGGAACCGGGTTAACTGAACTTCCCGGGGAGAGTGGTTGCGGTAAAAATCCAGCCCGATTTCTCCGAAACCGACAACTTTCTTCTCCCGGGCCATCCCGCGCAGAGTGTCATAATCGCCGTCGGAAATATCCTTAACCTCATGGGGATGAATGCCCACGGATACATAAACGGAGGGGTATTTTTCGGCAATCTCGAGGGCTTTTTCGATATCCGGGATTGTCGTCCCAACGGTGATGATCCGGCCCACCCCGGCCTCTGTGGCCCGGGCGACTACCCGGTCGCGGTCCCGGTCAAAATCCTTCATCTCCAGGTGAGCGTGTGAATCAACAAGCACGGATAAGAACCTTTCTATTGCGGATTGCCGTTTCACTCCGCATTTCTAACTGTCTTTTCAATCCGCATTCCGCAATCCGAAATCCGCAATCCTATAATTCTCCCATCTCCTTCAAAAACTCTCTAAGCCTGATCAGCTTGATATCCCGCTCTTTCATGATCTCCTCGGTGGAGCGGCCGCCGTATTCGTAGAACCCGCTGCCGGTCTTCACCCCCAGCTTTCCCGCTTCGACCAACTTGTCCACGCTCTTGGAACTGGTTTTCTGGGGGGGCACTTTGTAGGTCGCGTTGCGGATGATCTTCTGACTCAAATCGAGCCCGGTAAAGTCCATCCGCTTGACCAGCCCGAGGATCGGCATCCGGAGGGCGAAGCTGGCTTTGGTGGCGATGTCTATGTCCTCGGGAGTGGCATACCCCTCGTCCAGGAGGTGGAGGACTTCATTCCCGAGGGCGCTCTGGAGCCGGTTGGCGATGAACCCCGGCAGGAATTTGGTGATGACGATCGGCTTCTTGCCCATCTTCACGATCAGGGCCTTCACCGTGTCCACCGTCTCCTGGGAAGTCTCCGGCCCGCGGACGATCTCCACCAGGGGGACGATGTGGGGCGGGGCAAACCAGTGGGTGATGAGCACTTTTCCCGGCCGGCGGGTCTGCACGAATTTGAAGATGTCCATGTAGGAGGTGTTGCTGGCCAGGATGGCTGCGGGAGGGCAGACCTCATCCAGCCTGGCGAACATCTCCTTTTTCGCTCCCTCGTCTTCGACGATCGCCTCGATCACGAAGTCGGCGCCTTTCCCGGCCTCTTCAATTTTTGGAGTCGTGTGAATCCGCCTCAGGATGGAGGACTCCTCGCCCTTCCTGACAATCCCCAGCTCGGCGAGCGTCTTTAAATTGGAGGCAATCAGGGTCTTCGCCCGGCCGAGGATTTGCTCACTCACGTCATTGAGCCGGACGTTGCACCCCCCCTGGGCAAAAACCTGGGCGAGAGAATGGCCCATCGTGCCCGCGCCGACGATGGTTACATTACGAATTTCAGTCATAAAGGTTCTCCTCATTTTTGGGACGCAGACTGACTCAGACAATCCGATAATTTTTTTTGTTTTTTTACGATCCTGAAAATCTGCGTAAATCTGCGTCCTGATCAGACGGCTCTTCCCGCAAACGCCCCCTCGTGAATAGCCTGGTAGATCTTTCTCGGCTCCAGACAGTCCCCGATCACGAAAACCTCCGGGAAAATTTCTTTCAACGGCCCGACCCATTCCTGGTTGGAGGCCATTCCCAAGGCCAGGATCACTGAATCCGCAGGAACTTCTTTTTGCGCTGCATCTTTTCCCGAGAGAAGAACCCGGCCCGATTCGATCTCCTCCAGCTTCCACCCGGTCAAGGTCTCCACCCTTCCTTCTTTCATGAGTTCAAGAAGGACCAGGCGACAGCGCGGCTCCAGGTCGAGGGCCAGATCCCCGAGCATCTCTACAACGGTAACTTTCTTTCCCCGGGCGGCCAGATGGACGGCAATCTCGCATCCCATCGCCGCGCCGCCCGCGACCAGTACCCTTTCTCCCGGCTGGAATCTCCCAGAGAGCAGCTCCAGGGCACTCGCCACGGACGACCTTCCGACCCCGGGAATATCCGGAATGGGCATGATTGACCCCGCCGCCAAGACGACGGATTCGGGGGTAAGTCCCCGGATCGTCTCCGGGGTGGCCTCGCGTCCCAGCAGAACCTCGACCCCCATCTTCTGGACCTGAGTGGTAAGGAATTTAAGGAAGCTCCGCAGTTCACCTTTGAAATCGGGCACCGCAGCGTAGCGCAGAAGCCCGCCCAGCTCCTTTTCTTTCTCAAGCAAGGTGACCCGGTGGCCTCGCATGGCCAGGACGCGCGCCGCTTCCATGCCGGCCGGCCCGCCGCCGATGACGCAGACCCGTTTCGCCCTGGAAGCGGGGTGAATCTTCATCGTCCTCTCCCGCCCGACTTCCGCATTGACGGCGCAGCGCTGAGTCCTGCTGGAGCGCACCCGGCTGCTGCACCCTTCGTTGCACCTGAGGCAGGTGCGGATCTCCTCCAGCTTTCCCGCGTGAACTTTGTTCGGGAGGTCCGGGTCCGCTAAGAGACCCCTTCCCATCGCGATGAGGTCCGCCTTATTGTTTCGTAGAGCCTCATCCGCGAGCATGGGATCGTGAATGGCCCCCACGGCAATGATGGGGACTTTCGCCCCTTTCTTGATGCCTTCCGCGAGCGGGAGAAGAGAGCCCTTGGGGTAGTACATGGGAGTCACAAACCGGTGGCCCACCTCAATCGTTCCGCCCGAAACGTGGATGTAGTCGATCCCTTTCTCCTCCAGCCTTCGGGCAAAGGGTTGGGTTTCAGCCAGCGTCACCCCGCCCTCGATAAACTCCTCCCCGGCGATCCGGTACCCGACGAGGTAGTCAGGCCCCACCGTCCTCCGGACCCGCTCCAGGGTTTGGAGGGCGAAGAGCCCCCGATCTTTCCCGTACGCGTCCGAACGCCGGTTCGTGTAAGGAGAGAGAAATTGGGCCATCAGGTACCCATGGGTCCCGTGCAGCTCTACGCCGTCGAAACCCGCGATCCTGGCCCGGCGCGCCGCTTGCGCAAAGGAATCCATAACCGCTTCAATTTCGTCCCGGGTCATCTCCCGGGCCATCTCCCCGGTGGAGTTGGGCATGGGCGACGGGGCGATGGGCTGGCACCCCATGTGTTTGGACGAGGTGGAGCGCCCGGCATGGCAGAGCTGCAGAATGGCCTTGGCCCCCCACTCCTGGATCGCCTCCGCCAGATCCCCCAGCCCGGCAATCAGCTGGTCGCTGTAAGCTCCGAGCTGCCCCTGGTTCGCCTTGCTCTCCTTTTCGTCGATGTAGCAGTATTCCACGATGATTAGGCCCGCGCCCCCTTTCGCCCGCTCGGCGTAGTAGTCGATAAGCCTGGGAGAAACGATCCCGTCCGGGTCGCAGAGGCGCGAGAGCATGGGGGCCATCACTATCCGGTTGCGGAGGGTAAGGTTCTTTAAGGGAAAAGGCTGGGTCAAATGAGTGAATTCCATTTTTCTCCTTTATTGAATGCGATTCAGCGGATCATCCTTCAGGGGTTACCCCTTCTTGCGCGGGGGCATATGGAGCGCCATTCCGTCCACGTCGAGCGCCGCCTCTTTCAAAGCCTCCGTCAGGGTGGGGTGGGGGTGGATCGCCTGGGCGATGTCCTGCGCCGTCCCCTCCAGCCGCATGGCCAGGACCGCCTCGCCGATCAAATCCGTGGCATGGGGTCCGAAGATATTCACCCCCAGAATCTCCCCGTACTTGGCATCGGCGACGATCTTCACCATTCCGGTGCGTTCGCCGTACACGGTCGCCTTCCCGTTGGCCGAAAAGGGAAACCTGCCCACCTTGATATCGCGCCCCGCCTCCCTGGCCTCCTTCTCGCTGATTCCCACCGAGGCCACCTCCGGAAGGGTGTACACGCACCGGGGGACCACCCGGCTGTCCATTTCCACTTCGTGCCCCATGAGATTTTCCGCTGCCACCTCGCCCTGGGCAAAGGCGAAGTGGGCCAGAAGCCACTGCCCGGTCACGTCGCCGATAGCGTATATTCCAGGGACATTCGTTTCCATCCTGGAATTCACCTCGACCCCTTTCTTGCCGGCCCGCACCCCGGCCTCTTGAAGTCCCAGACCCTCCACGTTGGGACTCCTGCCCACCGCCACCAGGACCACTTCGGCCTCGAAGGATTTCTCCCCCTCTCCGAGGACGGCCTTCACCCGCAGTTTTCCCCCCGCCGCTTCGGCGATCTCTTTGACCTGGCATTTGGTAAGCATTTCCATCTTGTACCGCTTCAGAGATTTCTCCAGGGCGGAAGCGATCTCCGCGTCCTCCGCAGGGAGAATCTGGGGCAGGAGTTCCAGGACGGTGACTTTGGCCCCGAAAGCCGCGAATATTGTCCCGAACTCCAGCCCGATTGGGCCTGCCCCGATGATGACCATGGATTCGGGGACTTTTTTCAACTGCAATGCGCCGGTGCTGTCGATGACTCCGGGCAGCTGCGCCCCCGGAATGGGAAGCCGGGCCGATACCGAGCCGGTTGCGATGATCACCTTCTTTGCCCCATAGGTGGCGGTTTGCTTCTTTTCGTCCTCTACCTGGATCTCCCGGGGTGAAATCAGCCTGGCTTTCCCCTTGATGACCTCCACCCCGTTGGATTTCATCAGCCCGCCCACGCCCGAAACGAGGGTCTTGACCGCCCGGTCTTTCCGCGCGCTCATCTTCGAGAAATCCACGGTCGTCCCGCTCGTCTGGATCCCGAACTCTTTCCCGGCCTCAATCGATTCAAGCAGCTCCACGCCGCGGAGCAGGGCCTTGGTGGGCATGCACCCCCAGTTCAGGCATATCCCCCCGAGTTCATCTTTTTCAATGAGGGTGACCTTCCCCCCCAATCGGGCCGCCGTCATGGCCGCCACATAACCGCCGGGGCCTCCCCCGATAATTACTATATCCTTTTCAGCCATTTTCCCTCCAAAATAAAGACTTAACCACAGAGAGCACAGAGGATGCAGAGAACACGTAGGCTCAAAAAAAATCGTCGTAGCCGTTTTTTACTCAGCACTCAGTCCTCAGCACTTTTTTATCGTTCAGGAAATTATAAAAATATTCACCGCAGAGCGCGCAGAGATCGCAGAGTCAAACCATTCAAGAAGCAAACTTGAAAAGATCCATTCCTTTTTTGCGTTTTTACACTCTAAATATTTCTCTGTGTTCTCTGTGGTTAAGTATTTTTTATTTAAGTCTTGGATCGATGGAATCCCGAATCCCTTCTCCGAGGAGATTATACCCCAAAACGGTGATCAAAATGGCGCAGCCGGGGTACAGCGAGAGCCACCAGGCGATTTCGATGTTGTCCTTTCCCGCAGTCAGGATATTTCCCCAGCTGGGCGTCGGCGGCTGCACGCCGATCCCGAGGAAGCTCAGGGCCGACTCGGTGAGGATCGCGCCCGCAACCCCCAGCGTCGCCGAAACCAGGACCGGCGCCAGGGCGTTGGGGAGGATATGCCTGAAGATGATCCGGAAATCTCTCGCCCCCAGCGCTTTCTCGGCCACCGCGAAGTCCCGTTCCTTCAGGCTCAGGAACTCCGCCCGGACCAGCCGGGCCACCCCCATCCAGCTGGTGACCCCGATGACGATCATGATGTTCCAGATGTTGGGCTCGAGGAGGGCGATCACCGCCAGGATCAGGAAGAAAGTGGGGAAACAGAGCATGATGTCCACGAACCGCATGATCAGGTTGTCCACCCAGCGGCCGTAATAGCCGGCGAGCGCCCCCAGGAATATTCCGATCAGCGTGGAGATGCCCACGGCCACAAAACCCACCATGAGAGAGATCCGGGATCCCCAGATCATCCGGCTGAGCACGTCCCTGCCCAGGGAGTCCGTCCCGAAGGGATGTTTCCAGGTGGGCTCCATCAGAACCTGCTGAACGTCGATCTGCCCGGGGTCGTAGGGGGCGACCCAGAAGGCGAAGACGGCGACGACGAACAGAAGAAGGACGATCGACCGCCCCCTCCCATGGCCAGCTGGTTCTTCCGAAACCTCCTCCAGAACAGGTGCCGTAAGTTTTCTTCGCTGCCCTGCTTTTCATGGCGTCTATTGACGCTTCCATTTCTCAGTCCGCTCCGATGCCAGGACGATCGTTCGACGGTTTGACTCCGCTAGGCCGCCCGAATCCTCGGATCGACCAGGGCGTAAGAAAGATCCGCGATCAAATTCCCCACAAGGTAAGCACCGCGCCGATCACCAGGATGCCCATGATCGTAGGATAATCCCGCGACATGACGCTGGCGTAAAAGCAGTTGGCCCATGCCCGGAATGGCAAAGATCGTCTCAAAGATGACGCTTCCGCCGATCAGCGCCGGGTATGGAAAGGCCCAGGATGGTGATCACCGGCAGAAGAGCGTTGCGCAGGGCGTGCTTGAAGATCACGGTCCGGTTGCGAAAGCCCCTTCGCCTTCGCCGTGGTGATGTAATCCTGCCGGATCACTTCCAGCATGTTGGAGCGCATGTACCGGGAGAGACCGGCCAGGCCTCCCGAGGCGGAAATGAAGATCGGGCAGGATGAGATGGCTGATCCGGTCCCAGATCTGGGAAGCCGGGGAAGGTACTCATAATTCAGGGATTTCAGGCCGGAGATGGGAAGCCAGCCCAGCTGGACGCCGAAAAGAATCATGAGCAGAAGCGCCAGCCAGAAATGGGGCACGGCAAACCCGATAAAGACGACGACGGTCGTCACCTTGTCGAACCAGGAATTCTGACGGGTGGCCGAAAGAACCCCGATGGGGACGGCCGCCAGGAAAATGAGGGCGAGAGAAGCCACGTTGATGAAAATGGTGATGGGCATTCGCTCCAGGATCTTATCGGCGACCCTCCTTCCGTCCTGGGAAAAGGAGACTCCGAAATCGAAGACCACCAGGCGCCGGATCCAGGTCCAGTACTGCACGTGCAGGGGCTTGTCCAGCCCGTACAAAGCCCGCATCCTCTCTTTCACCTCGGCCGTCGCCTTGGGGTTAAGGTCGGTGGCCATGTCGATGGGCGAACCCGGGGCAAGGTGGATGACGGCAAAGGAGATGATGGTGATCCCGATAAACAGAGGGACCATGAGGAGCAGGCGTTTGAGGACGTAAAATACCATCGTTCTTTCAGATAAGATCTTTTAATTCATCATAAACTTGGCGGACGGAGCGAGGCAAGCGAATTTCTGAATCAAATATCCAGGGACACAGATTTAACGGGGGAACACAGAAAAAGAAACAGATGAAAACATCGTTTAGACCCAAATGAACACGGATTTAAAAATTACTGGAGGAGGGATGTTTCGGGATTCTTGATAATTTCAGAAATTTAGTGATACCATGGATCAAAATCAGAAGTCGAGTCCTCCATGAAAAAAGAATTTGCTCTTCTCCTCATCGCCGTAGCCTTTGTCGCCGGAATCGTTGTCGGGGTCATCACGACAGTTCTTTATGAAGAGAGGACCCCGATGGTTCCAGCGTCCGTCAAACCATCAGCTGCCCCCGCGGTGCCCTCCATTTCCCCGGACGCACAGAGGCAAATCTCCGCTTTGCAGTCCATCTTAAAAGACGACCCTAAAAACCTGAAAGCGCTCACCGAGCTCGGGAATATTTATTTCGATGCCAATCAATTCGACCCAGCCATCCAGGCCTATTCCAAGGCCCTGGAAATCGAACCCAACAATCCCGATATCCGAACGGACATGGGCATCATGTTCCGCCGCAAAGGGGACCCGGACAGGGCCATCGCCGAGTTCAAGAAAGCAGCAGCCAGCGATCCCAAGCATGTGAACAGCCGCTATAACCTGGGCGTGGTCCTGCTTCACGACAAAGGGGATGTGAAAGGAGCGATCCAGGCTTGGGAGGAATTCTTGAAGGTCGAGCCGACCGGGTCACGATCAGACAATATCCGCACCCAGATTGAGAAAATGCGAACTATGGCGAGATGACCGCAATTGATTGCCCCGTGATGCAAAAAAGGTACACCGGATGAACACAAGACGTCTTGATCGTTCTTGTTTCTTATTCCGCGAAGCTTTATTTTCTTCTAACAACCATTTGGAAAAATTAACCAAATTGCGAATATTGCGGGGTAGTATGCCATCCTTCCCCGTTCGATTGGAATGGCATGGAACGTGCTTCGCTGAAAATTGTTGATGACAGAACTGGAGGGATTCCATGGATCCGCACAAGAAGAAGAAGTCAGAGTGGCTCGTGATCCTGTTAATCATTCTCTTCTTCGCCATTCCGGTTTGCGCCATGGCGGTCATAAACGATGCCGTCAACCTGTGGCCCAAGCATCCGACCTCTTTTGTTTACAATCTGGTCCTGAAGTAACTTTGCTGCTCCTTATCCTCCCTGCATCTACTTTTTTCCTACTCCCCACCTCTGCAGAGTGTTCCTGTACCATTCGAATTGGGCAGGGATATCTTTTTCCAGCTGCTCCCGGCTTTTATATTCATAGGGGAGGTTCTGGGCTTCCATGAGTTTCTGAAATTCCGGTTGCTCGCTGGCCTTTTTGAAACCCTCATGAATTTTCTTGAAGACCGGATCGGAAATCCCCTTGGGGCCGATCAGAAGGTAGGCGTTCGGAGGCACATCCTCGCACCCCAGTTCTTTCTGCATGGGAATGTTGGGGAACTGGGGGTCCCGCTTTTCCATGCTGAACACGGTCAGCATGCGGAACACTCCCTGTTTCACGTAAGGGATATGCCCGCCGGACCCTCCGACGAAATCCAGGTGCTTGCCCAGGAGCGCCGTATCCGCTTCCGCTCCCCCTTTGAACGGCACATGCTTGAACGTCAGCCCTTTGCATTTGGCAAAGAGTTCCATGGCCAGGTGTCCCCTGCTGAACTGCCCCGAAGCGCCGTACGAAAGGCCCGGGTGGGCTTTGGCGTGGGCGATGAACTCGTCGACCGTCTTGATGGGGGATTCGGCGAGGACGCAGAGGCCGCCGACGTACAATCCATACTGGAGAATAAAGGTGTAATCCGTGAGGGGGTTAAACGCCACTTTGAGAAGGTGGGGGCGGGTGGTCAACGCCGCCATGTCGAGAATCGCCAGGGTATACCCGTCAGGGGGTTTGCTGGCCACCAGCGCCGCGCAGACCGTGGCCGACCCGCCCGATTTGTTTTCCACGACAATCGGGACGCCCAGGATCTTTTCCGCGCTGCCGGCAAGAGCGCGGGCGGTGAGGTCCGTACTCGCCCCCGGGGCATAGCCGCAGTAAAGCGTGATGGGTTTCGTGGGAAACGCCTGGGCCTCCGACTGAGGCGGGGCAGAGAAGAGGAAAGCCGCAACGAATACGACCGCGACCCACAGCTTGAAAACACCTTTTGCTGCCGACATATTTGACCTCCTTTTTCGCTCCGTCGGAGTGGGCATCCCGCCGCTCGCCTGAAGGGTGAAGCCTTATGGCATCCTGCGGGGCTGAAATGATAAATGGCGGTATCCCGTCAGCGAAATTTGCTGCAATATAGCTTCATAAAAAATACGGGTCAAGCCAAATTTTGGTCCCCGTGAGGGGATGCTTTAATGATGCTTTAATCCGTTGACAACCGCCGCCTCTTTTGTCATCATCCGCGGCAAAGCCGCCCTTGCCGATCAGCGTACAAGGGAACAATCGGAGGCAGCCCATGAGTAAGTATATTTCCCATTCATACAACCTTCCCGTTTACACCCCGCCCGCTCACTCCAACACCCAGAACCGGCGGCTGCTCGGGCCCGGGCCGTTTGGGTCCAGCCG
The DNA here is from genome assembly GCA_963712535.1 of uncultured delta proteobacterium. Classification (GTDB taxonomy): domain Bacteria; phylum Desulfobacterota; class SM23-61; order SM23-61; family SM23-61; genus CAVQIK01. The sequence continues at coordinate 255,345 of CAVQIK010000007.1, read as the reverse complement.
GATGGAGATCGTTTTGGGGGAGATCGAGTTTGGAGGACAGGCGGACCCCCATTCCCATGCGGGGCTGGAGCAGGCTTTCTTTGTTATCCGGGGTAAAGCGGAGGTGGAGATTGAGGGGGAGACTTCTGTGGTCGGCCCCGATGATTTTATCTATCTCCCGGCAGGCGCCGCCCACCGGGTGACTGCCCTCCCCGGGCCGCCGCTGAAGGTCTTGATCGTTTATGCGCCTCCCCTCTCCTCCCCAGGGCCTGAATCGGGGGCCAAGAGGTAAAGAAACCGGCCCCATCGAGGGCGTGAGGGCCGTGGAGGTGACCCGGAAGTCCCACTAAGGCTTGAAAATATTGGTTTTTTTCCTAAAAACATTTGATCCAGGTCCATGTAGTGCCGATACCATAAAATAGGCGCTAGAATCGGTTTTTGGGCCGGGTCAAACATATGCAATATGAGGAACTCCTAAATTTCCTGCAGAACATCGGCAAAGATCCATCCCGGCTGATCTTTGAAGATGAACTCACCGGCATCTACAACCGCCGCTTCCTCCTGCACTATTTCCAGTACAAAATTACCTGGGATGCTCTGACCGAAGAGCCCGTCTCGCTCATCATGATGGACATGGACAGGTTCAAGCAGATCAACGACACGTACGGCCACCAAGTGGGAGATGAGGCCCTCGTCTTTTTGGCCGAGGTGCTGAAAGGGGTGGGCGGCGAAGAAGGCCTGCCCATCCGCTACGCGGGGGATGAATTCATGATCCTCCTGCCCCAAGGAGGGAAAGAAAAAGCCCTGCAGGTCGGGGAACGTCTCCTGAACCGGGTTCACCAGGAATTTCTGCCCATCGGGGATGGGGGCGAGCGGAGGCTTCAGATCACTTTAAGCATCGGGATCGCATCGGCCCCGGAAGACGCGCAGACCGGAAGGGGGCTCATTCAGAAAGCGGACACCGCACTCTATTACGCCAAGAAGAACGGGCGGGACCGGGTGGCCAACGCGGGGGCGATTCCGCCGCAGGAAGTATTTGAAAAAACCGCCCTGTACCAGCTTCAGGGCGAGAATATCGCCGGGAGAAAGGAGCAGCTTGCCGAGGTCTCGCAGTGCCTCCAGTCCTTCAGCCAGGGGCAGAGTCATTTCATCCTGGTGGAGGGCGGATCGGGATTGGGGAAAAGCGCCTTCCTGGAAGTGATCCGCGAGAACCTCACCCAGAAAAAAGAGATGCGGGTGTGCAAGATCGGGGGGGCGATCCAGGAGATGTTCCGCCCCTATTACCTGGCCACTCGTTTCCTGGTGGACCTCCTGAATGAGAAAGAGGACAAGGGACTTGGGGTCTTGAAAAGCCTGGAAGCGAAAGAGATCGCTTATCTCTCCTGTATTCTGCCCCACCTGGAGGCCTCGGAATCCGCTCAGGTGAAAGAAGACGAAAGCACGACGCGGGAAGGTCTCTTCAACACCCTCATCCGGTTCATCCCCCAAATCGCTGATGGGCAGCCCCTGGTCTTGCTTATTGACGACCTGCAGTTTGCCGATGAAGCGTCTCTCCTGCTCCTTCGCCATCTCATGCTCCGCGGACAGGTTCCGCTCTTCATCTGCTGCGGGGTCACCGACCCCCTGCCCATCCTTCTCGAAGGCCACCGGGTTCCGCTGGACGGGTACTACAAGGCTTTTCACCAGGAGTTGAACATCACCCGGGTGAAACTCATGCCCCTCACCGCGGCCCAGATCGGGGAGCACCTGCAAAAGGTCTTTCCCGGGCTGAAGAACCCGGAAAATTTCGAAGAGGAACTGGAGCAGGTGACCCAGGGAAGCCCGTTATTCCTTGGCGAAATTTTGTGCAAACTGGTCCTCGAGCAGAAGATCACCCTTTCCGGGCAGCAGTGGAGCATCGAGCCGTTGGCGCCGGGGAGCCTGCCCAAATCCCTGGAGTCCATCATCCGCCAGAAGATTCAAAGCCTGGATCCTGAAAGCCGGCGGTTGCTCTACCAGGCTTCCGCTTTCGGCGAGGACGTTCCCTTGAGTGTCCTAACCGGGAGCTCCAAAATCATGGAGTCGAAAGTCCTGGAATTCGTCGACCAGGCGGTCAGCCAGGGCCTGATGAACTTCGATTTCCAGGTGAACGACCAGAACCTTCGCTTCCGGGGCAAGCAGATCCTGGAAATCATGGAGGAGGAGGTTCAGCCCGAAGAGAAACGCGAACTCCACAACCGGGTGGGGGATTATCAGGAGAGCCTTTTCCAGAAATTCCTCGTCCCCTCCGCCGCTCCTCTCATCTATCATTTCCGGCGGGCGGCGAACATGGAGAAATCCAGAACGTACGAACAGTACGAAAGAGTTCACACGTTGAAGCTCTTCAACCCCGTGGAGGCCTTCCACTACTCGGGGGAGAGGAGAAAAGATCTCCCCCCGCCGGGAGAGCCCCTGGACGCGGAAAGCGCGGCCAAGGTCCCTCCCCTGGTTCGGGGGATTCTCACGGCCTTGCGCAATATCCAGCTGTATCCGCCCAGCAGTGACTCGGTGATCAGGGCCAACTGCGAGGTGAAAGAAGGAATCGACGCCATTTTGGAAAAAAATGAGACGCTGACCTTCTTCCAGGTCCGCCGGGCACTCATGATCAACGGGCAGAAGCTCGACCTCAGCGAGTTCCGGTACGTCGGCGAGGAACTCCTGAAGCTGTTCGCCCGCATGGACATCCAGGGCATCCTGTTTCAGCGGGGCCTTAGCCAGCAGGAAGTCAACCTCTGGCTGGAAACCTTCGGACGTTCGAAACCCAGGGTGCTGGAAAAGGACCACTGGGAGAAATTCTGCGCGGAACAACACCTGGAGCACATCGAGCTGAAACAGGTTCGCTACACTCTCAGGGTCGATGCCGAAGCCCAGGCGGGCACCATCCAGATCTTCCAGCCCATGCCGGGTGGGTCCTCGGGAAAGGATTCCCGCCTTCCGGCCGGCCCGCAGAAGCTCGGGAGCGAGGAACTCGCCCGGGTCCCTGAAATCATCCGGGCCCTCCTCAACTCGGCGAAGTACATAAAGCTGTACCCCATCGGCAGCAAGAACGTTTCCGCGTCCGTCGATCAGCTGCACGATCTGCTGCGCCCTCTTCTGGCGAAACGAAGAGCCCTTGTGCTCGCCCAGGTGAGAAATTGCCTGGTTGTCAACGGGGTTAAGCTGGACACCCGCGGGATCGAAGCCCAGGTGGATGGGTTTCTGAAGTTTCTCGACTCTTACACGCTGATCAGCCTCACGTTCCTGGAAAATCTCTCTGCGCAGGAGGTGCAGGCCTTTGTCGGATCCCTCGGGGAAGGCCCTCCGAGCGCGCTGGACTCCGATTTTTGGCAGCGGATCGGCAAAGACCGGAATCTCACCCATATTCTCTTCGACCAGGTCTTCTATGAGGCCCGTGTGACCCCAACCCAGGCCGTGGAAGACCTGGGCGCGGTCGTCGAGATCGTAGGGGTGGAAGGCTTGGAGGAGATGGAATCCCCCGAGCCCATTCCGGAAGAACAGCTGGCTTCATTTCTCCAGGGGATGTCGTCCCAGCTCATGAATCAGCTGGCGGAGGGCAGGGAAAGAGTCGTGCACAAGATGCTTCAGCATGTTTTTCTGGCGTTTCCGAACCTCACCATCGTGAGCCGGGAAAACTTGATCGAGAGCTGCCGGCGGATGCTGGAAGGCTTGACTCCGGCCCTGCAGAATTATTTCGCCAAGCTGCTGGCCGAGCCGCTGCTGAATGTACTCCCGGAGGAGAAAGATCCCAAAGTGTTTCGGGAGATCGCCTCCCTCCTTCACCGCGTGTCCGTCGTCCTCATCCAGTTCCTTCAGTATCCCCTCGCCAGCCGGATATTGCTCAACCTCCAGGCCCGCCAGAAAGAGCTTGGGGAAGCGAAAGACCCTTTTTCCCAGCGCCTGGCGAAAATCCTGGACCGGAAGCTGGACCCCGGGGTCCAGGCCTTGTTGACAGCTGACTTGAATTCCGGGGAGCCGTTCCGCCACCAGAACGCGGTCCTGCTGCTGGGCGCCCTTGGACGGACAGCCATCCCTCTCCTTGTGGAAGCGATCAAGAAAATTGAAGACCTCCGGGTGAGGACGGTGGCCGCGAATCTTCTGGCCAAGGCGGGGGAGGAAACGGGGCAGCTGCTCAAACGCGAAGCAATGTTTGGGGGGGCGGCCGAAGAGCGGGCCCGGGTCCTCGATGTCCTTGAGCTGGTGACCCGGGATTTGGAGCCTGAACTCGCCCAGGTCATGGGAGAAGAGAACCCCAGGGTTCGGCAGGCCGCTTTTCGTCTTCTGGAGCGCCTGAATGACAGCCAGGGAGTAGAGCTCCTGCTGGATTACGCGCGGGGAAATGATCCACGGCTGGCCCGCGAAGCAATCGAGTGCCTGGGGAAGCTCAAGCCCGCCGCGGCCGTGGGATGCCTCGCGTCGATCATCGCGAACGAAAAGAAGACCGAACGGCTGATCGCCTGCTGTCGTGCGTTGGGGCAAATCGGGGACCCTGCGGGGATCGACCCCCTCGTCCGGATCGTCACCCAGCCGGGGATATTCTCGAGGCTGAGGAGCGGATGGGCTGAGGTGCGGGGCACGGCTGCCTTTGCTCTGGGAGAAATTCCCCACCCCCGCTCCCGGGAGGTACTCCTCTCGCTGGAAAACGACCCCGACCCGCGGGTGAGAGAAGCGGCGCGGAAGGTTCTCAAAGTTCCTTCCCCTTCGGGGAGTAAAAAGACACCGCCAAAAGAACAGAGCGTTCGAAGGCAGGCGATTAAAAAGATTCCGCTCAACCCTTCCTGCCGCCAACGTCTCCAAAAAGGAGCAGGGGAGTTCATTCGGAAGATTTGATTCTGTAATTCAGGAGGGTGGCGGAGCGGCAGATCGGAAAAAACCGTCGAGGTGATGCGCGGGGCGGGGTACCCCCGCCCCTGCTATGCCGCCGATGTGGGTTTGCTAGCAGCTGCAGGAGCCGCAGGATTTCTGCATGCTGGATGTGATCCGGTATCCGGACCCGCGCTCGCTTTGGACGTACTCCAGATGGATGGGTTTCACCTGCTGGTACAGCTCTTTGTTGATCGCGTAAGTGATGCCGCCTTCCTTGAACACTTCGTCGTCCGCCGTTGGTTCTTCCAGAACCATGCCCAGGGAGGGCCCCGATCACCCGCCGGGGGTGAGGTAGATTCGGATCGAGGGGACCGTCTCCTTGCCCTTGAAATATTCCTTCAGCATCTCCGTGGCCTTTTCTGAAACTTGAAACATTCTCTCCTCCTCAGGGAAGATTTTCCGCGCGTTGTTCTACGTCTTCTCATATTCTAACAAAGAAATTCGGATAAGCGAACCGAAAAAAGAAAGCCTTCTTTCTTTCCAAGAAAGAAGGCTTCAGGCTGGGTAACAACGAATTTTTTTATGCAAAAGGGTTCATCGCGAGAAAGGCGGGCTACAAAAGTGTGTGGGGTCATATTGGCTCTTGGCGATGTGGTTCCCTTTTGCCCTTCGCCGGATCCTGGGCGTCACCTCCTTTCCGCATCAGGAGTCTTGATTTCCGGGCTCCTGATACTCAAAGACCTTTCCCTGATAGTTCCGCAAGACCATTTTCCCCTGGTCCTGGGAGATCAGGTAGGTCGGCCCAACGGGGATCTTTCCCCCTCCGCCGGGCGCATCGATGACAAAGCTCGGGACCTGCGTACCCCGTCGTGTGGCCGCGGAGCTTTTCGATGATGTTGATCCCCACTGCGATGGGGGTCCGGAAGTGCTCGGTCCCCATGGCCAAATCGCACTGGTAGATGTAGTAGGGGCGGACGCGGATCTTCAGAAGCTCATGCATGAGGCGCTTCATGATCGAAGGCTTATCGTTGATCCTCTTCAGCAGAACCGTTTGGCTTCCCATGGGGATTCCGGCTTCGGCGAGCATGCCGCAGGATCTGCGGACCTCCTTGGTGATTTCCCTGGGGTGCGTGAAATGAATGCTCATCCAAAGGGGGTGGTACTTCTTGAGCATATTCGTCAGCGAGGGCGTGACGCGCTGGGGCAGGGTCACCGGCACGCGGGTCCCGATGCGGATGATCTCGACGTGGGGGATCTTCCGGATCTTGGCCAGGATCCCTTCCAGGTGATCGTCCTCCAGGAGAAGAGGATCTCCGCCGGAAATCAGGACGTCCCGGACCTTCTTGGTCGCTTGAATATAGGCGATGGCCTGATCCAGCTCGGCTTCGTTGATGCATTTTTCACTGGACCCCACCATGCGCCGGCGGGTGCAGTACCGGCAGTACACCGCGCATTTATCCGTGACGAGGAGGAGGACACGGTCGGGGTAGCGGTGGACGAGCCCGTGGACCGGGGAGTTTTCATCTTCCGCGCAGGGATCGAGGAGGTCATGGGGGGAGACGTAGAATTCTTCCAGGGTTGGAATGGCCTGCTGACGGATGGGACAGTTGGGGTCGGTCCGGCTCATCAGCTTGGCGAAATAAGGGGTGATTGCGGTGGCCATCCTGCCTTTGGAGGCCTCGATTGCGGCAACCTCTTCTTCATTGAGGTTGATGAGCAGCCGGAGCTGCTCCGCCTGGGTGATCCGGTTTCTTAATTGCCACCGCCAATCGTCCCACTCTTCGTCAGTGGCCTCTTTCCACGGATTAGGTGGGTGGTCGTCCTCCGCAGCGGTCTTGCTTTCCGACATGCGTGCGGTCTTGTTTGGCTCCCGAGGGAGCATGGTACTGCCAGGAACGCTCATGGTCACCTCTCAGGTTCAGATTTCGGACTTTCCGAGTCCGGGCTTTTTTGATCTTGCCCCTCCAATTTCAGCTTCGGGCTCTGCAGCTCTTCCATTGCCTTCTGGTAAGCGATCTTATGTTTGAAACCGCTTTGCAGATATTTCCAGATCAATTCCAGCTTCTTGAACTCCTCCTCGCTGTATTCTCTAGCTTCCATTTCTCCGATCGGGATGCGCTTTGGCTTGATATAGCCCTTCTGTTCCAGGTAGTATAGCTTGTGCCTGGGAATATTCAATTTTTTCAATATATCCGAAGTCCTCATGGGAACACTCAAGAGGAACGAAATGGGCCGATCTAAGTACAATGGAAAATCTGTTAAAAATATTTTCAAATCTATTTTTGTACAGTTTATTAAATAAAAAAAAGCGTGTCAAGAAAAAAAATAAAAAGAGATAAAAAAATTTTCTATTAATAAATCGGTAGCTTTCCAGATTTCTTTAGGGAAGATCGAAAAATATCCAGAAGGGGTAAGAATATTTTTGAACAGAAGTCTGTGCCTAAGTATATTTTTCGACAGTATAGGACCCCTTTGAGGAAGGTCCGGGGAAAAAAAACGAGGAAGTTTAATTCGCGAGGGTAACTAGGGGCGGTTCGCGAGCGCCGCCCCTACAAGACTGGCAATAGCGGAGGATCTTGAGGAAATGTCTGGACGTGGCTAAGGCTTTTTGGCCCTGGTTGCGCCCCGTACTTAAACCTCCTCCTTAAAAACAGCCCCGGTCCCTGCGGAGGTGACCATCCGGGCATAACGGGCGGCGTAGCCTGAAGTGATCTTCGGCGGCCGGGGTTTCAACTCTTTTCGCCTCTTCACCAGTTCTTGTTCACTTACCAACAAGGATATTTTTTTCCCGGGGATATCGATGGAGATCGGGTCCCCGTCTTTCACCAGGGCGATCGGTCCGCCTTCCGCCGCCTCGGGGGAGACATGCCCGATGGCCGCGCCCCGGGAGCCCCCGCTGAACCTGCCGTCGGTGATCAAGGCAACCTCTTTGTCCAGGCCCATTCCCACGATGGCCGCCGTGGGGGAGAGCATCTCCCGCATTCCTGGACCGCCTTTGGGCCCCTCGTAACGAACGACGACCACGTCTCCGGCTTTCACTTTTCCGCCGAGGATCGCCGCCATGGTCTCCTCCTCCGAGTCAAAGACAATGGCTTTCCCCTTGTTTACCATCATCTCGGGGGCGACCGCCGACTGCTTGACCACGGCTCCTCCCGGAGCCAGGTTCCCCCGGAGGATGGCCAGCCCGCCTTCCTTGTGGTAAGGGTTGTCGATCGGCCGGATGATTTTTGGATCCCTGACCTTCACTCCTTTGAGGTTTTGGCCCAGGGTATTGCCCGTCGCCGTCATGACTGACGGGTCGATCAGGTTACAGACGGCTGAGTTCGGCCATCACCGCCGGAACGCCTCCCGCGCCGTCCAGGTCCTGGAGGTAATGCGGGCCCGCAGGGCTCAAAAAGCACAGGTGCGGGGTGCGGTCGCTCACCTCGTTGAAGAGGTCCAGGTTGAGGTCGATCTTGGCCTCGTGAGCGATCGCCGGGATGTGCAGGACGGTGTTGGTCGAACATCCCAGGGCCATATCCACGGCCATCGCGTTTCTGAAGGCGGCGAGCGTCGCGATATCTCTCGGCCGGATATTCTTTTTCAAGAGCTCCATGATTTTCATTCCGGCCGTCTTGGCCAGCCGAATGCGCGCGGCGTTTACCGCCGGAATGGTGCCGTTTCCGGGCAGGGCCAGGCCCAGGGCTTCGGACAGGCAGTTCATGGAATTGGCGGTAAACATGCCCGCGCAGGACCCGCACCCCGGGCAGGCGCACTCTTCCAGATCTTTCAACTGCTCGTTCGTCCATTCGCCGCGGGCCACTCTTCCAACGCCTTCGAAGACGCTGATGAGGTCCACACCCTTGTCTCCCAATTTCCCGGCCATCATGGGCCCGCCGCTGATGACGATGGAAGGAATATTCACCCGCATGGCGGCCATCATCATCCCGGGCACGATCTTGTCGCAGTTGGGGACCAGGACCAGCGCATCGAAAGGATGGGCCATCGCCATGATCTCAATGGAGTCCGCGATCAGCTCCCGGCTGGAAAGGGAATACTTCATCCCCTCATGGTTCATGGCGATGCCGTCGCATACCCCGATGGTGGAGAACTCGAGAGGGGTGCCTCCGGCCAGGCGGATACCGGCCTTCACGGCTTCGACGATTTTATCCAGATGGATGTGCCCGGGGATGAGCTCATTGGCCGAATTGGCGATGCCCACCATGGGACGATTGATCTCCTCGTCCGTCAGGCCCATTGCTTTGAAAAGAGAACGATGGGGTGCCTTCTCCAGACCTTTCTTCATCAGATCGCTACGCATACGCAAACCTCCTCCATAAAATAAAGGAAAAGCGACTTCACCATTATGTTTTTTTTGATTTAGAGAACTGCTGCCCATAGAATAGCAAACAGATTCCAGGAAGTCAAAAGAGAGTCGGAGTCAATTGGGTTTCGAGACCACCCTATTTCCCTCCAACTAAATTGGAGAGGATCCGATTTTTCCTATCTCGATTTCTCCGATCCATAGGCGCTGAAGGGCAAGAGGGTCGCCATCAACAGGTTTGCATATTTATGAGAATGATAATATATTTTTATGCATGAGAACGACGATCGAAATCAGCAACGAGCTCTTGCGCCAGGCTAAAAAACGGGCGGCAGACGAGGGGGCTCCATTGAGGAAGGTCATTGAAGAGGCTTTGCGCTTCTACCTGGGAAGGCGCGCCAGAAACAAAAGGTATGAGCTAAAATGGCGTACCGAAAGGGGCCGCATACTTCCCGGCGTTCGCCTTGACGACCGCGATGCCCTCTTCGATTTAATGGAGGGGCGAACTTGATCGCCCTCGATACCAATATCCTCGTGTATGCTCGTCGCGAAGAAACCCCGTTCCACCGCCAGGCATACAAGCTTCTTAAAGAACTTGCATCCGGTGAGAGCCCGTGGGCACTCCCGTGGCCGTGTGTGATTAGACTGTCAAATGGTGTTTCGGACGAAAGAGGCGGGCGTAGGTGTGAAAACAACCACCCGAGTTAGGCCGAGCTGATTACATTCTTTAAATCCGCATTACGAATAAGTTGCGTTTGCACCTACGTCCCCTAGGCCCCACTGAACAACTATCACAAATCCTTTCTTAAAGAAACTGCAAATATAAAGGGCGTCCCCTATTTCCGCGTTTTGTTTGGATCATTCAACATGCCTGCTGCAAAGAAATCAGATGCTAACTGCTGCATGAACTTTACGGCTGGGCCCCCAACCTTGAAAACAGGAAGATTCCCATCTTTTGAAAGAAACACTTCTACGAGGAAGACGAGACGAGTGATTCGAAACAATGAACAGCCAGAATAACCCGCCAAAAACGGCTCGATAGGCCGAGTGACCGTCGATCTTCGTGGGAAGACTTTCAGGAGGATAAACAAATTGCTGCATCAGTTCTTGGCTCAACGCAGGCAACATCAGAATTGAGCCGTATTCATAAACCTCCCCAGGACGGTCCTCGAATAGCATCTTCCGAATTCTCTCTGTATGAGGCCCCAAGTCGATCCTGTGTACCTCAGGTCTGCTTGCGATTGATGCTCGCCAAATCAAGGACATTTGGAATAGTTTAAAAGGAGTCGTAATTCAGACCTGAAAATACAACCGCTCGATTATCCTCAATCACCTTTAGTGGCAGATCATAGAAAACATTTCTGGCATACCCTTCCCACCTGCTAAACCGCTGTTCACATTCATGGCATAAAAGTCTTTCATAAATCCCTTTTGGACGAGTGCCTCTTCTCTTATTCGCATCCGTGGAAAGAACAAAGAACCGATGATTATCGTCATACAGCGGGTTTGTAAAGCCATTCTGGAAAGATATGAGACTTCCTCAGTGGCTTATTCTCCTTGCATAATCTGCACTGCCATGTGTTCTCGCAATCAATTTAAACCAATAATGAAACATTGTCCGAGAGGTCACGTTCTTAGGGTTGCTGATCCCGAACAGTACGGAAAATAGTATCCATGGCTCTTGTAAGTTGAACAGACACTCGTTGCCATGCGATGCGTGCGGCTTTATCTCCAGACGAATAACCCCACATGTTGGATTCTCTATGCTCAGCCACTATGGGCAAGGTGAAACTTATTGGCGTGGTACCTCGGTAGTCCTGCACTTCAAGGTCAATCCAAGCAGCACCATTCCACCAGCCTTCGCCGGAAAAAGAACCTGCCAATACTGACTGCTGAGCCGAAACGTTTCCTGACAACTGAACCCCAAGGACCGGTTGCGCTAGTCTGCGCTGAACTTATCGCATCAGCGAAAGCCGTCGAAGAAACAAGCCGACTCCCAAAAGAGGCTCCGAGCATGACTATACGAACACGGACCGCAACGCGACCTTGCGGCGTTTTGATAAAGTAACTGTCCCATTCGATAGATGTCCCATAAATCCTACTCAAATCTGTTTGAAGTTGTGACGCACCATCCTTCGGGTTTTGAGTGGCCCTACCGTCAAAAACAGCGCCAAGGATCGGAGGCTTTAATTCAAGCCCGGTTCTCGGTGGTTCCGAAAGTGTTGGGGCGATGTGACGCTCTGTTGCACACCCGCCAAACACGCCCAAGGCAATCATCCCTATTATAGCAATCCCCAGGTGTTTGATTTGCACTATGATTCCTCCAGCTAACGTGCTTTTCAGCGGGCGCGCCTTTTTGCGCGCCGCTGAAGAGGCTTGTTAGATTTTCAATATTCCTTCCCGTTCAAGAACTCTGCGAATTTCTTCAAAGGTTGCTGATATGTGCCTTCTGGGAAAACGAATCTGGGAAAGGCCGACAATATTTGAAAACTCCTCACACCCGTCTTCCAACAGAACAATCGCCTTCCTAGGCCCCAGTCTTCCCTGGAAAAGGCCAACTTCATGGACAACATTCTCTCTGGCATGCAGAGATCTGTCCAAATGAATATCTTCGGCTGTCAAGATCAAGAAAGCGAACTCCGCTTCAGACAGCATTTGGGATATTCTCTCAAACGTTGTAAGTCCTGCAACGGCTTCACGGTTGAATTCATCCCACGATAAACCCAACCTTTCATACAAAAAGTCTTTTAGCTCGCGCCACAGGGGTGACTGCCCGTGACCGATGAAAACCTTTCCCGGTCTTCTCGCGCCAAACGACAAGCTTCCTATATTGTGTGCAAGATGTACAAAGGTCTCTGCCCGGTCAATCAAAGCAGAAGCCATCTCCGTGGCGGCGACAGGGCTTAGCTTTTCTCGTATAGGGAGGAGGTGCCGAGGTATGTCGGAGTCTTTTCCGTACAGCCTCAACATTAGGGTGAAGGGGACGTTCGTGCAGAAATTGCTTCTTGGTATCTCCCCCAGGAATATAAAGGTCAATAGACATACCTTTTTCTGTGAGGCTCCAAATACCCCGCTTCGAAGAATCGAGGTAACCGGCTCGAACAAGGTAAAGACGTGCCCAGTTTACCTGGTTTCTGACGCGAGATTGGCCGTTCTTGTTGGTGGCCTCTTGTTCCTTTTCCGATATGTTCATTTTTTCAATTGTCTGATCTATGATTTCCGCAGCGGTTCCGGAGCCACCTGATTCCTTTAGAACCTCAATAACTGGCTTAAAAAAGCGTATAAACTGGGGGCCTTTTGCCTGTTTCATTTTAGTATTCCTTCACCCAACGCAAAGCTCACCGGGGCGCGGTTTTTTGCGCATCCGGTGGAGCGACTTGTTGGCAGCCTATTTTTTCATATAACGTTTCGGGAGCCACGTCAGCGCCATTTGGCCAGGAGATGGTTCCACCCTCTATCGTTGCTTTCTTAAAGAAGGCCATATCTCGCAAAGGCTCAAAGACAGGACCTCTATCGATGTACTCTGAGAAGTCAATGTTGCCGCTTCTGCCGTCATCGAAAACAACATGATAGACAAAGCCGCCTTTATATTCGATGTTTATCACATCATTCATGTTCCACATGATTCACCTCACTCCAAAGGATCAATTTTCTTGATTTCCTTACCAGCCCTTGCCAGTTGCCAATCCTCCTCAAGTTCGTTGAGACGCAGGTCTATCCACTCTCTCACGAGTCTTGTGGCTGTCTTTGATTTCATGTTTCCTTTCATAATGTTGCCGTTGAAATCAAAAACCGCCTTATTCCCCTGATATTCGGCATGGAAATGGGGAGGGGCATGCTCATCAAAAAACATTCTAATGATAATTCCGAAAAACCTGCAAATCTCCGGCATGGATTATCCTTTCATCATTCACTGCCAACGCCTAAGTTGGCCGGCGCCCTGCTCTTTGGGGCGTGCGAGTCGAACGATAAGTTAGGCCAATGCGTAGACAGCAATCCACCGCAACCTTACCTATCCATGCCTGATTGCATGGATTAACGGATTAGGGACGCCCTATTTGCTTGCTACACGTTCGATGTAGAGATATGCGGCGGGGGTGGATTCAGAGCCTGGGACTCCAATACCGTAAAGGCGAAACAGCCCGGAGGTATCATTAGGAAGCTCTTGAGCATTGTCACACCACCCTACCTTAAACTGGATTTCGTACCTATTCTTGAATTCCCCCTTCTCCCAACGGTTTATAGAAAGGATAAACGTCGCAAAGTCCTTGGCTAGCGGTGGACCTTCCTTATGATGCTCAACCCGAATTATCTTGCCTACTGCAACCCACGATGCTGCGTCAAGACACTTCGAAACGTCGAGTCTTCCGGCGGAATCGAGACATGGTGACGGCGAACATGGCTTTGTTGCCCTGGCTGAGAGTGCTGCCAGGAGTAGACTCGCGAGCATGATGCAAAGGATGACTGGTTTCATTTGATTCCTCCGCACCACCTAACAATTAAGGCCAGCCGCTTGCAGGACCGCTAGCGGAGGCGAGCCGGCGGCAACGCGGTGCTAGACGGGCGAAGAGGCTCCCGCGTACGGTTTTGTCTGAGGTCAAGAAACTGCGTTCAACGTGCCGGTGGTCTCGAGTAAACGAAGCCAGAGACGGCGATATGAGGATCGAAATCGCTGATGACTTGAGAAATGCACGGATAGGAGCTTCTGACGCGAGAGTCAACACGCTGAGATAGCTGGCAGGCGCAGAGAAGGACGGCCTGGGTGAAGCGCCAGATGCCCTGCTGAGCAGGTAAACATGCGCAGCAGCAGGATTGAAGTTGGGCATGTCCTCGACGGCGACGTCAGAAAAAGTTGTGTGGATAGTGTCGGAGGGTGCTGTGCCCTTGAGTGTGCGGTTGACCCTCAGCGAAACGGTCCAGACGTCGCCGACCCCAGCGAAGTCCGAGGGACGACGTGAATGGACTCTTTCGACTGTGCCCACCACTACAAGTGAGGCGTCTCGAACGCGATCCTCCAGGGACATCGGATTGAGCTGCCAAGCCTCAGCGGTGCTGGAGAAGACAAGAAGGACGGTGAGGAGGTGTGGCTTCATAGGGCAGTAAAGCCGCCCAACGCCTACGCTGAGCCGCAGGTATTCAATAATTCGATTCCGAAACCTCTGCAACATGACACCTCGCTTTTGCTTTCCAGCTGTAAGATCCTAACGCAGAGCTCAGCGGCGCGTCTCCATCCCGCGTCCGCTGGAGCGCTTGGTTAGGCGCTGGGTCGCCTGAGTTAATTTTAGAAGCGATCTCAGGGCCTCGTTGACTGAAAGTGAATCGCTGAAAGCTTTTGCTATATCCGGGTCGAGGACAGCTACGTTAGCTCCCTCCTCCAAGAGTCGCCGGCAGTATTTGCCCCGAACAGCTTTCGAATAGTCAAAGTCATACTCAGGGCGTAGATCATCGCGGGTTCTTTTTAACTTAGCCTTCATGTTTTTTCCTTTCTCTCGGAGTGGCGGGCCGTGCACTTATAATACGCAAGGCCTCTCCTCTTTCCGCATGGGCTACAACAATCAACCGACCACGAGAGGAAAAGCCTATGGTGATAGATCTTGGCTCTCCGCCTGAATGATCAGGATCATCGAAGGTGGCGGATAACGGATCGTAAAAGACGGTCACTGCCTCTTCGAAGGAAATCCCATGCTTAATTAGATTCCGTTTTGCCTTCCCTGGATCCCACTCGAATCGCATCGGTAATCCTTATCTGCTTTATACGTTTTTTCGCCTAACATTCTATTTTATGCAGCGACTGTCTTTTCGGGGATTTTATCAAGGGGCATGGGGCTAATCAAGGGGAAAACGGGTTTTAGCAGGGTTTTGACCCTTAAGTAGCTGTGTTATGGTGCCGATATCCGTGTTATGCAGTCACTGCATAAAAATGAGAATTTGTTATTCAAGGACTTTCAGGACTTTCTTGTCCGAAGCCAGCATCTTCCCGAAAAACGAATTCCCTTTTACCTCCGTTAGGTTAGCCGCTTTCATGAGTTCTGCTCCGTGCAAGCATTTGGACGGTATGGGAAAGGAGGCAATTGCTTCATACCTCCAGGATCTGGCAAAGGACCACGAGGATTGGCAAGTACAGCAGGCGAAGGAGGCGGTTCGCCTATACCGGTACTTTAAGGGGCTCCCAGAGCCCAATCGAACAGAACAGCCGCAAGCCAATGGGCAGGCCGCCTGGCAACCTGTAGAGGATGAAATCGTCCGGGCACTCCGTCTCCGCCACCGCTCGTACCGGACGGAGCAAAGCTATCGTCAGTGGTTAAAGCGTTTCGGAGCCTATGTGGGATTCAAGGAGCCGCAGTCGGTGAACCAACAGGACCTGGAACACGTTGGCGAAGCGACTGGGAAATTTTCCCTTCTGGCGGAGTAAAGAGCGATTCCTGGATGCCCTCGAGGGGGCTTACGAGGCGGCGGCGGCTCGCGGCCTGGATGTGTTTTTGACAGAAGGTTCCCGAACCAGGCTGGAAGAATAAAACCGCTGAATCAGATCAGATGAGCCAAGAAGGCCCCCAAGGGGTGAGGCTCTCTTTCACTGATTTGCAGGCCCCGGCTTGTGCCTCTTCTCATTGTCAGAGATCCCGGGAGTGCCGTAGATTGAGCCAAGGCCAATATCGAGGATTTTGGTGTCAGGCAGATAGGGGCGAGTCCGGTACTCACGCACTTGCTGGAACTTATTTAAAATCATTCTCATCATCTCAGCGGCCTTCAGGCATTGCTGCAGCATGTTCCTCTTCTCGGACTCCTCGATGTCATCAGCTTCGGCGAGGACCTCCAGACTACCCAGCATTGTCGTAAGGGGCTGGGCGAAGTGATGGCAGGCCGCCCCGACACTCTCCATCATCACCCGCTGGCGCTCTGCGTCGAGCAAAGCCTTACGCTGCTCCTCGATTTCCTGCTGCATCTTAAACTTCTGGAGGGCGTTGGAGATGACCAGACGCAGGCTCTCGGAGGTGATCCGCCCCTTCACAAGGTAGTCCGAAACACCGGCCTTCATGGCCTCAACCGCAATCTCTTCGCTGCCATGGCCGGTGAGCATAATCACCGGGAGAAAGCACCCATCTTCCTGAATCGCATGCAATACCTCAAGCCCGGTTTCCGAACCCAGCGTATAATCGAGGAGGATCAAATCCGCCTTGCCTTTTACGGCTTCTGCTCGCCCTTTTTGGCCATCATGGAAGGCGAGGAAATGGATTTCCCAACTGTCGATTTGCTCCAGCAGGCGGCGGACGATTTCAACATCCGCCGGACTATCGTCAATAACCAGGATGGTCAATTTCCTCTTTTCCATGGCTTACTCCTTCTTGGGCGGCAGGACCGCGGTCTCAAACCAGTATTTTTCTATGGCCCGGATGAGTCCGGTTAGTTGATCCAGACCCGACGGTTTAGTGATAAAGGAGTTACACCCCAACTCATAGGAGCGGATGATATCCTTTTCCTGGCCCGAGGTGGTCAGCACGAGTACGGGCATCGAGCGCAGCTTCAAATCCGCCCGAATCTCCTCCAGCACTTGGTAGCCGTCAACCCGGGGCAGGTTCAGGTCCAGCAGCAGCAGATCGGGCTTTGGCGAGATGGCCGGAGCTTGATACTTGCCCCGGCGAAAGAGATAAGCCAGAGCCTCCTCTCCATCCTCGACGATGCGCAGCTCCTTGCCGATTTTGGCTTCCTCCACCGCCCGGCGGATTAACTCCTGGTCGGCCGGGTTATCTTCAACCAGAAGGATAACCGCTGGGTTCCTTCTTTTGGATGCCATTACCGCCCCCTCGTTCGTTGGGAGAATGTGAACCGAAAGTGAGCCCCCCTTCCGGGTTCAGATTCCACCCAGATCTTGCCTCCATGCCGCTCGACGATCCTGCGGCAGATGGCCAGTCCGATTCCCGAGCCCTCGTACTCGGCCCGACCGTGCAGACGCCGGAAGGGCTTGAAGATCTCCTGGGCATACTTGGGCTCGATGCCGATGCCGTTGTCTCTCACTCCGAAGATCTGGTACCCCTCCCGCTCCTCGAAAGTCAACCGGATGATCGGGCGCTGCTCTCCGCTAAACTTCAATGCATTGCCGATGAGATTCTGGTAGAGCTCCGTCAGTAAAGTCGAATCGCCCCAGACCTCGGGCAGCTTGTCCCGCGTGATTTGGGCTCCTGTTTCCTTCACCCGGGCGGCTAGCGCCTCAAGGGTCCGGTCGGCGCACTCACCGAGAGAGACCTTTTCTCTTTTCTTGGCTACTCGGCCCGTCCGCGAGAGCGCCAGGAGATCCTGGATGAGCGTTTGCATCCTTTTGGCCGCATCGGTGATGAAGGCCAAGTCCTTCGCCGCCTGCTCAGGCAGCGAATCGCCCAGATCCTTGCGTAGCAGATCGCTAAAGGCGATAAGGGTGCGGAGTGGCTCCTGCAGGTCGTGGCTGGCCACGTTTGTGAACTCGTCGAGCTCGGCGTTAAGGGCAACAAGCTTTCGATTCATGCGCTCCAGCTGAACGGTCCGATCAGCCAAGGCTTCCTCTGCCTGCTTGCGGTCGGTGATATCTTTGGCAATATGGACGGACCCGATCACCTCATTCTGTTCGTTACATATCGGCGAAGCAGCCACCTGCAAATACCTTCCCAGGCGAGGTTCCAAAAATTCCTCGGTCACCGACTTCCCACACCCCAGGGTTTCTCGGTGAGGACAGTTGGGCCAAGGCTCTTCCGTTGCATGGATGATTTCGTAGCATTTTTTCCCGAGAAGCTCTCTGATCTCCATCCCGAAGGCAGCAGCAAAGGCCTTGTTCGCTCTGACAATCCTGAAATCTTTATCATGAACCGAAACCAGATCCTTGATGGAATCAAATGTTGTTCTCCATTCCTCAGCTGCCTGTTTTATCTTCTGCTCGGCTAGCTTGGATTTAGTAACCTCTTGCTGAAGTTGCGCATTTTGGGCCTCGATTTGTTCCTGCAAGCGTCTTAGGGATAAGTGCAATTCCACCCGGGCCGACAACTCTTCGCCTTGAAACGGTTTGGTGATATAGTCTACCCCTCCGGCCACAAAACCTTTGACCTTGTCTACCACTTCATCCAGGCCGCTAATGAAGATCACCGGGATGTTGCTTGTTTGGGAATCCTCTTTAAGACGCCGGCAAACCTGGAACCCATCCATATCCGGCAACCTGATGTCGAGCAGAATCAATTCGGGGGGATCTTCTCTGGCAAACATCAGGGCCATTTGGCCGTTCGGTGCGCACCGGACTTTATGTCCCTCACGGGTCAGGAGAGCTTCCACGGCCTGCCGGAAGAGCAGGTCGTCATCTACAATCAGAAGGTTGCCCTTTAGCCTTTTCGGCTGAGCATTCTGCATTCGCTTTCTCCTTAGGCGCTTCCCGGGTCAGGGGGATAAGCCAATCAAATGGGTGAATGCGAACCCATTCGCCCAAATGGCGCAAAATTGATCGGTCCCGGACAACAATATAGGTGACTATTTGGATTGTTCCTGATCCAGCACTTTCCGTATCAATTGGGATCCCTCCCGCACGGTAAATGGCTTCATGAATAACTCCCGGAATCCCATGGCTATGGCCTTTTCCGACGACATCAAATCATTGTATCCAGTGCATAGAATAACTGGGAGATCGGGTCGGATACGGATCATTTCCTTGCCTAAAGCTTCACCGGTCATAAGGGGCATCGTGTAATCCGTAATCACCAGGTCGAATTGAGAAGGATTTTCAGAGAAAAGCTTCAATGCCTCCTCACTGTCTGTTAGGGCGGTAACCTTGTATCCAAGACTTTGCAGCATATCCCGGACTGGATTAACAATCATTTCTTCGTCATCCACGAATAGGATCCGTTCGTTCCCTCTGGCGATGGGTTCAGGGATTTCTGCCTCCACGGGTAAACTCCTATCGGCTCTTGGAAGGAAAACCTCAAAAACAGAGCCCTTGCCTGGTTCAGTAGCGACAGTAATGCCTCCTTTGTGACTCTTCACGATCCCATAGACAACCGGTAGCCCAAGCCCCGTCCCTTCTCCAGCCATCTTCGTGGTGAAGAAAGGCTCAAAGATGCGCCTTCTGACCTCTTCGTCCATACCACACCCGGTATCCTTTACCGAAAGGACCAAGTAGTCTCCCGGTGACATTTCTGCATAGGGCAGGGGATCATCGGAGCCGAAGGTAATTTTCTTGAGGGAGATTTCAAGATTTCCCATCGTTCCTCGCATGGCATGTTCCGCGTTGGTACAGAGGTTCATGATCACTTGCCGGATCTGGGAACGATCGGCAGAAACCAGGTCAGATTCCGCTTCCAAGACGAGTTTCATGCCGATCGTGGTTGGGATTGAGGCTCTCAGCAGTTTGTAAGTTTCTTTTATGAGGAAACTTAGACTAAATACCTCCGTTCTCTTTTCGGATTTACGACTGAACAAGAGCATTTGCCTCACCAGGTCTCTGCCGTGCTGGCCTGCCTTAACGATCGACTCAAGATTTTTACGGATACTCGATTCCCCAGAGAGGTCATGAAGAGCCATGTCGGCATTAATCGCGATCGCTGCAAGCATATTGTTAAAATCATGAGCGATACCACCGGCCAGCGTGCCAACGGCCTCCATCTTTTGAGCTTGCCTGAGCTGTTCCTCAGCCTTTTCGCGCTCAGCAATTTCCATCTGTAATTCTTCATTGACTCTCGCAAGCTCAGCGGTTCGCTCCTGAACCCGCAGTTCTAAGGCATCATGCGATTTGCGAAGCTCCTCCTCCATCCGCTTGCGCTCGGTGACATCTTCAATCGCCAGAAGAATCATCTGCGGCCCGTTGTCGCCCTGAAAGATACGCCGGGCGTTAAGCCGCATGATTTTGCGTCCGATGGCGGGAAACTCGTGTTTAATCTCAAAGTCTTGGAAGGAGGTGTTTTGGGGGAGAAGGTCTTCCAACAGTTTTTTGAGGTCTGGTATATCCCACTGGCGGTTGCCCATTTCGTAGATCAGGTGCTCTTCCGTCTCCTCGGACGAGGTCTGGAAGGTCTGGTAAAAAGATCGGTTCGCCGTCTTGACCTTCAAATTTTTGTCGAGGACGACGAGAGGTTCTCGAACCGTCTCCACGATCGCTTCAGCATAATCACGCGATTCTTTTATCTTCTCCAAGCTCCGTTTGAGCGCATTGATATCGACCCAGGTCAGAACGACGCCGTCGGTTTTGTTCTCCACGGTCCGGTAAGGCCGAACCTGCATGGAATACCACACGCCCTCCCGGTCCTGAAGCTCCTGTTCTTGGACTGTGCCTTTGTCGATGGTCTCCAAAATCAACATCTCCAAGTCAGGGATGTTGATGTTAAGCCGGATATTAAGGATGGAGCGCCCTATATCGGTAGCGGTTACATTCAGGCGTTTCTCGGCCATGGGGGTGAAACGCCGGAGGCAAAGATCGTTTCCCAGCATGATGACAGGGAGATTGGCGCTGGCAAACAGATTGATCATGTCGCTATTCAGCTGGTCCAAGGCGAGGTTCCGATTTTGCAGCTCGTCGTTCAGCGTCGTCAGTTCTTCATTGGTCGACTGAAGCTCTTCTTTGGCCGTTTCCAGTTCCTCGTTGATGCTTTGAAGCTCCTCATTGGCCGATAACACCTCCTCGTTGGCCGCCCTCAGCTCCTCGCTGGCCGTCTCCTGGTCCTCAATAATCGAATGGAGATGTTTCTTCGTCTCCTCAAGCTCCTGTTCCAATCGGGCTGCCTCGGCGCTTCCCCTCTCTTCCTTTGTTTGCCTCTGCTTTGCCTTACCCCGGAAAGGGGCGAGGGCTCTTGACGCGGGCTTATCCGAACGACGGGCGGCCGCATCCTCAAAGAGGATCAAGAAGTAACCTTTCCCGGGGTGGGAGGCCTTAAGCGGGAGGACCTCCAGGTTCACCTCCCTCAACTGATCATTGAATTTGACCTCTAAACCCTCCTTTCTCACCGGGGCAGACTGCTTCTTCGCCTCCTGCATCGCCACTCGAAGGGCCAGGCGGATACCCCCTCGGGCCATTTTTAAAAGATCTAAGCTCGCGTCTCCCGGCTCATGCTCAAGGAAAGGGCCCGTGTGTCCACGGAAATCAAGAATCTCCAGACGGTCATTGACGATGACGCCGGCAGGGGCAAATTTTGACAGGAGGGTGCGGTCAGCCTCCTTTCGGAAATCGAATTCCGCCTCCTTCTTACCCCGGCCGATATCGATCCTGTTCAAACCATATTTGCTGACGCCGGAATCGAGGTAAGGCCGGGCAGGGCCCGGCATTTTGGAATAGATTTTATATTTTCTGTCCACGGGGGCGAAGAGATCCGGGAACCTGCCGATCGCCTCCGACTTTCCCAGAAGGAGGAATCCGGCGGGTTGGAGGGCATAGTGGAAGACCGCCATGGCCCGGCTCTGTGATTCTTGCCCCAGGTAGATCAGAACGTTTCGGCAGCTGATGAGATCGAGATTCGAGAAGGGCGGGTCCCTGGTGAGGTCATGTTTGGCAAAAACGCACATCTCCCGGATGAATTTGCTGACCTGATAACCGCCGTCCATCCTGACAAAGAAGCGCTCCAAACGTTCCGAAGAGAGATCCGAGGCAATGTTTTCCAGGTACCTGCCGGCCCGGGCGTTGTTGATGGCGCCGTCGAAGATATCCGTGGCAAAGATCTGGATGGGGATGTTCGCGGCTTTCTTTTCCGAAAATTCCACCAGGGCGATGGCGAGCGAATAGGCTTCCTCCCCGGTGGAACATCCCGGCACCCATACCCGGACCGGCCTCTGCTGCGGCCCCTGATTTTTGATGATTTCGGGAAAGACCTTATCCGCCAGGGCGGCAAAGCTCTCAGGGTCCCGGAAAAAGCTGGTTACATGAATCAGAAGGTCATGGTACAGAGCCTCCACTTCGGCAGGGTTGTCCTCAAGATAGTTTACGTAATCCTTTATGTCTTTCATTTTGCGGAGGGTCATGCGCCGCAAGATCCGCCGTTTGGGCGTCGCCTGCTTGTACTGGGTAAAATCAACACCGGTGGCGGACCTGAGGAGGGTGAAAATCGTGCCCAGCCCATTCCCATTCGGCAGAATTGAGTCTTCTCTCCTTCCAGCGCTTGACGGGGCCATGCTTTTACCTGAGGGTAAGGGATGACCGCTGATCCTGGCCAGCTCCTTGGCGATCTCCTCCGGGGGCAGAATAAAATCTGCACCTCCGGCAGCGACGGCGCTGTGCGGCATGCCGCCGAATTTCGCCGATTTCTCATCCTGGGCGAAAGTGATACCCCCCTCCGCCTTAATGGCCCTGAGGCCCAGGGCCCCATCCGAAGCCGTTCCGGAGAGAATCACCCCGATTGCATGGCTCTTTTGATCTTCCGCCAGGGAACGGAAAAAATAGTCGACGGGCATATGCTGCCCGCGAACCTCGGTGCGGGGCCTGAGGTCCAGGATCCCTCCTGAAATGGTCATGTTCTTGTTGGGCGGCAGGATGTAGACATGGTCGGGTTCCACGGCCAGTCCGTCGTTTACTTCGTTGACCGGCATCTTCGTTCTCTGGGAAAGGATTTGGGTCAGCATGCTCTCGTGCCTTGGGTCGAGGTGTTGGATAAGCACAAAAGCCATACCGGTTTCGGCTGGAAGGGTCCGGAGGAGCTGGCTGAAGGCCTCCAATCCACCGGCAGAGGCGCCAATGCCAACGATAGTCAACGGTTTGGCTTTTGGGGGTCTTTTCTTCTCGGGCGATTTTGGAGAGGTGTGCGTCATTGATTTGCGTTGAACAGGAGAGGTCTTGGAAGATATCTTCACAGCCGCAGGGAGCTTTTTCACGGGTGAATTTGTCTGTTTTTTTTTGGCAAGAGTCGCGGAGGATGGGGTGGTCATTGGTTTCTTTTCCCTCATTCCCGGGTCTCTTTCTTTTTTTCTTCTCGCTCTCTCCATAAAACACTCTCCTCCGTTCTATTTGCCTCTAAGTGATAAAAGGCTGTCCTATTTTCAAGGCGGCTCCGAGAAACGATGCTTCGCCCGGTTTTATCCCCCGAGAAAAATACAGCGATATGCAGCAGCATCTACCCATGAAACCGCCGGCATTCTTGCCCCCCAATGGGCTCTTTTAAAGGTTGTACCAACCAGGAAATGGAATCATCTCCTCAGGATGGAAAGGCCCCTCATCCCTTCCATTTTGAATATACTCCAAATCTTATTGAAAGTGTGTAGGTAACAGGGCAGGACGGGCCTGGAAGAGATAAATAAGGTAGCGATGAAGGAAACGTAAACTATGAAATGCGGATAGCGTGCGGGGGGTAGTCAAGTTTTCAGAATTTGAGACGATCATTTTATAATTCAAGGGTTCTAATCGGCTTCAAGAAATTTCTTCCTCTGGGGGCCCAATCTTTTTTTGCGGATGGAAGCGAGGGATCGAAATGCCTGGAAGAGGAAAGCCGGGAGGGAGCTGTCCCGAGGGTTTCCACTGTCCCTCCGCGGTTCATTAAGGGAAGGGAGGAGCACCGGTTGCATCGCCTAAGGAATTACCTGCAAGTGGTGGAGAGTTACGATTTCATCGTAACCGTGATGGCCGTGGCCCTTGCGATTTACTGGACTAAGGCGAAGATCAGGCAGTGGAGGCTGGAGGCCGTTCTCAGGAGAATTTGGGAGAAGAGAGATAGAGAAATCAGATGCCGGAGAATTCGAAAGAACACGCCGCAACCAACGGCAGAAATTGAGCGAGTATGACCGGCAGAAGCTTTCATTCCATTTTTTCCACCGGATGGGCCCGGAAGAGGACCCTGGTCCTTGCTCTGGCGTTTTGTCTTTCCTGGGGATCCGAGAGTTCCTTCGCCATGGACAAGGATGAGCAGATAAATACTTTTCGCGGAAAAATCCGATCTCTTTTGCAAAAAGGAACCCTGCCGCTCATTGATGTGGAATATCATCACGGGGGAAAGATCGAAATCACCCGGCTCCTTGGGAAGATGGAGGAAAATGGGGTGGCCCTGGTATGGTTGGGACCGAATGAAAAACAGGGGAGCAAGGAATCCTTGAGGCTTCACTCCGCCTATCCCGATTGTTTTGTCCCTACGACGGTCCACGGGGACGGAAAACTGTGGCATGGAAGCGATAAGGGCTTCCTGGAAAAACTGGCCGCGGATGTCCATTCAGGAAAGTACTTTGCCATGGGAGAGTTTGAAGCTCGCCATTACGCCTCCAGCACGAACACCCGGGACGTACACCTGCCGGTCGACTCGGCGGCGATGAAAGTTGTTTTCGAGCTCTCCAGCGAAACCGGTATCCCCTTTCTGCTCCACCATGAAGCCGAAGACGCAGTGTTGCCGGAGCTGGAACGCATGCTGGCCCGCTACCCGAAAGCGAAGATGATCTGGTGCCACGTGGGGCGAAACCGCGACCCGAATACCTGGAGAAGATTCAGGGCCGCAGATGGGGTGCGGGAGTTCTTGCAGAATTATCCGAATCTTTATTTTGACGTGCTCCAGTCGAAACCCGGTTCCAAATACCAATGGACCGGGCACGTGGAAGGGATCCTGTATGAGGGTTCCGGCGGGTCGGCCGGCCTGAATAAGGAATGGAAAAAACTCTTCGAAGATTTCCCGGACCGGTTCCTTTTCGGTTCGGACATCAACACGGGGCGTTTTGGGAATTATGACCAGGTGATCAATACGTTCCGCAACATCGTATTCCCGGGCTTACGCAAGGACGTGGCCGAGAGGATTGCGTTCAAGAACGCCTGGAAATTCATGGCCGGAAAGGAGTGGGAAGACTAACCTTTCGGGTCCTGTTCTCCCGGAAGAAACCGGCTATTTCTAGAGTTTCAGATTCGCGGCCAGCAGGGCCGCCCCCAGGGCCCCGGTGATCTGGGGTTCGGGGGGGATAAAAAGTTTAATCCCAAGCCTCTCTTCCAGCGCCCGGGCAACCCCCTGGTTTTTCGCCACCCCGCCTGTCAGGGTAACCTCCTCTTCGATTCCCACCCGGTTCACCAGCCCTAGAATCCGGTCGGCGATTGAGTCGTGAAGCCCGCGGATAATCACCTCCTTGGGCTGATCGGCCGCGATGAGGGAAACGACTTCGGATTCGGCGAAGACCGTGCACATGCTGGAAATTTTGATGGTCCGGGGAGCGCTCAGGGAAAGCCTGCCCAGGTCTTCCACGCCGATTTCCAGGGCATGGGCCATTACTTCCAGAAAGCGGCCGGTTCCGGCCGCGCACTTATCGTTCATCTGAAAATCCACGTTTCTGCCACGGCTGTCCAGCCGGATGACCTTGCTGTCCTGTCCTCCGATGTCGATCACCGTTCGGGTTCGCGGGTTGACGAAGAATGCCCCCCGGGCATGACAGGTGATCTCGGTAATCGTCTTGGCGGCCCCGGGAAACGAAGCCCTCCCATATCCCGTGCTTACGATCCCGGCCAGCTCCTCCGGCCTGAGGCCGGCTTCCTCCAGCGCAAGCGAGAGAGACCGCTCGGCCGCTTTCCGGCTGTTTGCTCCCGTGGGAATGATCCGAAACGACAGGATTCGGCTGTCCCGCAGGATTACGGTTTCCGTGGTCATGGAACCGATGTCCATTCCGGCAACGTTCATGAGCAGGGCCTTGTGGTTGGTTTTTGCGTGGAGTATAGTAGGCAGCAATAAAAAAAACAAGCGAGGATATCGGACCCCCGGTTGGGCGGATTCCCGGCCAGGGGAGGATCCCCCTCACCCGCGCTCTCACCGCGTGAGTCTGTGTCCTAATTCCGTTCATGGTTCGACAGACTCACCACGAACGGAAGCGGCACATGAGGAATGAATTATCCGTTCGCCCTGAGCTTGTCGAAGGGCCAGAGGCGAATTACGACACAGTCTCCGTGGGGAGAGGGAGTGTCGTGATGCACATGAGCTGAACAGGAGTGGTCATGGATTTCGAATTGAATGATGAGCAGAAGATGATCCGGCAGATGGCCGCGGATTTTGCCGCCAGGGAGCTGAAGCCCAGGGCCGCGGAGATTGACGCGACGGGCCGGTATCCGTTGCCGGTGCTGAAGGCGATGGCTGAACTCGGCATGATGGGGATGAACATCCCCGCCGAATACGGGGGTTCGCAGGCCGGAGTCCTGAGCTATAGCCTGGCGATGACGGAAATCGCCAAGGCTTGCGCTTCCACCGCCGTCACCATGTCCGTGACGAACATGGTAGCCGAGGTGATCCAGGCATTCGGACAAGAAGAGCAGCGCCTCTCCTATATCCCCAAAATCTGCGGGGGGGAGATCCCGGCTGGGGCCTTCGCCCTCACCGAAGCCGCGGCGGGATCGGATCCTTCCTCCATGAGATCAACCGCCGAGCGTTCGGGAGATGACTACCTCGTGAACGGGTCCAAGATGTTTATCACCAGCGGCGAGTTCGCCGGAGTCTTTGTGCTCTGGGCCAAGACAGACCGCTCGGCGGGCCCCCGCGGGATCAGCGCCTTCCTGGTGGAGAAAGGGCAGCCTGGCTTCAGAATAGGGCGGAATGAAGAGAAAATGGGCCAACGGGGCTCCTGCACGAATGAGATATCGATCGAGGACTGCCGCCTTTCCCGCAAGGCTCTCCTGGGGAAAGAGGGGGAGGGCTTTCGAGTCGCCATGATGGCCCTGGACGGCGGCCGGATCGGAATCGGGTCCATGGCGGTGGGAATCGGCCTTGCGGCGATCGAATACGCCGCCGAGTACGCGAAGAACCGGGTCCAGTTCGGGCGGCCCATCGCCTCCTTCCAGGCGATTCAGTGGATGATCGCGGACGCGTTCACCGAGCTGGAAGCGGCGAGGCTGATGGTCCTGCGGGCGGCCTACGCCAAGGAAAAAGGCCGGCGCTTCACCCGGGAAGCCTCCATGGCCAAGCTCCTGGCCTCTGAAACAGCCAACCGGGTCTGCTACAAAGCGCTGCAGATCCTGGGGGGGTATGGGTACGTGAAAGAATATCCGCTGGAGCGATTCGCCCGCGATTGCCGGGTGACTTCCATCTACGAAGGGACTTCGGAGATCCAGAGGCTGGTCATCGCGAGGGAGATTTTGGGACAAAACTACGTGTAACCGGGAAGGAACCAGGAGCGAGGATTGAGGATCGATAAGGATTAGCAATTTGCTGAAAAAGTGATCTTGCACCCCAAGATGTCATTCCGGCGAAAGCCGGAATCCAGGATTTTCAAAGACATTCTGGACTCCCGCTTTCGCTGGAGTGACGGATTTTAGAGTTTTTCCGCAAACTGTTAGAATTTCGCCTCCATCCTCGCTTCTCGATCCTCGTTGCTGCTTTTTATATCGCTTCATTCACGTCTTGAACGGCGGTGTACTCTTTTTTCGCCTTTGCCTGTCCAAGGAGGTCCTCCAGGAATTGGGTCATCACCGTTTGCTGTTTCATCTGGAGGAGACCCCGCCGGTAATTATCTTTTTGAGAGTTGAATTGCTCTTGGTCGGCCTCTTTTAATTCCTTAAGGTGGAAAATGAAAAATTTTCCGTCCTGCAGAATCGGGTTCTCCGGATACGGATTCTTCACCGATAGAGAGCTCATGGATTTGCGCAGGTCCTCGGAAGCGGGAACCTTGGGGGGTGCCGACCCCCGGGGGAAGAATCCCGTCTCCTCGACCTTCAGCCCGGTGCGGGCCGCCTCGGACTTGAGGCCGGATCCCTTCCGCGCGTTTTCCAGGATCTCTTTGCCTTTGGCCGCGGCTTTTTCTTTCTGTTTTTCCTGGCGCAACGCCTCGGAAACCTGGCCTTCCACTTCTTTCAAATCCGGGGTGCGCGCCTCCTGCCTGTCCACCACCTGAAGGACGGCGAAGCTTTCGCCCACCCGAAGCGAAGGGCTTATGTCGCCCTTACCGAGGGACAGGGCGGCTGACTTTAATTTAGGGTCCAGATCAATTTTGTCGTCGGCTGAGAACAGGGGGGTTTCCTTGAGGGGACTTTTCTTCTCCTCCGCGAAATTTTCCAGCTTCTTATCCTTGGAAGCCGCGGCGTAAGCCTGGTCGGCCAGGTCGTAGGCCATAGCCCCGGCTTTCCGGTTTCTCAGGAGGGCGTCGATCTGCAGCTTGGACTTTTCAAAGGTTTCCGTACGGGGCTCCTGGACCTCGTCCACCTTCAAAATATGAAACCCGTACTGGGTCTGAATGACGGGGCTGATCTCACCCGGTTTCAAGCGAAAAGGCCGCCTGCTCGAACTCCGGGACCACCATTCCCTTGGTGATGTACCCAAGGTCGCCTCCCTGTTCCTTGGTTCCCGGGTCCTCCGAATACTGTTTGGCCAATTGGACGAAATTTTTTCCCGCCGCGGCTTCTTTCTGAACGGACTCCGCTTTCTGCTTGGCCAATGCCGCGGCCTCGGCGTCCTTGGCCTCCGCCCGGATCAATATGTGGCGAACCTTGACTCGCTTGGGCTGGCCGAATTTTTCCTTGTTGTTCTCGTAGTAATCCTCCATCTCCTTGGATGAGACCTGTACCTGGGCCGTGTACTGCTTGGGGTCAAAAAGCAGGTAGCGGATTTTTGCCCTGGCCGGCATCTTGAAATCGTCACGGTGCTTCGCAAAATAATCCTTCACTTCTTCCGGGGAGAAGGAGATATCCTTGAAGTCGGCCGGGTTGACCGAAACCATCTCCAAATTCAGCTTTTCAAAATTCTGCCGATAAGCCTCTAAAACTTCCTGGTCCGAGACTCTTACCGAGGATAGAATAGCCGCCTGGAGTTTGTTCAGGATAATCGTCTGTTTCTGGTTGGCCTCGAAATCTTTGGCCGTGAGCCGGGCGCGCTGCAGGGCTCGGACGTAGGAGGCTTTCTCGAATATCCCATCTTTCTGAAAGGCGGGGTTGCTGTGAATGGAAGCTTGCAGCTCTTCATCGGTGGCTTTCAGCCCCAGGCGGCGGGCTTCCTCAAGCAGGAGGATCCGGTTTACCAGGTCGTCCACGGCCTTCTTTTTTAAATCCAGTTTCTTGGCCATCTCTTCGGTGAACCGCTCTCCGTACACCGACTGGTACCGATCCCGAAGGCTTTGGTAGTAGTTTCTGGCTTCAGCGACAGTAATGACCGAGTTTCCGACTTTGACCAGGTCGCGCTGGCGGCCTTCGTTGGGGCTCCAGACCCCCCAGGCGACGAAGACAACGGCTATTGCAAAGAGGGCTGCCTTAATCAGCCAGGATTGGGCATGCCGTCTCATTAGGTCGAGCATCTTTCTGTCTCCCCTTTCTCAGCGTGCAAGTTACAAATATTCATAGTAAAAAAGCGGCAAAAAGGCAAGGGCTTTTCTCATGGCCCCGTTATGGGGAAGGGAAAAAGACGGGCCGGCCTGGAGAACTCGCCCCTTTTCCGGGCGCCGGAATTCAGGCAATTTATCGGAGAATCGGGAGGATGGGCTGTGCGCCCACGCTGCGCAATTTCCTTGCCGCGGGGAGTCAACTTTGCTAGTATGACCTGTAATTTTTCCCCCCATTGGGGGTTCCCCCGATGGTTCTAAGAAAGGAGCCGGAGAATGATTTTTGATTTTGTCCTGGGTCTTTTCTCCAACGACCTGGCCATCGACCTGGGCACCGCCACGACCCTGGTGTACGTGAAAGGGAAGGGGATCGTACTCTGCGAGCCCTCAGTCGTGGCCGTGCGGAAGGATTCCAAGGGGGGGCGCAAGATCCTGGCCGTGGGGAAAGAAGCCAAGAAGATGCTGGGGCGGACGCCGGGAAACATCGTGGCGATCCGGCCGATGAAAGACGGCGTGATCGCCGACTTCGAGATCACCGAATCCATGCTCCGGTACTTCATTTCCCAGGTCCACAAGGGCCGCACACTGGTGAGGCCGAGGATCATCATCTCCGTCCCCTCGGGGATCACCGAGGTCGAGAAGCGGGCCGTCCGCGAATCGGCCCAGTCGGCGGGGGCCCGGGAAGTGTACCTCATTGAAGAGCCCATGGCCGCGGCGATCGGCGCCGGCCTCCCGGTCAACGAACCTTCGGGCAACATGATCGTGGACATCGGCGGGGGCACCTGTGAAGTCGCCGTCATCTCCCTCGCGGGAATCGTGTACAGCCAGTCCGTCCGCGTGGGCGGGGACAAGATGGACGAAGCGATCACCAACTTCGTGAAGCGAAAATATAACCTTCTGATCGGGGAGCGGACCGCGGAGATCATCAAGATCCAGATCGGTACGGCTCACCCGGGCGAGGATCCCCGGACCATGGAGATCAAGGGGCGGGACCTGGTCGCCGGGAACCCGAAAGTCCTGCAGGTGAACTCGGAGGAGATCCGCGAGGCATTGGCCGAGCCGATCAATGCCATCCTCGAAGCGGTGAAGACCACTCTGGAGCGGACCCCCCCGGAACTGGCCGCGGACATCGTGGACAAAGGGATCGTCCTTGCCGGGGGCGGGTCGCTTCTCAAGAACCTGGATATCCTGATTCGGGAGGAGACGGGCCTTCCGGTTACGATCACGGAAGACCCCCTTTCCGCCGTGGTGCTGGGTTCGGGTAAGGCTCTGGATGAGCTTAACCTCCTCAAAGAGGTAATGATCAAGAGCTGACCCGCGGTAAATTTACGGGTCTTCTGACCCTTGGCTATTCCGTATCGAAAGTAAGTCCCTGCCTTCGGGCGAAAGATTTTCCTCCGGTGAAATGATGGTGGAACGGGCCGATGTTTGATCTCCTGAAGCGTTTCCGCCTTTTTGTCACCGCCCTATTCTTCCTCTTTTTGGCCCTCCTTCTTCTCACCTTCAATGCCCGCGAAGGGCGGGATACCTCGACCGTGGAGAAGGTGCTCCTTCAGGTCTCCTTTCCCCTGCAGCAGGGCGCGCACAAGGCCTTCATCTGGTTCAAGGAACTCGGCGAAGACTATATCTTTCTCGTCCGGGTGCAGGAAGAGAATCGCAATCTTAACAGGATGGTAAGCGAGCTTCGGGAGGAGAACAACCGGCTGCGGGAAGCTGTGCTGACCGACGAGCGGCTTCAGAAACTTCAGCAGTGGCAGTCCCGCAACGCGTTCCCGAGCCGGGTGGCCCAGGTTTACGCCCGCGGGCCCTCCACGTGGTTTAAGACCGTCCTGGTGAACCGGGGGGAAAACGACGGGGTAGCCAAGGATATGGCGGTGGCGACTTCCGAAGGCCTGGTCGGCCGGGTCATCGAAGTCTCCCGGAACACCGCCAAAGTGCTCCTCATCACCGACGCGAACAGCGCCGTGGACGTGATCGTTCAGAGTTCCCGGGCCCAGGGGATCCTGGAAGGGAAGATCGAAGACACCTGCATTCTCAAGTATGTGCAAAAGAGCGAAGAAGTCCAGGTGGGAGACCGGGTGATCACTTCGGGACTGGGAGGGATATTCCCCAAGGGGCTGGTTGTGGGGACGGTGACCAAGGGGGACCGGAAACGGCAGGGGATCTTCCAGTACATCGAAGTCGCGCCTGCGGTTGACCTGTCGAAGCTGGAAGAGGTACTGATCCTGGGCGAAGAGCAGAGGCCATGAAGATCCGAAAGATCCGGTCCCAGGACCGGGCCGAGTTGGAGGCCCTCCTGACCGCCCAGGAAAATTTCAACCCGGAAGAGATTCAAGTCGCGCTGGAGCTCGTCGATATTGTCCTAAACCACCCGGGTCAGGAGGATTACATCATCCGTGTCGCCGCGGCGCCGGACGGAAAAGTCCTCGGGTACGTATGTTACGGAAAAGCTCCCCTCACGGACGCCGTGTACGACCTCTACTGGATCGTGGTCCATCCTTCCTTCTGGAACCGGGGGGTGGGGTCCTCTCTTCTCCGCGGCGCCGAGGCGGACCTGAAGCCCCGCGGCGCCCGCCTCCTCCTCGTCGAAACTTCCTCCAAACCCTCATATGAAACCCCGCGAGCTTTCTACCGGAAGCATGGATACATAGAGCAGGCCCGCGTCCATGATTACTATTCGCCGGGAGACCATAAGCTCATCCTGGGAAAGACCTTGAAATAAAAGCCGCATGTCGCAGGTCGCGAGAGCGGGAGGGCGCAGGCTACCAGGCTGAAGCGTGCCCGAAATCCACACGGGTCTTTGACAGGCGCGGAATTCATCGTATAATCCAGATAACCTACGGAGTTGCGGGTTTCCATTCATGAAGGCGACGCTCGTTAAGATCCTGAGAAAAGCGCGCAATCTTCGCCGCGGCGAATCCCCTTTCCTCCAGCGCCCGCTGGGGCTTCAGACGAGGATCACCCTTCTTTTTACCGTCGTCGTGGTGAGCGTCCTCGTGGTCTTCTCGTACCTTGAATTCCGCCTGACCGAGCACTCCCAGCGGGAGCTGTGGCGGGAGAGGAGCATCTACGTGACCCGGGAAATCGACTCCAAGATCTTCAGCCCCAAAGATCTGGAGAATACCGCTTTCCTGGAGGAGGAAATCGCCAACTGGATGTACGCCCGGCCGTCCATCAAATCCATCGACATCTTCACCTTCCAGAAGAACAGCTACAAGGTCATGGCCTCGAGCTGGGAAGGGAAAGACCTGGAGATCAGCTACCAGAGCCTGGATTCCCTGAAGCGCGACCTCGTTCTCTCCACTTTCAAAACCAGGAACCATGAGCCGTGCTGGGAGATCCTGGCTCCCCTCCATGTCGGGAAGGAAGATCATCGGCGGCGTTCGCATCCAGACCTCCCTGGAAGAGGTGGAGACTTTCCTGGCCAACAAGCGAACCCGGACGATCGTCTTTACCCTCATCAGCGTGGCGGTCCTCATCCTCATCCTCGCCGTCTTTTTCAGCCGGGCGATCAACCGCCCCATCCAGCACCTGGTCCTGGCCATGTCGAGGGCCGAAGAGGGGAAACTCCAGGTGGCCGTGCCCGTTCAGTCCAGGGATGAGCTGGGTCTCCTCGCCATCCACTTCAACCGCATGCTCTCGCGAATCAGCCAGTTCAACGAAGAGCTGACCTCCAGGGTTGAGGCGGCAACCCGGGAGCTTGCCGAGCGGAACGAACAGCTGCGCCTGGCCAACGAGTCTCTCTTCCGGGCCCAGCACCAGCTGGTCCAGTCGGAGAAGCTCTCCGCCCTCGGCCACGTGGCGGCGACCATGGCCCACGAAATCGGAACGCCCCTGAACTCGATCTCCGGCTATATTCAGCTCATGCTGACGGAAGAGACCGGTTCGGAGTTAATGACCCGGCGTTTGAGAATCATCGAATCACAGCTCGATCGGCTTACCCAGACGATCCGCAATCTCCTCCATTCGACCCGACAGCGGGAACCCCAGCTCCAGGCCGTCGACGTAAACCGGCTCCTGGAGACCATCGTCACCCTCACCCAGCCCGGGATGTCCATGCGCGGCGTGACCCTGGTCCGGCGGCTGAACGATTCCGCTCCGCCGGTATCCGGCGACCCGGGGCTCCTCCAGCAGGTTTTTCTCAACCTGGTCAACAATGCGCTCGATGCCATGCCCCAGGGAGGGGTCCTGACCCTTTCCACGGCTTCCGACGGGGTCGTCAGCCCGGACGGCCGCTGCGTCGAGGTTGCTTTCTCGGATACGGGGACCGGAATGTCTCCGGAAGTGAAGCGAAAGGCGCTGGAACCCTTTTTTACCACCAAAGATCCGGGAAAAGGGGCCGGGCTGGGGCTCAGCATTTGTGAAGAGATCATTCGAAGCCACCACGGCAGGATGGAGATCGAAAGCCAGGAAGGCAAGGGTTCGACCATCCGGGTGCATCTCCCGGCCGTTTCTTCCGAGGTTTCCTGACCATGGCCCCACAGATCCGCATCCTCGTCGTCGATGACGATGAAATCACCTGCAACCTCCTGGAAGAAGTCCTGTCCAAGGAGGGGTACCTCGTGCACAAGGCGTTGAACGGCCGGGAGGCCATCGAAAAGGGGGAGCGAGCCCCCTTCGACGTCGTGCTCACGGATATTCGGATGCTCGACGTGGACGGCATGGAAGTGCTCCGCGCTTACCGCCAGAGGAACCCGGAGACGATCATTGTGATGATGACCGCGTTCGGCTCCATCGAGACCGCCATCCGGGCCATCAAAGAAGGCGCTTACGATTACGTGAGCAAACCTTTCAAGCTCGAAGAGATCCGGCTTACGATCCAGCGGGCGCTGGAACAAAAGCGGCTCATCAAGGAAAACATCCATTACCGGCAGGAGCTGATCACGAAGTACAAGCTCGAGAACATCGTCGGGCGCAGCCCGCAGATGCTCGACGTGTACAAGACGATCGCCCGCGTGGCGGAAAGCCGTTCCACGATCCTGATCACCGGGGAGAGCGGAACCGGCAAGGAGCTCATCGCCCGGGCGATTCACTTCAACAGCCCCCGGGCTTCCGGGCCTTTTGTGGCGGTGGATTGCAGCTCCCTCGCGGAGACCCTCCTGGAAAGCGAGCTCTTCGGCCACGTGCGGGGGGCCTTTACCGGCGCGGTGGCCGGCAAGACGGGTCTTTTCGAAGAAGCCGACACCGGCACCTGCTTCCTGGATGAGATCGGGGACATCCGCCTGGCTACTCAGGCCAAGCTCTTGCGGGTCCTCCAGGAGCACGAGGTCAAGCGCGTGGGAGGAAACGAAACCATCAAGATCGACGTTCGCATCGTCGCCGCGACAAACAAAAACCTGGAAGAACTGGTCGCGGAAAAAAAGTTCCGGGAGGACCTCTTTTACCGGCTCAACGTGGTTTCGCTCCACCTTCCAGCCCTTCGGGACCGGTCGGAAGATATTCCCCTGCTGTGCGACCATTTCATCAGGAAGTATGCCGCCGAGAACAAAAAGCCGGTTTGCCGGATCTCCCCGGAAGCCATGGAGCTCCTGATCCGCTACAGCTGGCCCGGAAACGTCCGGGAGCTGGAGAACGTAATCGAACGCGCGGCCACTCTTTCCACTTCCACGATCATCTTGCCCGAGGATCTCCCCCCGCGCCTGCAGCTGGAAACCTCCAGAATCAACAAGAGCTCCCTCCCTTCCCAGATGCCGCTTTCCGAATTGGAAAAGATCTACATCCAGAAGGTGCTGGAAGAAACCGGGGGGAACAAGAAGAAAGCGGCGGACATCCTGGGCATCGACCGACGCACCCTCTATCGCATGGCTACCCGCCTGGGGCTCACCATCAAGCGCTAGTGCAGATCCGTGCCCAGAATTCCCCCGAGCGCCTGTGTGACATTTTGCCCCATTAAAACAAATGTGCCTCATATTTTAAGTAACTGAAACAAAACAACATTTAAATAATCCGGAGAAAATGGGGCGATTTGGCTATTAATTTTCCGGGACCGGAAAATGGCCCTGCCGGGGATTTTTCCAGCCATCTACTTAATATTATTAATTAAATAAATGGAGTCGGGAAAGTCATCCCCCCCGGTATGCCCCTTGCTTTGTCCCCTGATAGGTCACGACCGGCCCGGGTTGAAATGAAATATAGAAATCCTCAATATTCCTTGGTTATTTTAGGTTATTTCTGTATTTTTCTGCTGGCCCTGACCGGGTGCAGCAGCTTGAAATCGGAGAATGAAAAATTAAAGGAAGAAATTGTCGACATAAACGCGGAAAATGAAAAACTGCGGAAAGAACTGAATACCCTCAAAACGGAAAATTCGAAGATGCACCTCAGGGTCGCTCAACTCCACCTTGAAATCGCGGCCCTTCACAATGAAATACAAAATATGCAAAAGGACATCGACCTCTTTAAAATTCAGCTGAGAGAGGGAGATAAGAAGAAAAAATCTTGAACTGAAGGATCGATTCAGCTCCCTTCGCAACCAATAGGGAGTTGGGGGATCAAAAAGAAAGGAGGTGAAACGTGATGAAGAAGCTGATCGCTCTGTTTGTAGGCCTGCTGTTTGCCACGTCCGTTCTCGTGGCCGGGGGCTGCGCCAAGAAGGAAGAGCCCGCCAAGCCCGCTGCCGAGCCGGCGAAACCTGCCGAGCCACCCAAAGCGCCCGAGCCGGAGAAGAAGGCGGAAGAAGTGAAGCCGGGTGAGCCCGCGAAGCCCGGGGAAGCCCCGAAGCCCATGGAAAAGGCCCCTGAAAAGAAGTAGTTCCAATCAATGAGCAATGTCTTGCAAGGAGGACAGAACACATGAAAAGAGCTCTGGTGATCGTGGTTGCTCTCTTGGTCACAGTGGCTTTCGCCGGCGGGGCGATCGCCCAGGCCCCGGCGAAAACGGAAAAGCCCGGTGCTGCTACCACGCCTGCGCCCGAAAAAGCGACTAAGCCGGAAAAGGCCAAAGAGGCCAAGCCCAAGGAAGCCAAAGCCATGAAGGCCTCCGGGACAGTGGCCGCCTATGAGGCGGGCAAGATGATCAAGGTGAAGGGATCCAAGGACAAGGAGTGGACCTTTGACGTGACCGGCGACACAAAGATGAAGGGCGACGTCAAAGAAGGCGCCAAAGTTACGGTCATGTACAAAAAGGAAGGCGAAAAGATGGTCGCCAATTCCATCTCCGTAGCTCCTCCGGCCAAAAAGAAAGCCGCTCCGAAGGAAGAGAAGAAGGGGTAACCTTTTTTCACCCGAATCGAAAAGGCATAATCTTTTTAGATTATGCCTTTTTTTTGCCCAAACGCTCAAGGCTCTTTTCAGCATCCCTTACGCCTGACCGTGGCCGGCGAGGAATCGCGGCGTTGGGGGGTGCCCCGAATCTGCATTGGCCTTGCGAAATTTTCCCCCTTTCCAAAATGTTTGTGTTGCAGGGCGCTGAGCGCCTCATGCCTCATTTTGTCCCGAAGGCCGAGCCCGCAGGAACCATTCAATACTTTTAAGGAATACGTCGCCGGTGGAATTTTGTGCTCCGGCAAAAGCCGGCTCATAAATGTCTTGACAAAATTTTCAACGCTGTGATAAAAGCCACGAATGAATATTCATTCAGTCCTGGTTTGACGTACCACATTTCTCCCATGGAAAGGACATAGTGATGAGAGGGAAAAACATTAAGATTCTCAGCGTGATCGTCTTCTGGCTTTTTTGCCTCCTCATGGCAACCCCCCTTCTGGCCAGCGAAGCGGAGCTGGAAATCCCCGTGCTGAATGACGCCCAGAACACGATTCTCATGCTGGGCCTGATCATCTGCATTCTGGGGATGCTCTTCGGGGCCTACGAATACAAGAAAGTGAAGAGCTTCCCGGCCCACAAATCCATGCTGGACGTGGCTGACGTGATCTTCCAGACCTGCAAGACCTACCTGCTACAGCAGGGAAAACTCCTGATCGTCCTGGAGGTTTTCATCGGCGTTTGCATCGCCTATTACTTCGGGTTCCTGCAGCACATGGAGGCGGGGGGAGTGATCCTGATTCTCATCTGGTCCGTGATAGGGATCCTGGGGTCCTACGGCGTGGCCTGGTTCGGGATCCGCATGAACACCCTGGCGAACTCACGGATGGCCTTTGCTTCCCTGGAAGGCAAACCCCTTAAGCTCCTGGATATCCCCCTGCGGGCGGGGATGAGCATCGGCGTTCTGCTGGTGTGCGTGGAACTCATCATGATGCTCATCATCCTGGTCTTCATGCCCAGAAGTTATGCCGGGGCCTGTTTTATCGGGTTTGCCATCGGCGAGTCCCTGGGCGCCAGCGCCCTCCGGATCTGCGGCGGAATCTTCACCAAGATTGCCGACATCGGGTCGGACCTGATGAAGATCGTTTTTAATATAAAGGAAGACGACCCGAGAAACCCGGGGGTGATCGCCGACTGCACGGGAGACAACGCGGGCGACAGCGTGGGCCCCACGGCTGACGGGTTCGAGACCTACGGGGTGACGGGCGTCGCGCTCATCAGCTTCATCGTCCTCGGGGTCTTCGCCCAGTTCCGCGCGGAGCTGATCACCTGGATCTTCGTCATGCGTATTTTGATGATCATCACTTCCATCGTCGCCTTCCAATTTAACAAGGCGGTTACCGCGAGCAGATACGGAACCCCCGGAAAGAAAATGGACTTTGAAGTCCCCCTGACCATGCTGGTCTGGTTCACCTCCATCCTTTCCATTATCGTCACCTTTGCGGCAAGCTACTGGCAGATCGGCCACCTGCCCAATAACCTGTGGTTCAACCTGTCCATCATCATCAGCTGCGGAACCGTTGCCGCAGCCCTCATTCCCGAGCTGGTAAAGGTTTTCACCAGTTCCAAGTCCATCCACTGCCGGGAAGTCGTAACCTCGGCCCGGGAAGGGCGGGGCCTCCCTGGGCATCCTGTCGGGATTCGTGGCCGGCAATTTCAGCGCCTTCTGGCTGGGGATGGCCATTTTTGCTTTGATGTCGATCGCCTATTTCGCCAGCCTGAACGGCCTGGACAAGTTCATGGAATACTCCTCCATCTTCGCCTTCGGCCTGGTGGCCTTCGGGTTCCTGGGGATGGGGCCGGTCACCATCGCGGTGGACAGTTACGGTCCGGTGACCGACAACGCCCAGTCGATTTACGAGCTCTCCCTCATCGAGAACATCCCCAACGTGGAAAGCGAAATCCAGAGCCAATTCGGGTTCAAGCCCAATTTTGATAACGCCAAACACTACCTGGAGGAGAACGACAGCGCCGGGAACACCTTTAAGGCCACGGCCAAGCCGGTCTTGATCGGCACCGCCGTGGTGGGCGCCACCACCATGATCTTTTCCCTGATCCTGCTCCTGCGGAAAAGCCTGGGGATTCAGCCGGAATCGATTTTGAACCTCCTCAACCCTTTCACCCTGCTGGGGTTCCTCTGCGGCGGAGCGGTGATTTACTGGTTCACCGGGGCTTCCACCCAGGCGGTCACCACCGGGGCCTACCGGGCGGTTCAGTACATCAAGAAAAACATAAAGCTGGATGACACCGCCACCCTGAGCGCATCCACGGAAACATCCAAAGAGGTGGTGAAGATCTGCACCCAGTACGCCCAGAAGGGGATGTTCAACATCTTCATCGCCATATTCTGCTTTGCCCTGGGGTTTGCCTTCTTTTCCGCCCCCGGCGCCAGCAATGCTCCCGCGTCGTTTTTCATCAGCTACCTGATCTCCATCGCCGTGTTTGGCCTGTACCAGGCGATCTTTATGGCCAACGCGGGAGGCTGCTGGGATAACGCCAAAAAGGTTGTGGAAGTGGATTTGAAAGAAAAAGGAACGCCCCTCCATGCGGCGACAGTCATCGGGGACACGGTGGGCGACCCGTTCAAGGACACCGCTTCGGTCGCTTTGAACCCCATCATCAAATTCACAACCCTCTTTGGGATCCTCGCCATGGAGATCGCCATTTCTCCCATGATGAAAGGGATAGCCCATTATGTGGGGTTCGTCTTTTTCTTCATCGCCCTGATCTTCGTGAGGAGGTCCTTCTACGGCATGCGCATTCCCAAAGACTGAGCGAGGCTTTTCCTCCCATGAGCCCCCGAAGGGTCTCAGGACCCCGAGGGGGCTTCTTCTTTCCAGCGAGCCCTTCCCATTCTTCCACATTTGATTTGATTCTTCCTCTTCTCCCCGCTTATAATCAACCCGGCTTGAATTTGAAGGAAAGGAATCCCAACAAAAATTTTTATGCAGGCGCTGAGAGTCGGTTTTTTCCTTCGGACATTCTATTTCGCGATCCTCCTCTTCTTGCCGGGAAGCCCTGCCTGGGCGGAATCTATTTCCCAGGCTCACGAACAGGAATTCCGGGAAGCAGGGATGGCCATCGCCGCAGCGGCGGCGGCGCAGGCGGAAAAATTCGCTCCCGAACCTCTCCGGCAGGCGCGGGAATTCCTTGCCGCAGCGGAAGACGGGCGGAGTTCAAAAGACGCGGTTAAATTGTCCCAGGCGTCCCGCCTGTCCCGCGCGTACGCGGAACTGGCCCGCGCCGTCGCCCAGCTCAGGGCGGAAGAGGGGAAACTTGCGGCTGCCCGGGAAGAGCTGCAAAAGGTCCGGGCGGAGCTCGAAGCGGTGAAGAGAAACCAATAGCCGATTGCAGATTTCAGATTTGGAAACACGAAGTACCCGGAGCCAATCGGCAATCGAAAATCTGATATCCAAGAGCGAATTATGCCCGAGCTGCGACAGGACCCGGCCACCAAGCAGTGGGTCATCATCGCCACCGAGCGGGCCAAGAGGCCCCAAGATTTCGTAAAAAGCGCCCCCTCGGTTTCGCTTCCGGCTTTTCAAGCCAATTGCCCTTTCTGCCCGGGGAATGAGAGCATGACCCCTCCGGAGACGCTGGCCTACCGCAGCGGGGGGCCGGCGAACGGGCCCGGGTGGTGGGTTCGGGTGACCCCCAACAAGTTTCCCGCCCTGATTCCCGAAGGGAGCTTGTCCCGCCAGGCAACCGACGGGTTTTTCCGGAAGATGGATGGAGTCGGCCGGCACGAGGTCATCATCGAGACCCCCCGCCACGACCTGTCCATCCCCACGATGGAGGATAAGCAGGTAGAGGAAATTCTGCTTACCTACCGCGAGCGATACCTGGCCCTGCGCGAAGATCCCCGGTTCAAGCTGATCATCATCTTCAAGAATCACGGCCCTCGGGCGGGGACCTCTCTGGAACACCCCCATTCCCAACTGGTCGCCATGCCCATCGTACCGCTCACGATCCGCTACCGCTTTGAAAAGGCGGCGGGCCACTTCGATGACGAGGGGACCTGCGTGTATTGCGACATTCTGAAGGAAGGGCTGAGGGCGCGCAGCCGCCTGATCCTGGAGAGCGACCGATTCGCCACCTTTCACCCCTTCGCCTCCCGCGCCCCCTTCGAGACCTGGATCATCCCCAAAAGGCACCAGGCTTCCTTCAGCGCCCTCTCCATGGAAGAGGCCAAGGAATTTGCCTGGGTATTAAAGAGAACCCTTCTCCAGTTGTATCAAGGCTTGAACAACCCGGATTATAATTACATCATCCACAGCGCCCCGATCAAAGACGAGCAGGAGGAGTATTTTCACTGGCACCTGCAGATCCTCCCCCGCCTGGTTACGCCCGCAGGTTTCGAGCTGGGCACGGGAATGTTCATCAACACCGCCCTGCCGGAGGAGACCGCGGCGTTCATCCGGGGGGTTCCAACCTGACCTGAAACTTCCCCGGGGGAAGCCCAGGAATCCTGCCGCGCGGCTTTGAGCCCGGGCGAGCCGGTGGAAGGTAAGGCCGGGAACCGCCCCAAATACAGTCAAGATCCTTCCCGAATAAGAAATTCACCCCATTCTCAGGGGAAGCTATTTTTGAGAACCTTGACTGAGCCGCGGTCCAGAGGTTCCTTCCAGGGCCCCCGCTTCGGTATGGTCGGAAGAAGTTTCGCGGAACCCTTGCCGGTTTCGTCAATACGGCTTTTCCAAGAACGGACATGTACATCATGGTTGTGTCCGCGCAGGGCGAACTTTTTATTCCGGGCAGCCGAATCACACCGCAAAGACCCATACGGGTTTCCTTAGGCTAAATGGGAGAGGACCGGGAATTCTTGAATCGACGGGTTCAGAGTCGGGTGGCTTATGGCCGGAGGGCATCGGGCGAAAATGGGTGAAGAGTCGCGAAACAGGGTGGTCATCGAAGGGGTAAAGCCGGAAATCGGCTGCGGCCGGTTTCCCATCAAGCGCACCGTGGGGGAGAAGGTCGCGGTGGAGGCCGATATTTTTGCGGACGGACATGACGTTCTCTCGGCGGCGCTGCTCTACCGGAAAGAGACCGACCCCGATTGGGTACAGGTCCCCATGGAACCCATCGCCAATGACCGCTGGGAAGGGTCTTTCCGGGTTTCAGTGCCGGGCCGGTATTCTTATACCCTGAAGGCCTGGGTTGACCGGTTCAAGTCCTGGCGAAAGGATCTTGGGGAGAAGGTCCGGGCCGGCCAGGATGTGTCCGTGGACCTTCAAATAGGGGCCCAAATCCTCGCGGAAACGAGCGAAAGAGCCGCCGGGACGGACGCGGGGAAGCTCCGGGAATGGGCCCGTTTCTTGGAAAATCCGGGGGAAGCGAGGGCAGGCATTCGCCTGGCAATGGGTGGAGAAGTGGCCGCCGCGGTGTCCCTCTACCCGGAGAAGGAAGGGGTCTCAACCTACGGCCGGGAGCTTTCGGTCTCGGTGGACCGGGAGAAGGCCCGGTTCAGCAGCTGGTACGAGATGTTCCCCCGCTCCTGCACGACGGACGGCCGACAACACGGCACGTTCAGAGACTGCGAGTCGCGCCTGGGTTACGTTTCCTCCATGGGTTTTGACGTCTTGTATTTGCCGCCCATCCATCCGATCGGCCGCAGCAAGCGCAAGGGGAAAAACAACCAGCCTTCCGCGGCGGAGGGGGACGTGGGAAGCCCCTGGGCGATCGGGTCAAAAGAGGGAGGACACAAGGCGGTGCATCCCGGCCTCGGGACGCTCGAAGAATTCCGGCGTTTTGTGCGCAAGGCCGGGGAAGCCGGCCTGGAGATCGCGATGGACCTCGCATTTCAATGCGCCCCCGACCACCCCTACACGGGAGAACACCCCGAGTGGTTCCGCTGGCGGCCGGACGGGACGGTGCAGTTCGCGGAGAACCCGCCGAAGAAATACGAGGACATCATCCCTTTCGATTTCCAGACTGACAGCTGGAAAGAGATGTGGGAAGAGCTCCGTGGGATTGTATTCTTCTGGCTGGGGGAGGGGATCCGCATCTTCCGGGTGGACAATCCGCACACCAAGCCTTTCGGGTTTTGGGAATGGCTCATCCGGGAGGTCAAGAAAGATCACCCGGAGACGATCTTCCTGGCCGAAGCGTTCAC
This sequence comes from uncultured delta proteobacterium, assembly GCA_963712535.1. Taxonomy (GTDB): domain Bacteria; phylum Desulfobacterota; class SM23-61; order SM23-61; family SM23-61; genus CAVQIK01. Next base: position 212,696 of record CAVQIK010000007.1, on the reverse strand, counting down.
CCGGCCTAAGGTGATGTACCGCCTGGCCAAGCTTGGTTTCACTCAATCGTACACTTATTTTACCTGGCGCAACACCAAATGGGAGATCACCCAGTATTTCACCGAGCTGGCCGGGACGGAGGTCCGGGACTATTTTCGCCCCAACCTGTGGCCCAACACCCCCGACATTCTGGCCGAAAATCTGCAGATGGGCGGAAGGCCCGCGTTCATGGCCAGGCTGGTCCTGGCGGGCACGCTCGGCGCGAATTACGGAATTTACGGCCCGGCTTTTGAACTCTGCGAGAACCTTCCCCGGGAACGCGGGAGCGAGGAGTACGCCAATTCCGAAAAATACGAGATCCGGAACTGGGACCTGGACAGGGGAGACAGCCTCAAAGATTTCATCACCCGGGTAAACCGGATCCGGCGGGAAAATCCGGCCTTGCAGCGTGACTGGAACCTGCGCTTCCACCCCATCGACAACGACCAGCTGATCTGTTACAGCAAGCAAACGGAGGACCTCTCCGATTTTATCCTGGTGATCGTCAACCTCGACCCTCGCCACACCCACTCCGGCTGGCTGGAGCTTCCCCTTGCCGAACTGGACATCGACCCCCGCCAAACCTTCCAGGTTCATGACCTTTTAAGCGACGGCCGGTACCTCTGGACCGGGGTGAAAAATTACGTGGAAATCGACCCTCGAATTGCCCCCGCCCAGATTTTCCGCCTGAGACGGCGCGTCCGTTCGGAGCGGGATTTCGATTACTTTCTGTAGAGGAGCGCCGGATGGCTAGGAGAAAGAAAGACATCTTCCCCCTGGAGGACGATTCCCTCTGGTACAAGGACGCCGTCATCTATGAACTCCACGTGAAGGCGTTCTTCGACGGCGACGGGGACGGGGTGGGGGATTTCAAGGGCCTTACCGAAAAGTTGGATTACCTGCAGGATCTGGGGATCACCGCCGTCTGGCTGCTCCCCTTCTACCCTTCGCCACTCAAGGACGATGGGTACGACATCTCCGACTACACCGACATTCACCCCGCCTACGGGACGATGAGGGATTTCAAACTCTTCCTGGGAGAAGCCCACCGGCGGGGGCTGCGGGTGATCACCGAGCTGGTCCTGAACCATACCTCCGACCAACATCCCTGGTTCCAGCGGGCCCGCCGGGCGAAGCCCGGGAGTCCGGCGCGGGATTTTTTCGTCTGGAACGAAACAACCGAACGGTACCGCGACGCGCGGGTCATCTTCCAGGATTTCGAGTCCAGCAACTGGGCCTGGGACCGGGTGGCCGGGGCATACTATTGGCACCGGTTCTACTCTCACCAGCCGGACCTGAACTACGACAACCCCCGCGTGCGGGAGGAGATGCTGCGGGTCATCGACTTCTGGCTGGAGCTGGGGGTGGACGGCCTCCGGCTGGACGCTGTCCCCTACCTCTTCGAGCGGGAGGGGACCAATTGCGAGAACCTGCCCGAGACTCATGCCTATCTGAAGGAGCTGAGGGCCCACGTGGACGCAAAGTTCAAGAATCGGATGCTCCTTTCGGAGGCCAATCAGTGGCCCGAGGATGCCGTAGCCTATTTCGGCAACGGGGACGAAAGCCACATGGCCTTTCATTTTCCTTTCATGCCCCGGATCTTCATGGGCCTGCACATGGAGGACCGGTTTCCGGTGCTCGACATCCTCGACCAGACCCCGGCGATTCCGGAGAGCTGCCAGTGGGCGCTTTTCCTACGCAATCACGACGAGCTGACCCTGGAGATGGTCACGGACGAAGAACGGGACTACATGTACCGGGTCTATGCCCAGGACCCGCGCATGCGGATCAACCTGGGGATCCGCCGCCGCCTCGCCCCTCTCCTCGGCAACCACCGGCGGAGAATCGAACTCATGAAGAGCCTCCTCTGCTCCCTGTTCGGGACGCCCATCCTTTATTATGGGGACGAGATCGGCATGGGGGACAATATTTACCTGGGCGACCGCAACGGGGTTCGGACGCCCATGCAGTGGAGTTCCGACCGGAACGCGGGTTTTTCCCGGGCCAACCCCCAGCGCCTGTACCTGCCGGTCATCATAGACCCGGAATATCACTACGAGGCGGTCAACGTCGAGGGCCAGCAGAACAATACCCATTCCCTCCTCTGGTGGATGAAGCGGCTCATCGCCCTGCGGAAGAGGACGAAAGCTTTCGGGCGGGGGACGATTGAATTTCTCCAGCCGGAGAACCGGAAGGTCTTGATCTTCATTCGCCGCTTCGAAGGGGAGTGCATCCTCGTGGTGGCCAACCTCTCCCGTTTCGTCCAATACCTCGAGCTCGACCTCCCGGCTTTCCGCGGCATGGTTCCCGTGGAGATGTTCAGCCGGACCGATTTCCCGGCCATCGGGGAACTTCCTTACTTCATCACCCTGGGTCCCCATTCTTTTTACTGGTTCTCCCTGGAATCGAGAGCCGACGGAAAAGAAACGGAGGCGGGAGGCGCGGCCTTGCAGCTCCCGGTTTTAACGCTCGCGGGCAAATGGGAATCGGTCTTCCAGGGGAGGGACAAGACCGCCCTGGAAAAAGTCCTGCCCGGCTACATGAGGCGGCATCGCTGGTACGGGGGAAAGGCGGAGAGAATCAGGGTGGCGACGATCGAGGAGATCCTCCCGGTGACGGACGGCAGCAGCCCCGGTTTTCTCCTCCTGGTAAAGGTCGAATACCTTGGCGCCGAGCCCGAGATCTATTCGCTCCCCCTCACCTACGCGACCGGCGCCCGGCAGGAAGAGGTGCTGCGCAGCCAGCAGCAAACGGTCCTCGCCCGTCTGCAGTTTTCGGACCGGGGGGAAGAAGGAATCCTGTACGACGCGCTCTTCGAGGAAAACTTCGCCCAATCCCTGCTGATCGGAATGGCGCGCCACCGCCGCAGGGAGGGGTTGCGGGGCGAGCTTAAGGCCTGGCGCACGCCGGAATTCAAGCGGGTCCGGGGCTCCGCGCAGGAGCGGCTCGGCATTTCCCTCAACCGGACGGAGCAGAGCAACACCTCGCTCGTGTACGGGGATAAGTTCATCCTGAAGCTCTACCGCCGCCTTCACCCGGGGACCAACCCGGACCTTGAAATCGGGCGGTTTCTCACGGAGAAGAGATTTGCCCACGTCCCCCCGGTAGCGGGGGCCATCGAATACCTCCGGCCGAGACAGGAGCCGGTGACCCTCGGGATCCTTCACGGGTACATCCCCAACCAGGGGGACGCCTGGAATTACACCGTCGATTCGCTGGAAAGCTATTTCGAGCGAGCCCTGGCCAGGGGCTCGTCCGCCGGGTACTCCCTTCCGCCGACTCCCTGGGACGCCGCGGGCCAGGAACCGCCGCAGATCGCGGTGGAGACGATCGGTCCTTACCTGGAATCGGCTCGCCTCCTCGGGCAGCGAACGGCCGAAATGCACCTGGCCCTCGGCTCGGAGGCCGACCGGCCAGAATTTGCCCCCGCGCCTTTCTCGAAGCTGTACCAGAGATCGCTTTTCCAATCCACGCGCACCCTCACCGGCCAGGTGTTCCGGCTCCTTAGCCAGCAGGCAAAGGACCTTCCCGAAGAAGTGCGCCCGGAAGCCCAAAAGGTCCTCGAGCTCGAGACGAAGATCTTCGACCGCTTCCGGGGGATCGCCGACCGGAAGATGACCGGGATGCGGATTCGCTGCCACGGCGATTACCACCTGGGCCAGGTGCTTTACACGGGGAAGGACTTCGTGATCATCGACTTCGAGGGGGAGCCCGCCCGCTCGCTGACCGAACGCAAGATCAAGCGAAGCCCGCTGCGGGATGTTTCCGGGATGCTCCGGTCCTTCCACTACGCTGCCTATTCGGCACTCTTTTCCCAGCGGGACAAGGGGCTGATCCGTCCCGAGGATTTCCCGACCCTGGAATTCTGGGCCCGCTTCTGGCAGTCCTGGGTTTCGGCCGTTTTTCTGAAATCCTACTTTCAATGGGCATCCTCGAAGAACCTGCTGCCCTCGGACCGGGAGGAAGCCCGCCTCCTCCTGGACCTTTTCGTCCTGGAGAAAGCGGTGTATGAACTGGGGTATGAGCTGAACAACCGTCCGGATTGGGTCAGGATTCCTCTCCAGGGGATCCAGCAGCTGCTGAAGAGCTGACGGGAATGGTGATGGTGCGGGCAAATCGGCGGAAGGATGCCAGGCAAGACAGCGCCATATGGGCCGTCGTCTGTTCCGGCAAAAGCCGGAAATCTACAGGTGCTAATCATGATGAACTCGAGAAACTTAAACCACTGCGGAACCCCGTCATTCCGGCGAAGGCCGGAATCCAGGATCCCGGTGAAAACCGGGATCCAGCCTAAACTGGACCCCGGGGTGATAATGGTGAAGATTTTTCAGTTTCATCCGACATTCGAGGAGAGAAAGAACACATGGGGAATCCGGCCGGCGCCCATCACAGGGGTCAGGTACGGATGACCCTCCTCACTTCGGACGATCTTTTCCTGTTCAACCAGGGAAGCCACTTCCGTCTTTACCAGAAACTCGGCTCTCATCCCATGGTGCACGATGGGGAGGAAGGCACCTACTTCGCGGTTTGGGCTCCCAACGCGGAGAGGGTCTCGGTCATCGGGGATTTCAACGGGTGGGACAAATCCGCCCATTTCCTGGGTTCCAGGGAGGTCTCGGGAATCTGGGAAGGGTTTATCCCCGGTGTGCGCAAAGGGACCGCGTACAAGTACCACGTTCAATCCCGGTACCGGGGATACCGGGCCGACAAGTCAGACCCATTTTCTTTCCGGAACGAAGTTCCCCCCCGAACCGGATCGATCATATGGGACCTGCAATATGAATGGGGAGACCGGGAATGGATGGCGAATAGAGGACGCTCCAACAGCCGTTCCGCGCCCGTCGCCACCTACGAAGTCCACCTGGGGTCCTGGACGCGGGTGCCCGAGGAGGGGCGGCGCTCCTTGACGTACCGGGAGCTTGCCCCCAGGCTCGCCGAGTACGTGAAGAGCGCGGGTTTCTCCCACGTGGAGTTTCTCCCGGTGATGGAACACCCCTTCTACGGTTCCTGGGGGTACCAGGTCAGCAACTATTTTGCCGTGACCAGCCGCTACGGGACGCCCCAGGACTTCATGTATCTCGTGGATCACCTCCACCAGAACGGGATCGGGGTGATCCTCGACTGGGTTCCCTCCCATTATCCCAACGATGAGCACGGGCTCGGGTTCTTCGACGGCACCCATCTCTACGAGCACAGCGACCCCCGCAAAGGGGTTCACCCGGACTGGAACAGCTTCATCTTCAACTACGGCCGGAACGAAGTGCGCAGTTTCCTCCTGAGCAGCGGCATCTTCTGGCTGGACATGTACCACGCCGACGGCCTGCGGGTGGACGCCGTCGCGTCCATGCTCTACCTGGATTATTCGCGCCGGGAAAACGAGTGGATCCCCAACGAACACGGGGGGCGGGAGAACCTGGAGGCGATCTCTTTTCTTCGCCGGTTTAACCAGGAGGTGTACCAGAACTTCCCCGAAGCGCAGACGATCGCCGAGGAATCGACCGCCTGGCCCATGGTCTCACGGCCTACCTACGTGGGGGGCCTGGGTTTCGGGATGAAATGGGACATGGGGTGGATGCACGACGTTCTGGAGTACATGGCCAAAGACCCGATTCACCGGAAGTACCAACATCACCGTTTGACTTTCCGTCTCCTTTACGCCTTCACGGAAAACTTTGTCCTCCCCCTGTCTCACGATGAGGTGGTCCATGGGAAAGGCTCGCTCCTGGGAAAGATGCCGGGGGACGAGTGGCAGAAATTCGCCAATCTGAGGCTCCTTTTCGGGTACATGTACGGTCAGCCGGGAAAGAAGCTTCTCTTCATGGGGGCCGAGTTCGGGCAGCTGCGGGAATGGTCCCACGAAGAGAGCCTCGACTGGCACCTCCTTCAAACCCCTCCCCATGCCGGACTGCGCCGATGGGTCGCGGATTTGAACGGGCTCTACCGGAGAGAGCCGGCTCTCTCCGAGCTGGACTTCGACCCCGCCGGGTTTGAGTGGGTCGACTGCAACGATTCGGAAAACAGCACGCTGAGTTTTATGCGCAAAGGCCAATCCACCCGCGACATCCTGCTCGCGGCCTGCAACTTCACCCCCGTCCCGCGCCGGAACTACCGGCTCGGCGCGCCCCGCGGAGGATTTTGGGAAGAGGTCCTCAACAGCGATGCCCTGGATTACGGCGGGAGCGGCCAGGGGAACCTGGGAGGGGTGGAAGCGGCCCCTCTGTCCTTCCACGGCCGGCCCTACCTGCTCACGGTAACTCTGCCTCCGCTCTCCGCGGTATTTTTCAAGAACAAAGGTTGAGTAAGCCCCGCTTTTTCCCGCCCCGCGCTCGTGATATTATGCAATTGAACCTCTATCGAGACGAGGCTGCGCGGAAAGCGGTTGCTGATATTTTTTACCTGGTGGGTTAATACAGAACACTTATTTCAGCACGCCAGTGTCGCCACTGGACGGAAAGGGGGGGTGGATGAGGGCATTAAGGAATTTTATTATTTTCGTCGTCCTTGTCGTGATCGCTTTCGGTGCCGGGTATGGTCTTGGATACTGGAAACTGCAGTCGGCGGAGAAGGAGTGGGCGTCGGCGAGGGGGGAAATGCAGTCGAAGATCGGCAATCTGGAAAAAGAACTGGCCAAAGCCAGGACACGGGAAACGCTGCGGGAGATGTCCGATATCCTGAGTCAGGTCGTTGCCGATCTGTCGGAAAAGAATTTCGGCCTCGCGGGTAAGCACCTGGACCGCGTCAAAGAAGCCTTCGCCGCGGTTCAGCCTTCTCTGCCGCCGGAGATGAGAAACGAACTCGATTTCCTCCCCGCGGCCATCGAAGAGACCAGGAAAGAAACCCAAACTTTGAGCCCCGAGGCCCAGAGAAAAGCCGAGGAGATGAGGAATCGTTTCGATCAGAGTCTCAGCCCGGGCAAGAAGGGGTGAACCGGAATGCGGACGGCCGCATGACAGGGAAGAAGAAAGAGCCCCTCTCTTCCCTCTGATCATTCCATCCTCCCTCGATCGGCATTCTTCATCTCTTGATTCGGACTGTTTCAAGGAATTTCCATGACCCAAATTTTCGGGTATTCCATTCCTCTCCCCCCCTGGCTGACCCTGGCGGTCTTCTTCGGCGCATGGGTGCTCTTGAGTGTTTTCGTCTCCCGCGTTTTCGATTCCTACATTCGCCGTTCGGCGAAGGAGAAGAAGAACCGCCTGGACCATATCCTGATCGGGGCCCTCCACGGACCCATCCTGATTCTACTGATCCTTGTCGGCTGCTGGGTCGCCCTGGGCGCTCTCGACCTTACTCCCAAGATGGCCCGGTTCGCCCAGATCGGGATCGCGGTCGTCATCGCCAGTTTTCTGATCCTGGCCTGCGTCAGGATCTATCATGGGATCCTCATGGAGTACGGAAGGCGGTATGAGCCTCTCCAGCCGTCCCTGGGCATCCTGGACCTCCTGGGGAAAGGCCTCATTGCTCTGATCGGGGTGCTGATCACTCTCGACAGCCTGAGCATCTCCATTACCCCTCTTCTGACCACCCTGGGAATCGGCGGGCTCGCGGTGGCCCTCGCATTCAAAGACACGTTGGCCAATTTCTTCGCCGGCCTCTACATCCTGGCGGACCGGCCCATCCGGGGCGGGGATTACATCAAACTGGAGGGCGGGCCGGAAGGGTACGTGGAGGGCGTCGGTTGGCGTTCCACCCGCGTCCGCACGCTGGCCAACAACATCGTCGTGATTCCCAACTCCCGGCTTTCGGAGAGCATTATCACCAACTACTTCCTTCCCGACCGCCGGTTTGCTTTGACTTTAAACATCAGCGTGAGCCGTGACAGCGACAGCCGGAAGGTGGAAAGGATTCTCCTCGAAGAAGCCAGAGAGGCGGCGTCGAAGATCGATGGCATGCTGGAAGACCCTCCCCCTTCGGTCAGCTTCATTCCGGGTTTTCGGGAATCCTCGCTGGATTTTTCCGTGAACGCCCAGGTCCGGGAATTCGTGTACCAGTACAGCGTCCAGCACGAGCTGCGGCACAGGATCCTCGAGAGGTTCCGGAAAGAAGGGATCGAGATGCCCTTCCCGCAGCGGACGGTCCATTTGCGCCAGGAAAAGGATTGATTTTTATTTTTGCCGACCCGGTGGATATGTTAGAATAATTTTAGATCCAATCCATCCAGTTCTTCTCCCCTTGCGTTGAAGGAGGAATGTGTGGAAAAAGTCCTCTGTATAGACGACGACATAAGCCTCCTCCGGTTGTACCAGGAAGAACTTACAGAAGAAGGCTACAAGGTCGTGCTGGCCAAAGACGGCAAAGAGGGCCTGGCCAAATTCGAAAAGGAAAAACCGCAGGTGGTGATCATGGACATCCGCATGCCGGTCATGGACGGGATCGAGGCGCTCACCGCCATGCTGGGAAAAGACCGGCAGGTCCCGGTCATCCTCAACACCGCCTACCCCCAGTACAAGGACAACTTCATGACCTGGGGAGCCGAGGCCTACGTCATCAAATCTTCGGACCTCACCGAGCTCAAGCAGAAAATTCGCGAAGTCCTGGACAAGCGGAAAAAATCGAAATAATCCCTCGCCGGCGAGGAGATTCATTTTGCCCGAGCAAATCTTAGCCATGGTGCTGGCCGGGGGAAAAGGCGAGCGGCTGTACCCGCTCACCCAGGACCGGGCCAAGCCCGCCGTGCCCTTCGGGGGCATCTACCGCATCATCGACTTCACCCTGAGCAACTGCGTGAACTCCGGCGTCCGCCGGATCAACCTTCTCACCCAGTACAAATCCCTATCCCTCAACCGCCACATCATGCAGGGTTGGAACATCTTCAGCGCCCAGCTGGGGGAATTCATCAACCTCATCCCGGCCCAGCAGCGGGTGGGGGAAGACTGGTACCTGGGGACCGCCGACGCCATCTACCAGAACGTGTATGTCCTGCAGCAGGACCGCCCGGACCTGGTTCTCATCCTTTCGGGAGACCACATCTACAAAATGAACTACCGGGAGATGATCGCCTATCATAGGGAGAAGCGTGCGGACCTCACCGCCGCGGTCATCGAAATGAACAAGAACCTTTCGCCCCAGTTCGGGGTCCTCCAGGTGGACGAGGAGTACCGGATCATCGGGTTCGAGGAAAAGCCCCAGGTTCCCAAAACCATTCCCGGCCAGCCGGAACTCATCCTGGCCAACATGGGCGTGTACGTCTTCAACACCGAAGCGCTCGTGCGGCGGGTGATCGAGGACGCCAAGGAGCCGGCTTCCCAGCACGATTTCGGCAGAAACGTCATCCCCGCCATGGTCAACCAGGACCGGGTTTACGCCTACAGCTTCCGGGATGAGAACAGGAAACAGGCCAAGTACTGGAGGGACATCGGGACGCTCGACGCCTTTTACGAGGCCAGCATGGACCTGGTGAGGGTGGACCCCCAGTTCAACCTGTACGATACTCAGTGGCCCATCCGCACCTACTACCCGCCCCTCCCCCCGGCGAAAACGGTTTTCGAAGAATACGACACCGGGCGAATCGGGGTCTGCTATGACTCGATCGTCTCCAGCGGGTGCATCATCAGCGGCGGAAAAATCGCCCGGTCGATCTTGTCCCCGTCGGTCCGGATTCACAGCTATTCCGAAGTGAGGGATTCGATCCTCATGCACGGGGTTGAAATCGGAAGGCGGGCCCGGGTGAAGAAGGCGATCATCGACAAGGGCGTCCGTCGTTCCCGAAGGGTACCAGATCGGCTATCAACCTGGAAGAAGACGCGAAGAAATTCACCGTCACCGAACCGGGCCTCGTCGTGATCCCCAAGGGAACCATCCTGGTTTAATTCCTCCCCGGATTCATCCCATTATATTTGCTCACGCAAAGGCGCCAAGGACGGCAAGAAAGCAACCAGCAGCTCTGAAAGACGTATTTCAGGCGCGGGTTTCTCTGTTTCCTTCTTTGCGTTCTTTGCGCCTTGGCGTGAGCTTATCCGGAGATTTGTCTTTCCAATCTTCCTTTCCGGGCGGTATAATTTTTTGCTATGGGCTGGAGCGACAAAATCCGGGAGATGGACCGAAACGAGGTCTTCGACAAGCTTGAGGGCCTGCGCGGGGCCCTGATCCGCATGTTCATCATCCTCGCCGTCCTCTCGGCGGTCTCTTTTTTCTTCTGGAAAGACGCCCTGCATTTCCTCCAGAAACCCCTGGGCCTCCCGCTGATCATGTACGGCCTGCCGGAGGGCTTTTTAACTTCGCTCCGCCTGTCCCTGTTCATGGGCGTTTTTCTGGCCGCGCCCTTTATCTTCAACGGCCTCTGGGGGGCCTTTTCGCCTCTTCTCCCGTCCTTTCCCCGGCGCTACTCCCTGCTCATCGTCCTTTCGGCCACAGCCCTTTTTTACGGCGGGAGCTTCTTCTGTTATTTTCTGGTCCTCCCCGTGGGCATAAATTTTCTCGTGACTTACGGCAGCGACACCCTGAAGCCGATGATCGGCCTGGCCCGCTACCTCACTTTTTCCATCGGCCTCATTTTCGCTTTCGGCCTGATTTTCGAGCTTCCCCTCGTCATGCTCATCCTCGGGAGGGTGGGGCTGGTCGGGTATGATTTCCTGGCCCGAAACCGAAAATACGCCCTCCTGATCAACGCGCTTCTTTCGGCTGCCCTCACCCCCACGCCGGATGCCTACACCATGCTCCTGATGATGGCGCCCCTGCAGGTTCTCTACGAAATGTCCATCTGGCTGGTCAGGATCTTCGGGAAAAAAAAAGCCCCGGAGCCTGAACCCACATGAAAGGGTTTCCCATGAAAGAAGCGATGCTGTATGAAAAAACATCCGACGGGAGAGTTCGCTGTTACCTCTGCAACCACGGCTGCAGGATTGGCGAAGGCCAGCGGGGGATCTGCGGGGTCCGCGAGAACCAGGGGGGGACTCTCTATACCCTGGTGTACCGCCGGCTCATCTCGAGGAACGTAGACCCCGTCGAAAAAAAACCCATGTTCCATTTCGCCCCCGGGTCCCAATCTTTTTCCATCGCCACGGTAGGCTGCAACTTCCACTGCGATTTCTGTCAGAATTATGAAATTTCCCAGATGCCCCGGGACCAGAATTTCATCTCCGGGGAAGACGCCAGCCCGGAACAGGTTGTGGCCTGGGCGAAGAAAGCCCGGTGTCAAACGATCGCTTACACTTACACCGAACCCACGATTTACTTCGAGTACGCCTTCGAAATTGCCCGCGAGGCCGCAGAGGCGGGGTTGAAGAACATTTTTGTCACCAATGGATACATGACCGAGGAAGCGCTCCGGACGATCCATCCCCATCTCCACGGGGCCAACGTGGACTTGAAGGCGTTCCGGGAGGAGTTTTACCGGAAACGGTGTGGAGCCAAACTGGAAGGGGTCCTCAATTCATTGCGGGTGATGAAGGACCTTGGGATCTGGGTGGAGATCACCACCCTGATTATCCCCGGACTGAACGATTCGGAAACCGAGCTGACCGAGCTCGCCCGGTTCATCGTCTCGCTGGGCGCCGAGGTTCCCTGGCACATCAGCCGTTTCCATCCCACCTACAAGATGCTCGACCGCTCTCCCACTTCGGTCAAAATTCTCGAGGAGGCCCGAAAGATCGGGCTGGACGCCGGATTGCGGTATGTGTACACGGGCAACGTGCCCGGGGATGCTGGGGAAGACACGTACTGTTACAACTGCGGGGAGCTCCTGGTGGACCGTTTCGGGTTTCAGATTGTCAAATACCAGATCAAAGACAAGAAATGTTCCCGCTGCGGATCGCCGATCGACGGAGTGGACCTGTAAAAGGCAATTCAGGGTTCGAGAGGTTGATCGTAAATAGATTCTGATGTAGGATCTATAGTGCCCGACCAAAGAAAGTGGACATTGCATGGGCAATCCCTGGTAAATCCCCCCAAACCCCCCTTTATCAAAGGGGGGCAGGGGGGATTTTACGGCGAGACATAAGTCAATAAGAGGCAACTGGATGTCGACTTACTTAAGCCGTTCACTATAATCATCTTTTCACCCGAGAGGTGCCATCATGTACGATGTCGTCACTTTTGGCGAGGCAATGCTCCGTCTGTCTCCGCCGCACTTTGCGCGGCTGGAGCAGACCCATTCTCTGGACGTGGAGATCGGCGGCAGCGAGCTGAACGTGGCTGTCGGGGTCTCGCGGCTGGGCATGTCGGCGGCCTGGATCTCCAAGCTTCCCAGCAACGCCCTTGGAAAAATGGTTAGAAACCGGGCCCGCGAGCTGGGCGTGGACGTATCCCGGGTAATCTTCAGCGACCGCGGGCGGCAGGGGCTCTATTTTGTCGAGTATGGGGCCGCGCCCAGGGCCAGCTCCGTCCTCTACGACCGGGCGAATTCTTCTATCAGCCTGATCCAGCCCGGCGAAGTGGACTGGAAAGAAATCCTTTCCGGGGTTAAGCTTTTCCACGTCAGCGGGATCACCCCGGCGCTCAGTCCTTCCGCGGCTGAAACGACAACCGCGGCTATGAAGGCGGCGAAAGAGGCGGGGTGCCTGGTGAGCTACGACTTAAACTACCGGAAGAAGCTCTGGTCCCCATCGGATGCGAGAAAATGCCAGGAGCCTCTGATGAAAATGGTGGATATCATCACCACAACGGAAGAAGACACGGGGGTTGTCTTCGGGATCCGCGAGCAGAGCTACCAGAAAGCAGCGGAGGCGCTGGCCAGGACCTTCGGGTTCAAAGCGGTGGCCATAACCTTGAGGGAAGACGTGTCCGTCTGGAAGAACAACTGGACCGCCATCGCTTATGCCGACGGAAAGATCTATTCGGACCGGACCTACTCTGTCGAGATCGTGGACCGGGTGGGGGCCGGGGATTCCTTCACCGCCGGGTTCATCTACGGCTACCTGAGCGGGGGCGCGGAGAAGGGCGTGAAGTACGGCAACGCGCTTTCGGCGCTAAAGCACACCATGCCGGGGGACTTTAACTGGTCAACCCTGGAAGAAGTGGAAGCCCAGATCAAAGGGGCGGGGCTGAGAATATCCAGATAGATAAATTGCCGAATGCGGAATTTATTTTTCATTATTGGACGCAGATGAAGCGCAGATTTGCAGGATTCTGAATACATAGAAAATTGAACCACAGAGATCACAGAGATGATTTTTCATTGAAACAAAATTATCAAATAAAGGGGTGAACAGCCCTTTCTCTGTGTACTCTGCGGTTAATTCTTTAATCTGCGCGTGTCTGCGGAAATCTGCGTCCCAATAAATAATTAGTTGTTCTTCCCCTGGAGGAGAGAGTCGATGAATGAAACACTCGCGAAAATATTGGAAGAGGGCGTAGTCCCCGTCATCCGGGTTTCGTCTGCCGCGGAGGCTTTCGAGGTGGCCAAGGCCATCCGGGAAGGAGGGATCTCGGTCATTGAGGTCACGATGAGCGTGCCCGGCGCCCTGGACGTCATGAAAGAGGTCACCCAGAGGTTCGGCCGGGAAGTCCTGCTGGGAGCGGGGACCATCCTCGACCCGGAAACGGCCCGGGCGGCGCTGCTCAGCGGCGCGAAATTTGTGGTCACCCCGACTCTGAATCTGGAAGTGATAAGAATGTGCAAGCGGTACAGCGCGGTTGTGATCCCGGGCTCGCTGACCCCCACTGAGATTCTCACGGCCTGGGAGGCGGGGGCGGACCTGGTGAAGGTATTTCCCATCGCCCAGGTGGGAGGGCCCGCGTACATCCGGGCGGTCCGCGCACCCCTTCCCCAAATTCCCCTGGTTCCCACCGGGGGAGTCAACTTGCAGAATGCCGGGGAGTTCATCAAGGCCGGGGCGGCAGCCATCGCAGCGGGCGGGGAGCTGGTGGACAAGAAGGCCGTGGCCGAGAAGAAATATTCCGTGATCGTGGAAAATGCCCGCAGTTTCCTGTTCGAGGTAAAGAAAGCCCGTGGGAAAGGCTAAGGTCTGGCAAAAAGAAAGAAGGCGGCTTGAGGTTCATGAACTGCGACGGGGAATCATTTAAACTGAGCTGACCCTCCCATCTCCGGTTAAAGCCCGACCCGCAATCCCAGATGGAAGACCACGTCCGGCGCGGTTTTCACGACGAGGTCTTCCGTGACTCCCACGTCCAGCAGAATCGTTTCGCTGAAGGATAACGTGCCGCCGATCGTCAACTGGACCGAGGCGGCGTTCAGCTCCCGCAGGGCGCTTTCCTTGTAAAAGGCGGTATGCCCGTTCGCCTGCACCTTGAACGCGATCCACCGGGCCGGGCTCCATCCCGCCCCCAAGCTCCCAAACCCCGCGACGTTGCGTTGCTGCTCCGGAAGGACATCCCCTTTCGTCAACCCCATGATCCCTGCCGCCCCGAAAACCGTGAAATGGCCGACAGCCAACGAATAATCGTCTGATGCCGTGAGCCACAGGGAGAGGTCCGTGCTGCCGCTTCCTCGAAGCTCTGCGCTTTCTCCCGTGGGGAGCTTGAGAGAAGCCCGCAGGGCGGCTGCCCGGGAAGGGTTCACCTCGCTCCGGTAAACCTGGAAGCCGCCGGTTAATTGAATATCTCCGATCCCGCTCCCGGACTGATCGACGCGCAGGCGGGTTTGCCGGTCTTTTTGGTACAGGTAGAGAAGCCGATTCCGGGGCGCCTCGTCCCGACCGCCCTGGGGGAACCCGAAGGTGTTGTGGTAATCGATGAGGAACCCGTCGAGGAAGCCTCCTCCCTGCACGATATAAGGAATCACTGCCCCGGCTTCAAAGCCCTTTCCGATCCCGAACCTGGCGTCCACTGCGGCGCGGGCGCTTTCCCCATCGAGCAGAATATTTTCCCGCGGGTTGGAGTCCTGCGCGTAATTGCTCGCGTAGTCCAGGACCATCCTCAGGTCGGCCTTCCTCGACTGAAGGACGGCCGCATTTCCGATGGAAGGCAGCCCGAAAATCCGTACCAGGGGACTTTGGTTCTGGGTGTAAAAAGGGGTGATTTCGGCCGCGTCCAGGAGAGGGGAGAAGAATAAAAGCAATGGGAGCCAGAGATTTAGAAAAGAAATCTTCCCAACTTTGCCCATGTTGTCCGTTACCTTCTCGTGTCTGGATTCGTGCAATCGTACCAGTTTCGAACGGCCTTGTCCAAACCCTTGCTACGACACGGGTGCGGGGAATCAATGAGGGGTTTGAAGCCATTCGAGGGTTTCCCCTCCGGGTATCTTCCGTGATAGTATGAGCTAAATTTGGAGCTTTTCCCAGGAGCACGTTTCCGTGCTCATTTTCAGGGGGTGAAACATGGGAGTCTTGGATTACTTCAAACCGGTTCCTGCCTGGACCGCGGACGAAGTGAGGGAATTCCTGGACCGGGAAAGCCCGCAGGAGTACAACCTGGTGGACGTCCGAACGCCCCGGGAATACGAGAAGGAACATTTGCCGGGAGCACGGTTGATGCCCATGGGCGAGCTGGAGAATCGCCTTCGGGAACTCGACCCTGAGAAGGTTACGATCACCTACTGACAGGCGGGGGTGCGCAGCCGGGCCGCTGCCGCGATCCTCTCCCGGGAAGGTTTCAAACAGGTTTACACCATGGAAGGCGGGATCAACGCCTGGAAGGGGCTGGTCGCCAAGGGTGCCCCTGAAGCGGGGATGGCCTATTTCGAGGGGGCGAAAAGTCCGGAAGAGCTGACGGCATTGGCATGGATCCTGGAGGAAGCCTCCCGGAAATTTTACGCCGAGATGAGCGGGAAGAGGGGAGACGAGGAGGCGATCGCACTTTTTCAAGACCTCTCGGCGGACGAGGAAAGACATAGGAACTCGCTTTTCGAACTCTATCAGGCCATTTCCGGCCAAAGAACAGGGACCGCAAGGCCTGAGTTGCCTGGGAGCGCCGAACCCGGTGTCGAATACCTCGAAGGGGGGATGCCCCTCCGCGAAGCGTTGGAATGGGTCCGGGGAAAGGACGTGAGAGAGGCCCTGGATCTTTCCATCTCCCAGGAAGCAAACGCGGTCGACCTTTATATCAAGATGGAGCGCAAGGTGCAGGGCGGGGATCCCAAGCGGGTGTTTCAGACGCTCCTGGGCCAGGAAAGAAGGCACCTGAAAAGATTGAGCGAACTCCTGGAAAAAAGCACGACTTGAGGGCCTTGGCATGGAACTGGATGACCAGAAGAAGTGGATCGCCGTCACGGTCATCGGCCGCGACCGGCCGGGCATCGTAGCGAGCCTATCGGGTGTTCTCTACCGGAACCGGTGCAATATCGAAGAGCTTTCCCAAACGGTGCTCCGGGGACAATTCGCCATGATCGTCATCGGCTCTTTGGGCGAGGCGGGCTCCCTCGACATGCTCAGGGGTGGTTTTGCCGAATTGTCCGGAGAATTAGACCTGGACATAAACCTGCGACAGCTCAAACCCGAGGACATGATCTCCTTCGAAGCGGGGGAGACCGAGCCCTTCATCATCATCGTTCAGGGAGAAGATCGGCCGGGCGTGCTGTACGGGATTACGGAGATCCTGGCGGAGCGGGGGATCAACATCACTAACCTCGCTGCCCGCGTCTCGCCGGGGAAGCAGAAATGGGAATACCTGCAGGTTTTCGAGGTGGATATCCCCAAGAAGACGGATTACGGGGTGATTCAGGAGAAGCTTCGGCAGCGGGGCCAGGAGATGGGGGTTTCCGTGGACCTCCAGCATCGGGATATTTTCAGGGCGATCAATCAGATATAGAGAGTAATTTAATTCGGAGTTCGGAGTAAAATTCTCCTGACCTGTCAGGCGGTTTTACTGGATGATAGGCTTGAGCAGGTCTTCGTTCCTCAAGCTCAACTTGCTCCGAACTAAATTACTCCGAACTCCGAACTTTTTTTGAGGTTATCATGCTCAGTTCCGAGGAAATCATCCGGACCATGGAGATGTTAAAGAATGAGAACCTGGACGTGCGCACGGTCACCCTGGGCATCAGTCTGAGAGACTGCGCCGGTCCCTCCGTCCGCGACGTGTGCCTCCGGGTTCGCCAGAAAATCAATAAGCACGCCCGCGACCTGGTTTCCACTTGCGACCGGATTTCGAGGAAATATGGGATTCCCATCGTGAACAAGCGCCTGGCCGTGACTCCCGTCGCGGCTGTCGCCGAGGGCCTGGAGGTTGAAGAATACCCGGCGGTGGCCGTTGCCCTGGACGAGGCGGCGCGGGAAGTGGGGGTCAATTTCATCGGAGGGTACTCGGCGCTGGTGCAGAAAGGCTTCACCCGGGGCGACCGGCACTTGATCGACACCATTCCCGAAGTCCTCGCTACGACCGAGAGGGTGTGCGCCTCGGTAAATGTGGCTTCCACCCGGGCCGGGATCAACATGGATGCCGTGTCCCTCATGGGAAAGGCGATAAAGGAGACGGCTTCGAAGACGGCGGACCGGGACGGGTTCGGCTGCGCGAAGCTGGTCGTCTTCGCCAACATGCCCGAAGACAACCCGTTCATGGCCGGGGCCTACCTGGGGTACGGGGAGCCGGAGTCGGTGATCAACGTGGGGGTGAGCGGGCCGGGAGTGGTTAAACGGGAGCTGGAGAGGGCGGTTCATTCGGGAAGAAAACTCACCCTGGGAGATCTTTCTGAAATCATCAAGAAGACGAGTTTTCGGGTGACCCGGGTGGGAGAACTCATCGCCAGGGAAGTGGCGAAGGAATTGAACGTCAGCTTTGGAATCGTCGACCTGTCGCTGGCCCCTACTCCCACGGTGGGTGACAGTGTCGGAGAGATCCTGCAATGCCTGGGGCTCGAATCCATCGGGGTTCCGGGCTCCACCGCCGCCCTGGCCCTGCTGAATGACGCGGTCAAGAAAGGCGGGGCGTTCGCTTCTTCTTCGGTGGGCGGACTTTCGGGGGCCTTCATCCCGGTGAGCGAAGACCTGAACCTCTCCCAGGCGGTGAAGAAGGGCTATCTGGGGCTGGAGAAGCTGGAAGCCATGACCGCGGTGTGCTCGGTCGGGCTGGACATGATCGCCATCCCGGGAAAGGTGGATTCCGACACCATTTCCGCCATCCTGGCGGACGAGATGGCGATTGGGATGATGAACCACAAGACCACGGCGGTCCGGGTGATTCCGGTTCCGGGGAAAGACGTGGGGGAGAAGGCGGTCTTCGGCGGGCTGTTCGGAGAGGCTTACATCCTGGAGGTGAAAAACGTCAACCGGTCTTCCGGATTCATCCGATTCGGGGGAAGGATCCCCGCCCCGATCACGAGCCTGAGCAATTAATACCGACGCATTTTTTATGTTACTGTAGGGCCTGATCCCCGATCAGGCCTAACGCCGGTGCGTTCGGGGAACGCACCCTATTTCAGGGTGACCTTCAGGTAAAGGTCCCCGGACCTCCCCCCTCGGCTTTTTCCCATCCCGGCCAGCCGGAGCAGCGTTCCATCCCGGACTCCCGGCGGAATTTTCACCGCCAGTGTTTCCTCTTTCCCATTTCGCCGGAACGAAAATTCTTTCGTCTTCGAACTCGCGGGCATCCTCCCGATTCAGCGGCAAGGTGAAGGTAAGGTCCAGGTCATCTTCTTCCGCCGGAGACGCCGGGACCCCGGGCAGGAACCGGCGAAGCAAGAAACCAGTCGCTTTTCTGAAGATCCACGAAAAAATCCGGCTTTTCCAGCTTCCCCCTGCGGGAGCAAAGATCTGCTCAACGATCGGAGGGAGGCCATCGGCCATGGCCGGCTGGCGTCCACCCGGCCCGCCGAAGGTTTGGAATCCCCCGGGTCCTCCGAAGACAAAGAAAAACCCGCGGCCGCCGAAGAAGAGCCTGTCGAAGAAGCGCTCATCGAAACGGAACCCCATGCGTCCGAACTCGCGGCCCAGTTCGGAGAATACATCGCTGGCCATCGGGTTGTTAAAAATGTCGCGGAAGATTTCCTCCTGGCTGTAGGAAAAATCAGGACGTGCTCCGCCTTCGAAGGGGGTCCGGGATAAAAGATCGTAGCGCGCCCGTTTTTCCGGGTCGGCGAGAACGCCGTAGGCCTCGCTGATCTCCTTGAAACGCTCCTCTGCGTTCGAGTCTCCCGGGTTCCGGTCGGGATGAAACTTGAGGGCAAGCTGGCGGTAGGCTTTCTTAATTTCCTCGAGGGTCGCGTCATTGCCAATCCCAAGAGTCCTGTAGTAGTCTTTCCGGTAACGGTCCATACCTATTTTTACCAGAAAGCGGGCAATTAAGGAACTCCAAATCGAAGGCCCCTTCCGGACTTGCCAATGCGGAGGATTGGAAATATAATGGGAAAAATCCGGGAAACGTTAAAGAAATAGGAAAGAAATGGCGAGGATTTTCGTTTCTTTTCTGGGCATGATTTTTTTTCTCCTGACCGGGCAAGCCGTAGGAGGCTCAACCGATTTCCCCTGGGTGAAAATCGACGAGGGGTTTGAATTCAAATCGGTTCAGATGGAGCGGAGAGCCTTATCAATCCCCGATCAAAATGAAGATCCTGCGAATCAGCCTCGAAAAATTTCAGGTGAGAGTGCTCGACACCCGCATTTTCGGAGCGGGCAGGCTGGAGGTGAAGGAGCTGGCCCGGAAAGCGCAGGCGCTGGCGGCGGTCAACGGCGGGTTCTTCCAGCCCGATTACCGGCCCCTCGGGCCTGATCATCGCCGACGGAAAGGAAGTCAATCCCTTGCGGAACGCCGATTGGGGGATTTTCCTGGTCCAGGGCAACTTGCCGCGGATCATCCATACCAAAGAGTATCTGCCGAATGGGAACATTTCCCAGGCTCTCCAGGTGGGACCCCGGCTCGTGGTGAACGGAAGAGAACTGCAAATGAAAAAGCAGGTGGCGAGGCGTTCAGCGCTGGGGATAACGAGGAAGGACAAGTTGATCCTGCTGAATACGGATGACACGGATGTCTATGCCCAGGACCTCGCCAGGGCCTTTTTCCTTCCCGAGTCCGAGGGCGGGACTGGAGTGCCGGGACGCCCTCACCCTGGACGGGGGGCCTTCCGCCCAAATGTACGCGGATTTCAAGTCTCTGAAGATCGATATTCCCGGACGGTGGGGAGTTCCCAATGGAGTGGGGATCTTTCACCGGAATCCATAACCGTTTGGATACAGAAGGACAGGATGAACACCGATAAGAATGCATGGAACAACGACGCCGACGATTTTGCCCATGATTCAGTTTCTCTGTTCCCTCTGTGGTTCATTTGGAATCTGCAATGACCGAGGCCGGAAAGAAAAAAAATAAAAGAAAAAAGGGCGGCTGGGCCGCATTCATCCTGATTATCCTGCTGGTGCTCCTCGTCCTCGTTGGCGCCGCCGCGGCCTTTTACTTTACGATCGTCTTCGACCTTCCCAGGCTGACCAACCTCAAAGACTACAGCCCGTACATCGTCTCCGAGGTTTACTCCGAAGATGAAGCGCTGATCGGCGAATTTTTCATCGAACGAAGGACCGTGGTGACCCTCTCCCAGATGCCCCGGCTCCTCTCCAGGGCCTTTATCGCGGCGGAGGATGCCCGGTTTTTCGAGCACCGGGGGATCGACTACTGGCGAATCCTGGGGGCCGCCTTCCGCAACATCGAGGCCCTGGATGTCGTTCAGGGGGGCTCGACGATCACTCAGCAGATCGCCAAGTCGTTCTTTCTCACCCCGGAACGGAGCTTTCTCCGCAAGGTGAAGGAAGCCATCCTGGCCCAGCGCATCGAGCATTACCTGACCAAGAACGAGATATTATACCTTTACCTGAACCAGATCTACCTCGGGGAAGGCGCCTACGGGGTTGCTGCCGCGGCGAACTCCTATTTCGGCAAGCGGGTCCAGAATCTGACCCTCGCCGAATGCGCTCTCCTGGCGGGCCTTCCTCCCTCGCCCAACAATCTGTCCCCTTTGAAGAACCCCAAGAAAGCCCGCGAGCGCCAGCTCTATGTCCTGAGCCGGATGGTCGAGCGCAGGATGATAACCCGGGAGCAGGCGCAGAGAGCCCAGGCTGAGGAGATCAAGCTCAGGCCACGGGGTCCCAAGGGGTATCACGACGCCCCTTACGTCGTCGAGCAGGTGCGCCAATACGTGGAGCAGAAGTATGGAAGCGAGATGCTGTACAAGGGCGGCCTGAAGATCTACACGACGATTAACGTGAAGTTGCAGAAGATCGCCCAGACGGCGGTTCAAAAGGGCCTGG
Source organism: uncultured delta proteobacterium (assembly GCA_963712535.1). Classification (GTDB taxonomy): domain Bacteria; phylum Desulfobacterota; class SM23-61; order SM23-61; family SM23-61; genus CAVQIK01. Next base: position 191,609 of record CAVQIK010000007.1, on the reverse strand, counting down.
AGGAGTTCGAATCGCGGGGGGGAAAGGAAAAGGCCGGGAACAGGTCCAGGGAGCTTTGATTTCCCTCGACCCGCAGACGGGATTCATCCTGGCAATGGTGGGAGGGAGGGATTTTTCGGCCAGCCAGTTCAACCGCGCCACCCAGGCCAGAAGGCAGGCAGGCTCCGCCTTCAAACCCATCGTATACGCGGCGGCCCTGGACAAAGGCTTTACCCCCGCCTCCATCATCGATGACGAGCCTTTCTCGTACCAGGATGTGCCCGGAAAAGAACCCTGGCAGCCCCAGAATTTTGACCGGCAGTTCTGGGGCCCCATCACCTTCCGCAAGGCGCTCACGTTCTCCCGGAACGTTCCGACGGTCAAGATCGCCAAGTCGATCGGGGTGGATTACCTGGTTGATTACGCGACGAACCTGGGAATCAAGGCGAGGCTTGAGCCCAACCTGTCGCTGGCCCTCGGGTCGGCGAATGTGACTCTCCTCGACCTCACCAGGGTCTTCGGGGTGTTCGCCTCGCAGGGTTACCGGGCCGAGCCGATCCTGATCACCCAGATCCAGGACAAAGAAGGAAACGTGCTCGAGGAGACGGACCCCTCCTCGGTGGAAGTCATAACCCCGCAGACGGCTTATCTCATCACCAGCCTGATGCAGAGCGTTATTCAAGAGGGGACGGGCCAGAGAGCGAAGGCCTTGGGCCGTCCGGCTGCCGGGAAGACCGGGACGACCAACGACACCCGGGACGCGTGGTTCATCGGTTACATTCCGAAAAAAATCGTCACCGGGGCCTGGGTCGGGTACGACATCGAAAAATCCCTGGGAGACCACGAAACAGGGGCCGTGGCCGCCCTGCCCATTTGGCTGGAATTTATGAAGAAAGCGGTGACGGATATTCCGGCCGAAACTTTCCCCGTTCCCGATGGGGTCCTCTTTGTGAGGATAGATAAGGAGACCGGTGAGCCCGCTCCCAACCTGTTCTGGGCCAAGTCGGGAAAGATCATGTTTGAGTGCTTTAAGGAAGGCACAGAGCCCCCGCCGCAGCCCCGGCTCGCCGATGAGGAAATCAAAGATCCGCGCCCATGATTTCTGTCCAGGCGCGCCGTTCGCATCGGCCTGTCGAATGGCCCGTCTCCGCGCCTGAATCCCCCCCTTGAACTCTCGGCACTTCCCGCCTGTTCTTGTGTAAATCCGGTTGAAAAAGGTACGGATTTGTGGCAAGGTCGAAAGGAGGCTAGGGAAATTATTGTTCAATTTTTTTGAGAATTAAAATACTCTTTCAAGAGGAGGGCGCCCATGAAAGCGGCCGGGAAGGGAGCAAAGATGAAGGGGAAAGGCAAAACAAGATCTGTCCAGCCGGAGAAAGCCTCCCCGGGGAAGAAGAAGCCGTCCAAAGGCGAGCGGGCAAAGAGCAAATCGGAGAAGGTGCCCGCCCGGAGACGGCAGCCGGGCGAGAAGGGTAAAGTTGGGAAAGAACAGGAAAAGACCCGCAGGGAAAGAGCGAGAGAGAGCTGGGTCGAATGGAAAGGAAAAGTCCAGGCCGAGGCGAAAACATCCGCCGCCCAGAGGGACTCCCTGATCGCCAAGCTCCAGAAGGATTTGGCGGACAAAGAGACCGTCATCCGGCAGAGCGAAAAAACGCTGAAGGAAGCCATAGGCATGGCGGGGAAAGAAGTCGCCGGAATCCGCGAGAAGACCAACCAGACGCTCTCGGAATGGAGGGGGAAGGCCGAGGCTGAATACAAAAAACTCCGGGAGGAGTTGGAAAAAAAATCCCAGGCCCTGGCTGAGAAAAGCCAGGAGCTGGAAGAGTGCAAGAAAAATGCGGAACGAAAGATTGCCCAGCTCCAGGCCAAAGCCCCCAAGGAAATCCCGGGCAAAATGATCACCGAGGAAAAAGAGCGAACGGGGCTGGTGACCTTCAAAGGAAATCCCATGACCCTCGTGGGGGAGGAAGTCAAGGTAGGGGAGCGCGCGCCCGACTTTCAGGTGGTGGACACTGCCATGCAGCCGGCTTCCCTGGGGTCTTTCAAAGGAAAGGTGAAGATCATCTCCTCCGTGCCCTCCCTGGACACTCCGGTGTGCGACATGGAAACCAGAAGGTTCAATGAGGAAGCCGGAAAGCTTCCGGAGAACGCAGCCTTATTGACGGTCAGCATGGACCTCCCTTTTGCCCAGAAGCGCTGGTGCGCCGCGGCGGGGGTGGAGAAGGTGAAAACCTTTTCCGATTTCCAGAACCGCTCGTTCGGCTGCGCCTGGGGAGTGTTGATCAAGGAACTGAAACTCCTCGCGCGGGCGGTTTTCGTAGTGGACGGCCAGGACGTCGTCCGGTATGTGGAGATCGTTCCCGAAATCACCCAGGAACCCGATTACAACCGGGCCCTGGAGGCGGCTCGGGCCCTGATCTAACAGTGAGTTGTGAGTGGTGAGGGGTGAGTTGTTAAAACAACCGCACCCAATCTCAACTCCCGACTCACGCTTCCGTGGAGTTTGGAAATGATTGATTTAGCATCCTTCATAAATCCTGAAGAGACGCAAGGCCTTCTCAGCCGAATGATCCGCTCGAAAAGCCTGAACCCGCCAGGGGACGTACGGGAGTGCGCCGGAATAATAGCCGAGGAGCTGAAGAGGCGCGGGCTGCCGGCGGAAGTAATCGAGGAGAAGGCGGGGGTAGCCAATGTCGTCTCGGAACTAACGGGCCGGCCGGGCGGAAAGACGATGATCTGGAACGGCCATTTCGACGTGGTCACGCCCGGAGAAGACTGGGAGACGGACCCTTTCGGCGGAGATTTCAGGGACGGCTACATCTACGGACGGGGCGCCAGCGACATGAAATCCGGGCTTGCAGCCATGATCGTCGCGCTGGGCGCGCTGAAGAAGGCGGGAACTCCCTTCAAGGGCCGCATCGTCTTCCAGGCCGTGGGGGACGAAGAGACGGGGAGCGACGCGGGGACGCTGTGCATGGTCCGGCGCGGGATCGGGGCGGGCGCGGACTTCGCGATCGTTTCAGAGCCCACGAACCTGCAGGTGACGATAGGCAACCGGGGACTGCGCTGGCTGGAAGTCTCGGTGAAGGGAAGGGCGAGCCACGCGGGCCGTCCCCACATCGGCGCCAACGCCATACACGCCGCCGCCCGGATCATCAACGAGCTGGGAAACCTTCAATTCAAAGCCCACCATCCCCTCTTCGAAATTCCCCACCCAAGTCTCTCCGTGACCATGATTCAGGCGGGAACCAAAATCAACATCATCCCCGAGCGGTGCACTTTCTCCATCGACCGCCGGCTGATGCCCGGGGAGACATCGGAGTCCGTCCTCCGGGAGATAGAAGAAGTTTGCGCCAGCTGCGCTTCAGAGGGCATTTCCAGTGAAGTCCGGGTTACCCATGCGGGATGGGACCCGTATGCAATTGATCCGGCTTCACCGCTTCCCAAAGGTCTCTGCGGGGTCATCGAACAGGTCGTGGGGCAATTTCCCCAGATCAAGGGCAAGGCGGGGTGCACGGATGCGTCCCACCTCTACCACCGGGCGGGAATTCCCTCCGTTTGTTTCGGTCCGGGCCTGGAAGACCTGGCCCACAAGGCAAATGAGCGGGTCGCCCTGGAAAAGGTAGTGCTCGCCGCCCGGGTGTATGCGCTTTCGGCAGTGAAACTGCTGGGGGAATAAACTCACAAGGACGATGCCGCGGGTAATCAGGTATGCCGATTTTTCCCAAGCCTAAATTTCCTTTCGAGTACGATGTCGCCGCTGAAATTGGGCATCTCCGCACCCACAAGCAGACGCGCCTGATTCCCGCGCGGGAAGACGGGAAGTTGCTGGTGGCCACCTGGAATATCGCCAATTTCGGCGCCCAGCAGCGAAGGGATCAGGACCGTTCCCTCCTCGCCGAAATCATCGGCTGGTTCGATGTCGTTGCTATTCAGGAGTGCCGGGAGAATTTCGGCGACCTTTTCGACGTCCGGCACAAACTTCCCGGATCTTACCGGATCGCCATGTCCGACGCCGCGGGCAATAACGAGCGGATGGTGTTTATTTATGACAGCGACAAGTTGACTCCGCTGGAAGAGATCGGCGAAATCGCTTTTCCCCCCTCCAGGTACCAGACCATCCGCCTGCCGGGGATTGATGAGAAGTTCACGGGTTTCGACCGTACTCCTTATCTGGCCTCGTTTGAGGCCGGGCGAACCTCGATTCTATTTGTGAATGTCCATCTTTACTATGGCGACGAAGAAGCCAAGTCAGTGGGGCGCCGCGCCCTGGAGACATTCGCGGTCGCCAAATGGTCCGATCTCCGGAAGAAGAGCGATTTTTCATTCACCCGCGAGTTGGTTGTCCTGGGTGATTTCAACATGCCCAAATGCGCCCCGGGCGATTTGATCTACCAGGCGCTGACCCGATTCGGTTTGGACATCCCCGAGCACTCCACCCAGATTGCCTCCAGCATCAGTTCGGATGCAAACTACGACCAGATCGCCTTCCTCCCCGATACGACCCAGCGATGCTTCACCGGTCTGAAAGGCGTCTTCGACTACGACACGGTGATCTTTCCCGACCTGTGGCAAGGCGGGGCCAACCAGAAAAATTTCAAATCCTACCTTCGGTACTACATTTCCGACCACCGCCCCATGTGGATCCAGTTATCGGTCCAATGATAATGCGGCGCATCACCGGGGATCCTTCTGGCCGACAACCCGGATATGCGGCCGACGGGATCTGATCACCATCCTGCAAAGCAGGTAAGGATCGGATATCCCGTACCTCTTCTTTGTAAGAGAAGCTTCATGGGCCCCACCCGCTGCTCCCCTCGAAGTCATGACTTTCCTGCCTTCCCTGCCCGCATACTCCTCAAGGTTACCCCGTCCTTTCCGATAAAGAGCAAAGAAGCCTTTTCCTCACTATTGCGGGGCACCGGAGGTTTTCCCTTCAGCATGACACCCAAGATCCTTTGCGTCGATGACGAAACGGCCATTCTGGAAAGCCTGGACCTTCTCCTTTCTCAGAGTGGCTATGAGGTCATGAAAGCTCTCAGTTGCGAGGACGCCCTGGAAAAATTGAAAGCGGAAAAGGTGGATCTTGCCCTTTTGGATACTCAAATGCCCAAGCTGGACGGCTATGAATTCTGCCGGCTCCTGAAAACCGATGAAAGAACCATGAACATTCCGGTGATTTTGGCAGCCGAAGCCGCCATAACCGAGGACCGCATCAAGGGAATCGAAGCGGGGGCCGAGGATTTCATCTCCAAGCCATTTGAAAGGCCTGAGCTGCTGGAAAGGATTAAAGCGCTCCTTCACCCGAAGCAACCCAATATAAGACGGCTGGGAGAACTCCTTCTGGACATGCATTTCATCAGTGAAGCGGAGTTGCAGGAGGGATTGAAAATCTCCAAGGAGAAAAAAATCAAACTGGGCGAGGCGCTCATCTTCATGGGCGCCATCGACCAGGACCACATTTACTGGGCTCTCAGCAACCAGCTGAAAATGAATTACATCGAGCTGTCCTATGACATGGTTGATTCACAATTGGTCGGCGAATTCTCCCTGGTGAAACTGGAAAAGTTCCAATGCCTGCCCCTTTACGAAACGATGGCCGAAACCCACTTCGCGATTGCCGACCCCACCGACCAGGACGGATTGCGGGCCATTCGGGAATTGAACCCCCTGAAGAGGGTGCGGCTTCATCTGGCCATGCCCGACAAGATCCGCAATATCCTGGAGAGAATCAAACAGGAGCTGTCATCTCCTTCCTCCCCTCTCCCGCCCGTCAAAAGCCCGGGGAAGCCGTTGAGCACCGATGGAGTAAGGCTCCCGGAGAACTCCGAAGGGGAAAAATACTGGAGAATGCTGGAAGAAATCCTGTCCGGTATGGCTCCGGATGAAAGCTTCTGGGTGTACGGAGACTTTCAAGAAGCCCGGTTCATCTACCGGCGGCGGAAAGAGCTCACGACGGAGCATCGATTCCCTTATGGAGCCTTCGATTCCATCAAGCAGAAACTGCAACAAAGAACGAAAGAAAAGGAAGGCAAGCGGGACGGCTATTTTTTCATTCAACCGGAAGGATCAAATCCGGATGGCCCTTTTTCAATCCGGTCGGCGGATCTGCTGGGGAAGAATCTGCTCAAAATTACCAGGGTCCCCGTTTTTTCGGAGGAGCATTTCTTTCTGAAGAACCGGGATTACAAAGCATTACTCGGCGTCCTGCAAAGCCTTTTGCAGGAATACGGCTCTCTCCTCATCGGCGGCCTGGACGGATTGTGGATCAAACAACACTGCTACATGCTGGCGAGGACACAGGGCAATTCGGCATCGATTCCTCCCCCCTGCTTCGTGGAAGATGAGATTGAAATGTATTTCCCGGGGGTCGCCCAGTCTTTAAACACTTCCTTCAGCCTCGGAGAATTCTGGCTGCATAACGAGGAGAATCCCCTTCTCCTCTACCAAAGCTGTGAGGCGGACCTGTCCGGCCGGATGGCCGATATGCTTTCCGGGAAATACAAAAATATCATTGTCCATATTCCTTTCAACTCGTCCCAATCCATGAGAGAAGCCCTGCGCGGCTTGGCCGACCGGCCGGGGGGAAAACGGAAAAGTCTCTTCATGCAGAGAGATCTGCAGGAGATTTTATGAGGAACTTGCAATGCCGAAATTAGATATGGCCCAGCTTCTTCTGTCCACGATAGAAAAGGGCGCCTCCGACCTGCATCTTACGGTGGGAGATCCGCCGATGATCCGGATGAACGGTGCCGTCCAGCCCATGGAGACCGGCCTGGAGCCGTTCACCCGGGAAGATCTTCATACCACGCTTTATGAAATCCTCTCCGAGGAACAGCGGAAGAAGATGGAAAGGGATAAAGAGGTCGATTTCGCCCTGGAACTCAGGAATGTAGGCCGCTTCCGGGTGAACCTGTATTACACCCGGCGGGGAGAAGGGGCCGCCTTCCGGTATATCCCCTCCAAAATAAAGACATTGAAAGAGCTTGACCTGCCGGAGCAGACCCTGAAGGAAATCTGCGATCGCAAAAAAGGGCTGGTCCTGGTGACCGGCCCCACGGGTAGCGGGAAGTCCACCACCCTCGCCGCCATGGTCGATTACATGAATGCGAATCGACAGGACCACATCATCACGGCCGAGGACCCCATTGAATTCATCCATGACCACCAGAAATGCATCATCAACCAGCGGGAGGTGGGCTCCAATACGCTGTCCTTTGCCAATGCCCTGCGAGCGGCTTTACGGGAAGATCCCGATATCATTCTAGTGGGAGAGATGCGCGACCTGGAAACGATATCCCTCGCGATTACCGCCGCGGAAACAGGTCATCTGGTTTTTGGCACCCTTCATACGATGAACGCTCCCAAGACCGTAGACCGGGTCATCGATGTCTTCCCTCCCCAACAACAGCAGCAGATCCGGGTGATGTTCGCGGAGGCGATCGCCGCGGTGATCTCGCAAGTTCTACTAAAGAAGAAAAATGGAAAGGGGCGCGTCGCCGCCCTGGAAATCATGATTGCCACGGCGGCGGTAAAAAATCTGATCCGCGAGGGAAAAACTCACCAGATCCCCTCGATCATCCAGACTTCGCAAAAAATCGGAATGCAGAGCATGGACCAGGTGCTGAAGAATCTGGCCATGACCGGAAAGGTGGACTTCAAAGAAGCCAAAATGTACTTTACCAACCCGGACCTCATGGAGGATCGGCTGGGTAAATAGCTCCAAGGTTTCCTTCCCCTTCGACGGGAAGGCGTGAAAAATTGTTTTCTATAGTGTCCGACCAAAGAAAGTGGACATTGCATGGGCAATCCCTGGTAAATCCCCCCAAACCCCCCTTTTAAAGGGGGGCAGGGGGGATTTTACGGCGAGACATAAGTTAGTAAGAGGCAACTGGATGTCGACTTACTTAAGCCGTTCACTATAGTCGGCGTATAAACAACAATTTTCGGAGTTGGCGACATGGACTTGAATCTCTTCGACCTGCTGGGAACCATGGTGGAAAAGGGCGGTTCGGATCTATTCCTCGCGGCGGGATCTCCGCCGCGTATGAACTTGGAAGGAGGCCTCCGGGAATTGTCCCTGGAACCGCTTTCCCCGGAAGATTGCCGGCAACTCATCCAGCAGCTGCTGACCGCGGAACAATGGGATTTCTTGTTGAAGAACCGGGAGATCAATATTGCCTACGCCCTGGAAGACCGGGGGAGGTTCCGGGTAAACGCTTATTTCCAGCGCGGAACGGCCGCCTCCGTAATCCGCCAGATCCGAACCAAGATTCCTACGGCCGCCGAGTTGAATCTGCCTTCTTTCCTGGAAAAGATCGTTCTATCTCCGCGCGGCTTGATTTTGGTAACGGGGGCAACGGGCAGCGGGAAGTCAACCACAATGGCCGCCATGATTCAGCATCGGGCTTCTCAGGCCGAAGGCCATATTATTAGCGTTGAAGACCCCATCGAGTACCTTTTTCAGCATGACCGCAGCCTGGTCACTCAGAGGGAAGTGGGAATCGATACCTTTTCTTTCGGGGAAGCGCTCAAAAGTACGTTGCGCCAGGCCCCGAATGTGATCTATGTCGGCGAGCTGCGCGACGGCGAGACGGTCGAATTCGCCCTGCATTCCGCCGAAACCGGCCACCTGGTGCTCTCCACCTTGCATTCGACCAACGCCGCCCAAACCATAGACCGGGTGCTGAATTTTTTCCCCCGTAACAACCATCACCAGGTTCTGGCCCAACTTTCGTTAAACCTGAAAGCCATCATCAGCCAGAGACTCATCCCCACCGAAACGGGTGCCCGCATTCCGGTCGTGGAAATTCTTCTCAATACTTCCTTCGTGCAGGAACTAATCTACAAAGGGGAGTTGGGGGATCTGAAGAAAATCATGGAGACGGGGGGGCAGGAGGGCATGCAGACCTTTGACCTGCATTTGAAGGCACTCGTGGAGGGAGGAAAAATATCGGAGGAAAAAGCATTGGCCGTTGCCGACAGCCCAAGTGATTTAAGGCTTAAGTTAAAAGGTTTTTCGTAGAAGGGCTGACAAATAGAGCTGAAACGCCGAGAACAGATCAGAATTGCGCTAGGACATGCCCGGATCGGCCGAATCACCCATAAAAGGACGCGATCCCGGAGAAAGCCCAAGAGCCAGCTCCGCCGGCGGTAGGCCGATTCGATTTCACGATGTCCCTCCCTCCCATATGAAATGATTTTCTGGCATTGGTCTGACCGAATCTCGACTTCACAAGTGTTCACCCATCAGGTGCAAAAAAACATCAGCAATCGTATTGCGGAGCCTTGTTTCTATTGGCCGGAAGGGGCATCCCCAGAATGTTGCTGGATCTCACCTTTGGTGGCCTTTGCCCCCTCACCCCAGCCCTCTCCCCCGCAACGGGGGAGAGGGGAGGGTGAGGGGGTTTGCCGGGAAGATTTATGCAATACTTAGGTTAAGATGGCACCCAATGAGTGATGATTACTGATTGAAAGAGTGCATAACGCCGGGCGTCAGCTGCTGCCGGCAGCGGGAGCGACATAGGAGCGTACGCTGGAGGCAGTCGGCTGCACGCACTTTGTTCGGCGGTAGCCTACCATTCGTCCCAAGCGCAACATACTTGTGATTAAACAGCAGAGCGTATGGGCGGTTGAGCGTTTACCAGCAATCGTAATTTATGATGTTTTGCAACTCCCCTTCCGTCGCCTTCCAATCTTAGTGGTAACCCCTACAACGCCAGTCGCTAGCAGCAGTATGGTTGCGGGTTCGGGTACCGGGGTGCCAAGCACAACCGGTCTGCTTTCTTTGCTCGTGGATTGCCGCCTCGGAGAATTCGCCCAGGGAAAGGTCTATGTCATCCTTGGTCCCGAGGACCAGGATTGATTCCTTTACAACGGATCTTCCGATAAGATTGAAAAATATAAAATCCTTCCAGCACCTTCCCCCTACCCACCGAAAGCCCCTTCAAGGAGGCCTTTTTATTCTCCAGAAATTATTCTCCAAATATATTGGATTTGACTTTAAAATCAGCCGATAAGAACGGGGGAATGAATTTTCTCCGTCATTTCAATGCGGGTAAAGATACCGCTTCGGGTTGCCCCAAGAGGGGTGATTGGTTTCTTCTTTCCCTGGCTTATGAAAGATTTAAGATGTTTCCTGGCAATATTGTTTCTCGGCTCCTTAGCAGTATCTTTAAACACGTGCGGAGGGGGAAGTCCAATTGGACAACCAACCTCCATTACGGTAACACCCGAAAACCCAATCATACTCGTGGAAACCACCCAACAGTTTACAGCCACTGGGAAATTTCCTGTTGCGCCAAGCGATAATATAACTACATTCGTCACCTGGCGGTCTTCTAATACGGCGGTCGCGACAGTTGACAGCAATGGCTTGGCCAGAGGCCTGGCAGCAGGTACTACAATCATCACTGCAACCTTTGGGGATGTCTCGGGGGGCACCACCCTCACGGTAACATCTGCGAACCTATCTTCCATTACTGTAACACCAACCAACCCGACCATATCCGTAGGAACAACCCCTCAGTTTACAGCCATCGGCACCTTTTCTGACGGAACAACGCATGATGTAACTAGTTCGGCCACTTGGACTTTAAGTAATACAGCGGTCGCGACGATTAACGGCAATGGCCTGGTTACGGCCCTGACAGCAGGTACTACAACCATCACCGCTACCTTAGGGGCCATCTCGGCCAGCACGACGCTTACGGTCACCTAGTCATTAAGTTCAATCAAATATTAAACTGTTCCCGTAAAACAGATAGCGGAAATCACCTAATGTGATTTTCTTTCCGGTATGGTCCCCTTCTATTCGACCTCCTCCATCAGTACAGAGCCCATCATCTGCAGGTCGAGAACAAACAAGTAATGTGCTATAAGAAACGCACGACAATCAAGGCGCACCTTGCGATTGAAATGTTGTATTCGCACGGGAAATCCCAAAAACAGGAAGAAGTCTGGTAGGAATAGACCAGTATATTGGGGATAGCGCCGATCTACCAAAAACATGCGATTACGTGCCGATCCACGCACCTGACGGTATTTCCAAAAATGAAAAGTATATCCGAATGTCCTTTCTGGCCCTACCGCCGCAGAATATCCGGCCAGGGAGGCGAAGTACGTGAACCAGATCCCGCCTATGATGACGAAGAAGACCGCCAGGGTGACCATGTTCATCTTCAGCCAGGTGCGGAACCTCTTCAGCTCGATCGGGTTATCGGTGTCGAAGATGTACCCGGTGCGGCGAATCTCCTCGGCCGGGGCGGCGAAGCCGGTGACGTGGCCGAAATACTTGGCCATCCCCATGCCCTTCTCGCGCACCCAGTAGGTGTGCCAGAAGTTCCAGAAGCCGCCTGCCGGCTGGTTCAGGAAGGGGCCGACCATCGTGAGGGTGATCCCTGCCGGGATGGTCCCAAAGGCTACCCAGCCCCAACTCACCTCCTTGACGGCCGCCCAATTGGTCATGAATATCGTGAGGAACGCCAGGCCCACGTTAGCCACCACGAAGCAGACGTACATGAGCAATTCCAGCGAATTGTACACACGTTTGCTCGCGGAGAAAACGGCGAGCACCAGCCCAATGGCGACCATGGCCACGATCTGCCACGTGGCAATGCCCAGCAGCGCGGCGACGCCGGCTGCTGCGCCGCCGATCCAGGCCGGCCAGCCCTGCTGCAGGATGCAAAAGATGGTCGTGCCCCAGCCCCAGACCTTGGCGGGCTTCAAGCGGGTGAAACCCTGGAGGACCGTTTCGCCGGTGGCCATGGTGTAGCGCGAGATCTCGTTGTTCATGAGGAGCTGGAAGAAGCAGGAAACGATATACACCCAGTAGATGCCGGTCCACTTCTGTGCGGCGACGTAGCCGGCCTGGTAGGCCTCGAAACCCCCGACCGACAAGGCTCCCAGGACTATCGCCGGTCCGGCCCATTTCATGAGCCCCCTAAAATCATTGGGAGGCGGTTCGGGCATTTCCCGGACTTCCCAGGGGGGTTTGATATCCCCTCCCTTAACCGTACGAACGCCTTGTTTCTTTTCCATTTCTTCCATTTTTCCTTCTCCTTTCTTGGATCAGATTTGACAGAAAAAGAAACCCAAGATGCCTAAGAGGACCCACATTGACTTTCTTGTAGCTATAATCGTTTCCTCCTTTTTGTTTTAAATATTTCGTTAATTCTTATAGAGAAAGGGAAATTTAAGAAAGGGATCAAAGGCTCCAAAGGGGTATTAACTTCCCTTTGAGTCTTCAATGGGGCAATCTTCTGGAAAATCCATTTCATAAATCCTCCAGAAGTTAAAGGTCAGGTTGTTGAGTTTCGCCGGCTATGGAGAGGAATAAAGACTACAAATACTCTTATCTTCCTGGGCAGTCAAGGGGAAAATTGCCTTTGAAAATAGTCCCGGCTTTCAGGCTCAATTGGTGATTTGCGTTTGAAATAGCGTATTCTGGGGGAAAACCCTGAAAAGTCGACTTCAGGAAGAAGTCCTCGCTGGCCCGTGCGAGAGGGATGGATTAGAAGGGATTATTCATCTGGTTGGGGTTGCAAATGTGGTTAGACTTTGGAATGGATGCGATATTGGTTTTCTACTTTATTAATGTAGTTCTTCGTCTCCAGGGGCATGGTGTCCGGCCGTTTTTCAAGATTTCCCATTCCCCAGTTGTACGCTGCAAGGGCCAGTTTCACATCTCCCCGGTACCGGTCCAGTAATCTGCTCAAATACTTCGTCCCACCCATGATGTTTTCAACCGGGTCGAACGCGTTGCTGATCCCGAGTTCTGCTGCCGTTCCGGGCATGAGCTGCATCAGCCCTCTTGCGCCGGCCAGGGATACCGCCAGGGGGTCTCCGCCGCTTTCAGCTTGGATGACCGCCCTGATCAGGGCCGGGTCGACGCCATACCGGTTCCCGGCATCCCGGATGATGGACTCAAAATCCCGCTGCCCCCGTGAATTATTTGACACGCTCGGCTCAGGGGCGGTCTCCGCCGGGTCTAACTCCATTTCAGCGGGGTGCGGGCCTCGCAGAAGATTCCTTTGCGGCTCCGGCCTGACCGGAATGGAAAGAGGAAGGGACATGAAAAGATCGCCTTCTCCCATTTCCGCCGCAGAGAAGGCGGACTCCACGGCTCTTTTCAGGAATTCCAGGGCGATTCCTTCAAGCGGAGCCGATTGTTCCATTGTGCCCTTCAAAATGGATTGGAAATCTCCATTCCCAACATTCCTGGGGGATCGGGAATTCGAGAACACCTGTTCAAAAACGGTGCGGGTGTCGATTTTTTCAATCATATTTCAAATAAAAGCAATGTTTATGCCCGGTGACCACGGCCCGCGAGCGCCCGGGCTTTTCGCTTTTTAAGAGACAGATTTGGCAAACTCGTGTACGACCTCTTTTTCTCCTGTGATATGATGCTCTCTATGTTCCCAAAACATAAAATGTAGGGGCGGCCCTTTGTGGCCGCCCGAAAGATGGGCAACCATCACGCCATGGCGTGATTGCCCCTACAATTTTAGAGCACGGGGGAGTATTTATGGCCGACTCAATTCAAGAGAAGATCGCCGGGATGAAAGACTGGCTCGTGGAGGTCCGGCGCACGATCCACATGAACCCCGAATTGGGGTTCGAAGAGGTGGAGACTTCGAAGCTGGTGGTGGGGTGGCTCGAAAAGTTCGGCCTCCAGGTTAAAACAGGCGTGGCCACAACCGGTGTGGTGGGTCTCCTAAAGGGCGCGAAAGGGGGGAAGACGGTGGCCATCCGGGCGGATATGGACGCTCTCCCGCTGGAAGAAGCCAACGAGGTCCCCTACCGTTCCAAGGTGAGAGGTAAGATGCACGCCTGCGGGCACGACGGCCACGTGACTATCCTCCTTGGAGTGGCAAGGCTCTTTTCCTCGCTGCGGGCGCAGATGACCGGGAACATTAAGTGGCTCTTTCAGCCGGCCGAGGAAGGCGGCGGGGGAGGGCGCGTCATGGTGGAGGAAGGGGTGCTCGAAAACCCTAAGGTGGATGCGGTATTCGGCGCCCATCTATTCCCGGACCTCCCAATGGGAAAAGTGGGCATCCATGAAAAAGAAGGTCTGGCGGCCACTGACAGAGTGGTCATTACAATGAAGGGGAAGGGTGGGCACGGGGCTTACCCCCACCTCAGCAGGGACCCGATCCTGGCCGCGGGCCATCTGATCACGCAGATTCACTCCATCGTGAGCCGCAGCATCGGCCCGCTGGACAGCGCGGTCATCACCATCGGAAAAGTGAGCGGCGGAACGGCGTTCAACATCATCCCCGATGAAGTGGAGCTCCTGGGCACGGTGCGTTCACTCACCGCGGCCGTGCGCGAGGATTTGAAGAGGAGACTGGAGGAGGTGGCCCGGGGAGTCGCCCGGTCTTTCGATCTCGACTGTCAAGTGGATTTCCAGTACGGCTACCCGGCCCTCGTCAATGACCCGGAAATGTCTCACCTCGTGGCTTCCGCCTGCGGCCGGGGAATCGGGGAAGAGAATGTCGAATTCCTGAAACCCTCGATGGGCGGAGAGGATTTCGCGTATTACCTGCAGAAAGTCCCGGGCTCCTTTTTCCGGCTGGGGTGCAGAAACGAGGCGAAGGGCATCGTTCATCCCTTTCACAGCAGCCGCTTCGAGATGGACGAGGATGCGCTGCCCTTCGGGGTGGAAATGTTCGCCCGGATCATAGACGAGTATCTGGGGATGAAATTGTTTTAGAAGGAAAGAGTTTTTTGTAGGGGCACGCAGCAGCGTGCCCGTACGGAGTTCGGAGAAGAAACCCAAAAGTGACTCTTACAAAGAAACCCTCCGGAGTTCTGTACGTCGTCTCCACGCCCATCGGCAACCTGGAGGATATCACCCTTCGAGCCCTGCGGGTGCTTAAAGAAGTAGACCTGGTCGCGGCGGAGGATACCCGCCGTACCCGGCAACTTCTCACCCACTACGGGATTCGCAAGCCGCTGATCAGCTATCACGAGTTCAACCGCCGCCTTCGGGAAGAGACCCTGGTCAAGGAGCTCCAGTCAGGCAGAAACGTTGCCCTCGTGACGGATGCCGGAACCCCGGGGATCTCCGACCCGGGGGAGGAGCTGGTAAAGCGGGCCGTTCAGGAATCGATCCCCCTGGTCCCCATCCCCGGTGCCTCGGCGCTGGCCGCGGCCCTGAGCGTCTCCGGCCTCCCTACCGAAAGCTTTCTCTTCCAGGGTTTCCTGCCGTCGAAAGCGAGCGCCCGGCGGAAATGGATGGAGTCGGTAAAGGAACGGACGGAGACCCTGCTCTTTTACGAGTCCCCCCGGCGCCTCCGATCCTTTCTGGAGGATGCCTGCGAGATCCTGGGGGACCGGCGGATTGTCGTAGCCCGCGAGATGACCAAGGTTTACGAAGAGGTCCTCCGGGGAACCATCACGGAAGTACTGAAGCGGCTGCCGGCGGAGGTGAAGGGAGAAGTAACCGTGATGCTGGAGGGGAATACTCGCCCGCAGAAGCCCGACCTGCCCACGGTAGCGGAGGCCTTGAAACACTATTCCCAAACACTCGGTCTGTCGATAAAAGAATCCGTCAACCGGGTAGCCGAGGATTTGGGGGTATCCCGGCGGGAAGTATACCAGGAAAGCTTAAAAATGAAGCAGCGGGAAGACCAGCAGAGTCCCGCTCCCCGGAAGGAGTAGTATCAAAACCCGCCGGGGAGCGGTAGAGAAAATCATCTCTTGGTCCGCATTTTCTTCATGGGTTCGGAGCAACAGATGAGCTCGTGGGCCTCGGTGCATCCGCAGGCCTCGTCCACCGTAACCGCCAGGCCGCAGACCTCGCAGGAGTAGGCATCCCCCGGATTGGTCTTTCCTCTCCTCATCGCTTTTTTGGCGGGGGCCCTTTTAGCCGCAGCCCTCTTGGCGGGTGCCTTCTTCGCCGTTGTTCTTTTGACTGCCATTCTTATGTCCTCCTTTCAGTTGATTTAATGGAGTGAACCCCGGGTTCACTTTACGATTTCTACCGGACCCAGGGAATCGAATTCCCGGCGGAAATTCTCCGAACGGCCCACGATAACCGCGAGCATCTCCTGCGGACGGACCCATTCCCGGGCTGAGCGGGAAATCATCTCCAGGGACACTTCGGAGACCCTCGCAGGGTATTCGGAAAGGGAATCCAGGCCCAATCCGTGCAGCTCGGCCTGGATGACTCTCTGGGCGATTTGTGAAAGGGTCTCAAAACGGCGGGGGTAACTTCCGGTAAGAAAGTTGATTGCCTCTTCCCTTTCCGGGTCGGCCGCCCCCTCCTTCAGGAAATTTTCGACCACCGATAACGTCTCCCGTACGCAGGGAATGGTCATCTCGGTGGGAGTGAAAGTGGAAATCGTGAACGGGCCCGGGTTCTTCCGGGACTCCAGGGAGGAGCTGATCCCATAGGTGTAGCCCAGCTCGGAGCGCACCCTTTTCATCAAGCGGGAGGAAAATCCCCCTCCTCCGAGGATATAATTCATCACTTCAAAGGGGATGTAGTCCGGATGCGCGTGGGGAAACCCGACGTGCCCCAGGCGGATCTGCGTCTGGGTCAGTTCGGGGCGCTCGACGATCCAGATCTTCCGTCCCGAGCGGACAGGAGGAGAAAATGCAGCCGCCGGCTTTTCCGTCCCTGAAACTGACGGGAAGTTCTCCTCGACCCATCGAAAGCACTTCTCTGGCTGCAGGTCGCCCAGAAAAAGCATAAAGGTGCCGGGCGGCAGAAAGTTTTCCCGATGGAAATTTCCGGCCTCGGCGGCGGCCAATCCGGGAAGGGTCTCCAGCGTCCCGTAAACGGGGTGATCGTAAGAAGTCCCCCGGAAGAGGACCTCCTGGAACTTTTCATCGGCGATGACCTGGGATTCGTCCTTTTGCTGGACCAGCTGGGCGATCCGGCGCTGCTTCAGCTGCTCAAATTCGTCGGGGGAAAAGGCGGGCTCGGTGTACACTTCCAACATCAAGGCCAGGAGCCGCTCCAGGTCTTCGGAGAGTCCCGATAGATAAATTGATATACCGTTCCAGCCGGAATTGCAGGAGAAGAGCGCTCCCAGCGCGTCCACATCGGCCGCGAGCTGCTGCGCGGAACGCTTCCGCGTCCCCCGCGTGAGCATATCGGCCGAAAGATCGGCTAGGCCTCCCCTGCCGGGCGGGTCCGCTTCGGCTCCCAAGGGGAGGATGAGGTGAAGGCTGACCAGGGGAAGCTCCGGCCGGGGAACGACGTGGACCTTCAGCCCATTTTTCAAAAGGGAAGAATGAATCGGGGGAAGAGTAAAGGCCCTGGCAGGATTTTCCGAGGTCATTCCACCTCTCCTAAGCTTTCGTGCTCCTGCTGGGTGACTGGCTGGAGGGTGACCACCGTCCGGTTTTCCGGCCGCAGGTAGTCCCGGGCGACCCGCAGGAGATCTTCGGCGGTCACGGATTCGTACCGGTCCAGAAGGTTGTAAATCGGCCGGAAATCTCCGGCCCGGACCTGGTAGATCCCGGCCAGCAAGCCCTTGAAGAAAAGCGTCTGCAAGCCCTGGACAAAATAGGACCGGGTCTGTTTCTTTACTTTTTCCATCTCCTCCCCCGAAAGGGGGCGCTGACGCACGTCCTCCACCTCATCCCAGACCTCCTTCTCCAGCAAGTCGAGAGGGGTGGAAGGGGAGGCAATGGCGTAAATCTGCAGCAGCCCCGGGTCCATGGACAAAAACGGAGGGGATCCAACTTCCGCCTGGGCCTCCACGGCTTTTCCGGGTTTTTCAAATTTTTCGTAGAAACGGGAGGACCGTCCCGTGGCCAGAGCTGTGCACAGAATTTGGAGGGGGATGAGGTCCGGGTGGTTGATCGTGGGGACATGGAATCCGGCGAAAAATGCCGCGACCTGGGAGACCTTCTTAAACTGCGCCCGCTTCTCGCCCCTCTGGAGCTTTTCCGGGGTCACGGCCAAGTGGGATTGGGGCTGCGACGGGATGTGGCCGAAGTATCTTTCCACGGTTTTCAGGGCCTCATCCGTTCGAATATCCCCCACGATCGCCACCACCGCATTGTTCGGGGCGTAGTGCGTACGGTAGTATTCCCGGCAGTCCTCCAGGGTCAAGCTCCTCAAATCGTAATCCCAGCCGACAACCGGCCAGTGGTACGGATGCTGCTCGTAAGCGAGCGAGTAAAGCTGCTCGATCAGCAGGCCGAAAGGGCTGTTCACGGTCCTCAGCTTGCGCTCGCTCCGGACGACTTCCCGCTCCGTTTCCAGGCTTTCGCGCGTAAGGAGGAGATTGGCCAGCCGGTCGGCTTCGAGTCGCGCGGCAAGGTCGAGGCGGTCGGACGGCAGGTTCTCGTAATAGGACGTGTTGTCGGTGGTGGTGAAAGCGTTGAGGGTTCCGCCGTTGGCTTGGATGATCCGGGAGAATTCTTCCGGGCCGACCTCGCGGGTCCCCTTGAACATCATGTGCTCAAAGAGGTGGGTGATCCCGGTGATCCCCGGCTTTTCGTAACGGGAGCCGGCCGCAAAATGGACCTGGAAGGAGAGCATGGGGAGAGAATGGGCCTCTCCCACGAGCAGGCGAAGGCCGTTGGAGAGAAGATGTTCGGAAAATTCCGGGAGCCCTTTCACATCAATCCGCCCAGTGAATGCATTGAACCGGACAGCTGTCGATCGCTTCCTGAATTTTTTCCTCCGGGGCGCCGGTGGGGTTGTGGACCTCGGAGAGATCCTTGTCGTTCATACGAAAGACTTCCGGGCAGAGTTCGGCACAAAGGCCGCAAGAGATGCACTCATCCTGGTTGACCACGGGAACTCTGGGCATGTTCTTCTCCTTGGGGAATTTTATTTAATCCAATCGCGCGCGGAACGGCCGGACAATGAAAGGATGGGCCCGCCCCTGGAGAACCGGCGATTTGCAAACACGTATAAAAAATTATAGCATCGCAAAAAATGAATGTCATCCCAAATGAAAAAATGGAGACCAGATCTCGGACATCAGACCTCAGATTTCAGAGATCAGACTGAACAGCGGAAATCCCAGAGATTCCATGAAAGGTAACTGTTTAGCCATGAAAAAAGAGTTCCGAATTTGTTGGGAATCCCAGAAATCCCCCGAATCCTCTGAAGCTGTGAAAAAATTCAGCGGAGGGGAAATTGGAGAGCGTTACCCATGTCCAGGGGACGCCAAAAATTTGCAGGCCAAAAGAGGCACTGATTCCTTCTTAGCCCGTGGTGTACTGAACTTATGGAACAGCAAATGGAAACCTATTGTATTTACCAGGCTTAACTCGAGCTTGCCGGCGTTCCTTTACGGAACTCAGGGAAACCCATTGAACATAAAAATATCCCGCCGATTTTGGCCTGCAAATTTTTGCCGTCCCCTGGACAACAAGCCAGGTCATGGGTCTCCATAGGTATATTTTTTCACAGCTTCCCTTTTTAAAAGGGGGAATTTCGGTATTCTTCGCCAAGCCAATCAAAAAAGCTCTCCTCCCTTTGAAATGGAGGGCGGGAGGGATTTCTGGGAGAGCCTTTCCAAAAGGCTAAACTGTTACCAAAAAAGACAAAGTCTGGTGTCTGAAGTCTGAGGTCTGATGTCTAACAGTTTGCGGAAAAACCCAATTCAGGAGGTCATTGCGAGGACCCCGCACTTAGCGGACGCGGCAATCTGATTTTCTTTGATTTTATTATGAATCGGATTGCTTCGCTCCGCTCGCAATGACCCTTAAATGAGTTTTTCAGCAAACTGCTAATGTGTGAATGGGTCTTGTTGACTTGCCTTTGCCCTTACGCAATAATGATCCCGGACCACGACTTTGCGGGGTTTATGACAAATGACCAGGGTGTACCTCGTACGTCACGGCACCACGGAATGGAACCGGGAAGAGATCTTCCGCGGGCGCGCCGATTGCCCGCTCAATGAGACCGGCCGGGCCGAGGCCCGGGCTGTGGCTCATCATCTTCAGGGGATGGGGATAGAGAAGATTTACAGCAGCCCCCTATCCCGTGCGGCGGAGACGGCGCAGGCGGTAGCCGCCGCGGCGGGGGTTCCGGTCATTTTCAAGGCCTCTTTTACCGACCTGGATTTCGGCGACTGGCAGGGTATGCCTTTGCGGGAAGTGAAAGAAAAATATCCCGCAATGTACCGGATTTGGCGGGAGCGGCCGGAAGACGCGAGTTTCCCGGGGGGGGAAACCTTGAAGCAGGTGAGGATACGGGCGTGGCAGGGACTCCTGGGGGTCCTTCAGGAGAACCCGGAAAAAACAGTCCTGATCGTCTCCCACCGGGTGATCACGAAACTCCTGATCTGCGCCGCCCTGGGCCTCGACGAATCGCATTTCTGGCAGGTCAAGCAGGACACAACGGCGATCAACTGCCTGGAATACGCCAGGGAACGATTCGTGGTCTCCCTGCTCAACGACACCTGCCACCTGAAATCCTTTCATTCTCCAGCCCCGACGAAAGATTTCTGATGGGCCTTCGAAAACACGAACTGGTTTCTTTCTGGAATGAGCAGCTGCGTTTCCATCTGAGGACGGTGTGGGACATCTTCTGGGAGGCCCGCCGCTCTTTCACCAGGGATGGTTGCATGAACCTCTCTGCCGCCCTGGCTTTCTACGCCATCCTTTCCATTATCCCCTTTCTTTTCCTGATCGTCTCGGTCGCCGGCTATATTCTCGGCTCATCCGAGGCCCATGAAATGGCTCTTTCCGTCTTTGACCGGCTGTTTCCCCGGACGGGCGCGGTTCTCTTTCGCCCAGGTGAAGGCGATCTCCCAGAGAGCGAGTGTCTTGGGGTGGGTCGGGATCCTCTCCATGACCTGGACGGCGAGCGTGATCTTTTCGTCCCTGGAATACGCGATGGGGGTGGTATTCCGGGCGGAAAAACGGAGAAACGTGGTGAAATCGAAGCTCCTGGCCCTGTCCATGATCCCGGCTTCCATAGCGCTTTTTCTTCTTTCCATATTCGTGACCGCTTTTTCCCGCCTGATGGAAGCATTCAACCTGAGGCTTTTCGGACTCGACCTGGCACGCTCGGACCTGTTCGAGTTCGTCCTGGGATATCTCCTTCCTTACCTGGTCCTGACGCTTGCTTTCACGGCCATCTACAAGATCATTCCGAACACGCCCATTGCTTTTCGCCACGCGCTCGCCGGCGGCGCGAGCTGCGCTTTCCTCTTCGAGATTGCGAAGCACATCTTCACCTGGTACATCACTCGTTCCCACCAGTACAACCTGATCTATGGCTCCCTCGAAGCCATTGTCATCCTGGTGGTGTGGGCATTCTATTCGTCGAGCATCCTCCTCTTCTGCGCCGAGGTGGTCTCGGCCTACCGGAGGAGAGATATCACCTTGCTGGAGAAGGCTTTTAGTTAACATCAACGCCTGACGCCGAAATCGCCACGCATGAAATCAGATATCCCTAACCTTCCGCCAACCGGCCGGAGCCGTTCCCTCTTCGCCTACTGCGCTTTTCATTTCATGGACGACGGGTTTGCCGATTCCATTTACCTTCTTCTCCCCTTCATGGCCGTGGAGCTGCACCTCTCCTTCAGTGAAGTGGGGCTGCTCAAGGGAGTCTTCTCGGGGGCCATGGGCCTTTTTCAGGTTCCCATGAGCCTTCTGGGCGAGAGGATCGGCGAGCTGACGGTGATCGGCAGCGGAACATTGGGGCTCACCGGGGGGTTTTTGCTGCTGAGCCTTGCGGGCGCTTTCCCGACGGTACTCCTCAGCCTGGCACTGGCGAAGGGGACTGGCGCCGGCCAGCACGGCCTGAGCTCTTCGGTCCTCTCCAAGGTGTTCGAGCATTCCGGCCGGCGAGCCGCGATGGGGACTTTCAATTTCGCAGGCGACGTGGGGAAAGTAACGCTGCCGTTCATCCTGGCGCTGCTCATCACTCTGATGCCGTGGAGGACCGCGGTTATGACCCTCTCCGTGTGCGGAATCGCCGCCGGGGCGGTCCTCTGGGCCCTTGCCCGAAACACCGGAACCGGCGGGCAGGAACCCCGAATAGTCGAAAAAAAAGCCAAGGAGGACAGCCGATGGGGGATCCGGGACCGGAAGAGCTTTTCCGCGCTCCTGACGATCGGGATCATCGACATCTCCACCCGGACGGCACTTCTCACCTTTCTCCCGTTTCTGCTATTAAATAAACAGATTCCCGCATCTCAGGTTGGATTTGCCCTTACCGTCTTATTTGCCGGCGGGGCAGCGGGGAAGTTTGCCTGCGGGTTCCTGGCGGAGTGGTTCGGGGTCATCCCCATGGTGATCGCGACCGAGGCGCTGACCACCGCGGGAATCCTGGCCCTATTTATCTCCTCGGGGAGCGTGATCTGGGTTCTTCTCCCCATAGTGGGGGTCTTCCTGAACGGGACTTCTTCCGTCCTTTATGCCACTGTGGCCGAGATCATCTCTCCGGGAGGACGGTCGAGGGGATACGGCCTTTATTACGCGATCACTCTGAGTTCGGGGGCGATCGCGCCGGTCATTTACGGGTTCGTCACCGATTTTCTCGGCCTGTCGTTCACGGTCGTATGCACCGCTCTCATGGCTCTCGTCACCATCCCATTAAGCCGCTTCCTCTCGAAACCCTCTTCTCCCTCCCTTTCTGTTTCCTGATTCCGGAACTGCCGGAACCATACAGGATTCTGTACGGGTGGTCCTCCCGCCAGGCGGGACCGCTCACACCAAATCGGGTTGCCCGATTTTTGAATATTTTCCGGCCGCTTGAACTCTGAAAAGGGGGGGCGCTCGATGAAAGGCGGTGCTATGTCCAGTAGCCGGGATTCATTCGGAATCGGAAACCGAAATCGATCCCCATTCCCACCAGGACGGCATGACGGCGGTTGATTTTTTGGGAAAAAGGCCCCTGAACCCGGGGCGGGTGAACTATACGTGGATGGGAAGTTTGAGTTAGGAGTCGAATCCGTCGGCTGTCCTGCCGGAAACGATGATGGCAGCAAGAACAAAGCCAAGGAGAGCACCTATAAACAAGCCGATCAGCAGGGTCATCATCGGTTCCCCCTTTCCAGCCTCCCTTCGGCCAAACCAATGCTCCAGAGAAGATCGGAACGTGCTCAGGAGATTAGGGTCGCCCCTAATAGAGTTTAGGGAAACTTAGACTACAATATGTAGTGTTGTCAAGAAAAAAATTAATGTTTGGATTATTTTTTTTCGATCTGAAGTTTACTCGCTTCAAGACCTCTGCAGGCCGGGCGGAGATGGATCTGAGCGAAAGGCGCAAGGTGCTTGACAGCGAGGTGCGCCGTGGTTGCAATGCGTGCCTATCTATGGTACCTTGGCGGGCAAAAACGGAACGCAGTTGTTTTGAAAGGGAAAACTATGGATCCGGTTCGAAGCTGGTACATGGAAGACCGGGGGAGGCGGGCGGCCGAGGCGTTAAGGAAAAGAGATTTCACGGCGATATACGTAGAGAACTCCACCCGAGCCAAAGAGGTCATCCTGGGGGGGATACCTCCGGAAGCCGTCGTCGGGGTGGGCGGCTCCGTGACGATCCGCGAGATGAAGGTGCTGGAGGACCTGAAGGCTCGGGGAAACAAAGTGCTCGATCACTGGGAGATCCCCCGCTCCGATCTGGAGGAGTCTTTCCGAATGCGGCGGGCCCAGCAAACCTCCGATGTTTTCCTGACCGGGACCAACGCGATCACCATGGACGGGCAGCTGGTGAACACTGACGGCAGCGGGAACCGGGTGAACGCGATGACCTTCGGGCCGAAGAAGGCGATTGTCGTAGTCGGAGTGAACAAGATCGTGCCCAACCTCGAGAGGGCCTTGAAGAGAATTAAAGAAATCGCCGTCCCCCTGAACTGCAAGAGGCTCAACTACAGCCCCCCGTGCATTCAGGCCGGAAAATGCGTCGACTGCCGCATCCCACAGCGGGCGTGCCGCATCACCTCCATCATCGAATGGAAACCCCCTTTCTTCTCGGAATACCTGGTGATCATCGTCGGGGAAAATCTGGGATACTGAGATGAGGTCGCAGAAGCGATACCCATTCCCGGCCTTTTGGGCCCAGGCAGGATGCGCGAATTGGTTGCTTTGCTGGATCGGGTGGAGGGTTGGGGGAAGTGGACTCTTTGGTTTAGATTCATGAAAGTGGAAAAAATTTCGTGGCTGAGCGACGGCGTGAACATCGCCGGGGAGATCTATTTTCCTGAAGGGCAAAGCCGCAGATCTCCCGCGCTGGCCGTCTGCCACGGGATACCCGCCCAAACGAAATCACCCGATGACCGGGGATATCCTCTCCTGGCCGAGCGGTTTTGCCGGGAAGGCTTTCTTGTCCTGATCTTCAATTTCCGCGGAGCAGGACTGAGCGGGGGGAATTTTGATCTCCGGGGATGGGCGACGGACCTGGAAAGAGCGCTGGATATCCTGAGGCTGCGCCCGGACGTGGACCCGCGGCGAATTTTCGTCATGGGGTTCAGCGCCGGGGCGGCCGTTTCCATTTGCGTGGCCGCCCGCCGAAAAGACGTTGCCGCCGTGGTCTCCTGCGCTTCCCCCGCTGAATTCCTCGATTTGATCACCGGCGACGCCCTGGAAGATTTCCTCCGCCATGCCAGGGAGGTGGGGATCATCCGGGACCCCGGATTTCCGCCTTCCATGGATGAATGGGAGAAAAGTTTCCAGGCCGTAAAGCCGATCGACTGCATCGATAAGATCCCGCCGCGCCCTCTGCTTCTCATCCACGGCACGGGAGATGATGTGGTCGACGTGAGCCACGCCGGCCGTCTTTATGAAAAAGTGAAAGGCCGGGCCGAAATGTTTCTCATCGAGGGCGGCGGCCATCGCCTGCGCCTGGACGAGGCGGCCATGAAAAAAGCGGTCGGGTGGCTGAAAAAAAGGCTTTGCCCCGCGGGCGATTGAAATACGAGCCAGGGAAGGAGGGCCATGCCGTGCCCATAAAAGAGAGTTACGAGAAGGCCCTGCGGCGGGCCGTGGAATCCGCCCCCTACTACCGGCTCCTGCAGATCAGCCTCGAGGAAATCGACACCGGATTCGCCCGCATGCGCATGCCGTTCCGGAAAGATTTGACCCAGGCGTACGGGGTCGTTCACGGGGGCGCCATTGCATCCCTCGCCGACGCGGCCGTGGCTTTCGCCCTGATGACCCTGATTCGGCCCGGGGAGAAGGTCACCACCGCCGAGTTTAAGATTAACTTCTTTTCTGCCGTTGTAGGTGGAGAGATGATCGGAGAGGCCAGGACCGTTTATACCGGCAAGCGGCTGGTGGTGGCGGACATGGAAGTGAAGAACGAAACCGGAAAGCTGATCGCCAAGGGGATGGCCACGTACGCGATCATCGGCAGCCCCAAGACGGAAGGTCGTCGAGAGGAATAACCCGCAGGGATCCTGGACTGTGATCCTGGCGTCAGTTGGAGAAGAGCGCCGGCTTAATGGACAAAGTGGAAAAGCATTGGAAACGGATTCTCGGCTACGGCCTGCTGATCCTGGGTCTATGCGTTCTTTTCTATTATTACCGGGAAGCCTATCAAGGCGTCCGCGAAGCCGTACGGTTCTTCTCCAGCAAAACGCGGGTGAGCGCCTACGTAAGCTCATTCGGCCCTTACGCTCCCCTCAGTTTCATCGGCCTGCAGATCCTCCAGGTGCTGCTCGCTCCCGTTCCGGGGGAACTGACCGGCTTCATCGGAGGCTATCTTTTCGGAACGGGGAAAGGGTTTATTTATTCGACCATCGGCCTTACCGCGGGCTCCTGGCTGGCTTTTTTGATCTCTCGCCGTTTTGGAATGCCTTTCGTTCGCCGGTTTGTCGGAAGAGAGATCATGCAAAAGTTCGATTACCTGATGGAACATCAGGGGGCTTTCTTTTCCTTCATTTTTTTCCTCCTGCCGGGCCTGCCCAAGGACTACTTCTGTTATCTTTTGGGGCTGAGCCCCATGCACGTGCTCACCTTTTTGATCATTTCCACCGTGGGAAGAATTCCGGGGACCCTTCTCCTGACCATGCAGGGTCAGGCCGTCCGGTCGGAGAATTACCGCGCCTTTTTTGTGGTCTTGGGGCTGGGTCTTTTCCTGATCGTCCTCATGCTGATCTACCGAGACCGGGTCGAGAAATGGCTGCATCGGAAACACCCGCACCAGAAGGATGGAAGAGGGGAGGATGACAAGGGATCTCAGTGCTGACCCAAGCCGCCCGGTTCCATATTTTTCTTGGAATTTTTTTTTGGATGGGGGAAAATGCAATCCGATGGAAGGTTGGCGGCATCTCCTTGATTACTTTCGGGAGAACATTCTCCACAATCCTATCCTCTGGGGTATCGCGGCGGTAGTCTTATGGATTATCGGGTCGGCCTTTCTCAAGGCCTGGCGGGGAAAAGACGAGGAATGAGATGGCTAGACTCAAGGAAACCATAACCTGCAGCAACCCTGGCTGCGGCCAGCCGGTGGAAATCGAATTCACGGAAGCAACGCGAAAACTGCGGATCTCCTGTCCCGCCTGCAATCAACTGAACCATGTCGAGATCATCCTCTCTTCCGACCGGGGCGGCTCCGCGGACCGCTACGGCCTGCCCGAGAACGGGGCGAGGATAAAGATCGTCGTGGTGCCGGGAGACTGATGCGGTGCCGGCGGGCGGTCGCCGTTATGCCGATCCCCCCGGGGTCCTGCCGTCCTAACCGAGAAAACCTTCCCTGATCTCTCCCGCGACTTCGCGGCTCCAGCCGGCTCTTCGGCCGGGCGATCAGCCGATGGCGGAAGGTGCCCTAGATCGTCGCCGAGACTCCGACGGCCGCCGCTCCATCGCTACCGGCGGTCCGGATGGAACATCCATACGAATGCGACCGAGGCCGGCGCGATGCGCGCGGACACTCCCGCCGTCAGCGAGCCAACGACGGACTCATCGGTGGCGTGGGATGTGTTCTCCGCCGTTCGTCAGCCGATGTCGCGTCGCGCCTCGCCGATCACGCCGGCGAGGTCCTCCGGCCGCGGCGGTGCGCCCTCTTTGGTTTCGGGCGGCGGGCGCCAGCTTCGGCGAAGCAATCACGGCTATGGCGCCGGATGGCCCAGATCAGAGCAACGAGGGTGATTGCACCGGTCGCCCAGACCAGCGTGTCGTTGGGATGGAACAAAGTCACGAGGGAGACCAGCGCAATCAGAATGCACGCCAGGATATTACCCCACATATTCCCGATACATCGCCCGAACATCGCGAAAGCGAGCCCGGAGCAGCCGACAGCCACCAGCAGGCAGTCGCCAATCTGCGCCCAGCCTGGATTCATTACCAGCTCCGAGCGGGTGAAGAGCGCAAACGTCATGACCGTGATCGGCAGGCAGATTTTCAGCGCCTCCCACATGGTCCGCATGAACGACGCGTTCGCGATGCGCGCGCAGACCGCGGCAGAGAGCGACGTGGGCGGCGAGAGCTCGCCCCAGACCGACAGAAAGAACACAAAGAAGTGCGCGACCCACGGATCAATCCCGAGTTTCGTCATCGGCGGCACGATGATCACCGCGCCGACGATGTAGGTTGCGGTCGGCGGCAGGCCGGTGCCGAGGAGCCAGCCGAAAAAATAGGACATCAGGATCATGGCGACGATGTTCCAGGCGCCGATGTCGAGCAGCATCGCCCCCATGCGGTTGATGAAGCCGGTGACCGTGAACAAGCCGATCATGATGCCGAGCGTGGCGAGCAGGAGCGTAAGGTAGGAGGTCATCTCGGCATGCGTTTCGATCGCGCGCCGGATGCTGCCGAAAAGCGTCTCGCCCGCGAGCGAGGGGTCCTCGCGCACGTATTTGAAATAGAGAAAAGCCGCGACCAGCACCGCGAACATCCAGGTCCCGGTATTGACCGCGGCGAGCAGTTCGCCTTTACCGAGGATGGCCATCAGAAAGATGAGGTAGGCTACGGAGCCGAAGAAGATGGCGGTCGAAACCTTCTCGTAGAGCGACACCTGCGGCTTTTCGATGATGTCGCGCGGCAGCAGGCGCACGGACAGGAGGTAGATCGCCACGCCGATCGAAACGTAGTAGATGAAGGCGAACCCGAAGCCGCGCAGCACGACGTCCCAGTAGGGCACGCCGAGGAATTCCGCCATCAGGAAGGCGGCCGCCGCCATCATCGGGGGAGTGATCAGCGCGCCCATCGCCGCCGAGGTCTGGACCGCGGCGGCGAAGATCGGCGGAAAACCGTAGCGAGTCATCAAGGGAATGCTGATGGCGCCGACCACGGCGGAGCTGGCCGATCCGCTGCCGCTGATCAGTCCGATCGCGCTCGACCCCACCACCGCGGTCTGCGGAATCAAGCGCCTGGACCGGGCGAGGAGCCGCACGACATTGATCATCGAGTTTTGCGCGTTGAAGCCGGCGGCGATGCCGGCAATCAGCAGGAAGGCGGCAATCAAGGTAAGGGCGAGCTGGCCGTAGAGGCCGTATATGCCGGTGGAAAGCTCGACCGTGGAGGAGGTGACCACGCGATAGAAGTCCGTCCCCGGATGCCAGAAGAAGTCGAGCCAGCGCGGAAACAGGTAGCCGTAGAGCGTATAGACGATCATCACGACATTGACCCAGAACAGGATCGGATGGGCGAGACGCGTCAGCTCCATGACCAGCAGGAACACCAGCAGGCCGACGATGAAATCCTGCTCCGTGTAAGGTGCCCTGGCTGTAGATCGCGATCCTCTCGTATTCGAACAGGAAGTACACGAACGCATAGACGGTGATCGCGATGTAGAGCGCGACGAGGACATGGTTGGCCGCCGGCGGCAGCCGCTTGTACAGGTAGCCCTGCTTGTATTGCAACAGGATTTGCAGCACCAGGGCGAAAGGGATCAGGCGCGTGGCAAGCTCCAGCGCGCCGCCGGCACCCGTGTAGAAGTACCAGACCAGCCAGACGAAGAAGACCAGCGAGATCGCGAATATCAGGTTACCGATATTGATGTGACTTCTGATCCGGTCAATCCGCATATAAATCCCCCTTTGCGCGGCCTGCGCCGCAGCGGCGCAGGCTGCGTCCCGACACGGTATCGTTTATGCGCTTACTTGGTCGCCCGCGACCTTCCACTTGGCGTTCCAGGCCTTGTGCTCCTTCAGGAACTTCGCCAGGCCCGGATGCACCGGAATGTCCGGATTGGCGTTGATTCCCTGCGCCTGCATGCCGGCGAAGTCCTTCGCCATCGGCGTGAATCCCGGGTCGCTCTTCGCGAGATCGTCCTTCTTCTTGTAGAACGCGGTGAGCATCTTGTAGACCACGTCCTCCGGGATATTTGTTCCCGCGTTGTAGCCGAACAGGATCGCCACGCCCATTAACGTGGACGGGCCGACGCTCTTGCTGAAAGCGGCCTTCGGGTCTACCTCGACGACCGCAAGGCCGGCCGCCTTGATCTTCGCGACCTCGTCCGGGCAGGGGTTCACGACCCGGATGTCCATGCGGATCTCGGTCTCTTTCCAGTAGGCGGGGAGCGAGCGGCCGGCGGTGGTGTAGACGCCCGAACCCACGATGGAGCCGGACTCCATCGCGTCCGCGTTCGACTTGAGGTCGATCTGGACATGCTTGAAGTTGTAGCCGAGCAACTTGAAGACGCGCATGTAGTTCAGCCAGTTCATGAAGCCGGCGTTGCTGAAGAACACCGGCTTGCCGCTGAAGTCGCGCCAGCATTTGAACTTTTCGGCATCCTTCGCCGCGACGGCCATCATCGACTCCATCGGGTACGCATACCAGGTGTGCACCATCTCCGGCATCTTGGGCTTGTAGCCCTTGAATCCGCCGACGCGCTGATGAAACTCGGCCATGCCGATGTCGGCCGTGTAGGAGATCTCACCGTTGCCGTCCATCACCGCCTTCATGGAAACGGTGGGAGAAGCGTACGGCTGGACGGTGACAGTGTATTCGCCGCCCAGCGCCTCCTCGACGATCCTGGTCATAGAGGCGGCGACCATGTAGCCGTACGAGCCGACCTGCGGAGGTCGCCCACCGCAGCGACTTGCGCTCCGCTGCGTAAGCCGGGTCGACGGCCGAAAAAGCGAAGAGAAGGGCCGCGGCCGCCCCAAGAACGGAAAAGATCAAGCCAGCTCTTTTGTCGAACATCACGTTTCCTCCTTTAGGTTTAATCGGGTGGACGAGCGCCACCCAAGGACGCCGGCAGGACACCGGAAAGCTGATTCGGATTGGAAATAAGATGAATCTCCCCCGGGTAGGCCCACGCGGAAGTTGCGACGGGAATAGGAGACGGTGCCGAAAAGGGATGATCCCGAAGAAAAAGGAAGAACGGAATTCTCCTTCTCCGAAAAGCGGGCAGGACCGAGCCTGTCCTCGTCGGGAAGTCATTCTGCCGTTTCAGAAAAACCGCTTCAATCCAGAGCTATATGAAACCCGGGTTCACCCGGAGGGTGGATTGTTACTGGTAACCGTCTCAACCCTTAGCAAAAATGGGGGGGACGTGTCAAGCGGGAATATTGTCAAGTGGGGAGCTGGAGAAAGGGAATAAGGCGGCCGACCGGAGAAGGGGCAGAAGCCTAAGAGTGCGGCACCGCGCCCGGGGGATTCAGGGGTTTCAATTCCACCAGGGTGGCTCCCCATCCCCCCTCGTCCTCTCCGGCCGTCCGGTAGGAGATTACTTCGGGTATTCGCTCCAGCAAGGAATGAACCGTCTTCCGGAGAGTTCCGGTTCCTTTCCCGTGGATCACCCGAACCTGCAGGATATTCCGCTCGCGGCAGGCAGCGAGGTAGTCGGGGAGAAGGTCTTTTACCTCACGAGGCTGGAACGTGTGCAGATCCAGGATGCCATCGATGGGCATTTCAATGGGGTCAGGTTCATCCATGATCAAAACAAAAGAGAGATCAAAAGGCAAAAATCAAAAATCAAAGGGCAAAATTAGACGTAAATTGAATATATCAATCTTTGATTTTTGCCTTTTGCCCTTTGCCTTTTGACTTTTTTGAGGCCTTCTCCGGCTGGGAAGAAGGAAAAGTTCAAGGGCTTCGCTGAAACAGCGCTCTCAGGATATTGGGAAAATTCAACCGCCACCGGAAGACCGGCCACTTGATCTCTTCTTTATCGCAAACCGTGGACATGCTCGCCCGATCGAAAGTTTCCTTCAAGGCCATGAAGCTGCCGGCTCCGCTCCGGCTCTCCGAGAAGAACGATCTCATCGACTTTGCGGATCATCTCCCTGGCCAGGAGGATGCGTTTTTCCGTCCGCTCGGCCGTCTCCTTGTCCAGAAGTCCGAAGCGTTCTTTCAGGCGGTTCAGGCGGAGCCCGGCCTGGTAGGAGCTCTCGACGATGTCGTCGCGGGTCATCCATTTCGTCTCGTAGCTCAAGGTATACTTCCAGCTCGGGGCGAGGAGCGCCTTCCGGTAATCCTCCAGGGTTTTGCAGAAGACCCGGTAGCCGACCTCATCGGCTTTTTCGAAGGCGATGGAGCCGGGGTCGAGGAAGGGAGCCAGAGGGGAGATGAAGGGGTTCAGGCGCCGGTCGAAAGTCTTCATCAGGTGCTCGCAGTAATCGATCGTCTCCAGAACCGAGGCGGGCGTCTGACGGGGAAGGCCGATCATGAAGAAGACGTCGAACTTGGAGCAGCCGTTATCCAGGGCGGAGCGGATCGATCTCTCCATCTCCTCATTGGAGTAAAATTTCCCCGTGGCCCGGCGGACCGCCTCGTCATGGGATTCCGGGGAAGTCTCGAAATTGAAATTGGGAAACGCCTCGGCAACCATCCGGAAATAAGATTCCGGTGCGGGGGTAAAAAGTTCCAGGACCACCTGATTCTTGGGCCGGGCGCGGCCGGACCCGGGAAAGGAGAGTTCCGGGCATATCCTCTCCCCGGCCTGCCTCAAGTCCCCGACGACAAATATGGGCGCGTTGGTGTACCGGGAGATGGAAAGAATGTCATCCGCGACCTTTTCCGGGCTGCGGTAGGCGCAGGAGTCCCGCGAATAAAATCTCTTCAGCCCGAACTGCGATCCCCCGCAGAAGACGCAATTGTGAGTGCAGCCGCGGCAGGTCATGACCGCCGTGATCGGGTATTCCCACCAGTCGTGGATGGGGATCAGGGATTTCAGGTCAAGATATTTCACCGCGGAACGAAAGAGGTTGGGGTAGTTGTTCGAATACTCGTCCAGGGCGGGGAGGACATGGGTCAGGGGGTTCACGTGGACCTTTTTCTTTTCATCCTTCCAGGTCAGATTGGGAATGCCTTCCAGGGATGGTCTCTTCTTCAGGGCGGCCATCAGTTGCCGGAGGGGCTCTTCCGCGGAATCGCCGCGCACCACGAAATCCACCTGCGGGTAGCGGATCAGTTCCTCGTGGAAATAGGACGCGGAATACCCGCCGAAGATGACCGGAATCTCCGGGTGGTGTTTCTTGCAGAGGGCGGCGACCTCCAGCGAACCGTGGGCATGGGGCAGCCAGTGCAGGTCGATGCCGAAAGCCCGGGGGTGAAGTTTGGCGATGAGTCTCTCCGCGTCGAAATTCCTGTCCTTGAGCATGCGCAGGGCCAGGTTGATGATGCGGACGTGGATTCCGTTCCTCTCCAGATGTTCGGAGATGGAAGAGAACCCCACCGGGTACATCTCGAAGATGGGAGTGGAGGGAACCAGGTCGCTGATCGGCCCGAAGAGAATGGGGAGCTTGCGAAAGTCGTAAACCGAAGGAGCATGGAGCAGGACTAAATCCGGTTTGGCGAACATAATAAAGGAAAATGTTCCTTTCTTCAGAAAGGGGCTTCAGCCGGCAAAAGCATGGATGGCTCGAAGCTGGACGCCGAATCACGCAGCACGTATTTGCCTTTAAGTTAGCAGAGGGACCCGGGAAAATGCAAGGAGCGGGGTCAATGAGGTGAGGATGTACCTTTGCTTAGCCAGTTTTTTTCGGAATCGGGGTCGGTATCGCAATCGAAACCCGAACCCGATTCCGACGATCCCGAAAACTACTTCTTTCTTAATGACTGAACAACATCCTTTCCGCCGGCAGGCCACTGGATCATTTCAAAGACCACCCCGCCGATCTTGTCCGAATCCAGGTAAGCGAACCCGAGGCCGTCTTCCCGCTGCCATCCCTGCGTGACCTTGAACCCCAGCTTCTCGGCCTTGGCCACGCCCTCTTTCAGGTCCTTCACTTCGAACCCGATGTGATGCAGCCCTTCGCCTTTCTCTTTTAAGAACGCCTCGTGGATGGTCTTCCCTTCGATCAGCTCGATCAGCTCGATGGTGATGGGGCCGATCTTCGCGAAAGCCCGTTTGCCCCGGTATCCCGCCTTCTGGCCGTAATAAGTCGCGTCGGTATAGTTGACTTCGAAGACCTCAAAGGGTCCGATCCCGAAGGACTCCTGATAGTATTTGACCGTCTCGTCGATGCTTTTAACGACGATACCGATCTGGAACGCTTTCGACGGATCAAATGGAATGCGATCCTTGTCTGACATGATCTAAATCTCCCTTTTGATTTCGATACCAGATTACCCCAACAGGCTTACCCTACCCCTGAAGAAAACACATGTTTTGAGTCGATTTTCCGCCATTCTGGCGGAACCCGGAATCCAGTATTTTCAATGTCAAAAAACATCCTGGACCCCGGTTTTCACCGGGGTGACGACTGAAAAGGGGCGGGATCACCCCGCCCCTACAACACTTTGGCCCGGTGCGGGAGCGCGGGGACAACGCTACGTTTCGTCCCGGGTTATTTCGTACATCGCGGGTTCCCCGTCTCGTTCGGGGGCACGGCGATCTTTTCTGCAGGGAGCATGACCGGCTTTCCCAGATAGGGGAAAGGGAAGAAATCCGATTTCGCCTGGATTTCAGAAAGGGCGAGAGGGGCCAGGTTTTGATGATCGCAAGCCCGCATGGTATTCTTCCCCATGACACCCTCGAATTCCATCCCTTCCCAAACCTTAGCGACGGCTTTGGGGTCAATCGAATTGGCTTTCTTGACGGCTTCAAAAAGGAACATGCAACCATTGTATATATAGCCAACGGGATTGGTTGGCCAGGGATATTTTGTATCCTTGTACTTCTTGTGCCATTTTTCCGAAAGCGTTTTGTTCATCGCCGTTTCCGCGTAAGGAGAATACATGCTCACGACCATGGCCCCGACTGCATATTCGCGTATATTGGATAATACCACGTGGTCATCCAGCTGGTTGGAGGCCCAACGGGCTTTCATGCCCAGCTCAGTGGCCTGCTTCATCAGCGTTTGCAGGTCCGTCCCATAGTTTCCCGTGTAGACAATCTCCGCCCCGGAGGAGATGATTTTGGAAATATAGGGAGCGAAGTCTTTCGTGGCAATGGGATGGAAGTCGTTCCCGACGATTTGCACATCGGGAATGGCCTTTTTCATTGCCGCAACGAAATCATCGGCCACGGCATGTCCGAAAACGTAGTCCATGTTGATGAGATAGAATTTTCGGTAGGGTTTGGTTGCAAAGTAACTGGCAAAAGCTCGTGAAAATTGACCTGTTGTGTAGCAGGTGCGGAAAAAATTCGGGCTGAAGTCTTTGCCGGTGAGTTCGTCAGAATAGGTAGCGTGGCTTACCTGGAGTACATTGTTTTCCTTGGCAATATTCATCATGGCCTTGGCCACGGCCGTAGAGATGTTCTGCATGATCACCGTGGCTCCGTCCTGCATGACTGCTTTCAAGGCCTTGCGGGCGGCAATATCCGGCTTTAATTGACTGTCCTCATTGAAGAGCTCGACTTTCTTTCCCAGGAGACCCCCCTTGGGCATTGATCTCATCGACTGCAAATTGGGTAGCCATGAAGTGCCGGTCTCCAAGTTCTTGGAAGGGGCCGGAAAATGGGTCTATGTGGACGATTTTCACTCTGTCCGCAGCCACCCCCTGGCCGGCCATGAGGATCCCGGCCGAAAAAAGAACTGCGATCAATCCTTTCCATTTGAAAGAAGACATATTTCCCTCCTTTTAAATTTGGAAATTTGACTGAATTTTATCAAGCTGAGAAAGCCTGTCAAGTTTTACTTCTTGACGGCCAGAGTCGCCTGCTTCAGGACCATGTCAACTACCGGGAGCTTCGGAACTGCAGTGAGCCCGTAAATTTTTTCCACTAAGATCATTCAAATGGGAAGGCTTTTCCTTTTTCCTTCCCGATTGCCTGCACCAGGGCCAGGGGGTCAGGAAATATAACTGAGAGATCTCCTTTTTCCTTGTGAACGATCGAAATGGCTTCCGCCGGGCAGGCCGAGGCACACAGCCCGCAGCCGATGCACCTGGCCTTATCAACCCTGGCCGTCCCGTCCTCAACCCTGATCGCGTTTACCTGGCACCGATCCAGGCAGCTTTCACAGCCCGTGCACATCTCGGCGTCCACTTTGGCGTAGTAATTTGATTTGGTCATTGCCGCCGGGAGGTGATATTTGTTCACGGCTTGCAGTACGCCGCAGCAGCATCCGCAGCAGTTGCAGAGAAAGACTTTTGTTCCTTTCTGATTGGAAGAACAGTGGACCAGCCCCTGTTCCTCCGCCTTAAGAACAATTTCTTGGGCTTCGTCCCGGCTGATTCCCCGGCCTAACCCGTTCTCGACATAATAATCCGCCCAGGAGCCAAAAATGAGGCAAGCCTCCAGCAGTTTGCCGCACCCATCACCCAAGATCTTTTTCGTCTTGCGACAGAGGCATTCCGCTACGGCGA
This sequence comes from uncultured delta proteobacterium, assembly GCA_963712535.1. Taxonomy (GTDB): domain Bacteria; phylum Desulfobacterota; class SM23-61; order SM23-61; family SM23-61; genus CAVQIK01. The sequence goes on along the minus strand of CAVQIK010000007.1, from coordinate 156,065 downwards.
ACTTCGTATGGGCGTTGAGGATCCCCGAAACTTTTTCGTAGGGCTCGATTTCGGAGGAACTGGCGATCTCTTCTTCAACAGGAATGGTCCGCATGCCGGATAACTGGCTTTTTCTCCTTTCCGGAATCAATCCCTCCTCGGTATACTTCTCTTTCAGTCTGACAAATTCGGGGTCCAAGTTATTCAGCTGGAACTCCCAGATGCCGACAATCCAGGGAACTAGCGAGTAGAGGATCTGCTTCTCGGGACTCCTGGTGCGCATAATCACGCCTTTTTTGGACATCCCGTACAATTGTTTTCCCAATTCATCCGCATTCCGAGACAGCCTTTCCGCGATCACCGAAGCGGGCTCCGGAAAAGGGCGCAGCGCAAGCATTATTTCTCCCTCTTCCGGGGTGAAGAGACGGCGGAGGATTTCCAGCTCGACCCCGCTTGCGGTCTTGGGGAATCCTTGGGGGAACATATCGAGCCTCTGTCTTACTCTTTCATAGACGTCACTCATAATCCCCTCCTCCTCATTCCATTGAAATTTGAATCATCCCATTCACCGCGAAGCCGCGCAAATGGTGGATCGGGTATTTTCAATTGCGAATCTTCCCCTTAGCTTCTTGCGTATGTTTGCTTATGGCCTCCACGATCCGCGGCCACGCCCCGCCGTGGGGAAGATCGTGGCCCATCCCTTCTATTAAGATCAGTTGAGCTCCCGGGATGGAATTGGCGGTGTCCTTGCCCCCCTCGACCGAGACAAGCGGATCGTGCGTTCCGTGAATGACCAGAGTAGGGATTTTAAGGGAAGAAAGGGCGGGCGCTCTGTTGCCGTGAGTGAGGATGGCCACGAGTTGCCGGCCCGTCCCTTCAGGGCAAAAGCAGCGGTCGTAGCTCTTCCCCAGGGTTCTGCGCGTCCACCCTTCATCCGGCGGGAAACCCGGTCCGGAAATCGTTTTGAAAACGCGAAGCATGTGCTCGATGAAGGCCTGCCGCTCGCTCGGAGGGCGGGCAGTAAGGAGGCCGATAATCTCCGGCTTCGGCTGAGGGACTTTCGGATTCCCCGTTGTCGAATAGATGGAAATCAGGCTCAATACACGAGCCGGATGCCGGATGGCCACGGTCTGCGCGATCATCCCCCCCATGGACATGCCGCAGACGTGCGCCGCTGGGATCTTCAGAAAGTCGAGCAGGGCCACCGCATCGTCGGCCATGTCGTCCAAAGTGTATGGCGGCTCGACCTTCTCGCCCCGCAGTAGTTTCCCGAATACCTCGGGAAGATTCGGCACACCGGCTTTCTCGAATTTCGTGGAAAGCCCGACGTCCCGGTTGTCAAATCGAATGACATAGTGCCCGCGGGAAGCAAGATCTTTGCACAGGTCATCGTCCCAGTGGATCATCTGCGCCCCTAAGCCGATGATCAGAAGAAGCGGCCGGCCGGATGAATCGCCGAACGTTTCGTACTCAATATGAATTCCGTTTGCAGCTACGCCGGGCATGTCGGTACCTCCTGTATCAAAGGATTACTTTGAAGGGCATAGCTATAGTGAACGGCTTAAATAAAGTGACATTGGACGAGCGCTCATTGCGATTTAAAAATTTCCATACAAAATCCCCCCTTGCCCCCCTTTAATAAAGGGGGGATGGGGGGATTTCTCTTGAGAAAGCTGCACATGCAATGACTACTTTCTTTTGTCGTCCACTATAGTCAAGGGGGAAAATGGAAGATCGCAATCCGCACCTCGCTCATTCTCATTCGCGATTCGGGAAACCTATTCATATATTTTTTCATCCTGGGCTTCGGCTTCCTGCGCATCCGCTTCATGGTCCCGCGTCAAGCGGGCCGCCTTCGCTTTATGGTACTCCCGATACCACTCGTGGGCCGCGATCATGCCCATGACTTCGCTTGTGCCCGTCCAGATCGTTGCCAGGCGGACGTCCCGGAAGATCCGTTCGATGGGGAAGATATTCGTGTACCCGATTCCGCCCATCACCTGCATGGCGATATGGGCGACGCGCTGGCACGATTCGGTGATAAACTTCTTGGATTCGGAAACCAGGCGGCGAATTCGGTTCACATCCACTCCTGAATCCACCGCCCGGGCCGTCGTGTAGCCCATGGAGCGGGCGGCATCCAGAAGCATGACCGCTTCGGCGATCTGGAAGCTGACCCCTTCGAAGGTGGCGATGATCTGCCCGAAGGCCTTCCGGCGGGAGGTATAGCCCGTGGCGATCTCCAGGGCCGGGCGGACCGAGCCGATGGTCATGAGCGCGGTCCCCAGTCTTTCGGGGATCATCATGGTGTTAAACACATCATAGGCGCCGTTCACGCGGCCCAAAACGTTCTTCTTCGGGACTATGGCATCTTTAAAGATCAGGCGGGCTGTTCCCCCGCCCCGGCATCCCAGGAGGCCGTAAAGGTATTTTGTTTCGACTCCCGGCCCCCGGTCCACGATGAAAGCCGTGATCGATTCATGGGGATGAGCCTCAGGGGCGAAATTCGTCCTGGCATAAAGAAGGAAATAGTCGGCTCCTTCCCCGCCGACAATGAAGCGCTTCTGCCCGTTGATAAGAAAATAGTCCCCGCGGTCCTCGGCCTTGGTTGTGGCTCCAAAGAAGTCCGATCCGCCCCGCGGCTCGGTCAGGCATTCGGCGGCAAAGATCTCCCCCCGCAGAAGAGGCTTCACGTACCTCTCCTTTTGTTCTTCCGATCCATGCTTGACAATGGCATCGCATACCAATTCGGCGCCGACACCGAAAACGCAGGCCAGCTCATACCCTAACGTGCCAATCTCCTCCATAACGACGCCGGTCGTGACCCAGTCCATACCGCGCCCGCCCCACTGCCCGGGATAGCGGCATCCCAACAGGTTGCGACGGCCCGCTTCCCGGAGAAATTCCTTGGGGAACTTGATCGTGTCGGTGTCCATGTCGAGGATCCACTGCTTCGGCACCCATTTCACGAATTCCCGGGCTTCATCGCGGATCTTCAACTGTTCTTTGGAGAGCAGATAATCGAACATGGGGTCCTCCAGCTATAGGAGACGACAGAAGTAAGTCGACGTTAACAGAGAACCACGGGGATCAACCCAGTCATCTCCCGAAATCCCCCCAACCCCCCTTTAATAAAGGGGGGCGCGGGGGGATTTCTGCAGCCCACAGGTCATTGGAGTTGAGTTGGCGATGACAAATTATTTATGACGTTCACTATAGTTCCTTAACCTCATCCATTACACAAGGGTCTATTAAGCTAAGGGTTCTCGCAAGAGAAGTTGGAAGCATCCTCCGGGCTTCCGCTGCCCTTGTACTTCACAATCTTAGGATAGAGGCATAAGGGCCTGCTGCGGAGGATCTTTCCATCTTTATCGAGCTGAGTCGCGAGGATCTGCTCGGGCGCTATTCCCTTTTCAACCCAATCTTCCAAAGCCGTCAAAACATCAAAATTATCCGGACCACGCCCGGGGAGGATGCTGCAATGATCCATGCCCGGAATCAGGAAAAGGCGGAAAAACGATTGCGTTGAATCCATCCCGCCCATCTTTTCAATGACCTGGTTGTAGTAATCGATTGTCAACTGCGGGGTGACAATCGAATCGGCCAAACCGTGATACATGATCATTTTGCCCCCCGATTCCCTGAATTGTGAAAGGTTCGGGTTGGTAGCATTGTAGATGTTTCCCATAAATTGGAGCTTCTGGGGATCGCGGTCGAAATCGAAGGAAAGCGGATTGTAACTCCCTCCTGGATCATCTTCAAAAGCCATGTACCGGAGAAAGTTGGCGTTAAACAGGGGACCCAAACCCGGCGCCTTCCCATCCCCAATAACCCACAGGGACCAGTAGGGCTCGGATCCCTTGGGTAATCCTCCGGGGTAGAGCCTTTTCCCGGACGAATCCAACGCTCCCTGGTAAAACTTTTCCAGCGTCTGAACCTGGGCTGGAGTCAGGCAGTCCGGCCGTGGTTCGCCGGGGCACCGCAGGCTCGAAGGTTCAAAGGTGCATTTGTTCGGGTCGCTGATGATCCCGTCCGCCAAACCGTCCTGGGAATCGCAGGCACCATAAACCGCGTCCGTGAGGAGTTTCAGCTTGGTGGGGTCAAAGATCACTTTGCCCTGCGAATCCGTATTCGATTTGACCACCCAGCCGGCAAAGGTGGCCACCAGCCCGGTGTAGTCTAAAGCAGGGGCACCGCTGATGATGCCGTCAAAATCTTTGGGAAAGCGAATCGCTTCCATCACCGCCATCCGCCCGCCCGTGGAGCAACCGGCAAAATAGGATTTGGCTGGATCTTTCTGATAAAAAGCTTTGACAATCCCTTTGCCCACCCGGGTCGTTTCGGTTATCGCTCGATATCCCCAGTCAATTTCAGCTTGCCGGTTGTTGAAAGCCCAGAGGCCGTCCGTTGACCCGGTTCCCCAATGGCCGCTGTCGCTCACGGCCGCGGCATAATTCCGCCTCAAGGCGTAGTTCATGGCATTTGTAAACCGGGGACGATCGGTTTCCAATTTCCCGCAAAATCCGCCGCATCCGGTCATGTAAAATTTCCCGTTCCATTCGGTCATGGGCAGCCGGATTTCAAAATTGATGGCGGGCCTCACGTACCCGAGAACGCGGCAAAAAGCGGGGAGGTCTCCCTGGGCGGGAACAACCGAAGCGGAAAGAAGGTTCGTGTCTTCAATCTTTATCGAGGTAAGGCCGGTACATTGAGAAGCCCCGGGCGCCTGAGCGGCGGCAAATCCGCTCGGCAGCAGAAATACCAGGGCCCAAACCACTACGAATAAGGCACCCGTAAAAATCAACTTCACCAAATTTTTGGCCATATAAACCCTCCTTTCTGGAAGAAGCCCTCAATTTCGCTGCAATTAGCAGGTTGAAAAGCCAAAAAATCCGTCACTCCAGCGAAGCCTTCGGCGTGAGTCCCGCTCGGAGCGGGATCGAACGCGGGAGCCCAAAATATCTTTAATTCTGGATCATCTCCAATTTATAGGAGACGACAGAAGTAAGTCGACGTTAACAGGGAACCACGGGGATCAACCCAGTCATCTCCCGAAATCCCCCCAACCCCCCTTTAATAAAGGGGGGCGCGGGGGGATTTCTGCAGCCCACAGGTCATTGGAGTTGAGTTGGCGATGACAAATTATTTATGACGTTCACTATAGTTGATCGAATTCTTCTTGAAAACCTAACAAGGGTTCGGAAGGAAAGGCAAATTCCGACACAAGCCTTGGCGGGATAAAGCTTCGGGTACCAAGGACCGAATGGCTCTCCGCGATGCGCAGCGGGGGCCTGAACGGGCCTGCTTCAAAGGACAGAAGAACATCCCCGCCAGAACCATGAACGGATAGGTGCGTCATGATTGTGGCGGAATTTGCCTTTCCTTCCGGACCCCTGGAACCCCAGCACAATTTACCAGTCCCGCCATATTTTCCTTTAACTAAATTGGAGATGATCCATAATTCTGGATTCCGGCTTTCGCCGGAATGACGTTTGGTTTGTTAATGGGGGTCTTGGGTTAAGGAGAGGCGGCGATGACGATTTTCCCCATGTGCTGGGCGCTCTGCATGTAATCGTACGCTTCCTTCGCCTGATCGAAGAGGAACACACGATCGATTACCGGATGGATCTGGTTTATTTCCAGGGCCCGGTGAAATTGCTCCTGCATTTCCCGGCTCCCGACGTAAATTCCGTTCACGGAAAGGGTCTTTCTCAGGATTGGCAGAGGGTTTACCTGGTTGGTGAATCCGGTCAGGACACCGACCAGGCTGATCCGCCCGTTGATGCGCGCGCAAGCCATTGACTTGGCGAGAGTCCCGCCGCCGCCAAGCTCGAGAACCAGGTCAGCTCCGAGTCGCGAAGTTTTCTCCCAAACCACTTCCTCCCAATTGGGGCTCTCCTTGTAATTGATGATCTCGTCCGCTCCCATCTGCCTGGCTTTCTCGATTTTTCTTTCGCTGCTTGAAAGAAGGATCACCCGGGCGCCCATCGTCTTGGCAAGTTGCAGGGCGAACAATGCGACCCCTCCTGTCCCCATAATGAGGATCGTCTCGCCGGGTTTCAACTTTCCTTTTACGACCAGCGCGTTCCAGGCGGTGAGGCCGGCGCAAGGCAGGGTAGAGGCTTCTTCGAAGGAAAGGTAATCGGGGAACTTGAGAAAGCTGTCCTCCGGGCCGTAAACCATTTGAGCAAGCATGCCATCGGTCGGCTCGCCTCCCCTTGCGGATGAGAACTTGTAATGATCGATTTCCCCGCCTTGCCAGTGAGGGAAGAAGAGCCCGACAACTCTGTCGCCCTTTTGCAGACGGGTGACCCCTGAGCCTAATTCTTCGACGGTTCCAGCCCCGTCTGACAGCGGGATTAATTCGCGGTTTACTCCCTGATTGGCCGTGATGAGGTCACGGTAATTCAACGAAGCCGCGCGCACCCGGACGGAAACTTCAAAGGGCTTGAGTTCCCGCGCGGTCATCTCCCGGGCGTCGAGAGCGGACACCCCTTTTTCGCCGGGTTTCAAAACGTATTTTTTCATGTGAACCTCTCCGGGTGAATTACCGCACTCTCAAAATCCAACCACAGAGGCCGCACAGCGGCAGTTGTTTACATACGAATGTTTTATGATTTCAATACTCGTCTGATTTTTTTGGCCAATTCATCCACTCCAAAAGGCTTCATGACGAAATCCTTGATCCCCATCCGTTCCGCCTCGCCGTCTTCGAGGGCGCACCTTAAGCCTGTGCACAAGATAATGGGAATATCGGGGCGGATGCTGAGCAACTCCTGAGAGAGCCGGTCCCCCGAAAGCTCGGGCATATTGTCGTCGGTAATGACCAAATCATAATCGTGCGCCCCCGCCCGGAAGGCCTCCAAAGCGTCGCGCGGATCCGTTTTTCCGACTACCCGATAACCCATCCTTTGCAGCGCGCTCTGGATACTGCGCATCTGGACCTCGTCATCGTCGACCACGAGGACTCTTTCCTCTCCCTTGGGCATCGGCTCCGGGCAAACCGCCGGCTCCTCATGGCCGCCGCCCTGAACCAGAGGAAGGAAAACATTCACCGTGGTTCCCTTCCCCACTTTGCTCTCAATCAATATGTTCCCTCCCAGGTGCTTTACGATTCCGTAAACTACCGCCAGCCCGATTCCCGTTCCTTCTCCTGGTTTCTTGGTCGTGAAAAAGGGATCAAAAGCTCTTTCCTTGATTTCCGGGGCCATTCCGCAGCCGGTATCCCTCACGGACAGGTGAAGATAAGGTTCCTGATCGGCACCAGGGTGCCGGACCTTTTCCCCCTGCGGTTCCACTCTCAGCAGGCGGATTTCCAGAATTCCCCCCCGCTGGCGCATGGCATGGGAGGCATTATTGCAAAGGTTGAGCAAAATCTGGTGGATCTGGACCGGGTCGCACAGGATCTTGGCGGATTCGGCCTCCATCCGCTCCCGAATTTCAATAGTCTTGGGCATGGTGGGCTTAAAGAGGTTCAGGGTTTCTCTTATGATTGGAACGATCTCCACCGGCCTCAGCTTCTCTCCCTTATCATTCCGGCTGAAAGTGGTGATCTGATGAACCAATTCCCGGCCGTGATTCGCGGCCGCCTTCACCAGACCCAAGTTGTAAGCGGAAGGAAAGCGGCGTTCCTGAACGTCTAAAAGGGCCAGTTCGGTGTTGATAATGATGGGGCCCAAGATGTTATTCAGGTCATGAGCAATCCCTGCCGAGAGGGTGCCGAGGGCCTCCATGGTCTGGGCCAGCCGAAGTTGCTCCTCGAGTTTCAGCCTCTCGGGTGATATCGTAGTTGATCAGCATGACCCCGATGGCCCTCCCCTCCTCATCTTTCTGCAGGGTGGCGCGGCTGAGGACGTGGATGTCATTCCCTTCTTTTCGGGTCTGGATCATTTCGCCTTCCCAGCGGCCGTCCGTTTCGATCCGGGCCACAATTTCTTCCCGGGGCAGGGGGAACCGAGTATGCAGGAGATCGCGCATCGTCTTTGCCCAATGCTTCTTCTTTCTTCCATCCGTACATTTGCTCCGCGCCGTGATTCCAGTACTGAATTGTGCCGTTCGGATCCCTGACGATGATGGCATCATGAGTGAGATCCATCAACCGGGCTTGACGGTAGACCTCCGCGGTTCGTTCCTGAACCCGCAATTCCAATTCATCGCGGGACCTGCGCAGGTCTTCTTCCATCCTCTTGCGCTCGCTGATTTCCCGCTGCAAATCGGCATTCAGCCCCTCGGCCGCTTCCGTCATTTCATGCTGCCGGACGCTGCCGATCAGCAACTCCTCGTTTACCGCGGTCACCTCGCGGCGGAAAAGTGCGGTCTCGGTCATATCCGTCACCTGGATGACTAATCCTGCCGGGTGTTCATCCGCAGCCAGGGACCGCCCAGGCGGCAAAAGACCAGTAGGCAGGGTTGGGGCCGCAGCTTTTTTGCTCAGTCAGGGATCCGGATATCCCCGTGCGGTAAACCCGGTCCAGGAGCGATATGCATCCATTCCTTCCGGGTAAGGCTTTGGCTAAGGGATAACCGACCAGTTCTCCCCTCTCTTTCCCAAAAAGCCGGCAGAACGCGGGGCTCACGTAGCGCACGATGTGGTTCTCTCCCTCCACAGCTGCCATCGCCAGGGGTGAGTTTTCGACCATGGCCCGCGAGAGGGGCGGCAGATGAAGGGCCTGCTTTTCTATGGCCGGCTTTGTTTGCTCGATCATGGTATTTTTCCTATTTCCGCCTTTTTGCCGGATTTCGGGCAAGTACTCTATTTCCCGGGCCGCTGGGCCCGAGAAGGGCAGGAATCCCGGTGATCAAGGCTTGATAGTCTTCGAGGCGTTCGCCGATTTTCACACCCGTGGAGGTGATTTCGTATTCGCGAATATCCTTGCTGTGTGCGCCGCCGCGCATCTTGATGATGATGAGAATCTTTCGAAGCTGGCTCTTGAGGGATACAAAACGAAGCCGGATCAGGTCGTCGCTGAGAAAGGAGACCGAGTGGGAGCTGAAGGGCAGAGCGGTAAACGAATCCTCCACCTCAACCGTGCTCAAGATGGTCACTCCGATTCCGGTCAGGGCGCTGATCAGCCGGTAAAGGGATTCGCGAAGGTCCTGCCGGAAGCCGGGAGCCAGGGCCATTTCAAAACCCGAGAGCGAATCGATCACCAGGCGTTTGGCCCCGATCTTCTGGACCGCATCGACCAACTCCTGCATGGTTTCCTCGACCGAGAGGTCCAGGGGGCGAAGATAGAGGATGCTGAGTTTGCCTTCCTTCTGCGCCGCGTTCAGGTCCAGCCCGAAGCTGCCGGCCCGCCCCGCGTATTCCGGCGGGCGCTCTTCAAAGACCGCAATCACGCCCTTCTCACCCTTTCGGATGCCTTCCGCCATGAACTGGGTGGCCAGAACCGATTTTCCCGAACCGGAAGGACCGGCCACCAGGACACTGTCCCCTTCGGGGATGCCTCCCCCCAGCATGCCGTCCAATTCCGGAATTCCGGTAGAAAGGCGCCGCCGGGGGGGCGCTTTTCCTTTTCTCCCGCTCAGGCCGAGGGTGCGCGAAAAGGTTTGCAGCCCGGCAGAGGTGATGCGAAAGGTGTGCAGCCCCGGTACGGTCCCCTGTCCCCGCAGCTTTATGACCTCCAGCTTCCGGATGACGGAGTTTCGTTCCACGTTCTGGGAAAGCCAGAAGAGCCCGTCGGCGACGGTGAAAACGGGATTATAGGTCACCTCCTCCGTACCGTATTCTCCGATCAGAAAAGTGGTGGCCTGCCAACTGGCCAGGTGAAGCGCCAGCTGCTGAACGAAGTCTCTGCAGTTCCGGTTCGCCGGTGCTTCCTGCCTTGAATTTCGTTACCATCGTGCGAAAGGAGTCCACCACGACGATGGCGGGGTTGGCGGCCTCCACTTCCTTGACGATCTCATCCAAAACCGCGTTCAAGATCCTTCTCCAACACAACCTGGCTCAGGTTGAAGAACCGGATGGAGTTGGTCAACTTGGCCTCGTCGAAGAATTCATACTGTTGCTGGTATCGCAGCATCTTGATGGCAGGTTCGCCCAGGACCGTGAAATACAGCGCGGGCCGCTCCGGCGTCGCATTGGCAAAGATGATTTGATGGGCCAGAGTCGTTTTTCCGCATCCCGGCCCGCCGGCGATAATGTTGAAGGAAAATTCAGGCAGACCCCCGCCTGTGATCTCATCGAGCCCCGGGACGCCGGTCGGCAGTTTGCGAATGGTTACCTTCCCTTGTCGGCTCATGATTCTTCCTCCGTTTCTGATCCCATCATGCCAAACGGCAAGTCCGGCCACACATCCCGGACCAGGCGCATCATGAGGGCCTCGCCGATAAATGTATCCAGAAGGCCAAGCAACTGCGCCAGGAGAACGACTCCTCCTCTCTCTGCCTCGGCCCTGCCCTGTTTTGTATTTAGTGAGCCCGGGTCCTCCAGAGATCCATCTGCCCTGACTTTCGCCGCGTTCAGCCAGGGGACCTCCGCCTTGGCCATCGTTAGAGCGCGGGAAAGAAGAGACCGGAAACCGGCGACTCCGACCAGGGCCGACAGAGAATGGCGCAGCTTCTCACAGGCTTGAAAGGCTGCCTCAGCGTCGGATTGGTTACCCGCAGCGGCTTCTCGAGCGACCAGCCATCCGGCTAATTTCCGAACGTTTGGAGTAGCAGGATTCTTCATGGGCCAATTCTCGTCTTGAGTTAACAACGGCCGACCGAAGTGGGTTGAATGTCGGCCCCTCCCATTTATCGAAGAGGCGCTTAAGTCAGACCAAGTTGAATCGAATCGGCAGGGTTGGGAGCTTTTTGCGAAAGGAAATAATTCGAACCGAATATATCAGGATGGATAAATTTGTCAAGGCACTTCGTGGGTTCCGGCTCTCAGGCGCGCGGTTGACGATTTGCGGAGTTAATGGATGCTTTTATTTTTCTTCGCGTCCCTATCGAACCGGTTCAGAATCTGGGACTGCGCTTCTCCGTAAAAGCCGACAGCCCTTCTTTCCCATCCGGGTGAGCGGCGCAGCTTTCGAGGGCCGAGCGTTCCCGCTCCAGCTGGGCTTCGAAGGGGGTATCGAAGGAATCGGTCAAGAGCCTCTTTGACCACTTGAAAGAATTCATCGAACCTTTCGCCAGCTGCCGGGCCATTCGGACCCCTTCTTCCGCCGCGGTCCCGTCTTCCACGACCTTGGTCACCAGACCCCAGGCGAGAGCCTGATCAGAAGAGATGGGGCGGTCAAAGGCGGCGATTTCCAGGGCCCGCGCGATCCCTACCAGCCGGGGGAGCGAAAAAGTTCCTCCCCCGTCGATCGAGAGGCCGCTTGACGTGTAGGCCTGGCGTAAGATGGCCGACCGCGCCATGACGCGAAAATCGCAGGCCAGGGCCAGCGAGAATCCCCCTCCCGCCGCGACGCCGTTGATGGCCGCAATGACCGGTTTCCCCATCCGGCGAATTTCCTGGATTGCCTGGTGGAAATGGGTGGCAAGATCATGAAACCCAGCCGCGGCCCCGCCTGAGAAGCGCGAGACCCAGCGCAAATCTCCGCCTGCGCAGAAGGCTTTCCCCTCGCCGGAAATGACGACTCCACGCACGGCAGATTCGGCCGAGAGGGCGATCAGGCAATCGGAAAAGCGCCGGATCACATCGACGTCGAAGGAGTTGTAGGCCTGAGGCCGGTTTAGAAGAAGAGTGGCAACCTCATCTTCACGGATTACTTTGATTGGCTCGTCCATAATTGCTCACCCATTTCGAATCCCGAATCGTTCAGGTCCTTCCATTTTTGCCGGAAAAGCCCTGTGGCCTCCCGGGGGTCAGGTCGCGGAATTTTCCATTTCACCCGGGAGTTTATCCTTCCAGACGTTTTGTTCATCCAGAATATGGATTACCTCCCACCCTCTCTCCTGAAGACTGCGGGTTATGAAACGGCGGTGGCAGCGCCAGGGCAGGCGTTCCGCGCAAAGGATGGCAGAGCGGCACCGGGAAGCCATGCGCTCCAACAGCTCGACCCCCGCGATGTATTCGAGGGTCTGGGTATAGGCTTCGTAGCCACCCTTCCGGTATCCGCCCAGCTCTTTTCCCAGGAAATAATATCCCCATCCCTGCTCGGCCAGGGATTGCAGCAGGGCTTCTTTCTTGAAATGGGCGAACTTGCTGGAGGGAAAGCTGCGCACGTCGATCACCATTTCGATCCGGTAGGTTCGAAGGATGCGGGTGAATTCCTCGACGGCCCGATTGCCGGTTCCCAGAGAAAATGCGGTCTTGATTGCCGGAATCGATCGTTGCTCCTCGCTGCTTGAGAGTTTGTCTTCCATTCATCTCTTCCTGAAAGCCGGGCATGGGGTTGTGCCGGCGCGCCCCGCCGTTCCCGACCTTGGCGACGTTGCCATCTTTTATCACGTTTCCTGAAGGCCGACAACATTTGAGTAGAAAGTTCCCGGAGTTGATGATATATTTTTTCTTGAAGCACAGCAGGTTTGACCCCCTCTGCCGAAGGGAGGAGGGCATTCCTCAGACCTCTCCGGGCCCGAATGATTCCCCTGATCAATCGTTTCGAAGGAAGTTCGGCGGCAAATCCCGCTAAGTTCTTATCGGCGGTCGGCAGATGGGTGAGGCTGAAATTAGGGGTCTTCGTCGACCTTGCCACTCTCCTCTACCTCGCTTTTCGGGAGCTGATCGCCGAAAGGCGGCACGGGTTCTCCCTGGTCTTCGAAATCACCCTGCGCCAGATCTATTTCACGGGGGTCCAGGCCCTCAGGGTGATTACCCTGGTTTCCTTGACTTTGGGAACCGTCGTCATCGTCCAAATGGGGACGAAACTGTCTTTTATCGGGGGCGGAGTCGAGTTCATCGTTCCCGTTCTCATCCTGGTTATTTGCAGGGAACTGGGACCGCTCCTCACAGCCATCATCGTGATCGGCCGCTCGGGGACCGCGATCGCCGCCGAGCTTGGGAACATGGTCGTCGCCCGTGAAGCGGAGGTCCTCCTGGCCATGGGGATCAACCCGGTTTACTTCCTGGTCGCTCCTCGAATCATCGGGGTCACCGTCGCCGTGATCTGCCTCACCGCTTTTTTTACCGCCGTGGGCCTCCTGGGCGGGTTCTGGGTCTCCAAACTGATTTTGCCGATCACCTTCCCGGCATTCCTGCAGGAGCTGCAAAATCAGCTTGTATTCAACGACCTGCTGTTTGCATTCCTGAAAAGCCTCGTGTTCGGGATCTTGATCGGGTTAACCTGCACCTATCATGGGCTAACGGTTCGTTACTCGTCCATCGAGGTCCCCCAGGCAGCCACCCGGGGCGTGGTGAGCGCCATGTTGTTCTGCGTTTCGACCAACGCGCTCATGACTGTTCTTTTCTACCTGTAGGAGAAGGGAAGTGTCAGTGTAGAATAAGGAAATTACTGGAGTTCTAACTGAGCCGACAAGTTCTTCCGAAGATTCCCCCTCACCCTGGCCCTCTCCCCCGTTTTCGGGGGAGAGGGTGAGGGGGGCAATGAAAGGCCATGTGGAGTCTCAGAACAAGTGGCCCGATTAGTAATTTTACTGAACACTGACACTGACACTATCCACTGAAGGTAATGCAAGATGAAAATTCGTTGTTGGGGGGCGAGAGGTTCCATTCCGGTTTCGGGAGCGGAGTACGTCCTCTACGGCGGGGATACGACCTGTGTCGAGATCCGAAGCCGCGGGGATGAGATCATCATCATCGACGCCGGCTCGGGAATCCGAAGGCTGGGGAACCTGCTGGTACGGGAAAAGCGGGAACAATTCTCCATGGTGTTCACTCACGCCCATTGGGATCACATCCTGGGCTTTCCTTTTTTCAAGCCGATTTACCGGAAGGGCACCTCGATCCAGGTGTTCGGGTGCTCCGCCGCGCAGGAATCCATCCAGGCCATGATCTCCCGGACCATGCAGGCTCCCTACTTCCCGGTGAATTTCGAAGACCTCCAGGCCGACATCTCTTACCATAATTCCTGCGAGAGCAGCTTTGCCGTGGAAACCGTGACCGTCACGCCTATCCCGCTTAGCCATCCCAACCAGGGGTTCGGTTACAAATTCACTGAAAATGGAAGGACAGTCGTATTCCTTTCGGACAACGAGCTGAATTTCCGGCACCCGGGCGGGTTGACTTTTCAGGAATACGCGGCTTTCTGCCGCGGCGCGGACTTGCTCATTCATGACGCCGAATTCACCGAAGAAGAGTACCGGTGGGCCCGCACCTGGGGGCACAGCGTTTACACCCATGCCCTGCAGCTTGCCCTCGAAACGGGGGTGAAGACATTCGGCCTGTTTCACCACAACCAGGAAAGAGCCGACTCGGCGGTGCAGGAGATTTTGCGGGATTGCCGCGGGATCGTCGCGGAGCGGAAAGAGAGCCTGGAGTGCCTGGCCTTTTCCCAGGAGACGGAACTGGATCTGGACGGTTGATCCGTCTCCCGTGAACCAAGGAAAACCCCGGCAGAGCGGAAGATCGATGGAAACGGCTCTGGAAATCCGAAAGGCGTCTCTCCGCGCGGATGGCCGGGTGATCTTCCGGGGACTGAACCTTCATCTCCGGAAAGGAGAAGCCCTTTTCATCCTCGGCGCGAGCGGTAGCGGGAAGTCAACGCTGATCCGGATGTGCGCCGGGCTGGTTTCTCCCGAGGAAGGGAGCGTGACGGTCGGGGGGACCGATCTCGCGACAGCATCCAAAGAGGCGCTGCGAGGCATTCGGGCGGAAATCGGGTTCGTCTCCCAGAACTCCGCCCTGATCAGCAACATGGCTATTTACGACAACGTCGCTCTCCCCCTGCGCTATCATGCCGGATTTGAAGAGGCCGAGGTCCGGAGAAGGGTGGAGGAGAAGATGGCCCTATTCGGCGTGGATCGGGATTTCGACCAGTCGATCCCCGCCCGGCTTACCTTGGAGATGCAGAAGAGAGCGGCGCTCGCGAGGGCTTTTGCGCTTGACCCTTGGCTTCTCCTGCTCGATCAGCCCACCAGCGGCATCGAGTCCAGGAAGGCGCAGGCCCTGGCGAAGATTATCCGAGAGTACCAGCGGAAGAGAGGGGCCAGCCTGCTGGAAGTGAGCAGCGAATGGCCCCCTTTCGGCCCGCCATTTGACCGCAACGGAGTCCTGGAGGGTGGGCGGATCGGGGCCGAAGGCACGGCGGAGGAGATTCAGGCCTACGTTGAAAAAGCGAAGAAGACCGAGCTGTTGATTAAAGGTTAGCGTTGATTCCCCTCCCGTCGACGGGGGAGGGAAAGGGTGGGGACGATAAAGTTTTGAGATTCAAATCCCCGTCCTCCCCGCTCTCTCCCGCGAGGGGTCCATAGGCGCTAACTTAACCCCCCTTTGAAAAAGGGGGGAGGGGGGATTTTCAGTGGGAGCCGAGCCGTGTTGAAGTACTGTGCAAATCTCAAAGCCAAATCCCGCCAATTGCGAAGTAATTTGACAGAGAGCGAAAGAGCTCTTTGGTCAGGATTGCGGAGTAAACCGGTCCTTGGTGTCCAATTTTATCGTCAGAAACCCATTGGCGAATATATCGTGGATTTCTTCGCGCCACGGGCAAAGTGGGTCACAGAAGTTGATGGATCACAGCACGTGGAAGAAAAACAAGCCAAGAAAGATAAAAATCGCGATGACTATTTGGCCTCTCTTGGGTTCAAAGTCTTGCGATTTACCCGCAGAGAAGTTCTGAAGGAAAGGGAGGCGGTGGCGGAGGTTATCTACCGTACCCTTAAAGAGAACCTATCAGCAGAAATCCCCCCTGGCCCCCCTTTGCAAAGGGGGGAATTGAAGAAAAAAATCCTAAGTTAGCGCTTATGGCCGCGGGGGAGAGGGATTTACAAGAATTGAGAAGAATATTTATTTACAAAAACTCCAATTTCAAATAGCCTTCGCCATTAGGTTCTAAAGCCCGGCGCGTTTTTCCGTGGGGGTTCTCAAATGCAGATGTACTTTCGGGTCCGGCATTTTGACCGCTACGTGGGCATGCTCGTGATCACGGCGGTAGTCCTCGCCATTATCGCGGTCGTCTTCGTGGCCCGGGGGCAGAAGTGGTTCGCCAAGCGGGCCGAGTACAAGGTAGTTTTCAACAACGGCCACGGCCTCAAGCCGGGCACCCCGGTGACGATTTCCGGAATGGAAGTGGGCAACGTCAAATCGCTCCAGCTTACGGCCCAGAGCCAGGTCGTGATGACCGTGAACGTCCTCCAGAAATACAAGCCCTACATTCGCCAGGATTCCGAAGCTACGATTATTTCCGCGCTCCTGGGCGGCAAGACCCTCGAGATTACGGCGGGTTCTCCGGACCAGCCTCTCCTCCCGGAGGGGAGCGTGCTCCCTTCCGAGGAGCCCAAAGAGATCACCGACATCGTGAAGGACATCGACATCAAGACCCCCCTGAAGAAACTGGAAGAGGCCCTGGAAAACGTGAAGACGATCACCGCCAGGATCAACGACCCCCAGGGGGAGCTGTTCACGACTTTGAAAAACGTGGAGTTTGTGACCGCTCAGCTCAAGAATGGGGAAGGGAACCTTGGGGCCATCCTCCAGGACAAGAATATTCACCAGGGGATCTCCGATTCCATCGCCTCGGTCCGCCGTTCTCTCTCCCAGGTGGAAGAGGCCACCCGGAACGTCAACACCGTTTCCAGGAATTTGCCGGGCGTGATGGGAGAGGTGGACCGGGCGGTGAAAGAAGTACCCCCGATCCTGCAGCAGGTAAAAGACGCGACGTCGGGATTGTCTTCCATCCTGGAAGACGTGAAGAAGACCACCGTACAGGCCCCGGCGATCGCCGAGGACTTGAAGGAAATCACCCAGGGGGGAAAAGGGGTCGTCCAGGATGTGAAGGGGATCACCGGCGACATCCAGAAATCCACCCCCGGAATCCCCGATTTCCTGGCCACGACCCAGGAAACCGTTGAGGATGCGGACCAGCTGATCCTGGGGTTGAAGAATCACTGGCTCCTCCGGGGGTCTATGCCCAAGGTGAAAGGGGAGACGCCCATCGCGATCAGCGAGCGCGAAAGCCCGTACGAAAAAAGAGGAGAGTCAAACCGATGAGCGGAACCCAGGATCTCTCCCTATATCTCGCTTTTGGGGCGGGTCTCCTTTCGTTTCTTTCCCCCTGCGTGCTTCCCCTGGTCCCGTCCTACCTTGCCTTCATCACCGGGCTATCGTTCGATGAACTCACCCACCAGCACTCCAAGAAAAGGGGGCGCAGGGTCGTTCTCGGCCATTCCCTTCTCTTCATCCTCGGGTTCACCGTCCTCTTCACCGCCCTCGGGGCTTCGGCCACTTTCATCGGTCAATTCCTCTCCGCCTACAAAGAGACCATCCGGATCGCGGGGGGGATTATGATTATCCTCTTCGGGCTTCTCATCAGCGGCGTTTTTTCATTCGGATTTTTGCAGCGGGAGAAAAAAATCCATCTCCAGGACAAGCCCCTGGGCTACGTGGGTTCTTTCCTGGTGGGCCTCACCTTTGCCGCGGGCTGGACCCCCTGCGTCGGCCCGATCCTGTCGTCGATCCTCCTGTATGCGAGCACGCACCAGGACATTCAATCGGGAATCTTCCTCCTCCTCGCCTACTCGCTGGGAATGGGACTCCCCTTCCTGGTCTGTTCCCTGGCCTTGAATACTTTCCTCAGCACATTTCAAAAAACCCGCCGCCACATCGGAGTGGTCACCAAGGTGGGAGGGGCCCTCATGATCCTGGTCGGGGTGCTTCTCCTGACCGATTCTTTCCCTTTCCTGAGCGACCTCTTCACCCGTTTCCTGCCGGAATGGCTGGCAGGGTAGACTAAAGAAAACATGAGGGGGTAAGGGTCAGAATCGGGGCGTCCGTCGCAATTAAGCATGCGATCGGCTTGGGATGAGTGGGGAATCTAATTGATTGGGGCAGAGGGCAGGGACGATATTATTATGTTAAGAGCAACTTCAGCCTTTCTATAAAACGTTTCGCCGACAGCACCGCCCTTTCGGTATCCTCCCTTAACGGCTCGCCGTACGGGAGGAGCCCAGCATCGGTAGGGTATCTTCCTTTGTAAATGCTGCTCAAATATACCGCCTCTTCCATCGAGAGCCCGGAATCCCAGCCTGTCCTTGTAACTGTGTTGTGGAGTTCAACGATATCATGGGTCCTCCCCGGCTTCTGGCCCTTTTCAAGGAGGACTGCTTTGAGGCCTTTTTCGACTGACTGCTGGCTATGGTAACAAGCTCCCTTGTACTTTCCGTGCTCAAACAACAGGTTCGCCGATTCAAATTCCTCCTCGGATTCTCTTAGCCATGCAGCCGTTGCCTTTCGCATATAAACCAGCCTGCCTTTCTCCACGATCTCCTCGACGAAAGGGCTCCCCATCGAATAGAGGGCCCGCATCTCCTCGGGAGTGTAAACAACAATATCAATAGGTATGGACCGGTCAGCAAGCAGAGTTTCAACTTCAATTCGCCTGTCCAGCGGCCGCTTTTCCGTCTCTTTCACAATCACCAAATCTATATCGCTGCCTTCCCCATGCTTCCCTTCCGCTCGTGAGCCGAAGAGTATAATCCTATCGGGGTCGTACTCTTGAATAAGCCTGCTGCTTATTTCTTTTAGGTCCTTAAGCATAAAATCATTATACTTTTTCTGTAGCACAAGTAAAGAGCATTCCCCTGCAAACATAAAAGGGGGTACGGTTCTACCTCTAACACCTACAAGTCCTCGAATATGCCAGATCTCGACCATTGAGGATTACGGGGTGAAAGCAATGGGCGCACTTCCTTGGGCAGCACATGAATAAATCGATGTCAAATCCAAAGCTGATTTCGCCCGGTGATAGTTTCATTCTCAGCTTCCAATTCCGGTTAACTTTATCATTTCCTGCTCGGCTGGATTTTGCCCCACACATTTTGTGGAACCGACTGGCTTTGAGGATTGGGGACGCTTTGGCTCCCTGAACATATCGATGTCTTTCTGACTAGATATCAGGAATCCCAAGAACGATTTCCCCTGGAAACGACAGGTTTGGGCGATTCCAAGGAGCCGTAAGTAATGAACCGCCACTCTTTTAAAGAAGCTGCCTGAAATCTTTCTCTGGATTGCCAAGTGCCGGCTTGCTCTTTCAGCCGTGTTATTGTTCCAAGGTATGCCATCCTCTTCCAGAAACCGGAATAGACTCTCCTCATACCGAATAAACCTCTTCTGGTATTTCTGGGTGACTTCACACTTGTAATGGCGGCCAAGGATGCAAGTCTTGTAAAATCGTTCAACCACTTGCTTGTGCTTGCCAAGATGCCACCGCTTCAACCCATACTTCTTAACGTCGGCCATGATCGGAACAAGAACGTCCCTGAAGGCACCGACAAGAATTTCAAACTCCGCGTTGAAGGGATTCTTCCATAAATCGTCATTTAAATCTCGTATCAGGTGAACTAAACACTTTTGTTGCCGACACTTGCACGAATCGTAGCCAGTGTAGAAGTCAGAGATCAAAACCCCACAGTAACCATCGAGGATCCCCTTTGCGAGAGTGGCTTCCCGTGACTCCGTCAGTCTAAAGACCACATGAATAGCGTCCGTTAATACCCAGACATAATGATCGGTTCCCTGAATACTGATCTTCGTTTCATCAACGTGAATGAAAGGGCTTGCGAGAATCCTTTTCAGAAGCATCTTGTCAGTGGATGCATAATACTCGGATAGATCTATCATGAAGTTAACAATACTGGCCTCTGTGATTTGCTCACAGAACAAATCCTGATTCACTTGACTGATTGCACTGTAAGGGAGACGAAGCCTTATGCGCTGGTAAACTGTCCATGCACGAAAGCAATGGCCAAAGAACCGGCCCTTTAGCCGACTGATGACAGGAGGTGGATAGTCATGGCCGCACCGGCAGCAGTGGGCTATCGTCCCAATATATTTCGTAATGGTCTTTCGACATCCCCTCTTGGAAAAAGCTAGGTCAGTGATCGTGTGCTCGGCCAGTTTGTCAAGGGGTTTTAGTATTTGCCCCTCATCCCGTGGGCATTTCGTACGTCGCTTAACCCGTATGATCTTACCTGCTTTCACCGGAACGATTCGTCGAAATGCTTGGTGGCCCTTAGGGGCACCTAACTTCTTCTGGCCGAATCCTTCCTCGGCTTTGTGCCGGCCAATCCCAATGCGGTTCTTCCTGTACTCCCCATGGGCCGATCTCAATATCTCCTCTAACAAGTCATGGATGTGCTGGCCCAGAGTCGTCGTGTTCTGCTTTGGCGCATCGGCGAAGTCTACATCGGGGCGAGTGGTAGCCGCCTGACCGATGTTTCGGAGTTCGTCAACCAAGACTCGTAATGCCTGACAATCTTCTATGTTATACGTGATAATCTGATTCTTGAGCGCATTGCTCTTGGACTCCTGCCATTGCATTCGCCACGCGACGCTTTGCAAGCCAGAAGGATCTGAAGAAGTCCAAGTCACTCCCACGATCCTTCCCAAATCCTTCAAGGTATTTGACCTTGCAGGGAAGTAGACTTTCCCAAAGATAATTGAGTTGACATTGACCAAGCGTTTTCTGATCAAATCAAGGTCGAAGCCATAATTCTTGCTAATGCGCTCCAGTCCCCTCGGTTCATAGCTTCCGTAATGGTAGATGGGGGCATCGGCGTGTTTCTGAAGGATCCGGAAAAGGGCCGCAAAGATTCGAGGTTCGTCTTCAGGTGAGTCTGCCCATAGAGAGTGACACTCGACGGCTCCGCGGGTCGAAACAATCAGGCCAATGAGATAGTGAGTTCCTTGATCAGGCACCCCTTCTATATCTAAGAAAAGCTCGCTGGGGTATTCAGGAATTGAGGGAGGTTGATGGACATAAATCTTCCCGGTACGAATTGCCAGAGCTTGTAACTCCAGATTAAATCCCTTTGGTTTACATGGTCGTTTGCCCCTTCGGCGCCTAGGTTTGAAAAGGTAGGAGAGTTGATTTACGGTGAAAATACCCTTGTTTTGATATTTCCGCATGACCCTGGGGGTCATGCGGTCCAAGAGGCTGAGGCTGTCTTCTTTCTCCGCTTGTGCGACACAAAGGACCTTGAAGGAGCATAACGAACAATGGTCATTAAAAACGATCGGCGGTGGGTCAGTCCCCAAATTGGCTTTCCAGGCCCGGATGGATTCTACAATGGGCAACAGGTCTGTCATTAGCTTTGGCAGTTGAATTCTCAGGATGCTACCTGCCACGTTGACGATGGTTCCGGTTGCAGTGCAGCAATGATGTGCCTCAGAGAGAACATATCCAAGGAAGGCAAGCCGAATTTTGTGCTCCTTGGTGACGGTATGGGTGCCAAGAACAAGCTGCGGTTCGTAACGCCGTTGTGTTCTTGATGAACCTGGGAAAATAGGAATTAAGGCATCGATCTTAGCCTCGAGATCGCCCGCCTTTATTACCATGTTGGCGAGAACATCGGCGTTGATGGCGGTAACTTCTCCCAGACCTTGGCTAACCTTAAGACCGCTGGCCTTCAGGGAATCAAGGTAGGTGCCCAGGCTTTTAACAGCGCAAACGTTGAGGATTTGGACGTACTCATGAGGGGGATCACCAATATCGCCTCGCGGAGTCGAAATGCCTTTCGTTCGCAGAGATAGTAGGCTGCGAGAAGATCGGGAGTGATTGCACGGGGTATGGTCATCAAGAAAATAAAGACGGCTTCCTAATATCTGGCCTTTGCGGGAGCGGTTGCGGTCATGAAAAGATATAGCAACCCCCTCTGCTGATTACCGATAGAAACCTACAACCCTTGACAAAATCTGTCAACCGAAGACTTCAGGAAGAAAGATTGCATGGGGACCGACTAAAAATCCTCGAACCGGGAAATGCTCAGGTCAACATTTCTTAATTCATGCCCCAAAAACAGAAGAGTTCTAATGATAATTGATGGCATCAAACTTCCTCCCCGACAATTTTAAAAGGAATCTCTTCGGACCCACCTGTGACTTCAGACCGTAATTGTCAGAACTGTCACTGAAAATCAGGAGGTTCATTGGATGGAAGAAAATGACCATGGGTCGAAACACATGGCGAGCCGAGGGATATTGAGGCCCAAGCATAAATGCCTGTTCTTAAATAAGAATTAAAGAAGCGAAATAACAAGGGTCATTCTGAAAGACAGGCACCAAGAAGGCCTTCCCACACGCCATTCCACCTACTAATACTTATGTCGTAAGTGGCGAGGATATTGAAGATTTCCGATTAAAAGAAAGCATAATGTAATGGGTCGCTTGCGCAGGTGAGTGCGCTCCGCCGAAGGCAGGAAATCGAAGAAGTCTGAGTTTGTACCAGCCTCCGTTACTAATAATGTTCCTCTTGTGAATCAAGAATATTTTAACGATGGTACGTGGACAAGACACCCCAGTTGAGTGGTCCCCAGAAGAGCGACGCTTAACTGTGGCTAAGCGAACAGAACGCTGAAGTTCTATCTGGATTCTGTCAGGTTTGTACTATGTTTGACCATCGTGTAGCAATCTATCTACTTTGTAAGGAAGGCCATCTTCGCCTGACATCTGCCAAAAGTAGCACCGCAATTGGATCGAGTCTATTTTCTTGACAGCACCTCAAAGGAGTTCAGAATCTTCTCTATATCCTGATGGTCCGTCGACCCCTCCTTTTCAAGGATCATGTAAATAATGAAAATCTGATAAGGTTCTGAAAACCCATAAATCCATCCATGCGTCCACTTTACCCCTTTTTCGGTATAGGTCGCATATTTTTTCGCTGCATACTGAACCCCTTTCAGGGAATAAGGAGTTGTGGGGCCGAATTCAAACTGTGCAGCTTTTCCATAATCCTTTTCAAATTCCTCTTTGAAACTTGATGCAGCAGCCGTACCTACCAACCATTCCATGGTTTTCTGGTTGAATCTGGGATATCTCCCTGCCCCTACGAAATCGATCTGAAGGTTCGACCGAGTGGAGGGGTTATATAGAAAGACTTCCGACTCCTCCAAACCTTCAACAGCAAAACCGAAGTCCTCCATGAAGGGCGGGAATTCGGTTGCCACCTTCCAATTTGGAAGGGCTGAAATTTTGAAAGGATATCTGATTCCTGTAAATTGGGCCCCTTCGATCTTACCCACTGGAAGGTTGAGGTCGACTTTGACTTCCTTGCGGGCAGGGATCCATACGCACCCTGCTAAAAACACAAACATCAGAATAATGGATAGGCTCTTCCTCCTATCCATAATGGCCTCCTTCCTCAATCTACTTGGCCTCGATCGGATATTTCGCCTCATTCCACTCATGCCACCCGCCTTTGAGGGCATAAGCCTTCTTGTAACCGTTGGCGATGAATTTCCGTGCCACACTGGCACTCGTTGCCTCAGCCGTTCAGGCACAATAGAGGACGAGGATTTTGCCCTTCGGGTACTGATCCATCCACTCATTGCTCTTTCCTCTTCGGTCTTCGCGGACTGCACCTTTTATTTTCCATTCACTGTCCTTCCAATCCTTGTCCGCCCGGACATCAAGAATGATCAAATCAGGGTTTCCGATCATGGACTTTACTTCCTCCTTTGTGATCCTTGGAACTTTGATTTCCGAGGACGGAGTGTGAGCACAGCCCATAAGGAGAAGGAGTGCTGCGGTGATGGCCCAAAAACTAATCCACGGTGATAAAGACTTGGCGATAATTCTTTCCATTAATGTTTGCCTCCCCTTCATTAGATATTCATTATAGATTAGTACAATTTGTGAAATGCGAAATGGGTCGAACACATTATTTTCATGAAGAAAATACTGTATTTTATCGAAGTCTGTTAATCATTTACAGCGGCGATCTTGAATATTTTGGCTAAATTCGATCTTGGTTGTTAACAAAAAAAAGTCCACATCTTTTATCTGGACCTGTCTACTAAAAAATGAACTTGTGAAAATTATTTTTAAGGATTATCACTCGTAATCTCGTATAACGATCTGGATCCCTGCCTTGAGGACTACAGGAAGAAGTAAATAATCCAAGGCGAGTTATTTAGGCGGGACCGTAAAAACCGGAGAGCACAACTATCTATCCAAAATGGAAGCGCCCTCATTTGGAAGAGCAATTGCAGATTTGCTTTGCAGATAGAAGCATTTTCCTCGCCTACAAAGTGAGCTCTTATTGCAGATATTTTACCGTATCGTAAGAGGTCGCGGTTCCTACTTGTTGAAGGAGCAAGCGTAATAGTGGATATTTATGGTTAAAATTAACAGAAAAGGCAAAGCCATGGCTTACCCTGCCCATCATGGCTCCCAGGCAGCCGCGTTGGTGAATTTCCGCAACGAAAATTTGGTTTCATTTCAAAAATATGATACGTTAAATCCATGAAACGAGGGCTAAACTTTTGCCTTATTTGTGCGGTGGGCATGCTCTGCGGATTCGTCGCCTGCCAGAAAATTCAAATCGCTTCAGAAGAGAGACCTCCGCAAGAAAAATCCCAAAAGGAAAAGATAGCCCAGGAAAAAACAATCCCCCAAGGGGCACCCCGGCAACAACCCACCCAGAAAAAAAGTTCTTCGGCAGGAATCTTCCAGAAGATCACCCCCCAAGATACTTTCATCCGCACTTACGGTATCGATTGTGGCTCTTTCCATGGCCAGGTCAATGCCGCCCTTCAGGACTATGCCAAAAACCATAAGGGGAATTCCTTTCAGATTTCCCGCCTCGGGAGTGATGCCGTAATTTTAAGAGGGATTTACCTGCGCGATGGGAATCGGGAAAAATATGTTTCAATTCTGACGATCAAACCCATTACCGCCCAAAAATGCCAATTACAGATAAAGTTCGATTCTTCGGCGGGAGGTCCTTCCTCTTCAAATCCCGACGAAGCCGGGAAAGAGATTTTTCAAATTATCGAAAAGGGAACGGGAAGAGCCGCCCAGTAAAAGTTGCCCTGGCTTTTAAAATCACAAAACTGGTAAAATGGTAAAATGACATAGCTCCTTTCGCAACTCTTCGAGCATTCCTCGCCGTGGTTCTCCCGCCCTTCTCTGCCACTTCAAAGATTGCCGGCTCGCCTTCCCGCAACACCTGCCACACCCCTAGGTTTCCGCTTTCACTTCAGCATCCATTTAGGAGGATAACATTCCTCCGCATTAACTTGCTAATACCGAACCGCTTCATAGGAACGGGAGAAGGATAGGCGTTTAAGAAACAGGAAACTTTGCCGGGCGAGCACATTGTATATGGAGCCCCTCTGGGCACCGGCATCTCAGTCCCGCCCTACTACCTGCCCACATCCCATTGAAGAATCGCAACGTCTACTTTCCGTCGACCGAGCCTCTCGGCTCGGACGAGATGCGCATCATTTTCATGGGCAGCCAGCCCCGGCCGCCGCGCATTTCTCGGGCCGGGCATGGTGTAGGTTGGAAAGCGCAAGCGATTCTTCATCGACTTCGGGCCAGGGGGCGCGAAGTCGAACCTACCTCTAACACCTACAAAGAGTTTAGGATGGGTCTAGCCGATATTTGTTTATTTTCAATTGAAATGAGCATCGGCTTCGGCATCAGCCGCGGCGCCCAGCCCGCCCCACGCTGTTCCACTAACAATCCCGCTGCGCCCCGGACGACGCTCTCGACGTGTTCCGGCCCGTGATCGAAGTACTCCGGGAGAGCCATTGCCGCCAGCGGACTTAGTAGGTCCTCTGAAAATATCAAAAATTCTCCTACCAGCTAAATGGAAGGCCCGGTCGGAGACGCCTGGACTGGGGCATCAACCCCGACGAAGCACCGTAGGACAGATCGCTAGGAAGAATCGGGCGCTCGGATATAATTAATTCGGCTTTCATTTCGTTTCCCATCCGGAGATAGGTTACTGCCATTTTTTGCCCCACTCGAAGTGACCGGGAAATTTTCACTATCATTTCCTCGCTATCGATGGGTATTTCGTCAATGTGGGTGATGATGTCTCCGCCCAGCAAGATCTCCAGGCTGGCAATCATTACCGGTAGCTGTCCCCCACGCAGTCCTGCTTTTTGAGCCGGGCTCCCGGGCTCTATGGTTTCTATTAAGAATCCTTCGGTGAAGGGAACATTCAAAATAGCCATCGAGTCCTTCTCGACGTATTTTCCATTGATTCCCACCCACGGCCGGATAACCCGTCCTTCTTTTATTAATTCCGGAATCGTCTTCTTTGCCAGATTGATGGGTACGGCAAAGCCGATATTCTGGGCTTCCGACATCGTGGCGGTGTTTATGCCGATCACCTCCCCGCATAAATTCACCAGCGGTCCTCCCGAGTTCCCAGGATTGATCGCCGCATCGGTCTGGATAAGAGGGAGCATCAGAGTCATTTGGGTTTCCTGAATTATGCGGTCCACCCCTGAAATGACCCCCCTGGTCAAGGTCTGCTCCAATCCGAGCGGATTCCCGATTGCAATGACCTCATCCCCGATCTGTATTTTGCTTGAGTCCCCCAAAACAGCTTTATGAAGATCCTTCGGGGCATTGGGGATTTTCAGGATTGCGAGGTCGTAAATCGGGTCCGCCCCCAAAAGGATTGCAGGATACCTCCGCCCGTCATCCAAGATCACGAATATAGCCTGCCGCCCGAAGACTATATGAGAGTTGGTGAGGATGAGCCCTTCATCACTGAAGATAATCCCGGAGCCAACGGCTGTATTAACGCGATTGTTCAACCGAAAAGGGTCGATTGAAATCGCGGAAATGAAAACAACGGCCGGGGACACCTGCTGAAAGAGCACGGGAAGCG
Organism: uncultured delta proteobacterium; assembly: GCA_963712535.1. Taxonomy (GTDB): domain Bacteria; phylum Desulfobacterota; class SM23-61; order SM23-61; family SM23-61; genus CAVQIK01. The sequence continues at coordinate 129,411 of CAVQIK010000007.1, read as the reverse complement.
GTTTGTTGCATGGCTCTGAGGTCGTGGACATCCCGTACGAGGATGTCAAAAGGAACCCAACGAGAATGAATAAAGGAATCGCTTTTTTCATAGCCTCTCTCCTATTTTGCCTCAGTCGTCGCTTCTGAACTTGTCCAACTCTTTTCTTATTGGCTTCAAGGAACGGTTTTGTCAGGTCTCTTCCTTTCACCATGAAGTCTCTGACGGATCCAAGGGGTATATCTCAAATTTCCATGGCAATCTTCCCCGCTATTCCCAATAGCGGAGAACGTGCCAATCTGGCCACTTCGGCAAAATTTCTGAAATGAAGGGAATATCTGAATCGCTATTAGCGATGGTAATCTACACCATCTGTCAAGAATTGTCATTCGAAGAGTACAGGAAGTAATTCGCTTTCAGCACGTAAACCCAACAGGTGCGAGAAAAATATCGCCTATCATGTTGCCCGGCCTTGTTGCCATTGGCGCCGATAAGCATTAACAAAGAGGTGATCGATTTCACCCCGCGCGGAGTGGGATGGCTTTGCTCCCTCCCTCAGACCTTTCCCCCGCAACGGGAAGCTGTGAAAAAATTTAACCGATGGTGCAAACAGCCTTTCTTTTTGTGCAGAGGACGGCAGGAATCTTCCGGCTGGAATCCAGCGGGATATTTCTTATCTCTAACAGGTTGCGGAAAAACTGACCTTGATGCCCGATATGTCATTCCGGCGAAAGCCGGAATCCAGTCCCGCCTCCGGGCGGGATTAAAGGCATTCTGGACTCCCGCTTTCGCTGGAGTGACGGATTTTTGAGTTTTTCCGCAAACTGCTAATGGTTCAGACTGAGTCACGCAAAGGAACGCTGACAGTTCCGACGTAAGCTCCGTAATTGCAACTTGATTTCTTCTCCCTTATGCAAAAGTTAAGGACTCCCACCGGCAAAAAAGGAATCCGTTCGCGGAAGGAAATAACCGCCTAAGTTCATTGCTAAGAGAGCCTCCTTCCGCTATAATTTCAATTATTTCCGCCGGAGGGTCATGAGTTTTTTTATCACCTTCGAGGTGAATCGAAGGATGTGGGAAAACCACCCGGATCGGCCAACCTCCCTCGCATTTCCCGAAAACCAACCGCCCTTTCGTGGTCACCCGTGAACCCCAGGGGCTCGGCTGAAGGGCGCTGAATTTCTAACAAGGAGCGATTGAGCAAACCCCAAGTGGAAAGATGATTCGAGACCTTGAAGCAAAATTGAATCTTCAGCCTGTCCTGGATTTTCTCCGGGAAGGGGAAGGCTTGTTCCCAATCCACGGGCTGAAGGGCTCTTCGGCGGCTTACCTTCTCTCCCAGGTGGCCCGGCGCGCCCGGGGGCCTTTCCTCGTATTGACCGCGGATGAGGATAAGGCCGAGCGCTTCCAGCGGGAGCTCCAATTTTTTCTTGGCTCCGAATCCAGGGTCCTCCTCTATCCTGGTTGGGACCTCGCGCCTTTCGAGAAGATCTCCCCGCCCGCCGAGGTGACGGGGGAGCGGTGGAGAGTCAGGCAGCTTCTCCTGTCGGATTTCTCCCAAGGCCTGGTGGTGGCTTCCATGCCCTCGATCCTGCAAAGGGTTCCCCCTCGCCAGGTCCATACCCGATGGGCTTTCTCTCTTTCCCCGGAGCAGGAGTTCGGGCGGGAAGAGCTGATCGAGCGCCTGGAAGGCATGGGGTACATCCGCAGCACCCTGGTTTCGGAGATGGGGGAATTCGCCGTCCGGGGGCACCTGGTGGATGTGTTCCCCCCCGGAGCCGCGGGTCCCATCCGGGTGGAATATACGGGAGACATCATCGATTCCCTGCGCCTGTTCGACCCGGAGACCCAGCGGTCCTTGGACTCCCTGGAAGAGGCGCAAATCCTCCCGGTAAAGGAAATCCTGTTCTTCCCGGAGTTCATCCGGGAAGCCGGGGAGAAGCTCGCCGCGCTTCTTTCGGACCCGTTGGGCTTAAGAGAGCATGGCCGGGGGGTCCTCGAGAAGATCCAGCAGGGGATCCCGTTCCCAGGCGTCGAGTTCTACCTCCCGCTCTTCTATCCCAACCTGGAAACTTTCTTCGATTTTCTTCCCGCCGGGAGCGCGCTCTTTCTTGAAGAGCCGACGGACCTGGAAGAGAGTTTAAGCCGGTTCGAGGAAGAAGCAGGGGAGGCGGCGCGGAATGCCCTGTCACGGGGCGAGGTCTGGCCGGCTGCGCGGGAGGTCTTCCTACCCGGGGATGAATTTGCCGAGTGGAGCCGTCTTTTCCCCCGGCTTTCTTCCCAGGGGCTGGAGATGGGGGGGGAACCGGCCGGGCTGCGGTTCGAAACCGATTCGAACGAACGCCTGCGGAGCGACCTCCTTTCCTCCAAATCCGAAGAAGGCATCCTGCAGCTTCTGGCCCAGCGGATCCGCTCGGCGCGGGACAAGGGGATCGCCACGCTCCTGGCCTGCTTCACCATGCGCTCCGCCCTGAGGCTGGCAGAGATGCTCGAGAAGCATGCCCTTGCCGTACAGGTCCTGGAGAAGCCCTTCGCTTCCTGGTCTCCCGCCGACTCCGAAGGGTGGGACGTCACTCTCGTCATCGGACAAATTTCCCGCGGTTTTGTGTTTCCCCAGGCTAGGCTGACGCTGATAAGCGAGAGCGAACTCTTCGGCGAAAAGCATCGGAGGAGGCGGCCGTCGGCCTCCGTCAAGGACCACGCCCTGGCGGCCTTCAGCGAGCTCAAAGTGGACGACTACGTGGTGCACAAAGACCACGGGATCGGGATTTACCGGGGCTTGTGGAAACTCAAGCTGGGCAGCGATGAGCACGATTTCCTCCTCCTCGAGTACCAGGGGGGAGACAAGCTGTATCTCCCGGTCTACCGCCTGAATCTCCTCCAGAAGTATGTGGGGGGAGGGGATGACGGCGGCCCGCGCATCGACAGGCTGGGGGGCACTTCGTGGGAGAACGCCAAGAAGCGGGTTAAGAAGTCCCTGCGGCTCCTCGCCGAGGAACTGGTCCAGCTCTATGCCACACGGACCGTGGTGAAAGGGCATTCTTTCACCCCGGCGGATGAGTTTCTGAAGGAGTTCGAAGCCTCCTTTGAATACGAGGAGACGCCGGACCAGATGCAGGCGATCGAAGACGTGCAGTCCGATCTGGGCAATGAAAAACCGATGGACCGCCTGGTCTGCGGGGACGTGGGATTCGGCAAGACCGAGGTGGCGCTGCGGGCCGCTTTCCGGGTGATGATGGACGGAAAGCAGGTGGCCGTGCTCGTCCCGACCACCGTGCTGGCCCAGCAGCACTATCAGACTTTTTCCCGCCGCTTTGCGCCGTACCCTTTCCGGGTCGAGATGCTGAGCCGGTTCCGGTCCCCCGTGGAACAGAAGCAGGTTTTGAAGGACCTGGCCGGGGGAAAAGTGGACCTGGTCATCGGGACTCACCGGCTCCTGCAGAGGGACGTGGCCTTCAAAGACCTGGGACTGCTGATCATTGACGAGGAGCACCGGTTCGGAGTAGGACACAAGGAGAAGCTGAAACACCTGCGGGCCAGCGTGGACGTCCTCACCCTGACCGCGACCCCGATTCCCCGGACGCTGCAGATGTCCCTCGGCGGGATTCGGGACCTCAGCGTCATCGAGACCCCCCCGGCGGAACGGCAGGCCATACGCACGTACGTCACCGAGTTCGACGAGGAGGTGATCCGGGACGCCATCCGGCGGGAACTGCGGAGGGGAGGCCAGGTCTTCTTCGTCCACAACCGGGTGCAATCGATCGGCTCGATGGAGAGGCTCCTGCGCAACCTCGTGCCCGAGGCCCGCATCGGCGTCGCCCACGGCCAGATGGTCGAGCGGGACCTGGAAAGGATCATGCTGGCCTTCGTCAAGAAGGATATCGACCTGCTGCTGACCACGACCATCATCGAATCCGGCCTGGATTTCCCGTCGGCGAACACCATCCTCATCAACCGGGCGGACAAGCTGGGGCTGGCCCAGATGTACCAGCTTCGGGGACGGGTGGGGCGGTCGAAGGAGAAGGCCTATGCCTATCTCCTGGTGCCGGGCCTCACGATGATGGGAACCGACGCCCGCAAGCGGCTGGAGGCCCTGCAGGAGGTGAGTGAACTGGGTTCCGGGCTGAAGCTGGCCATGCACGACCTGGAGATCCGGGGCGCTGGAAGCCTCCTGGGCGACGTGCAGTCCGGCCACATCGCCGCCGTGGGGTTCGACATGTACCTTCAGATCCTGGACCAGGCGGTCCGGGAGCTCAAGGGCGAGGAGGTGAAGGAGGAGATCGAGCCGGAGATCGACCTGCCCATCCCGGCTTTTCTCCCCGCGGATTACCTGGAGGACATCAACCAGCGGCTGGTCTTCTACCGCCGCCTTTCTTCGGCCAGGTCCGAGGTGGAAGTGCACGAAATCGGCCAGGAGCTCCGCGACCGGTTCGGACCCGTTCCGCCCGAGGCGGAGAATCTCTTTCAGGTCATGAACCTGAAGCTTTTGTTGAAGCAGGCCGGTGTGAAGCGGATCCACGATGAGAAAGGGAAGGTCGTCCTCACCTTTGACCCCGCTTCCCCCATAGACCCCCGCCGGCTGGTCGCGGCCGTGGGCCGGGGAAAAGGCAGGAGGGAATTTACCCCGGACCAGCGGCTGAAACTTTCCGCAGCGAAAAAAGGGTGGGAGGGGATGCTGGAGGAAACGAAGAACCTGTTGATGGAGATCATTTGAAATGTTACCGTATTCGCCTACGATAAGGAGGGTTATGAAAAGGAAGGTATTTCTCTGCCTGGGGGCCGCCCTGTTTTTCCTCTTCCCCCTGCTCCTTAGGGGGGAAGTGACGGAAAGGATTGTGGCCCTGGTCAATAACGAGGTGATCACCCTTTCCGAGCTGGAGGAAATGGCCAGGCCCTTATACGAACAGGTCAAGAAGAATTCCCTCCCCTCCGAGCTGGACCCGAAGCTGAAGAAGGCCCGGGAAGACGTCCTTGCCCATCTCGTGGAAAGCAAGCTTCTGGATCAGGAGATCAAGAAAAGAAAGATCGAGGTCCCGGACCGGGATGTGGACGCGGCCATCGCGGACATCATGAAGTCGGCCAAGATGAACGAGAACGAGTTCAAAAAAGCGATCGCCCGGGAGGGGATGTCGTATTCGGTGTACCGGCAGAGGATGCGGGAAGACCTCGGGAAGATGAGGCTGGTCAACCGGGAGATCAAATCAAAGATCGTCATCGATGAAGAAACCCTCCGGCGGGTTTACCGCGAAAATCTCGACAAGTTCACCGATCCCCTGGAGGTCAAACTCCAGCAGATCTTTTTTCCGCTTTCGCAGGAGGCGAGTTCGGAGGAGGTCGGCGCCGCCCGGAAAAAGGCCGAGGAGGTCCTCGATAAGGCCCGCAACGGCGAGGATTTCGCGGAGCTGGCCAAGAAATACTCCCAAGGCCCGGAGGCCGCCGAGGGCGGGGTGCTCGGCTACTTCAAGCACAAGGAGCTGGTTCCCGATTTGGAGGAGGCGGGATTTCATCTGCAAATCGGAGAAATCGGCAAGCTGGTCCAGACTCCGGCGGGGTTTCACATCCTGCGGGTCCTGGAGCGCAAAGGCGGGGAGCCAAAGCCTTTCGCCGAAATTCAGCACAGGCTTCGGGACCAGATGATCCAGGCCGAGGCGGAGAAAAAGTACCTCGATTGGATGAAAGACCTGAGATCGAAGGCTTACGTGGAGATCAAGCTGTAAGGCATCGAGGCTCAGACTTAGTGGGCATTTCCATAAATATCGTATCGTATTTTTTTGCTTAAAAGGGTTCACAGTACGGCAGAGTCAGAGACAAGCAAATGGAGTTCCTTGATACGTCCCTTCCAGAAATCCCCCCCGCCCCCCTTTATCAAAGGGGGGAAGGGGGGATTTCTGAGGCTTGTTCTCATGGCCAGGGTTTCCTTTTTCCAAACTCAAGAGCCTGCAACATAGTACAGAAGCAGGCCGCTGCGTAACCTGAATACGTTAGTGAATTTATGAACTACTGTACTTAGCAAAGGTAGGGGCGGCCCCCCGTGGCCGCCCGGAACACGGGCAACCATCACGCCATGGCGTGATGGCCCCTACATTTTGAGAGCACGTTTACCTGCAAATCTGCGTCCTTAAAAATAGACTATGTATTCCTCACCGCAGCAGTACAAGCCCCTCATCGCCGTCACCATGGGCGACCCCCGCGGGATCGGGCCTGAGGTCGTGGCGAAAGCCTTTGCCCGGGACTCGTTGCACCGAGTCTGCTCGCCCTTTGTCCTGGGAGACTTGAACGCTCTTCAAAGGACCCTGGGGGCTTTGGGGGCGGCTTTAAAGGCGGTAAAGATGGAGGATGGGGTGCCTTTCGAGCCGGGGCCCGGGGTGCTTCCGGTTCTATCTCTTTCCCATCTGCCCGATGGAACAATCCCCGCCGGGGAGGCGGCCCGGGCTTCTTTCCGGTACCTGGAAAAGGCCGGGAAGATGGCCCTGGAGGGAAGCGTGGAAGCGATCGTAACCGGGCCGGTCAGCAAAGAGGAGATTTCCCGGTCCGGGACCCCCTTCCGGGGGCACACCGAGTATTTTGCCGGCCTGGGCGGCACGAAAGAGTTCGTCATGATGCTCGCCGGGGAGCGGCTGAAGGTGGCCCTGGTGACGACGCACCTGCCGCTCAGCGAGGTGGCCGGCTCTCTGAAGGAAGAGAAGATTTTTTCGGTGATTGAGGTCACCGGGCGGGGGCTGCGGGAATATTTCGGATTCCCGGCGCCCCGCATCGCGGTTGCCGCCCTGAACCCTCACGCCGGGGAGGGGGGGCTTCTGGGGAAAGAAGAGGGCATCATCTCCCGCGCGGTGGAACGCGCGAGCGGGCGGGGTCTCGCGGTCTCCGGCCCCTGGCCCGCGGATTCTTTATTCCACCGGGCGCTGGAGGGTGAATTCGACGCCGTGGTCTGCATGTATCACGATCAGGGATTGATCCCGCTGAAACTCATCCATTTCGATTCCGCGGTGAACGTCACCTTAGGGCTTCCCTTCATCCGCACTTCCGTGGACCACGGAGTAGCGTATGATATCGCCGGAAAAGGAGTGGCCAGCGCCCGGTCCATGGAAGAAGCCATTCTTTTGGCGGCCAGGATGGCGCGGGTTAAGAAAATTAAGGATTCAGCATCTTGAAAGAAATTCCCAGAAATCCCTCCCGGCCTCCCTTTTCCAAAGGGAGGAGATATAATTTCCCCCTTTGGAAAAGGGGATTAAGGGAGATTTCTGAGGTCCCTCGGTGAGTTTGATACGAGCGTAGGGGCGACCCGCCGGGTCGCCCCTACCGATTGAGGCGGAACCTAAGTTTTCCGACAACCGTAGCGGCTATTTTTTATGGGAACCGACAAAATCATCATTCGCGGGGCCCGCGAACACAATTTGAAAAATCTCAGCGTGGAAATCCCCCGGAATCAGCTGGTGGTCATCACCGGGCTTTCGGGTTCGGGGAAATCCTCCCTGGCTTTTGACACCCTTTATGCCGAAGGCCAGCGGCGGTACGTTGAATCCCTTTCGGCTTATGCCCGCCAATTTCTGGAGCAGATGGAAAAGCCGGACGTGGACAGCATCGAGGGTCTATCCCCGGCCATCGCCATCGAGCAGAAGACCACTTCGAAGAACCCCCGCTCCACGGTGGGGACGGTGACCGAGATCCACGATTACCTGCGCGTGCTCTTCGCCCGCGTCGGCCGGCCCCACTGCCCGCAATGCGGCCAGGAGATCAAATCCCAGACCGTTCAGCAGATCGTCGATCAGGTCATGAGCCTTCCCCCGGGCACCCGCCTCCAGGTCCTCTCGCCGGTCAGTCCGGGGACGCAAGGGGGAGTACCGCAAGGAGTTCGAGCACCTGCGGAAGAGCGGTTACGCCCGGGTGAAGGTGGACGGGACGGTCCGGGACCTGAACGAAGAAATTCCTCCTCGAGAAAAACAAGAAGCACACCATCGAGGTCCTGGTGGACCGCCTGGTGGTGAAGGAGGGGGCGGAGAAACGGCTCGCCGACTCCCTGGCCACGGCCCTGAATCTCTCCGACGGGATCGTCAAAGTCGAGATCGTCGGTGGGGAAGAGCTGGTCTTCAGCGAGAAGTTCGCCTGCGTGGAATGCGGGTTGAGTTACCCGGAGATCAGCCCCCGGATGTTCTCCTTCAACAACCCCTACGGCGCCTGCCCCGAGTGCGACGGCCTGGGCACCACCATGTACTTCGACCCCGACCTGGTCGTGCCCAACAAGGATCTCTCCATCCGCGAAGGGGCCGTGATCCCCTGGCAGGGGCGCAACTCGATGCACTTTCACCAGACCCTGGACTCCCTCGCCGGCCATTATCGCATCGACCTCTATGCTCCATTCAAGACCCTCTCCCCGCAGGTGCAGAAGGTGATGCTCTACGGGTCCAACGGGGAGCAGGTCAAGTTTTACAGCGATCGGGAAGACCGGCGGCAGTTCTACTACCGGGAATTCGAGGGCCTCATCCCCCAGCTCGAGCGGAGATACCGGGAAACGGATTCGGAGATCATCCGGGAGGAGATGCAGAAGTACATGAATATCCGGCCGTGCCCGGTCTGCAAAGGAGCGCGGCTGCGCAAAGAGAGCCTTTTCGTCAAGGTCGGGGGCTTGAACATCCACCAGGTGGCGGAAAAATCCATCCGGCAGGCCCTGGATTTTTTCACCAGGCTCGAACTAGCGGGAAGGGAAAAGGAGATCGCCCGCCGGATTCTGAAAGAGATCTCCGAGCGCCTCGGGTTCCTTTTAAACGTCGGGCTGGATTACCTGACCCTGGGCGGCCCTCCGCCACCCTCTCCGGGGGGGAATCGGAGCGGATCCGCCTGGCCACGCAGATCGGGTCCGGGCTGGTGGGAGTCATGTACATCCTGGACGAGCCCAGCATCGGCCTTCACCAGCGCGACAACGCCCGGCTGCTTTCGACTCTTAAGAAACTCCGGGACCTGGGCAACACCATCCTCGTCGTTGAGCACGACGAGGAGACGATTCTGGAGTCAGACTACGTCCTGGACCTCGGCCCGGGAGCGGGGGTCAAAGGCGGCGAGGTGGTCTTTCAGGGGACCCCCGGGGAGCTGCTCCGGACCGAGAACTCCCTCACCGGAAAATACCTTTCGGGAAAGCTGCAGATCCCGCTGCCGGAGAAGCGCCGGAAACCCCGCGGGAAATATTTGACCCTGGTCGGGGCCGGTGAGAACAACCTGAAAGATATTAACGTGAAGATCCCCCTGGGGCTCTTCACCTGCGTGACCGGGGTGTCCGGCTCCGGCAAAAGCACCCTCATCCTGGACACGCTCTATCGCGCCCTGGCCCAGAAGGATTTACCATTCCAAGGAGAAGCCTGGGAAAATCCGGGAATTCCAGGGACTGTCGGAGATCGACAAGGTGATCCAGATCGACCAGTCTCCCATCGGCAGGACCCCCCGGTCTAATCCCGCGACGTACACGGGGGTCTTCACCTACATCCGGGACCTCTTCGCCCAGCTCCCCGAATCGCGGGCCCGGGGATACCGGGCCGGGCGTTACAGTTTCAACGTGAAAGGGGGGCGGTGCGAGGCGTGCGGGGGCGATGGGATCATCAAGATCGAAATGCACTTCCTGCCCGGACATTTACGTGACCTGCGACGTCTGCCGGGGGAAACGGTACAACCGGGAGACCCTGGAAGTCACGTACAAGGGGAAGAACATCCGGGATGTGCTGGACATGACCGTGGACCAGGCCCTGAGCTTTTTTGAGAACATCCCCCGGATCCGCAACAAGCTCCAGACGCTGGCCGACGTGGGCATGGGCTATATCAAATTGGGGCAACAGGCCACGACCCTCTCGGGCGGGGAAGCCCAGCGGGTCAAGCTTTCCCGGGAGCTCTCCAAGCGCTCCACGGGAAGGACCGTCTACATCCTCGACGAGCCCACCACCGGACTGCACTTCGACGACATCCTGAAGCTCCTGAACGTCCTCAACCGGCTGACCGATTCGGGGAACACGGTGATCGTCATCGAGCACAACCTCGAAGTGATCAAGACGGCCGATCACCTCATCGACCTCGGCCCCGAGGGGGGCGACGCCGGGGGAGAAGTGGTCGCCGAAGGGACGCCCGAGGAAGTGGCCAGGGTCGCCCGGTCCTACACCGGCCAATTTTTGCGAAGGACCCTCGAACGGGACCGCGCCCGGAGGGCGGCGTGATTGAAGAACGTGTTCATCGGGATCGGTATCGGAATCGGGTTCGGGTTTCGATAACGATACCGACCTCGATACCGATACCGATACCGATACCGAAAAAACTCTAATGCACGATTAGAGGAAAACCGAATTGCCCCAGACGTATCTCAAAAAAATTCTCTCCGCCCGGGTTTACGATGTAGCCCGGGAGACCCCGCTTGACTTTGCCCCTGTTCTTTCCCAGCGCCTTGGGAACCAGGTGTGGCTGAAGCGGGAGGACGAGCAGCCGGTCTTCTCCTTCAAGTGCCGCGGGGCGTACAACAAAATGGCCCGGCTCACTCCCGCCGAGCTCAAGAAAGGGGTCATCGCCGCGTCCGCCGGGAACCATGCCCAGGGAGTGGCTCTTGCCGCCAGGCGGCTCGGCACGCACGCGGTAATCGTGATGCCGCGCACCACGCCGGAGATCAAGATCAGCGCGGTCTGCAACCTGGGCGCCCGGGTGGTACTCTGCGGGGACAACTATGACGCCGCCCACGCCCACGCGCGCAAGCTCGAGCGGGAAGGAGGCCTCACTTTCGTCCACCCCTATGACGACCCGGAAGTCATCGCCGGCCAGGGAACGATCGGGTTCGAGATTCTGAAGCAGCACACCGGCGACCTGTACGCGGTCTTCGTCCCGGTCGGGGGCGGGGGGCTGATCGCGGGGATTGCCGCGTATATCAAGCAGCTGCGGCCGGAGATCCGGGTCATCGGGGTTGAGCCGGAGGACGCCGACGCCATGGCCCGGTCGCTCAAGGCCGGGCGGCGGGTGACGCTGGACCAGGTTGGAATCTTTGCGGACGGGGTGGCCGTGAGGCAGGTAGGCGAGGAGACGTTCCGCCTCTGCAAGAAGTTCGTAGATGAAATGGTGGTGGTCACCAACGACGAAATCTGCGCCGCAATCAAGGATATCTTCGAGGATCGGCGCTCGGTGCTCGAGCCGGCGGGGGCGCTCGCCTTCGCCGGGCTGAAGCGCTACGTGGAGCGCCAGCGGCTGAAGGACCGGCAGCTCGTCGCCGTGGCCTCGGGGGCCAACGTGAACTTCGACCGCCTGCGCCACGTTTCCGAGCGAGCCGAGATCGGGGAGCGGAGAGAGGCCATCCTGGCGGTGACCATCCCGGAGCGGCCGGGGAGCTTCCGCCAATTCTGTGCCGTGGTCGGCGACCGCAACATCACCGAATTCAACTACCGCTTCGCCGATCCGGACCAGGCCCACGTCTTTGTGGGCGTGCAGATCCAGGAGCCGGGGGAGGTGCGCAAGCTGATCCGCGCTTTGCGGCGGGGCGGCTATGCCACCCTGGACATGACCGATAACGAGATGGCCAAGCTCCACATCCGCCACCTGGTGGGGGGGCGGGCCCCCAACGCCGCGAACGAGATCCTGTACCGCTTCGCCTTCCCCGAACGGCCCGGCGCCCTCCTGAACTTCCTCAACAAGATGGGAGGCGCTTGGAACATCAGCCTTTTCCATTACCGCAACCACGGGGGCGACTTCGGCCGGGTGCTGGTCGGCATCCAGGTCCCCTCGAAGGATCAGCGGGCCTTCCAGAAATTTCTCGAACGCCTCGGCTACGAGTACACCGAGGAGACCGCCAACCCGGCCTACCACCTCTTCCTAAGCTGAACTGAGGCGCACAGCTTTCGCCGGGACGATCACGACGATAACGCCGCCAGAGCGACCCCCGAATGCAGACACGGTTTTCCGTTCCCAAAAAGAACCTGCTGGTGTATATATATAAAACGGCCCCGGACGAATGCTCAATGGCCCGGCCATGAGCTGGAAACACACCCCAACCTCAGCGGAGGAGTAAACCTGAAAAACGCACGACCCTGCCCCATATGACTTTTTGAATATGAAGGTTGAAAGTCCGAAAGAATTTCCTTCCATCGCTCGCGGATTCAGCCCTCGGCGCCTTTTCTTTTTCCTTCTATTGTGGTTTCCTCTAATTATCGTTACTCCCTTGAAGGCAGATGGGCTAAACCGTCCGGATGCCCAAAAGGGGGTTCTCGATTTAAGACACTGGGACTTCAAAAGTGATGGCCCGGTTCCCCTCAACGGGGAATGGGAGTTCTATTGGCAGGAGGATTTAAGGCCGGATCGCTCTTTCCGCCAGGACCCTCGCAACGAAAAAAGCTACATTTCCGTTCCGGGAATTTGGAACCGCCTCGTGTTCAACGGTGCGCCGGTTTCGGGGACGGGATTTGCCACCTACCGGTTAAAAATCCTTATCAACAGAACCCAGCGGACGCTTGCGTTTCGATTCATCGACATCGCAACCGCGTTTAGCGCCTATGTGAACGGCCGGAAGGTGAGTTCCGTTGGGCTCCCCGGAAGAAGCGCCGAAGAGAGCGCCCCCCAGTTCAAACCGCAAGTCGTCGAGTTCTCCACGAAGTCCGGCGAGATCGATCTAATCATTTTTGTCTCCAATTTTTATCATTCCAAAGGAGGAATCTGGGAAGTCATACAGTTGGGGGACCCCCGGGATCTTCGGGACCGCAGGGAAAATCGAATCGTATTCGCCTGGTTCCTTTTGGGGGCCATTTTGCTTATGAGCCTGTATCACCTGGGTCTTTCGATCACCCGGCAGAGCGACCGCCCATCATTGTATTTCGGCGTCTTCTGCTTGATTATCTGCGCACGTGTTTTGACGACGGGGGAAAGGAGCCTGGTGCAGGTTTTCCCCGATTTCCCGTGGGAGGCCCTGGTGAAAGTCTCCTACGTTTCATTCTACGCGGCCGTCCCGGTATTCTCCCTTTATGCCAAATCTCTGTTTCCGGAGGAACTGCCCAACAAGGTTCTCTGGCTCATCGGTTTGGTCGGGGCGGTATTTTCGGCTGTCGTACTTTTCACGCCCGCGGTCTTTTATACCCGGACCGTCCAGATTTATCAGGTATTTGCCGTCATGGTATACCTGTTTGGGGTTTACGTGCTCGCCGCGGCGGTCTATCGGAAGCGGCAGGGGGCTTTGGTTTTCTTCATCGGGTACTGGATCCTCATCCTCACGGCGATCAACGACATCCTGTACTCCAACCTTTTCATCCTTTCTGCCTACGTCTTCCCCTTCGGCTTGTTTATTTTCATGCTCTTCCAGGCCCTGATGTTGTCCAACCGCTTCGGAAAGGCCTTTAACACGATTGAAGTGCAGCAAGGGGAGCTCCTGCAGACCAACACCGATTACAAGAACGAACTGGAAGAGCGCGCGCGAATCCAGGCCATGCTAAGCCGCTCTCAGGAAGAGCTCGAGGCCCGGGTCAAGGAGAGAACGCTCGAGCTTGCCGCAGCGAATTCCGATCTTCAGCGGGAGATCGCGGAGCGCCAGCGAGCGGAGGAACTCCTCCGGCACTCTCAAAAGCTGCAGGCGATCGGGACTCTCGCCGGGGGGATCGCTCACGATTTCAATGCCTTTCTTCACGACCAAGCCGGCCGGGCAGGGGACCGGACTGGGCCTCTCGGTCGTGTATGGAATCGTGACGGGCCACAAGGGAAGCATTACCGTTTCCAGCGAACCCGGGAAAGGCTCTATTTTCAACGTGTACTTGCCCAAATCAAAATCCGCCGGGCCGGCGCCGGCGGAAACTGTCGAACCGCCCCCCAGAGGGAAAGAACGAATCCTTTTTGTGGATGATGAGACCCTGATCGTCGATTCCGTTCGCAGCATGCTGGAGCGCCTGGGATACACGGTCACCGCCGTAACGGACAGCATGGAGGCTTTGAGGATTTTCTCAGAAGATCCTTTCCAGTTCGATCTCGTGGTTACCGACCACACCATGCCGACGATGACCGGGGAGGATTTAGGCAAGAAGATCATGTCCATACGGCCCGATATTCCCGTCATTTTGTGCAGCGGGTTCAACGATTTGATTTCCCCTGAAAACGCCAGAGCGGAGGGTTTCCGGGAATTCGTGGGAAAGCCCTTCTCCATGCGCGAGGGAGCCCAGATGATCCGCCGCGTCCTGGATCAGAAACCGCTCACCCGAAAATATAGTGAACGGCTTAAGTAAGTCGACATCCAGTTGCCTCCTATTGACTTATGTCTCGCCGTAAAATCCCCCCTGCCCCCCTTTGATAAAGGGGGGTTTGGGGGGATTTACCAGGGATTGCCCATGCAATGTCCACTTTCTTTGGTCGGGCACGATAGTTACGATCAAGTCAGGACGGTTTACAAATATAGTGAATTTTTACCGAAAATACAAAATGCCCCCCATTTTCCCCGATCTATTTTCCCTGCCATACTAATACTTCTCCCTGTTTAGCTCCAGCTGACGACGTATGGTTTAAATTCCGGAAGGATACCCGATTCAGAGCAGCGCGGGGTCCCCTTCCAGGCAGGATTCGCACGTGCAAAGATTTCCTGGTTCAGCAATCCAGGAGAAAGGGGGAAAACAAAGTGGAAGGGTATGACTATGCCAAGTGCATTGAAATCTCGAAACGGGTTCGTTGGGATATCGATAAGGACGTGATTCGGGGCCGTGAATTTGATTTGTCGCAAAAATTCCTTCCGGACGGCCTTTCCAAATCTGACCAGTTGGAATTCCTGACCGAAAACGACAGAAGATTTCTCAGCCAGGTCCAGGGCCGGACCTATTCCAACATGTTCGGGTTTGTCGAACGTTTCATCGTGGGGAAGATCCTTGAACTGACCCGCAGTCACTGGCTGAGCGACCAGGTGGCGCTGGAAGCCCTGGTGCGTTTCAGCGATGAGGAGCTGAAGCATCAGGAGTTGTTTCGCCGGATTGAGACGATGATGACCGGTATGCCGGAAGGATACCGGTTTCTGCATCGTCCTGACGATGTGGCGGCAGCCGTACTGCAGAAAAGCACCTGGGCCGTGCTGGCGCTGATCCTCGAAATTGAACTCTTCACCCAGGAGCACTACAAGCAGAGCATCGAGCCTGACGAGAATCTCTCGCCCCTCTATAAGGACATCTTTTTTTTCCATATGAAGGAAGAAAGCACCCACGCATTGTTAGATGAACTCGAATGGCCCCGGGAAGACAAGAGAATGACTCCTGCCGAAAGGGACCGGGCGGTCGATGAACTCATCGAGCTCGTGGCTGCGGTGGATGGCATCCTGCGGGCTCAGAGCAGGGCTGACGTGGAGTATTTTCTCAAGAACAGCGCCTCTTCGCTCGGCAAGGAAGAAATTCAACGGGTGAAGGACGGGGTTTTAAAAGCTTACCGCTGGCAATACATCTTTTCCGGGGTAGAGCACCCGCGTTACAGGACGGCGTTGGGAAACCTCGTTACGAAATCTCAAAGTGACCGCATCACCGACGCTCTTGGCAAGATACCGTCGTAGCCCGCTTGATATCGTTACTGGAAACCCCTGAAGAAAGGAGTTTTACGATGGCTGGAATTCAGAATGAGGCAATTGAAACCCTCAGGTCGGGAATAAGAGGGCAGGTTCTCCTGCCGCGCGACCCGGGATATGACGCTGCGCGCACGATCTGGAACGCCATGATCGATCGCAAACCCGGGCTGATCGTGCGGTGCGCAGGAGTTGCCGATGTGATGCGCTCGGTCGCTTTCGTGCGCGACCACGGCCTGGTGGTGTCCATCCGGGGAGGCGGTCACAACATCGCCGGGAACGCGGTTTGCGACGACGGGTTGATGATCGATCTCTCCGCCATGAGATCCGTCCACGTGAATCCGGAAACACGCCGGGCCTACGTCGAGCCCGGCGCCACCCTCGCGGACTTCGACCATGAAGCGCAGGCCTTCGGACTGGCCACCCCGTTGGGGATCAACTCCACCACGGGCGTGGCCGGACTCACCCTCGGCGGCGGTTTCGGCTGGCTTACCCGGAAATACGGGATGTCCGTCGACAATCTCGTGTCCGCGGACGTGATCACCGCCGAAGGCAAGCGCGTTCGAGCCAGTGCGCAGGAGAATCCCGACTTATTTTGGGCCATTCGCGGCGGCGGCGGAAACTTCGGGGTCGTCACCCTGTTCGAGTTTCAGCTGCATCCGGTCGGGCCCGAGGTGTTTAGCGGACTCGTCGTCTTCCCGTTCACCCAAGCCAAGGCCCTGCTCACGAAATACCGGGATTTCGTGGATCAGATCCCCGAGGAATTGAACGTCTGGGTGGTACTGCGCCAGGCCCCGCCGCTGCCATTCCTTCCCGCCGAAGTTCACGGGAAGGAGGTCGTCATCTTCCCGTTTCTGTATGTCGGAAACATCGAGGCGGGGAAGCGGGCGATCGAGCCGCTGCGCAGGTTTGGCCAGCCGCACGGCGAACACTTCGGGCCGCAGCCATACACGGCGTGGCAAAAAGCTTTCGACCCCTTGCTGGCCCCCGGTGCGCGAAATTACTGGAAATCTCACAATTTCTCGGATATGCCTGAGGGGGCCATCGACCATGTGATCGACTACGCCGGAAAGCTCCCGAGCTCCCAATCCGAGATCTTCATCGGGCTTGTAAGCGGGCAGGCGAACCGGGTCTCGAAGGAGGCCACCGCGTATTGCCATCGAGACGCAAAGTTCGTCCTCAATGTGCATACTCGCTGGGATAAAGCCGAAGATGATAAAGCGTGCATATCCTGGGCCCGCGATTTCTTCAATGCAACTGCGCCTTTTGCGACGGGCGGGGTGTACGTCAATTTTCTTAGCCAGGACGAGTCTGGGCGCGTCTCCGCGGCTTACGGTTCGAGCTACGACCGGCTGGCTCAGTTGAAGACCAAGTACGACCCCGGGAACGTTTTTCGCATGAACCAGAACATTAAGCCTGCAGCTTAGGCGAATACAGCCCCCTCACCCTGGCCCTCTCCCCCGAAAAGGGGGAGAGGGGAGGGTGAGGGGGTAGGTGGAAAGGAAATAAACCTACTCAACAACTTCCTGGCCCTCGCCGCCCTCTTTGGCTGGGCTCGATATCGGGGATTGATGGCGGGTGCGCCGGTTGACGATCAGCACGGTCGCGACCGGCAGAACGAGCCCTATGAGTACCGCCGCAATCATCAGCTTCCCAAGTTCCTGATAGGCCCCCCGTTCAACCACAAAAATCTGGTTCAGGTAATTGGTGCCGAGACTCGACGCCGAGAGGGCCAGGTTCGTGAAGGCCGCCATGACCGCGAAATAGGTGGCCTTTTGCTCCAGGGGCGCTTCCCTCGCGATCCAGGCGAGCATGGGGATCATCGAAACCTGCCCCAAAGGAGAGTCGGCCATGGTGTCGACAATGGCGATCGTTCTTGCACCGAAGCCGAACACCCTCTCCGTCCACTCGTGAAGCCCATAGTACATCCCGATGAAGGGCATCATCAGTCAGCGTGCTGTAAATGGAAAGAAATACGACCAGGTAGGGGATGGGCCGGCGGCTCATCCAGCCGCGCAGGGCGATCATTCCGATGATCGCGAGAACGGCGGACATCTGCCGCAGGGTCCCGAAGAATGCCTCGTCAAATTTTAGAATGTCGATTTGCCACCAGCTTGCACCCGCACCAATGCTGGGCACCGCGCGGAAGACGAATATGATGACCGCGATGCCGAGAATCTCCCGGCGTTTCTGCGCAGCGAGGTCTTTGAGGAGAAGGTGCATCAGGTACAGAATCGTAAGCAGGGACCCCAGGAAAATGGCTTCTTTCTTGCCAGGCAGGTCCGAAAGGCCAAGGGTAATGCTGACCAGCACAAATGCGGCGCTCCCCAGCAGGATGTACCAGTTCGGGCGAAGATCGCTGCGCTCTTCCTTCAGCACTCTGCGTATTTCTTCCGGGGGCCGCCCGGCGCGGCGGTATTCGGCCCTGAGGCGGCGGACATTCCAGGACCCGAGCAACGCTCCCGTGACGGAAATGACAGGAATCACGAGAGACAGGCGGTACATATATTCATAAGAAAGCACCGTGGCAAGCCAGCCGCCAATCCCGGCGACAAGCGCGCTTCCTCCGATGATGGCGATCCGTCCCAGCGTCTGCATCGTGACGTGCATGCGCTGCAGCTCCTTCTCCGGGACGGGCGAGCCGTCGTCACGGTACGGATGTACGGCTTCCACGGTCATCGCGTCCGCGACCACGTCCTGCAGAACAAAGCCAACCGGCGACAGCAGGGACGCCAGGACGTACCAGATATCGGGACGCAGGAACCCCGACATCCACTCCTTGTGCCCCGTAAGCCCCACCATGATCAGCAGGCTGGCAGCCATAAAGAGAGCGCCCACGTAAACAAAGATCGCCTTCCGACGCCAGAAGAGGTCGACGAGATGCCCCAACGGCATCTTCAAGGCCCACGGAAGCCCGGCCCAGAACGCCAGGCTGGCGAGAAAGGCCGCCGAAAGGCCGAGCTGCTCTTTGACGAAGAAGCTTTCGATGATCCCGGTGAACGAGGAAACGCCCGCGGCAAGATACACCATCAAGGGAGGCACGTAGCTCAAACGCATTTCGCGGGCAATGCCAAGAAAATCGGTTGTAAACCACCGCCAGATTTTCTTCACAAACAAAACCATGTGCTTCCTTTCGAATCGTTCATGATGAAGATCTTTTATTTTAAGACATCGCTCGAGAAACGGCACTGACCGATTCCATGTTTAAAATCTGAATCCCCCGTTCGCCCGCCTCCCGGCTTCTTTTTCTCTCCCGACGTAAGGTCTCTTAAAAGCCTTTTGGATCGGTGGAATGTTGAACCCGGCGAATTTTTTTCAAGATCCATCATTTTCGGGGTCAAAAAAACAACCGGCGAACCGATCCCAAGCAGGCCAACACAAAATTCGACCTATATTTTAAGGAGTTACGAAATCGGCGGACAGGTATTTTTCTTGCATAATTTTCGGCGGAAAAAAGCAAGATGGGAGGTGATTCCCTCCTGCGGACCCATTCGCAGCCTAGCGGAGGAGTGATGGGATAGGTTTATCTCTTCATGTTCTATGTAGCCTTGAGGATCCTTCTCTACAACAAAACCCGGTTTCTGGTGACCTTGTTAGGCCTGGTGTTCGCGGTCGGCCTCATCTTCACCCAGATGGCCATTTACCTGGGCCTTATGGAGAACGCCTCCATCATGATCGACCACACGCCCGGGGACATTTGGATTACCTCGAAAAACTGCCGCAATTTCGAGTTTTCCCAGCCTTTTCCCGAATTTATTCATAACCATGTTTGCGCCACCGAAGGGATCGAATCGGCCGAAAAACTGATCATCGCCTGGGGAGTCATCAAGAACAAGAACGGCGGGTCCGAGCAGGTGGAGATTATCGGGTACAACCCCGACGCCGGGATAGGCGCTCCCTGGAAAATGAAGGCGGGCAACCCCGGGGCGGTCAAGAACGGCGATTTTATTATCATCGATGAGTCGGCGATGAAGAGGCTCGGAAAAATCGAGGTGGGAGACTACCGGGAAATCCTTGGGAGAAGGCTCCAGATTGTGGGAATCTCCGAGGGCGTGAGGTCTTTTACCACGGCCCCGTTCGTTTTTGCCTCCTATCGCACCGCGCAGAAAGTGGCCGGCTATATCGGTTTTGACCAGACCGTCTTTATTGTTGCGAATGTCTCTCCGGGTTATTCGGTTTCCAAAGTCGTCAAGAGCCTGGAAAACAAACTGAGCGGAGTGGACGTTTACTCCAAAGCGGCGTTCAGCCGGCCCACCAGGGGTTCCCTTCGGATTTACGGTCAAGAGGTTGCCGGCCTCGGCGAGGAAAAGCTTCCCCAAATCCGGAAGAGGTACATCTCTTTCGTATTCCAGGGCTTCAACCTTTTCCCCGCGCTCACCGCCTTCGAGAACGTGATGGTGGTATTAAAAATGAAAGGGATCAAAGGAAAGGGGGCCAGGCGAAGAGCGGAGGAGCTCTTTGCCAAAGTGGGATTAGCGGAAAGGATGCATTTTCTGCCGCGCGACCTCAGCGACGGACAAAAACAGAGAGTCGCGGTAACCCGGGCCCTGGCTGCCGACTCCCCCCTGATCCTGGCGGATGAACCGACGGGAAATCTCGATTACGCCAACGGAAAGACGGTGATGGGGATTTTAAAAGAACTCGCCAGGGAGAGGGGGAAGGCGGTGATCATCGCCACCCATGACAACCGCATCATGGAGGTATTCGACCGGATCGTATTCATGGAAGACGGCCGAATCAAAAAGGAGAGCAGATCAGAGTCATGAAAAAGATCCTGTGGGCCATTGGCGTTCCTATCGTTCTCATCGCGGCGCTTCTGTTCGTAACCATGCATGGGGATTTTCTCAACGACAATATTCCGGGCCGAAGCTCCAAAGTTCCCGACGTTCAGAAACACACTGCAATCGCCGGTGTCCAGAGCCCGGAGAACAATCCGGCGATGCAGAAGCCGGGAAGTGCCGGGGAAATTCAAAAAACGGATAATGACGGGGGGATACAGAAGCCGGAAAAGCTTGCGGAAATAACCCCGATAAAGGGCTCCGAAGCCCCCATGCCGGTCAAGTCCCCGGGAGCGGGGAGGCCGGCGCAGACCCCTGCAGGGCGAGAAGGCGGCTTTGTGGCCAAGGGAATTGTGGAGAGCGAAGAGGAAATCGACATCGGGAGTCAGGTCTCCGGTCTCATCACCAGGATTCCGGCCGGGGAGGGAGACCGGGTAAGGAAGGGGCAGACCCTGGTCATCCTGGATTCCGATAAGCCTCAAACCCGGGTAAAACTCCAGGAAGCAGCTTTGAAGGAGGCCCAGGCACGCCTGAGGGAGCACGAGGCCGGTTATCGCACCGAGGACATCGAGATGGCCCAAGGGCGGCTGAAACGGGTCGAGGCCATTTTGCGCAATGCCGCCGATGAAGATGGAAGGCAAAAGAGGCTCTTCGGAAAAGGCGCCGCGACCCTGGTGGAAGTGGACAAAGCGGAAGAGAGGGCCCGGGTTGCTCTTGCCGAAGTGAGCGAAGCCCGGGCTGAGCTTCAAAAGCTGCAAAGAGGAGTCCGGAAAGAGGAGGTGGAACAGGCGAAGGCCGCGGTGGAGAAGACGGCCGCGGAGCTGAATTATTTTCGCCGGGTGGTAAGGGACTATACCATCCTTTGTCCCATAGACGGGCTGGTCACCGAGCGCTTCAAAGATCCCCATGAAACGGTGGATGTGGGGACCCCCATCCTCAAAATTATCAACCCCTCCAAGTTGAGGGTGAGGGCTGAACTCGAGGAGACTGACGCCGGCAGAATCGAGGAAGGGCAGGGGGCCGAGGTCACGGTGGATGCTTTCAAAGAGACAGTGTATCCCGGTAAGGTCTACAAGGTTTTCCCGGTAATCAAGCGAAAGGCTCTAAGGACCTTCGACCCAACCCAGGCCATGGATATCAGCACCCAGGGCATCTACGTTCGACTGGAGGATTTCTCGGGGCTCAAGGTTGGGCTCAGCGTGACGGTGAGGTTCCCAAAATGATCCAGATCCTGATTTTGCTGTGGGTGATTTTCTCTTTACCCTCTCCGGGATCAGCCGAGGAGATGACCGCGGAACAGTGCGTCTCCCTGGCCCTCCGGGAAAACCAGGTCCTGAAGGCCCAGGAAATGGAGGTCCTCTCCTGGGAGGAGGGAACCAAAATATCGCGCAGCGATTTCTATCCCGCCGTCAAATTGCAGGGAAGGGATATCTTTTTGGACAGGGAGCCTAAATTCACCATGAAGTCCAACTCCCTCGCAGCGGGAATCCCCCCGAACGATGTGGACGTCGAGGCGGGGGACGGGAACTTTTACGGGGTCAGCGCCATGGTGGAGCAGACCCTGTTCAAAGGGGGCCAACTCACGCACTCGCTGCGAAAATCCGAGATCCTGAAAGAAGAAGCGGGCCACTCCCTGGCCCGGCAGAAAAAGCTGCTCGCCCTGGAGGTGAAGAGGGCCTTCGGGAATGCCTTCCGGGAGCAGTACCGGAGGAGGATCTTGGAGAAAGAGGTCGAGTTCAAGAAGGAAAGGTTGAAAATCCTCCGGGAGCGGCTCCAGGAGGGGTTTGTCTCCAGGGAGGAAGTCATGGTCATGGAGACCGAACTGGGAACCTCCGAGGAAGATCTTTCCATGGTGAAGAGCCGGGAGGAACTGGCCCTCAGCCGGCTGAAGAGGCTCATGTATTTTCACCAGGATGGAGAAATTCTTCTGAAGGCCGAGCCGACCAAAGGAGTTCTCAGGACTCCTCTATCCGAAGTTAGGGGGGCGGCTCTGAAAAAGCGGGAGGAGCTAAAGATGGCCCTCGCCCGGGTGTCCGCCGCAGAAGAGGAGATCGGGGTGGCGAAGGGCAACTATTATCCCAAGGCCAGCGTGCAAGGAGGGTACGCCTATCAGAAGGAGACTGCGGTAACCCGGCCGGACTTTTGGTTTTTGCAGGGTCAGGCAGACTGGTCCGTCTTCGAATGGGGAAAGACCAAGGCCGAAGTCAGGAAGGCCGAGGCCTTGAAAGAGAAGCGCAAGTACGAGGTCGAAGATCTCAAGAGGGCGGTTCAGCTGGACGCGGAAGAAAGCTGGCGGGCGGTCAAGGAGCAGGAGAGGGAGGTAGCCATCCGGGAGAAAAGATTGGAGACCGCGGAATACCGATTTAGAAGGGCCGTGGAAAGATATAGAGAGAGCGGGAATACGACCCCCGACGCCAGCGGGGGTGGTCAAGCTGGTGGATGTGCTCGAGCTTGAAACGGAATTAAAGAAGACCCACCAGGAATATCTCCTCAGTCTCAACGACCTGGGCATCACCCTGGCCCATCTGGAGGCCTCCGCGCCGGAATTGCCCCCGGGATGGTTCACGCCCGAGCCCCCTTACGAGCCTAACCTTGAATCGCTGTCCCAGACTCTGAATTCCCTCCTGGCGAGTAAAGAAGAAAAGAAGGCCGGGGAAATCACCGTCCCGAAATCTCCGGAGAAAACCCAGGCGACTCCTCCCGGCGCCCAGGCCGCCCCTCCTGCGACCCAGCCCAAGGTCGACCCCGGGCCCATTCAGGAAAAAGAAGAAACCCATGTGGTGGCCCAAGTCGGGACCTAGCAGCTCCGGCAAAACGGGGAAGCCCTAAGAGACCAATTGGCCCCCAGGGTTGGGAAAAAAGATATAAAGATTACCCGTAAGGGAAGAGCCTATCTGGTCCTGATCACCGGGTTCAAAGATCGGAAGGAAGCTCTGGAGCTGATGAAAGGCCTTGGCCTGGCTGACTACCTGATCCGGATGGAAACCCCCGGAGATTCATAAACGACCGGCTAGCGGGGAAAAACCGGAGAATTGCAAATAGCGAAATTGTTAATAACGCAGTTAAAGGAAGACTTGAAGGAGATTCGGCCATCGGGTCTCTACAAAGTTGTTGAGTTCTTGAAGGGCCGTGGACGAGTGCTTTTTGGCCTACCATTTTATATCTTTAAGGAAAAGAATTCTTGCAGCTGAGCAATTCAAAGGATAAGGAGGATGAAGATTCCGGTCACATCCTTTTCTCCTGATCCGTTTTCCATCCGGCAACTCCTTCTCCCAACTGGTCAATTCGCCGCCCACTCTTAATCCCTCCCTTCTTCAGAGACTGTGTCGTAATCGCCTCTGGCCCTTCGACAAGCTCAGGGCGAACGGATAAGTTTATTGATTTCTCATGTGCCGCTTCCGTTCGTGGTGAGCCTGTCGAACCATGAACGGAATTACGACACAGTCTCTAAAGCGGGGAGTTCTTGCGTTTCCAGATGAGAATGTCCATCCCTAGGTTCCCTTCGGGACTCATCCCCTGCGGCTGGTGAGTTCGGTAGCGCAATCCTTCTATTTCCTTGACAAGCAATGGCTGGTTTTGTAGCATCCGGTCTGGATGCCGGCCTGCCCGGTGAGGGTCAAAACCCGCAAATCCGCTGGATGAAACATATCCGGATCCAAACTCCACCAACCAGGAGTTTGGAAGCTCTTGAAATTTACAATGCGGGCGTCTTCGGAGGCGTTTGAGGAGAGAAGGGCGAGGTTGAGCCCTAAGCTACGGAGCGCTTGATGGCGGCCTGAGAAAAATCGGAAATTTAGTAACATTTTTAATTTGCAAGAAAAGAGGGAGGATGAGCATGAACGCAGTGAAGATCCCCTGGGGGTCCTGGCGCGGCAATAAGGGGTTGAACCTGGAGTTCCCCGAAGGCTGGAAAGTGCAGGTGGCTGCCATGGCGGACGGGAAGGATGTGAGCCGGGCCGGGATCCGGAGGGCCTTTGCCAACCCGATCGGCCAGGAACGCATCCGGAGGCTGGCCGAAGGAAAGAAGACCGCGGTTATTGCCGTGGATGACCTGACCCGGCCTACCCAGGCCTACCGGTTTCTCCCCTTCATCGTGGAAGAACTGAACCAGGGCGGGATTCCGGATGAAGGCATCAAGATCATCATGGCGATCGGCTCTCACCGCCCGCTGATGAAGGCCGACCAGGAGAAGAAACTTGGGAAAGAGATGGCCAACCGGTTCCCGGTGTTTAACCATCATCCGTATGAAAATTTGGTCCACGTGGGTACGACATCCAGGGGGACACCAGTGGACGTCAACCGGCACTTCGTGGAGGCCGACGTGAAGGTCGGCGTGGGTTTCATCACTCCCCACCCTACCGCGGGATTCGGCGGGGGAGGGAAGATCGTCATCCCGGGATTGGGCAGCATGGAGACGATCATCAAGAATCATACCCCAGCCCACCAGGGAAAAATCGGGGGCACCGGCTTTTCCCAGGGGTATGACCTCAACAAGAACGAGCTTCGGCTGGACATGGAGGAAGGCGCCCGGATGGCGGGGCTGAACGTCATCGTGAATTCCGTGGGAACCTCCCAGGGAAAAACGGCCGGGGTCTTCGTGGGCGACCTGGTCCAGGCGCACAGGGCCGCCGTGGAGCTGGCGCGGAAGGTGTACGTGACCGAGGCCCCGACGGAAGTCGATGTGGGAATATTTAACGCTTTCCCGGAGGACACGGAACTCGTCCAAGCCCAGAAGGCGCTGAACGTCTGGACCGGAAATACGGCGCGCCACATCGTCCGGGAGGGGGGAAAAGTGGTGATTGCCACCGCCAGCTCGGACGGTCTGGGTTTCCACTCCCTGCTGGATGTCGGAAGCCGCCTGCACCGGAAGGTGGACCAGAGAAAAGTCATGGCGGAAGTTTTTCAGAACCGGAAAATCCTCGTCCTTTCTCCGAACTGCTCCTCCTGCGACCTGTACACGAGGTACCCGAGCCAGGTCGTCATCCGTAACGAGTGGAAAGACCTCCTCGAAGAGCTGAAGGACGGAAACTCCAGCCAGTCGGTGGCGATATTCCCGAACGGTTCCCTGCAGTTCACGCCTCCAATATGAAAATCCCCGCGGGTTTTTTCAGCGGAACTGATGTAGATCCTTTGGACGCAGGAATATTCGGCAGATTCTGGCAAGCAGGTTTTTCCCATCTTGGAGTGCGCAGGCCATGCTTGCGCAACTTCGCACAAAGGCGGGAGTATGGCTCCCGCACTCCACGGAAAGACCCAAGATGATCCGCCCATGCGTCCCGAAGGACCTCGAGGAAATCTGTGCAATCATCAATGACGCGGCACAGGCGTACAGAGGGGTTATACCCGAAGACCGGTGGAAAGAGCCCTACATGCCGGAGGATGAGCTCCGCCGCGAGATTCAGCGCGGGGTTGTGTTCTGGGGATGGGAAGAAGGGGGCCGGCTGGATGGAGTTATGGGCCTTCAACAGGTTCAGGATGTAACCCTGATCCGGCATGCCTACGTGCGGCCGGCCGACCAAAAACGGGGCGTGGGCGGGCGGCTGCTTTCTTTTCTCAGGTCCCAGACCGAACGCCCCCTGCTGGTCGGAACGTGGGAGGATGCCTCGTGGGCGGTCCGATTTTATGAAAAGCACGGGTTCCGGCTGGTGACTCGAAAAGAAAAAGAGAGACTCCTCCAAAAATACTGGTCCATTCCTTCCCGCCAGGTGGAAACTTCCGTGGTCCTGGGGGACCCCAACTGGTTTGCCTTTCGCATGCCGCGGTGAGGGGCTCCGGCCGAGCAGGAGGAGGAAGGGCCGCTCATGCATAGGGGCCCGCCAGAGGTTGGGCAGTGCAAATTCTCCAAAGGCCTCGGCTATGACCTGGCAGCTCACTAAAGAAGCTAAGTGGGCATTTCCATAAATATCGTATCGTATTTTTTCGCTTAAAAGGGTTCACAGTACGGCAGAGTCAGAGACAAGCAAATGGAGTTCCTTGATACGTCCCTTCCAGAAATCCCCCCCGCCCCCCTTTATCAAAGGGGGGAAGGGGGGATTTCTGAGGCTTGTTCTCATGGCCAGGGTTTCCTTTTTCCAAACTTCAAGAGCCTGCAACATAGTACAGAAGCAGGCCGCTGCGTAACCTGAATACGTTAGTGAATTTATGAACTACTGTACTAAGAGAGCTCTTTTTAAGGGCCTCTTGGCGGCGGTCATGCTATTCTGCTCCCGGGGAGAGGTTTCGAGCTCCCCCATCTCGCTCACCTGGGTCCATGCGACGGTCCGGGTGGAGAATGAATGGGGCAAGGGAGGCACCGGGTTTCTGGTGATCAGAAAGATTGATCCCACCCAGGGCAAGGTCTTCCTGGTCACGAACAAGCACGTCGTTCACCTCGACCCTCAACTCCGGGAAAAAGCCGCCTACCTGACCCTGTACCTCAACGTCCGGGAAAAAGACGGGACGGTGATGGGAAGATCCTTCCGGGTTTCGCTGGCCGACGGCGGGCAGAAGCTCTGGCGGGGCCATTCCAACCCCAACGTGGATGTCCTGGCGCTGGATGTGACCTCCTTCATCAACAGCCAGGCCAGCCTGGAAAACAAGGGGGCCGACTACTCCCTGTTTGCCACCCCTGCTGTTCTGCAGCGGGAAAACATTACCGAAGGGGAAGAAGTCCTGATCCTCGGCTATCCCCTGGGTCTCTTTCACACCCGGGTTCATTCCCCCCTGGTGCGACAGGGGATCGTGGCCACGAGGATCGGAGAAAAGATTCACATGCGCCTTCGCTCCCCCTCCGGGAAGATTCAAAGGGTGGAGATCCCGGGATTCCTCGTGGACGCCGCGATTATCCCCGGATCGAGCGGAAGCCCGGTCGTTCTGAAGCCGGTGATCGGACGAAAAGTGAAGGAAAAGATCGAAATGACCACGGCCACACCGTACCTTCTGGGGATCGTTTCGGCAACCGAGACCGCCTCGATCCGGGTGGAAGAGCAGGCCTTTCCCGTTCTGGCGGGACTCGGGATTGTCTTTGACGCGGTGACGATCCAGGAGACCGTCGAGCAATTCTTCCCGTAGGTTCGGCGTGAGTCCCGCTCCGAGCGGGATCGAACGCATAAAGGGATATATGAAACCCCCCCTATTCCAGGATGTGCTGCTGGCCAAACGGCAGATTCAGGGTCACCTGCTCCGGACCCCCCTCCACAGCTACCCGGCCGTCAATGAATTAGTCGGTGCCGAAGTCTTTATCAAGCACGAAAATTATCAGCCGGTGGGAGCTTTCAAGGTCCGGGGGGGGATCAATCTGATCTCCCAGCTCAGCCCGCAGGACCGGGAACGGGGGGTGATCGCCGTTTCGACCGGCAACCACGGCCAGTCCGTGGCCTTCGCGGCCAGGAAATTCGGGGTCCGTTCGCGCATCGTGGTCCCCCAAAAAGCCAATCCCGGGAAGGTGGCGGCGATGCGGGGGATGGGGGCCGAAGTGATCTTTCACGGCGGGACTTTTGACGAGGCGCGCCTGCACTGCGAAACGCTCGCCCGGGAGAAGGGCTACCGTTACATTCACTCGGGCGACGAACCTTTGCTGATCGCGGGGGTGGCGACGGAAGCGCTGGAAATGCTCGAAGACCAGCCCGGCCTCGAATTCATCTTTGTTCCCGTGGGAGGGGGCAGCGGCGCGGCCGGTGCCTGTATCGTGGCCCGCGCGGTTGACCCGCGGATCCGGGTCGTCGGCGTCCAGTCAGAAGCTTCTCCGGCGGCTTATGAATCCTGGCGGCAGAAGACGCTAGTCGAGGCCCCGAACCGCACTTTTGCCGAGGGGCTAGCCACGGGCACGGCTTTTTCCCTCCCCCAGGCCATCCTGCGGGAGTATCTGACCGACTTCATCCTCCTTTCAGACCGGGAGATCCTGCAGGCCATGGTGTGGATGATAGAGAAGGCCCACACCCTCGCCGAAGCTGCCGGGGCGGCTGCCTTGGCCGCCGCTTACCGCATGCGCGGGGAGCTGGAAGGGAGGAAAGTCGGGGTGGTCTGCTCCGGCGGGAACACTTCTCTCGAACATCTGAAGCAAGCTCTCGCGAATGCGGAATGCAGAGTGCGGAATTCGGAATAAAAAAGGACTGGCGTTAATAATTCCTGGACCCCGGCTTTCGCCGGGGTGACGAGTAAGGCAATTTATACTCGCGAGGTGTAGGGGCGGCCCGGCGGGTCGTCCTACGGGCATTGTCCCAATCATTCCGGAAATTTTAAGTTCGAAATACGACAACAACAGGAGGAAGCGCAAATGGCATTCATGCAGATTGTGATCTCGCCCAAGATCCCCGAGGGGGCCAGCATCAGCCCGTACGTGGCTGACATCCACAAGTATCTCAAGACCACCAAGTTTCCCCACCAGCTCCACGACATGGGCACAATTATAGAGGGGGAAGCGGGAGAGCTCTTCGCGCTCGCCGCGAAGCTTCACGAGATTCCCTTCGGGAAGGGGACGAAGCGGGTGTACACGACCATCCAGCTCGACGACCGCCGGGACAAAAAAGTCCATTTGGGGGAAAAGGTGGATTCCGTGCGGAAAAAAATGGGCTGAAGCAAAAAGCCCCGGCCCTAAAGATCAGGGCCGGGGCTCCGGGCAAGAAGCGCTCCCCTGCGCCGCTTAGGTAAGATGGACCGACTGCCCGCCGATGACGATGATAACTCGCATGACGAAGATTCCGATAATCACCAGGGCGGCGGAGGCATACTGGACCGCCGGGATCATCCGGGTTCTCGGGTGGGCGAGCAAAGCGAGGGGGAAGAAGGCCCCCAAGAGAAGCTCTATGCCCAGGAACCAGACCGCGTACTCCCCGGTGGTTAAGAGCTGCAGCATCGCGTAAGATTCGGTGTCCGAAGAGGCGAGCACGGTGAGGTCGCTGGCGATGAGAAAGAGGTCGGCGACGATGAAAAAGATGAAGAGCCGCAGCAGGGTGCCCACCACATTCTTGTGCCTCATGATTCGATCTTCACTCATCTCCGGAGCCTGGCGCCGCAGCCAGATGTTGCTCAGGACAATCAGTACGGCCAGCCCGGAAACCATCGCCGAGACCATGAAGAGAGCCGGGTTCAGGGCGGTGTTCCAGAAGGCCCGGGCCTTGGAAAGAGCCAGGAAAAATCCCGTGTAGCCATGTCCGGCGATGGCGATCGGCAGGCCGCCCAAACCCCATATCCGAGCCATCCGCTGGTTATCCTGCAGAACATGATAGGTGTACGCCAAGGTGACGACGGCATCCAGGGTCAGGAAGATAGACCCCCAGGTCAGGGGCGAAGAGGGGTTCATATAAACAAACAGATGCCAGAATCGGAACGGCTGATTGAGATCGACGATGAGCAGGACGGGCGCGCACATGAGAAGAACTACGGCCCCCAGCGCTCCAATTTTGGCGATCGGCTGCCACTCCTCCTTCCTCATAAGAGTGGCGATCACAGACGTGATGTACAGCCCGGCCATGGACCCGGTGAGAAAGAAGTAGACTGCAATAGGCCAGCCCAGAGGCATCGCCGCGTTCGCAAAATCCGGGATGTTATACAATATCGTGCTTTCCATGTTCCCCCCTCTTTTCCAGACTCTGGCAGGAGAAGCAGCAAAGGGCGTGCCATCCCCTTCCTCGTTGGGGAATGTAGAAAATCCCTAATTAAATAAATTAGTTATTCTCTTATGACGGGTACGTCGCGGAGCGGTTACTCTGGGTCTTGGAGGTGTGTGCAGTTTTTTAACTGCATGCTATCTTCAAATTTGAAGTACTTTTATGTACTTACCTGGTGCCTTGATTTTTTTGTTCCTGCATTTATTTACTGCGGCTATATCTTGAGTAAAGGGGGCAATGGTGAAGAAGAAACAGGGACCAATTTGGCTGAACTGGCAATCAGGATTTAACGGAATTTTTCTTAGTCCTTTCCAAAAACACAGCCAGAAACGGGAAAAGCCAGACGATCACGGTGATGGTTCCCAGAATGGCGCTGATGGGCCGCACGAAGAAGAGAGTTAGGTCCCAATCCGACTTGATCATGCTGGTCATGAAATTCTGCTCCAGGATCGGTCCAAGGACCAGGCCCAGGACGATCGGAGCAACCGGATACCCGTTGGCTTCCATGAAGAACCCGATGATGCCCATGATCCCCAGCACGCCGATGTCGAAGACGCTGTTGTTGATGGCGAACGCCCCGGTGATCGCAAACATCAGGATTCCCGGTATGAGAATATTCTTGGGGACCCGGAGCATCTGGGAGCTCGTCTTCACCGCCAGATACCCGAAAGGAATCATCAGGAGGTTGGCCACAATGAAGGCCAGGTACACCGCATAGATGATCTGCGGCTGCTGCTCGAAGATCATCGGACCGGGACGGAGGCCTTTCATGAACAGAACGCCGATGACGATGGCCGTGATGGAATCCCCCGGAATTCCGAAGACCAGGGCCGGAACCCAGTCGCCGGCCAGGCACGAATTGTTCGCCGTTCCGGAATCGATAATCGCTTCAATGGAGCCGTAGCCGTATTTCTCCGGCTCTTTGGAGCTTCTCTTGGAAACCGCATAGGCCAGCCAGGCCGCGATGTCCGCGCCGGCCCCCGGCAGGATGCCGATGAAGGTCCCCAGCAGGCCGGACCGGAGGACATTCACCTTATACCTCATGAAGAGCTTTCCCGTGCCCCGGAAAATCTTTCCGGCCTTCACCCGGGCCA
This sequence comes from uncultured delta proteobacterium, assembly GCA_963712535.1. Taxonomy (GTDB): domain Bacteria; phylum Desulfobacterota; class SM23-61; order SM23-61; family SM23-61; genus CAVQIK01. The sequence goes on along the minus strand of CAVQIK010000007.1, from coordinate 98,456 downwards.
CCGCGAATTTCATCTCCGCTTCCATGACGTTTCGCATGACCTCGGAGATGCCGAAGACCCCGATCATGGCAGGGATAAAAGAAATCCCGTTCAGAAGGTCCACATTGCCGAAGGTAAAGCGAGGGTAACCCAGGGTGATATCCACGCCGATCGTGGATAGCAGGAGGCCCAGGAGCATGGCCAGGGCGCCCTTCACCTGCGAGCCCCGGGAAACCATCACCGTAGCGCTGAGCCCGAGGGCGGCCAGCCAGAAATACTCGAAGGAGGAGAAATTCATGGCCACTTCGGCCAGCAGTGGAGCCGAGGTCATGAGCACCACCGCCCCCATGAGCCCGCCGATGGCGGAAAATACCACGTCCACCCCGAGGACCATTTCGGCCTTCCCCTGCTGGGTCAGGGCGAAGGAATCCTGGGTATATGCGGCGGAAGAAGGGGTGCCGGGAATGCGCACTAGGGCCGCCGGGATATCTCCCGCAAAGATGGCCATGGCCGACATGGACACGATGGAAACCAGCGCCGGCACCGGGTCCATGAAGAAGGTGAAGGGAATGAGCAGGGACGCGGCGAGGGTGGCGCTCAGGCCCGGTATGGAACCGACGAACAAACCGTAGAGGGAGCAGATGCAGATGACCAGCAAGACCTTCGGCGCCAGGAGAAGGGCGAGGCCCTGAAATACGAATTCCATTTTCTCACCATCCTAACAAGCCGATTGGCAGGGGAACCCTGAGGACTTTCGAGAAGATAAAGAAAACGACGCAGGCGAGAACGACCGAGACGATCGATGTCTTCAGAAGAGGGACCCGCAGCTTCATCATTAATAAAAATAGAATGGCTGCCCCGGAGATGATGAATCCCAATTTGTGGGCGAGGATGATAAAGGCGGCAATCAGGATGATCACCAGGATAGGATTGAAATAGTTCAAGGGAAGTTCATTCTCCGCAGGGGGTTCCGCGGGAGCCCGCCGGCTCCTCCATCCATTGAAAACGACCATCAATCCGAAGATGATGAAAAGAGTCCCCAGAACCCGGGGAAAAAGGGAAGGCCCCGGGTGGCCGTCTTCCAGAACGGGGAATTGAAACGTCAAAGCCCAGATAAAAACGCCGAGGATCGCGAAGATCCCGCCCCCGATGTAATCTTTCCTGCCCATAAAATCCGCCCCCAAAAAATTAGGACGCAGATTGAAAGAATCCGCCTAAACTTCTATCCGGCAAAGTCTTACAATCTGCGTCCGGTCAAAATCTCGAGCGGCCCGATCTGGTTCAGGCCGCTATCAGCCGGGAAATTTCTTTACTTGGCAATCCCGGCCGCCTTCATGAGTTCGCCCTTTGATTTATCTTCGCTCGCCAGGTACTGATCAAACTCGGCAGCGGTCTTCCACTCGAGCCCGTAGCCGTTCTTGACCATAAATTCCCTGAACTGGGCGCTCTTGTGAGCTTTCTCAACGGCTTTCTCCAGAACCGCAATGACCTCCGCCGGTGTGCCTTTGGGAACCGTGATTCCCCGCCAGGCCCCCTCAACCCAGTTCATCCCCATTTCCTTGAGGGTCGGGATGTCGGGAAATATTTCGGCCCGTTTCTCACCCATGACCGCCAGACTTCTCACCTTCTTGGCTTCAATCATGGCTCGCGCTTCCGGGAGGCTGCAGGTGACGACCTGATACCCGCCGGCCGCCAGCTCCTGAAGTGCAGGAGCAGCGCCGTTACTGGGCACCCAGGGCAGGGCGTCAGGCGAGATCCCGGCGGTTTTCAGCCAACCGGCCCGAGCCAGGTCCCAGCTCCCGCCTTTCCCGGTCCCCGAAGCTTTCATCTTGCCCGGGTTGGCCTTGATGGCATCCTGAAGCTCTTTCAGATTCTTCCAGGGAGCATCGGCCCGCACGTTGACCGCCGCCGGATCGAAGTTGACCAGGGCGACCCCTTTAAAGTCCTGGTAAGTGACCTTGGCCAGACCCATCCAGTGCATCATCGTAATCTCCACGGTGGCAATGCACATGGTGTATCCGTCGGGATCCGCCGTAGCCGCGGCCGTATGTCCGACGGCCCCGCTTCCGCCGATCCGATTGACCACATTCACCGGCTGGCCCAAATCCTTCTCCATCAGGACCGCCAGCATCCTGGCCACCGCATCGGTCCCCCCCCCCGCTGCCCAGGGACAGATGATGGTCAAGGGACGGGAAGGGAACTTCTGGGCCGCCCCCTCAGAGACGGAAAAACCCACGACGAGGGCGACGAGCCCGAACATCATGAGAGCCTTCTGAAAAACATCCTTCCGCATTCTCTTTCTCCTTTCCTTCAAGTAGCTGCTCGTGTTCATCATTTTATGGAAGTGGCCGGAAAAGAACAAGGGCTAATTTCATGAAAATTCAATGAGATGGCCGTCTCTCTTCGGGAGCCTTTACCTCTTGTCGCGTAGGAGCAAGAACAGAGGGGGAGACATCGCTGAGCGACTTGCATCCGCCATAAATCATGGCCGTCCGGAGCTGGTCCGCATACTGGGTGAGGAGGAGCGCCACCGCCTGCTTTCCTCCACCCACCGCGGCAATTGCCATGGGCCGTCCCACGAGGACCGCCTCGGCCCCCAGGGCCAGCATTTTCAGCGCATCCGTCCCGCTGCGGATCCCGCCGTCGACGAAGATCTTGACTTTGCCCTTTACCGCGGCGGCGATTTCGGGAAGCACCTCCGCTGTCCCCGGAGTGTGATCGAGAACTCTCCCCCCGTGATTGGAAACGACGATCCCCGCCGGCCCCGGCTTCCGCCGCCAACTTGGCATCCTCTACGGTCATGACTCCTTTGAGAATTACCGGCACTTTGACTCGGGAGATGACCTTTTTCCAGGCTGGAACCGGCCAAGGCCCGGCGGGCTGTCCCGCTTTTTTCATATGAACGATACCCGCCGCATCGATGTCCGTGGCGATGGCGTTGACTCCGCAATCCTCAGCCCGCCTCGCGAGGGCCACGAAGCTCTCCTCCGGCCGGGGCTTCAGGGTGGGGACGCCCCAGCCCCCGTTTTCCTTTAATATCTCCATCCCCAGGTCGAAGAACATGGGGTTCGGGCCGTCACAGGTGCAAGAAATGGAACCTGCCTCTATCGCGCCGGCAACCATGGCCGACAGATATTCTCGTTCGTCCATGGCTTTCCCCATGTTGATGACCATGCCGGCCAGCGGCGCGACAAGAATGGGCATCTTCAAAGATCTCCCGAAAAAATCATAGCTGAGGTCGGGCTCCTGGGCGTCGTGGATGGTTCGGAGGTTCAGCTTGATCCGAGCCAGGCTGTCGAAGTTGGCCATGAACGAAGAGCCCGTGCCGATTCCTCCCATTCCGGGCATCTCCCCGGCGCAGGCTCTCCCGTTGCAAATGGGGCAGACGCGACAGGCCCCTTTGAATTTCTCGCGCGCCACACGGTAGATATCTTTCATTTCCATAAGTCCAAAATCCCTTTCCAGGCGCTCCAAGTTCGAGGGCCGGTTCTATTCCTGGATTCACCGGGACCTTTGCCGGGCCCATGCGGCTCGAGGAAAGTCTCCGAGTGTTGACGCGTCATTCTAACGTCAATGTACACTGGAATTCAATAACAATTAGGCCGGCCGTCATTTTTCTCCCACCTTTGCGCCGTCGCTGCTCCGGGAGAAGGTTGCAGGATTTCGGGACCATTGGCTTTCGGGACCAGGCGCCCTCCGGGCCGGCGGCAGGAGGTTTGGAGAAAAAATTCCTTTCTATTATTTTTTTTCTTGCTTTTTACCGGCGGGCGAACTATATTTAAAGACAATGTTAGCACTCATGATCATCGAGTGCTAACCGGTGTGTGATTCAGCCTATCCCCTAATTGTCCGATTGTCATTTTCTTTCAGGTATTTAACAGACAAGCGCAACGCCCACGCGTCCCATTCTCTCGGGTCGCCTTAGGAGATTCAGGGTTTCTTTATTTCAAAATCGGCCACAGCCGCGTATTCCAATCAAGAAAGGAGATGTAGCCATGAAGATCAGACCGCTTCAAGACCGGGTAATCGTCAAACGGATCGAGGAGGAAGAGAAAACCAAGGGCGGAATCATCATCCCCGACACCGCCAAGGAAAAACCCATGGAAGGGAAAATCATCGCCGTGGGGAAAGGGAAGGTCCTGGAAGACGGGAAAATCCACCCCCTGGACGTGAAGGCGGGCGACCGGGTCCTCTTCGGCAAGTATTCGGGCACCGAAGTGAAGATCGACGGCGAAGAACATCTGATCATGCGGGAAGACGATATTCTCGGCGTGATCGAAAAATAGCACCTAAAAAAAACATAAAAAGGAGGAATGAAATAATGGCAGCCAAAGAAATTCGTTATGATCAGAAAGCCCGGGAAGCGCTCCTCAAGGGCGTGAACATCCTGGCCGATGCGGTCAAAGTGACCCTGGGCCCCAAAGGACGCAATGTCATCCTGGAGAAGAGCTTCGGGTCCCCCAACGTCACCAAGGACGGTGTCACCGTGGCCAAAGAGATCGAGCTGGAAGATAAGTTCGAGAACATGGGCGCCCAGATGGTCCGGGAAGTCGCCTCCAAGACCTCGGATATCGCCGGCGACGGGACCACCACGGCCACGGTTCTGGCCCAGGCCATTTACCGGGAAGGCTCCAAGCTGGTGGCGGCGGGCCACAACCCCATGGAGCTGAAGAGAGGGATCGAGAAAGGCGTAGCGACCGTCATCGAAGAGCTCAAGAAGCTCTCCAAGCCCACCAAAGAGCAGAAGGAAATCTCCCAGGTAGGAACGATTTCGGCCAACAACGACGAGACCATCGGCAACATCATCGCCGAGGCCATGGCCAAGGTCGGAAAAGAAGGGGTCATCACCGTCGAAGAAGCCAAGTCCATGGAAACCACCCTGGACATCGTCGAAGGCATGCAGTTCGACCGCGGGTACATTTCCCCGTATTTTGTGACCAACCCGGAAAAGATGGAAGCGGTCCTGGAAGACGCCCTCATCCTCATCAATGAAAAGAAGATCAGCAACATGAAAGACCTGCTCCCGGTTCTCGAGCAGATCGCCAAGATGGGAAAGCCCCTCCTGATCATCGCCGAGGAAGTGGAAGGCGAGGCCCTGGCCACCCTGGTGGTCAACAAGCTGCGGGGAACCCTGAAAGTGCGCGGCCGTAAAGGCCCCCGGCTTCGGCGACCGCCGCAAAGCCATGCTGGAAGACATCGCCACCCTGACCGGCGGGCAGATGATCTCCGAAGAGATGGGAGTGAAGCTCGAATCGATCTCCCTTAAGGACCTGGGCAAAGCCAAACGGATCACCATCGACAAAGACAACACCACGATCGTCGAGGGCGCCGGAGATTCAAAGGGTATTGAAGGCCGGGTGAAACAGATCCGGGCGCAGATCGAAGAGACGACCTCCGACTACGACCGGGAGAAGCTCCAGGAGCGGCTGGCGAAGCTGGTGGGCGGCGTCGCGGTGATCAACGTCGGCGCGGCCACCGAGTCGGAGATGAAAGAGAAGAAGGCCCGCGTGGAAGATGCCCTGAACGCGACCCGCGCCGCCGTGGAAGAAGGGATCGTTCCGGGCGGCGGCGTGGCCTACCTGCGAAGCATCCCGGCCCTGGATAAACTAAAACTGTCCGAGGCCCAGCAGTTCGGCGTGAACATCCTTAAGAAGTCCCTGGAAGAGCCCATTCGCTGGATCGCCATGAACGCCGGGTTCGACGGATCCATCGTCATAGAGAAAGTGAAGAATGAGAAAGGGAATTACGGGTTCGACGCGCAGAACGAGGAGTACACGGACATGGTGAAGGCCGGGATCATCGATCCGACCAAGGTGGTCCGGACGGCGCTGCAGAATGCCAGCTCGGTAGCCGGCCTGCTCCTCACCACCGAAGCGATGGTGGCGGAGAGACCCAAGGAAAAAGAGAAGTTCCCGCCCATGCCTCCGGGAGGCGGGGGGATGGAAGGGATGTACTAGAAGCCCGAAGGGCTTACGGTAGCGGGTAGCTCTTAGCCGGTAGCCAGCAAAAACTGGCTGTGCGCATGCTAACACGTATCCGCTCCGGAACCTGTAACTATTAACGACCGTAGCTATCAAAAGAAAAGCCCTCCATTCGAGGGCTTTTCTTTTGGGGGGCTATTCTGCGCGATATGGACAAGCGAGAGTGGGAGAGCGGCGGTGTGGGCTCCTCGGTCCTTCCGGTTCGCCGTCACTCCGTCTTCTTTGGGCTGTCGCTGGGGAAGTGGCCCAGGGTTGTCTCCAGCTTGTCATCCAGCGCCCTCAGCCTCAGAGCCATTTTCTTCAGCATCTTCAGGGCGATTTCAGGGCTGTTCTTGAGCAGGCTCTCAAAAGTGTCGGGGCGGATCACCAGGATTTTGCTGTCCTCAATCACCTCGACGGTTGCCGAGCGGTCCATCTCCAGGAGGAGGGCCATCTCGCCGAAGAATTCCCCCTCGGAGAGTTCGGCGAGGACTTTCTCGGTGTTCCCCACTTTTTTTCTCACCTGCACTTTGCCTTTTTGAATGATGAACATCTCCCGGCCGGGGTCTCCTTCGTTGCAAAGGACCGTCCCTCGGAGAAAAGACTTGCCGAACTTCCAGAAGAGTTGTTCTTCCTGTTTCATGTGGGGGGCCCCTCTTTTTCCCGGACGAGGCCCGCTGTTCGATCAGGCGCTCGATAATCCCGTAAGCCTTTCTCAGGCGGGACGCCAAGTTCCCCAAAATCTTCAAACCGAGGCCGTTCGTCTCGCGGAACAATCCGTCGAGGATCTCGGGCTGGACCAGCAGGATCTCGCTCTCTTCCTCCACGACCGCGTTGATCGACCTGGCCTGCCCCAAGAGACAGGCCATCTCCCCGAAGAAATCGCCTTCCTCCAGGACGTCGATGGTGACCTCCTCGCCCCCCGCCATCTTGTACAGGCGAACGCGCCCTTTCTGGATGATATACATCCCGGCGCAGGGCTGGCCCTCCTCAAACAGGACCGTCCCGGCGGGAACGACCTGGCCGAACTTCCTGAAGAGATGTTTCCCGGTGTTCATCGCCCCTCCTTCGTCTCCGCCTGAATCGCATAAATCAGGCTTGCTTCTCCTTCGATCTTGACCAGCAGGTAGAAAACGGCGGGCCGGCTGCTCGACCGGGTCTGGGGGTGAAAGATCTTGACCACGAACGGGGACATGTCGGAAAAGACGGATTGCCCCTCTTTCATGCGTTTCAAAGAGCGGTTTGAAAATTCCCAGCGGACTTTCGCCTTGAGCCCGTCGCCCTTCCACTGCAGGGGCCTGGCCTCGAGCGTCAGGACGTGATTGGGTTTGACGGTTATCCGGTAAAGATCGTAAACGTCCGCCGTGCCGCTGAGGAAACATTCATCGAAAAAATAAAAGCCCGGCTCCGAAACGGGTAGATCCAGGGCTTTTTCGTACCTCTCGGGAGCGTCCGTACCCGAACCGCCGTCATTCTGATCCTTAAGGGAAAGGGTCAAAATATAGTGGCCCAGGAGCTCTCCCGGGAAGCTTCCTCCCATGCCCCGGATATGGATCAAGTAGCCGCTGGGGTTGGGTTCCGAGTTGGAGGTCCATTCGAGGGTGATGGGTTCCGTTTCCGGTTGATGGTGACGGGCGGTCCGGAGCCGGGTCCCCCGATTGTCGGTGAGGACCCACTCCACTTTCCCCTTTTCTTCAACGCTCCACTCCGCGGAGAGGAGAACCTGCAGGGTTTGGCCGGGTTTCACCGGGCCCACCCTCAAGATCTGTTCTTCCCGATTGAGAATCTGGCCCCTGTGCTCTCCTTCTCCCACGTTGCTTTCCCGGGCCGGCAGCGATGATACGGGGGCGGCGAAAAGAAGGAGAACCAACCAGAAGATCAGCCTCGAGGCGGGCATTCGGGGTGAACCTTTCTGTTCCAAGGTGGGAGCAACGCTTAAAAGAAACAAATCGTATCGGGCGAGTCGATCTTTCCCGGGATCGCCGGCCGGGGATCCAACGGACCTCCGGCCTTAAGCAGGTGTCCCCGAAACCCTAGAAGCGCCTCATGAGGCGCTGCCACTCCCGATCGACGTTTTCCTGGATCCGCTCCATGTCCCCCTCTCGAATGAAGGAGAAGCGCCCCTGAGGTTTCAAATACTCGCTCACCGGAGTCCCTTCCGGTTCTACGTTGAGGATGTACCGCTCGCCGTCCTCCACTTCATAAAGGGGAAAAATTTTCGTCTGCACGGCCAGACGGGCCAGGCGGACGGTTAGCTCGGAGGAGAATCGCCACCCCACCGGGCAGGGAGAAAAGGCATAGATGAACTTGAACCCGCGGGTCTCCTTGGCCTTCTTGATCTTCCGCGACGAAATCGTCGGGATAGGCGATGGACGCCGTGGCCACATAAGGAATGCGGTGGGCGGCCATGATCTGGACGATATCTTTCTTGGGCTGACTCTTCAAGTTCGCTCGGGGGGGTCGTCGTCGTCCAGGCCCCCCAGGGAGTGGCCGAGGAGCGCTGGATGCCCGTGTTCATGTAGGCTTCGTTGTCGTAGCAGATGAAGATGTAATCGTCGTTCCGTTCGGCGGCCGCGGAGATGGCCTGGATCCCGATGTCGAAGGTGCCCCCGTCCCCGGCAATCGTGACCACCGTGGTGTCCGTTTCCCCCTGCATGTCCAGCGCCGCCCGTACGCCCGAGGCGGCCGCGCCGGCCGAGGCGAAGGGGGTGTTATAGGCGGCCAGCTTGATCGGGCGAGGTGGGGAAGGTTCCGGAGATCGTCCCGAAACAGCCGGCGGTGATGACGGCGACCGTGTTTTCTCCCAGGACCTGGAAGGCCGTGCGCAAGACGATGGGCATGGCGCAGCCCGGGCAACAACCATGGCCCGACTGAAGGTACTGGTCCAATAATTCCTTGGCTTCGGCTTTCATTCTTGCACTCCCATCCAAACCGGTGCCCGTTGGGGTTGGAATGCTGCAAGGGTGTATCGATCATCTCCCGGATGGTTTCCGGGGTGATGTCCTTTCCGCCCAGACCGGCGATGAATTCAAAGACCTTGGGTTTGCGGGCGAGCCCGAAGAGGGCGGCTTTCAACTCCTGGGCGACGATCCCGCCGGCCCCGAGGGAATTGTCCCGGTCGAGGACGGCCACCTTCTTGGCCCCGCCCAGGATCTTTCCCAGTTCCTCGGACGGGAAAGGCCGGAACATCCGCAGGCGGCAGAGCCCGACTTTCTTCCCCTGTTTGCGGAAGTCTTCGATGACCTCCCGGGCGGTGCTGGCGGCGGTTCCCATGGTGAGCAGCACGACATCGGCGTCGGGCAGCCGGACTTTTCCCGTGTAGCCCGTAGCCCCGGCCGAAGTGGGACTTGAACTCCCGGTCCACCCGGGCGATCACTTTTTTCGCCTGCTCCATGGCCTTCTGGGCTTCGTGCTTGAAGGAGATGAACAGAGACGGGTCGGCCATGATGTTGAAGGTGTGGGGTTCGTCGGGCGTGAGTTTGTAGCGGGGCCGGAAGGGCGGCAGAAAGCATCCACCGTCTTCTGGTCCGGCACGTCCACCGTATCGGAGGTGTGGGAGAGGAAGAAACCGTCCTCCAGGACCATCACCGGGAGGAGGACCTCTTCGGCGATGCGGTAGGCCTGAATGACCGTGTCCAGGGCTTCCTGGGCGCTCTGGCAGTAGAGCTGGATCCAGCCCGTGTCCCGCTGGGAGAGGCTGTCGCTGTGATCGCACCAGATGTTCCAGGGAGCGCCGATGGCCCGGTTGGCGTTGACCATGACCACGGGCAGGCGGGTCCCGGAGACCCAGTGGAGCATCTCGTGCATGTAAGCCAGGCCGTGGGAAGAAGTCGCGGTGAAGACCCGCGCCCCCGCCGCGGAAGCCGCGGCCACGCAGGCCAGGGCCGAATGCTCCGATTCCACCCGGATGAACTTCGCCGTGCAGCCGGCCGTCCGAACAGATCTCCGACAGCTCCTCCACGATCGTGGTCTGGGGAGTGATGGGGTAGGCCGAAATGACCTGCGGCCCGGGAGAGCATCACCCCGTAGGGATATGGCCGAATTTCCGGTCAGCAGTTTTTTCATTTCTTGCACCTCCACGGAGATGGCGCCGCGGGGACACTCCTCCACGCAGATGCAGCATCCCTTGCAGTAGTCGTAGTTGATCTCATATCCCTGCTTGTCCGGCCGGGCCGAGATGGCCAGGTCCGGGCAGAAGAGGAAACAGTTGTCACAGAGGTTGCAGACCCCGCAGTTGAAACAGCGCTTGGCTTCATCGAGGGCCGCCGCCGGCGAGAGGCCGGCGTTGATCTCGGAGAAATCGGCGGTCCGCTGCCGCGGCGGGGAGTTTTTCTTTCGCCTCCGCGGCTCTGGCGCTTGAAATAGGCGGGGTTCAAATCGGAGAAGGGTCACGGTCTGCCGGGCGATTCCGTCGGCGCCGCTCTTGTACACGGGCCATGGAAAGGCTTCCCTTTTCCCCCCAGCGTGCCCGGCCGCAGGGCCTCGGCGACGTCCTTCCCCCGGAGGGTGGCATCGATGGCCATGGCCGCCTTCTTTCCCGATCCGATGGCGTAAGAAACCGTCCGCGGCTGGGCGACGATGTCTCCTCCGGCAAAGACTTTCTTCAGGGAAGTGGCCCCGGTCTCGTCCACCGGGATTGAGCCGGTCGGCTTTTCGCAGTTCCTCGGGAAGGAACGAAAAGTCCGGCGTCTTCCCCGATGGCCGAGATCACCGAATCCACCGGAAGGGTGAAGTTGGAATTCGTCGATGGGCCGGGGCTCCCGGCGGCCGTCTTTGCCCGGGGGCCCGAGAAGATTCTTGATGCACTCGATTCCTTTCACCTTCCCGTTTTCGGAAAGGATTCTTACGGGGGAGCTCGAGAAAGATGAATTCGATGCCCTCCTCCTCGGCCTCGCCGATCTCCTCCTCCCAGGCGGGCATCTCCTCTTTCGTCCGGCGGTAGATGATCGAGCGGGCTTGGCCCCCAGGCGCAGGGCGGAACGGGCGGCATCCATGGCCGTGTTCCCTCCGCCGATGATCGCCACCCGCTGACCGAGGTCCACGGCTTGCCCCGGAATTGACTTTCTGGAGGAACTGCCACGCCGGACATGACCCCTTCGGCATTCTCGCCCGGGAACCCCCAGGGGCAGGCTCTTCCAGGCGCCGCCGGCGACGAAGACGGCGTCGAATTTCTTCAGCTCCTCCCATTTCACGTCTTTCCCGACCCGGGCATTTGGTCCGGGCTTCGATCCCCAGGGAAAGGATATTCTTGATCTCCTGGTCGAGAATTTCCTTGGGCAAGCGATAGGAGGGAATCCCGTAGCGCAGCATTCCCCCGAGCTCGGGATGGGCCTCGAAGAGGGTGACCCCGTACCCGAGGGAGGCCAGATGGTAAGCGCAAGAGAGGCCGGCCGGGCCCGGACCCGATGACGGCCACTTTCTCCTTCCTTTTCTCCGCCGGAGGGGCAAACCGCTTCCCGGCCTTGAAAGCGTAATCGCCCACGAAGCGCTCCAGGGCGTTGATGGCCGTGGGTTCGTCGAATTCCTTCCGGTTGCAGGCCCCTTCGCAGGGATGGAAACAGACCCGGCCGCAGACCCGGGGAAGCGGGTTTTCCTGGATGATTTTCTCCCAGGCGCCGAGGAAAGTCTTCCTGGCCGGAAAGAACCATGGCCGCTTCGACGTCTTCGCCCGCCGGGCAGGCTTCGTTGCAGGGGGCCATTTTATTCAGATAGACGGGGGTGAGATAACGCCAGGTGCCGGTCTTGCTTGCCAGAGAGCCCTCGAAAGACAAAGACATCGGGGGAAGAGAATTCTTGGCCGCTACGGCTTTTTTCCGCGGAGCCGCCTTCTTTGGAGCGGCCGGTTTCTTCTTGGTCTTCTCGATTTTTTTCATTTCAACTCCTGATTTTGAACCACAGAGAGCACAGAGAATAAAATTGCTTCAGGAAAATACTAAATTTAACTCTTATATCTCTGTGTCCTCTGTGGTTTAAGGTCTTTAGGATGCGGCCGCCTGGTCGTAAGCCGCCTGGGCCGCGGCGATATTTGCCTCGATCTTGGCCGGCACATATTCCTTGATCCCCTCGAGGACCGCCTTCAGTCCCACCAGGCCGGTGATCTTGGCGAAAGCTCCAAGGATAACGGTGTTTACGACCGGAGAGCTGACCGATCCCAGGCCGTTATCCGCCGCGATGCGGTTCGCATCCACCGTGGCCACCCGAAAATTTCCCAGCCGGGGGAACGCCGCGGGCGGCTTGGGGGTGTTGATCAGGATCCAGCCGTTCTCTTTCAGCCCGGCGGTCACGTCCACGACTTCGAGGATAGGCTCATCCAGCACGACCACGTGATCCGGTTCGTAGATCATGGACCTGCGGGTGATTTCCTTCTTGTCCGTCCGGGTGAAGGCCATGACCGGGGCGCCCCTCCGTTCGGACCCGAAGGCCGGAAAAGCCTGGGCAAACTTCCCCTCTTTGAACAGGGCCGAAGCCAGAATCTTGGAAGCGATGACCGCGCCCTGGCCCCCTCTCCCATGAAACCGAATTTCAATCATATTCCTCTCCTTATCCTTCTTCCCGCCGGGCCGCGGCCCCGCTTTTGGATATTTTCATTCCTTACTGGTGTACCATAAAACCTGACCGATTTCCAGGTGCACAACGATAAGAACACAGCCTGTAAAGGAGGCGGGCCAAATGACGGCGCCTATCGGGTGGTGGGATTGGCCTTCCCATAACCAGGCCTTTTTCCCCGAACCAAAAGCCAGTTCCATCTTATATTCAGGTGAAAAGGATATGTCAACGGATTTCCTCCCCGCCAAACTTCCACGCTGATTGGAAGTCGGCGCCGGGGGGCAGAGGATCGCGATGGGCACGCAGAGGGGATTTGAGTTTGCCCATTGACAAAAGGAATTTTGTAATGCTACAACGCCCCTGGAGATAGAGCAGAACGAGTATTTTCCCACGGGCCGCCTGGAAGGGCGGACCTGTTTTGCAATCCGATTTACCCGAAAGAGGAGGGGAGGCGAAAATGAAAACTCTTGGATTCATCGGCCTTGGGCTCATGGGAAAACCCATGTCCAGGAATCTTATCAAAGGTGGATACAGCCTGATCGTGCATGACGTCAACCGAACGGCCGTTCAGGAGCTGGTCGCCGCCGGGGCGAAAGAGGCATTCTCCCCGAAAGAGGTGGCGCAGGCGGCTCCCGTGGTCATCACTTCTCTCCCCGACGACCAGGCAGTGGAAGAGGTCGTCCTGGGGAAAAACGGGCTCCTCGAGGGGATGAAGAAGGGTTCGATCCTGGTGGATACCAGCACCATCTCGCCCCTCACGGTCATGAAAGTGGCCGGCCCGTTGAACGAGAAGGGGATCGAGATGCTGGACGCGCCTTTGAGCGGCGGGGAGGTGGGCGCGATCCAGGCGTCGCTTTCCATCATGGTCGGCGGAAAGGCGGAAGCGCTGCAGCGGGTGATGCCAGCCCTCCAGAAGATGGGGAAGAACATCACCCACGTCGGGGGACAGGGGTCGGGGGAGATCGCCAAAGCGGCTAACCAGATCATCGTCGCCCTGACGATTGAAGCGGTCTCCGAAGCTCTGATCTTCGCGAAGAAAGCGGGAGCGGACCCGGCAAAGGTTCGCCAGGCGATGCTGGGGGGCTTCGCCCAGAGCCGGATCCTGGATGAGCACGGGCAGAGGATGCTGGACCGGAACTTCAAACCGGGCGGGAGGGCCGTCACTCACCAGAAAGACATCGGAATCGTCCTTTCCGTGGCCAGGGAGAAAGGGATTTACCTTCCGGGGAGCATGATGGTCATGGACCTCTGGAACGCCATGGGGGGCCACGGCCTCCTGCAGGAAGACCACACGGCCATGCTGAAGGTTTTGGAGAAGATGTCCAACACGGAAGTCCGCCCGGGGTAATGACAATTTTAACCACAGAGAGCACAGAGGACACCGAGAATAAGTTATTGAATCGTTCAAGATAGCTAAAATTTAGTTTTTATTTATCTTCATTCTCGGTGATCTCTGGCCCTCTGTGGTTCAAAAATAAATAAAATGAAACAGAAAAGCAGAAAAATAAGGAAAGACTGGCTCCAGGTCGATACCCTTTGCTGCGGGATGGACTGGGATGAGGCGGATTTGGGCAAGCCCCAGATCCTGATCGAGGACGTCTTCGGGGACAGTCATCCCGGGAGCGTCCACCTGGACGGCCTGGGGAAAGAGGCCGCCGTCGGAGTGTTTCAGGAAGGCGGAAAGCCGGCCCGGTTTCATGGGACCGACATCTGCGACGGCTGGGCCATGCTTCACAGCGGGATGAACTACATCCTTCCTTCCCGGGACGTCCTCTGCGACCTGGTCGAGGTCCACGGGCGGGTGATCCCCTGGGACGGGATGGTGGTCATCTCCTCCTGCGATAAGTCGGTGCCCGCTCATCTCATGGCCGTGAGCCGCCTGGGCATCCCCGCGGTCCACATCCCGGGGGGCAGCAACCGGGTGGCTCCCAATATGTCCCACAGCCTGCTCGTCGGAGAGACCGCGACCCGCTGGCGCCGGGGAGAGGATGTGGCCCGCGAGGTGCGGGACTACCAGCTTACCGGCTGCCCGGGCGCGGGGGCGTGCCAGTTCATGGGCACGGCCAGCACCATGCAGTGCATGTCCGAGGCGCTGGGCATGGCTCTCCCGGGCACGGCGCTGATTCCGGCTAGCCTCACGGAGATCTCCCGCCTGGCCCGGCAGGCAGGCCGCCGGGTCATGGAGCTGGCCAAAAAAGGGATCGGCATTTCCCATATCCTGACCCCCGATGCTTTCGAGAACGCGATGAAAGTACATGCCGCGATCGGCGGCTCGACGAACGCCCTCCTTCACCTCCCGGCGATCGCCCACGAGCTGGGGATCCGGATCGAGCCGGAGCGGTTCGACCGACTGAACCGCGAGATTCCCTACCTCACCAATATTCAGCCTTCGGGAAAATACGTGAATGAGCTTTTCTGGTACGCCGGGGGAGTCCCCCGGGTGCAGATGGAGCTTCGCGATTTCCTGAATCTGAAAACCCTCACGGTCACCGGGAAAACCCTCGGGGAGAACCTGGCCCGGCTGGAGGAGGACGGATTCTTCCGGAGGGGAGAGGGGTACCTGGCCAATTTCAAAGTGGAACGGGAGGAGGTGATTCGGAAGCCAAAAGACAGCAAGGCGTTCGGGTCCATCGCGGTCCTCAAGGGCAACATCGCCCCCGAAGGGTCGGTGGTGAAATACGCCGCCGTTGCCGCGAAGATGCTGACCCACGAGGGGCCCGCGCGGGTCTTCGACCGGGAGGAGGAGGCCCACAATTCCATTCTCCAGGGGAAGATCCGGCCCGGGTCGGTCGTAGTCATCCGCTACGAAGGCCCCCGGGGAAGCGGGATGCCGGAGATCCTCGGGACCACGGAGGCCCTGGTCACCAACCCCAGCCTTCACAACACCGCGATTGTGACCGACGGCAGGTTCTCGGGTGCGACCCGGGGCCCGTGCATCGGGCATGTTTCGCCGGAGGCGGCCCGTGGCGGCCCAATAGCCCTGGTGGAAGATGGAGACCTCATCCGAATCGACATTCCCGGGCGCATCCTTTCGGTGGTGGGAATCAAAGGGAAGAGGGCGGGCATTGACGTCGTGGACCGGATTTTTGAGGAGCGGCGGAAAAGATGGAAGCTTCCGAAGCTCCAGCACCCCCCCGGAATCCTCCGGAGGTACGCCACCCAGGCCGCATCGGCTATGGAAGGCGCTTACCTGGAGGGGTAAGCCCGATTTTCTGGAAGAACTCCGCCCCCATTATTGTTCTGTTGTGATCCGGGAGATTTTTCCGGGCCCACTAAAGTTGCTAGAGAAATTGGAAGAAAAATAAGGTAAGTTAAAGGTCAGGTCATTTACAATCCAATCCGTTCGTCAAAAAAGGGAGGCAGGACATGAAAAAGACAAGCTTGGTCGTAGGATCGGTTTTACTTTTCTCTCTTCTCTTCTTCTCCGGCGCGGCTTCGGCGAAACCCATCGCCGCGCTGCTTTTCCCCCTCTCCGGACCCTTCTCGGCCATGGGGACGGACATGAAGCAAGGTTCGGAATTGGCGCTGGAAGAAATCAATGCCAAGGGAGGAGTTCTGGGACAGAAAGCGGAAGTCGTCATGGGAGATGATGAATTCAAGGCTCCGGTGGCGATGCGGAAATACAAAGAGATGGTCGACGGCCAGGGGATCAAGGCGATCGGGGGAACCCTCTCCGGAGGGATCTCCGTGGCGGTAAACGAGTGGGCCTGCAAGAACAAGGTCCTGTACATGTGTTTTTGCCATTCCAGCATTCCCCTGGGAAAAGAGCAGTGCGGCTACGGGTTCGTCTCGGGAATGATCCCGTATCAGACGGGCGTCGCCACGGCGAAGTACGCCTTTCAGAACCTGGGCAAATCCTGGATGATCGTGACCCAGGACTACCGTTTCGGCACGGATGAACTCGCCGCCTGGCTGACCGTCAGCGAAAAGATGGGCGGGAAATTCCTGGGCAACATTTACTCCCCTCTGGGGCAGACCGACTACTCCGCCCATATTCCCAAGATTGCGGCGACGAACCCGGAAATTCTGGTCATCAATGTTTACGGGCAATCCATGGATGCCCTGATCAAGCAGTTGGGCGAAGCCGGACTGACGAATAAAAAGATGAAATTCGTGATCCCCAAGAGCCATCTCTGGAGCATCAAAGCGGCCGGCCCCATCTACAACGAAAACTTCTACGGCGGCCATGAATATTATTGGACCCTCCAAGAAAAGTTCCCAAAGGCTAAAAAGTTTATTGAGGCCTACGGGAAGAAATACGGGGTGCCCCCGTCTCAGGATGCGGATGGCGGATACACCGGTACGCGGGCTCTTCTGGAGGCGATGAACGCCGCCAAGACGACCACGGATGTGGACAAACTGATCAAAACCCTCGAGGGCTTCAAGATGGACTACAACAAGGGGCCCGAGGAATTCCGGGCGTGCGATCACATCCGCACCACCAGCGTCGTGATCGTCAGGGGCATCGGGGCCAAGGCCAAGGATTGGAACTTCGGGGATGTGGTTGCCGAATACCCGCCCAGCGAGACCCTGGAGAGCTGCGAAAACAACAAGAAAGACGTCCCCTACGGGGCGGTGAAACTGCCTGGGAAATAACTGAAATCATAGCTAGCGGAAGACCTTGCTTCCAACAGCAAGACGTCATTCCGGCGGAAGCGGGGATCCAGGGGTTTCAAAACATTCCGGACCCCCGCTCCTCGCTTTCGCGAGGACACGCTTCACGGGAGTGACGCAATTATAGTGAACGGCTTAAATAAAGTGACATTGAACGAGCGCTCATTGCGATTTAAAAATTTCCATACAAAATCCCCCCTTGCCCCCCTTTAATAAAGGGGGGATGGGGGGATTTTTCTTGAGAAAGCTGCACATGCAATGACTACTTTCTTTTGTCGTCCACTATAGGTTTTTCCGCAATCCGTAAAAGGCTTGGGAGTTTTTCCCAAGTCTCTTTCGAGGATCGGCATGGAATTGAATTTGACCTTAGTCCTGAACCAGATGCTCTTCGGCCTGGCGCTGGGAGCGGTGTACATCCTGATGGCTTGCGGTCTGACGATTATTTTCGGGCTGCTGGACGTGGTGAACTTTGCCCACGGCACTTTTTACATGCTGGGGGCCTTTGCCGCTTTTGTGATCGTTTCCCTGTTCGGGAATTTTTGGCTCGGATTGGCCGCCGCCATCATTATCGTAGGCTTGATCGGCTGGGGTACGGAGTCCTACCTGATCAAGCCTCTCTACGGCAAGGACCCGCTTTACCCGCTGATGCTCACCTTCGGGTTTTCCGTGGCCGTGACCGACCTGATGCGCGGGATCTTCGGGACCATCGGGAAGACCGTACCCCTTCCGCCGATGTTTACCGGGTCCGTGATGTGGGAGGGGATTTTTATCCCCAAATACAGGGTCTTCATCATCTTTTTGACTCTGGGGGTCCTGATCTTCCTCTGGTATTTCTTCAAGAAGACCAATTTAGGCATGATCATCCGGGCCGCTACCCGGGACAGCCTCATGGTCCGGACCCTGGGAATTAACGTCCCGCGGATCTGGACGTTTGGTTTTGCCCTGGGGGTCGGTTTGGCCGCCCTGGCCGGAGGGGTTAACTCCACCATTCAATCGGCTTTGCCCGACATGGGGGTGGAGATGACCATAGAATGTTTCGTAGTGGTGGTCATCGGGGGGTTGGGAAGCCTGGGAGGAGCAATCGTGGGGGGGTTGATCATCGGACAGGTCATCAGCTTTGTTTCGCTCCTGGCAAGCGATTGGTCCAACGTGGCCATTTTCATAACCATGCTTTTGATTCTCCTGGTGCGAACCCGGGGGCTGTTCGGGGAAGCCGGGAGATTATAAAAGATTGTGGGCCGGTTCGCGAACCGCCCCTACGTATCGTCAGGCATAAACTCGGATAGGAAGTTGGAATGGCTAACAACGCACTGATCATGAAAGTGAAGACAAGCAACCGGGCCGTGTGGATCACCTTGCTGGTTTTCTTGGTGATTCCGTATGCGATTCCCGGAAATATCATCTCCACCGCCCTGGCCACGGAAATCATGATTTCCGGCCTCTTTGCTCTGGGGTTTAACCTCCTCCTCGGATATACGGGCATCCTTTCTTTCGGTCACGCCGCCTATTTTGGGCTGGGATGTTACGGTTGCGGAATGGCCATCCGCGATTTCGGCCTCTCCGTCTGGGGAGGGCTTCTCGTCAGCATCCTGGTGGGGGTGGTTCTCGCCTCCATCGTCGGCGCCGTCGCCATCAAGAAACGGGGCGTGTATTTCGCCATGATCTCCATGGCGGTCGCCCAGATGTTTTACTTCCTCGCCCTTTCTCCCCTGAAAAGATACACGGGGGGGGAAGACGGGTTGAAATTCATCCCCAAGCTGAGCCTGACCTTTCCCTTTTTCGTCGACCTCCAGAAACCCTTTCCCCTCTATTATTTCGTTTACTTCATCGTGGGAATTTCGATCCTGGTCATCTGGCGCATCCTCAATTCTCCTTTCGGCCGCCTGCTCCAGGCGATCCGGGAAAATGAAGCCCGGACCGTTGCCTCGGGATACAACGTCACCATGGCCAAATTCATTTCCCTCGTCTTCTCGGGTCTCTTCTCCTCCCTCGCGGGCGGATTGTTCTGCATCTATCTCGGCTATGGACCCTTGCAAGCCCTCTACTGGCTCACTTCGGGGACGATCCTGCTCATGACCATCCTGGGAGGGATGCACACCTTTATCGGACCGGTCGTGGGGGTGGGGGTGTTTCTCTATGCCCAGAATAAATTCAGCTGGATTATGGAGCGCTGGGAACTCGTCGTGGGCATCCTCTTCATGGCCCTGATCCTGATCTTCCCCGAAGGGATCGTGGGAACGATCAAATCGAAATACCTGGCCCGCCGGGCCGCCCGCCAGGAGATCGAACCGGTGGAAGAAGCGGCGTCGAGGTAAAAGTCATGCCTTATTTGGAAAGCAAGAATCTGTGCAAATATTTCGGCGGCTTGAAAGCGGTCGACCAGGTGAACTTTTCGGTGGAAAAAGGTCAGCTCAAATCTATCATCGGGCCCAACGGAGCAGGGAAGACGACTCTCTTCAATGTTCTCTGCGGACTCTACGAGCCGACGGCGGGAAAAATCTTCTTCCAGGGGAAAGATATCACGAACAAAAAAATGAACCAGACGTCCCAACTGGGGATCACCAAAACCTTCCAGATCACCCACATCTTCCCGAGGCTATCGGTCTTTGAAAACGTCCGCATCTCGGCTCAGTCCCGCCGGACCTCTTTCAATTTCTGGAGAAAAGCCGATTCCTTCGAGCAGATCAACGAAAAGACCCGCACCATCCTGGAAATGGTCCAACTGGTGAATTCCCGGGATCGGCCCGCGTCGATCCTCTCCCACGGGGAAAGAAAATACCTGGAAATCGCCATTGCCCTGGCCACTGAACCCAAGCTTCTCCTCCTGGACGAGCCTACCGCGGGCATGAGCCCGGCCGAGACCGGCTTGGCCATGACCCTGATCCGGAATCTGCGGGACAAGCTGAACCTGACTATCCTTCTGGTCGAGCATGACATGAACGTGGTCATGAACATATCCGACGAAGTATTTTGTTTGAACGAAGGAAGGGAGCTGGCCTGCGGGACTCCGGAGGCCATCAGCGCCAATGCCTCCGTCCAGAAAGTCTACCTGGGAGGAACGAAGGCATGTTAGCCGTTGAAAACATCAACACCTACTACGGAACCAGCCATATTCTCCATAACGTGTCCCTGAACGTACAGGACGGGGAAATCGTGGTTCTTCTCGGCCGGAATGGGGTCGGGAAGACAACCACCTTGAAGACGATCATGGGGATTCAACCCTGCCGGAGCGGAAAGATCACCTTCAACGGGGAGAACATCACCGGCTTCCCTCCCGATGAGATCGCCCGCCGGGGCATATCCCTGGTCCCCGAAGACCGGCGGGTCATTCCCAATCTGACCGTATTCGAAAACCTGAAACTGGGGATGCTGGTCCGAATGAAGCGGGAAAAGGTCGATATCCAACAAACTCTGGAAACGGTTTTCCACTATTTCCCCCGTCTCAAAGAGCGCCTGACTCAATTGGGGGAAAGCCTTTCGGGAGGCGAGCAGCAGATGCTTACGACGGCCCGGGGGCTGGTGGCCAACCCGAGGCTCATGCTCATCGACGAGCCCACGGAGGGTTTGGCGCCCATCCTGGTAGAAGAGATCTGGGAGATGCTCAAGAAGCTCCACGGGAATAACGTAACGATTCTCCTGGTGGAGCAGAATTACGAAATGTCGCTCAGCCTCAGCAGCAATCTGCGGGCCTACATCCTGGAAAAGGGCCACATCCGGATGAGCGGGACGCGGGAAGAGCTCCACTCCAAGCAGGAAGAGGTGGAGAAGTATTTGGGCGTCAAATTGTAAAAACAGTTCGGAGTAACGCAGTTCGGAGCTTTTTCGAAATTCGTACGGGCGGGTTTCAAACCCGCCCCTGCTCAAAACTAAATTTCTCCGAACTATAGTGAACGTCATAAATAATTTGTCATCGCCAACTCAACTCCAATGACCTGTGGGCTGCAGAAATCCCCCCGCGCCCCCCTTTATTAAAGGGGGGTTGGGGGGATTTCGGGAGATGACTGGGTTGATCCCCGTGGTTCTCTGTTAATGTCGACTTACTTCTGTCGTCTCCTATAAATTACTTTTAAACAAGGAGGTCAGTATGGCTAAAGAGAGCGTTGTAAAGTACGACGAGCGCGGGGTCATGGACGGCGGGACCGTCGGCCTGCCGCGGAAGATGAGCCGCGATATCTGGCTGCAGGAGGTCTTCCCCGAATGGGGAACCTACCTGAATTACGAGATCGACCAGTTCAAGGTGAAGCCCAAGACCGGGGCGATGTGGTACTTCGGCGGGCCGTCTTTCGCCCTGAAATCCCAGGGCGGGGCGGTCTTCCTGGTGGACCTGTACGCCGGCCCCAGCCTGTTCACCGACTACTCCTACTGCGGCGTGTGCCGGACCAGCGGCGCGGAAAAGCTTTACTGGATGCGCCTCAACCCCCACGTGGTGGACCCCTGGAAGTTCAAGCGCCTCGACGCCGTCTGCATCACCCACCACCACCAGGACCACATGGATTTCTACACCATCCAGGCGGCCCTGCAGACGACAAAATGCAAATTCATCGCTCCCCCGGAGACCTGCCGGAGGATGAAGAACAACATGGGAGTGCCGGAGGACAGGATCATCGTGGCCAAGGTAGGGAAGAGCGTCCAGATCGAGGACATGAAGATCGACCTCGCGCCCAACTTCGACGTGATCGTGACCAAGACCGGGTTTGACACTCCCCAGCCTTTCGAAGAGGTGGCCGTCAGCTTCATCTTCAATACGGAAGGCGGCGGAATCGCTTTCCTCGGCGACACGCTGTACCACAACGGGTACCGCATGGTGGGGGAGAAATACAAGGTCGACGTGGTCTGCATGGACATGGGGAACAACGCTCCCGGGTACACGGACAAGATGTCCCCCTGGGACGTCTGGCGGGTAGCCGAGGCCCTGAACGCCAAGGTCGTCATCCCGGACCACCACGACAACTGGGCGAACTGCTACGAAGACCCCACTTACCTGGTGGACATCGTCAGCCGGAAAAACAAGGAGAACCGGCCGGAGATCAAACCCGTTATCCTTCTCCCCGGCGCCCGGTACATCCATCCCGACGACAAGAACATCGGGCGGTACGTGTACCCCGACTGGCGCGAGTGGATGAACTGGAAGAAAAGCGTGGAATACGGGGAACCCAGCAAGAAGTAGTGGGCGGCTCCCCGAATGCGCAAGCGCCAGGCTTGGAGTGCGGCAGCCCCGCGAAGCGCGGGACTGCCGCCTTAAAAGGGGCAACCCCGCCAAGGCGGGGTTGCGCACTCCATAATAGATGATGAACCGTTTCCTTATAGGGAGGTTCCCATGAACAGTCGAGAGAGGGTTCTCGCCGCACTGAGCCACCAGGTTCCGGACCGGGTTCCAGTGGATTTCGGGAGCTTCCCGGGCGCCACTTCCATGAATGTCCGGGCCTACCAGAATCTTCTGCGGTATCTCGGGATCCAGAGAGAGGTCCGGATCGGGGCCCTCATCATGTTCACCGCGGAGATCGACGGGGACATCCTCGACCGTTTCCACGTGGACACGAAAACCGTGACTCCTTCCCGGCCCCTGGCCGATTACGATTTCCCAGACGAGTTTCTGGACCGGCCCTGGGGGGTGAAATGGAAAAGATCGACGGATTACACCTACGCCCCGATCGAAGGGCCCTTTCAGAAGATCGCCCGGCCGACCCCGGAGGACCTGAGGGGCTTTGTCTGGCCGAAGCCTTCACAAATCGAAGACTTCTCCCAGTGGCGGGAGAAGGGTAAGAAGTTGCGCCAGGAGTGCGACAAGGCCCTGGTGGCCCGCGTGCCCCCCGGGATCTTCACCCTGGCCCAGTTCATGAGAGGGTTCGAGGGATGGATGATGGATCTTCTCCTGAACCGCCCCTTCAGCGACGCCTTCCATGAAAAATTGGGTGAAATCTGGGTGGAAACGGTCGAAGGCGTGGCTGAGGCGCTGGGGGACAACGTGGACATCATAATGTTTGGGGATGATTTCGGCCTGCAGAACCAGCCGATCGTGAGCCCCCAGATGTTCCGGGAGCGGATCAAGCCTTTGATGAAGAAGATGATCGGCCGGATCAAGGGCAGGACCAAAGCCAAAATCGCCCTGCACACCTGCGGCTCGGTTTTCGCCTACCTCGACGATTTCGTGGATATCGGGATCGACGTGCTGAACCCCCTTCAGTCGAATGCCAGGGACATGGAGGCGCCCCGCATCAAGGAGAAAGCGGGAAAGAAGCTCGCTTTGTGGGGGGGCATAGACACCCACCAAGTGCTCCCGGGGGGGACTCCGGACGACGTGCGCGAGGAAGTGAAAAAGAAGATCGCCATCCTGGGGAGAGGCGGGGGTTACATGCTCTCGGCCGACCACAACATCCTCACGGACGTTCCCCCGCAGAATTTGATCGCGATGTTTGAGGCTGCCGTGGAGTACGGGAAATATTGATCAATGTTTCTTCTATTCCTGGGACGCAGATGAACGCAGATGTTCAGGATTTAAAGAACTGGATCCTCTCCAATTTAGTTGAAGGAAAATACGGCGGGACTGGTAAATGGTGCTGGGGTTCCAGGGGTCCGGAAGGAAAGGCAAATTCCGCCACAATCATGACGCACCTATCCGTTCATGGTTCTGGCGGGGATGTTCTTCTGTCCTTTGAAGCAGGTCCGTTCAGGCCCCCGCTGCGCATCGCGGAGAGCCATTCGGTCCTTGGTACCGAAGCTTTATCCCGCCAAGGCTTGTGTCGGAATTTGCCTTTCCTTCCGAACCCTTGTTAGGTTTTCAAGAAGAATTCGATCAACTAAATTGGAGATGATCCGAAGAACTAAACCAGCCTCTATTTTATTTGGAGCCAGGGGAGGAAGAGATGGCTGTTTTCGATGAACTGCGGGCAAGTATCCTGAGCGGAAATCCTGAATCAGCCGGGGAATTGACCCGGAAGGCCGTCCGGGAAGGACGCAAGCCAGAGGAAATCCTGCGGGATGCCCTGATCCCCGGAATCCAGGAGGTGGGAGAGAAGTTTGGCCGCGACGAGCTCTACCTCCCCGAACTCCTCGTCGCTGGATTGGCCATGAAGGAAGCCGTCGGGGTGTTGAGGCCTTTGCTGGCTGAATCAGGGGTGAAGACGGCGGGCAAGGTTTTGATCGCAACCGTGAGGGGCGACCTCCACGACATCGGCAAGAACCTTGTAGGCATGATGCTGGAAGGCGCCGGTTTCGAGGTGATCGACCTCGGCGTTGACATCCCCTCCGAAGGGATCGTGAAAGCCATCCGGGATAACCACGCCCAGCTGGTCTGCCTCTCCTCCTTGCTGACCACGACCATGCCGGGCATGAGAGAGACGGTCAGGGAGATCAAGAGAGCCGGCCTCGCGCAAACCGTGAAGGTTATGGTGGGCGGAGCCCCGGTCACACAGCGTTTCGCCGACGAGATCGGGGCGGACGGGTACGCGCCCGACGCGCCGTCGGCGGCCAGGAAAGCCAGAGAAATATTAGGAACGTGAGGGGCGAGAGCCCGAAGACGTAGGGGCGGGGTCACCCCGCCCCTAAAACGACTTGCCCCTTACGGCAATTGGCCCTCAACATTATTTTTTCGGAGAGGTGATTTCATGATTGTTCTTGAAGAGCTCGACGAGCTGATCAAGGCCCGGCGCTCGGTGCGGAAGTTCCAGGAAAAACCCGTTCCGGAAGACCTGATGGTCAAGGCGCTCGAGATGGCAAGCTGGGCCCCCAACGGGGGGAATTACCAGCCCTGGAAATTCCTGATCGTCACCAACAAAGAGATCATCCATAAGATGGCCGACGCCGTCAAGGCCAAGACCGAGCTCATGTCCTCCTGGCCCGAAGCCGATCAGTTCGGCGAGATCGTGGAGAGGTGGCGCCGGACCTGTGATTTCTTCCGGGGAGCGCCGGCTTGCATCGTGGTCTTGATGGGAAAGTACAACAGCATCGCGGATCAGATCCTGCGGGCGAGGGGGGAGTCGGACCCCGCAGCCAGGGAGATCCGCTCCTACCGGCAGCTGGGGAATTCCACCCTGCAGAGCGTGGCGGCGGCCATTACCTACCTTTGCCTCGTCCTACACTATTTCGGCCTGGGCACGACCTGGATGGCAGGCCCCCAGCAGGCCAAGAAAGAGATTGAAAAAATCCTGGCCGTTCCGCCGGAATGGAACTTCGTGGACCTCATCCCGGTGGGGTACCCGGCGGAGACGCCCAAGGTCCCTACACGAAAGCCGATCGAGGAAGTCGTACAGTTCCTTCGTTGAGGTGGAGAAGAAGGGCGGGGCGTTCATACTTTCGTCAATCCTGATTCTCTAGTGCCCGTGCCCAAACCCAAAATCTCCCCCTCTGACGGGGGAGGGCTGGGTGAAGAGAGTGTGCAAATTCCACAGTCTTATTTCTCAATCCCCCTCCCCCCCGCCCTCTCCCACGCGGGAGAGGGAGGTTCCGATGAAAACTATCTCATCGAGGAGGTACTCAAGATGTTCCGCGGAACATATCGTATTTTTTTACTCGTCCTGCTGATTTTTTCCTGGGTCGCTGCGGGCTCGGGTGTGGCTCTCGGGCAGGAGAAATACCCGTCGAAGCCGATCACCCTCACCATCGGTTACGGGGCGGGAGGGGGCACGGATATTTCCACCCGGCCCCTCGCGACCGCCGCGAGCAAAATACTGGGCCAGCCGATCGTCGTGGTGAACAAGACCGGCGGGGCGACCTCCGTCGCGCTGGCGGCATTGAAAAATGAGAAACCGGACGGGTACAACATCGGCACGCTCGGCGCCGGCGGCGTTCTTGTCCCGCTGACCCGCAAGGTATCGTATGAAGTAGTGAAGGACTTTACCCCGATCCTTCAGTTCGCGATTTTTCAGTACGGGCTGGTCGTCCGGTCCGAATCCCCATGGAAGACCTTCCAAGAGTTCATCGACTACGCAAAGGCCAACCCCGGGAAAATCCGCTACAGCTGTTCGGGGGTGGGAGGCGCCCAGCATCTCGTCATGGAGCGGCTGGCCCTCCAGGAAAAGATCAAGTGGACCCTCATCCCTTACGAAAGCGGTGAGGAGGCCGTTACCGCCCTCCTGGGAAACCACGTGGAAGCGTCTTCTCAGACCACCACCTGGAAAAAGTACGTGGACTCGGGGCGTTTTCGGCTTCTGGCTTTCTACGGGGAGAAGCGGATGAGCACTTATCCCAACGTGCCGACGCTTTCGGAAATGGGCTATAAGATCACGGCGGAGCCGAGCCTCATGGCTCTGGTGGGGCCTCGGGGGATGTCTCCTCAGGTTGTGGAAACTCTCCACCAGGCCTTCAAGAAAGCCATGGAGGACCCGAACTTCATCCGGGTGAGCCACCAGGTCGACCAGCCCCCCTACTACCGCAGTCCCCAGGAACTCGGCAAACACCTGGTTGACCTGCAGGAGCAGCTGGGCCCGCTGATCCGCTCCCTGGGCCTCAGAAAAGAATAGCAATCGGAGATGGCCAGGCTGAATAACGATCAGGTAAGCACGGCCCTGTGGTTTGCCTGCGGGGCGGCCATTGCGTGGGGTTCCGTGCTGCTCGGGTTGGGGACCCTCGCCTCGCCCGGTTCGGGATTCATCACTTTCCTGGCCGGACTGGGGATCTGTTTTTTTTCTTTTGTCGGGATCGTGGACGCGACCTTCAGAAGCCGTAAGGGGGAAGGCTGGCGGCCGGTGATGAAGGGGCTCGATTGGGGAAAAGCCTTCCTGGTCATGGGGGCTTTGACGGCCTATGCCCTCCTACTCTCCCGCCTGGGGTTTATCCTCTGCACCGCCCTTTTCGTCGGTTTCATGTTGCGGGTGGTGAAACCGCAAAGCTGGCCCGCGGTCATCGCGGGGGCAGTCCTGGCAGCCCTGGGAACCTATGCGATCTTCGAACTGTGGCTGCAAGCCCAGCTCCCCAGCGGGCCTCTCGGGTTTTAGGCGCTTACTGCCCCATCAACAAACATGTTGGTGAGATTGGTGAGAAGGAATTTCCTTCATCCGAGGCCGTAGGGGCACCCGGCGGACATCGTGCCCCTACAATTTCCTGAAGCTGTCCGGAAAAGCCACTTTTTCCGTGCGGAGGCGGGGAAAAAGCTCAGGCGCTTACGAATGGAATTGGGCGCAAATGGTAATGAATTTCAGAAATCCCCCCTCGCCCCCCTTTGAGAAAGGGGGATGGGGGGGATTTCTGGAAACATTTATCAGATGGCGGAATAAACCTGCTTGGTTCCGGCTATAGCAGGTTGGGAGAGAACTTGGAATTTTTCCAGAGCGTCATCATGGGTTTCCAGGTGGCGCTTTCACCGGGGAACCTGTTCTTCTGTTTCGTGGGAGTCTTGATCGGGACCCTCGTCGGGGTTTTGCCGGGGCTTGGGCCGGTGGCCGCCATCTCCCTTCTCCTGCCCACCACGTTCCATATTACCCCCGTCTCCGCCGTGATCATGCTGGCCGGAATTTACTACGGGGCCATGTACGGAGGATCCACCACCTCCATCCTGGTGAACATCCCGGGAGAAGCCTCTTCCGTCGTCACCTGCCTGGACGGCTACCAGATGGCCCGGCAGGGGCGTGCCGGCCCGGCGCTGGGCATCGCCGCTTTCGCCTCCTTCATCGCCGGGACCGTGGCGGTCATCGGACTCATGCTTGTCGCCCCTCCGCTGGCCGAAATGGCGCTCCGGTTCGGACCGCCTGAATATTTTTCCCTGATGATTGTCGGGCTGACCATTCTCACCTTCCTGGCCAGCGGTCCCATGTGGAAAGCCCTGCTGATGGCCTGTTTCGGGCTTTTTTTGGGGTGCATGGGCATGGATTCCATCATGGGGACGACCCGGTTCACCTTTGACATCCCCGAGCTGAGCGACGGGTTCGGCCTCGTCCCCGTAGTCATGGGCCTCTTCGGAATTTCCGAAGTCCTGCTCAACGTGGAACAGACGCTGGAACGGTCCATTTTTGAAACCAAGATAAAGAACCTGCTCCCCACCGGGAAGGACTGGCGGGAGTCGATCGGGGCCATTCTGCGGGGCTCGGCCATAGGATTTTTCCTGGGAATTCTGCCGGGAGGAGGGGCGACCATCTCCGCCTTCACCGCCTACGCGGTGGAAAAGAAAGTTTCCCGGCAATCGGACGGTTTCGGGAAGGGAGCGATCGCGGGCGTTGCGGCCCCGGAGGCTGCGAACAACGCCGCCACCGGGGGAGCTTTCATTCCCCTGCTTACCCTCGGGATTCCCACCACGGCGACGATGGCGATTCTCCTGGGGGCGCTTGTAATCTACGGCACCCAGCCCGGCCCCATGCTGATCAAGGAGCACCCGGATCTGTTCTGGGGGGTGGTGTCGAGCATGTACGTGGGAAATTTCATGCTCCTGGTCCTCAACCTCCCCCTCATCGGCCTGTGGGTGAAGGTCCTCAAGGTGCCTTATCCGATCCTTTTTCCCCTGATTCTCCTCTTTTGCCTGATCGGGGCCTACAGCCTGAACAACAACATCGCCCAGGTCCTGTTCATGATCATTTTCGGGTTGCTGGGTTACCTGTTCAAGAAGTTTCAGTACGAGGCAGCGCCTTTGGTCCTGGCCCTGGTTCTGGGACCCATGCTGGAGAAGGCCCTGCGCCGGTCTTTGCTCCACTCCGGCGGGGACCCCACAGTCTTTTTCAACCGTCCCATTTCGGCCGCCCTCCTCATCGTTGCCATCTGCCTCCTGGTCTTCCCCCTGCTGCCCCGAATGAGAAAAAAAAGACCCAAGTTTGCCGATTGAGGTCGTCACCCATCGAGAAAGTATCCTCCTCTCGAGCCGCCGCTGGATTTGTGGGGCGGTCCCCGCAGGACCGGGCAGGATCAGGGTTTCCCGGCAAGCGAGCGCTTCAACTGCTCGAGGTGGTTGAGGTCATGCCTGGCGATGCTCCCCGCCGAGTCCTTAAGGCTTTCCCGGCCCCGGGTGGCATGGACACCCATTCGGTCCCACTGTCCGGGGGTGAGGGCCCGCAGGAATTTCAGCGTGTCCGCCCGGCGTTTCCGGAAAGCGGTGAGGGCCTCCCCCGCGTCGTTGCGGAGGTACTGCCGCTCTTCCGCCCATCGATCCGCATCCACCGCGGCGTATTTGGGATTATCCATGGCAATGATGGATTGGAATCGGGTGAGGAATAATTCTTCCGTATCCCTCAGGTGGCAGATAATTTCCTTGGGCGCCCAGTTCTTTTCGTCGGGACGCCGGGACAGGACCGGTTCGGCAACGCCCTGCAGCACCGAGGCGAAATCATCCGGGCCTTTTTCTATTTTGGACAATAAATCTTCCATTTCGGCCATGGGCTCTCCTTTTCTATTGACCTGAATTTTACTCTTCCCTTATTTTTCGGCCCTCAACAAAAAGGTGAGATAGGAAGTTCAGGACTAAATACCCCAAGGTCCCCTGGGCAGCTGGGCCTTCAGCCAAACTTCGAAGATGAGATAAGAAGCGGCGGCCGTCAAAAGGGCGCAGCTGACCACCACCGGCCAGCGCTGGGGGACGATGGCCCGAAGGAGAAAGGCGATAAAGAGAGTCGTGCAAACGAAGAACCCCAGGGGGACCATGAGAAGGGAGTAAGCTAGAAGAGAGACGAGGATGAGCATGGCGTTCTTCCACTTCACCCCCTCGAGAAGACGGACGCGGACCTCTCCTTTCTTCCTTCGAAGCGTCGCGTGGATGAACCCCACGCCGGAGAAGAAGCAGATCGCCGCCCCGGTCAGAAAGGGCATGAACCCCGTGCCGGGTGAGGCAGGCGTTCCCATTTTATATTGGAGAGAAGCCAGGCAGACTGCCAGGCCCAGGAAGAACCACGCCGCGCTGCTCCACTGGTCGTTATTCAATCCCTCCTCCGGAATCCTCAAGATCGACGAACGTATCTTTATCGCAGGTTGGAATTCTAAAATCGGGGGAAGCAGTTGTCAAGGTGAAATTCCGAAGATTCAGGATCCAATGCCCCGGATTTCCCCTCAGGCCGAAGGCTTCGCGGGAACGGCAACGGAGGCGATTTTTCCCTACCCAGAACGGCGGGAGTGAAGTAAAATCAAACGGCTTTGAAAGAGGGGGTAAGGCGACCCGGCGGGTCGCCCCTACGGAACGTTTAATTCTGCTCCCCTCTATTTCCATTCAGCGTTCCGCATTCGGAAAGGGAGAGGATGTTTCCATTCCGCATTCCGCACTCCGCATTCCGTGTTGGGTAGGTGCAGGAATTGCCTTCCACCCGGACGAAATTCTTCGTCGTAGGCCTCCTCTACTTTTCCGAGGGGCTTCCTTTCGGCTTCATTAACAATCTCCTCTCCGTTTACTTCCGGGTGAATAATATCTCCCTGGAAGAGATCGGGCTTCTCAGCCTTCTGGGCCTGGCCTGGAGTTTGAAGATTCTGTGGGCGCCCCTGGTCGACCGTTTCGGCCGAAGGTTCCGGTGGATCTTTCCCGCCCAGCTGGGTGTCGCTCTCTTCTGCGCGATCCTGGCTTTTCTCGACCCGGTCTCCCAAAAAGCGCTCTTCTGGCTTGCCCTCGCCGGGATCTGCTTCTCGTCGGCCACGCAGGATGTCGCGGCAGACGCCTACACGATCGACATCCTGGAAGAAAAAGAACTGGGACCGGCCAACGGGATTCGCTCTGCCTGCTATAGGCTCGCGCTGATCACCTCCGGCGGCTTTCTGGTGATGGCGAGCGAGCCCCTGGGCTGGCCCCTCACGTTTACGGCCGCGGCTCTCATCATGGGTGTCCTGGCGATCGCTGTAGTGAGCTTACCGGCTTTTCGCCAGAAGAGACCGGCCCTGCCCAGTCCTTTGCGGTTTTGGGAGCAGTACGTCGAGCCCATCAGGAGGCTTTTTG
The DNA here is from genome assembly GCA_963712535.1 of uncultured delta proteobacterium. Lineage (GTDB taxonomy): Bacteria > Desulfobacterota > SM23-61 > SM23-61 > SM23-61 > CAVQIK01. The sequence goes on along the minus strand of CAVQIK010000007.1, from coordinate 67,526 downwards.
AAAAGACGAATTTCCGGGCGGCGGTCGTTTTCATCCTGCTGTTCAAGGTGGGAGAAGCGATGCTGGTGGCCATGTCCAACCCGTTCTGGATAGACCGGGGATTCACCCCCGGGCAGATCGGGCTGGTGGTCGGAACGCTGGGCACCCTGGCCAGCATCGCGGGAGCTCTTGCCGGGGGAGCATTGACCGCACGCTGGGGAATCCTGAAGGCGCTCTGGATCCTCGGAGCAGCCCAGGCTGCCGCGAGCCTAGGCTACGCCCTTGCGGCTTTGCCTTATGCCCCCGCTTTCTCCATCTACTTCGCCGCCCTCCTGGAGAGCCTGGCGATCGGCCTGGCCACTGCCGCGTTCCTGAGCTTCCTCATGAAACTCTGCGACAAGCGGTTCAGCGCCACTCACTATGCTTTCTTGAGCATCCTCTTCGGGCTGGGGAGATCTCTGGCCGGCGTCCTTAGCGGCTATTCGGCTTCTTTCCTGGGATACCCGGTCTTCTTCCTGGCCACCTTCCTGATCGGGATCGCGCCTCTGCCCCTCATCTTCTATTTGAAACCCACCCTGGCGGACGGGACTGGGGAAAGACCGCAAACGGCTCGAGCGACCACGGTCCGAGGAGATAATCGGGCAGGCTAGATCAGACGTTTACCGGCATCAATATGGTTGATAGCAAGAAATCGATGGGTGAGGCCAATGCAGGGGCGGACTGACCCGGCCCCTATGGCGGGATTCCTTCCGGCAGGTGCCGCTTCGTTCGATGGCAGGCTGTCTCGGGTGAATCGGCCTTTCAGAATTTACCAGCCCCGAACGGAGACCTCGTCTCGGCGGTTTTGGAAAATGACCGGCTCAGGAACTGCTTGGCTTCGGTCAGCTTACGAGGGTAGGCGTCTTTTCTGAACGCGGCATACCACTGGCGCATGATCAGCCATCCGCCGAACCTCATCACCCCGTTGTTCCAGACCCGGTACCATTTTACCCACCCCGATCGAATGTTGGGGAGGTAGAAGAAAAGAATAGGAAACCACAGCAGATGAAGGCCGATGTGGAACATGCTCTGAAATTGATAAACCCGCCCCATGATGCGATGGATGGAGGTCTGCACCTCCTCCGGGGTCATGGGCTTGTCGGGGACGAAGAGGGGGAAATTCCCGTCGTAATACTCCCACCCGATCAAATTCTTGGGGAAGAGACGGTTCTGTTTTCTTAACCTGCGGGTCAGCTCCGTTCCCGGGAGCGGGGCGGGGAGCAATACCTGGACCGTGTCCAGCCATGCCCGGCTAATGAATTTTTTGAACCGCTTCACCCGCTCTTCAGCGGACATGGAGAATTCAACCCCCTCGGGCAGGGGATAACCGAAGATGAACATCCCGTGGATAAAAAAGCCGGCGCGGTGGAACAGCCGCGCCAGGCTGACCATGTCTTCGGGTTTCAGCCGCTTGTCCATGGCTTTCAACTCTTCCGCGATGGGAGACTCGAAACCGATGGCCACCTGGTTCACCCCGGCCTCGCCCATCGCCTGGAGCAGTTCGGCGTCCTTGCCCTTGTCCAGGCGGATCTGAACGGTAATCCGGAAGCGGGCGCCGATTTTTGCCTGGTAATCCCGAAGCAGCCCGCAAAGACGAAGCGTTTCGCGGCGGTCCTGGCCGAACAGGTCGTCAACGATGAAGTAACGTTTGGCACCACAGGTCTCATAAATGGACGCGAATTGCTCCAGGAGGCGCTCCCCGCTTGCGTAGCGGGGCTTTCCTTTCACGGTGCAGAATTCGCAATCCATCCCGCAGCCCCGTACCCGGCCGACGGGATAAATTTTGATCCGGGCATACCTCACCAGGGAAAAATCCGGAAGGGGAAACCGGTCAAAATCGTCCAGGGGTTTTCTTTCCGGGGTCATTTTCACTCGATTGCCTTCGAGGTAAGCGAGCCCCGCGATATCATCCTTCGAACGGCGCCCGTCATAGGCTTGGAGGAGTTCCTTGATTGTTTCTTCCCCTTCCCCGCGGACGACGATATCCACTCCGCTTTGGAGTGCTTCGGCGATGTTTTCTTCCACGAAATGCGCCCCCCCGGCGATCGTGAGAACGGACCGCTCCCGATAAAAACGGGCGAGCTCGTAGAGTCGGGGAATGGTGCTGGTGAGGCCCCCGTAAAACCCGACGGCATCGGCCGGCCGGAGGCGCTGAAGGGCCGCATGGTCGGGGAGACCCGAGTCGGTTGCCGGGCCGGACCGCTGGTAATTATTTTCATCGATGACCTCGACATCCCATCCCTCCACCTCCCGGGCGCTCGTGGCCACGCATACGGGCCCCAGGCCGGTGGTCATGCGGGCAATTCGAGAATACACGTTAAACGCAGCGAAACCGGGAATGATGATCCTCAGCCTACGCCTTTTCCCTGCCGGGCGGGTCTGAAACTCCATGGGTCCTTCCATGAAACTCTCCCCCTCCTGTTCTGTGGTGTTTTTCCCTACCAGCTCCTGCTCCGGAAACTACGGCGGACCCGCGCCTCTTTCACCAGCAGCTCTTTTTCCATGAAATTTCTTTTGTTCAGCATGGAGACGGCTTTCTGGGCTTCCCGCCGGGTGGACATTTCGACGAAAGCGAACCCCCGGGGATTCCCGGTTTGGTTGTCTTTCAGGATCTTGACGGAGACCACGTCCCCGGCTTGTGAAAAATAGGTCTGAAGATCTTTTTCGGTGATCTGGAAAGGAAGGTTTCCCACGTAAATCTTGGTGTTCATTCTTTCTCCCGAGAGTTGGTTGGAAAAGCCAGGCAAGAAAAATTCGGCTGGAACCCCCCGGAAAGCGTTTCCCCTCTTCCCGGGGTCTAAATCAGGCGTACGGAAGCCTTAGAGCTTGATCACATCAATGGCCTGCAGGCCCTTCTTTCCCTGGGCGATTTCGAACTCGACATCGTCCCCTTCATGAAGAACCTTGAAACCGTCTTGTTTAATGGATGAGAAGTGCACGAACAGATCGTCGCCGCCGTCTTGAGATATGAATCCAAACCCCTTCTGCTCATTGAACCACTTTACTTTGCCTTTGGGCATCTTTCCACCTCCTCTGTGTGCGTGCCAGGTGAAAGGGCCCGGCCTGATACCAAAAAGCCGCAAAAGCTCGAGAGCTTTGCGGCTTGTAGTGTTCCAAACCAAAACTCTTTGCACCTTGAGACACATGATAGGCTTTTTCACAATGCGGTGTCAAGGAATAAATTCTCCCTTTTCCCCTGTTCTCTTTAATCCAAGAGCAGAGGATCGAATCACCGGTATCCTGCATTTTTCCAGCCTTTGAATCCACCCCCGAGTGCCTTCACATTCGTGTATCCGATCTTCGAGTATCTGGCCGCCTGACCGGCGGACGTTCCCTCCTGAGGTCAGTCGCAGTAAAAAATGATTTCCTGATTCTTTTGGAGAGCAGCGAGCCTGGACTCGAACTCCTGGAAGGTGATAGCCCCCTCGAGGTGGAGTTTCTTGCATCTCTCCGCGTCAGGGTACGCGCAGACGAGTAAGGCTTGACCGGAGCTCACCCTTTCATGAGTCTCAGCCGGGGAAACACGATCGATTTCTGCCATGGCGCGCCTCCTTTTTAAATGGGATTCCAATCCGTCATATTCTCATTGTAACCCATCCCGTGTGTTCCAACGGACCATGTTCTTTCCCTCTTCGGTTCGGTCAAGTTTTTTGGATGGATGAAGGGCGTAAGGAGTATAATGTCGACAGTTCAACCCCCATAAAATTTGAGCAGGAGTTCAAGATGACGATCAGGATGGGAGAGCCGCCGTTCAGGTACGAGGTCGAGCCCGGGTGGGCCAAACTTCCGGCCGGGTGGCGATTTCTTGAAGCCGTCGATGTGGCCGTGGACTCGCAAGATCGGGTTTATGTGTTTACCCGGGGGGAGCACCCGGTCATCGTATTCGACCGTGAAGGGAAGTTTCTGGGCTCCTGGGGGGAGGGGCGCTTCAAGAGGCCCCACGGGTTAACCCCCGGGCCGGGGGAAACGCTCTACCTGGCCGATGACGGGGCCCACGCGGTGTACCAGTTCACCCTGGAAGGGAAGCTGGTCATGACCATCGGCACGCCTGGCGCGGGCGCCGGCTTCATGAGCGGGGAGCCTTTCAACCAGCCCACGAAGGTTGCCCGGGACCCGAAGACAGGAGACCTCTACATTTCCGACGGGTACGGCAACGCCCGGGTGCACAAGTACACCGCCGAAGGCAAACATCTCTTTTCCTGGGGAGAGCCGGGCACGGACCCCGGTCAGTTCAACCTGGTCCACAGTGTGGTCACAACTCCGGAGGGCCTCGTCTATGTCGCGGACCGGGAAAACCATCGAATCCAAATCTTCGATGGACGGGGACGTTTGCGGGAACAGTGGAACAACATCCACCGGCCCTGCGGCCTTCATATCGCGGGGGAGGGGAGTCCGCTCGTGTACGTAGGCGAGCTGGCCCCCGGCTATCCCTTTAGCCAGAATTACCCCAACATCGGGGCGCGGGTCAGCATCTACGATCTGGAAGGGCGGAGACTGGCCAGGCTAGGGGGTCCCCAGGCGGGCGAGGAACCCGGTCAGTTCCTGGCCCCGCATGGGATCGCCGTCGATTCCCGGGGGGATATCTATGTGGCCGAGGTTTCCTGGAGTTTTAAGGGGAAGAGCCTCTCTCCCCCCAGGGAACTTCCCACCTTCCGCAAGCTGGTGAAGGTCGGTTGATCCTGAGACATGTAGTTTATGAGTGCGCAAGCCATGCTTGCGCTTTAAAGGCGGCAGCATGGCTGCCGCACTCCAGATGAATGACTTTCCTCATGCCCCGCAAAATGGAAGTGAATATAATAAATGTTTACCGATATTCATCGCCAAGAGGCACCATGAAAGAGAACAACACCTTGGTCATATCCTGCGCCATCATGAAAGATGAACTATTGCACACCCAGCCCGAAGGTGTATCGTTCGTCTTCCTCGAACAATCCCTGCACCGCACCCCTCAAAAAATGAAGGACGCCATCCAGGAGGAGATCGCCAAAACGGAAGGCTGGGAGGATGGACGGATCGTCCTGGGTTACGGGCTTTGCAGCAACGGGATCGTGGGGGTCCGGGCGAACCGTCATCCCATCATCATTCCCCGGGTGCACGACTGCATAACGCTTTTTTTGGGATCGCGGGAGAAATACTTCGCGGAACACGAGAAAGAGCCCGGGACTTACTACCTGACCCGAGGATGGATTGACGAGAAGAAGTCCCCCCTGGGGATTTACGAGGAGTACTGCCAGAGGTACGGCAAGGAAACGGCTGAGTGGGTGATCCGGGAGGAGCTGAAGAACTACACCAGGATCGCCCTGGTGGAATCCGAAGTGGGCCTCGCGGAGACTCACCGCAGCCATGCGCAGGAGAACGCCCGCTTTCTGAACCTGAGATACGAGGAGATCCGGGGATCCCTGGATTACTTCCGGAAGATGATCCAGGGGCCCTGGGATAAAGATTTTCTGGTCCTGAACCCGGGGGAGGAAGCAACCCAGGAGATGTTCATGGATTAGAGGATCTGTAGTGACGTGCTAATCTTGAAATTCTGTTGGAATTCCTGCCCGCCCCCCTCACCCCAGCCCTCTCCCCCGGAAGCGGGGGAGAGGGAGAGTGGGGGGGTTCTGAGCCATCAACTTTGGTAATGCCTGTCCTGCTGTTTCTTCCCGCCCCCATCAGCCCTTCTGGGCGATGAAATGTCTTAATTGTGTGGTGTTCGCTTTCCCCGCGTCCATGAGCATTCGGACGTCGTTCTGAAAAGTGAAGAGGCGCATCCCCTTGGCCAGCCATTCCTTCGCCTGTTCAAACTCGGTGAGATGGATCCCCGGGGCAACGCCATGCTTGCGGCAGGCGGCGATGACCAGTTCGTAAGCCTCGGCCATCCTGGGGTGATTCAGCTGCCCTACGATCCCGAGGGAAAGGGAGAGGTCGTGGGGGCCGATCATCACCGCGTCCACGCCGGGAATAGAGACGAGCTTTTCGATGTTATCCAGGGCTTTCTGCGTTTCCGGCTGGATGACGATGAGCGTATTTGCGTTGGCCCACTCCACGTATTCCTTCTGGGTGGTCCGGCGATACGCGAGGTGAACGGCGCTCATGGAAAGCCCGCGCTGACCGAGGGGGGCGTAGAGACAACTGTCGACGATGTGGCGGACCTCCTCAGGGGTGTCCACGTGAGGACAGATCACCCCCATAGCCCCGACATCCAGCGCCCGGGCGAGGTATGGGTAGGTTGCCACGGTCACCCGGACCAGGGGAACGATCTCCTCGGTTCGGGCAACGGTAAAAATGTCGGCCAATCCCGGGTAGTCGAAGAAGGAGTGCTCCGTATCCATGATAAAGTAGTCCCAGCCGTGCACGGCGTAGATCTGGGCGATCTGGGGGTTGCGAAAGCTGGAAATCATGCTGCCGATACAGGCCTGCCCTTCCTTGAGCGCCTTTTTAACCCGGTTCTCTTTCAGCTCCATCAAAGCTCCTCCTTGGAAATTTAGTCTTGAATCTAATGTTCATGAATTCATAAACTTAAATCGCTACAAATCCGGGGTGACGAATAAAAGAATTATTTTGGGTCCTTGAAATTTTCGTGAAGACATTGCTTCCGTAAGCGGCCAATATAACGGCCCGTCTTACCGCGCCCCCGCTCCGGAAACCATGCGAAGCCGGCCCGTTTGACTAATGCCGCGAAGCGGCAATCTTCAACAGCCTTTTATGGGCTTCTGGGGAAAGACCAAGAAGGGCCAGGTCGTCCTCCGTCTTTTCCACGGTTCCATGCCCGCCAAGATAGCCATTGACCCTTGCCGCGGCGGTGGAATTCACCACATCTTTAAAGTGAGGATAAATCCTCTGAAATTCCTTGAATAGAAACCGGTCCAGCTGCAGATAGTATTTCTGGTGGTAGTCCTCCGCCTGGTAGAATACGGAGGCCGGAAGGATTTCGGTAAAGATCTCTCCTCTGATCCGGAAAGCTTCCCGATAGCGGGTCTCCAAGGCTATCTTTTTCTGGTTTTCGTTTTCAAAGAAAACCGCAGCCCGATATTGCCGGGACCAGGAACGGGCCGTCGGCTCGTGGGCTTTCCAGAACACGTCCAGCAGCTTCTCGTAGGAAATCCGCGCGGGATCAAAATCAAGCTGGAGGGTCTCGCTGTGATCCCCCAGGTCGTGGTAGGTGGGTTCCTTCTTGGTCCCGCCCGAGTAGCCGACCCGGGTACGGACAACACCCGCCTTACGCCCGAACTGGGCGTCCGGTCCCCAGAATCAGCCCAAGGCAAAAGTGGCTGTCTCCGTCCGCTCAGGGACCGCCGCGTCGATGGGCGGGATCGAGCCCCGGGGCGTACCAGGATCCGATTTTACCATGCCAGCTTCCAATTTGACCTCCCCCGGCTGGAAATTCCCTCCCATGTCGCAGGCTTTTAAAAAAGGAGCGAGTCCCAACCCGGCCCAACCCATTCCCTTCAAGAAAACCCTCCTGCTGCAAATCATCCCAGCCGTAATCTTCTCCATGGGCCTAGAATAAAAATTCCCCGGGGTGAGGGCTAGAAGGAAGATCATACGGGGGCTGATGCATGTGGGGATATGGGAGCGTCTTCATCGGATTGCGTTTTTCCTGTCATTCCGGCAGAGGCCGGAATCCAGTATTTTCAATGTTAAAAAGTTCCTGGACCCCGGTTTTCACCGGGGTGACGAAAGTGTGGCAGTTTTCGTCGCAGATCAGGAGAGCAACTTGAAAGATTCACGGTAGCGGCGGGGGAGTGTCTGGTAGAGTCGGGTGCCGGCTACCTTGGCCCGGTGCATCTCCGGGGAGACATCTCCCACGATCTTTCCGGGGACACCGACCACGAGCTTGCCCGCCGGGATTTTGCGGTTGTCGGTGATCACGCATCCCGAGCCGATGATGCAATTCTCGCCTACCTCCACTCCCTCGTGAAGAATGGCTCCCATTCCGACAAGAACGTTCTCCCCGATTTTCGAGCCGTGAACGATGGCCCCGTGGCCGATGTGGCTGTCTTTCGCGAGGCGGGCGGTCTGTTCGGGAAATGTATGAATGACCGCGTTTTCCTGGACGTTGGACCCGTCCCCGATTTCGATGAAGCCGAAATCCCCCCGCAGAACGGCCCCGGGCCCGATGTAACAGTTTTCCCCGATCGTCACGCCGCCCACCAGGACGGCGGTTGGGTGGATGAAAGAGGTTTCTCCCACCTTGGGCTTTTTCCCCTCAAACTCGTACATGGGCATGATTGATGATCCTTTCAGGAAGATCCCGCGCCAAAACAAAAGTTTCGAATGTTGTAGGGGCGGGCCCCCGTGCCCGCCCAAAAAACCAGCCCAAAAAGAAGGGCGCCCACGGGGGGCGCCCCTGCAATACTTCACAACGCGAAGGCAAGAGGCGAATGGAAGATGCGGAATTTCCCCCTTTTTCGCCCATATTTTAAATTTTGCGGAAGCGGGTCTGTAAGCCGAGTTCTGTCTCCCCGGAGTCCGGGGAGGGTGATCATTCCTCTTGCCCGGGCATTGCTGCCCGGGTCCAGCGACCTACCCGGGGGCCTCGGGCGGGCCACCCTCAAACGCCCCTCTATTCGGTCTTGCTCCGGGTGGGGTTTACCGTGCCGGCCCTGTCACCAGGGCCGCGGTGAGCTCTTACCTCGCCTTTTCACCCTTACCCCGCGAGGCGGGGCGGTATGTTTTCTGTGGCACTTTCCCTGGGGTCGCCCCCGGTCGCCGTTAGCGACCACCCTGCCCTGTGGAGCTCGGACTTTCCTCCCGCCTTCGGCGGGCGATCACCCGACCCCCTTCCGCAAACAGTTTAGCCATTTGGCAATTTAGCAGTTTGGCAATTTGGGGCCCAAAACCCTTTGAACCTGAGATCCCGTCCGATAACACGAAACCCAGATTCCAAATTCCTAAATTGCTAAACTGCAAAATTGCTATACTGCTATTCTTTTATCCTTTGATCGATCGCCTCGTTGGCCAGCTGATCGGCCCGGCGGTTTTCTTCTCTCGGTATGTAGAGGATACTATACTGGGAAAGCTGATTCAACAACTCCAAGGCTTTTTGATGCAGCTCCTTCAAGTGGGGTTCCCGCACCCGGTACTCCCCCCGAATCTGGCGCACGACCAACTCCGAATCCAGGAACACTGTGACGCTCCTCGCACCGAGCTCCAGGGCCTTCTCCAGCGCAAGGATCAATGCCTGATATTCGGCCACGTTGTTGGAAGCCAGGCCAAGAGAGCATTTCACCTCTTTCAGCGTTCGTCCGCGGGAGTCCGATATGACTGCCCCGGCCCCGGCTTCTCCCGGATTTCCCCTGGAAGCGCCGTCGGAATGGATGAGAAACTCGGGAAACTCCTTCTGGCCGGGCGGTGCGGCCGGGGTCTTCGGGATTACCCTGGCCCGCTCGGCGCTTCGGGAAAAGATCTCCTGGAGGTCTTTGGCCGTAAGGGAGGGAAAGCGCTTGAAGGTCTTCGTAACGCTAAGCGTTTGAGAGAGATGGCGGAGGACACTTTCGTCTGAGGGAGAGGATTCTTCTTTTTCTTCCGGGAAAAGGGGCAGGGAATCGGGTGTTTTTTCCGCGCTCACGGTTCCTTGGCCTTCGGCTCACCATTTTCCAAGAAGAGAATGCGATTGCAGTTGGGGCAAAGAATGAGGGCCTCCTGCCTTTGCAACTCGATATAGAGTTGGGGCCGAAGGTTCATGTTGCAGGCCTGGCACACGCCCTGAGAAACTCTTGCAACGGCGACGCCCTGCCGTTTTTCCAGGAGCAGGCGGTACCTGCTGAGGATCTCGGCGGGTACCCCTTTTTCCCGGTCCTCCCTTTGCCGCACTTCATCCGCCACCTCCTCTTCGAAGGAGGCCTCTTTTTGCCGCAGATCCGCAATCTGCCGCTGGAATTCCGTGCGTTTGCCCTCCAGTTCCTGCTCCCGGCCTGCGGTCCGCTTCTGCGTCTCCTCAATCCGCTCCAGGATCTCCAGGATCTCTTCCTCCCGCTGGCGGTTCAGCTTCTTGGCGGTTTCGATCTCCTTCTGGACGGCCTGGTATTCCTTGTTGGTCTTGATTTCGAAGGCCCTCGCCTCGGTCTTTTTTATCCGTTCGACCTCTTCTTCCAGGTCTTTTTCCTTCTGCCGCCGGTCTTTCTGCAGCTTCTCCAGTTCCGCCTTTTCCGCTCGAAGCTTCTCTTCTTCCTGGCTTAGATCCTGTTCCAGGAAGGAGATGGACCGAGGGATCTGTTTCTTTTCCCGCTCCATCTCCTGGATCCTCAGGTCGATGGTTTGCAGGGCAAACAATCTCTCCAAGTACTCGCGCAATTCCTTTTCCTCCTCAAAAAAAAGAACTGCACCCGAGGGGGTGCAGTTCCTGTTCTACGACTCGCTCTCTCGCCCGAGAGGGGGTCTTCCGGTTTTTCGAGTCCAATATTTATCCAGAAAGGGCATCCTTCAACCGCCTGGTGGGCCCACCTGGGTTCGAACCAGGGACCAACCGGTTATGAGCCGGTGGCTCTTCCAGCTGAGCTATGGGCCCGGTATTTTTCCAACTTCAAAATACCCCGGTTCTCCGCTCGTGTCAATGGCTGAGAGACCGCGAGCAGGGGCACGCCGCCGCGTGCCCCTACGATCACCCCTCGACAAAAGACCGCAGCTTCTTGGACCGCGAGGGGTGACGCAGCTTGCGCAGCGCCTTGGCCTCGATCTGCCGGATCCGCTCGCGGGTGACGTCGAAATTCTGCCCGACTTCCTCCAAGGTGTGATCGGCCTTCTCGTCGATGCCGAAGCGCATCTTCAGGACTTTCTCCTCCCGGGGGGTCAAGGTGGAAAGGACTTTCCGGGTCTGCTCGGAAAGGTTGAGCTGGACGACCGCGTCCGACGGGGGGACCACTTTCTTGTCCTCGATGAAGTCCCCCAGGTAGCTGTCTTCTTCCTCGCCGATGGGCGTGTCCAGGGAGATGGGCTCTTTCGCGATCTTCAGCACTTTCCGGACCTTGTCCAGGGAGAAATCCATGCGCTCGGCGATCTCCTCGGGCGTGGGCTCCCGGCCCATCTCCTGCACGAGGTACCGGGAGGTGCGGATGAGCTTGTTGATCGTTTCGATCATGTGAACCGGAATTCGAATGGTCCGGGCCTGGTCGGCAATGGCCCGGGTGATGGACTGACGGATCCACCAAGTCGCGTAAGTGCTGAACTTGTACCCCCGCTGATACTCGAATTTATCGACGGCCTTCATGAGCCCGATGTTCCCCTCCTGAATAAGATCGAGAAACTGCAGGCCGCGATTGGTGTACTTCTTGGCGATGGAAACCACGAGGCGGAGATTGGCCTTGATGAGTTCGTTCTTGGCCAGCTCGGCTTTCATCTCCCCGCTGCGTACCGCCTGAAGGGTTTGCTTCAATTCTTCCACCGGCAGGTTGGACTCCACTTCCACCCGGCGGATCTTCCGCTGGGCGTTGCGAATCATCCGGTCGTATTCCTCCATCTCTTCCTTTTTCAGCCCGGACCGGCGGAGGAACTTGCGGAAATCCGCCGGCTTCTTTCTCATCATCCGGAGGAGACGGGAGAGCTGATCGTACGGGAGGCTGGCCTGGATCAGGACGTCGTTGATTTCGGCGTCCGCCTTCTCGACCCGTTCGGCTAGCCCTTTCAGCTTCTGGACGATTTTATCGATATGCTTGGTCTTAAGATTGATGTCCTTGAGGAGGGAAACGATTTTTTCCCGGTTATCCTCCACTTTTCTGGCCATCTGAGGCTGAGAGTGGACGCCGGATTTGGGAAGTTTTTCTCTGAGCTGCCGGTTGCGCTCGTCGAGCTTCTTGATCTGGTCGATGAGGGCGAGGATCCTCTGGACGTTGAACTCTTCTTCGAGGAAATATTCGTCCTCATCCTCCAGCTCGGGGGCCATGTCCTGGGTCTTTAATTTTTTGGAGCGAAGCCGCTCGCCCAGCTGAATCATCTCTTTGATGGTAAGAGGAGAGTCCAGGACCGCGTTGATGACTTCTTTTTCCCCCTGCTCGATCCGCTTGGCGATCTCCACCTCACCTTCCCGGGTCAGGAGGGAGACGGAGCCCATCTCCCGGAGGTACATGTAAACCGGGTCGATGGATTTTCCGAGCCCCTCGGCTTCTATTTCGAGCTCTTCTTCTACGGGAAGGGCCTCCACTTCCTCCCTCTGCTTGCTCACCTTGACCTTGTGGGCGGCATCGACCACCTCGATATCCATTTCCCCGAACATCATCATGAGGTCGTCGATCTGGTCGGAGGAGACGATATCCGGCGGCAGGAGGGTGTTGACCTCGTCGTAGGTCAAGAAGCCCTTCTTCTTCCCCATGTGGATCAGTTCTTTGACTTTCTCCATCTCTTCTTCTTTAGCCATAACCTTCTCACCTCGTCCTGGCTTATTGCCTTACCGCGGGCGAAAACTGCCCGGCGGCACCATCCACCCACTTTTTCTGCTCCAAAAGGAGCCGCTGCTTCCTCTTCAAGAGCTCTTTCAATCCCTGGGCCCCCAACGGTTCTTCCTTGCTCTCGCGGCTGCGGCGGCGGATTTCCTCGTCCACCTCGCGGATCTCCTGCCGGACCCGGGAAAGCTTCACCTTCCGCAGGCAGTCCTCGAGCATCCGCTCGGCGTCTGTCAGGCTCTCTTCCTCCAGGAGCAGCTCGGAGGTCAAGTCTTTCAGGTCTTCGTCCGCCCCGCAGAGGACCCCCTGAAGGTCGAACTCCTCCCCGTTTTCGCATCGGTCCATGAGCGTTCGCGCGAGTTTTTGCAGGCGAAGGTCGGAGAAGGGTTCTTTTCCCACCACCTCTTTCACCCGGGGAACGGTCGAGGGGCGCATCAGCATGAGCTGCAGGAGGACCCGTTCATGGCTGGGGGCCCGGGGGCCTTCGGGCGAATTCTTTCCAGCTTCGGGGCCCGGCGTTTCTTTGCCTCTCAGCTGGTCCCGGATCTGGGATTCCTTCAGCCCCAGGCGGACGGCGAACCGCTCGACATACAGGTTCCTTTCGAGCGAGTCCTTAAGCCGAAGGAGGGCCGGGACCATTTCCCGGACCACCCGGACCTTTCCTTCCACCGTGCGGGTGTCGTTCCGGCGCAGGGCCTTTTCAAACATGTATTCCACCAGGGGGAGGGCGGCGGAGAGGACCTGTTCGAAAGCCGCGCTCTTCTCCCGGCGGATAAAGCTGTCCGGGTCGTGACCGGAGGGAAGCGAGACCACCCGGGCCGGGATCCCCTCCTGCAGGAAGAGCTCCAGGCTGCGCTCGGTCGCTTTCTTTCCGCTCTCGTCCGCGTCGAAGACCAGGAACGCTTCCCGGGCGTACCGGCCGAGTAAATTCAGCTGGGCGGAGGTCAGGGCCGTCCCCAGGGAGGCCACCGCGTTCCGGAACCCCGCCTGGTACAGGGACAGGAGGTCCATGTACCCTTCCACGATCACGGCGGCCCCTTTCTCCCGGATCAAGGCCTTGGCCGCGTTCAATCCGTACAGAGTCTGGCCCTTGCTGTAAATCGGCGTCTCCGGAGAGTTCATGTATTTGGGGGGAGGGACGCCGGCGTTGCCCGCCTCCTCGGCCACGATCCTTCCCCCGAAAGCCTGGACCCTTCCCCCTTCGTTGATGATGGGGAAGATAACCCGGCGCCGGAAGCGGTCGAAATAGCCGGGGCGGGTTCCCGCCCCTTCTTTCCGGGGGACGATCAGCCCCACGGTCTCGGCGAGGTTCAGCGGAAGCCCCTGGGCCTGGAAAAAGACCACGCAGAGAGTCCCAGGCGTGGGGGGCAAAACCCAGACGATGGTCCCGGATCGTCTCCTCGGAGATCCCCCGTTCCGCGAAGTACCTCCGCCCCTCCTCGCCTTCCTTCCGTGAAGTGAGCACCCGGTGATAGTACTCCGCCGCCGCCTCATTCAGGTCGAAGAGCTTTGTCCGGAGGCTCCTCCGGCGCTTCTCCTCCTCCGACAACTCCCGGGCCGGGAGGGAGACATTGTAACGCAGGGCCAGGTTCTTCACCGCCTCGGGAAAGGTCAGCTGGCTGGCGCGCATGAGAAAGCTGAAGATGTTCCCCCCCGCCCCGCAGCCGAAGCAGTGGAAAATCCCCTTCTCCTCGTTGACCGTGAAAGAGGGGGTCCGCTCCGAGTGAAAGGGGCAGAGGCCCAGGTAATTCTTCCCCCCTTTTTTCAGGGAGACGAAGTCCGAGACCACTTCCACGATGCTGGCCCGCTGGCGGATTTCGCTGATCTTCTCTTCCGGGATTGTATCTGTCATTCCTCAGCCCGCGCCCCGCCCCATTTTGGTCGGCTGCCGCCGGGGCGGCCGGTTTGAAGGAGAAGGCCCGATCTCCACCACCGTCACGCCGTCTCCTCCCCGGCCCGGCCCGCCCGGGGCGAAACCTTTCACCAGGGGATGATCCTGCAGATGCTCTCGAATCGCCTGCCGCAGCCGGCCGGTGCCGGCCCCGTGAATGACTTCCAGCTCTCCCAGGCCTCCGAGAAAGGCCTCGTCGATCGCTTTTTCCACGATGGGAATCGCTTCCTCGACCCGCAGGCCGATGACCTTAACCTCCCGGGTGGCCGCGGGGACCTGGTAATAGACGGAGCCCCTCTTTCCGGCCGGCGCCGCTTTCTTCATTTTTCCTGACTTTGCGGCGAAGGCCTCCTTGAGCTGGGCGAGCGTAGCCGGCGGAGGCTCCGGACCCGCGCTCGCAGGGCGGCTCAAATCTTCTCCGCCCTTCAGCCCGGCCCATCGGCCGATCTTCTCCTCGGCAGCCTCGATCTCGCGGGAAAGCCGGTGCACGTCGGTCCGCCCCTTGGCCTTGAATTCGTTGATGAGCCCGCGGAGCTCTTCCCTGGCCTGCCGTAGCATGGCCCGGGATTCTTCCCGCGTCTCAGAGATCGTCCGCATTTCCTGTTCCCGGGTCCGGGCGATGAGAGCCTCGTTTTCCCTGCGGAGATCTTCGGCCTCCCGCTTGAGCCTCTCCGTTTCCCGGAGCTTGTCTTCCGCCTCGTGCTGCGTCCGCTCGAGCGCTCTGAAGAAGCTCGCTCACCTTCCGCTCCCCTTCTCCCAGGTACCCATGCGCTTTGCGGACGAGCTCCGGGGGAAGGCCCGCTTTTTCCGCCATGAGCAGGGCGTGACTCTCCCCGGGGCGGCCGTAAATCATGCGGTACGTGGGCCGCAGGGTCCCGGGGTCGAATTCGACCGAAACGTTCAGCACGTCGGGGTAAAGCGCCCCGTACGCCTTCAGAAGATGCAGGTGGGTGGTGACGACGGTCTTGGCACCCCGGGCCCGCAAGCCGTCGAGAACCGCCATGGTCAGCGCCGCGCCTTCCACCGGGTCTGTTCCGCCGCCCACCTCGTCCAGGAGCACGAGCGAGGAGGAATCCGAATCCCGTAAAATGTTCGACAGCGGTCCGGACCCAGGCGGAGAAGGTGCTGAGGTTCTCCCGCAGGCTCTGCTCGTCGCCTATGTCGGCATGGATCCGGCCGAACACGGCCACTTCGCTGCCCTGGGCCGCCGGGATGGGAACCCCGCTTTGGGCGATCAGGGTCAGAAGCCCGATGGTCTTCAAGGCAGCCGTCTTCCCGCCTGCGTTCGCCCCCGAGATGATGAGGGTGGACTGCCCCGGGGCAAGCTGCAGGTCCACCGGAACCGCCCTGGGTTCGAGCAGGGGATGGCGCGCCTCCCGCAAAAACCAGTACCCCTCGGAGTTAAGAGAGGGGATGGTAGCGCGAAAGGCGCGGGCCCATTTCGCTTTCGCGAGGACCAGGTCCAAATGGCCGAGCAGCTCCACGGCGTGCTGGAGTTTCGCGGATCTCTCGCGAACCAGGGTCGTAAGATCGAGAAGGATCCTGCGCTCCTCCTCTTTCTCGTCCTGGAGGAGGAGGTTCAGCTCGTTATTTTCCTCCAGCGTGGAAAGGGGCTCGATGAAAAAAGTGGCCCGGGACTGGGATTGGTCGTGGATGATCCCCGGAAGGGCGTTCTTGTTTTCGGCCTTGACCGCCACCACGTAACGGTCGTTCCGAAGCGTGATGATCTGTTCCTGAAAGATTTTTCGCAGGTCGTCCCGGCCCCATAGCCCTTCGAGCGATTTTCGAATCCGGTTGCGGACCAGGAAAATTTCCCGGCGAATGCGCCGCAGTTCGGGGCTGGCCGAATCGAGGATTTCCCCCCGGGGTCCGATGGCCGAATGCAGCGCCTCATGGAGGTCCCCCAGATCGGGAATTTCCTCTCCCAGGATTTGCAATAGCGGGCGAGGAACGCGGGCTCTCCGCAGAAATCCCTTCGTCCTTCCGGCTGCCCCGGCGGTACTCTTGATCCGCAGCAGGCCCTCGGGGGCGACGCTGGTCCCCTCGGCCCGGGCCTCGGCCAGCAGGGGCCGTATCTCCTGGAGGCCGTCGCAGGGGAATCTCCCCCTCTCCTTCCAGCAGCTCGGCGGCTTCGGCCACTTCCCGCAGCCGCTGTTCCACTTCCTCTTTACGGGGCGAAGGGCGCAGGGAAAGGCACAGAGCTTGTCCTACCTCCGAAGAGGCATAGGCCTGCAACCCGTCCAAGAAGAGATGAAACTCTAAAACCCGGAGTGACCGTTCCTCCATGAACCTTCTCTATCCCGCCGGTACAGACGCGGACGCGGATTTTTCTCCTGACAGGTTTTTCCCGGGTCTTTTCCCCGGCCGGCGGGGTTCCGGAATGAGGAAAGAAGAATGCTTGCTGAACAAAGGATGATGAGGCTGGAAAATAGGCGTCCGGCGTCCTTGTTTGCCGCGGCCGATGAACGGGTCATCCGAGTAGCGCGGGCAATTCCCCGATCGATGCCGAGAAAGATTAATGAAAACCTCCTCCCCGCCATCCAAGAACTTGTAGCGTTGCCAAAGTCTCGGGATTCCGTCGGCGAGCGGACGAAAATCAACTCGCCAGCCGGGACAGGCTCTGCTTGACCATCTCGCTGACCGCCTTCCCATCCGCCCGCCCCGCCACCTTGGCCATGACGGCCTTCATGACTTTGCCCATGTCTTTCGGGCCGGCCGCCTGGGTCTCCTGAATGATCTGGGCGATCAACTCCTCGACTTCGGCGGCGGATAAGGCTTGAGGAAGGTAGGAAAGGAGGCACCGAAGCTCGGCCTCCTCCTTCTCCACCAGGTCCTGACGGCCGCCCTCGGCAAACAGGCGGATGGACTCCCGCCGCTGCTTGACGAGGGTGGAGATAGATTCCATGACCTCGGTTTCGGACAGTTCTTTCTTCTGCCCGCTGACCTCGCGTTTCTTGATCTCCGTCCTGAGGAGACGCAAGGCAGACAGTCTGCGCTCGTCCCGAGCCTTCAGGGCTTCGTTGTAATCCCTTGCGATCTGTTCTCTCAGCGTCATGCTCTTAGTCTTCGTACATGCGCATGCGCTTCATCGCCCGTTTCCGGGCGGCCAAGGCCTTCTTTTTCTTCTTCACGCTGGGTTTTTCGTAATGCTCCCGCTTGCGGATTTCGGACAGAATCCCGGCCTTTTCGCACTGTTTCTTGAAGCGCTTCAGGGCATTTTCGAACGATTCGCCTTCTTTAACTCTTATCCCCGGCATTCATTCTCGCCTCCCCTCCGGACTGCCGGTATTTTTACCCAATGAAACTAAATTTTTAAAAGGTATTCCGTGCCGCTCTCGTTTCGGAAAAAAGATGATCCCTCCAAAGAGGATATCCATCAATAATTTATGCCTGGAAGAAAACTGAAGGACTGTAATTGGAAAAGCCAGGACATTCGAAACGTATTATGAGACCAAGAAGCAACCGTAAATTACTTATTTTAGTTTGTCACCGGCCGAAAGTCAAAGAAATTCCGATCTCCTTCAGAGAAAATGACCAAATCAGCCCTCCCGAACGACAACCCCCCTCTCCCGGAGAAAACCCTTGGCCTCGCCTATGGTGCGCTCCCGGAAATGAAAAATGGAAGCCGCCAGAACCGCATCCGCCCTTCCTTGAACCAGGGCCTCAAGGAGGTGCTCCAGGGTCCCGGCGCCCCCGGAAGCGATGACGGGGATGGAAAGGGCGTCGGAAAAGATTCGGGTCAGGGGAAGGTCATACCCCTTTTTGGTGCCGTCCCGGTCCATGCTGGTGAGGAGGATCTCCCCCGCTCCCGCGTCTTCCGCCTTCCGGGCCCACTCCAGGGCGTCGATCCCAGTGGGGGTCCGGCCTCCATGGATAAAAACTTCCCAGGAGATCTTCGCCCGCAGGCCTTCCAGGTCCCCGCCGTCTCTTCGGGCGGCTGCGTCGGCCAGGGACCAGATTTCTTCTTGGGCGGGTCTTCTCTTGGCATCGATGGCCACGACGATGCACTGGCTCCCGAATTTTTCGGAAGCCTCCCGGACGAAATCCGGAGTCTGCACGGCGGCGGTGTTCAGGGAGACCTTGTCGGCCCCCGCCCGCAGGAGTTCCCGGATCTCTTCCAGCGTCCGGATCCCCCCGCCCACGGTCAGGGGCATGAAAACTTCTTCGGCGGTGCGCCGCACCACCTCCAGGATGATCTTCCGTTTCTCTGCGGAGGCGGTGATGTCCAGGTACGTAAGCTCGTCGGCCCCTTGTTCGTCGTACGCCCGCGCATTCTCCACCGGGTCGCCGGCATCCCGCAAATCAACGAAATGAATCCCCTTCACCACCCGGCCGTCTTTCACGTCCAGGCAGGGGATGATTCTCTTAGCCAGCATGCAAACCCGCCTTTTCCCCCGCCCGGGCGATCGCCTCGGGAAGTTGCAGGGTTCCGGCGTAGAGCGCCCTTCCTACGATAACCCCGACCACCCCGTCTTTCTCTAGGGGGAGCAGGGCCTCTATATCTTCCAGCGTGGAGACTCCGCCGGAGGCGATGACCGGGATGCTAACGGCCCGGGCGACCTGCCGCGTCTCCTCCAGGTTGATCCCCCGCTCCGCCCCGTCTCTCTGAACGTCCGTGTAGATAATCGCCGCAGCTCCGTCCCCTTCGCACCGCCGGGCGAGGTCAACGGCCCGGATTTCCGTATCCAGGGTCCAACCCGCCGCAGCGGCCTTGCCCTTCCGGGCGGCAACGTCCACCGCGACCCGCCCCGGCCACCGCCGGGAGGCCTCCCTGAGAAAGCCGGGATCGGAGATTGCCGCCGTTCCCACGATGACCCGATGGACTCCCGAGGAAAGATAATCACCGGCCGTGGCGAGGTCCCGGATCCCGCCCCCGACTTGGACCGGAACGGATACTTTCTCCAAGACGGCCCCGATCGCCAGGCGGTTCCGCGGTGCTCCCTCCCGCGCGCCGTCCAGGTCGACGAGGTGCAGGAAACGAGCCCCCTGGCTGATCCATCGCTCGGCCATGGCCGCGGGGTCGTCGCCGTAAACGGTTTCCCTCTCGTAATCCCCCTGGAAAAGGCGAACGCATTTTCCTCCACGGATATCTATGGCGGGAATGATCAACATCGAAAATGCCTCAAATGCCTTGAATGTCTTAAATGCCCTAAATTCTTAGGATCATCTCCAATTTAGTTGATCGAATTCTTCGTGAAAACCTCACAAGGGTTCGGGAGGAAAGGCAAATTCCGCCACAAGCATTGGCGGGATAAAGCCTCGGTTACAAGGAACTCATGGCTCTCCGCAATGCGCAGCGAGGGCCTGAAAAAGCGTGCTTCAAAGGATAGAAGAACACCCCCGCCAAAGCCAAGAACGCATAGGTGCCTCATGATTGTGGCGGAATTTGCCTTTCCTCCCGAACCCCTGGAATCCCAGCACAATTTACCTGTCCTGCCGAATTTTCCTTCAACTAAATTGGAGATGATCCAATTTTTATTACTATCCACTGACCTGACACTGAACACTCGTTACAAGTACTTATTCCAACCCTTCTTCCTTAATTCCGCGATCACCCGCCGGACCTCCTGGGACCTTTCCCGGGGGCAAACCAGGACCGCACCTCCGGCCTCCACCACAATTGTATTTTTCATGCCCAGGACGGCGATGAGGTTCTTTTCACCCCGGATCAGGCAGCCCGAGCTGTCGATGGCGAGGATTCTTCCGGCCCCATCCTGTTCTTTCGAGATGAGAGCATTCCCCTCGCGATCTTTGGCACGGATGCTCCACATGGCTGACCAGTTCCCCACGTCATCCCATGGAAACCGGGCCTCGACGACGGCCACGTTTTCCGCCTTTTCCATGATGCCGTAATCGACGGAAACAGAGTGGCAGAGGCGGTAAACTTCGTCCAACGATTTCTTCTGCCGGGGTGTTCCCCATGCTTTTTCAAGCCCCTGCATATCGTGGTAAAGACGCGGAAGGTACTTTTTCACAGCTTCCTGAAAGACTCCGGTCCTCCAGACGAACATCCCCGAGTTCCACAGGTAATCTCCCCGCCGCAAGTATGCCTTAGCCTTCGCTAGCGTGGGTTTTTCCCGGAAAGCCCGGGCCCTGAATACTCCCGTTCCCCTGACGCGGCGGAGCCTCTCGCCTTTTTGGATGTACCCGTAGCCGGTCTCGGGGCCCGCCGGCCGGACGCCCAGGGTCACAAGGAAATCCTCCTGCGCGGCGTATTCCGCGGCCGCCCGCAAAGTCCGCAGGAACTCGCCACCATCCGAGATAGCGTGATCGGCGGGAAGGACGACCATGACCGCTTCCGGGCTGACCTTTCGGATTGAGAGAGCGGCTAAACAGAGGCACGGCGCGGTATTCTTCCCCGAGGGCTCGACAATAATATTTTGTCTTGGGATTGCGGGAACGTTCCTCCGGATTTGGGCAGCCTGAGATCGGGAAGTCACGACAAGGATTTTTTCGGGGGAGGCAAAGGGACGGAGCCGGTCAAAAGTTTCCCGGATCATGGAACGTTCGGAGAGGATCGGAAGAAGCTGTTTTGGGCGGGTCTCCCGGCTCCACGGCCAGAACCGCGTCCCGCCGCCCCCGGCCATGATCACCACAAAAGTTTCCATTTTTTTCATCGGCGATGCTCGGATCCTAGAGAGTCTTCCTCAGCACTCCGTCTTGATACAAGGACCGTATGAGCACTGAGCAGAAGAAATTTTTCTTGTTCTCCCTCAGCCTTGAGCCCTCAGTCCCATCACTCTCTTTTGTTCCTCCACCCGGTTTTCCACAAGGCTTCGGATCTCCCGCAGGCGTTCCGGGCAGGCGGCCTCAAAACGCAGGACCAGCACGGGCTGGGTGTTCGACGCCCGAACCAATCCCCATCCATCGGAGAAGAGGACCCGGACCCCATCGATGTCCACGATGGGGTAATCCTTCCGGAGAGACTCTCTGACCCGCTCCACGAGCTCAAATTTCCGGTCGTCCGGGCAATCGACCCGAATCTCCGGGGTGGTGGAGGTCTTGGGGACGTCGCTTAGCAGTTCCGGGATTGACTTTTCCGTTCGGGAAAGGATCTCCAGCAGGCGGCAAGAGGCATAGATCGCATCGTCGTATCCGAAGTACCGGTCGGCGAAAAACATGTGCCCGCTCATCTCTCCACCCAAGAGCGCCTTCTCTTCCTTGATCTTGCTCCTCAAGAGGGAGTGGCCGGCCCGCCACATAATCCCGCGGCCCCCGTGCTTGGCGATATCGTCGTAGAGGTTTTGGGAGCATTTCACTTCCGAGACGATTGTGGCCCCCGGGTGGCGGCTCAGGATCTCCCGGGAAAAGAGGATCATGAGCTGGTCCCCCCAGATGATGTTCCCCAGGTGGTCCACCGCGCCGATGCGGTCCGCGTCCCCGTCGTAGCCGATCCCCACGTCCGCTCCCGTGCGCTTCACCGCGGAGATGAGATCCTCCATGTACTCGGGAACCGTGGGATCGGGGTGGTGGTGGGGAAACCGCCCGTCGACCTCGGAGTAGAGTTCGAGGACTTCGCACCCCAAACGCCGCAAAATCTCGGGGGCGACGACCCCGGCCGTCCCGTTCCCGCTGTCCACGACGACGCGCCGTTTTTTCTGGAGATGGATATTTTTCAGGAGATAATCCTGGTATTCGGCGGTGACCGGGCGGTGAGAAACCGACCCCCGGCCGGCGGTAAAATCATTCGCCTCGATGATCCTGCGGAGTTCCTGGATCTCCTGCCCGTAAAGCGTGTCTTTCCCCACGCAAACTTTAAACCCGTTGAACTCGGGGGGGTTGTGGCTGCCCGTGATCATGATTCCCCCCTCCCGTTCCAGGTGGTGAAGGGAAAAATAGAAGACCGGGGTGGGGCAGACCCCGATATCGATCACTTCCAACCCTCCCATCTCCATGCCCCGGACCAGGGCATCCCGGAACCGTAGAGAGCTGAGCCTACCGTCCCGTCCCACCGCAACTCGGCTCTTGCCCTCCCGCGACAGGTAAGTGGAAACCCGCGGCCGATGAGGCAGACGACGTCGTCGGTCAAATCCGCGTCCACCACTCCACGAATGTCGTATTCCCTGAAAATCCTCTGGTTCATCGTACCCTTTCGGAATCCGTAATCTAGCACACGAAAATCGGGGCGGTCAAACTTGTCAGGCTTTGGCGCCGGGTAGAAATTTCGAGGGCGCCCTGGAAGAACCGCTCGGCGCGGGCCGAACCGATCATGCCGCCTCTCGGAAAGTCTTCTCCAGGATCTCCAGGGCCAGGTCGATCTCCCGTTTCCGAATATCCAGCGGCGGGAGGAAACGGATGACTTTGTACCCGCACCCGAGGAGGAGCAGGCCGCGCTCGAAAGCCTTGCGGATAATCCGGTCCCTTCTCTCCCGGGAATCGATCTCGACGGCATCCATGAGGCCGATCCCCCGCACGTCGACGATGAAAGGATACTTCAGCTGCAGTCCTCTCAATTGACCGAGGAAGTAGCCGCCCATGCGGGAGGCGTTCTCGAGCAGGTTCTCCTTCTGGATGACTTCAATCACCGTATAGCCGACCGCGGAACTCAGCGCGTTCCCTTCCCCCCACGTGCTGGAGATACGGAACTCCTGCTGGGGGAAAAGCTCGCTCCTGCCCAGGGTCGCGCCCACCCGGAGCGGCTTGGCGACGGTGATGATGTCCGGCTTGACGCCGAAATTTTCTATGGCCCACCACTTGCCGGTGCGGCCCATGCCTGCCTGGACCTCGTCGGAGATGAGGGGGATGGAATACTTCTTGGATATCCGGTCCACCTCCTGGATGAAATCGGTGTTGGGGATGTTGTAGCCGCCCTCCCCCTGGATGGGCTCGATGATGATGTAAGCCACCTCCCCGGGGTCCACCAGGCCGATGTCCGGGTCCAGGAAATGCTCGAGCCGGCTTCGCATCCCTTCCTTCCCCGTGCAGCAGACCATCCACCCGCACTGGCACGGGCGATCGTGACAGGCGCAGTAAGGGAAATCGGCGATGTTGGGGATCTGGGGAAACCAGTCCCGCTGCACTTTCTTGCTCCGGTTCAGGGAGAGGGCCCCGAGCGTGCGGCCGTGGAAAGCCCCGGTGAAGCAGATGCCGTAGCCGTAATTCTTCTTGTGGTCGTAACAGATCTTGATCGCGTTCTCCACCGCCTCGGCCCCCGAGTTGGAGAAGAACGCGGAGCCGAAGCCGAACTGGGAGGTGATCTCCATGAGTTTGTAATGAAGGTGAGAAGGGGTGGGGATCTCGCTTTTTTCCGGGTCTTCACCCCACGCGCCGATGAAATCGCAGCCGGCGTACCGGTCCGGGTCGATGGCCTGGATCCGGGCTGCCATCCTCACCAGCTCCGGGTGGTTGTAGCCCAGGGCCGAAGTGGCGACGTGGGAGACAAAGTCGAGCATCATGTTCCCATCCACGTCCGTGCAGAAAGGGCCGGCCGCCGGCCTGGAACGGTCCCACACGAAATCCTGGTAGGTCGACCTGGCGGCAAAGCGGCGGTGAAATTCAGACCACTTCCGGGCATTCGGGCCGGGGGGGGCGGTCTTGATGACGACGGAAGCGCTTTCTCGGTTCATGACTCCTCCGCCTGGTTCCTTGGTGCGAGATTTTAGAACGAATTTAACTTCCGCGGTAACGGTTAGCCAGTAACGGGTCCCATGGATGACAAGCCTTCTGGCAGGGCGGGTTTCCGATAAGACGAGACGATACACGACCGATTTTTCGAATGCCGCCTACTTTCATTCTAAGATATCGAAATCCCAGATTCAATGAGATCCGGTTGGAAAATCTCCAGGCCGGCCTTTCGAGTGATCATTCTCAGGTCTCACTGTTTCGGCTGACATTATATTTTTCCTGACACGAAACACTGACACTGACACTCAGAAACCTTGACTTTTTTTATTTCCAGAATGAAAATAGAGAATATATTGCCTCCTGCCGCTCCAATGTGCCTATTTACCGATCGTCATTACGACTTGCCAACCTCGGTTGGCTTTTTTTGTCCGTGGAAGAGGTACTGCTTATGGGAGTGAAGATCACCGATACCACGCTGCGCGATGCCCACCAATCGCTTATGGCCACCCGCCTCCGGGCCGCCGACGTCCTGCCCGTGGCCGGCGAAATGGACCGGGTCGGCTTTTTTTCCCTGGAAGCCTGGGGAGGCGCGACCTTCGATTCCTGCATCCGTTTCCTGAACGAAGACCCGTGGGAACGCCTCCGCACTTTCAAAGAGCATATCCCGAACACGCCGCTCCAGATGCTCCTCCGGGGCCAGAACCTGGTGGGGTACCGCCATTACGCCGATGACGTGGTGGAAGAGTTCGTGCGCCTGGCAATCCGGAACGGGGTGCGAATCTTCCGGATTTTCGACGCCCTGAATGACATCCGCAACATGACCACCGCCATTCACGCCGTCAAGAAGGGGAGTGCCCATGTCCAGGGCGCAATCTGTTACACGGTCAGCCCGGTGCACAGCGTTGAGAACTTCGTCGAGATGGCTGTCGAGTTGGAGAAGACCGGCTGCGATTCCATCTGCGTCAAGGACATGGCCGGCCTGATTACCCCCAAGGCGGCTTACGACTTGATCCGAGCCCTCAAGAAAGCCGTCCAACTCCCCATCGACCTGCACAGCCACTGCACCAGCGGAGTGGCGCCTTTCAGCTACGAGGCCGCCGTTCAGGCGGGAGTCAATATTCTGGATACGGCCATGGGCCCTTTCAGCGGGGGTACTTCCCAGCCCCCGACGGAGTCGGTCGTGGCGGCCCTGAAAGACACGGAGTTCGACACCGGGCTGGACCTCGAGCAACTGGCCGGGATCAGCGCGCACTTCACGGCCCTGAGGGAGAAATACCAGGCCCTGATCGATCCCATCGCCCAGCGCCCGGATGTCAACGTCTTCCTCCACCAGATTCCCGGGCGGAATGCTCTCCAACCTGGTCTCCCAGCTCAAAGAGCAGAACCAGGTGGAAAAGTACCAGGAAGTCTTGAAAGAGATTCCCCGGGTGCGGAAGGACCTGGGTTTTCCGCCGCTCGTCACCCCGACCTCCCAGATCGTGGGCACCCAGGCCGTTCTCAACGTGCTTCTCGGAGAACGTTACGCCCGGGTCTCCAAGGAGGTGAAGGAGTACTGCCTGGGGTATTACGGGAAAACCCCGGCGCCCATCGATCCCCAGATCAGGAAAAAGATCATCGGGAAGGAGAAGCCCATCGAAGGCCGTCCGGCGGATCTGATCAAGCCGCAGCTCGAAGAACTGAAAAAAGAGGCCCAGCGGATGGGCATCCTGAAAAAGGAAGAAGACCTGATCACCTACGCCCTTTACCCGAATGTGGCCCCCAAGTTTCTCCGGGGGGAGCTGAAAGAAGAGGCGCTCCCGGCGGCCGAACCGGCCGTACCGCCTCAGCGGGCTTCGAGCCAGTCCGAGTTCCAGGTCGATGTGGACGGGGAGCTTTTCAACGTCCGCATTTACCCGGTTTCCGGAGTCCCTTCCGTCAAGGAGATCTCCACCGTTCCGGCGGAAAAGACCGCTGCCCAAAGATCAGAAGGGCGCGGTCCTCTCTCCCATCCAGGGCATGGTTCTGCGCCTCCTGGTGAAGCCGGGAGACAAGATCGGCAAGGGCAAGCCCATCGCTGGTCCTCGAAGTCCATGAAGATGGAGATGCCCATCGAAGCGCCCCACGGCGGGGAAGTCAAAGAGATCTTCGTGTTCGAGAGCGAGATGATCAATGCCGGCGACTTGCTCATGACCATCCAGTGAGGAAGCGGGTGATGTTCAAAAAAATCCTGATCGCCAACCGGGGCGAAATCGCCATCCGGGTCATGCGGGCCTGCCGCGAGCTGGGGATCCGGACCGTGGCCGTTTACTCCGACGTGGACCGCGAGGCGCTTTTCTGCCAACTATGCCGATGAATCTTACTACCTCGGGCCTTCGCCGGTCTCGGAAAGCTACCTGAATATCCCCCGAGATCATGGCCCTGGCCAAGGAAGCGCAGGCGGAGGCCATTCATCCCGGCTACGGATTCCTTTCCGAAAACCCGAACTTCGCCCGGGCCTGCGAACAGGAGGGGATCAAGTTCATCGGCCCGTCGAGCCGGACCCTGGAGCTGGTCGGGGAACAAGATCATGACCCGCCAGATCATGGCCCGGGCGGGCATCCCGGTCGTCCCGGGAACCCGGGGGAAGATCAAGGATCTGGCCCAGGCGGCCCGGTCCTCCAAGTCCATCGGGTATCCGGTGATCCTCAAGCCGGCTTTCGGCGGAGGCGGGATCGGGATGAGGGTGATCGAACGGGACGATGAGCTGCTCTCCGCACTCGAATCCGCCCAGACCCTGGCCCGCCAGGCCTTCGGCGACGACGAGGTCTTTATCGAGAAATACCTTCCCCAGCCCAGGCACATCGAATTCCAGGTCCTGGCCGATGAGCAGGGCAACATCATCCACCTGGGCGAGCGGGAATGCACGATCCAGCGCCGCCACCAGAAGATCCTCGAGGAGACTCCCTCTCCCGTCATGACCCGGGCGTTGCGCCAGGAGATGGGGAGAGTGGCGGTCTCCGCGGCCCGGGCCCTGAATTACACGAACGCCGGGCACGATCGAGTTCATCTACTCCGGAGGGGAAATTCTATTTTCTGGAGGTCAACGCCCGGATCCAGGTGGAACACGCCATCACCGAAATGGTCACCGGCGTCGACCTGGTCAAGGAACAGATCAAGATCGCGGCCGGGCTTCCCCTGGAAATTTACCCGGAGGATATCAGCCTGAACGGCTGGGCCATCGAGTGCCGCATCAACGCGGAAGACCCGCTGAACAACTTCGCCCCCTGCCCCGGAAAGCTTGCCGGGTACCGCTCCCCGGGCGGGGTCGGCATCCGGGTGGACAGCGGCGTGCACACCCGCTACACGATCCCGAGCTTCTACGATCCCATGATCTCCAAGCTGATCATCTGGGGAAGGGACCGGCAGGAGACGATCGAGCGCGCCCGGCGGGCCCTCTACGAGTACATCATCGTGGGGGTCTGCACGAACATTCCCTTTCTGAAGGCGGTCGTCAACAACCCCTCTTTCGTGAAAGGGGAGATGACCACCCATTTCATCGAGGAAGAGCGGGACCTCTTCCAGGACATGCTGCGGATCATCGAACAGGAGAAGAGCCTCCAGGAGAAGCTGGAGACGATCTTCAACCCGCGACGGAAATGGGCCGCCATGGCCATGGCCCTGCAGGCGTACCAGAAGGAGGCCTAAGAAATTTCACCGCAGAGAGCACAGAGCACGCGGAGAAAAAATGAAGATAAATAACGAACTCTCGGCGGCCATCCTGCCGAACGGCACCGCCTCGAAGACGGGAAACCACTGAAAGTTCCGTACAGTCTCAAGCATCGTTGTCGAGCGTTTCGTTTTTGATTCTTATGATATTCTGCGTCCTCTGCGCTCTCTGCGGTGAAAATTTGAGGAGTTTTTATGGAAGAGGTGTTCATTGATTTTGCAAAGGCCGGGGGCTAATCCCGGCCATCGTCCAGGACTGGAAGACCGGGGAAGTCCTCATGGTGGCCTACATGAACGCCGAGAGCTGGGCGAAAACCCAGGAGACGGGGAAAGCCTGCTTCTGGTCCCGCTCGCGCCAGAAGCTCTGGCTCAAGGGGGAAACCTCGGGCCACGTCCAGATCGTCAAGGAAACCTACCTGGACTGCGACAGCGATGCCCTTCTTCTGAAAGTCGAGCAACTCGGCGGGGCCGCCTGCCACACGGGCTACCGGTCCTGTTTTTACCGAAAAATTGGGGAACAGGGAGTCGAAATCGTCGGAGAACGAGTCTTCGACCCCAAGGAGGTTTACGGTGGATAAGCTGAAGTTCGGGATTCCCAAGGGCAGCCTGGAGAAGGCGACGATCGACCTCTTCGCCAAGGCGGGCTGGATGATCAAGACGAGCAGCCGGAACTATTTCCCATCGGTGGATGATCCCCAGATGTCCTGCGCCATCATCCGCGCCCAGGAGATGGCCCACTACGTGGAGGAGGGGGTCCTGGACGCGGCGATTACCGGAAAAGACTGGATTCTGGAGAGCGGCAGCGACGTCGTAGAGGTCCAGGAAATGATCTACTCCAAGGAGAGCCCCCGCCCGGCCCGCTGGGTCCTGGTGGTCACGGAAGATTCGCCCATTCAGCGGTTGGAAGACATGGAAGGGCAAGAAGATGGCCACCGAACTGGTCTCTTTCACCAAGCGGTATTTTGCCGAACGGGGGATCAACGTCAAAGTGGAATTTTCCTGGGGGACCACCGAGGCGAAAGTGGTCGAGGGACTGGTTGACGCCATCGTGGACGTCACCGAGACCGGTTCTACCATTCGGGCCCACCACCTCCGGATCGTCCACGAGCTCATGCAATCCACCCCCCGTCTGATCGCCAACAAGGAATCCTGGCAGGACCCCTGGAAAAAGGAGAAGATCCTCCAGATCGCCACGCTGCTGAAAGCGGCGCTGGGGGCGGACCGGATGGTCGGACTGAAGATGAACGTTCCCCACAAGAAACTGGAAGAAGTCGATCGCCATCCTTCCCTGCCTGAACGCCCCGACGGTCGCCTCTCTGTACCAGAGCGACTGGTGTTCCGTCGAAGTCGTAGTCCGGGAGGAAGTCGTGCGAGAACTCCTTCCCCAGCTTCTGAAGAAGGGGGCTGAGGGAATCATCGAATACGCTCTCAATAAGGTTATATGATGGCACAGCCCGCCTGAAAATATCACTCGACGTTATGAGAACAGGGGAGCTTCATCTGTTTTGCAACCCCTGAATTCTAACCTCTTATAACCCTCTTCCTACAACCGCTTTATAGCACTTCTACAATCGAGATGCATGCCGGTGATGGGAAAATGTCGGATTCTTTTACAATATTCGGATTCTCAATAAACCATTTCATAATAGGTATTTCCTTTTTGGGGGTGAGGATTATCTCCCCTTAAGCGTCTGGTTCATTTACATCCTTTCTAACCTTGTAAGACCAATTCGGACACGTCGTTTCCTTTCCGCATTATCCGTTCTGCAACAGTTGTAGCCCATCTTCCGGAGAGTCTCACCGGCGCCAATCTTACTAGGACATTTCTATTTTGGTAACAATAGGACATTTCTAATTTGGCTTGACAAAGGAAAAATTAGTACTTGACTTCCTTGGTCGGTAATAATAGATTAATGCTCACCCAAGTTCGTAGCCAATCCTGCTGATTTACAAGTGAATGTAGAAAAGACCCTGGTTCTCGGGCGAGGGAAAGCTTTAGCTTAAATCCTCTCGCTGAGCTCCGGAATCGGCACAAAAATCCCTCCCGGCGAGCGGTTCTTTTTTCCTGCTTTCAGGGAAAAACGCTTTCGGAAGAGAGGAATCGGAAACTCCGCGGATGGGAAGCTTTCCCCCGCCGGCGAACACGCTCGACATGGCGTTCTTTCGAATCGCCGATCTCACTCACTTCTCCGGCCCGAGAGGGAGTTCGAGGTTAACCGTGGTTTCCTCCGAGGTGATGTTAAAAGCCGAGGATATTCACATTTCCTTCGGCGGGGTGAAGGCCCTGCGGGGAGTCAGCCTGGAAATCCGCAAGGGAGAGATTTTTTCTCTCATCGGACCCAACGGCGCGGGGAAGACCGTTTGCCTGAACTGCCTCAATGGGCTTTACCATCCCCAGGAGGGAAAGATCTTCTTCGAAGGCCGGGAGATCACTTCCCTGAAGCCATACCAGCGCGCGAAGCTGGGGATCGCCCGCTCTTTCCAGAAAATAGAGCTCTTCAAAGGGATGACCGTTCTGGACAACATCCGCCTGGGACGGCACATTCACATCAAGACCCATCTCCTGGACGGATTTGTCTACCTCGGACGGGCGGCCCGCCAGGAAATCGAACACCGTGAATTTATCGAGAGAGAGATCATCGACCTGCTGGAAATTGAATCCATCCGGGACAAAATCGTGGGAATGCTCCCCTACGGCTTACAAAAACGGGTGGAGCTGGCCCGGGCGCTTGCATTAAATCCCAAACTGCTCATCCTGGATGAACCCATGGCCGGTTTGAACCTGGAGGAGGTCGAGGACATGGCCCGGTTTATCCTGGACATAAATGAAGAGGAGCGCTGGGGGGTCACCTGCCTTCTGGTCGAGCACGACATGGGGGTGGTCATGGATATTTCCCACCGTGTGGCGGCCCTGAACTTCGGGGAAAAGATCGCCGACGGCACGCCCGCGGAAGTTCAGCGGACCCCGCAGGTGATTCAGGCCTACCTCGGGGAGGTAGAGGACCTTTATGCGACCCGCAGGTGATCTGAAATATCTAGACCGAGTGATCGATGAGGCCCTCACCCTCCCCAAGCTATTCCTGGAAACCTGCCGGAAATACGGGGATCGAAAAGCGGCTTTGCGGGAAAAGGAGTTCGGGATCTGGCGGCCGATCACGTGGAAAGATTATTACGAGCGGGTGAAGCACATCACCCTCGGTCTGTTTTCTCTCGGGCTGGAGCGCGGCGACAAGGTGGCCATGATCGGAGACAACCGGCCGGAGGGCCTGATGGTGGAGATGGCGGCCCTGTGCGCAGGGGGCATCGGGGTGTGGCTCTTTCAGGATTCGCTGATTGAAGAAGTGGCCTACATCGTCGACCACAGCGACGCCAAGTTTCTGATGGCCGAGGGCCAGGAAGAGGTGGATAAGGCCCTTTCGATTCGGGACCGCTGTCTAAAGCTGAAAAAGGTCATCTGGGACGATCCCAAGGGGCTGAGAGGTTACGAAGAGCCTCTCCTGGTCAACTTGAAAGAGGTGGAGGGCGAGGGCAGGAAACTTGATGAAAGGGAGCCCGGGCTTTTCGAAGCGTTGATCGGGATGGGAAAGGGCGCCGACATAGCCCTCCTTTTCTACACCTCCGGGACCACCGCCCTGCCCAAGGGCGCGCTCCTCACCCACTACAACCTCCTCACCATGGGTCAGAACCTGATGCGGGTGGACCCCTGTTTCGAGACCGACGATTTTGTCTCTTTTCTTCCCTTTGCCTGGATTGGCGAGCAGATGATGTCCGTCTCCTGCGGGCTCCAAGCCGGGTTCACCATCAATTTTCCGGAAGAGCCGGAGACCGCCCAGGAAAACATTCGGGAGGTCGGGCCTCAAGTCATGTTTTCTCCGCCGCGCATCTACGAACAGATGGTCCGTTCGGTCCAGGTCAAGCATCTCGATTCCTCGGGGGTGAAGCGAAAGATCTTTCAATGGGCCATGGGTATCGGGACGCGGACGGCGGACCTCAAATTCGCCAAGAAGGGTGTTCCCTGGTGGCTTAGGGCTTTGGAGTCTTTGGCCTATGCCGCCGTGCAAAAAAAGGTGCGTGACCACCTCGGTCTTTCCCGTATTCGCCACACCTACACCGGAGGGGCCGCCATGGGCCCGGACCACTTTCGTTTCTTTCACGCCATCGGAGTGAACCTCAAACAGATCTACGGGCAGACCGAGATCGCGGGTATCTCCGTCCTGCACCGGGACGGGGACATCAAGTTCGACACCGTGGGGAAGCCCATTCCCGGAACGGAAATCAAAGTCACCCCGGAAGGGGAGATCATTTCCAAGAGCTCATCGGTTTTCCAGGGCTACTACAAAATGCCCGAGGAAACAGCCAAAGCCCTGCGCGACGGGTGGCTCCATTCCGGAGACACGGGCTTCATCGACAACGACGGACACCTGGTAGTATTTGACCGCACCAAGGACGTGATGATCCTCCCGGACAACACGAAATTCTCTCCCCAGTACCTGGAGACGAGGTTGAAGTTCAGCCCGTTCATCAGGGACGGGTGGGTCATCGGGGACCGGCGGCCCTTTGTCGCGGCGGTGATCTGCATCGATTACAACGTAACCGGCAAATGGGCCGAGGACCGGAACCTACCCTACACCAGTTATCCGGAGCTCTCCCAGAAGCCGGAAGTCACCGACCTGGTCCTGAAGGAGATCCTGAAGATGAACAAGGGACTGCCGCCGGCCGCCAGGGTCCGGCGCTTTGTCAACCTGTACAAGGAATTCGATGCCGATGATGACGAGCTGACCCGCACCCGGAAGATTCGAAGGGCGTTCGTGGAGAAACGGTACCGGGAGATTGTGGAGGCGATTTACGACCACCAGGACATGGTCCGCATGGATACCACGATTACCTATGAAGACGGCCGGGAGGTGAAGATCCAGGCCGGTATGCGGGTGACCGATGTTCCCGCGGAGGTTGCCTGATGGACGTCTTCCTGCAGCTTCTGATCACCGGCGTGATGGTGGGCTCCATTTATGCCCTCGTGGCCCTGGGCTGGACCCTCATCTACAAATGCTCCGGCGTTTTGAACCTGGCCATGGGGGAGCTGACCCTCATCGGGGCGTACGTCTGTCTCTCCTTCTACAACTGGGGAGTTCCCTTCCTGATCGCCCTCCTGGGGACGCTGGCCGTCGGTTTTGTCCTGGGTCTCCTCACCGAGAGGATTTTTCTGCAGCGCCTGATCGGACAGCCTCTCCTCACGGTGATCATGGTCACGGTGGGCCTCTCCTTCTTTTTCAAGGGGGTGGTCG
The DNA here is from genome assembly GCA_963712535.1 of uncultured delta proteobacterium. Taxonomy (GTDB): domain Bacteria; phylum Desulfobacterota; class SM23-61; order SM23-61; family SM23-61; genus CAVQIK01. The sequence continues at coordinate 34,722 of CAVQIK010000007.1, read as the reverse complement.
CCTTCCTCTGGGGCACGGATACCCAGGTCTTTAAGCCCCCGGTTTTTCCCATGGCTCCGATCAAACTCGGCACCATCGTCATCGGGCAGGTCTATATCTGGTCTTTCATCGCCGCGATCCTCCTGCTCTTGATTTTTGTCTCATTCTTCAAATACACGCGCTGGGGCCTCTCCATGCAGGCTACGGCCGATGATGAGATGGCCGCCCTCTCTCTTGGGGTGAGCGCGAAGTTCGTCTATGCCCTGGCCTGGGCAATTGCCTTCATGGCCGCGGGGGTGGGGGGAACGCTCCTGGCGAACATCAACGGGTTAAACATCTCCGTCGGATACCTCGGGTTGCTGGTCCTCCCGGCGGTCGTCTTCGGGGGCCTCAACTCGGTCCCGGGAGCCATCTTCGGCGGGATACTCATCGGGGTGCTGCAAAATCTGGCCGACGGGTACCTGAGCCGTTTTACCCCCGGGGGAATAAAGGAGATCGCCCCTTTCGCGGTGATGGTCATCGTTCTCCTGTTCAAGCCCTACGGGCTGTGGGGATGGGTGAGGATTGAACGAGTTTAAATGAATTTTACCGCAGAGGTCGCAGAGGACGCGGAGGATCATTTCAACGAGAAAGACGATGATGGGCCAGAATTGACCACCGGCCCCAAGGATGAAATTAGGGTAATCGGCTTCTTTCGATTCAATCATCTGAATTGTATCCGATTTTCAGTTTGAAGTTGTGCTTGGAATTTTCAGCTCTTCTCTGCGTTCTCTGCGCCCTCTGCGGTGAAATTTGGAGCCTTTAATGAGTTTTCTTCCCTGCGGCGTCTATCACGACAAATACAGCAAGCAGCATTCCTGGTGGCAGACGAACTTTGTCCGGGGGAAGATGATCCTTCTCCTGATTGTTCTCTTCGTTCTCATCCCCGGTTTCGCCGGAAATTACTGGCTCTCCGTGGCCACGATCATCGGTTATACCGTTCTTTCGGCGATGGGAGTGCAGCTGCTCATCGGGTATTGCGGGCAGGTGACTCTCGGCCACGCCGCCTTTATCGCCGTGGGCGCCTACACCAGCGCCATCCTGATGCTCCAGTACCAGATTTCCTATGTCCTGAGCCTTGTGGCTGCCGGCCTGGTCGCGGGGGTCTGGAGTGTTCTGTTCGGCCTTCCTTCCGCCAGGGTGAAGGGATTTTACCTGATCATGACGACCATGGCCGCTCAATTTATTACCGTGGATTTCGTGATCACCCAGTACGTGAGCCAGATCGGCGGCCGGGGAATGGCCCTCTCCATCCCGCCGGGGGCGATCCGGGTCGGCCCCTGGACCATCGACAATGACCTGAAGGTTTACTACCTGATGCTCGTCCTGGTCATTTTCTGCACTCTTGGGCTCTCCAACCTCATGCGGACGAAGATCGGCCGGGCCTGGATCGCGATCCGGGACAACGACATCGCCGCCGAGACCATGGGGGTCAATGTCGTCGGTTACAAACTTCTGGCTTTTTTTGTGGCCGGGATGCTGGGCGGAATCGCAGGGGCGTTCTGGGTGAGTTCCCTCTCCGCTCTGAGCCCGGAGCACTTTCAGTGGAGCTGGTCCCTCTGGATCGTGGGGGTCATCCTGATCGGAGGGGTGGGCAGCACCCATGGCACGATCTTCGGGGCCTTGTTCATGACCCTGATCCTCGAGGGACTAAAGTTCGCGGTTATCCCTCTGAGCGAGGATTTCCCCCAGCTGCAGGAAAAATTCCTTTTCATCAAAGAGGCTGCTTTCGGGCTTTCGATCTGCATCTTCCTGCTCTTTGAGCCCAAAGGCCTGGCCTACCGCTGGTGGCAGATCAAAAATTATTTCAACCTTTGGCCGTTTTCGTACTGACCGGGAAAGTGGAAAGATCGTCAAAAAGGAGGGAGAGATGAAAAAGGGGGGACATTGGATCGGGGGCACGTTCTTGGTCTTCATCCTGCTCTTCTCGGGGAGCGCGATCTCCTTTGGGCAGCAGGTGAACCTGGGGGCCCTCCAGGATATGACCGGGGCTACTTCGGATGTGGGGAAGGATGAGGCCCTGGGTGTGCGCGAAGCGGTGCAGTATTACAACGACCATGGGGGAATCAACGGGAAGCGGATCAAGCTTTTCCAGTATGACTATGGTTACCGGGTCCCCGAGGCGGTCACGACCTACAAACGTTTCCGCGATTATGACAAAGCCGTCATGGTCCTGGGGTGGGGGACGGGGGACACCGAGGCCCTTTCGCCGACCATTAACGCGGATAAGATGCCTTACCTCTCCAGCTCCTTCTCGGGGCATCTCTGCGACCCCAAGAAGACGCCCTACAATTTTGTTTACGGCACCGACTACTCTACAGGAGCCCGCGGCGCCCTCACGTACTGGTTCGAAGAGGTTTGGAAGAAAGACCCCAAGTGGAAGGCGGAGCGTGAAAAAGGAACGAAGCCGAGATTTGTGTGCTTTTACATGTGGGCTTCTCCTTACGCCAGCGCGCCCATTAAGGCGATTAAGGACCAGGCCAAAATCTTAGGGTTTGAAATCGGGCCGGACCAGGACGTTTCCCTCATGGCCCTGGACACCAAGAGCCAGGTCCTTGCGGCGAAGAATTTCGGGCCTCACCTGGCCTGGCACGGGAACACGACCATGTCGGTCTCCACCGCGCTGAAAGATTCCATGGCCCTCGGCCTCGGCGCGGACCACATCATCAACATCTGGGGCTTCGACGAGAACCTGCCGAAACTCGCCGGGCCGGCGGCTGAAGGAGCCATCGGGGTGCCCGCCTGCGCCTTCTTCGGGGAGGATTTTCCCGGCAGGCAGAGCAAGGTCCTGGCTTACGCCCAAAAAGTAAATCCCAAAGTCTCTCTGGAAAGCCGGCTCATCCGTACCGTCCAGGGATGGTGCAAGGTCACCCTCGCGGTGGAAGCCATGAAGATCGCCGACAAAGCTGGAAAGCTGAACGGCCCGGGCATCCGGGAGGCCTTTGAAAATAACAAAATCAGTTTGAAGGAATTCGGAGGACAGGTCATGAACTACACCCCCGCGGATCACCGGGCGACTCCGGTGGTCCGGGTGGCCCGAATCAAGGACGGAAAACCCGTTGGGGTAGGCGAAATCGACATGAAAGCGAAATATCCCAGCCTTTGGGAGTCGTGGCTGGGGTGGTGAGGAAAAAAACTCCGGCTCCGACAAACTCCGAACTTTACCCCGTGTTTCTATGGAATCCAACAGCAGCATCCTTAAATTGAACAACATCGAAGTCATGTACCAGGAGGTAATCCTGGTGCTGAAGGGGGTCTCCCTAAGCGTTCCCTCGGGAGGAATCGTCGCGCTGCTGGGAGCGAATGGGGCCGGGAAGAGTACCACCTTAAAGGCGATATCAGGGCTGCTCAAACACGAGGACGGGGAGGTCACGGACGGATCGATTGATTTCATGGGTGAGCGGATCGACCGGAAAGATCCCGAAGAGATCGCCGGGATGGGCATTATCCAGGTCATCGAGGGGCGGAGGGTCTTTGAGCATTTGACCGTGGAGGAAAACCTTCGGGTAGGCGCTCACCTTCGAAGAGACGGGTCGGCGATCAAAGGCGGCCTGGAGAGCGTTTATCAGTTCTTTCCCCGCCTGAAGCAGCTCCGGGAAGTCATAGCGGGATTTGTCAGCGGGGGGGAGCAGCAGATGGTCGTTATGGGGCGGGCCATGATGGCCAAACCCAGGCTGATCCTCCTGGATGAACCTTCGATGGGGCTGGCGCCCATGCTGATCAAGGAAATTTTTGAGATCACCACCCGGTTGAACCGGGAAGAAGGCGTCCCCATCCTGCTCGTGGAGCAGAACGTGAAGCTGGCCCTGAGCATCGCGCGCTACGCCTATGTCCTGGAGAACGGGCGCCTGGTCATGGACGGGACTTCCGACCGCCTCATTCAAAACCCTGATATCCGGGATTTTTACCTCGGGCTGACCGATCTGGGAACGCGCAAGAGCTTCCGGCAGGTGAAGCATTACAAGCGGCGGAAGCGATGGCTGACGTAATGAAAGGGCGAAGAGGGGAAAAGGCGAAATGGCGAAACGGGGAGTAGGAGTAGGACGGTTTCCCCTGTTTGAAAGGCTGATTAGAGGTGAAGGAGGAAAGAGAAGAGAAGAAGCGAAGCGGAGAACGGCGTTTTCCCTCTTCGCCTTTTCCCCCTTTCCCCTTTTCGCCCTTTATTTAAAGGAGGTTTTAAACATGGGCAACATTCGGCTATTCATCGTGAGTGGTATCCTCGCCGCCTCCGTTTTGACGGCGGCCTGCGCCACGGCCCCCAAAGGAACGGCCCCGGGAAGCCCGATCTCTCCCCGCGTTGAACTGGAGCGGGTGGAGGTGGCGAGTTATTTTCCCTTTGACCCCAAGGTTCGCGTTCCCCTCGTTCTGGCTTTCCTCTTCAAGCTGGATAACCCCAATGACTTCAAGGTCGGGTTGGAATCCATGAAGTTCACCGTCGGGTTTGAGGCCCAGGGGAAAAAGGGGGAGTTCTTCAACCTGGCCACTCCGATTGTGAATGACAGCCAGTTTATTCCAGGGAAGACCGCGAATCAGCTGCGGGTGGTGACGGTACTCGACTCTCAGGTGGTCCCCGGCAACCTTGCGGTCACGAGCGGATCCAGGCTCTCGGCCTTGGGAATCAACTCTTCGGAGCTGGTGAAATACTGGTATGAAAAGATCGGCGATTTCCCGTTCTCCGTCAGGATCTCCGAAGGGAGCGCCAGCTTTACAAGCGAGCGGGGTGACGTCATCGTGGGATTCGAAGGGATGTTTCCCGTGAAATAGAGGAGGATCCCGAAGTTCGCCGCTAGCCATCATCCAAGCGGCGGAGAACATTCCCTTGACAGGCTTTCGGGAGCTATGTTAACCATTTTGTGAAAGTATAGAAAATTTTCAAACGAAAACCTCTGCTAACCCGTCTGAAATTTTATGTTTTCAGTCATGGCTTAAAAAATCAAACTAGGGGAAAATCTGGTCAAAGGAGAAAAAAGGTGTTTGAGATTATTGATGCCCGGCTCCTGGCGGCTTCGGTTAAGCAGTTCAAGGTAGCGGCGCCGGAGATCGCCCGGAAGAGGAAGCCCGGGCAGTTCGTGGTCCTCCGGATCCATGAGGAGGGAGAACGGATCCCCCTCACGATTGCCGACGCGGACCCCGAGGCCGGAACGATCACGCTCATATTTCAGGAAGTGGGAAAATCGACCTCTCAGCTTGGAAAGCTCAAGGCCGGTGAATCCGTATCCGATTTAATCGGTCCCCTGGGCGTTCCCACCCACATAGAGAAATTCGGAACCGTGGTCTGCGTGGGGGGCGGGATCGGGATTGCTCCCGTTTATCCCATCGCCAAAGGGATGCGCGAGGCCGGGAATACGGTCATATCCATCATCGGAGCCCGAACCAAGGACCTGCTCATCCTCGAAGATGAAATGGCCCGGGTATCCACGGTGCTCAAGGTTTCCACGGACGACGGGAGTTACGGCTACCACGGATTCGTGAGCGACATCCTGCAGGATTTCATCGACCAGGGAACCTCGATCGACCTTGCCGTGGCGATCGGTCCCGTGCCCATGATGCGCGTGGTCTGCAACGTCACCCGGAACAAAAATATCAAGACCGTGGTCAGCCTCAACCCGATCATGGTGGACGCCACCGGGATGTGCGGGGCCTGCCGGGTCTCGGTGGGTGGGAAGACCCGGTTCGTTTGCGTGGACGGGCCCGAATTCGACGGGCACCAGGTGAATTTCGCCGAGCTGGTGAAAAGGCAGCGGGCTTATTTAAATCAGGAGAAGCAGGCGCAGGAATCCTACCTGCATCCGGGCGGGGTCTGCCTGGGAGGGACTCGCTGATGGCTGAGACAACCGAAAAGAAGAAAAGAACGCAGATCCCGCGGACGAAAATGCCCGAGCAGGAGCCCCGGGTCCGGGCGAAAAATTTTGACGAAGTTCCTTTCGGCTACACGGAAGAAATGGCTAAGCTCGAAGCCAGCCGGTGCCTTCAGTGCAAGAAACCCTCCTGCGTCGCGGGATGCCCGGTTTCCGTGGACATCCCCGGCTTCGTGGCAGAGATCCTCGAGGGGGATTATCTCGGGGCTGCCCGCAAGCTCAAGGAGATGAACAGCCTCCCGGCGGTTTGCGGGAGAGTCTGCCCCCAGGAAGACCAGTGCGAAAAGCTCTGCATCCTGGGAAAGAAGGGGGAGCCTGTCGCGATCGGCCGCCTGGAGCGGTTCGCCGCCGATTTCGAGAGGACGGCCGGGGCCTTCTCCATGCCCGAGATCGCTCCTCCCACGGGGAAAAAAGTGGCGGTGGTAGGATCCGGACCGGCCGGGCTTACCCTGGCCGGGGACCTGATCAAGAAGGGCCACCAGGTGACGGTCTTCGAGGCCCTCCACAAAGCCGGGGGAGTGCTGGTGTACGGCATCCCCGAGTTCCGCCTTCCCAAGGCGATCGTCCAGGCGGAAGTCGATTACCTCAAGAAGATCGGTGTAGAGTTTCGGGCGAACATGGTCATCGGGAAAATTTACACCGTAGATGAACTCATGGCGGACGGTTACGATGCCGTCTTCCTCGGAACAGGGGCCGGGCTCCCGACCTTCATGAACATCCCGGGGGAGAACCTCAACGGGGTGTACTCGGCCAACGAGTACCTCACCCGTTCCAACCTCATGAAAGCGTACCTCTTCCCGGCGTACGACACCCCGATCGCCAAGGGAAAAAGGGTCGCGGTCCTGGGCGGCGGCAACGTGGCCATGGATTCGGCGCGCACGGCGCTCCGGCTTGGGGCGGACGACGTTTACATTGTTTACCGACGTTCCAAAAAGGAACTGCCGGCCCGGAGCGAAGAAGTCCACCACGCCGAGGAAGAGGGGATCCAGTTTCACTTCCTGACCCTCCCCGTGGAGATCCTGGGGAACGAAGACGGGTGGGTTTGCGGGATGAAATGCCAGCGCATGGAGCTCGGCGAACCCGACGAATCCGGGCGGCGCCGCCCCATCCCGGTCCCCGGGTCGGAATTCATCCTGGAAGTGGATATGGTGGTGGTGGCGATCGGCACGGGGGCAAATCCCCTGATCCCTTCCACGACCTCCGACCTGCAGACCAATAAGTGGGGCTACATCGTCGCCGACCCCGAGACCGGCGCCACGAGCAAGAAAGGGCGTCTACGCGGGAGGGGATATCGTCACCGGGTCAGCCACCGTGATCCTGGCCATGGGCGCGGGGCGCAAAGCGGCCGATGCGATCCACAAATATTTGATGGGATAAAAGGCCTTTCAGATCCCTTGTTCTATGGGGCGAACACGATTCGTTGTTCGCCCCTGATTTTTTCAGCCTAGGCGATATTCGCCGCGTCTATTTCCCCCACGGTGTTTCAGCCGCGGCCTTTCTTCCGGCGATTTGCCCGAAGGCCCAGGCCTCCGGGTAGTTTGTCCCTCCCTGATACAGGAAACCGAAGAACGATCCCACCTCGCCCGCTGCATACAACCTGGGAATCGGCCGGTCGTTGAAATCCAGGACCTGGCAATCTTTATTGTGCTTGGGGCCGCCCTGGGTGTTGACCAGGGTAAGCGCCAGCTCGACGGCGTAGTAGGGGGGCTTCTCCAATTGGGCCAGAGACTTTTCTGACCTGCCGAATTGCGGGTCGCGCCCCTCCGTGCAGGCGTTGTTGAAGGATCGGACCGACGCTTCCAGCGCCGCAGGCTCCATTCCCAGCTTTTTCGCCAGACCTGCTAACGTGTCCGCCTGGAACACCCATCCTTCATCGATTTCCGCCTGATTGTCGTCGCTCCACCTGTAAACGTTGTGAACCACGGGATAGCCCACGGGGCCGCCCCACAGTTCCCGATACGTTGCCAGCGTACTGGCAATCGGGCCTTTGCGCCGGTATGCGTCGTCAAAGACCATGTAAGCGGGCAAATTCCGATACTCCGCGCGGTCGTGGTCGAAAAAGAGGATTTCGAGGGGGCCCTTGCGGTGGATCAGCTTTGTGTTCTCCGCCATGAACCTTTGTCCGGAGCGGTTCACGAAGATGTAGCTTCCATCGGGCATGGCCATGCCAAGGCCCGTGCCGATCGCCGTCCCGAATTTCCGGCTGGGTGTTCTGGCGCAGAAGGCGCCCCATTCGATTGAGGCCGTGTGCCAGAGGGCCGCTCCCGCCGCGGAAGCGAGTTTAATCCCGTCGCCCGTGTTGCCGGGAGTGCCCCAGGCAAAAACGTAATCCGTTGCGCCGGGCAAGTTGAAGTCGGCCAGCATCCCCGGATTGTATTCGTATCCCCCGCAGGCCAGGATGACGCCCCGACGGGCCAGGAGAGTCAACTCCTTTTCCTTGTCCCGCGCTTTTGCCCCAATGACTTCTCCGGTTTGGGGGTCCTGGATCAGGCTCGCGGCCGCCGTATTCATAAGGACGTCGACTTTCCGGGCCCTGACCAGCTGATCGAGGAAACGAAATCCCTCCACCCCCGTGGGGCTGAACTGAATCCGTTGAATGTGGCCGCTCAGGAGAGACGGAAAATACCCGGGCTCGGTCCGCTTAACGCTGAATTTTGCCCCCAGCGCGGTCAGGAGGCGGGGCATGCCCACGATCGCTTCGGAAAATCCGCGGATCATCTCCTCATCGACGGTACCGAACGAGAGCGCTCGGTAATACCGAATGGCGTCTTCCAGGCTTTCGGGGATCAGCATCGCCCCGGCGCAAACCCCGCTGTTTCCGCCGGGGTAACTCATCTTTTCGATGACCAGCACCCGCCCTCCGGCATCGTGAGCGGCAATCGCGGCATTCGCCCCGGCCGCGCCATACCCGACGATCAATACATCCGTTTCAAAATCCGCGCTTGCGTCCATCCGCGATCTTGAAACCGCCGAGCGGCGTCCTTTGGCACCTCCAGAACCTGAATTCTTCGGGGTTGCCTTTCCTCCCTTTACAGACATCTTCTCCTCCCAGGCTTATTTTTGTCTCCTTCACCGTTCACCCTGTTTCCGACTTGCCGGGGGTGGCCCTGAATCAGGACACGAATCTCGTCAATCCATGGGGAATCACGGCCGGACCGACAACGCCTTTCTGGGTTTCAGACAACGGGACCGGTGTTTCGACGCTCTACAATGGGAGCGGCAACCCCTTTCCTGTGGGCAGCCCCTTGGTGGTGACCATTCCTCCTCCTTCAGGCGGGACCCCGCCGGCCGCACCCACCGGGGTTGTCTTCAATGGCACTCCGGATTTCCAGCCTGCCCGGTTCATTTTCGCCACGGAGGACGGGACCATCGCCGCCTGGAACTCGGGCACGAGCGCGGTGCTCAAAGCTGATCTCTCCGGGTCCGGCGCTCTCTTCAAGGGAATTGCCATCGGAAATAACGGATCCGGCAACTTCCTGTATGCCGCCGATTTCGCACTGGGGAGAATAGATGTTTTTAACGGAACCTTTGCTCCCGCAACGCTTTCGGGGTCCTTCACGGATCCTAACATTCCCGCAGGCTTCGCCCCCTTCAACATCGTCAATATCGGGGGCCTGCTGTATGTCAGTTACGCAAAGCAGGACAGCGCGAAAACGGATGATGTTCCTGGGCCCGGAAATGGTTTTGTCGACGTATTTGACACGAACGGGAACTTCCTCAGACGCCTGGTCTCGAATGGCCCTCTCAATTCCCCATGGGGAATGACCACCGCTCCCGGCGACTTTGGCGATTTAAGCGGTAAATTGCTGATCGGAAATTTCGGAGATGGCACGATAAACGGCTTTGACCCCTCCACAGGGGCGTTCTTGGATTCTCTAAAGGACACTTCGGGGAATCCGATCGCGATCGAAGGACTGTGGGGGCTGCTGCCCGGAAACGGGAGCGCCGGGACAGACGTGAACAAGGTGTACTTCACCGCGGGAATCCCCGGCCCTGGAGAAATCGAGGATCACGGTCTTTTTGGGAGCCTTGCAGCTGTCCCTGAACCTGCCAGCCTGGTGTTGCTGGGCTCTGGTTTGGCCGGTATTATTGGCTTTGGGAGAAGAAAATACCTCCTCCCTTAATTTCAAGGACTCGGGCAAAGTGAAGCAGAGCCTGATATGGCTCTGCTTCCTTTTCAATAGGCGCCTATTTCCCTTTGTATTGAGGCTTCCGTTTTTCCAGGAAGGCCTTCGATGCTTCCTTCTGGTCTTCCGTGCCGAAACATATGGCGAAGAGGTCCCGCTCGTAATCCAACCCGATCGTCAAGGGAACGTCAAGAGACTTGTTGATGGCGAGCTTGCAGAGCTTCAGGATGACGGGGCTGTGCCGCAGCATTGCCTTGGCCATTTCCAATGCCGACTCCCGCAATTTCTCCTGGGGAACTACTTTGTTGATCAAGCCGAAGGCCAGGGCGTCCTGGGCGGAAATAAAGGCGCCGGTAAAAACCATCTCCTTTGCTTTCTTTTCGCCGACAAGCCGGGGAAGGACCTGGGTTCCCCCGGCGCCCGGGATGACACCGACGTTAATTTCCGGCTGGCCAAACTGGGCATTTTCGGAGGCGATGATGATGTCGCAGGACATGGCCAGTTCGCACCCGCCGCCCAGGGCCAGGCCATTGACCATGGCAATCGCCGGCTTGGGAATTTCCCGGATGAGGTCGGTCATCCTCTTCTTGCCTTTCATCTTGAGAATATCGGGCGGCGTCCTTTTGGGAAACTCGCTGATATCCGCGCCGGCGCTGAAGGCTTTGTCTCCCGCGCCCGTAAATATGATCACCCGCACATTGTCGTCATCCCGGCTATCCTCCAAGGCCCACAGGACCTCCGCCCGGAGGTCGTCATTCTGGGCGTTGCGAACATTGGGCCGGTTCAGGGTGATCCAGGCGATAGAATCTTGTTTTTCATAAATGATGTTCTTTAATTCCATCTCTCTCTCCTCTCGTTCATTTCCTTCTTTTAACGAGGCCATTATAAAGAGGAGATTATCTGGTGTCAAAGAAAAAGGCGCGAAGAGAACGGACTACAGGATACCCGGATGTCCTTTAAATCTTCAGAGTGGGTGGGATTCCAGAATCACGGGGTTCCAGGTTGTAAGAGAGGAGGCGGGGCGCCGTCGTTGCCTTGGTCGAACATTTGTGATCAAGAGAGGAACTGGAGGGTGAGTTCAGCGAAATACCCCGCCAGTCCTCATCCTCTATGTGATTTATTGCTCGGAATGCGCACAGGAAGAAAGGGAACTGAGCCAGGCAACCTACGCAACAAAGTCCCTGCCGCTTCACAGGAAGAAGCCCTTTCTTTCCTCGATAATCTCCTCCGCCCGCCGAATTCAATGCCTTCACCTACTTATCTTCAGCCAAGGGCTGCTTTATGGATTACTCATTACGAGTAGTAATGATGTGCCCCGATCCAATAAATTATATTGATATCGAACCCCTTCCATGATTGGGAAACAGATGGAGGTATAGGGTTGGGCTTTCTTATCGGGGGGATATCGTCGTCCGGTCAATCACGGTTGTTGCCCCGTGGAGATCGACGGCCCAACTCGTCAGAGACATCATGCCGGACGCGACGTCGACCTGAACGAAATGGTGGGCACTTTTGAAAACCGAGTCGCCGGGTTCCCAGGTCAGCGATTCCTGCCCATACAAAGGGGCGCCTCCGCCCGCGCTGACAATATAGGTAATTCCGTTGACGACCGTTCGCTCATAATCATGATCATGGTCTCCCAATACGAGAGCGACTCCGTTTTTCTCAAACAGAGGCTGAAGATAGCGCTGCATCTTCTGTGTCCCGCCATGGAATCCGGAGCTGTACACTGGGTGATGGCCGAAGAAGACTTTCAGCGGACGGTCGGTATTCTCGAGATCCTTTTTGAGGAATTCGTACTGCTCGCTCCCAGGTTTGTATTCCACGTTCGTGTCTAACGTTACGACGTGGACGGGACCCCAGTCGAAGCTATAGTAGCCTTTGTTTGATTCATGTCCGCCACCTCCAAAGTACGATGAGAAAAACCGACTATTCCTTTCATGGTTTCCGCGGGTCACCGCGAACCAGGTTTCTCGAAGGAGCAAATCCGCAGGCCCGAAGAACTGACCCGTCCACTGGTCGTCTGCACTGGACACCAGATCGCCTGTGTGCAGGACGAAAGCCGGGTGGCAGGCGGCCGCCGCCGAAATCACCCTGCCGTGTGTCGCAGGATCACTTCTGCTATCCCCATAAACGACAAAGGTAAAACGGGCATCCCGGTCCAGCGGGGGCGTTTGGAACATTCGATCTTGGCTCTCGTAGTTTGGAAGGCGGACACGATAGTGGTAAACTGAGCCCGGAACCAGGCCGTTGAGCCGGCTCTCAAAAATGCTTCCTGCTTTCTCTTCCGATCCGTTCTGCCTTGTCCATATCCATGTAATTCGGCCCTCCGCCGAAGAACCATAGGCTGGAGTGGGGCCGTATTCAACCCTCCCCGGTTCCTGTCCTGCCCCCTTCCAGAGAACCCTCGCTGAGGTCTGCTGGACGTCCTGTACATACGGCTGGATCTCAAAACCGGAACCGCTGGCCTTGATTGGAAGGACCGCCAGGACCAGAAGAAAGGCGCAAAGCCATGAAAGCCTTTTCCGAAGATTTCGAACCCCGTCCATATTTCTTCGATCACGCCCCATCAGTCTTCAGGCTCCTCCGGGGCCAGGTTTTCCATGGCCGTCGCATCATTCGGAGATATTCGATTCCCGCAGAAGACCTGGAATCCGGAATGATGCCGAGGTAAGCCTCGGACCGGCGCTGGAACCGGACGCTGGCGTACGGACGATGGCAGACGTCCTCGAACGGCGCTATCGGTCCGGGGCCGGGCCGGTGCTGGTCACGGGGCCCGAGTTCCTCGCGAGCAAGCTGCGGCTACTCACCGGCGGGCGCATTCCCATCGATACCTGGAACCGGCTCGATCCTGTCCGCGATCACTGGCGGGACGCGTTTGTCCTGCCCGCGGCGGACGCTGCCTCGCTCGATCTGATGGGCTACCGCTCACAGGTCATCGCAACCGAGGTCCGGAGTGTGCCCGTCGCCGGACTCCTGGAAGCCATACTCCGGGGACGGGTAAGGACCTTCCTTGAGGTCCGGCGCGAGCGCTTTGTGCTGGCCACGCGCGCGTGACGCGGACGGTCTCGAGGTGGCCGTTCTTTCCGGACGAAGCGAGAGGGGCCCAGGCGAAGAAGCTGCCCACCTCTCAGAAGACCTTCATCAGCCCCCAGAGCACCTTGTAGTCGAACGACTTCGGGTGAGTCACGGGTACCTCGACAGCGCCCAGCAAATACCAGTCCTTGCCGAGGTGGGTGCGGAAGCCTGGCGTCAACGTGAAGACGGTGTCTCCGGAGCTACCCCCTTGGTCGTCGATCGGCTGGCTCAGGTTCGCGGACAGGTACAAGACCAGATCCCCCAGCGGGGTGAAGTCGTGGGGCGTGAAGTAGTAGCCGGCGGCGAGGTTTCCGATGAACGCATCGGAGATCGTCGAGCGGTCGGAGAACGGGATCGAGAAGCCCAGCCCTCCCCGCAGCACGAACTTGGACCACGGGTTCCACCAGAACTGCCAGGTCGGGGTCCCGGCGCTCAAGTCGTTGCCGTTCTGTTCGGAGCCGGTTGGAGTGCGAAAGGTCACCTCGAACGACTGTGTGAAGTTGGTGCTCTCTGAAATGAGGAAGCGCGGAGCGATCTGGAAGTCCCCGAAATGCGTGTGGTAGCCGCTGCCGACCGCCTCGCGGCTCGAGACGACGAACGGGATGTCGAGCCGCACCTCGAATCGCGCGTCGAACGGAGTGTAGAGCGTGAGGCCACCGGTGTATTGATCGCCGTTGTCACGGAAGTCCGAGGCGAAACTTCCGGTGGCGATGCCCAGCCGGTAGAACACGCCGTCCTGGGCGTTCAGCCAGCCCTGTCTGGGGGCGCCGCCTTCGCCTGGGGGTGGACTTGCCCAGGGCCGGTTCCAGCCTTCGGTGAAGAAACTTCCGGCCGAGAGCGGCTTCCAGGTCGAGGGCGTGGCATAGACGTCGCCGACGAGCGACTCCCTGACGACGTCCACGAAGCCAGGGGAGTGCTGTGCCGATTCCTCCGCCAGTGCGGGCCCCGCCGCGAGCGCGAGTCCGATGACGAGTGCGCCGAGTGTTCTCGTATCCGCCATATGTCCTGCCCCCCTTTGATTTGAATTGATAAGAACTCGCTTTGGGTGAATCGAATATACAAAAAGGGCGAATTGTGCCTCAAGGGAATTTTATCACATCTTCGGGTTGTTTGGTGGACCTTCCAGTGAAAAGGCCCGAACAACTAGATCTTGTGCTCAAATCCCCTTGACACACAGAAGGGCGTCCCCCCTTTGAATTTTATTCGAGGATCAAAGGACCCCTGGGGCGAAAGGAAGTCTCTGCCCCTCTCCTTACTCCTGAGGTAGGAGGGCCTTTCGGATCCCCTGGGTGACGCCCGGCATGGTTTTCCGGCTTCCCAGTCGAATGGCCACCTGTTGCAGCCAATTTTTTGTCCCAAGGATTACCGTGTACGTGTGCAGGGTATAGTTTGGATTCCCGGGGTAGGGTTCAAACTGGTGCGAACCCAGGTTGAGGTCCAAATCATTCTCGCAAGGGGTCTTCTCCGAACCGCAAACCCCGACTACCTGCGTCGGGTTATCGATCAGGGTCCAGAAGCTGCGAAATCGCCGGTTTTGGGGTTCGCTGAGATGGGCGATACGAAGCAGATAGCCGATTTCAAAGCCGTAGACGTTTAGCCGGGTCCAAAAATCTACCGCCGCGGCCCCGGCATAATCTCCTCCCAGCCTAAAGGATCGAATCACCCTGCTTTCGACTGTGTGGGGCATGATCTCAGCATATTGATTATACTTGCGGACTATCTTGAAACACTCGGCGGGATCGGCTTTGATGAGACCCGCACTTTGGGCCGCCAGGGTTTGGGGGTCAAGTTTTTTTATTTCGAAGAGCACCTCTCCCCACTCCATCTCCGCCTGGTCGAGGTGGGAGATGATTTTTGGGGAGGCCTGATCCCAGTGAACAGGCATGGTATTGGTACCGCCATCGGCTCGCAGGTCCTTCCGGTCCGCGGCCAAACCGTTTCCCGACCCAAGCCAACCCAGGGTTATGATCATGGACAAAATTACCCACCGACTAGTCACGTTAGGTCTACTCCCGGTCTTGAGGGTTCGCGCACAAATAACTTGAACAAAAAGGTTATTTGATGTATGCTTCTTTCATGGATACAACCCTTATTCAATCGGTTCAGGATAAGTATCGTGTCCTGGAGTCCATTCTTGACGAGCGAGGACGCCGGGTCTGGGCGGCTGCCGAAGCGCGTTCCTTGCGTCGAGGAGGGGTATCGCTGGTTGCCAAAGCGACCGGGATGTCTCGGACGACGATACACACGGGGCTTGCGGACCTTGGAAGGCACCGATTGGTAGCAGCTCCAACGGGGCGGATTCGAAAGGCCGGCGGGGGGCGAAAGCCAGTGATCTTCCATGCGCCTGACATCATCAAGGCGCTGGACGAATTGGTGGAGCCGACCACGCGAGGGGACCCGGAGTCTCCCTTGCGATGGACGTGCAAGAGTACGCGGCGCTTGGCCGTGGAGCTGCAACGGGCGGGATACCGGATTGCCGACCGCAAGGTGGCCGACCTGTTGCATAAGATGCAGTACAGCCTTCAGGGGAATGCCAAGACGATTGAGGGCACGCAGCATCCGGATCGGAATGCGCAGTTTGAGTATATCAATGCTCAAGCCAAGGCGTTTCAGCGGCGAGGTCAACCGGTCATTTCGGTAGATACCAAGAAGAAGGAGTTGGTTGGCAACTACAAGAATGGAGGCCGGGAATGGTATCCCCAGGGGAGTCCCCTGGAAACGAGGGTGCACGATTTTGAAGATCAGGAACTGGGTAAAGTCATTCCCTACGGTATATATGACGTTGGAGACAATAGTGGTTGGGTCAGTGTGGGGATTGATCACGACACGGCGGATTTTGCCATCGACAGTATCCTTGCCTGGTGGAAACAGATGGGGAGGAGAACCTACGCCCAGGCCAAGGAATTGCTGATCCTGGCGGACGCAGGGGGTAGCAACAGCAGTCGCTCGCGCTTGTGGAAAATCGGCTGTCAGCGTTTGGCGGATAGGACGGGACTGCGCATCCAGGTCAGTCACTTCCCGCCGGGCACGAGCAAGTGGAACAAGATTGAGCACCGAATGTTTTCCTTTATCACGCAAAATTGGCGAGGCCGACCGTTGGTAAGCCATGAGACGATTATCAATCTGATCGGAAGTACGACGACGGCAACGGGGCTTCGTATCAAGGCACGGCTTAACACCCGGAGTTATCCAACGGGAGTGAAGGTTTCCCCAAAAGAGCTGGCTAAAGTCAATCTTAAGCCGGCAGTTTTTCAAGGCAAGTGGAACTATAGTGTATTGCCCTGCCGTCATTAATACTGTCCATTTTATTTATGCGCATGTCCTGAGGTCGGGTTTTCTCACCGGCAGGTCGTCGTGAGCTCCGGGGCCCGCGCAGAAAAAGTTGAGTTCCCGCGGGAGGGATAAAGCTCCGCAATTGCACCACCCGAGTTGAAAGCGAGGAGATGATGAAGGTAAGCCTACCCCGCACGGCAACCGCCCCGCAAGGTCAGGGGTGGGCGGCGGGCCGACGCTTTCATCTGAACGCCGGCCGGATTAAGAAAGGCTCCAAAGGGAAACTCTGAATCCCCTGCAGCCTTCATATTGGATCGTTCTGGAAAACCCATTTCATAAATCCCCCAGAACTATAAGGTCAGGTTGTTTGGTTAATCATGACCAAATGGAATAGCAAAAATAGTCCTTCATCCATTATTCCATTGTTCCACTATTCCATTATTCCTTTCGTTAATTCTCCGCGCCCTCTGCGATCTCGGCGAGATTCATTCTGAGGGGCATGGTTCCGCGCAGGAACTCATACCCCTGCCTTCCCTAAGGTCTCCGGCGGAGGCGCCTATTTTTTCTCGGGCTTGGGCTTGGGTTTGTCGAGAGCAATGGCCAATGCCTGGGTGTAAGTGATGACCACCTCATCCCCCGCCTTTAGACCCTCTATGTTCTTGGGATCCATCACTTTGACGTCCACGGTATTTCCCTTCGGCCCTTTGAGAGTCACATAGTTCTTCTTGGGGGAAATCTCCATGACCGTCGCGGTTACCGTCACCTGGTTCGCCATGGCGGCGGCCGGTGGTTCCCCGAGTTTGGCCCCCGTCTTAGCCTGCTCGGTTTTCACTCCTTCGGCCTCTCCCGGCTTCTTCAGGCGGTAGGCGATGGACTCATAATATTTGGCCACAACTTTGTCCCCCACCTTCACCTGGTCCAGATTTTTGGCTTGCTCCTCTACTTTCAACTCTACGAGTTTCCCCTTCGACCCCTTGATCGTCACCACCCGGTTGGGAATGTCTACGGCTTCCACCGTACCCGTAAGAGTTACCACTCTCTCCCGCTTAGCCTCCGGTTTGGCCTTTGCGGGAGCCTTCTCCTGGGCCATGGCCCCGGCCACTACTGCAAGGGTAAAAAGAACGACCAGCACATAAACGAATCCTCTTTTCATCGAACTCCTCCTTTCTAAAATGCCCCATTTTCATGGGTTTATTCCTACCGCCTGAGGGAACACAGAAAAGGTATATGCTTATTATAACCCGTGAAACACGAAAAATCAGCGTGGCCGCAAGAAGAAATCCTGGACCACGAAAATAAAAAAAGATTAACCCACCGAGAGCGCAGAGGACGCAGAGAACAATTAAACTGGAGATACTCAAGAAAAGTCTGGCTTTTTTTATTCTATCTTTGAATGGTTTAACTCTGTGTTCTCTGAGTGCGCTGCGGTGAAAGATTTTTATAATTTCCTATACAATCGGAAATAGAGAAAATTCAAAAGTTGTCAAAGGCAAAATTTAAAGGGATATTACTGGCCTCAAATGCCCTCACGTTGCTGATTCCCGTTTGAACTATTGCATCCTGAAGAAAAATACCAAAAACACGACTTCAGGAAGAAAGATTGCATGGGAAAGACCCAAATCTCTCCAAAAGGGAGGTCATCACGCCAAGATTTTCTTGTTGGACGTCGCCAGGACCGACGAGTTCAATTGATAATTCTCAGCCTCAGTCGTCCCACCCGGCAATCTCAAACGCAAGATGGGGTCAGGCAATTGTAATAAAGTATTTCTTCCTGCTTTTCTCAATCAGATTCTTTTCCATGATTTCAACCGCTGTAGAAAACTCCTTATCTTCCTGGAGAGTCTTTTCGACCTTTCTTACCCCCCAACATATGCTCATTGACCCCCGATTAAAATGTTGTGCAATTTCATTGACCCGAAATCCTGCCAACTTCCTGGCGAGATACGCCACCAAGCTACGACCATAAGCTCCCTGGCGGTCACGAGTCAAAGAATATAGCCGATCTCGGGAAATTTTCATCCCCTGAATGACTTCCCTGACAATTCTTTCCATGGGAACTTCCCAGTAGGATCGCTCATGGCCTTTCTTTAGACCTTCGACTCTATCTACAAATTCGTCCTCCCCCAAATAACGTTGGTCCTTCACCTGGTAATATTTCTGCTCATGCCCGGTGTCGATCCCTTCAGAAACAAATTGGCGGTACTGGTCCCTAGCTATGGATTCCTTCATGGAAAATTGACTCAAAACCATGTCCGAGTCGATCAGATTCTCTTTCCCCTTCCGCAAATATCCCCTGTGACCCGTCCAGGGATATACCGCAGGGTCTCCCACCATCCCTGCGCGAACCGGATTCAAGTGGATGTAGCGGATTAATTCGAGGAG
This sequence comes from uncultured delta proteobacterium, assembly GCA_963712535.1. Lineage (GTDB taxonomy): Bacteria > Desulfobacterota > SM23-61 > SM23-61 > SM23-61 > CAVQIK01. The sequence continues at coordinate 15,986 of CAVQIK010000007.1, read as the reverse complement.
ATAAGCCTCCTTATCACACACAATCGCTTTGTACCGCCCTTGAAAGAGATGCCCTGTCTTGCGGTACCGTTTATTAAAATAACGAGTATAGCGGAACTGAAGCACTTGCATAATCTTTGAAAGAGGAACCTCTCTTACCTCGAGGAGAAGATGGCAGTGATTTCCCATCAACGCAAAAGCATAAAGGTGGAAGGAATATTTTTTTGCCTTTGTATTCAGAGAGGTAAGAAAGATAGGTCTCAAAATCCCTTTCATCCCCAAAAATCTTTTGCTTATGGTTCCCCCGGCAAATTACGTGGTAGAGAGCTCCGGGGAAATAAACCCTTGGTCTTCGAGCCATGGGCAACTCATACCACAACAATCATAATAGGTCAATATAGTCTTATTATGATTGCCTGACCCCATTTCTTGACCCCATTTCCCTGACTGCGTCGCGGATTTCGAACCGGCCCCCATGATCTACCCCCAGGTGCAGAAAATCTGTGATTTAAAACACGATAATAATTGAAAGGTGGCCTCTGCATTAGGCGGAATTGGATTGCATATGTACCTAAAATACCCGTTGCAGGAGGCCACGCCCGGTGAAGTATAACAAAAGCCAAATATTGAGTCGATCTGAATCAGTGAAAATGGGTTTGCTGAGCTTTTGAAGGCCCTTGAAGAAGCAGCCTGGCTGTTAATCACATGGAAATTTTTTGCATTATTTAGGTCTACCTAATAAGGAAGGCCGGGGGATTTATATAACCTTTGCTGCCAGTCGGCTTCGGTTTCAATGCGCAGTGTCGAAGGTCAATTTTTTCAAGTCCGGATTAACGTCCCAGGGCTTTCAGGGCGAGTTCCAAAGCCCGTTTTCCCTCGGGCCCAGTCCTCTTAAGCCAGGCATCCCAGGCGGGTTTCATCATCGCTCGAGCTTTCTGAATTTCGGCCTCCGGAACATCGATTACGGTCATTCCAAGCTCGCCGCAGCGCTGTTTGGCCTTGGCATCGAAGCTCTTGGCAGCTTCCCATTCCCTGTCTTCAAAGCGAGATTCCTTTACGGAATCCAGGACCACCTTCTTTAGGTCCTGTGGAAGGGAATTCAGTGCATTCTTATTACAGCCGAGATATTCATTGCCCCCGCCGCTAATGTACCAGTAGTTGATATACTTCGTCACCTCGAAGATTTTCATGGGCTCGGCATTCGTGGCCGAAGTAATGGCTCCGTCGGCCACGTTCCTCTGCAACGCCGTATACAGTTCGCCAAAAGGAATATTCACCGGCGCTCCTCCCAGGGCCCGAGTCAGTTCCGCCGTTTCGGCGCCGTAAACTCGGACCTTCATTCCCTTCCAGTCTTCCACCTTGGCAAAGGGTTTCCTCGTAGTAAAAATTTGCTGCGTGGGCCAGGTTCCGATGGCCAGGAGCAGGATATTCTTTTGGGCCAGCCGTTCGATGTAGTAGGAGCGGAGTTTTTCGGCCGCCGCACGGTGCTCGTCCAAGGAGCGGGTCATAAAGGGCAATTCCAGGGCGCCCGTTTCGAGAAACATGTCTACCATGTAACCCACATTAACAGGGGCAATCTCCACCCTCCCGTCTACTACTGCCGGGATCTGCTCCTGCTGTGGATAGAGAGAAGAAGCAGGATGAACCCGGATCTCCATCCGGCCCTTACTCTTTTCTTTTATTTTTTCAGCGAAAAGGTTCAGGTTGATGATCTTGTAATAAGTCGGGGCAGCGGTATGCGGGATATTCCAGACAATGGTTTTCTCCTGGGCGTAAATGGTGGGAGGAAGAGCCAGGAAGCCTCCTCCCGTGAATATTCCCACCAACCCAATGGCTATCCATCCTCTCATGTTCTCCATTTTTCCACCTCCAGTGGCTTTATTAAGAAAAGGCCAGCGGCTCCGAACCGCTGTTCTTTCCTCTGCGCAAACCTATGCCCTGCCCTTATTTCGGAGGGTGAACTTCTGTTCGTGCAGACGAGTCCACCTAGTGGATGAATATGCAAGTTAAATTCACACATCGGCCCCTGAATTGTCAAGAAAGAATTGGGTGAAATTGAGGCGGTCGCAAAACTGCCCGCAACATTATAAAACTCTTCTAATCCGGGTCAGACCTGTACAACATATGTTCATGAAATGGAGCTTGCCGACCGCCCCAATAAGATGCATGGCCCCTCTGATTCCAGGTCGAAAACCGCACCTGGCAAACAAACCGGGACTCAACCCACACACGTGACTTCTGAGCTCCTGTCCTTCCGAAAACGGCGAATCCCGTCGGACCAGAGGAGTCAGCCGGTCAAGCAGCTCATAATAGGTCAATATAGTTTTATTATGATTGCCTGACCCCATTTCCCTTATGACCCCATTTCCCTTAAGGAGTCGAAGGATCGTCCTGCGAACCGGCCTTCAATTGTTTGCAGAAGAGGGCGGTAACTTTGGATAGTTCTTGGTTTGTGACTGGATCGTTGGTGATAACCGAACAGAGTGATTGCCTCTTTGATGGTCATTGCATTCCCTCCTTTTGGTCTTTGGGGTATATCTGATTTTATGCTCGGCGGATGAGGAGCCGCGAGAGCCACTGACTTCAAGGCGTAATTGCCGGATTATCCCCGGGGACCCATGAAGGAGGGGAGGCAGTCCTGCGGCATCTTTTGTGAATTGAGGGTTGGGATAGGCTTGCTTTAAGTACCTATCTTTATTGGAAATAGGTACCGTTATCAGAGTTTCATGTCACAGGAAAAAGGTGAAAAAAACCGGTATCGGGCGTGAATTGCACCTACAAATCAATGCGGGGAACCATGGGGAAGAGGTGAATATTATCGATTGAAAGCGTTAACATTCCGGTTCAGCGGCGGCGGTAAGCCGTCCGCTGGAACCGGTTGTTAGCTGACCTTTTTCCGCCGCCCTGTCAGAAGCCCTCGAAGACGTTTATGCTGCGATCAGGCGAGGTCGAAACGGTCAAGGTTCATTACTTTGTTCCACACCGCTACAAAGTCATGCAGGAACTTCTCCTGGGAGTCCTCACATCCGTAGACTTCCGCCAAGGCCCGGAGTTGGGAGTTCGAACCGAAGATTAGGTCGACACGGGTGCCGGTCCACTTGAGTTCGCCCGTTGCGCGATCACGCCCCTCGAACACGTCATCGTCTTCCGCGGTTGCCTTCCACGTCGTGCTCATGTCGAGCAGATTCACGAAAAAGTCATTGGTGAGCGTCTCTGGACGCTTGGTGAAGACGCCGTGCTGGGACCCTCCGAAGTTGGTCTTCAGGACGCGCATGCCGCCCACGAGCACCGTCATTTCGGGTGCGGTCAGGGTCAGCAATTGCGCCTTGTCAACCAGCAATTCCTCGGACGGTACGGCATAACGGGTCTTCTGGTAGTTGCGGAAGCCGTCCGCCTTCGGCTCGAGCACGGCGAAGGAAGCCGCATCGGTTTGCTCCTGCGAGGCGTCCATGCGTCCCGGCGTGAAGGGAACCGTCACCTTGTGACCGGCATTCTTCGCAGCCTGCTCGACGCCCGCGCAACCGGCCAGAACGATCAGGTCAGCCAGCGATACCTTCTTGCCGCCGGACTGCGCGCTGTTAAACGCGCTCTGGATGCCCTCCAGGGTCTTGAGCACCTTCGCCAGTTGGGCAGGCTGGTTGACTTCCCAATCCTTCTGCGGCGCCAATCGAATACGGGCACCGTTGGCACCGCCGCGCTTGTCGGAACCACGGAAGGTGGACGCCGACGCCCAGGCGGTCGACACCAGTTGGGATACGGACAGCCCCGAAGCCAGGATCTTGCCCTTGAGGGAGGCAATGTCCTGCTCATCAATCAACTTGTGGTTGACCGCGGGGATGGGGTCTTGCCAGATGAGCTTTTCGGCAGGAACCTCCGGGCCGAGATAGCGTGCGCGCGGACCCATGTCGCGGTGCGTCAGCTTGAACCACGCGCGGGCGAATGCGTCTGCAAACTGGTCCGGGTTCTCGTAGAAGCGCCTTGAAATCTTTTCGTAGGCGGGGTCGAACCTCAAGGAAAGGTCAGTGGTCAGCATGGCTGGCGCGTGACGCTTGGACGGGTCGTGGGCATCCGGAATCGTGCCGGCGCCTGCGCCACCCTTCGGTTGCCACTGATGCGCTCCGGCCGGGCTCTTCGTCAATTCCCATTCGTAGCCGAACAGGATCCGGAAGAAGTTGTTGCTCCATTTCGTTGGCGTGTTAGTCCAGGTGACTTCCAGGCCGCTGGTGATCGTATCACCGCCTTTGCCGGTGCCGAAGCTGCTCTTCCAACCGAGACCTTGCTCCTCGATCCTGGCTGCTTCTGGCTCAGGCCCGACATGGGACGCAGGGCCGGCCCCGTGGGTTTTGCCGAAGGCGTGACCGCCAGCGATGAGCGCAACCGTCTCTTCGTCGTTCATGGACATGCGAGCGAAAATCTCGCGGATATCCTTGGCCGCCGCGATCGGATCCGGGTTGCCGTTCGGGCCTTCCGGATTGACGTAGATCAGCCCCATCTGCACGGCGGCGAGCGGATTTTCGAGGTTCCGGTCGCCGGAGTAGCGTTTGTCATCCAGCCACTTGTTCTCAGAACCCCAGTAGACGTCTTCTTCCGGCTCCCAGACATCCGCACGACCGCCAGCGAAGCCGAAAGTCTTGAATCCCATCGACTCCAGGGCGACGTTGCCCGCAAGAATCATGAGGTCGGCCCATGAGATTTTCTTGCCATACTTCTGCTTGATCGGCCAAAGCAGCCGGCGCGCCTTGTCGAGGCTCGCGTTGTCGGGCCAACTGTTGAGGGGCGCGAAGCGCTGCTGGCCGGCACCGGCGCCGCCGCGACCGTCACCGGCGCGGTACGTGCCGGCGCTGTGCCATGCCATGCGAATGAACAAGGGCCCGTAGTGGCCGAAGTCCGCCGGCCACCAGTCCTGCGAGTCGGTCATCAGCGCCCGGAGATCCTTCTTCACGGCCGCCAGGTCGAGGCTCTTGAACTCTTTTGCGTAGTTGAAGCCCTTACCCATGGGGTCGGACAGCGGCGAGTGCTGGTGCAGGATCTTGAGGTTCAGCTGATTGGGCCACCAGTCTCGGTTCGACGTGCCTCTGCCGACCGTGTGTTCGTGAGCCCTGCTCGTTACCTGGAACTTGCTATCTTCATTCATAATTTTTCCTCCTTTCTGGCGTTTCCTTGGTTTTCGAGAATCCAAAATTCGTAGACCAGCACCAAAGCAATTACATCCTTTCCTTTGGCCGCCTTAATCTGGAATTATTCCTAATTAGAAGGCCAAAAAAAAATTAGTTATGGAAAGTTCACCCTTTTCTGCACTTCTCACAATAGCCGTAATATTCCAATCGGGCATCAACAACCACAAAATGAGTTCTTTTGGCCACCTCTTTTGAATCAATAGGGATCGGAAGCTTATAATCAATAATCTTTTTGCATCCCTTACAAACCAAATTGATTTGCGTTTCAACATTTCCCTCATACCGGTTTTCCATTCTGTCAAATTCCAGCATCTTGATAATGCCCAGTTTGGAAAACTCATCGAGGGTTGCATAGACGATGGACAAGCTGATCCTCTTCCTTTTCTTTCTTGCCTCTTGGAAGATTAGGCTGGCCCCCGGATGCAGAGAAGAGTGCTCGACCATGGCATCAATAATAGCGGGCCTTTGCGGGGTCAACTTTAACCGCCGCTCCTTCAGTTTTTGAAGGATCTCCGTCTTCATAAAAGGTTACTAATTCGGAATGATTCCATATTAAAAATTTTACTCCCCTGGAAAATCGATAGTCAAGGACTTCTTATCTGTTTTCCACCGAGCCCCAATTATCGTTGGATGGCGTGGATAGAATTATCCCCCCAAAAAATTTCCCCGTTTTCCTGGCCAAAACTGCTGATTTCGATTTGAAATCTGCACTACCTGTCAAAATCTATCATCCGAGGATTACAGGAAGGAATGATTGTTTTGGCAATTCCCTTCAGCCGGGTGCTCAAAGATTCCATTCCTTATCGAAATAGAGGGTTCAATCTGCTCTTCTATTCCGTTAGAATGGTAACAGAGATCAACAAAAGGGGAGGAATCCATGATCGCTCTCAGCAAGGCCCAGAGCGCAGAACTCCTTTCGGCAGGTGTTCCCCTGGAAGACGTAGAGGGCTTTTCAAAGACCTTACAAACGCTTGATCTTTCCCAAAAGGCGAACGCAAAGGAAATGAGAATCCAAGCTTCTCAAGCCCACGACATTTATCGGGCTGCTGTGGCGATTCTAGAAAGTTGTCCTCCTAAGCTCAAACGGGATTCGGCCCAAAGGAGGGGGGCAGACGTGATCCAAGGGATCCTTCGGGATACCCGAAATGCTTTCTCTCACACCTACGGTGATATCCTTGTCGACCAAATAACCCGGGGGTACACCCGTTCGATTCGCGTGGAGGACTTGGTTTGTGAGGCGGCCGAAATATGTCCCGGTCTCTGCCCAACTCAAAAAGAATTAGAGGCGGAACGTGAAAAGCCGCTTGCCGAGAAAGATGGAATAGAGATCGCCCAGGCCGACTTCTTGGCCCATGCATTCGCTAACCGGAAGTCCGGACTGTACTTGATCTATTGCATGCTTCAGCCTCTCCGGGAATCCCATGAATTGCTGGGAAAGTTTCAGCGAGACGGGGTTGTGGATTTAGGAACAGCGCGGGTCGAGAAGCGTGGCGCCCTCGGATGCGTGTATTACAGCAACGTGCGTTATCTCAATGCCGAGGATAATTCAACGGTGATCCCTTTGGAGACAGCCGTGGATTTGATTTTGCTGGATCCTGAAATTGAAATCGGATTGCTGCGGGGAAATGTGGTGGAACATCCAAAATACCGGGGCAAGCGCATTTTTTCCGCTGGTCTTAACCTGACACATCTCTACGATGGGAAGATTCCCATGATATTTTACATAACCCGAGAGTTGGGTTTCGTGAACAAAATGTACCGCGGACTAGCAGGCCGGGTTTTTGCTCCGGATCGGCCCGAAGAAACATTGGAAAAACCCTGGATGGCGGCATTGGAAACGTTCGCAATCGGTGGAGGGTGTCAGGTCCTTCTGGTGATGGATTATGTCATTGCCGAGGAGGGTTCTTATTTCAACCTGCCCGCCCGCAAGGAAGGAATTATACCCGGAGTGGCTCCCCTGCGGTTTTCCAGATTCGTGGGAGAAAGGGCTGCCCAGCAGGGAATCCTCTTTGATAAGAGTTTTCCTGTCTCCTCACCGGAAGCCCACTCCATTATAAACGAGGTGGTCCCTGCGGGTCAGATGGATACGGCCATTGATCGGGTTGCGGCTCTTGCCACCGGCGCCGGTTTGGTCAGCTTTGGAGCTAACCGGAAGGCAATTCGATTGGCCAAGGAGTCCCCTGATCTCTTTCGGGAATACATGGCCCTTTACTGCCGCGAGCAAGCCAATTGTCATTTCAGCCCTGTCCTAATCCAAAACCTGGAGAGGAACTGGAATGCACCCAAAAAGCGAATAGGAAATAAGCCTGCCAATTACATTTGAGAAAATTGGCTCCCCCAAAGGGCCACCTTCTTCCGGCCAAAATTGCTGATTGCCGTTTAAAATGTTGTATCCTGGAGGAAAATGCTAAAAACTCGACTTCAGGAAGTAACATTCGCGGGCTTATTTTGGGATTTAGCATCGAATTTCAGGCCCTATTTCTGGAAGCAGCTTCGAAACGAATTTTGAATGTCTCGGAGAAGGGGGCGTAGTGGCCCGGGTTGCATAACATTAATTGGAATATGAGGGGAAATGAGACAATAACTATGAGTCAACTGCGGACACAACGTCTCCTCCGCTTTTTTAAAGCCGACTCCGGATGCAGATGGGATAGGGGAGAATTCTTCCAGGGAGGCGGGCGGACCATTATTTTTGTTCGGACAATATGGCTGCGACGATTTGCTTTACCCGCGCTGCGGCTTCCGTATCGTCCGGCAGCTTTTCCCCGCTGAATCCGGCCTGGCTGACCTGAGGGTCGAGGTAAACCGCGCCGGCCACTATCATCTTTTTATCCCCCAGTTCGTCCCGCAACTTCTTCTCCATTTCCGGAGAGGGGATTTTGTTCAGGATGGCCTGAACGGCCGGGATGCCGATGCCTTCTGACATATAGCGGATTTTTTCCGCTAAGGCGAGCGAATCGAAAGAAGGTTCGACGACCGCGAGGACCGTATCGACGCCTCTTTCCATTCCCCTGCCGAAGCTCTCGACCCCGGCTTCCATGTCGATCAGCATGATCTCCTTCAATCCCAATTCTATTTTTTGAACGAAATCGCGGGCCAGGTCAGCCATCTGGCAGGCACATCCCTGAAAAGGATCGATGATTTTGCCAACCGTCAGGAATTTCATCCGCGGAGCGCTCACGATGAATGCCCTCGGGATGCTCTCCAGGGAAATCCGGGCGGCCTCAAGCCAGGAGGCGTCCGGCTTCCGATCCCCCATGGAGAACCTTTCCAGGAGAGATATCAGAGGAGCGGCCAGGGTGTTCAAACCCAAGAATCTCGGAAGCCCCGGGTTGGATTCGTCGCTGTCTATTACCAGAACGGTATAGCCTTCCCGCCGCAGGGCACCGGCCAGCAAAGCCGTCAGCGTGCTTTTGCCGGTTCCTCCCTTCCCGCACACGGCTATTTTCCGGTGCCGATTGTTACTTTCGCGATGGGCCCGGATGTACTCCCGCATTTTTTTCGAAGCCTCGACCATTTCGGCCGGGGTCCGGGCCTGGCAAAGGCCGCATTCGATGCACGGATCGTCTTCGTAATAGGCCGCGCCCAACGGGCAATGGAAAATCGGCATCTTGGGTTTTCTTTCTCAAAAATTTAACCGCAGAGGGCGCGGAGAACGCAGAGGATGATAATTCAAAGGAAACAGATAATTGATGAGCTCGTGAAAATACCTTTAATCGCCACCCCGGCGAAAGCCGGGGTTCAGTTTAATGGCTGGATCCCCGGTTCTCACCGGGAACTCTGGATTCCGGCTTTCGCCAGAATGACGGGAAACCGCTTTTTGCCCCTTATGAGTCCATCAATATTGATTCATTTTGAATATGGATTCTCTCCGCGTCCTCAGCGCTCTCTGCGGTAAAAAAAGTTAGTAAACCACGGGCCCTACATCGGGGATATGCTCGGGAGGACGGACGAGTTTCATTTGCCTCGCCCCAGCCGGGCAGGTGACCGCGCAACAGCCGCAACCCATGCATTTTTCGGTATCGACAAAGCTCTTCTTCAGGCCAGATACGGGATCGGGTCTCACCTCGACGGCATCAAACTGGCACCTTTCCCCGCACTTGCCGCAGCCCTTGCATTTTTCTAAATCGACCGCGGCCTCAAACCGGCTCTTTGCCAAACCTTTCCAAAGTGGATACTTGTCCTGCCGGAGGAGCGGCAGGATGAGCTCACAGCAGCACCAGTGGCAGTTGCAGACCAGCATGTTCACCGTCTTCTGATTGATGGCTATATGAACGAAAGGCTCCTCGTCGGTCCGGTCACAGAAAGCGAGGGCCTGCTCGGGAGTAACCTTTCGGCCGACACCGCGGTTCAGGTTGTACATCGCCGTCCGGCCCACGTTTATGCAGGTCTCATCCTGTACCCCGCATTGTCGCTTCTGAAAACCCTTTTTGCAGGGGCAGGGGACCAGAGCGATGACCTCCTGGGAATTCAGGACATCCCGCATATCTTCGCAGGGGAGGACCCCCGGAACGTTTTGAATGGATTTCCAGCGGGGGATGATCCGGGAATATGGAAAGCCCCGTTCCACTCCGACCAGGGTGTCGATCAGGGCGGGGAAATGCTCCTCCAACTGGTAGGCGGCCCAAAGGTCGAGATATTCTTCCCCAAGGATTTTTTCGTACTTGGGATTATTAGTCCCCGAATCATGCAGCTGGAGGGTGTTGCGCACCATGCGTGCCCCACGCTTAGTGACGACCACCAGGCCCTTCTCCATCATCTCTTTCAGATGCTTTTCGACAAGAGCCTGGTCCTTTTCCAACTTCGCGGCAATTTCCGCCGCCGACGCCGGAAGCTCGCGGATGACCCGGGCCTGCTCCGGCGTGGCCAGCTTGGCAAGAATACGGGGTATATATTTGGATTCTTTCGTTCCCATGATCTCGGCAAGCTCCAGGTAAATAGGATCCAGCTGAGATGGAGCGCTTCCGGCCAGTTTGGCGGCCAGGTTCTCATAATAGGGGCCAATCTGTCTCATGTCCTGCTCCTTTCTCTATCGGAATGGTTTAGCAGAGATCAGGGTACGAAGACGCCAACGGGCATCATTGGATCGGGTGCATAGAAAGCTGCTCTTGCCGTCCGTCAGTTATAGTCCGGGACCTGTCGGATGTCAAGGCGTTTGTCCTTTGCGGGCAGGGGTTAACGTTTGGTTGGACTTCACGACTAGTTGACCGTGAGGGTCGTGTTCGCGGAGATAGTCCCGAAGGTGGCAGTGATGGTTGTAGTACCTGCCGTCAGGGGCTTGGACAGGCCATTGCTGTTAACTGTGGCTACAAACGGATTAGACGAACTCCAGGTGACCTGCGAAGTTATATCACGGATTGTCCCGTCAGAAAACGTGGCCGTGGCTGTAAACTGCTGGGTGGTCGCCAACGATATGGCCGGGTTGGGTGGCGTTACAACTATGGAAGACAGGGTTCCAGGGGTCACCGTAAGGGTAGTGCTCCCCGAGACAGTCCCGGAGGCGGCAGTGATAGTTGCAGTACCTGCGGCAATGGCCGTGGCCAGGCCATTGCTGTTAACTACCGCTACCGTTGTACTGGACGAGCTCCAGGTGACCTGCGTGGTTATGTCATGGGTTGTCCGGTCGGAAAAGATAGCAGTGGCTGTAAACTGCTGGGTGGTTCCCGCAGGTATGCTCAGATCGGCTGGCGTTACAGCTATGGAAGAAACGGTTGCAGAGGTCACCGTAAGGGTGGTGCTTCCCGAGGCAGTCCCGGAGGTGGCCGTGATGGTTGCAGTACCCGTTGCGATGGCCGTGGACAGACCATTGCTGTTAACCGTGGCTACGAACGGATTAGACGAGCTCCAGGTGACCTGCGTACTTATATCACGGGTTGTGCCGTCAGAAAAGGTACCGGTGGCCGTAAATTGCTGGGTGGTTGCCACAGAAATGACCGGGTTGGCTGGTGTCAAAGATATGGAAGATGGGCTTGTAGAGGCCACAGTAAGGGTGGTGCTCCCCGAGACAGTCCCGGAGGTGGCCGTGATGGTTACAGTACCTGTTGCAATGGCCGTGACCAGGCCATTGCTGGTAACTGCCGCTACCGTTGTATTGGACGAGCTCCAGGTGACCTGTGCAGTTATATCATGGGTTGTCTCGTCAGAAAACGTGGCAGTGGCGGTAAACTGCTGGGTGGCCGCCACCGATATGACCGGGTTGGCTGGCGTTACAGCTATGGAAGACAGAGTTGCAGAGGTCACCGTAAGGGTGGTGCTCCCCGAGACAGTCCCGGAGGTGGCAGTGACGGTCGTAGTACCTGCTGCCAGGGCCGTGGCCAGGCCATTGATGTTAACTGTGGCCACGAACGGATTAGACGAGCTCCAGGTGACCTGCGCAGATATATCATGGGTTGTCCCGTCGGAAAACGTGGCGGTGGCTGTAAACTGCTGGGTGGTCTCCCCGGGTATGCTCGGATTGGCTGGCGTTACTTCTATGGAAGATAGGGTTGCAGAGGTCACCGTAAGAGTGGTGCTCTCCGAGATAGACCCGGAGGTGGCCGTGATGGTTGCCGTACCTGCTGTCAGGGCCGTGACAACGCCATTGCTGTTAACTACCGCTACCGAAGTATCGGATGAGCTCCAGGTAACAAGCTTGGTTATATCGCCGCCTGGTGCGCCAGCAAATGTTCCACTGGCTGTAAACTGCTGGGTGGATCCCGTGGGTATGATCGGATTGTCCGGGGTTACAGTTATGGAGGTTGGTTGTTCGATTCCCCCCCCGCACCCGTGTAAAGATACCGCTAAGGACCCGAGGATCAATATTGTCAGAATAAATCTGAAATTTTTCATGAGGCACCCTACAGGAAAAAACCGGCCACGCCCTCTTGCGGGCTACCGCAGGACGTATCCTTACCCGCATCGAAAGATTCACTCATAATTCCAGTTGATGTGGTCATAGCCGGCGGTATTTCATGGCGACTAAACTGTTACCTTCAGGTGAGCAGATTTCACTCTATCTTCTTTGCCTTAAACTCTGAATCATCCCCCAAATGAAAATAAAACCTGCCCTCAATATAATTGTTCTTGATGATAGCCCATCCGCGACCGAGTCTTTCATCATTTTCATCTTGCCCTTCCCATGAAAATTCGAGCCTTTCAATTCCTCCTACTTTTTCAATTCTATAATCGATTTGGCCCTGAACCAAGCCGAATTGAAAATGCCCCATTTCATCCTTATCGAATTGGAAATAGCCTTCGGTTTCCATATCAATGAAATCCTGATCCCACAATTCCATTTCAGTGATACGCCATTTACCAATATATGGATTTATTCTTCTCATTGGGTCTCGGTTATAACGGCGAGGCTCAGCGGCCCGAGCGCAAGCGAGGGTCCGGCTGGAACCTCTTGTCGGGCGTTCTGGTCAAGGCAGGTATCTATCGATGTCAAGAGCACCATGAAATACTCCCAAGATATCGATCCGCTCCTCCCCTCGTATCAAGTATGCGATACGGTAGTGGCCATATAGGAGAATGCGGATGTCACCCTCCGGCTCAGACGTGTATTTGTGACCAATCTCTGGGAAACTCACCAAGATCTGTGCCCTCTGGTATATACCCTCGATAACCGTGTTGGCGGCCTCTGGGTTGTCTTGGGCTATGTAGTCGTAAATGTCCTTGAGCCACCGCGCCGCTTCCGCGGTCCAGGTTATTTCTGCCATGTTCGGATCCGCCGCGCCATTTCATCGTTGGGGGTCACGCGGCCAGCACGTGAGTCCTCCAGACCCCGAGATATCATCCGGTGGAAAGCGAGCTCACGCATGATCTCTTCATACGTGGCGTCTTCGGGCTGCTCTTGAATCACTTCAGCCATTCGTTCTTTTATTGACGACATATTATCCTCCTTCTCACCCTCTTTCTTTCAGGCCCAACGCCAGGCATCAGCGGGCGCCGGCCTTACTGGCGGTCCGCTGCATGCCCTTGTTCAAGTAAGCCGCTTCGCGGCAGATTCCTGCTTTTATAAACCTTCCTAAAAATTCTCGTCAGAAGTCCATTCCATAGGCCCTATACCCTTCTGTCAAGTATGATACTTCAAACCCCTCCTCGTTGGAAGGGGGAATCCCTCATTATCGAGAAAGGAGAAGTATCATGAAGACAGAGTGGTATGACAGAACGATCCAAGCCCTTCAACTCAATGGCAAAGGAGAACGGACTCAGCAGGCCTACGCCCGCTCCGTTCGCATGCTCAGCCAGTTCTACGGCAAAGCCCCCGATCTGATCACCGAACAGGAACTCCAGGACTATTTCCTCCACCGGAAGAACGTTGATCACTGGTCCCCCAATACCATGCGCATCTGCTATTGCGGCATACGCTTCTTCTACGAACACGTCCTCCAACGAAACTGGCACATCCTCGGAATCCTCCGAGCCCAAACTGAACGACGACTCCCGGCCGTTCTTAGCGTTGAAGAAGTCCGAAGCATTCTTGCCCAGGTCAAAACCTTCCAGAATTATGCCTATCTTTCCACCGTCTATTCCTGCGGCCTGAGACTCCATGAAGGTCTCTACCTCGAAGTCTCCGATATCGATTCCACCCGCATGATGATCCATGTCCACCGGGGAAAGGGCGCCAAAGATCGCTACGTCCCTCTACCCCCATCCACCCTCAATCTGCTCCGCCGCTATTGGGTGACCCACCGCCATCCTTGCCTCCTCTTCCCCGCCCTTGGCCGAAACGGCAATGGAGCAAAGGACGCTCCGTCTCCCATGGCCAAAAGCAGTGTCCAGGGCGCCTTCCGTCGGGCCAAGGTTGCTGCAGGAATCCGAAAAAAAGGCGGTCTCCGTTCACACCCTGCGCCACTCCTATGCCACCCATCTCCTCGAAGCCGGCGTCAACCTGCGGGTCATCCAACGATACATGGGCCATGCCCAGCTCGAAACCACCATGGTCTATCTCCACCTTACCCAAAAGGGTCAGGAGGATGCCTGTCAGTTGATCAATCAGGTGATGGAGGGGCTGGACCATGACCACAATCAATGAGATCTTCCGAACCTTCGGCCCCGAGTACTTGGAACGCTATTCCCAGGTCATGCCTAAAGTACACCGCAAAGTCATCGATGCCATCATCGGCTGTCGCACCGAGGTCTGCGGCATTGCCCTTTACCAGTGCGAAAAATGTGGCCAGCTCCATCGGGTCTATCGCTCCTGTGGAAATCGCCATTGCCCTGCTTGTCAACACCATAAGACCCGGCAGTGGCTGGAAAAACAGATCAAACGCCAACTCCCCGGTCATCATTTCCTGCTCACCTTTACCGTCCCGGAAAAACTGCGCCGCTTCATTCGCAAAAACCAGCGGGTGGCTTACTCTGCCCTGTTCAAGGCCTCCTCCGAAGCCATCAAAAAACTTGCTCCGGATGAACATTACATCGGCGGAGATCTCCCGGGATTCTTCGGCGTCCTTCACACCTGGGGACGGACCCTGGAGTATCACCCCCATATCCATTACATCGTCCCCGGCGGCGCCCTCTCCACCACCGATGGCCTCTGGCACCCCTCCAGGATCGATTTCTATCTCCCCGTCAGAGCTCTCTCCATAATCTTCAAAGCCAAGTTCCGCGATGAAATGAAGGAAGCCGGTCTCTTCGATCAAATCCCCCCTGAAGTCTGGCAGATCGACTGGAACGTCAACTCCCAAGCCGTCGGTTCCAGCGAAGCAAGCCTCAAATACCTTGCCCCCTACGTCTTCAGAGTTGCCATCTCCAATTCTCGAATCTTGAAAGTCGAGAACCGCACGGTCTTCATTCGCTACCGAAAACCTCATAGCCACCGCTTAAGAACCCTTGCCCTGGAGGTCATGGAGTTCATCCGGCGCTTCTTACAGCACGTCCTACCCACCGGGTTCATGAAAGTCCGTTACTATGGATTCATGAATCCCAATTGTGGAGTCTCTCTTGATCACATCAGTACTCTGATCGAATTGGCCTATGGCTTCAATGTGGCCTTACCCAAAACCGACCTCGAACCCTGGCAGCCCATCACTTGTCCAACCTGTGGCGGTACCCTCAGACTCCGTTCCTTACTGCTGCCATCGAGAGTTCTGGTGTGGCCAGGATAGGAAGCCTCCTGCCAAAAACGAAACCTAAACTCCAACGGCTTCCCACCTGCGCTCTCCCGATCAGGTGGTCTTGCTGAGGTCCGCCCACGTCCCGAAAAACTTCACCTGGCTCGCCCTCAGCTATAGCGCTTCTGGCCGGGCAAATCGCTCAGCCTGAACAAGAACCGGCACCTCAAGGCCGCTACTTCATCATCCGAGTTCGGAATCCGATCTTTCAACCTCTTCCCTCTAATCAATCCAAAGAAGCATTACCCTTATTGATATGAATAGCCGCTGCCGCTCCGGGCTTCTTGAACAACGGATTGAAACGACTTTTCAAGTCGTCTCAATCCTTATTGGTTAGGCGATCTGTTTTATTCAATACTGTCCCGTCCTTTGTCAGGGGCTACCCCTCTCCCTTCTCCGGCCGGTGCCGGTGCAGGCTTGTTCCGATTCAGGATGACATCTTTCTTGAGACTCTCGAACCACGGGTTGCTTCCGGTGACACTCCATGGGAACAAGATCTCCCATGCTCGGATTATGTCACGGCGGCTCTCGGGATACTGAGCGAGAAGCCTCAACAACTCTTCTCTTCGCTCCATTCTTCCAGAAATAAGGTAAAGACCCCCTGCGCAGTATATCCTTAAGATCCTTAAGAGGCCGACTAGCGCGTTCGGGAAAAAGGGTCAACAGGAACTCAGCCTTTCTCGTTGCCATATCGGTGTCACGCGAATCCATCACAATCTCAGCAGTCTTGAGT